>NZ_PHNT01000003.1 GCF_002834145.1 Roseovarius salinarum | reverse complement strand
CTCGGGGGCCTGCGGCAGCGCGACCAGCAGCGCGGCCTGCGCCGGAGTCAGCCGCGCCGGCGGGGTGTCGAACCACGCCAGGCTTGCCGCCCGGACCCCCTCGAGGTTGCCGCCGAAGGGCGCATGCATCAGATAGAGCCGCAGGATCTGCCGCTTGCTCAGCCGCCGTTCGAGCGCAAGGGCCACGCGCATCTGCCGCAGTTTGCCCGCGATCGTGCCGGTCGTGCCGTCCTCCAGCAGCCGGGCAACCTGCATGGTCAGCGTCGACCCCCCCGAGACGATCCGCCCGTGCCACACCGCCTGCGCCGCCGCGCGCATCAGCGCCACAGGATCGACGCCCGCGTGATCGTGGAACCGCTTGTCCTCGTAGGCCAGCAGCATGTCGATGTAGCCCGGATCGACCGCCTCGGGCGCGACCGGAAGCCGCCACAACCCGTCCGCCACGGTGTAGACGCGCAGCAGCGTGCCATCGCGGTCGCGCACCTCCGTCGAGGTCTCGGCCACCAGAACCGGCAGATCCGTGGCCGCCACCCAGCGATCGAGCGTATCCCGCGCGAGGGCCGCCGAGAACAGCACCAGCGCCACCGCGAAGATGGGCCCCGCACGCAGGCGCGGCGTGCGGCTGGCCGTCATGGCAGCGCCCCGACCTTCATCGCGTGACCTCGATCCTGCCGGTGCCGGTGCGCGCGTGGTAGCGGGGGCGGTACATGTCCTCGACCGTGGCGGCCGGGTGGTGATACCGCCCCGGCGTCACCGCACGGACGATGTAGGCCAGTTCGAACGGCTCCGCCTTGCGCCAGTCCACCGCGGCAATGAACCGGTCGCTGCGGAATTCGCTGTGGCGCGCGCTGGCCGGGTCCAGCCAGCCCAGAGAGGCGATATCGCCCGAGCGCAGCAGGTTGGGATTGTCGATCTCCAGCCCCGCGGGCAGCGGATCGTCGATGATGAGCCGCGATTCGGCCTTCTCGAACGGCGTCACCCGCAGCACGGTAACCAGCCGCGTGCCGGCCTCCACCGTCGCCGGGTCGACCCGGTTGCCCTCCATGTCGAAATACCGCCGGGTGATCCCGAAGCCGTAGCCGCCGGCCTCGGGCGCCACCCGCGGCACGCCCCGCGTGGTCAGCGTGATCCGCGCGGGCCGGGCGCCGGTGTTGCGCAGCGTGCGCGAATCCCCGTCACCGGCCTGCAGGGTCCGCACGAAGGGGCCGGGCACGGGCTGGCCGTCCACCGTCAGCCCCGCAACGGTGACGTCGGAGATGAGTGCGCGCGCGGCCAGCAGCGTCCAAGCCTGTTCCTGCGTGGACATCTCGGGCCCCGCGGACGTAAGCGGCGCGGCCAGCGCGCCGGGGTCCACGGCGTCGCTGCCCGACTGCACGGCCAGGGCAAGAACACCCGCGCGGTCGCGCAGGGCCGTGCCATAGTCGGCGCGCCAGACCGGGCGTTCCCGCGTCGGGCCGTCGCCCAGCATGGCCCGTGCCTGGCGGAACAGCCGGTCGGCGCGCGTGGACTCCCCGTAGGCCGCCAGTGCCGCGCCAAGCTGCGCGGCCGCCAGCGGCGTTGCCAGCGCCTGCGCCTTCACGTCGGCGTAGTAGCGCAGGTCGCCCATGCGCGCCGCACCTTCACGGGCCAGCACCATCAACGCATAGGCGATGTCCTCGCCCCCCTCATCGAAATCGGGGGCATAGTTCACGCGGTTGCGCAGGTTGTCCATCGCCATGGTGAAGGCGCGGTCGGGCACGGCATACCCTTCGGCCCGCGCCCGCGACAGGAAATCTGTGACATACGCGTCGAGCCAGAAGTCGCCCGAGCTTGCCCGCCACAGGCCGAAGGAGCCGCCGGAACTCTGCCGCGTCAGGATTCGGTCGATGGCCTGCTGAACGCGTGTCTCGCGCGCCTGCGCGTCACCGATCCCCAGCGCCTGCGCCACCTGCCCGAAGTAAAGCAGCGGCATCGCCTGCGAGGTCACCTGCTCGGTGCAGCCATAGGGAAACCGGTCGAGCGCGCGGATCAGCGCCGGCGCGTTCATCCGCGCAAGGGGACCGGCGGAAACGACGGCCGAGCCGGTGCCCGGCCGCAGCCCCGCGAACACCTCGTCGTCCAGCGTGAAACCGTCGCCCGGGGCAAGGGTGAAGCGGCGCGTCTGCGCCACCTCGGGGTCGTTGCGCCGCACCGGAAGCGTCAGCGTCTTGAGCAGCTGCTTGCCCGCGGGCGTGGTCAGCGCCACGCGCACCGCGTGATCGCCCGTGGCCTCGGCGTGCAGCGGCACGCTCAGGCGGTGCGTCTCGCCCTCGGCCAGATCAATCCGCGGCGGGATGCCCGCGCCCAGCGTCACGCCCGCGCCCGCCGTCACGTCGATCCCGACACGCCCCGCGGGGCCGTCGGCATGGGTGATCTCGAGGGTCAGCCGGCTTTCATCGCCGGGTGCCAGGAACCGCGGCAGCGTCGCGGTGGTCACCACCGGATCGCGCACCAGAACGTCACGGTCCGCTTGCCCGACACCCCCCCGGGACCACGCCACGGCCATGAGCCGCACGGTGCCGTTGAAATCGGGGATATCGAACCGTGCCGTCGCCGTGCCGTCGGGGCCCACCGTCAAAGGTCCTTCGAAAAAGGCGACGAGTTCCTCGGTCGGTGGCGGCGATTGGCGCTCCATCCGGCTGCCCGCGTCACCGCCGGAGCGCACGCGCCCCTCGGCGCCGCTCATGCCGTCGATCAGGCGGCCGTACAGGTCGCGGATCTCGACGCCCAGCCGGCGCTGGCCGAAGTAGTGGCCCGCCGGATCGGGCGCCTCGAACCCGGTGAGGTTGAGGATGCCCACATCCACCGCCGCCAGCGTGACGTGGCCGGTGTCGCCCTCGGTCAGCCCGTCGACCTCGACCGTCGCCTCGAGCGGGCCGCGCGGCCGGATACTGTCGGGGGCGTCGATCGACACGTCGAGTCGTTTCTCGCCCGGGGCGATCTTCGCGTGCGACAGCCCCAGCGACCGTGCCGGGTTGCGCCCCTCGGCCACGTCCATGGGGCGGATCACCTGCGCCGTGACATAGGCGCCGGAGCCCCAGTCATCGGTGACCGGCAGTTCGATCCGGTTCTCGCCCTCCGTGACCTCGACGGCGGTCATGTCGATGACCCGGTTGGACAGCACCGTCACCAGCGCGGTGCCGGCGTGGCGCGGCACCATGCGCAATGTCGCGGTTTCTCCGCCGCGATACCGCGGCTTGTCGAGCGACATCTCGAGCGTGTCGGGCGTGCGGGTGGCGTCGGCGGGCGCATGCCAGCCGGCGTGGAAATCGACCGAGGCCGCGGCATAGGGGCCGTCGACCCGTTCGACCACCAGTTCGTAGCGGCCCCAGTCCACCGGGGCGGACACCCGCGCCGCGCCCTCGCCCAGCGTGGTTTCGCCGGTGGCGACACGGCGGCGGGTCGTCACCGGCTCCCAGTTCCAGTTGCCGTAGCGTTCGTACCACTGGTAGCGCGTCTCGATCCGGTTGAGCGTCCACTTCACCCGCATCGGCACCGGCGCGAGATCCGGCCCCAGCGCGCGCAGGTCGAAGGCGGCCTCGGTGCCCTCGGGCACCACGCCGTCGAATCCGGGCCTGATCCCGATGACCGGGGCCGCGGGCGCCAGCATCCGCGTGATCTCGCGCTCCACGGGACGGCCCGATCCCTCCTTCACGCGCAGCACCACCTGCGCCTCGTAGGGGCGGGCGGGGCCGTCGGCCTCGGGGATCTGCACCGGAAGGGTCAGGCGGCCGTCGTCGCCCGTTTTGCCGCCCTGAAGGTATTCCACCCGCGGTGTCTCGGCGTCATCATGCCGGCCGAAGAGATACCCCGGAAACTGTTCGAGCTTCCGCCTGGGCCGCAGCGTCACCGAGCCGTCGGCCTTAAGCCCCGCCCCCGGGGCGCCGAAAAGATACCGCGCCTCGACCGTCAGCGGCGGCGTGTCACCGGGGCGGATCGCGCCCTCGGGCAGCGACATCTCGAAGTCGATGCGCTCGGGCAGGAAATCCTCCACCAGGATCTGGCGGCTGGCCAGCGCGGGGGCGTCCACGTCGCCCTTGACCTGCAACTGCCATGTGCCGCGCGGCGCCGTTTCGCCCACCGGCATCTCGAAGACATGGCCGCCGGCGGTATCCTCGGCCGACAGGTGGCGCGAATACTCCACCCCGTCGGGGCGCGTCAGGATCGCGGTCAGCGGCATGCCCGAGACCGCCTGCGCCTGCCCGTCGCGCGCCAGCGCGGTGGCGCGGATCACCTCGCCCGCACGGTAGGCACCGCGGTCGGTGGTCAGGAACACGTCGACCGGCGGCGCGGGCGCGCGGCCCGAGACCCCCCGATCGGACAGGTCGAAGGCCGGATCGGTCAGCGACAGGAAGGCAAAATCCTCCGCGCCATCACGCTCATCACCGTCCGCACCGTCCGTGCCCGCGCGCGCCAGCACCATCGCCGGCGCCGCGCCGCCCGTGCCCCGCGTCAGGCCGGGGGCGAAACGCGCGTGGCCCCGTGGGCCCGTCCGCGCCGTGGCCAGTTCCCGGTTGGAGCGCGACAACAGGGTCAGCGTCACCCCCTCGCGCGCTTGCGCGTCCGCGAGCCCGCGCACGAAGACGTGCAGCCCGTCGGTGCCCTTCATCGTCGTCAGCCCGAGGTCGGTGAGCACGAACCACTGCGTCGCCCCGCGGCTGTCACGGCGCGCACGCCCCGGAACCCGCGCGGTCAGCGCGTAGATGCCGGTGGGCTGGTCCGCCAGCGCGGACTCCAGAGGCAGACGGGTCGTCATCGTCTTGTTGAGCGTGTTCTCCACCTGGCCCGTGCCCGTCCAGACCGTTTCGGCGATCTCTCCGTCGAACAGGTCGGACTGGTACCGCGACAGCGGCCGACCGAAAAAATCCTCCTGGATCGTGCGCAGCAGGTTGCGGTCGCTGATCCGGCGCAGGGTCAGCGCGACCTCGTCAATGTTGACCGTCTCCACCGGCACCGCGGCGCCGGCCGCACGCGGCAGAACATAGGTGCGGCCCGGAAAGCGGACCTCGGGCGCGCGGTCGCGCACGTAATGGGTGATCTCGACGTCCTCGTGCAGCTTTTCGCCGCTCGCCGCCGGCAGCCCGCTGCGGAACGTGAACGAATAGCGCTGGCCGTGCTCGACCCCGTCGATGCACAGCTGGCGCTTTTCGGCCTGCACCACCAGCCCGGCGTCGGGCAGGCGCACGTATGGGGTGTAATCGGTGCCCGCGCGGACGAGCGGTTCGGAGAATTCCGCGCAGATGCGCGGCGTGGCACTGTCGCTGTCCACACGGCTGTCGGTGGTGCGGAAGCCGTACTTGGCCACGGCCTCGTCCAGCGCCTCTGCGACCTGCTGGCGCGGCTGGATGCTCTGGGCAAGCCGCAGTGCGTCGATCATGTCGCGCCCGCGGTTGCGCCGCTCCAGCGCGCGGGCCATGACGGTCAGCGCGTTGACCTGCGCCGGCCCGCCCGGGGCGCGCAGGTAGCCGTTGACCGACGCCGACAGCGCGCGCGCCGCATAATTGCGCTTGTCGCGCGACTTGTCGGTCTTGATCGCCAGCGAAAGGCGCCCGTATTCGACCCATTGGTCGGCGGCGTCCGTCCGGGCCACGGCCGCGCCCATCCAGCGCATCGCGTTGCGCATGTCGCCCTTGGCGCGCCGGTCCTGCGCGGCCCTGAGAAGCGCATCGGCGTCCCAGTCCCCGCCCGGGTGCCGCGCCCCGATCCCGCGGGCCTGCGACATGGCCGCCTCGATGTCACCGTCTGACAGGAAATCGAGCTCGGCCGCGCGCGTCTGGCCCCGCGACACCACCTGTGGATCGGTCCGCAGCACGACCGCCGACAGCGCCCCGTCGTAGGGCTTGCGCTCGGACACGCCCTTCTTGGGGAAACAGGCGTTCTTGCGGGTGTTGAAGGTCAGCGCGCGGCACTTCGGGTTGCTCAGGCAGGCGCGCTGGCAGGCCTCGAAACTGGTGTCGAACAGCGGCTGCAGGTCGGCGCCGAAGAAATCCACGTCACGCGAGACAACCAGCCGTCGCTCGGGCACGGGCGATTGCGCGGCGGCCTGACCGGCAAGGGCGCAAAGAACGAGGGGAAACAGAAAACGGCGGAGCATGGCAGCCTCCCTTGACACCGCGAGCATCGTGCCACGCCCCCGGCGGGCTGGCAACGATTCCGGATTAAGCGGTTCTTCACCGCGATGGCGCAACCTGCGCCGCGATCTGCCAGCGCGCCGCATTCGGGGGACCCGGCATGAGCCTTGCCAACAAGCTTGCCGAGGAACGGCGCGGACGCCTTGCCGCCGAACGGCTGCTCGAGCAGAAACAGGCCGAGCTGCAGGCGGCAAACCGGAAGCTGGGGCTGCATGCGCGCGCGCTGTCCGAGGAAATCGTCGAGACGCGCGCCGAGGTGCAGACCGTCCGCGACGAGAACCAGCGCGTGAAGTCCGACCTCACGGAGGCCCACCAGAAGGTCGAGATCGCCGAGCGCCGGCTTTGGCATTCCATCCAGACGATCCAGGACGGTTTCGCCGTCTTCGACGCCGACAGCCGCCTGATCGCGGCCAACGATGCCTACCTTTCGGTGTTCGACGGGCTTGAAGCGGTCAAGCCCGGCGTCCGCTATGTCGAGATCCTGCAATTGCTGACCGAGGAGGGCATCGTCGACATCGGCGACACGACACCGGCCGAGTGGCGCGAGATGATGCTGGACCGCTGGCAGGGCGACGCCCCCGGCCCCCGTGTCATCCGTCTTTGGAACGGCCAGTACATCAAGCTGATAGACCGGCGCGGCCACGGCGGCGACGTCGTGACGCTGGCGCTGAACATCACCGACACCGTCCACTACGAAAAGGAGTTGAAGGCGGCCCGCCGCAAGGCCGAGGCCGCCAGCCGCGCGAAATCCGCCTTCCTCGCCAACATGAGCCACGAGATCCGCACGCCCATGAACGGGGTCGTCGGCATGGCCGAACTGCTGGGCGACACCGAACTGACCGGTGAGCAACGCATGTACGCCGACACCATCAGGAACTCCGGCGAGGCGTTGCTGGCGATCATCAACGACGTGCTGGACTATTCGAAGATCGAGGCCGAGAAACTCGTTTTGCATCCCGAACCCTTCGACCTCGAGCGGTGCATCCACGAACTGGTCATGCTGCTCCAGCCCAGCGCACGGGACAAGGGGCTGGACCTGCTGGTGGATTACGACATGTTCCTGCCCACCCGGTTCGAGGGCGACCCGGGGCGCATCCGGCAGGTGTTGACCAACCTGCTTGGCAACGCGGTGAAGTTCACGACGGAAGGCCACGTCCTGGTCCGCGTGGTCGGGATGGAACGCAACCCGGGCGATCCGGCACAGGTGCATGTGACGGTCGAGGACACCGGCATCGGCATCCCGCCCGACAAGCTCGATCACATCTTCGGCGAGTTCAACCAGGTGGACGGCGACCATTCGCGCGCATTCGAGGGCACGGGGCTCGGCCTGGCCATCTCGAAACGGCTGATCGACCTCATGGGCGGGCGAATCTGGGTCGACTCGCGCGAGGGGCACGGCACCTGTTTCGGCTTCTCGATCCCGCTTCCCGTGGCCGAGGAAACAGCGCCGGAAGACATGAGCCTGCCTGACTGGCTGCGCCGCGCGATCGTGGTCGACGACCAGCCGGTCAACCGTGCGATCCTCGAACGCCAGCTCGACGCGCTGGGCATCCAGGTGACCAGTTGCGCGGAAGGGTCCGACGCGCTTGACCGTCTGGAAGACACGGACCTGGTGCTGACCGACCACAACATGCCCGGCATGGACGGGTTGGAGCTTGCCGCCGCGATCCGGGACGCGGGCCACGACGTGCCCATCGTGATGCTCAGCTCCAACACCGGCTTTGCCGAGCAGGACCCGGCCCGCCGCCACCTTGCCGCCTTGCTGCAGCGCCCGGTGCCCCGCCGCACCCTGTTCGCCGCGCTGCGCGGCATCGGCAGGGCGGGCACGCACGAGCAAACCGCCCCACCGCCCGAGGTTCCGGCGCCGCACACCGTCCCGACGGTGCAGCGTGCCATGCGCGTGCTCGCGGCCGAGGACAACAGGACCAACCGGCTGGTGTTCTCGAAAATGGTGAAGGACCTCGACATCGAGCTGGAATTCGCGGCCGACGGGCAGGAGGCCGTCGCGCTGTTCCAACGCCTCGCGCCGGACATCGTGTTCATGGACATCTCGATGCCCGGCATGGACGGCTGCGAAGCGACGCGCCGGATCCGCGCGCAGGAAACCGGCGGCCGACGGGTGCCGATGGTGGCGATGACCGCACATGCCATGGACGGCGACGCCGACGACATCCTCGCCGCCGGCCTCGACCATTACCTGACCAAGCCCCTGCGCAAGGAAGCGATCACCGAGCGGATCCTCGCGGCCTGCCCGGCAGATACCCGCCCGCCGCTGCCGGCGGTTCAGACCTCGGGCTGACCTCGGCGGAACACCAGCGTGTCACCCTCCGACATGCCGGGGTCGAAACGGTAACCGCCGGTGTCGAAATCCTTCAGCGCCTCGGGGTCGGTCAGGCGGTGCTGGATGATGAACCGTGCCATCGCGCCGCGTGCCTTCTTCGCCCAGAAGCTGACGATCTTCGGGCCGCCGGCCTTCTCTTCCATGAACACCGGGGTGATCACCCGCAGGTTCAGCGCGTCGGGCTTGACCGCGCCGAAATATTCCTGGCTGGCACAATTGACCAGAA
The DNA here is from genome assembly GCF_002834145.1 of Roseovarius salinarum. Classification (GTDB taxonomy): domain Bacteria; phylum Pseudomonadota; class Alphaproteobacteria; order Rhodobacterales; family Rhodobacteraceae; genus Roseovarius; species Roseovarius salinarum. The sequence goes on along the minus strand of NZ_PHNT01000003.1, from coordinate 214,150 downwards.
CATCGCTGCCCAGCGCCTCGGCCTGCGCGTTCAGGGCCCGCGACAGTCGGTCGCCCCAGTAGTCGTACAGCGTCCTGCCCCGGTCGGTCCGCAGCCGGCTGCCCATCTCGAGCCGGTAGGGCTGGATCGCGTCGAGCGGGCGCAGAAGGCCGTAAAGCCCCGACAGGATGCGCAGGTGGTCCTGCGCCCAGGCCATCTCGTCGGCGTCGAGCGAGCCGGCCTCCAGCCCCTGGTAGGTGTCGCCGGCGAAGGCCAGGGCCGCCGGTTTCGTTTCCATCTCGCCGAACCGCGCGAACCGCTCGGCGTTCAGGTTGGCCAGCGAATCGCTGATCTTCATCAGCTTGCCCAGCTCGTCCACCGACAGCCCGCGCGCCACCTCGGCCAGCGTGCTCGCGTCGTCGGCGAAGGCGGGGCGCGTGGCCTCGATCCCCTCGACCGGGTCCATCTGGAGTTTCTTGGCGGGCGACAGGACGACGAGCATCGCGATTCACCTTTGGTTGCGCAGACCCGTGTTACCTAGTCCGCCGTGCGCAGAACGTCCAGAAAGGCCGGGCCGAAGCGTTCGGCGCGCTTCTCGCCCAGCAGACGGGCAAGCGCCTCGGCGTCGGCCGGGCGGGTGGCGGCGACGCGGGCCAGTTGCGACGCCGAACAGCTCAGCGGTTTTTCGGTGCCATCCGATCCGCGCGCCAGATCGGCCTGCGCGGCCAGCAACTGGTCGTAAAGCGTGCCCGCCGCCCGGCCCGCCAGCCGTCGCCGGGCCGGGTGCACCGCCTCCTGCGCACCGTTGATGACCTCCAGGAACGCCGCACCGTATTGTTCCAGCTTCTTCTGCCCGACACCCGAGATGCCCGCCAGCGCATCCAGGCTGTCGGGCCGACGCTCGGCCATCTCGATCAGGGTGCGATCGTTGAAGACGATGTAGGCGGGCACGCCCGCGGCCTCGGCCAGCGCGCGGCGCTTGGCCTTGAGCGCGGAAAGCAGCGGCGCGTCCTCCTCCGAAACAAGCTGCCTGGCCGCGGGGCGGCGCGGGGCGGGCGCCAGCGTGTCGCGCCGCAGCGTGATCCCGGCCTCCCCGCGCAGGATCGGGCGGGCGGCTTCGGTCATGCGCAGGGCGCCGCGACGATCGGGGTCGGGGCGGGCGAGGTCGCGGCCCATCATCTGCCGGAACACCCCCTGCCAGCCCGCGCGATCGAGTTCGCCGCCCACGCCGAAGGTGGGCAGATCGTCGTGGCCGCGCGCGCGGACCTTCTCGGTCGCCTTGCCGGTCAGTATGTCGATCAGGTGCCCGGCGCCGAAACTTTCACCGGTGCGCAACATGGCCGACAGCGCCTTGCGCACCGCCTGCGTCGCGTCGAAGGCCTCGGGCGGCGCCGCGCAAAGATCGCAGTTGCCGCAGGGTTCGGCCGCTTCCCCGAAGTATTCCAGCAAAGTGGCCCGCCGGCAGGTCAGCGCCTCGGCCAGCCCCAGCAGCGCGTTGAGGCGCGCGTGATCGGCCGAGCGACGTTCGGGCGGGGCGAGGCCCTCGTCGATCTGGGTCCGGCGCAGGCGGATGTCGTCGGGGCCGAACAGCGTCAGCGTCTCGGCGGGCGCCCCGTCGCGGCCCGCGCGCCCGATCTCCTGGTAATATGCCTCGATCGACTTGGGCAGGTCGGCGTGCGCCACCCAGCGGATATCGGGCTTGTCCACGCCCATGCCGAAGGCGACCGTGGCCACGACGACAAGCCCGTCCTCGGCGTTGAACCGTGCCTCCACGTCGCGGCGGTCACCGGCCTCCATCCCGCCGTGGTAGGCGCAGGCGTTGTGGCCCGCCTCGCGCAAGGCCTGCGCCAGCGTCTCGGTCTTGGCGCGCGTGCCGCAATAGACGATGCCGGGCTGGCCCTTGCGCGCCGCCGCAAAATCGAGGATCTGCCGGCGCGGCCCGTCCTTGGGCCGGAAGGCGAGGTGGATGTTGGGCCGGTCGAAGCCGCGCAGGAACTGCCGCGGCGCCGCGCCGTCGAACAGCTTTTCCACGATCTCGGCGCGCGTTTCGGCATCCGCCGTGGCCGTGAAGGCCGCCAGCGGCACGCCCAGGTGGCGGCGCAGCTGGCCGATGCGCAGATAGTCGGGGCGGAAATCGTGGCCCCACTGGCTGACGCAATGCGCCTCGTCCACGGCGATGAGGCCCACGCCGGCGCGCCGCAGCATCGCCGGCACCGCGCCGGAGGCCAACCGCTCGGGCGCCATGTAGAGCAGCGACAGCCGCCCGTCGGCCAGGGCATCGTGCACCGCCGCGGTTTCGTCCTCGGTGTTGGCCGATGTGAGCGCACCGGCGGAGACACCCGCCGCCCGCATCGCCGCCACCTGGTCGCGCATCAGCGCGATCAGCGGCGAGATCACGACCGTCAGGCCATCGCGCATCAGCGCGGGCAGTTGGTAGCACAGCGACTTGCCGCCGCCGGTGGGCATGATCGCCAGCACGTTCTCACCCGCCGCGACGGCCTCCACGATCTCTTCCTGCCCGGGGCGGAAGGCGTCGAATCCGAAGACATCGCGCAAGATACGGTGGGCGGCGCGCATGGAACCTGCAAGATATCGCTGAACTGCTCGTGCGCGGACAGTCCCACAGTCCGCGCGGCGGGGCAAGCCCGTCAGTAGAACGCGGCGGCGTTGTTCATCAGGATGATGCGTATGATGTAGACCCCGATCAGCGCGATCAGGGGCGCGAGGTCGATCCCCGACATCGGCGGCAGGATGCGCCGGATCGGTTCGTAGAGCGGCTCAAGCAGCCGGTTGAGCGCGTACCAGATCTGCGCGACGAGCTGCTGGTGCAGGTTGAGCACCTGGAAGTTGATAAGCCAGCTCATGATGACATGCGCGATGATGAAGAACCACAGGATGTCCAGCAGGAGCATCAGGATCTGGAAAAGCGACTGCATCGGGAATCCTCCGGCCGTGACCGCCCGATACCTAGGGCCGCGCGGGACCGAGCGCAAGCCTGACGCGGGGTCGCGGTTGACCCTCCGGCGCGCAACCCCGACAAGCGCGCGGGAAAGGAGCTTGCGCATGTATCCCTTCGTTCGCATGGCCTGGCAGCTCTGGCGGCACCGCAACGACCCGGCGCTGCCGCTGACCGGCTGCCACGTGTCCCGTCACATCTGCATGCCGTGGGATCTCGATATCTGGATGGAACTCAACAACGGCCGGGCGCTTACGCTCTATGACCTCGGCCGCATCCCGCTGGCGCAGCGCACCGGGCTCGTGGCGACGCTGCGGCGCAAGCGCTGGGGGCTGACCATGGCCGGGGCCAGCGTGCGCTACCGCCGCCGGGTGCGCGTGTTCGACCGGGTCGAGATACGTTCGCGCGCGGCGTGCTGGGACGACCGTTTCGTCTATATCGAACAGTCCATGTGGAACAGCCGCGGCGACTGTACGAGCCACGTGCTCTACCGCTCCGCCGTGACAGGCCCCGGCGGCATCGTGCCGCCCGCGCAGGTGATGCAGGAAATGGGCCTCGACGCCGCGTCGCCGCCCGCACCGGACTGGATCGCGGCCTGGATCGCGGCAGAGGCGCAAAGGCCGTGGCCGCCGATGCAGGAATGACTTGCCTCGCGCTACGGCCGCCTGTCATATCGCCCCGGAACCGGGGGGCAGGACATGGCTGAACCGTCGCGGCGCAAGCGGATCTGGGGCTGGTATTTCTTCGACTGGGCCAGCCAGCCCTACCACACGCTTCTGCTGACCTTCGTCTTCGGGCCGTTCTTCGCCGGCGTCGCCACCGAATACTTCATGGCTCAGGGGATGGCCGAACAGGCCGCCGACGCGCGCGCGCAAAGCCTGTGGTCGCTGGGTCTGACGGTGACGGGGCTGATCATCGGGTTCGGCGCGCCGATCATGGGCGCCTTCGCCGACACCACTGGGCGGCGCCTGCCCTGGATCGTGGTCTTTTCGCTCATGTATGTCGCGGGCGCGGGCGCGCTCTGGTGGACCGACCCCTCGGGCAGCAACATGTGGCTGGCGCTCACCGCGTTCGGCGTGGGTTTCATCGGCGCCGAGTATGCGCTCATCTTCATCAACTCTCAGCTGCCGTCCCTGGGCGACTCCCGGCAGGTCGGACAGATCTCGGGCAGCGGTTTCGCCTTCGGCTACATCGGCGGCCTGACGGCGCTGGCGATCATGCTGGTGTTCTTCATGGAACAACCGTCGGGCAAGACGCTGGCGGGCCTCGACCCGGTCTTCGGCCTCGATCCCGAGCGCAAGGAGGGCACGCGCTTCGTCGGCCCCTTTGCCGCCCTGTGGTTCGCCGTCTTCATGATCCCCTATTTCATGTGGGTGCGCGACACCGGACCGGGTCGCAAGGGGCACGGCGTGGCCGACGCGCTGGGGCTTCTGGCCCGGTCGATCAAGGGGCTGCGCCACCGGCTGAGCCTGACGGCCTATCTCGGCTCCTCGATGTTCTACCGGGACGCGCTCAACGGGCTGTACGGCTTCGGCGGAACCTATGCCAAGCTCGTGCTCAACTGGGACATCACCTCGATCGGCATCTTCGGCATCGTCGGCGGCATCTCGGCCGCGCTGTTTTCGTGGGTGGGCGGCAAGTTCGACCGCGCGCTGGGCCCCAAGCCGGTGATCATCGCCGCCAACTGGGGGCTGATCGCCGTCTGCGTCACGGTCGTCGGCATGGATCGCACCCAGTTCTTCGGCATCCCGCTGGCCGGGGATTCGGCGCTGCCCGACATCGTTTTCTTCGGCTGTGGCGTGCTGATCGGGGGGCTTGGCGGCACGTTGCAGGCGGCCAGCCGGTCGCTGATGGTGCGCCACACGAGCCCGGAGGCCCCGACCGAGAACTTCGGCCTTTACGGGCTGTCCGGGCGCGCCACGGCCTTCATCGCGCCGGCGCTGATCGGCATCGTCACGGCCGCGAGCGGCAGCGCGCGCCTGGGGGTGTCACCGCTCATCGGGCTTTTCCTTCTGGGCCTGCTCCTGCTACGCTTCGTCCGGGCGGAGGGAGACAGGGACCGATGGCACATCCCCTCAGACTGATCGGGCTTGCGCTTGCACTGGCCGGCTGCACCGTGACCACCGCAGGCGACGGCCCGGGCAATGCGGTGCTGTCGACGCAAAACATTCCCGAGGAAATGCGCGGCGTGCCCGCGAAGCGGTTCTTCGGTGGCCAAGACCACGGATCGCGGCAGGGGGCCGAACCTTTCGGCGGCTATTCCGAAGGATGCCTTGCCGGCGGCGCGCCATTGCCCGAAAGCGGACCGACATGGCAGTCGATGCGGCTGTCGCGCAACCGCAACTGGGGTCACCCCGCGCTGATCGATTTCGTCAAGACGCTCTCGGCCAAGGCCGCGCAGCAGCCCGGCTGGAACGGGCTCTACGTGGGCGACATCAGCCAGCCGCGCGGCGGCCCGATGACCAGCGGCCACCGCAGCCACCAGGTGGGCCTCGACGTGGATATCTGGATGCGGCCCGCGGACGACCTGACCCTGAGCCGGGCCCGGCGCGAAAACATCTCGTCCATTTCCACGCGCCGCCAGCGCGGTGCCTTCACCAACGGCAACTGGACGCGCGCGCACCACGAGATCATCAAGGCTGCCGCACAGGATCCGCGCACCGCGCGCATCTTCGTCTTTCCCGGTGCCAAGGTGCGCATGTGCAAGAACGCACCGGCCGGCGACCGGGCCTGGCTGCGCAAGATCCGGCCGTGGTGGGGGCATCACTACCACTTCCACGTGCGGCTGAAATGCCCGGCCGGCGCGCGCGACTGCGTGAACCAGGACGCCCCGCCGCCAGGTGACGGCTGCGACGACGCGCAGGAGTGGGTGAACAATATCCTGGATCCTCCGCCGCCCGACCCGGATGCGCCCCCGCCCAAGCCCCGCAAGGCGCTGACGATGGCCGACCTGCCGCGCCAGTGCGTGGCCGTTCTGCAATCGGAATGACGCCGCGTGGTGCATCCCGCAGCATCCTGCGGCCGGAGCGCGAACTGACACATGATTTTGTTTTGACTTCTGCCGAATCTGTGGCACGCTGACCCCGAGTTCAACAAACGAAAGGAGGTGGTCCAGTGTCTATAGAGGTATTGGAGCGAGGTGCCGGAACAGTCCGGGAGGGGCGCACCTGAGGCAGCCCTCGGGTGAGATGCCCGACCGGATTGGTGCGGCCTAACCGGCCCCACCTCCGCAACTTCTAGGGGGCCGCGCCAAGACTTGGCGCGGCCCTTTGGTTTGCGCGGCCCCGCGCCCGGCGTCTATGATCCGGGGCATGCTGCGCGTCACCGACGACATCGCGATCGAGGACTGGGAAATCACCGAGCAGTTCACCCGCGCCGGCGGCCCCGGCGGGCAGAACGTCAACAAGGTCGAGACCGCGGTCGAACTGCGGTTCGAGGCCGAACGCTCCCCCAACCTTCCCGACCCGGTGAAACGGCGGCTGAAGCGGCTGGCCGGCAAGCGCTGGACGACCGACGGCGCGGTGGTGCTGCGCGTGGCCGAAACCCGCCACCAGGCCCGCAACCGCGAAATCGCGCGCGAGCGGCTGGCCGCATTGATCGCGAAGGCCACTGAAAGCCCCAAGCGGCGCATCCCCACCCGCGTTTCCCGAAACCAGAAGCGCAAGCGGCTGGCCGCGAAGAAGAAGCGCGGCGAGGTCAAGGCGCTGCGCGGATCGGTCGACCCCGAAGACTGAGCCGCTGACCGGACAGGGCCGAGGTTCCCCCTTGCCACACGATGCGCGGCCCTTATCCTGCTCTCATGGCCGAGGACGCATCATTCCCGGGACAACCGACCGCCGCATTGCTGCGTGACCTTTTCGAAACCGTCACGCCCCCGCCGCTGAGCTTCGAACTTTTCCCGCCGCGCAGCGAGGCCGGGCATGACGTTCTGCGCGAAACCGTGGGACGCCTTGCCCCGGTCGCCAGCGACGGGTTTTCCGTGACGATGGGCGCGGGCGGCACGGCGCGCAGCGGCACGATGGAGACCGTGCAGGAAATCGCGCAGACCACGGGAAAGCCGGTGACGGCGCACCTGACGGCCATCGGACACGACCGCGCCACGGTCATGAACATCGCCGACGCGCTGTGGAACAGCGGCATCACCCGCGTGCTGGCCCTGCGCGGCGACATGCCCCGCGACGAACTGCAACCGGCCGAACCCAGCTTCGAACACGCCTCCGACCTCGTCGCGGCCCTGCGCGACCGGCACGACTTCGAAATCTCGGTCGCCGCCTACCCCGAGAAACACCCCGAGGCGGAGGACCTCGACGACGACATCGACCACCTCAAGGAAAAGCTCGACGCCGGGGCGAGCAGCGCGATCTGCCAGTTCGTCCTCAACCCCGAGTCCTACGCCCGGTTCCTGGAACGCTGCGGCCAGCACGGCATCGATGCGCCCATCGTGCCGGGAATCATGCCGCTTGATGACTGGCCGCGCGTGCGCAACTTCGCCCTTCGCACCGGGGCGAGTGTGCCCGGCTGGCTGGACCGGCTGTTGACGGAGCGCGACGGCGAAGGCCCGGTCACCCCGCTTCTCGCCGCGGCGGCGACGCTGGAACAGACCCGGCGGCTGATCGCCTATGGTGCGCCGGCGCTGCACATCTACACGCTCAACCACTGGCATCTGCCCCTGGCACTGGCCCGGCTGATGGGCGCCGGGCAGGATGCCGCCGCTGCGGGCGCGTAGCGCCGCCGCGACGGCGCGGTTTTCCTTTGACTGGAATCGCTTTGCAGTGTCCCCTGCCCGGAACCGGGATCGACAAGGGCGAGAGGGTGACACGATGACGGGCCTGCGCGCGGGGCGCGTGCGCATCGGGAACGCGGCGGAGGCGCGGGCATGACCCCGCGCATCGACGCCCTGCAATACGCGAACTGGTCGGAAAAGGTCTTCCGCCAGATGCGCGAAGGCCGGGTCGACGCGGTGCATGTCACCATCGCCTACCACGAGACCTTCCGCGAAACCGTGCGCAACGTCGAGCGCTGGAACCGCTGGTTCGAACGCCACCCCGACCTGATCTTTCACGGCAAATGGGCCAGCGACGTCGCCCGCGCGCGGGCCGAGGGACGCACGGCCATCTTCTTCGGCTTCCAGAATCCCGGCCCGATCGAGGACGACATCGGGCTGGTGGAGGTCTGGCACGCCCTCGGGGCGCGGTTCATGCAGCTGAGCTACAACAACCAGTCCTTGCTGGCCACCGGCTGTTACGAGGCCGAGGACGCCGGCATCACCCGCATGGGCCGCGCGGTGATCGCCGAGATGAACCGGGTGGGCATGGTCGTTGACATGAGCCATTCCGCGGACCGTTCGACCATCGAGGCGGCGGAAATTTCCACCCGCCCCATCGCGATCACGCATGCCAACCCGCACGACTGGGCCCCGGCGCTGCGCAACAAGAAGGCGGATGTGATCCGCGCGGTAACCCAGGCCGGGGGCATGATGGGGTTTTCGCTCTATCCCCATCACCTCAGGGACAAATCCGACTGCACGCTGGAGAGCTTCTGCGAAATGGTGGCGCGCACGGCGGAAACCCATGGCGTGCACCAGTTCGGCATCGGCAGCGACCTGTGCCAGGATCAGCCCGACAGCGTGGTCGAGTGGATGCGCACCGGCCGCTGGACGAAGGACATCGACCATGGCGAAGGCTCCGCCGACGCGCCCGGATTCCCGCCACAGCCCCCTTGGTTCCGCGACAACCGCGATTTCGACAACATCGCCGATGGCCTGCGGCGGGTCGGTTTCGACGAAGCGGAAGTCGCCGCGCTGATGGGGGGCAACTGGTTTCGGTTCTTCGAGGAAAGCTTCGAGCCACGCGGTTAGGCGGGCCGACGTGCACGGGCCGCCAGGGCCGGGGGAGGGCCATGATGCAGCCGAAAGAAACCACCCGCGACGGTCCGCTTCGGCCGCCAGAAACCGTGATGCGGCTTTCGCGACTGGGCGCGTTCCACCAGTCGCGGCTGTCGTTCATGCGGGTGCTGCTGCGCCGGCTGAAGGCCGAGGCGTGGCGTTTCGACCGCCCGGTGTTCGATATCGACGCGCGCGGCGTGGGCCGCGCGGTCTATTGCGCCCACGGCCCCCGGCGCAGCTATTCCCTGGTCGCCTTCGCACACGACCTGCCGCCCGAGGAACGCTCGGACCGGGTGATCGCCACCGCGTGGGATGCGACCTTTGCCTTGTTCGACGGCGTGCCCGGCACCGACGACCTTGACCGCCTTGCGCGCAACGTGCCGCTGCAGGAGGCCGGGCGCGTCAGCGAACGGGAACTGTCGCTGAGCCGCGCCAACCGGTCGGTCCGCTTGTGGGATCACGTGGTCGACAGCCTCGCCGTCGGGCACCAGCCCGACGCGGACCGCGTGGACGCGGTGGGCTACCTGATGCGCACCACCGCAGTCTACGGTTCGGGCAAGTTCGGCGCCGCCGACCGCGAGGCCGTGGCCGACCGCCCCGAATGCCGGCCGCCCTTCCAGGTCGAGATGCTGTCGGTCTGGCTGACCCGCGCCTTCGTCATGGATCTGGCCGAGCACATGGCACGCATGCGCGCGCCCGCCACGGCGGTGCCGCTGGACCCCGCGCTGCGGCGCCGCTTCGGCATCGGCAATTCCACGGGGCTGGGCATGGCCCCCTTCCTGATGACGCACCCCGCGCTGATCCACAACTGGATCGCCGCGCGCGAAACGGCGCTGGCGCGGATGCGGGCACTGCCGCGGGCCGGGGCCGAAAGCGTGGCGGCATTTCACGGCATCCTGGCCCGCGCCCGCCGACATGCGGCCGACTGGCGCTCGGATCACCCGGTGCAGGTGAAAAAACTCGTGGCGCTGCGCGCCGACCTCGACCGCCTGGCGGCGTATCTGGAGGCCGAGGGCCTGACCGGCGATCATCCCTGGGATCGCCTGTGGCGCTGGGCCGAAGGCGCGCTTTCCTTCGAGGGGCAGGAACAGCTCGTGTCGCTTATGCTGGAACCCCATGGCGCGCTGGTGGATGACCTGGCGGACACCATGGCCGCCGACGAGGCACGGGGCTGGCGCATCGACGGCGCGATGACGGTGGGAACGCTGCGCGGGATCATCGAGGATGTCTATGCCTGGGCCCTCGGCGTCGACTGGGCGGCGCCCGAGGCACAGGCACGGGTCTGGTACGTGTCCGAGGAAAAGCTGGAACCGCGCCTGGGCGAGCGAGAGGCCGAGGGCCTCGAGCCCTACGAACAACCCCTGTGCCCCGGGCGCGACGCCGCGCGGCTGCACGCCGACCTTGCCGCGTTTTCCGACAGCGACACCACGGCGGCCGTGCTGCTGCGCCACCCCGAGCACCGCCATCTCGTGCGGCGCGCGCAGATCGCGGCCGGCTGCCCCTATTCGGAAATCCGCGACAACACCATCGCGGCCGGGGTCCTTCCCATCGACCTTCTGCGCGCCAAGCTCAGCTTCTTCGGCGCCTGCCACTTCGATCCGCGTTCGGACCGCTGGGTGCGCATCAACATGTTCCAGCACGCGCCCTTCCCGCACGAGCTGGCGGACGGTGCGGCCGACGACTGGACCTACCCGCCGCCGGGGGACGGGGCCGCATGAGCCATTCGCTTTACGAGGTCGAGGCACTGGCCCGCCGCGCCGCCCGGGGCGCGGGGCTGAGCTGGGGCCTTGCCGAGGAAGCGGGCAGGTCCACCCGCTGGCTCGCGGCGGCGGGGTTGCCGGGGCCGGAGGCCCTGGCCGACTGGCTGTCGCGCAGCGAGGGTCTGCCCCACGACCTGCTGTGCCCCGCCGATGTCGGGGCGACCTGGACAGCCCGCGGCGGCACGCTGTGCCCGCTGATCGCCGGCGCCGCGTTGAGCGACATGGCGGCGGAGCTGGCTGCGCGCGGCGGCGTCACGCTGGGGCCGACGGGCGCGCCGCTGTTGATGCTGCCCTTCGTGGCCGCCGCCGCGCGGGCCGGCGGGGCGGCGCTGGCCGTGGAGTGGGCTGGGCTGTCAGCGCATTTCGGGGAACGCGTCAGCCTTCGTGCAACCGACGCCGGATTGCATGCCGCGCAGGCCACGGGTATCCGTGTCGCGCGGCGGGTGCACCCTCCTGGCGGTGCCTGCGCGGTGCGCCCCGGGTCACGCGGGCACATTCCGCCCCGGGCAGCCGAGACGCTGGATGCCTTCGCCCACCGCACCTATGCCCCGGCCACGCCCGAAAGCCGGCTGGGCGGCGCGGGCGCGGGGCTGACCGACAACGACTGACCGACGCGCGGCCCTTACAGCAACTCGCGTTCCTCAAGGACCTTGCGCGCGGCGCGGAAGCACTCCAGCCCCTGCGGCACGCCGGCGTAGATCGCGACGACATGCACGATGGCGCGGATCTCCTCCGGCGTGACGCCGTTGTTGATCGCACCGTGGCAATGCAGTTCCCATTCGTGCATCTTGCCCAGCGCCCCGATCATCGAAAGGTTCATCATCGAGCGTGTGCGGGCGTCGATGGCCTCGTCGCCCCAGCCGAACCCCCAGCACCAGGCCGTCATCGCCTCCTGGAAGGGGCGCGTGAAATCGTCGGCCGCGGCAAGGTTCTTTTCCACGTAGTCGGCGCCAAGCGTCGCCTTGCGCTGTGCCAGCCCCTTGGCGAAAAGGTCTTCGTCGAATGCACTCATCGGCCTGCCTTTCGGATTGATCAAGCGCGACCGACCCGGCGGTCGCCCGGGTCATTGTTAGGCAGGGTGGCGGCGTCGGTAAACACGGGGCCTCTGGCCGCCGGGCCGTCGCATCTTGCAACTTTGCGCCGCCGGCCGCAGATTCCGGCATGCCGCCCCCTTTCGCGGCGCGCCGTATGCGGCTATCGCTGCCGCGGCGCGGCCGGCCACGGGCGACGCGCCATGACCAAGCTCGAGGGACGAAAGCGTGAAAACGGCACTCATCACCGGCATTACCGGGCAGGACGGCGCCTATCTGGCGGAATTCCTTCTGGACAAGGGTTACGAGGTGCACGGCATCAAGCGGCGGACATCGCTGTTCAACACCGAGCGGATCGACCACCTGATCGAGGGCGCGCCCGGCGCCAACGGGCAATTCGTGCTGCACCACGGCGACATGACCGACGGCTCCTCGCTGACGCATATCCTTCAGAAAACGCAGCCCGACGAGGTCTACAACCTTGCTGCGCAAAGCCATGTCGCGGTGTCCTTCGAGGAACCGGAATACACCGCCAACTCCGACGCGCTGGGCGCGCTGCGGCTGCTGGAGGCGATCCGGTTCCTCGGCCTCGATACCAGGACGCGGTTCTACCAGGCCTCCACCTCCGAACTTTACGGGTTGGTCCAGGAAACCCCGCAGTCCGAGACGACGCCGTTCCACCCGCGCTCACCTTACGCGGTGGCCAAGCTCTATGCCTACTGGATCACGGTGAACTACCGCGAAGCCTACGGGCTTTATGCCTGCAACGGCATCCTGTTCAACCACGAAAGCCCGATCCGCGGCGAGACATTCGTGACCCGCAAGATCACCCGCGCGCTGGCCCGGATCAAGCTGGGGCTTCAGGACGAGCTGCACCTGGGCAACATGGACGCGCTGCGCGACTGGGGCCATGCCCGCGACTATGTCGAGATGATGTGGCTGATGCTCCAGCAGGAACGGCCGGAGGATTTCGTGATCGCCACCGGCCAGCAATATTCCGTCCGCGATTTCGTGCGCCGGGCCGGCGCGTGCCTCGGGCTCGACATCACCTTCGAGGGCGCGGGGCTGGAGGAGGTCGGCCGCGACGCGCGCGGCCGCGTGATCGTGCGCGTCGATCCGCGGTATTTCCGGCCCGCGGAGGTGGAGACGCTTCTGGGCGACGCGACCCGCGCGCGCGAGCGGCTGGGCTGGCAGCCGCGTACCAGCTTCGACGACCTGGTGCGCGAAATGGCCGAGGCCGACCTCGAGGAGGCGCGCCGCCATGCCTGAGCGCCTGTTCGAGCTTGCCGGCAAGCGCGTGTATGTCGCGGGGCATCGCGGCATGGTCGGCTCGGCCATCGTGCGGCGGCTGGAGCAGGAGGCTTGCGAGATCCTGACGGCCACGCACGCCGAGCTCGACCTGACGCGGCAGGCCGACGTCGAGGCATGGATGACCGCCCGGAAGCCCGATGCCGTCTTCGTCGCCGCCGCCAAGGTGGGCGGGATCCTCGCCAACGACAGCTACCCGGCCGATTTCCTCTACGACAACCTGATGATCGAGGCCAACCTGATCCACGCCGCGCACCGGGCGGGGGTGGGCAAGCTGATGTTCCTCGGGTCCTCCTGCATCTACCCCAAGATGGCCGAGCAGCCGATGCGCGAGGACGCGCTGCTCACCGGCCCGCTGGAGCCCACCAACGAATGGTACGCCATCGCCAAGATCGCGGGCATCAAGCTCTGCCAGGCCTACCGGCGCCAGCACGGGGCGGACTTCATCTCGGCCATGCCCACCAACCTCTACGGCCCCGGCGACAACTTCGACCTGGAAACCAGCCACGTGCTGCCCGCGCTGGTGCGCAAGATCGTCGAGGCGCGCGATGCCGGCGCGGGCGAGGTGGTGATGTGGGGCTCCGGCACGCCGCTGCGCGAGTTCATGCATGCCGACGACCTGGCCGACGCGCTGGTGTTCCTGATGGAGCGCTACGCAGGGGAAGAGCACGTCAATGTCGGCACCGGGCAGGAGGTGTCGATCCGCGCGCTGGCCGAGGCGATCGCGTTGCAGGCGGGGTTCGAGGGCCGGATCGTCCACGACACCACCAAGCCCGACGGCACCCCGCGCAAGCTGATGGACAGCACGCGCCTGCTGTCCATGGGCTGGGCGCCGCGCATCGGGCTGGAGGACGGCCTCCGGCGCACCATCGCCGACTACGAGGCGCTGCGCAACGCGCAGGCCTGATACCGGGAAAGGGAACGGAAGAATGGGCCAGTACGACAAGATCCACCTCGGCTGCGGGGTCAAGCACATCGAGGGTTGGTTCCACGTCGACGCGCTTGACATGCCGCACGTCGACCATGTCGGCCCGGTCGAGGACCTCACCTTCATCCCCGATGACAGCGCGCAACTTGTCTATGCGTGCCACGTGCTCGAACACTTCGGGCGCCAGACCTACAAGGACGCGCTGGCCGAATGGTTCCGCGTGCTCGCGCCCGGCGGTGTCCTGCGCCTTGCCGTTCCGGATTTCGAGGCCGCCGCGCGGCTCTACCTCTCGGGCGATCTGCCGCGGGGTATCGAGGATATCCGCGGGCTCGTCTGCGGGGGGCAACGCGACCAGTACGATTTCCACGGCATGATCTTCGATGCCCCCTCTCTGACCGAAGCGTTGCGCAGTGTCGGCTTCGGCGAGGTCCGCCCCTGGGACTGGCGCGAGACCGAGCACGCCCACATGGACGACTATTCGCAGGCCTACATCCCGCACATGGACAAGGAAAACGGCACGCTGGTGTCGCTGAACCTCGAGGCGGTCAAACCCTGAACCGCAGCCGCGGCGAACGAAACCCGCAAAGCGCCCGAAAACCGCACGGTGCCTGCCGCCTTGAAGGCGGCGGGCTCTCGGCGTCAGTCGTCCTCGATACGGTTCTGAAGTCCGACGAGCGATCCGATCAGGTCGAACACGGTCTCCACGGCGGTGACCGGCGATTCGGTCGCAACGACAGTATCCTCGGGGTTCACGTGGAAATTGCGGGCCGCGAAGAGCCCGTCGGCCGTCGTCAGATTGATGGTGAAGACCATCTTCTTCTTCTGCGGTCCCGTCGTGCCGTCACCGAGCTGGTCCTTCGCGTATTCGCGCAGCACCAGCACCCCGCGCGGGTTCGCCCGGTTGTCAGACAGACCGCCCATCGCCGAGATGGCGTCCATCGCCGTCATGTATTCCTTCTGGAAATAGATGATCTCTTCGCGCCCCGAAGCGCCGAAGGCGGTGAAACTGCGATCATCCTCGACCACGGCGACCTTGTCGCCGCCGCGCAGGGTGACGTTCTTGCCGGCGTCGGCAACAAGGGCATCCGCCCGGATCTCGTAGGTGTTACCACCACGGTGAAGCCGCACCAGCGGATTGCGCAGTTGCGACGATATCCCGCCCGTCTTGGCGAACACGCTCAGGATCGTCGTGTTCCGGTCGGGCAAGGGCACGCTGCCGGGCTGGCCGACCCCGCTGACCACGTCGACGGCGTTGTTGTGTCCGGGCCGGACCGCAAGCTGTACCTGCGCGGAGGGTGCGATCTCCGACATCGCGGATTGCAGACGGTCCCGCGCGCCCTCTTGCGTCATCCCGCTGATCTTGATCTTGCCCATGTAGGGCAGGAACACCTCGCCGGCGGCACCAACCTCCATCGGCGGCAGCTCCGTCTGCTTGGTTCCCGCCGCCGCGATCAGGGAGTTTTCCTGGTTGTCCCAGATCACGATCTTCACCGTGTCGCCGGGCCGGATGATCCCCGATGCCGGGCCGCGCCGGGCCTCGAACCAGCGGTATTCCCCGCTCCAGCCGGTGGCGGGCCACTGGCTGACGATGGGGGTGGTATCGCGCGTGACCTCGACGACCGCGAACTGCGACGACCTCGCGTCCTTGCCGACCAGTATTTCACGATCAACCGCCGCGCCGCGCGGCAGACTGCAGGCCGAAAGCAGAACCAGAATTGCAATAAACCCGGCGAAACGCCTGCCTGTACGCACGTCCAACACCCCCCACGGGTTCCCGTCAATTGCCAACTTCCTAGCCTTTCCGGCCCGTGATAGACAAACAGAAAATGAATTCGTGGAAGAGGCAGCCGGGAATTGTCACATAAATCGCAACAGGACCGTCCGAGCACCGTTCTGGTCCTGGGGTCCGGGGGGCGTGTCGGGCGCCTTCTTCGCGCCATCTGGCATGATAGCCCGCCACCGCGCCTCGCGGCTGCCTTTCAGTCACGCGACGGCGGCACCGGCCTGACCTGGCAGCCGGGGCAGGACATGCACGAGCTGCCACGCTGCGACACGGTCATCGCGCTCTGGGGCCGCACGGCCGGCACCCCGGAACACCTCGCGGACAACACGGTGCTGGCGCACGTCGCGCGGGACATCGCGCGCGCCCGCGGGGCGCGGCGGGTGCTGCATTTCTCGTCGATGGCCGTCTACGGCCCCGGAACGGACTGGAAGGAAACCGACGCGCCGGCCCCTGCGGCAGACTACGCCCGCGCCAAGCGGGCGATGGAGCAGGCCGTGGCGGAATTCGCGGATGACGGGATCGCGCATTGCTGCCTGCGCATGGGCAACCTGGCCGGGGCGGACAGCCTCGCCGCCGCGATGTCCGGGCGCGCGCGCGTCACGCTGGACCGTTTCGCCGAAGGAACCGGCCCGGAACGCAGCTACCTTTGCCCGGCCGACCTTGCCCGCGCGCTCGCGGCGCTGGCGGCGCTGCCGCATGAGGCGTTGCCGGGTCTTCTCAACCTCGCCGCACCCACGCCGGTTGCCATGGAAAACATCCTGGAAGCAGCGGACCAATCCTTTGCCTGGCGGCCGGCGCCCGACGGGGCCGTGCAGCGCCTCACGATGGACACCACGCGCCTTCGCGGCCTTCTGCCCGGCCTCGAATTGTCAAGCGAGCCGGCCGATATCGCGGCGGCCATGCATGCCGCGGGGGGCGCCGGATGACCCCCGTGAAACGCGTTTTCGATATCCTGCTCGCGCTGGCGCTCGGGATCGTCCTGGCGCCGCTGATTGCCGTGATTGCGATCGTGATCCTGCTCCGGGACGGCCGGCCCGTGTTCTACCTGTCCGAGCGCATGACAACGCCCGAGCGCGGGTTTCAACTTTGGAAGTTCCGGACCATGACGGTGGTGGAGCGTGATACCGGTGTCTCGGGCGGCGACAAGGCGGCGCGTATCACACCGACCGGCCGCGCGCTGCGCCGCTACCGTCTCGACGAGATCCCGCAGCTTCTCAACATCCTGCGCGGCGACATGAGCTTCGTCGGTCCGCGTCCGCCGCTGCGCCGCTACGTCGAGATGTGCCCGGAAACCTACGCGCGCGTGCTGCGCAATCGCCCCGGTGTCACCGGGCTGGCCACACTGGTCTTTCACGGGCGCGAGGCGCGGCTGCTGTCGCCCTGCCGCACGGCCGAGGAAACCGAGGCCGTCTACCTGCGGCGTTGCGTGCCGGCCAAGGCCCGGCTTGACCTGATCTGGGCACGCAACCGCACGCTGTGTTACGACTTCTGGCTGATGCTTGCCACGGTGATCCGGGTGATGCCCCCGCGCTTGCGCCGGCGCTGAGGGGGTCAGGCGACACCGGCGCGCAGCGCATCGTGGATGTGCACCAGCCCCACCAGGCGGTGCGTGTCGTCCACCACCAGAAGGGCTGTGCGCTTGTTGGCATTCATCGTGCCCAGCGCCTCCGTCAACAGCGCGTCGGGACGCGTGACCAGGGGCTGACGCGTGGCCACCTCGCCGGCGCGCCGATCCATCAGCCCGTCCATGTTCCGGCGCAGGTCACCGTCGGTGATTATGCCCTCGAGCCGCGGCCCGTCTACGAGCGCGGCCACACCGAATCCCTTCTGGCTCATCACCACGAGCGTTTCGCTCATCGGCGCGTCGGGCGCCACGACGGGCAGCTCGTCGCCCGTGTGCATCACGGCGGACACCGTGAGAAGTTGCGCGCCAAGCGTGCCGCCGGGGTGGAAGGCGAGGTAGCTTTCACGGTCGAACCCGCGCAGGCGCATCAGCGCGACCGCCAGGGCATCGCCCAATGCCATGGTCACCGTCGTCGATGTCGTGGGCGCCATGCCGATGGCGCAGGCTTCCGGGGCCTGCGGCAGAACCAGCAGGTGATCGGCCTGCCGGCCCAGCGCGCTGTCGGTTTTCTTCGTGATCGCCACGAGCGGGATCGCGAAGCGGCGAGTGTGGCCGATCATGTCGGCCAGTTCGCGGGTTTCGCCCGAGTTGGAGATCAGGATCACCGCGTCGTCCGAGGTGATCATGCCGAGATCGCCGTGGCTGGCCTCGGCCGGA
This sequence comes from Roseovarius salinarum, assembly GCF_002834145.1. Lineage (GTDB taxonomy): Bacteria > Pseudomonadota > Alphaproteobacteria > Rhodobacterales > Rhodobacteraceae > Roseovarius > Roseovarius salinarum. Next base: position 196,240 of record NZ_PHNT01000003.1, on the reverse strand, counting down.
TGAACGTATTGCGCGGGCGTGCCGGTGCTGGCCATCGTCGCGGCAATCTTGTTGGCCACGTGACCCGACTTGCCGATGCCCGAGACGATCACCCGGCCGCGCACCTGCACCAGCAACCGCGCGACCGGATCGAAACCCGCGGGCAGCGCGTCGCGCAGGCCGAGCAGGGCCTCACCCTCGATCGCGAGAACGTCGCGGGCGATCTGCGCGGGATCGGGCGGGGCTGTCATGGGGGGCCTCCGGTCGGTTTCGCGCGCGTCATAGCCCTTTGGCCGAACCGGCGCAAACCGCCGCCCCGGCCCGGCGGACCGCGGCGGCGCGGGGGGTCATCCCCCGGCCTCGACGATGGCACGGGCCAGCTTGGGCACGCTATCGGCGTTCAGACCGGCGATGTTGATGCGGCTGTCACCCACCATGTAGACGCCGTGCTCGGCGCGCAGCTTCTCGACCAGGTCCGGGCTCAGCCCGAGGCGAGAGAACATCCCGCGATGCTGGGCGATGAAACCGTAGCGGTCCGAGCCGGTCAGCTCGCGCAGGTCGTTGGCAAGCTGCTCACGCAGGCCCAGCATGCCGGTGCGCATCCCTTCCAGCTCGGCCTGCCAGTCGGCCCGCAGGTCGTCGCTGTCGAGCACCAGCGACACCAGCCGCGCGCCGTGATCGGGCGGGAAGGAAAAGTTCTGCCGGTTGAGATGTGCCAGATTGCCCTGCGTGACCGTCTGAAGCCCGCTGTCCTGCGCAACGGCCATCAGGACGCCGGTGCGCTCGCGGTAGATGCCGAAGTTCTTGGAGCAGCTCGCCGCGATCAGTGTTTCCGGGCACCCGGCGGCCACGGCGCGCGTCGGCGCGGCGTCGGCATCCAGCCCGTCGCCGAACCCCTGGTATGCGATGTCGATCATCGGAACCGCGCCGGTTCGGTTCACGAGCGCGATCACGTCGTCCCACTGCGGCCCCGTCAGGTTGGCGCCGGTGGGGTTGTGGCAACACCCGTGCAGCAGGATCACGTCACCCGCGCGCACCTGTTCGAGATCGGCCATCATGCCGTCGAAATCCACGCCGCCCGTCGTGCTGTCGAAGTAGCGGTAGGCGACCGTCTCGATCTTCAAGTGCTTGAGGATGCTCAAGTGGTTGGGCCATGTCGGGTCCGACACGAAGACCCGTGCATCCGGATTGGCCAGCAAAAGCAGTTCGAATGCCTGACGCACGGCCCCGGTGCCCCCCGGGGTTGCCACGGCCGCCACGGTATCCCGGGCAACGGCATCGCCCAGAACGAGCCCGGTCATTGCCTCGGTAAAGGCCGGGTCGCCCGCGAGGCCGGTGTAGGCCTTGGTGGTCTCCTCCTCCCACCAACGCTTCTCGGCCTCCTTGATGGCACGCATGATGGGCGTCACGCCCTCGGCGTTGCGGTACACGCCCACCCCGAGGTCGATCTTGTCCTCGCGGGGGTCGGCGCGGAACGCCTGCATCAGCGCGAGGATCTTGTCGGCGGGTTGTTCCTTGAGGTTCGTCAGCATCAGCCGTCTCCGGTTTCCACGGGCAGGGTGGCGAAGGCGCCCCATTCGCTCCAGGACCCGTCGTACAGCGCATGGTCGGTCTTGCCCAGCCGGGCCAGCGCAATGTTGATGATCGCCGCCGTCACGCCCGACCCGCAGGTGGTGATGGCCGGTTTGTCGAGCTCGACGCCGGCCGCGTCAAAGGCCGCGCGCAGCGCCTCCGCGTCCTTCATCGTGCCGTCGTCGTTCAGCAGCATCGCGTAGTGCACGCATTTCGAACCCGGGATGTGCCCGCTGCGCAGCCCCTCGCGCGGCTCGGGCTCGGAGCCCGCGAAACGCCCCGGCGCCCGGGCATCGAGGATCTCGTGGTTGCCCAGCTTTGCGGCCTGCGACACCTGCGTGACGTCACGGACAAGGTGGTTCTGCATGCGCGCGGTCATGTGCCGGTCGCGCACGACAGGGGCCAGGTCCTCGGTCTCGCGGCCCTCAGCCACCCATTTGGGCAGCCCGCCGTCGAGCACCGCCACGTCCGTGTGCCCCATGAGCTTGAAGAGCCACCAGACCCGGGCCGCCGAGTAAATGCCCTTGGTGTCGTAGACCACGACCTGGTGGCCGTCGCCCACGCCCATCGCCCGCATCCGCGCCATGAACTTCTCGGGCGGGGGCGCCATGTGCGGCAGCTCGGACCGGTGATCGCTGATCTCGTCGATGTCGAAGAACCGCGCGCCGGGGATGTGCGCCGCCTCATAATCGGCACGCGCGTCGCGGCCCTCCTGCGGCATGTGCCAGCTTCCGTCGAGCACCCGCAGGTCCGGATCCTTCAGATGCGCGGCCAGCCAATCTGTCGACACGAGAGTCTTGGGATCATCGTCGGTCATGCAACCCCCCGGAAGAACGTCGCGTCCTGCCTACTACCCGGGGGTCGCGGTGGCAAGTGCGGCCCGTCCGCCTAGCCGCGCGAGCGCGCGACCAGACGCCCGAGTGCCGCCACCACGATGGCTCCGCCCGCGACCGCAACGCCCGCCTGCACGGCAAGCCCCGCCGGACCCGGCGCCGGGTCGATCCCGAGCATGCCCAGCCCGCGGCCGGCAAGCCCGCCTCCCGCGATCCCACCGGCCGAGGCGAGAAGGAAGCCGGGGGCAGCCCGCCGTGACAGACCGGCCGCGAGGTTTCCGCCCACGGCGCCCGAAATCAGGTGAATCAGGAGTTCCATGCCAACGCTCCGTCCCGGCCGGCCCGGTCTAGCCCTGCTCTTTCAGCAGCCTCTGCTTCTGGCGCTGCCAGTCGCGCTTGGCCTCTGTGGCGCGCTTGTCGGCCTTCCTCTTGCCCTTGCCGATGCCGACCTTCAGCTTGGCGATGCCCTTGTGGTTGAAGTACAGCACCAGCGGCACCAGCGTCATGCCCTTGCGCGCCGACGCTTGCCAGAGGCGGGCCAGTTCCTTTTTCGACACCAGCAGCTTGCGGCGGCGCCGTTCCTCGTGGCCGAAGGTCTTGGCCTGTTCGTAGGGGCCGATGTAGCTGTTGACCAGCCAAAGCTCGCCGTTCTCCACGGCGGCGTAGCTTTCGGCGATGTTCGCCTTGCCCTCGCGCAGCGACTTGACCTCCGACCCCTCGAGGACGATCCCGCATTCAAGATCGTCCTCGATGGCATAGTCATGCCGCGCGCGCCGGTTTTCGGCGACAACCTTGTAGTTCGGGGTTTCCTTGGGCTTGGCCATTGGCGTGTGGTAATTCCCGGTCCCGGGCTTGTCCAGCCGCGGGGACTCAGGCGCGGTAACGGGCGAGAAACATCTCGACCGCACCCGTGACCACGCGGTCGATCTCGGCCTCGGAGGGGTCGGGGCACAGCCCGCAGAGCCCGCGCACGAAAAGGTCGCTCTTGCACAGCTCGCCGAACTGATCGGCGGCGAGGTCCATGTCCTCGATCTTCAGCTCGCCCGCGACGACGTAGTCCGACAACACCTGCCTGAGCCGCTGGCGCAGCAATTGCGGCCCGGATTCGTAGAACCGCCTGCCCAGTTCCGGAAAGCGGTAGGATTCGGACACGCATATGCGATAGACCTGCTGGCCGAAATCGGACAGGAAGAACCGGACGATCCGGTCGGCGGCCTCGCGCAGAACCTGTTCGACGGGGGCGTTGGCGCCGATCACGTCGAGCGCCTCGTCGGCCTGGCGGTTGCATTCGAGCCGCGCCACCTCGGAAAACAGCAGCCGCTTGTCCGGGAAATAGCTGTAGAGCGTCGCCTTGGACACGCCCGCGGCGCGGGCGATCTCGTCCACGCTGGCCCCTTCGAAGCCGTCGCGCATGAAAACGCTCCGGGCACCTTCAAGCACCTGGTCGAACTTGCGCCCCTTCTTGATGGCTTCCGCCGTGCCGGTCGCTGCCGTCATGCCTGTCCTCCCGGTTCCAATCTAGTCACCCGGTCCGGCATCCCGCAAGCACGACGGCGCGGAAAGGCGCGCAGCGGCCGTCAATCGGCCGGCGTGGTTGAATCGCGGGTCACCGGTGCGGGATCGGGGGCGGGCTCGGGATAGGTCAGTGTCGGGGTCAGCGTGCTCATGTCCGTGCCGAATGCCATCGCGGGCAGGGCCAGCAAGGCAAAGACGAGCACGGCCGGAACAAGCGTCTGGGTGAAATCGATCATGGGAACGTCCTTGTTGACCGGAGGCTTGGAAAGATGAATCAAGACATAAACCGAACGGTTCAGTTTATCAATTCAAAACCGAACTGCTCCGTTCACTTTTCCTCGAAACGCTGGCAAGCCGCTTGAACCCGCCGCCGAAGGGCGTAATTTAGAACCATTCTAAATTCGAGGCCTGCATGATACCTGCAATATCAAATCGCCGCCGGTTCGCGGACCTGTCCGAACAGGAAATCCTCGCGCTGGCGATCTCGTCCGAAGAGGACGACGCGCGCATCTACCGAACCTATGCCGAGATGCTGCGCACCGACTACCCGGAAACCGCCAAGGTCTTCGATGGCATGGCCGAAGAAGAGGGCAAGCACCGCCAGTCGTTGATCGAGTTGCACGAAAAGCGCTTCGGCAAGGTCGTGCCGCTGATCCGCCGGGAACACGTGGCCGGCTTCTACGCGCGCCGGCCCGTCTGGCTGGTCGAGAACCTCGGGATCGAACGCATCCGAGCCGAAGCCAGGCTGATGGAACGCGACGCCGAGCGGTTCTATCACAAGGCCGCACAGCGCACGGCCGACACCGACACGCGCAAGCTGCTGGGCGATCTCGCGGCAGCCGAGGCGGGCCACCGTGAAAAGGCCGCCGAGCTGGAGGAGACACATCTTGACGAGGAAACCCGCGAGACTGAGGCGCTGGCGTCAAAGCGGCAGTTCGTGCTGACCTGGGTTCAGCCCGGTCTGGCCGGGCTGATGGATGGCTCCGTCTCCACGCTGGCGCCCATCTTTGCCACGGCCTTCGCCACGCAGGACACCTGGACCACCTTCCAGGTGGGGCTTGCCGCGTCGGTCGGCGCCGGCATCTCGATGGGCTTCACCGAGGCCGCCAGCGACGACGGCGAGATCTCGGGCCGTGGCAGCCCGCTCAAGCGCGGGGTGGCCTCGGGCGTGATGACCACCATGGGCGGGCTGGGCCACGCCCTGCCCTATCTGATCCCGGATTTCTGGACGGCCACGATCACCGCGATCATCGTCGTCTTCGTCGAACTCTGGGCCATTGCCTGGACCCAGAACCGCTACATGGACACGCCGTTCCTGCGCGCGACCTTCCAGGTGGTGCTGGGCGGCGCGCTGGTCTTCGCCGCGGGCGTGTTGATCGGCGGCGGCTAGACCGCCCCCGGCGCCGCGGGGCAATTGACCCCTTGGGGAAACCTGCTACCAAGCGGCAATGCTTGAGGTTTTCTTCAAGACCCTGCCGTTCTTCCTGATCGTCGGGCTGGGCTACGGCGCGGGGCGCACGGGTTTTTTCACGCAGCAGGCGACGTTCTGGCTGACCAAGTTCGTTTTCTACTTCGCGCTTTCGGCGATGCTGTTCCGGTTCGCCGCGAACCTGTCGCTGGCCGAGATCTTCGACCTGCGCTTCGTGGTGGCCTACCTCTGGGCGACCGGGTTCGTCTACGCGCTGGCTTCGGTGGTTTCGTTCTTTCGCGGCCTCACGGTCGAGGAGGCGGCGGTCGAGGCGCAATGCGCCGTGATCGGCAACGTGGGGTTCCTCGGCTTGCCTATGCTGGTGCTGCTGCTGGGCGAGGCCGCCATCGGGCCGGTGATGCTTGTGCTCGCGGTCGACCTGATCGTCTTCGGCTCGCTGATCGTGATCCTGATCACCGGCGCGCGCGACGGCCGCATGCACCCGGGTATCCTGAAGACGGTGGGGGGCGGGCTGATCCGCAACCCGATGATCGTCTCGATCGTGCTGGGGCTGGCGTGGGCGGGGCTGCGCCTGCCGATCCCGGCGCCGATGAACGATTTCCTGTCGATCCTCGGGGGCGCGGCCACGCCCGGTGCCCTTTTCGCGATCGGCGCCTCGCTGGCCGACAAGTCGGCCGAGCGCCCCTTCGCCGCCGGCTGGCTTTCACTGTGCAAGCTGGTGATCCACCCGGCGGTGGTGGCCTTCTCGGCGCTGATGCTCTTTCCGGTCGATCCCTACCCGGCCGCGGTCATGATCGCCGCGGCGGCCCTGCCTGTCGCCGGCAACGTCTACATCCTTGCCCAGCACTACGGCGTGGCCCCCCAGCGTGCGTCTGCCGCGATTCTGATCTCGACGGCGGCGGCTGTCGTCACTGTGTCGCTTGTGATCGGCTGGGTCGGCACGCTTTACTGACATACACGGACCCAACAAGGAGAGACAGAGATGGATACGGTTTCCGAAAACGCCTGCCACGGCGGAGTTCAGGGTGTCTACCGGCACCAATCCGAGGCGACGGGATGCGACATGACCTTCGGCCTGTTCCTGCCGCGGGAGGCGCGCGACGGGCCTGTCCCGCTGCTCTGGTATCTCTCGGGGCTGACCTGCACCCACGAGAACGCGATGACCAAGGCCGGCGCGCAGGGCTGGGCCGCCGAGCACGGGGTCGCCCTGGTCTTTCCCGACACATCCCCGCGCGGCGAGGACGTCGCGGACGACGACGCCTTCGACCTCGGGCAGGGCGCGGGGTTCTACGTCAACGCCAAGCGCGACCCCTGGGCGCCGCACTACCGCATGTGGGATTACATCGCCGACGAGTTGCCGAAGATCGTGACCCGGAACTTCCCGGCGGACGAGGCGCGCCAGGCCATCACCGGCCATTCGATGGGCGGGCACGGCGCGCTGACACTGGCGATGTCCCTGCCGGGGCGGTTCCGGTCCGTCTCGGCGTTCTCGCCAATCGCGCACCCCACGCGCAGCGACTGGGGCCGCAAGCAGTTCGCGGCCTACCTGGGCGACGACGAATCCGGCTGGGCGGGGCATGACGCGACACTGCTGATGCGCGAGCACGGCTTCGATGGCCCGGTTCTGGTGGATACCGGCACCAATGACCAGTTCATCGACCTTCTGATGCCCGAGGCCCTGGCCGAGGCGGTCGCCACGCGCCGCCAGCAGGCCACGCTGCGGCTGCAACCGGGCTACGACCACAGCTATTTCTTTGTCTCGACCTTCATGGAAGAGCACATCGCCTTCCACGCCGAGGCACTCTACGCGGGGTAACCCATGAGCACCCACTATGACCTCATCATCATCGGCTCGGGTCCGGCCGGCCGGGCCGCCGCCATCCAGGCGGGCAAGCTCAAGCGCCGCGTGCTGGTCGTCGACCGCAAGGACCGGCTGGGCGGGGTATCGGTGCATACCGGCACGATCCCCTCGAAAACCCTGCGCGAGACGGTGCTGAACCTGTCGGGCTGGCGCGAGCGCAGCTTCTACGGCCGCTCGTACCGGGTCAAGCAGGACATCCACGCCGGCGACCTCAAGGGACGGCTGCACCAGACGCTCGATCACGAGGTCGACGTGCTGGAGCACCAGTTCACCCGCAACCACGTGGAAACGCTCAACGGGCTGGCGCGCTTCACCGGGCCGCACGCGCTGGAGGTGGCGACCGAGGCCGGCGAGGCGACGCGGCTCACCGCGGACAAGTTCCTCATCTCGACGGGAACGCGGACATACCGCCCCGGCTACGTGCCCTTCAACGGGCAAACGATCGTGGACAGTGACGAGGTTCTCGACCTCGAGGACATCCCGCGCAGCCTGATCGTCGTGGGCGCGGGGGTGATCGGGGTGGAATACGCCACGATCTTTTCCGCGCTCGACGTTCGCGTGACCCTGATCGAGCCGCGCGAGACCTTCCTCGATTTCATCGATCGCCGCACAATCGAGGAATTCACCCACCAGATCCGCGAGAACGGAGTTGACCTGCGGCTTGGGTCGGCGATCGACAAGATCGAGGACGCCGGCGAGCACGTCGAGGTTTCGATGGCCAACGGTCGCCACGTGCGCGCAGAGATGCTGATGTTCGCCGCCGGCCGCATGGGCGCGACCGACAAGCTCAACCTGGCCGCCGCCGGGCTGGAGACCGACCACCGCGGCCGGCTCGACGCGGACCGGCAGACCTACCAGACCGATGTGCCGCACATCTATGCCGCCGGAGACGTGATCGGGCACCCCAGCCTTGCTTCCACGTCGATGCAGCAGGGCCGGGTCGCCGCCTGCCACGCGCTGGAGACGCCCACGCTGCCCGAAAGCCCTTGGTTCCCTTACGGCATCTACTCGGTCCCCGAGATTTCCACCTGCGGCATGTCCGAGGAGGAAATGCAGGACCGCGGCATCGCCTACGAGGTCGGCGTCGCCCGCTTCCGCGAAACCAGCCGCGGCCACATCATGGGGCTGGAACACGGGATGCTGAAGATGCTGTTCTCGCTCAAGACGCGGCGGGTGCTGGGCGTGCAGATCGTCGGCGAGGGCGCGACCGAGCTCATCCACATCGCGCAGGCGGTGCTCGACCTCAAGGGCACGGTCGACTATTTCGTGCGCAATACCTTCAACTACCCCACGCTGGCCGAAGCCTACAGGATCGCCGGCCTCGACGCCTTCAACCGCATGCCGATCCCGAAGGAATACAAGGTCAAGCGCGAGGACAACAACACGCAACTGTCAGCGTCCAAGGAGGCGAATTGACGTGAGGCCAACATCGCAACGGGTGTGACATCCGGGATTCAAGTCTTAACTGAATATTCACACCGTGCCTGCACCCACTGGTCCATCGCCGCAGGTTGGTGCAATATCTGCCTGATGGGAGGCCGCGAAATGCAAGTCGACAACGATCTCAAGGAACGGGTCAGGCACGCGATCATCGACCGCTTCGAGCCGGGCGTGATCCGGGATGTTCGGCTGGAGTCCATTGAAATCGACGAGGATGAAGAGGAAATCCGGCTCATTTTCACCATCGAGACCGACGCGGACCCGGGAATGATCGGCAGACGTTTCTTCGGCCTGACCGACAAGGTGCGCAAGGCCCTGGGCGAGGACTGGCGCGGATACTTCCCGATACTGCAGTCGGAAATCGACCGTGGCGTCGCGGCCTGACGGGAAACTCGCCGACGGTTTTCTCAGGACCGCGCGCCGTCTGATCCCGCAAGGCCAAAAGCCCGATCAGGCGCGCCTACGGCGAAGCGTGAGCAGCAGCTATTATGCGATGTTCCACGCGTTGGGGCGCATGTGCGCTGACAGTCTGGTCGGCACCCAACCGGCAAGACGTCCCAACAAGGCATGGGTCGAGGTGTATCGCGGGTTGGCGCACTCCGCTTGCCTAGATGCTTGCAAGAACGCTCACGCAGTAGAATTTCCCCAAGAAGTCAAAGACTTTGCAGACGCTTTCAAGCAGCTTCAAGAAGCAAGGCACATCGCTGACTACGACCCAACGACAAGATTCAACAAGGAAACGGCCGAGGAAAAGCTCGCTCTTGCCGAAACCTCCATTACCGCACTCAAAAACGTCCCGAGCAGACACAAGAAAGCTTTCGCCACGTGGGTCTTGATCACAAGCCACGGCGCCAAGCAGGCACGGAAGTAAATGCGGCGAGCAGGAGGTCAATGACGATCTACGTCGATGCCGATGCCTGCCCCGTCAAGGCGGAAGTGGAGCGGGTCGCCACGCGGCACGGGGTGCCCGTCAGGATGGTGTCCAACGGCGGGCTGCGGCCCGCGCGCAACCCGCTGGTGGAGACGGTGATCGTGCCCGAGGGCCCGGACGCCGCCGACATCTGGATCGCCGACCGGGCCGGACCGGGCGACGTGGTGGTCACAGCCGACGTGCCGCTTGCCGCGCGATGCGTGGCGACGGGCGCGCGGGTACTAAAGCCCGACGGCGAGGCGCTGACCGAGGCGAATATCGGCAACGTCCTGGCCACGCGCGACCTGATGGCCGACCTGCGCGCCGCCGACCCCTTTCGCCGGGGCGGCGGGCGCGCGTTCACGAAGAGCGACCGGTCGCGGTTCCTCGACGCGCTGGAACGCGCGGTACGCGCGGCCGCGAGGGGCTGAGGGGCGCGGGACTTTACAACCGCCCGTGCCGCGCGTTTCCTGCTCCGGTCGGCGCTTGCCCGCCAGCGCCGCCGCACCCGGAGGCGCCATGACCGTCACGAATGTCGACCGCAACAACCTGGCCGGCGCACTCTGCGCGCTGGTGGCGGTGGTCTGTTTTTCCATCAACGACGTGGGCATCAAGTTCCTGTCGGATCGCTACGCGCTGCACCAGGTTGTCATGATCCGCTCGATCATCGGCATGGCCGCGTTCCTTGCCGTCATCATGCCGCTCAATGGCGGGTGGCGCGTTGTGCGCACGCGGCGGCCCGGCGCGCATTTCATCCGCGGGCTCTGCGTGGTTGTTGCCAACATGTGCCTGTTCCTGGGGCTGGCGGCGATGCCCATCGCCGACGCCATCGCGGTGTTCTTCGTCTCGCCGCTGATCATCACCGTGTTCTCGGTGATCTTCCTGCACGAGCGGGTGGGCCCGCGCCGCTGGGCGGCGGTGGCGGTGGGGTTCGCCGGCGTGCTCGTGATCGTCAAGCCGGGCACGGCCGCCTTCCAGGTCGCCTCGCTCCTGCCGATCGCGGCGGCAACGCTCTATGCGACGCTTCACATGTTCACCCGCAAGATCGGCGGCACCGAAAGCGCGGCGACGATGGCCTTCTACATCCTCGTGACTTTCCTGATCGCCAGCGGGATGTTCGGCCTCGTGCTGGGCGACGGAAAGTTCGCAGGGCAGGGCCACCCCGCCCTGGCATTCCTGCTGCGGGCCTGGGCGCCGGTGGCACCCGGCGACTGGCCGCTGCTGGCGCTGCTGGGCGTGAGCGGCATCGCCGGCGGCTTCTTCATCAGCCAGGCCTACCGGTTGAGCGAGGCCGCCTTCGCCGCGCCCTTCGAATACGTCGCCATGCCCATGGCGGTGATGTGGGGCGTGACGGTCTTCGGCACGTGGCCCGCCCCCTCGGCCTGGGCGGGGATTGCATTGATCCTGGGCTCGGGGCTTTATCTGCTGTGGCGCGAATCCGGCAAGGGGCGCGCCGGCGCGCGGCCCCGATACAGGCGATAGGAGAGGCGAATGCAGCCACAAGCCGTGGTTTTCGACATCGGCAACGTGCTGATCGAATGGAACCCCGAACACTTCTACGACGCGCGGATCGGCCCCGACCGGCGACGCCGCCTGTTCGCCGAGGTCGACCTGCACGGCATGAACCTGGAGATCGACCGCGGCGGCGGTTTCGCCGCGACCGTCGAGGACGCGGCGCGCACCCACCCCGACTGGGCGGAGGAGATCCGGATGTGGCACGACGACTGGCTGCAAATGGCCAGCCCGGCGATCGACCACTCGGTACGGCTGATGCGGGCACTGCGGGCACGCGGCGTCCCCGTCTTCGCGCTGACGAATTTCGGGGTCGAGACCTTCGCGCAGGCCCGGGGGGCCTACGACTTCCTGCACGAGTTCGACCGCCTCTACGTCTCGGGGCACATGCGCGCCGTCAAGCCGGAGCCCGAGATCTATGCCCGCGCCGAGGCCGATTGCGGCGTGCCCCCCGCCGCGCTGCTTTTCACGGACGACCGGCCCGACAACATCGCCGCGGCGCGCGCGCGCGGCTGGCAGACGCATCTGTTTGACGGGCCGGACGGATGGGCGCAGGCTCTGGTCCAATCTGGGCTACTGGACAAGGAGGCGGCGGCATGAGCATCACCATCATTCCCTTCGAGGAGGGCGAGGCCAATCTCGACTGGCTGAAACTCTGCGAGGCGTTCGAGGCGGGCCACCGCATGCCGAAAGCGGAAATCGACGACAGTTTCCTTTATCGCGCCGATGACACCCTGCTGTCGCGCGCGGCCTGGATCGACGGGATGGGGATCGCCGTGAAATCCGCCACGATCTTCCCCGGCAACCCCGACGCGGGCAAGCCGCGCATCAACGGCGGCGTCAGCCTGTTCTCGGACACCGACGGATCCCTCGAGGCGGCGGTGGATTTCCACCTTGTCACCAAGTGGAAGACCGCCGGCGACAGCCTGTTCGCCGCGACGAAACTCGCCCGCCCCGACAGCGAGACCATCCTGATCGTGGGCGCCGGCACCGTGGGCCGCTCGCTGTTCGAGGCCTACAGCGCCGCCTTCCCGAGGGCCCGTTTCCGCGTGTGGAACCGCACGCGCGCCAACGCCGAGGCGATGGCGGACGATTGCCCCGGGCTGCGCGTCACCGACGACCTGGAACGCGCGGTGAAGGACGCCGACATCATCACCTGCGCCACCATGTCGACCGAACCTCTTCTGAAGGGCGCCTGGCTGCGCCCGGGGCAGCACGTCGACCTGATCGGAGCCTTCCGCCCCGACATGCGCGAAGCCGACGACGAAGCGTTGAAACGCGCCCGCATCTTCGTCGACAGCCACGACACCACCAAAGGGCACATCGGCGAAATCAGGATCCCGCTGGAACAGGGCGTGATCCGCGAGGCCGACATCCTCGCCGACTACTACGCACCGGACGATTTCCGGCGCGGGGCGGACGACGAGATCACGCTGTTCAAGAACGGCGGCGGCGCACACCTCGACCTGATGACCAGCCGCTACATCCTCGACGCCTGGCGGGGCGCGGCATGATCTGGTGGGCGCTGGCGTCGCTGGTCGCGCTCGCGGCCGCCGCGCCCTTCCTGCGCGAGGCGATGCGCCCGCGGCTCGGGGCGGCCACGCGGCGGCAGGCGCCGGGCCGCTTCGTGCACCTGCCCCGCGGGGTGACGCATTACCGCTGGCTGGGCGCCGATGACGGCCCCGTCGTGGTCTGCGTGCACGGGCTGACCACCGCGTCCTACGTGTGGGAGGCCATCGCGCCGGCGCTGGGCCGGCTGGGTTACCGGGTGCTGGTCTACGACCTTTACGGGCGCGGCTTTTCCGACCGGCCGCGCGGCGAGCAGGACAGCACGTTCTTCGTGGGCCAGCTGGAGGCGCTGCTGGACGCCCTGGACATCGCGGACGCGATCACGCTTGTGGGGTATTCGATGGGCGGGGCCATCGCCACCGCCTTCGCGGCGCGCCACCCCGGCCGGGTGGCCCGGCTGGTGCTGCTGGCACCGGCGGGGCTGGGCCATGACCTCGGGCCCGTGGCGCGGCTGGTCACGCGGCGCTCGTTCTTCGCGGACTGGCTGATGCGCGCCTTCTACGCGCGCTCCTACCGCGGCGCGCTGGAGGCAGAACGGGCGCTGGACAGCCACGTGGAGGACATCGTCGACCGCCAGCTCGGCGAGCTGCGCCACCGCGGGTTCGTTCCGGCGGTTCAGGCCTCGCTGCGCGGTATACTCGACGAGGACATGGCGCCCGCGCACCGCGCGGTGGCCGAGGCCGGCGTGCCGGTGCTCGCGATCTGGGCGGCCGAGGACGAGGTGATCCCGCTGGAGGCGGGCCGCGCGACGCTGGCGCACTGGAACCCGCAGGCCGAACAGGCCGTCATCGAAGGGGCGGGCCACGCGCTGGCCTACACACACGACGCCGAGGTCGTTGCGCACGTCACCGCCGGAAATGCGGACGCTGGCGCCAAGCAATAGCTCCCGTGGCCGCCGGCAGCAGGCGGGCCGCCGCCCCTCTTGGCACAGCGCGCCAATCAACCCGGTGCATGTCGGGCAAGATCAAGACGGGTGCCCGAACCCTGCCGGGTTGGCAGCCGGGCGCGCGCGCGGTATCGGGACGGGATGGAAACGCTGCCCGAGATCCACGCGCGCCTTGTCAGCGACGGCACCCTGACGGCGGACCCCGCGCAGGAAGCCGTCCTGCCTGAGTTCGAACGCATCCGCGCCGGGCTTGCGGCCCGTGCCGGGCGCAGCTGGTTCCGGCGCGCGCCGCCCCCGCCCAAGGGGCTTTACCTCTGGGGCGGGGTCGGGCGCGGCAAGTCCATGCTGATGGATTTCTTCGTGGAGCACGTCGACATGCCCAGGCGGCGCGTGCATTTCCATGCCTTCATGCAGGAGATCCACGCCGGCATGCACGCGGCACGCAAACGCGGCGAGGAAGACGCGCTTGCCCCAGTGGCCAAGGGCGTGGCCCGCGACGTGCAGCTGCTGGCCTTCGACGAGATGCAGATCACCGACATCACGGACGCGATGATCGTGGGCCGGCTGTTCGAGTCGCTGTTCGACGCGGGCGTCGTCGTGGTGACCACCAGCAACCGACCGCCCGACGACCTTTACAAGGACGGGCTGAACCGGCAGCTCTTCCTGCCCTTCATCGCGCTGATGAAGGAGCGGATGGTCGTGCACGAACTGGCCGGGCCGACCGATTACCGGCAGGACCGGCTGGCAGGCAGCCCGGTCTATTTCACCCCGGCCGACGCCGACGCGCACGCCCGAATGGACGAGATCTGGGGCCGGCTGACCGGGGGCGCGGCGCCGGCCCCCCATGTCCTCCATGTGAACAAACGGCAAGTCGAGATCCCGGCCTTTCACAACGGTGTTGCCCGGGCCACTTTCCACGAACTCTGCGGCCGTCCGCTTGGGCCGGCAGACTACCTGGCGCTGGCCGACGCCGCGCGCGTGCTGATGCTCGAGCGCATCCCGCAACTGGGACGCTCGAACTTCAACGAGGCCAAGCGCTTCGTGACGCTGGTCGACGCGCTTTATGAAGCCGGCGTTCGGCTGATCGCGTCGGCCGCGGCGAAACCGGAATACCTCTACCTCGAGGGCGAGGGCAGTTTCGAGTTCGAACGCACCGCCAGCCGCCTGCGCGAGATGCAGGCGGCCGACTGGGGCGGCGACACCTGAACGGTCACATCTGCCCGGGCAGCCACAGCACGATCGCCGGGAAGGCCACCAGGAGCGCGATGGTGATCGCGTCCGCGATGAAGAAGGGCAGGACGCCGCGGAACACGTCCTGCACGCTCAGGTCGGGGCGCACGCCGGCCACGACGAAGCAGTTGAGCCCGATCGGCGGGGTGATCAGGCAGAACTCGGCCATCTTGACCACGAGGATGCCGAACCAGACCGCACACATCGGCCCGGACATGCCGAAGGTGCTGTCAGCGGCCGAGACGAACTCGCCCCCGTTGAGCGCCATGACCGCCGGGTAGACCACCGGCAGGGTCAACAGCAGCATCCCGATGGCGTCCATGAACATCCCCAGCACGGCATAGGCCAGCAGGATGCACACGAGGATCAGCATCGGCGAGACCGTGAGCGAGGTGATCCAGGCGGCGAAGGCGCCCGGGAGATCCGCGAACCCCAGGAAGCGCACGTAGATCAGCACGCCCCAGATGATCGTGAAGATCATCACGCTGAGCTTGGCGGTTTCCAGGAGCGCGTCCTTGAGCTCGGCCCAGCGCATGCCGCGCCACAGCGCCATGAGGAACACGACGAAGGCGCCGATCGCGCCACCCTCGGTCGGCGTGCCCCATGCGTCACCACCGAAGGGGTTGTAGACGAAGAAAATGATCGTGACGACGACGAAGACGATGGGCAGTGCGGGGGGCAGGGAGACCAGCCGCTCCTTCCACGAAAACCCGCCGACGGGCGGGCCGAAGCCCTTGATCGCCAACGCCAGCCCCACGATGAGCGAGCCATAGACCACCGCCGAGAAGGCGCCGGGAATGAACCCCGCCAGCAGCAGCCGACCCACGTCCTGTTCCACGATGATGGCGTAGATCACGAGGATCGCCGAGGGCGGGATGAGCGAGGCCAGCGTGCCGCCCGCCGCCACGACTCCCGCGGCAAACCGCTTGTCATAGCCGATCCTGAGCATCTCGGGGATGGCGATGCGCGCGAAAACCGCCGAGGTCGCAACCGACGCCCCCGAAACGGCAGCGAAGCCCGCGGTGGCGAAGACGGTCGAGACGGCCAGCCCGCCGGGCACCCATGCGATCCAGCGCTTGGCGGCCTCGAACAGCGCGCGTGTCAGCCCCGCGTAATAGGCGAGATAGCCGATCAGGATGAAGGTCGGGATCAGGCTGAGCGCCTGCGCGGTGACCTTGGAGTGGGGCACCTGGCCGGCGGTCTTGGCCGCCACCGTCAGCGCCCAGCCGAATTCGTCACCGGCGTAACCCTTCTTGGACCAGAAGATCCAGATCAGCCCGACCACGCCGGCAAGGCCGGCGGCGAAGGCCACCCGCATGCCCAGCACGACGAGCACCAGCAGACCGCCGGTGACGTAGAGGCCGATGTCGATGGGATCCATTGTGCCGCCCCCTCAGCGATCGTGGCCGGAGACGTGCTCGGCCTCCTGGGCCGCCTGGGTGGCGGCGTCCACGACCAGCGGCACGGCGACGGGGCGGTCGGTCCCGACCCGGAGCGCACGGGCGAAGCCCCAGACCTGCAGAACCAGCCGCAAGCAAAGCACCGAGAACGCGACTGGTACCAGCAGCTTGGCCGGCCACAGCGGGATGGCGATGTCCATCGAACTGTCGCGGCTCCACAAGGGCGCGGCGAAATCGAAGCTGCGCGCGAAATGCGCCCAGCTGCCCCACACCAGCAGCACCATCAGCACGAGGATCAGCAGCGTGGTGATCAACTCCACGGCATGAAGCGCGCGGCCCCGCAGCATTCCCACGACGATGTCCATGCGGATATGCGCGCCGTCGCGTTTCACATAGGACACGCCCATGAAGGCGATCAACGGCATCGCCTGCTCGATCCAGTCGACATATCCCGGCAGCGGCTGGTTCAGGAAGTTGCGCCCGGCCACGGAAATGACCGCAAGGATCATCAGGGCGAAAACGGCGAGCCCGCTGACCAGCGCCAGACCCCGTTCGAGCCGGTAGAGCTTCCGGTCGATCCGGCTGAGGCGGCTGTCGTCCGTCAGGATATGTGCGGCGCCGGCCATGGCCATCCCTCGTGTCGGTCGGGCATCACGCCCTTTCGTGGTTGGAGGCCGCCCCGAACGCGCGGGGCGGCCCTGTCCGGCAACGGGGCTTACATGCCCTTCAGCTCGTTCAGCTTCCCGGTCACGAAGTCATAGAGGTCCTGCGCCGGCAGACCGCGGGCGGCGTTCTCCTCGATCCAGCTCTGCGCGGCGGGCGTGGCGACGGCGGCCTCGAAGCTCTCGATCGCCTCGTCGGAATAGGTGATCCGCTCGATCCCACGCTCGTCCAGCGCCGGGCCCCAACGCTCCATCGTGTTGTTCATGTAGTTGTCGATGTAGTGGTCGAGCGATTCGTCGATCGAGCCCATCAGGATCTCGCGATGCTCATCCGGCAGCCCTTCCAGCGCATCGGTATTCGCCACGACGGGGCAGTTCACCGTCCCGGGGTTGAGGTTCGTCGTCCACCAGTCGCCCGTTTCGATGGTGCCGAAGGCCATGTGCGCGTGCGGCGCGAAGGCCACCGCCTGTACCACGCCGCTGTCCAGCGCCTGGCGCACCTCCGTGGCCGACATAGACGTCGGCACGGCGCCCAGCGCTTCCATCGCGGCCCCGATCCCGCCGGTGGCCCGCACGCTGAGCCCCTCGAAATCGGAAAGTTCGCGGCGCGGTTCGCCGGTGCCCACCAGGTTGTATTGCGGCAGCGGCGAGGGCATCAGCAGCGTCGCGTTCCACCGTGCGAGGTCCTCCTGCGCCGCCGGGTGATCGTACAGCGCCATCGACAGCTTGCGTTCGTGCTGCAGCGTCTCGACGCCGAGGAAAGGCAGCTCCAGCACCGTGATCGAGGGGTTCTTGTCGCGGTGGTAGCCCGCGCAGAACTGCGCCATCTCGAAGGCGCCGATGGAAATGCCATCGAGGTTCTCGCGCGGCTTCGACAGGCCACCGTAGCTGATGTTGAGGGTGAAGTCGCCGCCGCTCTTCTCCTCGACAAGCTCGGCGAGTTTCTCGACGTGCTCGGTGAAGGCGCGGCGCTTGCCCCAGAGCGAGACGTTCCATTCGGTGGCCATCGCTTCGGTCGCGAAAGCCACCGTCAGGGCGGCGACGGCCACCCGGCCAAACATCCGTTGCATGTGTATCCTCCCTTGGTCTCGTGCATTTTTGCGTGGCTGGCATCATGGCGGATTCCCCGCGCTCTGCCAACGCCCGAATACCCGTGCATCGCCTTCATGCCCACGATCCGACCTTCCTTGCACAATTCGTGGGCAGCATTCGCGTCATGGCATGTTCTCGAGGATCGCGATCCGCGTGTCGCCGAAACGGCGCACCTCGTGCAGGATCAGCGGCGGCGGCGGGGCGATCTCGGCGCTTTCCTCCCAGACGACCAGCGCGCCGGGGGCCACCCAGCCGCCGGCCAGCGCCGCCTTGAGCGCGGCCTCGCCCAGCCCTCGGCCGTAGGGCGGGTCGAGGAACACAAGATCGAAGGGCGCGCCCTGGTGGCGCGTCAGGCGCCGTGCGTCCGCGCGGATCACCCGTGCCCGGTCGGTCACGCCGCAGATCCGGATGTTGCGCTGCAACAGCGCCAGGGCCTTGCGCCCGTTTTCGACAAATACCGCCGATGCGGCCACGCGCGACAACGCCTCCAGCCCCAGAGCGCCCGTTCCGGCGAACAGGTCGAGCACCCGCGCCCCGCCGGCCGGATCGCCGTAGGCACCGGCCAGAACGTTGAACAGGCTTTCGCGCACCCGGTCCGCCGTCGGGCGCAGCTGTGCCTGCGCATCCCCCTTGCCCAGCCCCGCCAGCGCGCGGCCACGGAAATCCCCGCCGATGATCCTCACGCCTTCAGCAGGGCCTTCAGCTCGGTCCCGGGGTCGGCGATGGTGGCCGGGTCGGGCGATTTGCCCGCCTCGATCAGCCGCTTGCCGACCATGTAGGCGCGCGGCTCGTTCATCGCGTCGACGGCCAGCAATTCGTCGCCCCGGTAGTACCAGTGAGAGACTTGCCCCGCGCCATCGCCGGGGCGCACGACGACACGGTCATACCCGGTGTTCAGCCCCGCGATCTGCAACTTCACGTCGTACTGGTCCGACCAGAACCAGGGCTTGGGCACGTAGGGCGCCTGCGCGCCGAGCATGTTGGCGCCGACGCATTCCGCCATGTCGATGGCGTTCGGCACGGATTCCAGCCGCACCTGCCGCCCGTTCAGCGGGAAGGAGGCGCAATCGCCCGCCGCCCAGATCGCCGGGTCGCTGGTACGGCCGAATTCGTCCGTCCTGATGCCGTCCTCGATCTCAAGGCCGGCCGCCTCGGCCAGCCCGGTCGCCGGCGTGATGCCCACGCCGACGATGACGAAATCCACCTCCATCTCGGTGCCGTCGCCCAGCCGGGCCCCGGCGACCCGGTCCTCGCCCAGAAGGGTTTGCAGCGCGGTGCCCTCGCGGATCTCGACGCCGTGGGACTGGTGAAGCGCGCGGAAGTAGTCTGCCGTCTCGGGCGCGGCGACCCGTTTCAGGATCCGGTCGGCCATCTCGACGATCGTCACCTCGAGCCCCTTTTCGGCCGCCACCGCCGCGGCCTCCAGCCCGATGTAGCCACCGCCGACGATCAGCACGCGCGCGCCGGGCGTGAACTCGGGTGCCATGGTGTCGACGTCCTTCAGGTTGCGGATGACATGCACGCCCTCCAGCTCGCCGCCGACCGAACCCGGCAGCCGCCGCGGAACGGACCCGGTCGTCAGCGCGAGCTGGTCGTAAGCGATCGCGTGCCCGCCGGCGATCACCTGCATGTCGGCCCGGTCGATGGCCGTGACCGTCTCGTTCAGGTGCAGGTCGATCGCGTTGTTGTCGTAGAAGCTTTCGGGCCGAAGGTAGAGCCGCTCGACCTCCATCTCGCCCAGCAGGTATTTCTTCGACAGTGGCGGCCGCTGGTAGGGCGGCACGGGTTCTTCGCCGATCAGCGTGATCGCGCCGGTGAATCCCTGCTCTCGCAGCTTGGCCACGAGCGACGCGCCGGCCTGCCCGGCGCCGATGACGACAATGCTGGGCATCCGCCCCTCCCGGTATTTTTCTTGGTCAGTCCCGATCCGCGACCCTATAACGTGCAAGAACGAACAGGCAATCGTCAGACATGACAAAAGGAGCGACCATGACCATCCAGACCGGCGAGAAACTGCCCGACGCAACGCTGCTGCGGATGGGCGACGACGGCCCCGAGGAAGTCGCGTTGAGCGACCGGCTGAAGGGCCGCAAGGTAGCGGTGTTCGCCGTGCCCGGGGCCTTCACGCCCACCTGCCACTCGGCCCACGTGCCCAGCTTCATCCGGACGAAGGACGGGTTCGCCGAAAAGGGCGTGGACGAGATCATCTGCGTCAGCGTCAACGACCCCTTCGTCATGGCCAACTGGGGCGAGGCCACCGGCGCCACGGCCGCGGGCATCACGATGCTCGGTGACCCCGACGCCGGTTTCACCAAGGCGATCGGCATGGCTTTCTCGGCCCCGCCGGCCGGGCTGATCGACCGGTCCAAGCGGTATGCCATGCTGGTCGAGGACGGCACCGTCACCCGCCTGAACGTCGAGGACAACCCCGGCGCCTGCGAGACCTCGGCCGGCGAGGCGCTTCTGGAAACGCTCTGAGGCGCGGGCCTCAGCGCATGCCGTAGTAGAGGCCGACCACGTGCTCGGCCTCTGCGAAGAACAGCCAGCGCGAGACGGCTATGCCAGCAAGATGCGCCAGCACGGCCACCGCGGCCAGCCAGTGCGCGAAGGGGACGAGCAGCAGCACGACCGGCGCGAGGTAGCCCAGGACAAGGGCGATGCCCCGAAGCTTGAGCGCATGCTTGCGCCCCACCCGGAACACCATCTCGCGCAGCAGGTAGTTCGGGCCGGTGTGCGGCGGCTCGAAGGCGCGCACCCGCCCCGGCAGACCTGTCGCGCTGGACATGTCCGTGCGCGACAGCGCGAGGGCGCCGTCGCCGCGCAGCCACCACGCGATCTGCACCACCGCCGCCAGGGCCAGCAGCGCCAGCGCGGCCGTCACCTGCCCGGCCAGCAGCGCCCCGCCGCCGGCGGACAGCGCGAGGAAAAGCGCCGGCGTCAGCGCCGTGTGCCAGCGCGGCACCGCCGCGATCTGGGTGTAGATCATCGAGGTGGCCAGCACCGTCGCCGCCGCAAGCGCCGCGCCAAGCCAGCCCAGCCACGGCACGCGGGTATCGACGAACACCAGCCCCGCGCCGTACGCTGCCATCGCCAGCAGCGCCGCGACGCTCAGCCATGCCTCGCGCGACAGCCAGCTCGTGCGCCACTGGGTGAAGGCCTTGAGCGCCCGTTCGGGCCGGCCGAGGTGAAGGGTCGACGCCATCAGCCCGCCCGCCGCGAGCAGATAGGCGATCACGAAGAAGGCGAAGGCGCTAAGCCCGCGCACGTCCGGCACCCCGAGGCCCAGCCAGAACAGCAAGCCGAAGCCGGCCCCCGAAAGCGTGGTGAAGACGATGACGGAGGGCGCGGGATGCATTCTCAGAACCTCGACAGGGCGCGGTCGAGCCAGCCGAGCCAGCCCTGCGCGTCCTCGGCCACAGGTTCGAGCGATGGCGCCTGCGCCGCGCGGGCGCCGGTGCCCAGCGTGTCGCGCGGGCGTGGCGGCAGGTACTTGTTCACGGGCGTCGTTCCCTGTTCGGGCATCAGGTCCATGCCGCCCCGCTCGGCCACCAGGCGGCTGACATCACTGTCGGGGTCGCCCAGGTCGCCGAAATGCCGTGCACCCGCTGGGCAGGTGCGCACGCAGGCGGGCACGCGGTCCTCCTGTGCGAGGTTCTCGTTGTAGATCCGGTCGACGCAGAGCGTGCATTTCTTCATGACGCCTTCGGCCGCGTCCATCTCGCGCGCGCCGTAGGGGCAGGCCCAGGCACACAGACCGCAGCCGATGCAGTCGGCCTCGTTGACCAGAACGATGCCGTCCGCGCCACGCTTGAAACTCGCGCCGGTCGGGCAGACCGTGACACAGGGCGCGTCCTCGCAATGCAGGCAGGACTTGGGGAAATGCACGAGCTGCGGCGCCCCCTCTTCGGGCTCGACCTCGTAACTGTGCACCCGGTTGAGGAAGGTGCCCGACGGGTCGGCGCCGTAGGGGTCCCGGTCTGACAGGGGCGCGCCGTAGTTCTCGGTGTTCCAGCCCTTGCAGGAGACCACGCAGGCATGACAGCCCACGCAGGTGTCCAGATCGATCACCAGGCCCAGCTTTCGGTCGGTCGTCTCGGGCAGATCCGTCACGGGCACACCTCGCTGGTTGCCGGGGGGCCAAGGGGGCGCTGCCCCCGTCGCCCTGCGGGCGACTCCCCCGGAGTATTTCGGGCAAGATGAAGGGCGGGGCCGGTCATTCGCCGACCTTCCATGTCAGTTCGGCCGGTCCACGACCCACGGGCGAGGCGATCTCGCCGAAGGCCGGCCGGCTTTCCGCCGGCGGCGCGGCCTTCTCGAGGCGCACGCGCAGGTCGAACCAGGCCGCCTGCCCCGTCACCGGGTCCGAGTTCGACCACCGCATCCCGTCGGCCTTGGGGGGAAGCAGTTCGTGGATGAGGTGGTTGAGCAGGAAGCCCTTCGTGGCCTCCGGCGCGTCCTTGTCGAGCGCCCATGCCCCCTTGCGCTTGCCGATGGCGTTCCACGTCCAGACTGTATCGGGATTCAGCGCCGCCATGTGCGCCACCGGCACGGTGATCTCGCCGTGGGGCGAGGTGACCCGCGCCCAGTCGCCTTCGGCGAAGCCGTGGTCGTGCCAGACCTTCGTGGGCAGGTAGAGCGGGTTCACCCCGTGGATCTGGCGCAGCCAGGCATTCTGGCTGCCCCAGCTGTGATACATCGCCATCGGCCGCTGCGTCAGCGCGTGCAGCGGGTAGGCCCCGGTGTCGGAAGCGGAATGCTCGAACGGCGGGTACCAGATCGGCAACGGGTCGAACGCACGGGCGATCTGCCCGCGCAGGTGGTCGGGCGGCTGGCGGTCGCCGTGGCCCTCGGCGGCCAGCTGGAACCGGCGCAGGGGCTCGGAATAGATGTCGAAGACGTAGGGTTGCGGGCTGTCGAAGAGCCCCAGGTTGACCGCCCAGTCCTGGTAGGCCCTGTTCCACGGCTTGAAGAAGGCCGCCTCGTCGGGGATCGGCTTCACGAAGAACCCGCCGTTGGCGATGTAGCTGTTGAGCTGCGCCGGGTTCGGCGCCCCGCGGCCATGCGTCAGCCCCTTCCGCCCGTGGCGCCAGCCGGCCAGCGGGCCGATGCCCGGCTTGCGCTCGTGGTTGACGATGTAATCGGCGTAATCGGCGTATTTCGGGGCGCCCGCCCCATCGACGAACCCCGGCAGCCCCAGCCGTGCCCCGAGATCGCACAGCACCGACTGGAAACCGCGCACGCCCGCGTGGCCGTCGCGCTCGGGCTCGACCACCGGCCACCGGATGGCGTCGGCGGCGGCGTCCGCCTCGGAAATCGGGCGGTCGAGCAGCGATATGCAGTCATGCCGTTCCAGGTAGGTGGTGTCGGGCAGCACCAGATCGGCATAGGCGACCATCTCGGAGCTGTAGGCATCCGAGTAGATGATGCGCGGGATGCGGTATTCACCGTCCTCGTCGGTGTCGGTGAGCATCTCCATCACGCCGCGCGTGTTCATCGACGAGTTCCAGGCCATGTTCGCCATGTAGAGCATGAGCGTGTCGATCCGGTACGGATCCCCGGCGTGCGCGTTCGAGATGACCATGTGCATCAGCCCGTGCGCACTGAGCGGGTTTTCCCACGAGAACGCCTTGTCGATGCGGGCGGGTTGGCCATCATCGGTCAGCGCCAGGTCCTCCGGTCCCAGCGGGAAACCCAGGTGCGGGCCGTCGAGCGGGCTGTCCGGCGTGGTTTCGGCATGGGGGCGGGGGTGAGCTTGAACGGACTTGGGATAGGGCGGTTTGAACCGGAACCCGCCGGGCACCTCGACCGATCCCAGCAGGATCTGCAGCAGATGCAGCGCGCGCGCCGTCTGGAACCCGTTGGAATGGGCCGAGATGCCGCGCATCGCGTGGAAGCTGACGGGCCGGCCGGTCATCGTCGTGTGCGTCTCGCCGCGGAAATCCGTCCATTCGCGGTCGAGCGTGATCGCCTCGTCGAAGGCCACGCGCGCGAGTTCGGCCGCGATGGCGCGGATCCGGGCCGGCGCCACGCCGCAGCGGTCGGCCACCGCGTCCGGCGCGTAGGCCGCATCGAGATAGCGTTCCGCCAACAGATGCATCACCGGCCGGTGCGTGACGCCATCACGCTCCAGCACACCGTTCAGGTCCGGCTTGACGCCGGGCCGGTCGAAAGGCGCGGGGCGTCCCGTCGCCCTGTCCATCACCAGCGGCGTGCCGGCATCGTCGCGCAGCAGGCACCCGTGCTCGGCCGATTGTCGATCGCCGTTCACCAGCACGGGCGCGTTGGTGTAGCGGGCGAGATAGTCGAGGTCGATCCGCCCCGCGCGCAGCAGTTCGTGTACCAGGGCGAGGATGAAAAGCCCGTCGGTGCCCGGCGTGATGCCGACCCAGTCGTCGGCCACCGCGTTGTATCCCGAACGGATCGGGTTCACGCCGATCACCCGTGCGCCGCGTTCCTTGAGCCGCGCGATGCCCATCTTGATCGGGTTGGAATCATGATCCTCGGCCACGCCGAAGATCATGAAAAGCTTGGTGCGTTCCCAGTCGGGCTGGCCGAATTCCCAGAACGCGCCGCCCATGGTGTAGATACCTGCGGCCGCCATGTTGACCGAGCAGAACCCGCCGTGCGCGGCGTAGTTGGGCGTCCCGAACGCCTGCGCCCAGAAGCTGGTGAACGATTGCGACTGGTCACGTCCGGTGAAGAAGGCGAATTTCTCGGGCGCTGTTTCGCGCAGCGGCCTGAGCCAGTCCGTGGCCGTGCGCAGCGCCTCTTCCCAGGTGATCTCCTCGAACTCGCCCGAGCCGCGCGGCCCTGTCCGGCGCAGGGGCGCGCGCAGCCGCGCGGGCGAATTGTGCTGCATGATCCCCGCCGACCCCTTCGCGCAGAGCACGCCGCGGTTCACGGGGTGATCCCTGTTGCCGTCGATGTAGGCGACCTTGCCGTCCTTCAGGTGCACGTCGATGCCGCAGCGGCAGGCACACATGTAGCATGTCGTCTTGCGAACCTCGTCCGAGACGGGTGGCGAGGTCTCGATCTGCGGCTCTCGGCGGCTCATGCCTGCGGTGATCCCCTTTTTGCGCGCCCGCAGCGGCGCACGGTGGACGGCCGGCCTGCCACACAGGCCCGCCCATCAGGCATAGGCACTTTCCGCCAGCCCGTCAAAACCGGTCTTATCCGGCTCATCCGTCCTGCGGGCGCATGTCGGAGGGGGCGATCCCGGCGACCGCCACCGGCTTCTTCATGGCGTCCCGGCGGAAGGGCTCGCCGAGCTCCTGGTTGATCATGACCTCGATCAGTGTCGTCTTGCCGTTTTCCATCTGGTCGCGGATCGCGGTGTCCAGCGCACCGGTCAGCTCGTCCATCGTGTAGACCTGCACGCCTTTCAGCCCGCAGGCCTTGGCGATACCGGCATAGGACACGCCCTCGTCCAGCTCGGTGCCCACGAAGTTGTCGTCGTACCAGAGCGTCGAGTTCCGCTTTTCGGCGCCCCACTGGTAATTGCGGAACACGATATGCGTGATCGCAGGCCACTCCTTGCGGCCGATGGCCGTGAGTTCCGTCACCGCGATGCCGAAGGCGCCGTCGCCGGCGAACCCCACGACGGGCGTGTCCGGGCAACCGATCTTCGCCCCCATGATCGCCGGCAGGCCGTAGCCGCAGGGGCCGAACAGCCCCGGCGCCAGGTATTTCCGCCCCGACTCGAAACTGGGATAGGCGTTGCCGATGGCGCAGTTGTTGCCGATGTCCGAACTGATGATCGCCTCACGCGGGAGCGCCTGCTGGATCGCGCGCCACGCCATGCGGGGGCTCATCCAGTCGGGCTTGGCGGCGCGGGCGCGCTCGTTCCAGCTCGTGCCGGGGTCGTCGTCCTCGTGGTCCATGCTGGAAAGCTGCTGCGCCCAGGCGGATTTCGTCTCGGCGATGCGGGCTTTGCGGGCCTCGCGGCCTTCGTCGCCGGCGCTGTCGGACAGCCCCTCAAGGATGCCCCGCGCAACCTTGCCGGCATCGCCCACGATGCCGACGCCGATCGGCTTGGTCAGGCCGATCCGGTCGGGGTTGATATCCACCTGGATGATCTCGGCATCCTTCGGCCAGTAATCGATGCCGTAGCCGGGCAGGGTCGAGAACGGGTTGAGCCGCGTGCCCAGCGCCAGCACCACGTCGGCCTGCGCGATCAGTTCCATCGCCGCCTTGGATCCGTTGTAACCCAGCGGTCCGGCGAACAGCGGGTGCGAGCCGGGAAATGCGTCGTTGTGCTGGTAACCGACGCAGACCGGCGCATCGAGACGTTCGGCCAGTTCGATGGTGTCGGGGATCGCCCCCGACAGCACCACCCCCGCGCCGTTCAGTATCACCGGGAACCTTGCCCGCGACAGAAGATCGGCGGCGCGCGCCATTGCGGCTTCGCCACCTCGGGGACGTTCGAACCGGACCGTGGCGGGCAGGTCGATATCGATGACCTGCGTCCAGTAATCGCGCGGCATGTTGATC
This sequence comes from Roseovarius salinarum, assembly GCF_002834145.1. Taxonomy (GTDB): domain Bacteria; phylum Pseudomonadota; class Alphaproteobacteria; order Rhodobacterales; family Rhodobacteraceae; genus Roseovarius; species Roseovarius salinarum. The sequence continues at coordinate 169,860 of NZ_PHNT01000003.1, read as the reverse complement.
TGGGCGGGCGCGGAAGCCCGCCAGGCGTTCTGGATCACCCGGTTGAGCACCTCGGCGACGCGGGACGGGTCGCGCACCTCTTCCTGGTAGGCGACCATGTCCTGGAACAGCGCCATCTGCTCGACCTCCTGGAAGCCGCCCTGCCCTATGGTCTTGTTCGCGGCTTGCGGCGTGACCAGCAGCAACGGCGAATGGTTCCAGTAGGCGGTCTTCACCGCGGTGACGAAATTGGTGATGCCCGGCCCGTTCTGGGCGATCATCATCGACATCTTGCCGCTGGCGCGGGTGAACCCGTCGGCCATCATGCCGCCGGCGCCTTCGTGGGCACAGTCCCAGAAGGTGATGCCGGCCTTCGGGAAAAGGTCCGAGATCGGCATGAAGGCCGACCCGATGATGCCGAAGGCATGCTCGATGCCGTGCATCTGCAGGGTTTTCACGAAGGCTTCCTCGACGGTCATTTTCATGGGCGGTTCTCCTGCGGCATGGGCTGGCATCGGGCGCGTCTTTCGCCACGGCGACGGCGCAAGACTACGGCCGGCCGGCTGCCCGGAATAGGGCCAGCATGCCCGGCACGATATGACCAGTTTGGGCCTTACCCGATGGCCGACGCGATCTCCGCGATGCCGTCGGGAATACGCTCGGCCGGGATCGAGGAATAGGCCAGGCGATAGTAGTTCCGCGGTGGCCGCGCCCCGTGGAAGAAGGGGCGACCGGGTTCGATCAGCACACCGCGCGCGCGCAGGTCCGCATCCAGCGCCTCGGTGTCGACACCGTCGGGCGCGCGCATCCAGAAGGCCGAGCCGCCGAACACGCCGCGCCCCGCGATCTCGAGCCCGTTGCGGCCGATGGCATCCTCCATCACCTTGCGGCGTTCGGCGAACACGCGCCCCGTCCGCCGGTTGAGGCTGTCGGCGTGCCCGAGGCTGAGGAAATAGGCGGCGGTGCGCTGGATATGGCCCGGCGGATGGCGCAGCACGCTGGCGCGCAGCGCCCGCGCCTCGCGGATGAAGGGACGCGACCCCACAAGGTATCCCAGCCGCAGACCGGGAAAGACCGACTTGGAGAAACTGCCGACGTAGATCACCCGCCCGTCCGAATCGAGCGACCGGAGCGCGGGCGACGGCGCGGCGAGGAACGACATCTCGAACTCGTAGTCGTCCTCGACGATCAGCGCCTCCATCTCGCGCGCCCGGTCCAGAAGTGCCTTGCGCCGCGCCACCGGCATCGTCGCGGTCGTCGGGCTCTGGTGGCTGGGCGTGGTGAAGATGACGTCCGCCTGCCGTGGCAACGCCTCGGGCGGCAGGCCGTCACGGTCCACCCGCACGGGTGCGACGTGGCAGCGGGTGTGGGTCAGGATATCGCGCAGCGCGTGGTAGCACGGGTCCTCGATCGCGGCCGTGCGCCGTTGCGTCAGCAGCACCTGCGCGGTCAGCCACAGCGCGTTCTGCGCCCCCATCGTCACGAGGATCTCGTCGGGTTCGGCCGAGATACCGCGCCGCGGGAGGGTGTGCCGCGCGATGAACTCGATCAGCTGCGGATCGTCATGGTCGAAGTAATCGGTGGTCAGCGCGCGGAAATCCTTCTGCCCCAGCGCACGCAGTGCACAGTGCCGCCAGTTGGCGTGGTCGAACAGCGCCTGGTCCGCCTGCCCGTAGATGAACGGGTAGCGGTAGTCGGCCCAGTCCTGCGGTTTCTCCGGCACCGCGCCGCCCGTGAACCGCCTGCCCAGCGCACGCGTCCAGTCCACGGTATCACGCCGGGGATGGCGCACCGCGAACTGGGGCGGCTCCGGCGCGGTGTCGGACACGAAGTAACCCGACCGGTCCCGCGCGGTCAGGTAATCGCCGGCCTGAAGCTCGGTGTAGGCTAGGGTCACGGTGATCCGGCTGACGCCGAGATGCCGGGCCAACCTGCGCGACGACGGCAGCTTCTCGCCCTTGGCGAACCGCCCCGACAGGATGCCTTCGGCGATCATCTGCTGGATGCGGGCCTGAAGCGTGCCGGGCGCATCCGGGTCCAGAAAGAAGGTTTCCACGGGTATTGCCATGACGGCAGCCTAGTCTGGCCTTATCGGCCATGCAATCTGGCCCGATACCCGCCGCCGCGGACGTGATGGCTTGCGCCCGTCGGCCAACGGGCCGATGTTGCCGGAAAACGCGATGGGAGGATGCCATGATCGCCGTGATTTTCGAGGTCGTGCCGAAGGACGGATGCCAGCAAGCCTATTTCGACCTTGCCGCGGAGATGCGCCCGTTGGCCGAGGGGATCGACGGCTTCATCTCGGTCGAGCGGTTCCAGAGCCTGACGGACCCGTCGAGGATCCTCTCGATCTCGTTCTGGCGCGACGAGGCCGCGCTGCGGGCCTGGCGCCAACTGGCTGAACACCGCAGCGCGCAGGCCAAGGGCCGTGACGCGCTGTTCGCCGACTACCGGCTGCGTGTCGCGCACGTGATGCGCGACTACGGCATGACCGAGCGCGCGGAGGCGCCCGAAGACAGCCGCGCGGCGCACGGCGAATGACGGGAACCCGACCGGGAAAAACGGCCCGGCCAGGAAAAGGCCGGGCCAGGTCTGGGAGTGTTTCGGACGCCGCTCTGAGCGCGGCGCCGGTTCACGCGAAAACGCGCGTCAACGCCATGTCCGTCGCTTCGACGATCCGGTCGATGTCGTCGCGCGTCGCGATCAGGGCGGGCGAATAGCACAGCGTGTTGTTGAAGCCGGGGATCGAACGGTTCGTCATCCCGATGATGACCCCTTGCTTGTTGCATTCGCCCACGACGGCCTGTGCCTGCGTCTCGTCGACGGGGTCCTTGCTGGCACGATCGGCCACGAGCTCCACGCCCAGGAACAGCCCCTTGCCGCGCACGTCGCCCACCACCGCGTGCCGCTCCTTCAGCTCGCCCAGCCGGTCCAGCATGTAGGCGCCCATCTCGGTCGTGTTGTCCAGAAGGCCCTCTTCCTCGATGATCGCCATGTTCTCCAGCGCGGCGGCCGGCCCGGCGGTGCAGCCCCCGAAGGTCGAGATGTCGCGGAAATAGTCCAGCGGATCGGTCGCATCCTCCTTGAACATCTCGAAGACCGCCTCCGTGGTCACGCAGCAGGCGATGGCCGCATAACCCGAGGCGACCCCCTTGGCCATGGTCACGATGTCCGGCTCCACGCCGTATTGCTGGTAGCCGAACCAGGTGCCGGTGCGGCCCACGCCGCAGACGACCTCGTCGATGTGCAGCAGGATGTCGTACTTGCGGCAGATTTCCTGCACCCGCGGCCAGTAGCCGGGCGGCGGCGGGATGACGCCGCCCCCCGCGGTCACCGGTTCGAGGCAAAGCGCACCGACGGTGTCCGGCCCCTCGGCCAGGATCACCTCCTCGATGGCGTCGGCGGCGGCGCGGCCGTAGTCCTCACCCGACAGGTCCCACTGGGCGCGGTATTCCAGGCAATGCGGCACCCGGACGAATCCCGGCGTGAAGGGGCCGTATTGCGCATTGCGCTCGTCCTGGCCGCCGGCGGACAGGCAGGTGATCGTGGTGCCGTGGTAGTCGCGCTCGCGATAAAGGATCTTGTGCTTGCGTCCGCCGTGGTGCTTCTCGGCGATCTGGCGCACCATCTTGAACGCCTTCTCGTTCGCCTCGGACCCGGAATTGGTGTAGTAGACCCGGCTCAGCCCCGGCATCTTCGAGGTCAGCTTCTCGGCGAACAGGGCGCCGGGGACCGAGCCGGCGGCGCCCGCGAAATAGTTCAGCTGCACCAGCTGGTCGCGCACCGCGTTGGCGATACGTTCCCGGCCATAGCCGACGTTGACCGTCCAGACCCCGCCCGAGACGGCATCGATATGCTCCTTGCCGGTCTGATCCCAGACGCGCATGCCGCGCCCCTCCACGATCACGCGCGGCTCGCCCGTCTCGAAGGGCTTGTGCTGGATCAGGTGGTGCCAGACGTGGGCACGGTCGGCCTCGACCACCTTCTCGATATCGTTGGACAACCTGCCATCCATGGCTCCGCCCTTTCCGTTGCGCCCGGCCTGCCGGACGGGATCCTCTACCGGCCGCACGGGGCCGCTTCACCTGCATTATGACCGCAGATCGCCCGCGCCGCGATAGGGCCAGACCGATGCATTGCGTATGACCAGTCCCCCGATGTGAAAAGGCCCCGGCGATGCCGCCGGGGCCTGTCTTCCGAAAGCGGGGCGGGTCAGCGGACCTGGCCGAGCGCCGTCAGCCCCTTGAGAACATCGACGGCATAGGCGAGTTGATAGTCCTCCTCGCGCAGCTTGGCGGCGGCTTCGGCCTGCGCGCGATCTTCCTCGATCTGGCGCTTCTGGTCCTCTGTCAGGCTCTCGTTGTCGAGCCGGCCGCGCAGGTCGGCCTCGGAGCGGGTGCGGGGACCGTTGCCCTCATCCTCCTCGGTCTCGGCCTCGGCGCTGCGGCGGGGCTGTTCGACCACGATATCGGGCGAGATGCCCAGCGCCTGGATCGACCGTCCCGACGGCGTGTAGTAGCGCGAGGTGGTCAACCGCATCGCCGCCTCGCCGCGCAGCGGCATCACCGTCTGGACCGACCCCTTGCCGAAGCTCTTGGTGCCGACGATGATCGCGCGGCGGTGATCCTGCAGGGCGCCGGCAACGATTTCCGAGGCGCTGGCCGAGCCGCCGTTGATGAGCACCACCATCGGCTTGCCGTTGGTCAGGTCACCCTCGCTGGCGTTGAAGCGGTCGCTGTCTTCGGGGTCACGGCCGCGCGTGCTGACGATCTCGCCCTTCTCGAGGAACGCATCGGCCACCTTGATCGCCTGCGTCAACAGCCCGCCGGGGTTGTTGCGCAGGTCCAGCACGATGCCCGAGACGTTCTCCATCCCGCCGGCGGATTCGACCTGTTCCTCCAGCCCGCTTTCAAGGTTGTCATAGGTCTGGTCGTTGAAGGTGGTCACGCGCAGCACGACCGCGTCGCGTTCGGTGCGCGCGCGCACGGCGGTCAGCGTGATCGTGTCGCGCACGATCGAGACGTCGAAGGGTTCATCCTCGCCCTCGCGCACCACGGTGATGATGATTTCCGAGCCCACCGGGCCGCGCATCAGGTCCACAGCCTCGTCCAGGGTCAGGCCCAGCACGCTTTCACCGTCAACGTGGGTGATGAAGTCGCCCGATTCGATCCCGGCCTCGTCGGCTGGCGTGCCGTCGATCGGCGAGACGACCTTCACGAAACCGTCCTCCTGCGTGACCTCGATTCCCAGTCCGCCGAACTCGCCGCGGGTCTGGACACGCATGTCGGCCGCGTCGTCGGGCGACAGGTAGCTCGAATGCGGATCGAGCGAACTGAGCATGCCGTCGATGGCAGACTCGATCAGCTCGGCCTCGTCGACTTCCTCGACGTATTGCGCGCGGATGCGCTCGAATATGTCTCCGAACAGGTCGAGCTGTTCGTAGACGTTCGTCTTCTTGGCCGCTTCCTGCGCCAGCAGCGGTGCGGCGACCTGCGTGGTCACGATCACGCCGCCCAGAATGCCGGCAGCAGCGGCCATCAGGAATTTCTTCATCGCTCAGTCATCCTTGTCTGTCTTGAACCAGTCGCCGGGATCGACGGGGCTGTTGTCTTCTCTGACCTCTATATAGAGTGTTTGGCTCCGCTCCGCACCCGTAGCTTGCGGAGCCTCCGACACAATCGCATCCCCGGACGGGGATTGCCCGCCCATCAGCCCCACCGGGCTCCCCCCGGGCAGAACCTCGCCCGTGTTGCCGTAAACCTCGTCGAGACCGGCGAATACGAACAACAGACCGGCCTGCGGCTCGAGGATGATCACATTGCCGTAGTCCAGCAAGGGTCCGCGGTAGCGGACGGTCGCCGCCGCCGGCGTGGTCACCAGCGCGCGGGGCCGCGTCGCCACCACGATGCCGGGACGGCGAATGCCCGCGGCATCGGCCTCTCCGGCACGGTGCAGCACCCGGCCCTGCACCGGCATCGGCAGTTCTCCCCTTCGTTTGGAGATATCCGGAAGGCTGCCGGGCGCCTCGTTCACCGCGATCTGGCTCAGGCCGCTGGCGAACCCCTCGAGCGTTTCGCTGCCGGCGATCAACAGCGCCGTCCTGACCGGATCGGCCGTGAAACGGCGCGGCAGGTCCTCGCGGTCGGCGATGGCCTGGCTCAGCGCGGCGCGGGCCTCCTGCACCTGCGTCAGCCCGTCGCGCAACTGATCGGAGGCGTTCTGTTGCAGCGCGCGCAGCACGGCGAGTTCATCGAGCGTCTCGCGCAGCGTGTCCGCCCGCGCATTCAGCGCCGGTGTCACCTCGGCCAGAATCATGCCCGACCGCGCCGTGCCGACCGGGCCGTCAGGGTGCAGCAGCAGAACCGGCGCGGGCGCGCGGCTCATGGTCTGAAGCACGCCTAGGAGGCGCGCGATCTCGTCTTCGCGCGCACGCAGGTCGCGGCGCAGCCCCTCTTCGCGGATCGCGGCCCGGCGCAGCCCTTCGCGCATGGCCTGGAGACCGGTTTCGAAGGCGCGCACGGTTCGGGTCAACGCCTTTACGCGGTTGCGGGCGCCGCGGGCGTCCTCGAGCGCCGCGCTCGCGTCGTCGAGCTGGCGGGCGGCGGCGCGGGCGGCCTCGGCCGGGTCGGACTGTGCAGCGGCGGGCGCGGCGCAGGCAAGCGTTATGGCCAGCGCCGCCCACCTCATGCGATCAGGCACTCGCCGGTCATCTCGTCAGGCACCGGCAGGTTCATCAGCGCCAGCAGAGTCGGCGCCAGGTCGGCCAGCCGCCCATCGCGCAGCCGCGCGCCCTCGGGCCCGCCCACCAGGATCACCGGCACCGGGTTGAGCGTATGCGCGGTGTGCGGCCCGCCGGTGTCCGGGTCGACCATGACTTCGCAGTTGCCATGATCGGCTGTGACGATCATGGCACCGCCTGCGCGATCCAGTGCGCCCAGGGCGCGGCCCAGCCCGGAATCGACCGCTTCGCAGGCCGCCTTTGCCGCCTCAAGGTCACCGGTGTGGCCGACCATGTCGGGGTTGGCATAGTTCACGACGATCAGGTCGTAACCCGATGCGATCGCTTCGACCAGGTGGTCGGTAACCTCGTCCGCCGACATCTCGGGCTGCAGGTCATAGGTGGCCACCCTGGGCGAGGGCGCCATGTAACGATCCTCCCCTTTCTCGGGGGCTTCCTTGCCACCGGCAAGGAAGAAGGTGACATGCGGGTATTTTTCCGTCTCGGCGACATGGTACTGGCTGCGCCCCTGGCCGGCCACCCATTCGCTGAGCGTGTTGCGGAGCTCGCGCGGGGGAAAGACGGTCTCCAGCCACGCGTTGTGCGACTCGGAGTATTCCACCATGCCCAGAAGCGCGGCCCAGTCAGGGCGCCCCGCGACATCGAAGGCGTCGAAATCCGGCTCCGCCACCGCGCGCAGGATCTCGCGCGCACGGTCAGCGCGGAAGTTCAGGCAGAAGAACCCGTCGCCATCCGACGCCCCCGCGTAGTCGCCGACGACCGTGGCAGTGATGAACTCGTCGGTCTCTGACCGGTGATAGGCATTGCGCACCGCCGCCTCGGCCGACGCGGCGTGCTGGCCCTGGCCGCGAATCATCGCGGAATAGGCTTCCTGCACCCTGTCCCAGCGGTTGTCGCGGTCCATCGCGAAATAGCGGCCCGTGACCGTGCCGATGCGCGCGCCGTCCGGCAGACCCTCGGCCAATGACGCGATGAACCTGATAGCCGATTTCGGCGCCACGTCGCGGCCATCCGTCACCGCGTGAACGACGACCGGCACACCGGCGTCCGCGATCGCGCGGGCGGCGGCCCGGACATGCCGGATATGCCCGTGCACCCCGCCGTCCGAGATCACGCCCATCAGGTGCGCCGTCCCGCCCGTGTCCCGCAACCGGGCGATGAAGCGCGTCAGCGCCCCGGATTCGAAAAAGCTGCCGTCCTCGATCGCAAGGTCGATCTGGCCGAGGTCCATGGCCACAACCCGGCCCGCACCGATGTTGGTGTGTCCCACCTCGGAGTTGCCCATTTGCCCCGTGGGCAGCCCCACATCGGGACCGTGCGTCGTCAACGTGGCGTGCGGGCACTGCGCCATCAGCCGGTCGAAGTTGGGCGTGTCCGCCAGCGCCGGCGCGTTGGCCTGCGTGTCCTCCGACAGCCCCCAGCCATCAAGGATGCACAGGACGACGGGTTTGGGTGTGCTCATGTTCTCTCCTGCCTGACGTGCGGCGTATCTAACGCGTCAGGCGGGCGGGGTGAAGCGACTTTGCCGGCACGGCCCCAACGCGAGGACCCGGCGCATGACGCAGGCGGCGCGGGAAGCACCTTTTCATCCGGTCGTGCCTGCGGCACGATGCCGCCCAGACATGCAACAGGGCGGGTTTTCCCATGACGGATTTTTCCTTCGGCAAGTCCCTTACCATCCTTCGGCGCACGGCGCCGTTCCTGGTGTTCCGGATGCTGGTCTATTTCGGCATCGCGGTCGCCTATGTGCTGGTCACCGGGGCGGGCGCGGGGATCGGCTGGGGCATCGGTGCGATGGGCGATGCCGATTTCCAGGCAACGACAACCTTCTGGGGTGGCGGAATCGGTTTCGGCGCGACGGCGGCGGTGCTGTACTTCCTGCGCGAATACATCCTCTACATGGTCAAGGCCGGCCATATCGCGGTGATGATCGAATACATCGACGGCCGCGAGTTGCCCGAGGGGCGCGGCCAGATCGGCCATGCGCAGGCCGTCGTGAAGGAGCGTTTCGGTCAGGCCAACGTGCTTTTCGGCCTCGACCAGTTGGTCAAGGGCGTGGTCCGCGCCATCACCGGACTGGTCGAGGGCATCGCCTCTCTGCTGCCGATCCCGGCGCTGGACGGGCTGATGCGCGTGGTCCGCGCCTTCCTGCGGGTGGCCGTGGGCCTGGTGGACGAGGTGATCCTTGCCCACCTCATACGCAGCGAGGCCGAGAACCCGTGGAGCGGGGCGCGCGACGCGCTGGTTCTTTACGGACAGAACGCGAAGGCGATGCTGGGAAATGCCGCGGTCATCACGCTGGTGACCTATGTCCTGGCATTCCTCGTGTTCCTCGTGATGCTGGCCCCCGCGGGCGCCATCGTCTACCTGATCCCCGGTGCATGGTCGGCGGGCGGTTTCGTTTTCGCCATCCTGTTCGCCTGGGCGGTGAAGGCGGCCGTGCTGGAGCCCTTCGCGCTGGCGTGCCTGCTCCAGGCCTATTTCCGCGTCACGGACGGCCAGACACCCGATCCGGACTGGACCGCCAAGCTCGACAGCGTGTCGTCGAAGTTCAGGGAACTCGGCCAGCGCGCGGTGAACTGGGCCGGCGGCCGGTCATCGGCCCCCGAGGGGCAGCCGGCGTCCTGACCCGCCCGCTCAGGCCCGAGGTCGCGCCGGCGCCGAGCGCTGGCGCGACATCTGCACCGCCAGGATGCCGCCCATGATGACGATCACGCCAAGCAGGTCGCCGGCGCCCAGCGCCTCGCTGAGCACAAGAGCGGCGATCGCCACCCCGAGGAACGGGTTGAGGAAGTGGAACGTCGCCGCCCGCGTGGCCCCGATCCGGTTGACCAGCAGGAACCACACGAGCGTGGCCGCCAACCCGGGCACCAGCGTCGTGTAGGTGAAGGCGGCAATCAGCTGCCAGCTCCAGGTCACATCGACCGTCTCGATGGGCAGCGCCACCAGCGCGAGCACGCCGCTGCCCACCAGCATCTGCAGGCCCACGATCATCAGGAAATTGCCGCCCGACGTCGCCCCGCGCACCGCCAGCGTGGCCAGCGTCAGGGCGAGCACCCCCGCGATGCAAAGCGACAGGCCGAACGGATCCACCCCCGCTTCAAGCCGCGCCCCCATGATGATGACCACCCCGGTGAACCCGGCGACGAGCCCTCCGATCCCCAGCAGACCAAGGCGTTCGCCGAACACCAGCCAGCTGGCCAGCGCCACCAGCAACGGCATGGTCGAGGCGATGATGGCGGCCAGAGAGGCCTCGATCGTCTGCATGGCGACGAAGTTCAGGCCGAGGTAGAGCGCGTTCTGACACACGCCGAACACGACGGTCGCCCGCCACTGGCCGCGCGTCAGCCGCCAGCTCTGCCCCATGGCGCGCGCGACCAGAACACCGAGCATGCCCGAGATCAGGAACCGCAGCGCCAGTGCCGTCAGCGGCGGCGCGTCGGCGACGATCACCCGCGCGGAGGTGAAGGCGCTGGACCACATGACGGCGAACGCCAGCCCCATCGCGATCGCCCGGATGTCCATGCCCGCCTCCCGCTGCAAAGATGAAAAGGGCCGCCGTGGCGGCGACCCTTCCTCAAACCGTCACGATGTGCAAGCCGGTCAGTCGTTGACGCTGTCCTTGAGCGCCTTGGCGATCGTCATCTTCACGACCTTGTCGGCATCCTTGCGGATCTGTTCACCCGTGGCCGGGTTGCGCACCATGCGCTCGGGGCGTTCACGGCAATAGATCTTGCCCACGCCCGGCAGGGTCACCGCGCCGCCCTGCGACACCTCGCGCGTGATGACCGACGTGATGGCGTCCAGCGCGCCACTCGCCGTCTTCTTGTCCGTGCCCATTTCCTCGGCCAGTGCAGCAACGAGCTGGGTCTTGGTCATCGGTTTTGCCATTTCTTGGTCTCCTTCCACTGTCCCGCTTCCTTGGACTTAATTCGCCCAACCTAAGGTCATATCGCAGTTCAACACAACGAATAGTGGCGAAACGCAAGCCATTTTAAGGCGATTTGGCGGCCCGATGCTGCATCACAGGAACGCCGTTTCCTCGAAACTGCGCAGTTTCCGGCTGTGGATGCGCTCAAGCGGCATCTGCCGCAACGTCTCCATCGCGCGGATCCCGATCATCAGGTGGCGTGCCACCTGTGTCTTGTAGAAATCGCTTGCCATGCCCGGCAGCTTGAGTTCCCCGTGCAGCGGCTTGTCGGACACGCACAGCAACGTGCCGTAGGGCACGCGGAAGCGGAAACCGTTGGCCGCGATGGTCGCGCTTTCCATGTCCAGAGCGATGGCGCGCGACTGGCTCAGGCGTTGCACCGGGCCGGCCTGGTCGCGCAACTCCCAGTTGCGGTTGTCGAAGCTCGCCACCGTGCCGGTGCGCATCACGCGCTTGAGGTCGTAGCCTTCCAGCCGGGTTTCGGCGGCCACCGCCTGTTCCAGCGCGATCTGGATTTCCGCCAGCGCGGGCACGGGGACCCATGACGGCACGTCGTTGTCCAGAACGCCGTCCTCCCGCAAATAGGCATGACCCAGCACGAAATCACCAAGCTGCTGGCTGTTGCGCAGGCCCGCGCAGTGGCCGACCATGATCCAGGCATGCGGGCGCAGCACGGCGATGTGGTCGGTGGCGGTCTTGGCATTCGACGGGCCCACCCCGATGTTGACCAGCGTGATCCCGGAATGATCGGCCCGCTTCAGGTGATAGGCCGGCATCTGCGGCAGCTTCCCCGGCACCTCCAGCGGGGCGTCCGCCCCGGTGATCCGTGCGTTCCCGGTCGCCACGAACGCGGTGTAGCCGCTTTCGGGATCGGCCAGCATGCGCCGTGCGTAGGCCTCGAACTCCGAGACGTAGAACTGGTAGTTCGTGAACAGGACGTGGTTCTGGAAATGCTCTGGGTCGGTCGCCGTGTAATGCGAAAGCCGCGCCAGCGAATAGTCGACCCGCTGCGCGGTGAAAGGGGCCAGAGGGCCGGTGCCATCCGGGCCGGGCACGTGGGTGCCGTTGACGATGTCGTCGTTGGTGGTGCCAAGGTCCGGCACGTCGAAGACATCCCGCAAAGTGAACTCAGCCGCGCCCTCCTGCGGCACGCTGACCGAGGCGTCGTTCGCCACGGCGAAATGCACCGGCATGGGCGTGTCCGACACGCCTATGCGCACGGGCACCCGGTGGTTTTCCAGCAAGAGTCCGAGCTGCTGCACCAGGTAATCCCGGAACAGATCGGGTCGCGTGACAGTCGTGGCATGCGTGCCCGGCTGCGAGACGTGACCGAAGCTCAGGCGGCTGTCGACCTGGGCGAAGGTCGTGGTCGAAACCCGGATCTCGGGGTAACAGGCGCGGATGCGCTCTTTCGGCGGGCCGTTGCGCAGCGCATCCGAGAACGCGTCGCAAAGAAACCGCGCAGAGGCATCGTATAGCGCGATCAGTCGATCGACAGCCGCCTCGGCGTCGGAGAATTCCTCGGCCGCCGGCAGCGCGGGCATCGTCGCACCGCCGACCGTGACGCTGTCCTGCGTATCCGGCTTGTCGTTCCTGGCCATGGCGCACGGTGGCACGGCCCGCCCGGCGGATCAACACAGCGGGCGGCACGCGCTCAGGCTTCTGCCAACTCGGATTTCACCCACGCGATGAACGCGCGTGACGCCGGCGTTTCCGCATGGCGCGGCGGTGGCAGCAGGAAATACCCCTCGGACAGGCGCGGGGCATGATCGAAAGGCCGGACGAGATCACCACGCGCGATCATGTCGCCCACCAGCGTGTCGTGCGCCATCGCGATCCCCGTACCCTGAAGCGCCGCGTTGATCCCGATGCCGAAGGTGGAGCCGATCATCACCTCGGCACCGCGCGTGAAGCTCTTGCCCTGCGACTTGAACCAGGCCTCCCAGCTTCCGGTGATGCCGGGGCAGTCGAACAGCACGGCGGTGTCGAGGTCCACCGCCCCGCCCTGGTAATCGGGGCGGCACACCGGGAAGAACCGGTCCCGCGTCAACCGCTCGGCTTGCGACGAGATATCGCTTTCGCGGGCGAAGCGGATCTCGAGCGCCGCCTGGTCCGCCTCGCGTTCGGGGTTCCAGATCGGCGTCACGATATTGAGCGTCAGCCACGGATAGGCGGCCTTGAGCCGGCCCAGCCGCGGCGTCAGCCAGAACAGCGAGAACCCGAGGTTGCACTGCACGATGATCGACCGTCCCGGCGCCCCGCCGATGAACGAGCGCGTGCCCTGCGCCAGCAGGTCGAATGCCTCGCGCACCGTGGGCAGGTAGTTCGCGCCGGCCTCCGTCAGCTCCAGCGCCCGCGTGCGCCGCTCGAACAGTTCCCGGCCGAGGAAGGATTCGAGGTTGCGAACGTGCTGGCTGACGGCGGACTGCGTGAGATTGAGCTCCCGCGCCGCCAGCGTGAACGACAGGTGCCGCGCGGTCGCCTCGAAGGCGCGCAGCCACGTCAGGTGCGGCAGGGTGGAAAACGCCATGGCATACCTTCAAGCGGCCAATAAGCTTTTCTAATGGAATGCCAGCGAATCCGTTTCTTGTAAACGCGGCCCGGCCCTGCGACCCAATGGGCAACCCAAGCACGGAGCCGAGAATGCCCGAGGACATCCGAACCGCGAACATCACCCACTGGGCCGAGCGCGTGGACCTCGCCGCCGCTTTCCGCTGGACGGCCCGGATGAACATGCACGAGGCGGTAGCCAACCACTTCAGCCTTGCCATCAACGAGGATGGCACGCGCTTTTTGATGAATCCCAACCAGATGCATTTCGCGCGCATCAGGGCCAGCGACCTGATCGAGGTGGACGCGAACGATCCCGACACGCTGGAAAAGCCCGGTGCGCCCGACCCCACCGCCTGGGGCCTGCACGGCGGGCTGCACCGGCATTGCCCCCACGCGCGCTGCGCCATGCACGTTCACTCGATCCACGCCACCGTGCTGGCCTGTCTTGCCGACAGCACCCTGCCGCCGATCGACCAGAACTGCGCGACCTTCTTCAACCGTTACGTCATCGACGACGGCTACGGCGGGCTGGCCTTCGAGGACGAGGGAGAACGCTGCGCGCAGCTTTTCACCGACCCCAAGCAGAAGGTGATGATCATGGGCAACCACGGTGTCATGGTGATCGGCGACACGGTCGCCGACACCTTCAACCGGCTCTATTATTTCGAGCGCGCCGCCGAAACCTACATCCGCGCGCTGCAGACCGGCCGGCCGCTGCGCGTTCTGTCCGACGACGTGGCCGAAAAGACCGCCCGCGAACTGGAGGACTATCCCGGCCAGGCCGAACGCCACATGGCGGAGCTAAAGGCCATCCTCGACGCGGAAGGCTCCGACTACGCCGCCTGAAACACACTGGAAAACCACGGAGACGACCATGACGCAGACCGAGGTCCGGCTTGCGGACAACGGGCTTTTCGCACCGCTGTCGCGCGGCGAAACCTATTTCAATTACCACTGGCTGCGCGATGCCTGCCCCACCACGATCGACCCGCAGACGCGCGAACGGGTCTTCGACGTCACCTCGCTGGACGCCGCGCCGTCGGCCCGGCGAGCACGCGTCGCCGAAGGGGTGCTGGAAATCGACTGGGCGAACGAGGATCACGTCACGCGCCTGCCGCTCGAGCGACTGGAGGCCTTCGCGACCCACGGCCAGAAGCCTGACCCGGCCGACCTGCCCCGCATCCTCTGGTACGCCGGGCACGACGCGGATTTCCGGCGCATACCGCAGGCCGAGATCGAGACCACCGAAGCGGGCCGCGCCCGGCTTGCCCGCGCGCTGATCGAGGAAGGCGTCGCGCTGGTCACCGGGATGGAGGACAGCGACGCAAGCCTCACCCGGCTGGTCAACTGCCTCGGCCCCGTCACGCCCACGGCCGAGGGGCATTACTTCGAGGTCCGGCTGGAGATCGCGCCGACGAACCTGGCCTTCACCGCCGGGCCGCTGGAGATGCACACCGACCTGCCGGGCGAGGAGATGGCGCCGGGCGTGCAGTTCCTGCATTGCCGCGCGAACACCGTCGAGGGCGGGCGCAGCCTGTTCCTCGATGGCGCGGCGGTGGCCGAAACCCTGCGCGAAGAGGATCCGGTGGCGTTCGACTTGCTGGCCACCCATGCAATACCGTTCTTTTACCGGCACGACGGCTGGGACTACCGCGCGCACCAGAAGGTGATCGAGCTCGACGCGAACGGCAACGTCTCGGGCGTGACGATCTCGCAGCACTTGCAGGAGGACATGGACCTGCCGCAGGGGGTCCTCGACAGCTATTACCCCGCCTTCTGCAAGTTCATCCGCATGATGCAGGACGATCGCTTCGTCTGCCGGTTCCGGCTGAACGCGGGCGAATGCATCGTCTTCGACAACCACCGGATCGTCCACGGCCGTGAAGGGTTCTCGGCAGACAGCGGACAGCGCCACCTGCGCGGCTGCTACACCGACCGCGGCGCGACCTGGAGCACCTACCGCACGCTGGCGGGCCGGGAACGGCAGGCCGCATGACCGGTGCGGCCCGGTGTCAGCCGGGCCGCAGCCCCGTTTCCACCAGCAGGCCCTTGCGCTTGGCCTCGTAGTAGTAGCCGCGCGCATACCACATGATGGCATCGTCGGGGTCGCCGTCGGCGACCATGTAGGCGCCGCGCAGGTATTTCACCGCGTATTTCAGGTTGGTCTCGGCATCCAGCAGGTCCGCCGGGTCGCCGCGGAACCCCATCGTGCGCGCCGTGGTCGGGTGGATCTGCAAGAGCCCGTAGTAGGGCCCGTTGCGGGCGCCGGGCCGATGCGTGCTTTCGCGAACGGCGAGCCGGTGAACCAGCGCGCGCGGCACGCCGTAGCGGTCGGCGTAGCTGTTGATCAGGCGCCGCAGTTCCGGCGTCTCGTTGGGAAAAAGCGGCGGGTCCGCGACCGCGCCGCTGGTCGAGACGGCGGGCCGGTCGCCACCGCCGCATGCGGCGACCACCGCCGCACCGGCCAGCACGAGAAGGGATCGGCGGGAAAAACCTGTCATGGAACCTCCGGGCCAGTTGTTGCGGAGTATGCCACCGAAGCGCGAAAGCCGCCAGATACCCCGATCGTACCGGCGGAAGCCCGCCCGCCTTGCCAACGCCAGTGCCTGCCTACATTAAGGGGCCATGAGCAAGACACTTCTTTCTTTCGGTCACGGGTATTCCGCCCGCGCGCTGGCGAATCTCCTGTTGCCCCGGGGCTGGACGATCCACGGCACGACCCGCAGCCCCGACAAGGCCGAGGCCCTGCGCGCAGAGGGCATCCACCCCGTCATCTGGCCCGGCGGCGACCTTGACCCGGCTTTGGCAGCGGCCAGACATGTGCTCGTGTCCGCCGGCCCGGACGCCGAGGGCGACCCGGTGCTGCGCCGGTGTGGCGATGCCATCGCCGAAATCGCCCCGCGGCTCGAATGGGCCGGTTACCTGTCGACCACGGGCGTCTACGGCGACCACGGCGGCGGCTGGGTGGACGAATCCACGCCGCTGGCGCCCTCCACCGACCGTGGGCGCGCGCGCGTCGCGGCCGAAGCGGAATGGCAGGCGATCACGGGCCTGCCGCTGCACATCTTCCGGCTGGCGGGCATCTACGGCCCCGGGCGCGGCCCGTTCGAGAAGGTCCGCCGCGGCACCGCGCGCCGGATCGTCAAGCAGGGCCAGGTGTTCAGCCGGATCCACGTCGATGACATCGCTCAGGTGCTCGCGGCCTCCATCGCGCGGCCCGACCCCGGCGCGGTCTACAACCTGTGCGATGACGACCCGGCCCCGCCGCAGGACGTGATCGCCCATGCAGCCCAGCTTCTGGGCGCGCCGATGCCGCCCGAGGTTCCCTTCGAACAGGCCGAGATGTCGCCGATGGCGCGCAGTTTCTACGCCGAGTCGAAGCGCGTCGCGAACGACCGCATCAAGACGGAACTGGGGGTGAAGCTGCTTTACCCCAGCTACCGCGACGGTCTGCCGGCGCTGCTGGAGGCCGCGCAAGAGACGTGACCTGCCCCGCCGGGCCACGCTGACGCACCCTGGCGGGCTGTTACAAAACCGTAAAGAACGATCGTTAACGGTTGTCGGGAGTTCGAGGGACTTCGATGACACCGGCAATCGCGACCTACGGCGTTCTGCTGCTTTCCGTGTTCGGCTACTTGCTGGGGCTGCGCTGGGCGCTCCGGCTCGAAGCCGGACGTGTGCGCGCCATGCATTCGCGCCCCTATTACCACGGCATGTGGGTCGCGCTGTGCATGTTGCTGCCCGCGGTGATCTTCCTTCTGGCGGGCCTCGCGCTGAAAAGCTTCGTGCCGGAATGGATCGTCGTGCGCGGGCTGCCCGCCGATTACATGGAGGGCAAGCGCGCCTCGCTCGTGGCGGCGCGGTTGTGGTCCATCGCCAACGAACAGTTCGGCGTCAGCAACGTGCAGCCGCTGGAGCAGGCGGCGGCCGACCGGCTGGTGTGGCTCAACAAGCTGGCCGACTGGATCATCGGGCTGGGTGCGCTGGTGATCTCGATCCTGATGGGCCTCTATGCGCTGCGCCCGATCGACCGCGCCTTCCAGGCGCGCAACGCGACCGAACGGATCTTCCTGTGGATCCTCATCGCCTGTTCGGCCGTGGCGATCCTGACCACCGTGGGCATCGTGTTCACGCTGATCTTCGACTCGCTGCGGTTCTTCGCGATGGTCTCGCCCACCGAGTTCTTCTTCGGCCTCAACTGGCGTCCGATCACCGCGATCCGCGAGGGCCAGCTGGGCCAGGAAGGTTCCTTCGGGTTCATCCCGGTCCTCGTCGGCACCACGCAGATCGCCATGCTGGCGATGCTGGTGGCTGGGCCGATCGGGCTGTTCTCGGCCATATACATGGTCGAATTCGCACCCCACGGGGTGCGCTCCACCGCCAAGCCGGTGATCGAGGTGCTCGCCGGGATCCCCACGGTCGTCTACGGGTTCTTCGCCGCGACGCTGGTCGCGCCGCTGGTACGCGATTTCGGCGAAAGCCTCGGGATTCCATCAAGTTCCGAGTCCGCGCTGGCCGCGGGCGCGGTGATGGGCATCATGATCATCCCCTTCGTCAGCTCGTTGTCGGACGATGTCATCAGCTCGGTGCCCGGACGGCTGCGGCAGGCGGCCTATTCGCTGGGCGCGACGAGGGGAGAGACGATCGTGCGCGTGGTGCTGCCCGCCGCATTGCCGGGGCTGGTCAGCGCCATGGTGCTGGCCACCAGCCGCGCCATCGGCGAGACGATGATCGTGGTGATGGCCGCGGGGCTGGCGGCGAACCTGACGCTCAACCCCTTCGAGGCGGTGACCACGATCACCGTGCAGATCACCACCGTGCTGACCGGCGACCAGCCCTTCGACAGCCCGATGACCCTGTCGGCCTTCGCGCTGGCGCTGGCGCTGTTCGCGATCACGCTGATGCTCAACCTCTTCGCCCTCCAGGTGATGGAGAGATACAGGGACCAGTATGACTGACCGGCCCGAAAACTTCACCGAATGGTATACCTCGGAACGGTTCAACGTCGGCGTGCGGCGCCGGCGCACGCGCGAGGGGGTGCTGCGTGGCCTCGGCATGGTGTCGATCCTGCTGGCGGTCACCATGCTGGTCACCTTGTTCGGCAGCATTTTCTACCAGGCGCGAACCGCCTTCGTGCAGACACAGATCGGGCTCGAGGTCGCGCTGCCCGCGGCAGAGTTCGACGGCGGCACTCAGGCCGGCGCGGACGCGATCAAGGACGTCAACTTCCGCGGCCTGGTGGCGGACGCGTTGTATGCAAGCCTCGGCGGGCGCCCGGACAGCCGCGGCGCACGCCGCGAGATGCTGGCGCTCATCAGCGCCGACGCGAGCTTCCAGTTGATGGAACGCGTCATCGAGGAACCGTCGCTGATCGGGCAGCAGTCACGCTTCTGGCTGCCGGCCTCCGACGACATGCACAACATCGTGCAGGGCGTGGTGGACCGTGACGTGACCGAGGACGACCGCCGCACCAGCGATGCACAGATCAACTGGATCGAGCGGTTGGAGGATCAGGGCATGGTCCGCTCGGCCTTCGCCTGGGACCTGCTGCTGCGCAACGACAGCCGCGACCCTGAAGTGGCCGGCATATTTGCCGGCGTCGTCGGCTCGGCGCTGATGCTGACGGTCACGCTGGTGGTCAGCCTGCCGCTGGGCGTGGCCGCCGCGGTCTACCTCGAGGAATTCGCGCCGAAGAACTGGTTCACCCGGCTGATCGACGTGAACATCCGCAACCTCGCCGCCGTCCCCTCGATCGTCTTCGGCCTGCTGGCGCTCGCCGTCTTCATACGCGTCTTCGGCATGCCGCGCTCCAGCCCACTGGTGGGCGGGCTGGCGCTCTCGCTGCTGACGCTTCCCACCATGATCATCGCCGCGCGCGCGGCCATCGCCGCCGTGCCGCCCTCGCTGCGCACCGCCGCGATGGAACTGGGCGCCTCGAAGATGCAGACGGTGTCGAAGGTGGTCCTGCCCAATGCGCTGCCGGGGATCCTGACGGGCACCATCATCTCTATGGCCGAGGCGTTGGGCGAGACCGCGCCGCTGCTGATGATCGGCATGGTGGCCTTCGTGGCGGATGCGCCCAGCAGCTTCCTTGACCCAGCGGCGCCGCTGCCGGTGCAGATCTACACCTGGTCGACGAGCCCCGAACGCGCCTTCGCCGCCAAGACGGCGGCGGCGATCATCGTCCTGCTTCTTTTCCTCTTCCTGATGAATGCGGCGGCGATCTACCTGCGCGACCGCGTGCAAAAGAAATGGTGAGCCCGATGGAAACCACGCTGGAGAAACCCGAAACCGCCCCGGACCGCGCCGCGGCGGGGCATGAAACCAAGATGGAATGCAGCGAGGTGAACGTCTTCTACGGCGACTTCCACGCCATCAGGGACGCCACGCTGAACGTCCATGCGCGCGAGGTGCTGGCACTGATGGGGCCGTCCGGCTGCGGCAAGACCACCTTCCTGCGCTGCCTGAACCGGATGAACGACGCGATCGAGAATTCGCGCGTCACGGGCCGGATCCTGCTCGACGGGCAGGACATCTATGCCCCCGCCATCGACCCTGTGCACATCCGCACGCGGGTCGGCATGGTCGCGCAGGCGCCCAACCCGTTCCCCAAGTCGGTCTATGACAACATCGCCTTCGGTCCACGGCTGCACGGCTTCGTCAAGGGCCGCGCGGAAATGGACCAGCTGGTCGAGCACAGCCTGCGCCGTGCCGGGCTGTGGGACGAGGTCAAGGACAAGCTGGACGAACGCGGCACAGACCTGTCGGGCGGCCAGCAACAACGGCTTTGCATCGCGCGCGCCATCGCCAACGACCCCGAGGTCCTGCTGATGGACGAACCCGTCTCGTCGCTGGACCCGAACGCGGCGGCCATCATCGAGGACCTGATCACCGAGCTGTCCGAGGATTATTCCATCGTCCTGATCACCCACTCGATGGAACAGACAAGGCGGGTGGCCGACCGGACGGCGTTCTTCTATCTCGGAGAGATCGCCGAGATCGGCATCACCCAAGACGTCTTCGACAATCCGCGCGATCCGCGGACGGTCGACTTCATCCGCGGCGCCTTCGGCTGACGCCCACAAGACGCTTGCCGCCGGCCCGGCCATCGGTCAAGGACAGGCCACATGTGGCTGCAACTGGCGATTCTCGGCGCGGTGATCGGCGCCAACAACTTCTCGGCGGCCCTTGCACTTGGCGCGCTGGGGCAGGCACGACGCCGCTGGCGCATCGCCGGAACCTTCGCCGCCTTCGAGTTCACGGTGCCGCTTCTGGGCATCTGGCTGGGGCAGGCCACCGCGGAGTTCGTCGCGGGGCGGGCGGACTGGCTGGGCCCCGCGCTGCTGGCAGGGCTGGGCCTGTGGACCCTGTTCGAGACGACGCGCGACACGCGCGACCGCGAGGCGCTTGGCGCCTGGCTGACCGGCTGGCGCGAACTGGTGCTTCTGGCCGCCGGGCTGTCGGTGGACAACCTCGTGGTCGGGGTGAGCCTCGGCCTGGAAGGCATCCCGCCACTGGCCATGGCGGCCACCATCATGGGGTTTTCCGTCACCTTCACGCTCATCGGTCTCGAATTGGGCGGGCGCGTGCGCCACAGCTACGAGACCGCCAGCGAACTGGTCTCGGGCGGTCTGCTTCTGGCCGTCGCCTGGGCCGTCTGGAGCGGCTGGCTCTAGCCTCCGGCGGCGATCAGCGCGTCGACATGCGTCGCGGCGCTGGCCGCCAGCGCATCAAGGTCGTAGCCGCCTTCGAGGTTCGAGACGAGCCGCCCGTCGCAGTGATGCGCGGCAACTTCGCACAGCCGCTCGGTCACCCAGGCGAAATCCGCCTCGGTCAGCTCCATCCCGGCCAGCGGGTCAGCGGCATGGGCGTCGAACCCCGCCGAAACGAGCAGCAGCTCGGGCGCGAAATCCCGGACCCGCGGCAGCACCTTGTCCTCGATCGCCGCCCGGAACGCCTCGGAGCCGTCACCGGCAGCCATGGCCACGTTGACCACCGTGTTGTGCGGCCCGGTGTCGCGCGGATCGCCGGTACCGGGAAACAGCGGCATCTGGTGGGTGGAACAGAACAGGACACGCGCATCGTCCTCCAGCAGGTTCTGCGTGCCGTTGCCGTGGTGAACGTCGAAATCCACGACCGCCACGCGCGACAGCCCGTGGTGGTCCAGCGCGTGTTTCGCCGCCACCGCGAGCGTCCCGAACAGGCAGAATCCCATCGCGGTCTCGTATTCCGCGTGGTGTCCCGGCGGACGGCAGGCGACGAAGGCGTTGGTCGCCTCGCCGGCCATGACCATGTCCACTGCGCGCACCGCCCCGCCCGCGGCGCGAAACGCCGCGGTGAGCGATCCGGGCGACATCCATGTGTCCGGATCCAGCGCAACGCGGCCATCTTCGGGCGCCGCCCGGCGCAGCGCGGCAAGGTGTGCCGGCGGGTGCACACGCAGGATGTCGTCCTCGGCCGCCAACGGCGCCTTGATGCGCAAAAGGTCGCGGCCCTCCAGCGCGGGCAGCAACGCCTCCAGCCGCGCCACCCGCTCGGGGTGCCCCGGCGGGGTGACGTGATCGAGACAGTCCTCGTGGGTGATCAGCGCAGTCGTCATCCGCCCCTCCTCGGTTCTTGCCGCCAGAAGATCGCAATCGCGCAGGCCTGTCCAGTGGCACCGCGCAGACGCGCCTTGTCGCAGCGCCTTCAAACACAACCGGGCCGCGACATTGAGATTTCACACGCGCGATGCTACCTTGAAACCATGCCCGGCACCGGGGCACGGCCGGTGCGCAACCAAGGAGGACAATGTCCTGTCTGTTATGGCTGATGCGGCAGGAACTGCCGAGCAAGGTGCGCCCATGATGGGCGCCGCACAGAACGCGACCAGCGAAGACCAGCTTGCGCGTGTCCTATCCTCGCTTTCCGAAGACAAGGCCGAAGACGTCGTGCAGATCGACCTGCGCGGCAAGTCGCCCATGGGTGACTACATGATCATCTGTTCCGGCCGGTCCTCGCGGCAGGTGACATCGATCTCGCAGAAACTGGTCGAACGTCTCAAGCAGGATCTGGGCGTACTCGCCCGGATGGAAGGCGGCGAGGCCGGCGACTGGGTCCTGATCGACACCGGCGACGTGATTGTCCACGTCTTCCGGCCGGAGGTGCGCGAATTCTACCAGCTCGAGAAGATGTGGCTGCCCGCGCAACAGGCCGCGGCGACACAGGGCTGAATGCGCATCCACCTTTGCGTGGCGGGGCGGCTGCGGTCCGGCCCCGAGCGCGATTTGACCGAAGATTACCTCGCCCGGTTCGAGAAGACGGGCCGGGCTCTCGGACTGGGGCCCGCGCAACTCCATGAAATCGAGGCCCGCAAGGGCAGCGGCCCGGCCGCCGAGGCGACGTTGCTGCGCCGTGCCATTCCCAAGGGGGCTGTCACCGTCGCACTGGACGAACGCGGAAAAGCGCTGTCGTCACGGCAGTTCGCGCAGAGACTGGCCCAGTGGCGCGACACCGGCCGCAACGATACAGCCTTCTTGATCGGGGGCGCCGACGGTTTGGACCCGGGCCTGCGCGCGGCGGCGGATCTCAGGCTTTCTTTCGGGCCGATGGTCTGGCCGCACATGCTGGCGCGCGTGATGCTGGCCGAACAGCTCTACCGCGCCGCAGCCATCCTTGCCGGCACACCCTATCACCGCGATTGACAGGGGTGTCTCAGCCGATGCTGCCGCGCGGGCCGTCGCCGACCTGCCCGCGGTGCAGCAGCATGTGATCGAGCAGAACGCAGGCGGCCATCGCTTCGCCCACCGGCACGGCGCGGATGCCCACGCAAGGGTCGTGCCGGCCCTTGGTCACGACCTCGGTCGCGCTGCCGTCGGTCCGGATCGAGCGGCGCGGCGTCAGGATGGACGACGTGGGCTTCACGGCGAAACGCACCACTATGTCCTGCCCCGTCGAGATGCCGCCGAGGATACCGCCGGCGTGGTTCGAGGTGAACTCGGGCCCGTCGTCGCCCATCACGATCTCGTCGGCGTTGTCGGTGCCTTTCAGCCGCGCGGCGGCCATGCCCTCGCCGAGTTCCACGCCCTTGACGGCGTTGATGCTCATCATCGCGGCCGCCAGGTCGGTATCGAGCTTGCCGTAGACCGGCGCGCCCAGTCCCGCCGGGACACCGCGCGCGGCAACCTCGATCTCGGCCCCCACGGAATCCTGCGCCTTGCGGATCTCCCGAAGGTAAGCGGCCCAGTCCGCCGCCGCCTGCGCATCCGGCACCCAGAAATCGTTGGCCGCGATCTGGTCCCAGTCGAAGCGGGTCCGGTCGATCGCCATCTCGCCCATCCGGGTCATGTAACCCCGGATCTCCAGCCCCGGCGCGAGGTCGGCCAGAACCGCACGCGCGACGCCGCCGGCCGCCACCCGCGCCGCCGTCTCGCGCGCGCTGCTGCGTCCGCCGCCGCGGTAATCGCGGTGGCCGTATTTCAGGTGATAGGTGATATCGGCATGGCCCGGCCGGAAGGTGCGCGCGATCTCGCCGTAGTCGCGCGACCTCTGGTCGGTGTTCTCGATCATCAGCTGGATGGGCGTGCCGGTCGTGCGCCCCTCAAACACCCCCGACAGGATGCGCACCGCGTCGGGTTCCTGTCGCTGGGTGGTGTGCTTGCTCTGCCCCGGACGGCGCCGGTCGAGCCAGTGCTGCAGCATGGCCTCGTCCAGCACCACGCCGGGGGGGCAGCCGTCGACCGTGGCGCCCAGCGCGGGCCCGTGGCTTTCGCCCCATGTGGTGACGCGGAACAGGTGACCGAAAGTGTTGAGGCTCATGCGCGGGCTCCTTTGCCCGTGGGTCTAGTGCGGGCCGCGTTCCGCCTCAAGCCGAAACGCGTCGCCGCCGGGCCCGCGCCCCGCATGCAATTGTCGAATTGGGAATTGGTGGAGCCTAGGGGGATCGAACCCCTGACCTCTTGCATGCCATGCAAGCGCTCTCCCAGCTGAGCTAAGGCCCCGATGGACACGGACCCGCCGGTCCGCCGCCGCTGTCTAGGCAAAGCCGCCGACGGGATCAAGCGGAAAATCCCGCCGTCCGCCGGTCAGCTTTCGCTGTCGTCCGATGCCACGTCCGTGATGTCGTCGAGCGAGACGTTGTCGTCCTCGTCGTCTTCCAGAACGTCATCGCCGAGATCGACATCGACCGAGTCGCCCTCGTCGATCACCTCGCTGCTTTGCGTGGACTCTTCCTGCTTGTTCTTCTTGGTCTCGGCGTCCTCGGTATCGGCCGTGATCGTCCGGCTCTTGCCGGTGTCCAGCTCGACGATCTCGCCGGTGTATGGGCTCACGATCGGGTCCTTGTTGAGGTCGTAGAAACGCTTCCCGGTGGTCGGGCAAACACGCTTTACGCCCCATTCTTCCTTGGGCATGGGCAAGTCCCTTTGCATCTTTGTCTTGTCGACGGTTCGCGCCACCTGCCATAACCGCCCACAGGTGTCAAAACCTTTGAATCGACGGCGCGCACGGGCGCGCGGCAACCTGCGGAACGGCATGCGCGACCATCTTCTTCCCGGCGAACCGCCCGTGGCGCTGACGCTGCGCCGATCCTCGCGCGCACGTCGGATTTCGTTGCGTGTCTCGGGCCTTGACGGCCGGGTGACACTGACCGTCCCGACGGGCGTGCGCGAGGCCGAGGCACTTGATTTCGCCCGCTCCAAGGCCGGCTGGCTGCGCGACCGGCTGCGCCGTCAGCCCGGACGGGTGCGCGTGGCCGCCGGTGCGGAGGTGCCCTATCGCGGCGAGGGTGTGCGAATCACGCCGGCCGACGGGCGGCGCGTGCGCCTGCATGGCGACACGCTGCTCGTGCCCGGTGATGCTGACGGCACCGCGGCGCGCGTGCGTGCCTTTCTGCGCGAACAGGCGCGCGCCCGCCTTGCCGCGGCCTCGGACCGGCATGCCAGCGCGCTGGGCCGCGCGCATGGCCGGATCACCCTGCGCGACACAAGATCGCGGTGGGGGTCGTGTTCGTCGGCCGGGCGGCTGATGTATTCGTGGCGTCTCATCATGGCGCCCGATCCGGTGCTCGACTATGTCGCCGCCCATGAGGTCGCGCACCTGGAGGAAATGAACCATTCGCCGGCCTTCTGGCGGATCGTCGCCGATCTTTGCCCCGGCTTCGACGGCCCCCGCCGGTGGCTGCGCGAGAACGGCGCGGCGCTGCACCGCTATGATTTCGGAGATTGACCGCCACGCCTTTCGTGATCACAAATGATCCATGCTGCTCAACCCGAAACCCGATCCGGCGCCCGTCGCACATGACCGTGTCTATCGCGGGTTGCGCACGCGCATCATGCACGGCGAACTGGCACCCGGCACCGCGCTGACCCTGCGCGGAGTGGGCCGCGATTTCGATGTCTCCATGACGCCGGCACGCGAAGCCGTCCGCAGGCTGGCAGCCGAGGGGGCGCTGACGCTGTCAAGCTCGGGCCGGGTCTCCACGCCGGAACTGAGCCACGAACGGATCGAGGAACTGGCGGCGCTGCGCGCGCTGCTGGAGGTCGAGCTGGCCAGCCGCGCCCTGCCGCGCGCGCACATCGCCCTGATCGAGCGCCTGCAACGCATCAACACGAAGTTCGGCGAGGAGATCGCCCGCCACGACGCCGTGGGCTACATCCGCCGCAACCTCGAGTTCCACCGCACGCTCTACCTGCGGGCGCAGGCGCCGGCGATGCTGGCGATGGCCGAAACGGTCTGGCTGCAACTGGGCCCGACGATGCGCGCGCTTTATGGCCGGCTGGACCGCAAGGAGCCGCCGCACTACCACCGGCTCATCATCTCGGCATTGAAGGCCGGCGACGAACCCGGCCTTCGCCTCGCGGTGCGGTCGGATGTCACGCAGGGCTTGAAGATGCTGACCGGCTAGGCTTCCCTGCCGGTGTATTCGCTGCCGGAGACGCGATGGACCTGCCGGTCATCTTCACAGCGCTGGGTGCGCTCTTTCTCGTGGGCCTTCTCGCGGACGAAGTGGGGCGGCGCACGCGCCTGCCGCGTGTCACGCTTTTGCTGGCCTGCGGCCTTGCCGTGGGGAAATCGGGGTTCGACCTGATCCCGCCCGAGATGCAGGCGCTTTACGATCTGCTGTCGGCGATTGCCCTGACGATGATCGCCTTCCTGCTGGGGAGTTCCCTGACGCGCGACAACCTCGTCCGGCATGGCCGCGCGATCCTGTCCGTTTCCGCGCTGATCGTGGTGGTGACCCTGACGCTGGTCAGCGGCGGGCTGTGGCTGGCCGGCGTTCCCGGGCCGGTTGCGCTTTTGCTGGGCGGGATCGCGACGGCCACCGATCCCGCCGCCAGCCGCGACGTCATCCACCAGATCGGGGCCTCGGGCGACTTCGTCGAGATGGTCAAGGGGGTCGTGGCCATCGACGACGCCTGGGGGCTCATGGCGTTTTCCATCGCGGCGGTGTTCGCCCAAGGCCTTGCCGGCCAGATGGACCTGTCCATGTTCGGCACCGCGGGTCGGGAAATCGGCGGCGCGCTGGGGCTGGGCATCGCGCTCGGTTTGCCCGCCGCCTATCTCACCGGCCGGATCAGCCGCGGCGAACCGTTGCAGAGCGAGGCACTGGGTGTCGTCTTCCTGACTGCCGGACTGGCGAAATGGGCCGAGGTGTCCTTCCTGCTGGCAGGCATGACGGCCGGGCTCATCATCGCCAATCTCGCGCGCCACCACGACCGCGCGTTCCACGAAATCGAACACATCCAGTGGCCCTTCATGATCCTGTTCTTCGTCCTGGCCGGGGCCTCGCTGGACGCCACGACGCTGGCCGATCTCGGGCTCGTCGGCGGGGCCTTCTTCGTGCTGCGGATGCTGGGCCGCATCATCGGTGGCTGGATCGGGGGCGCCGTCGCCGGCGCTCCGCCGGCGCAGCGGCCATGGTTCGGGGTGGCGCTCTTGCCGCAGGCGGGCGTTGCCGTCGGCATGGCACTTGTCGCAGCGCAGGAGTTTCCCGACTCCCGCGACCTGATCCTGACGCTGACCATCGGCACGACCGTGGCCTTCGAGCTGATCGGTCCCCCCGCCACCCTGCTCGCCGTTCGCCGGGTGCAGGCCCGAGGGTAGCGCGCGGCCTCAGCCGGCGAGGCCCTTGGCCCCCATCTTCAGGAACTTGTCGCGCCGGTCCCTGACCAGCTTCTTCCGGCTCTTGGCATCGAGTTCGCTGAGCATGGCATGCAGTGTCTTGCCCACCGCGTCGATCGTGGCGTCGCGGTCGCGGTGGGCCCCGCCAAGGGGTTCGTCCACGATCCGGTCGGCCACGCCCAGACGGGTGAGGTCCTGCGCGGTCAGCCGCAGCGCCTCGGCGGCCTCGCGCATCTTCTCGGAGTCCTTCCAGAGAATGCTCGCGCAGCCCTCGGGCGAAATCACCGAGTAGACGGAATGTTCCAGCATCGCGACACGGTTGGCGCTGGCCAGCGCGACGGCGCCGCCCGAGCCGCCCTCTCCGATGACGACGCTGACCAGCGGCACGCCGATCTCGAGGCAGGTCTCGGTGCTGCGCGCGATCGCCTCGCTCTGGCCGCGTTCCTCGGCGCCCTTGCCGGGATAGGCGCCGGGCGTGTCCACCAGCGTGATGACCGGAAGACCGAACCGGTCGGCCATTTCCATAAGCCGGATCGCCTTGCGGTAGCCTTCGGGCCGGGCCATGCCGAAGTTCCGTTCGATCCGGGACTTGGTGTCGTGGCCCTTTTCCTGACCGATCACCACGACGGGCCGGTCGTCCAGGCGGGCCAGCCCGCCCATGATCGCCTGGTCGTCGGCGAAATTCCGGTCGCCGGCCAGCGGCGTGAACTCGGAAAACAGCGCCTTGATGTAGTCGCGGCAATGCGGGCGCTCGGGATGCCGCGCGACCTGGCATTTCCGCCAGGGCGTGAGATCCTTGTAAAGCTCGCGCAGCATCTCGTCGGCCTTCTTGTCCAGCGCGCTGGCCTCGGTCTCGACGTCCATCTCGGGGCTCTGCCGCGCCATCGCGCGCAGCTCCTCCGCCTTGCCTTCGATCTCGGCCAGCGGCTTCTCGAAGTCGAGATAGTTGGTCATGGTGTGCTCCGCGTGTGTCGCGTCGCGTTATGGCTGGATGGCGGGCTTTTTGCAATCGCTCGCGTCGGCGCTGCGGTCAGCCGCCCCCGGGCCAGAGAACGGGAATCAGCGTCGCCACGAGAAGCGCGGCCATCGCCCGGTTGAACATGCGCAGCCGCGCGGGACGATCGAGCAACCGGCGCAGTTGCTGGCCCAGCACGGTCCAGCTTGTCGTGCTGATGGCCGAAACGCCCACGTAGGTGCTGGCAACCCACAGAACGGCGGCGACATCCCGGCTGGCTGCATAAAGCGTGATCGCCGAAAGCGCCATGCTCCATGCCTTGGGATTGACCCACTGGAAAGCGGCAGCCTGCAGGAAGGTCAGCGGATGTCCCGCGGCCGCCGTGCCATCGGTCTCGGGCGGGGCGGCGTTGGCAATCTTCCAAGCGAGATAGAGCAGATAGGCCACGCAGGCGGTCTTGAGCAGCGTGTAGCTCAGCGGCCAGAGGTCGAACACCTGCATGACCCCTATTCCCACCAGCACCACCATCGACGGAAAGCCCAGCCCGATGCCCAGCATGTGCGGCACCGTCCGGCGAAACCCGAAGTTCGCGCCCGAGGCCATGAGCATCAGGTTGTTCGGCCCCGGCGTGATGACGGTCACGAGGGCGAAGGTGGCCAGCGCGGTGAAAAGCTCGAGTGTCATGCGTGCAAACCTATGCGCCGAGACGCGCAGCGTTGTTGCGAAATTTTGCGATTCGGGCCGGAAGATGCAATCAATCGTCGTCATGGACGATATCGATCACCGGATATTGCGCGCGCTGTCGCGCGACGGGCGGATGAGCAACCTGCAACTGGCCGAGACCGTCGGTCTTTCGCCCTCGGCCTGTCTGCGGCGGGTGGCGGCGCTGGAACGGGCGGGCGTGATCCGCGGTTACCGCGTGGTGCTCGACCGCGGGGCGCTCGGCGTGGGCTTTACCGCCTATGTCACCGTGGGGCTGAATTCGCACACCAAGGCCAGCCAGGAGGCGTTCGAGCGCGCGATGGACCGCGCCCCCGAGGTCGTGGAATGCCACAACATCACCGGGGCGGTGGAATACCTGCTTCGGGTCGAGGCGGCGGACCTGTCCGCCTACAAGAGTTTCCACACCGACGTGCTCGGCACGTTGCCGCAGGTCAACGCGATCACCTCCTACGTGGTCATGGGGTCCCCGAAGGACGACCGTGCCTGACGTCGCGGGGATTGTGCGACCTCTCCATCCGCATTAGCGGTTGTTCCGAGCGCCGAACCGGGGGGAAGGCATGGCGGAATTCGACTGGCACGCCGATCGCGGCGATCTGGAAGGTCTGGCGCAGCTTGATCGCGCGCCGCAGGACGAGGGCATCGATCTGGGCGCGGTACGGCGCTATCGTCAGGCGCGCGTGCGCGCGCAGATGGCCCGGCGCGGCATCGATGCCGTGATCCTGAGTGACCCCGTGAACATCCGCTACGCCACGGGAACGCGCAACATGCAGGTGTTTTCGCAACGCAACGCGCCCGCGCGCTACCTGCTGATGACGGCCGACCGGGCGATCCTGTTCGAATTCACCGGCTGCGCACATCTGGCCGAAGGCTTCGAAACGGTGGACGAGGTCCGCCCGGCCAAGACCGCCAGCTTCGTCGCGGCCGGCCCGGAGATCGCGGAGCGTGAGCGCGCATGGGCGGCAGAGACGGCGGAGCTCGTGACGGATCTGGCGGGCAAGGGCGCGACGCTGGGGCTAGAACGGCTGAACGCCGGCGTGGCCATCGCCCTGCACGACCAGGGCCTGCGGATCGTGGACGCGCAGGAACCCGTGGAAATGGCGCGTGCCGTCAAGTCGCACGAGGAGATGAAATGCGTCATGGCCTCGCTGCGCGCGACCGAGGTCGCCGTCGCCAAGCTACGCGCGGCGATCCGCCCGGGGCTGACCGAGGCCGAGCTCTGGTCGGTGCTGCACCAGTCGGTGATCGCGCAGAACGGTGATTACGTGGAAACACGCCTGCTGAACACGGGCACACGCACGAACCCGTGGTTCCAGGAGACGTCCGACAAGCTCATAGGGAAAAACGAACTGATCGCGCTGGATACGGACGTGGTGGGCTGCCACGGATATTACTCCGACTTCTCGCGCACGTTCCACGCGGGCCCCGACGCGCCGACGGCCAAGCAGCGCGAGCTTTACAAGGTGGCCCACGAACAGGTGAACCACAACATCGACGTTCTGCGCCCTGGCATGAGTTTCCGCGACTACGCCGACGCCGCCTGGGACATCCCCGAAAAGTACTACGCCAACCGCTACTACCTGTCGGCGCACGGCTGCGGGATGACCGGGGAATACCCGTATCTCTATCACCACGGAGATTTTCCCGACGCGGGCTATGACGGGGTGATCGAGCCGGGAATGACCCTTTGCGTTGAAAGCTACATCGGCGAGGACGGCGGCGCCGAGGGCGTGAAGCTGGAACAGCAGTTGCTGGTCACCGAAACGGGCACCGAGCTTCTTTCGCGCTTTCCCTTCGAGGACGATCTTCTGGCCTGACCCAGTGCACTTGCAAAAGGTCAGTCCGGCGCCAGCATGTAGCCTTCGCCACGCACGGTCTGAAGATACCGGGGCTGCTTGGGGTCCGCCTCGATCTTGCGCCGCAGGCGGGTGATCTGCACATCCACGGCCCGCTCCTGTGCCTTGCCCTTGTCACGGCCGAGATCCTCGACCAGCCGGCCACGGCTGACGGGTTCGCGCAGGTTCTCGGCAAAGATGCGCATCAGCTGGGCCTCGGTCGCGGTAAGCGGGATCGGCTCCGATCCGCGCAGAAGTTCGGCGCGCGATATGTCGTAGCGTACCGTCCCGAGGTTCAGGATTGTCGGCGCGCCCTCGCCGTTTTCAGGCTCCGGCATGCGGCGCAGGATGGCGTTGATCCGCAGAAGAAGCTCCTTGGGCTCGAAAGGCTTGGGAAGGTAATCGTCGGCCCCCGCTTCGAGGCCGGCTATCCGGTCGTCGGTTTCGCCCTTCGCCGTCAGAAGAAGGACCGGTGTCGCGTCGGTTTCGCGCAGCGCGCGGGTCAACGCGATCCCGTCCTCTCCGGGCATCATCACGTCGAGCACGATCATGTCGAACTCGAGCCCGGACAACAGGCGGCGGGCCTGCGCGGCATCGCGCGCCACGGAAACAAGGAAGCCGTTGCGCGACAGGAACTTCTGCAGCAACCCGCGGATTCGTTCGTCGTCGTCGACGATCAGGAGGTGCGGCGCGGGCTCGGTCATGCGCCTGCATCCCGAATGGCGTGATACTGGCGCCGCATCTCCGGGTCCATCATGGCCTCGAGGACCTGCCGAAAGCCCGAAACGGCCTCGGGGCCGGCGGCGCGATAGGCCGCGCGCATCCGTGCGCGCTGCGCATCCGACAGCCTTTGTTCCAGCGCGGCGCCGTTCTCGGTCAGGAACAGGTTGCGCTCGCGCTTGTCCGACGTGCCGACACGGCTTTCGACAAGGCCATCCTCGATCAACGTGCGCAGAACCCGGTTGAGCGACTGTTTCGTGACACCGAGGATTCGCATCAGGTTGTTCACGGTCGTTCCCGGCAGGCGCGCGATGAAATGCATGGCGCGGTGATGCGCCCGGCCATAGGACATGTCCGCGAGAATCCGGTCAGGATCGGCCGTGAACCCTCGGTAGGCGAAGAACATCGCCTCGATCCCCTGCCTGAGCTGTTCGTCGGTCAGGAACAGCAGGTTCTCGCCACCTTGCATTTCCGGCATTTTCCGGCCTCCGATGGTGTCTTCTGCCCGCCCTGTGAACTTAAGTCAGCTTTATTGACATTCCAAGACCGAACTGGTAGCGATTCGCAGTTTTTGCGCAACTTTATGTCCGGTTCGGACGCAACCAGCGCAACAAACGCAAATATTGGGCCGAAAGGAGCATGCGATGGCCGGATACGACGACCGCGACGGCAAGATCTGGATGGATGGCGCCCTTGTCGACTGGCGCGATGCGAACGTGCATATCCTCACGCACGCGCTGCACTACGCCAGTTCGGTATTCGAGGGCGAGCGTGCCTACGGCGGCCGGATCTTCGAAAGCCGTGCGCACTCGGAACGGCTGATCAACTCCGGCACGGCCATCGACATGCCGATCCCCTGGACGATCGACGAGATCGAGGCCGCCAAGCTGGAGGTCATGAAGGCCAACGGGTTGGGCGATGCGTATGTCCGTGCGGTCGCCTGGCGCGGCGCGGGCGAGGACATGGGCGTAAGCTCGATGCGCAACAAGGTGCGGCTGGCGGTCGCCGCCTGGGAATGGGGCGCCTATTACGGCGACGCCAAGACCAGGGGCGCCAAGCTGGACATCTCGAAGTGGAAACGCCCCAGCCCCGAGACGATCCCCAGCCACGCCAAGGCCGCCGGGCTTTACATGATCTGCACGATGTCCAAGCACGCCGCCGAGGCGAAGGGCTGCGGCGATGCGCTGATGATGGATTACCGCGGGTACGTGGCCGAGGCGACGGGCGCGAACATCTTCTTCGTCAAGGACGGCGAGGTGCACACGCCGCTGCCCGACTGCTTCCTCGACGGCATCACGCGGCAGACGGTGATCGGCATGCTGAACGACCGTGGCTTCACCGTGCACGAACGGCACATCATGCCCGGCGAACTCGAAGGATTCGAACAGTGCTGGCTGACGGGCACGGCCGCCGAGGTGACACCCGTGGGCCAGATCGGCGACTACAATTTCGAGGTGGGCGCGCTGGCGCGCGAGATCTCCGACGCCTACGAGGCGCGCGTGCGGGCGTAATCACGCGGTGCGCGCCTTCGGCGCGCGCACGATGTCTCGGCCGCGGCCTGCCGGCCTTGGCCTGCGCGCGCCTCCGGCGGGAGTAGTTGAAGCAAGATGAAGGGGCGGCACGGGGCCGCCCCTTTCGTTCGGGCCCTCAGCCGGGCGTCATGCCGCGCAGGCGTTCCGATCTGCGTCTCAGCAGTTCGACCGTCGTCAGCAGCAGGATCGAGATGGTCACCAGGATCGTGGCCACGGCAAGGATCGTCGGCGAGATCTGTTCGCGCAGGCCCGTGAACATCTGCCATGGCAGCGTCTTCTGCCCCGCCGAGCCGACGAACAGCACGACGACCACCTCGTCAAAGGAGGTGATGAAGGCGAAGAGACCGCCGGAGATCACGCCGGGCAGGATGAGCGGCATCTGCACGCGCCGGAAGGTGGTGACCGGGTTCGCGCCGAGGTTCGCCGCGGCGCGGGTCAGCGACCGGTCGAAGCCCACCAGCGTGGCCGTCACCGTGATGATGACGAAGGGAATACCCAGTGCCGCGTGCGCCAGCACCACGCCCCAGTAGGTGCCCTGCAACCCGAGGCGGGAGTAGAAGAAATACATCCCCGCCGCCGAGATGATCAGCGGCACGATCATCGGCGAGATCAGGATCGCCATGATCGGGCGGCGGAAGGGGACGTGTTCGGAGCTCAGCCCGATGGCCGCCAGCGTACCGAAGCTTACCGCCAGCAGCGTCGCCAGGGGCGCGATCGACACCGAGTTCCAGAGCGCCTGCTGCCAGTCGTCGTTGGTGAAGAAATCGCGGTAATGCTTGAGCGAGTAGCCTTCCGGATCCAGGGCCAGCATCTCGGGCGTGAAGGTGAAGAAGTTCTCGGCGTTGAACGACAGCGGCATGACCACGATGATCGGCGTGATCAGGAAGAAGAAGACGAGCCCGCAGATCACCCGGAAGCCGTAATGGTAGAACACCTGGAGGCCCGTGGTGTAGGGTGGCAGCTTGGCGCGGTGGCGGCCCTCGCCCAGCCAGAAGATGAACCAGCCGAAGAACAGGCCGAAGAGCACCCCGACGATGGCGCCGGCGGGGCCTCCGAGCAGGAAGGCGGCGATCGTGAAGACGATCACGGTCGCCCAACGCGCCGTGCGCTCCTGCCGAAAGTAGTCAAGGAAGACATAGGCCATCGCGGCGGCGATCACGGCACCGGCCACGAGCCCGATCAGGCTGGAACCCTGCGCGGTGCCCACCAGGAGGCCCGCGAAGGCCCCGGCGATCGCCGTGACGCCGGCGACGAAGGGGGTGGGTTTCGGTTCGATGATGGCGATGGTCATGTCCCTTACCCCAGCTTCACGTTGTCGATGCCCACGATCTTGTCATAGGCCCAGTAGAGGATCAGCACGACGGCCAGCAGGATCGATCCGAGCGCCGCCGCAAGGCCCCAGTTGAGCGAACTGGAGATGTGGTAGGCGATCCGGTTCGAGATGAAGGTGCCGGTGGTCCCGCCGACGATCTCGGGCGTGATGTAGTACCCGATCGACAGGATGAAGACGAGGATCGACCCCGCGCCGATGCCCGGCACCGACTGCGGGAAATAGACCCGCCAGAAGGATGTCCAGTTCGTCGCCCCCAGCGAGCGCGCCGCGCGCACGTAGGACGGCGGGATCGTCTGCATCACCGAATACATCGGAAGGATCATGAACGGCAGCAGGATGTGGGTCATGGCCACGATGGTGCCGAACTGGTTGTTGATCATGATCAGGCGGCTGGCATCGTCCACCAGCCCCAGCCAGACCAGCGTGTCGTTGATGACGCCCTGTTGCTGCAGCATGACCTTCCACGCGCTCGTGCGCACCAGCAGCGATGTCCAGAACGGCAGCAGCACCAGGATCATCAGAATGTTGGCGGTGCGCATCGGCAGGTTCGCCAGCAGCCAAGCCACCGGGTAGCCCAGCATGATACAGCAGCCGGTGATCACGAGGCTCATGAACAGCGTTCGGTTGAAGAGCAGGCCGTAGATGCGTTCGTCCTCGTCGCGAAGGGCCGGCCCGTCGGGCGTTTTCTCCATGTCGACGGCGTTGAGGAAATAGCCCGAAGTGAAGGGCGGGCTGTACATCTTGATCGTCTGCCAGTTGTCGACGTTGCCCCAGTCCTCGTCGATCTCCAGGAAGGTCTGCTTGAAATCGATTTCCTCGAAGCCCCCGGACAGATCCGCGGCCGCGCGCAGCTCCTCGGCGCCCGGTCCGTCGTAATCGGCCAGCGCCTGCACGGTCGCGGGGTCGCGCAGATCCTGCGTGAGGGCGATCTTGACACGTTCCCAAGGCTCTTCCTCGGCGACGATGTCCTCGTCCTCGACAACCGTATAGAGCGCGAAGGCGGCATAGGCGCGGGCGGTGCGGGGCAGCAGCTCGGAAATCGCCTGGCCCGGCACGAAGCCGATGTCCGCCGCGTAGCTGTCGCCGGTCAGCGCCTCCAGGCGGTCTCTCTGCTCGTCCAGCAGCGCGGTGTTGCCCGCCGCGCCCTCGCCGCCGGTCATCAGCGTGTACCAGAAGCCCTCTTCCTCCCAGGCTTCGTTGGCATCTTCCAAGGCGTCGATACGGTCCTCGCCGATGTCGTCCATGTCACGACCCGAGGACCGGAACAGCGATGACAGGCCCGTTTCCTCGTAGTTCAGACGGGTGCCCAGCCGCGTGTGCTCCTTTGCCTCGGCGGCAAGGAAAAGATCGACGTAGAGCGCTTCGTAGGCCGCCTCGGGCGGGGCGCTGTCGGCGCCCTCGGCCTCCCAGCCCGCCAGTGCCTGCGTCGTGCGCGGCAGGGTGTTGGAAACGATCTGGTTCTCGACCGAGCGGAACAGCATGTCCGCGATCGGCGCGATGAAGGTCACCAGCACGAAGATCAGCAACGGCGCGATCAGCATCAGCGCGCGCAGCTTCTGCATGCGCAGCGCGCGGTTCAGGCTGCGCTTGAGCGGCGTGCCGTCGGCCGAAAGTACGGGGCCGTCGGCCTTGCTGCCCCTGGGGGCCGAGGGGTGATCCTCCAGCGCGGCGGCCTCGTGAAAGGCGTCTTCGGGGGTGGGTGCGTCGGCCGTCTGCTGGCCGCTGCTCTTGAGTTTGCTCATTCCGTGCCCTCCACCACGATGATGACGCTCTCGGCGGTGCTGCGCCTGATCTCGGCGACCTCCTGGTATTCGGGGTCGTTGTAGGCCGCGAGCGCGGCCTCGTACGTCGGGAACTCGATGACGACGTGGCGGTCCTCGGTTTCACCCTCTGGGCATTCGCTGCGGCCGCCGCGGACGATGAACCGCCCGCCCAACCCTTCGAGGATCGGCGTGTCGCGGCGGACGTATTCCTGATAGGCGTCCGGGTCCGTCACGGTGATATGGCCGATGATATAGCCCTTGGGCATGGCCTGCGCTCCGTCGTTCGTCCGTCGGATGGACCGGGCGGCCACAAGGGGCCGCCCGGAACCGGTCACGCGGGCGTCAGCCGCCCGCGCGGACCCTTATTGCGCCAGCCAGGCCTGGAACTTCGCGTCGATGTCGTCGCGATAGTCGGCCCAGAACTCGTAGTTGTAGACGAAGACGTTGCCGGCATTGTCCGGCGCGGTCGGCATGTGCGGTGCCATGTCGATGCCCAGTTCGGCGTGCTTGCCGACCAGCGGCGCCGAGCTTTCGCGCGCCGGGCCGTAGGAGATGTAGGCCGCCTGGTCGGCCAGACGCTGGGTATCGGTGGCGAACCGCACGAAGTCCTTCGCGCGGGCCAGACGGTCATCGGGCAGACCCTCGGGAATGATCCAGCCGTCCAGGTCGAAGACCTGCGCGTCCCACATCATGCCCACGGGCTGGTCCTGCTCCTCGATCACGCTGAACAGGCGGCCGTTGTAGGTCGAGCCCATGAAGATCTCGCCGTCGGCCAGAAGCTGCGGCGTGTCGGCGCCGGCGGACCACCAGATCACGTCGTCCTTGATCTCGTCGAGCTTGGCCAGCGCGCGGTCCTGCCCTTCCTCGGTGGCCAGCACGTCATAGACGTTCTCCTTTTCCACGCCGTCGCACAGAAGCGCCCATTCCATGTTGTTGATCGGGCGCTTCTCGAGGCTGCGCTTGCCCGGGTAGGTCTCGGTGTCCCAGACGTCGCAGATGTCGTCGGGCGCTTCGGTGCCCTCGGGCACCATGTCGGTGCGGTAGCCGAAGGTGGTCGAGTAGACGATCTGCGGGATGAAGCAGTCGCTCACGATCAGGTCGCCGAAATCGTCGCTGGCCTCGGTGCCGTCCGGCGCGGGCTTGAGCAGCTCGTCATGGTCGATCTCCATCGCCAGGCCTTCGTCGCACAGGCGGATGGCATCGGAGGCCACCACGTCGACAACGTCCCAGGTGATGTTGCCGGCCTCGTCCATCGCGCGCAGCTTGGCCACCGCCTCGTTCGAGCTTTCGTCCCAGGTCGCGCTGACGTCGGGGTTCATCTCGAGGTAGGGTTCGACATAGGCCTTCTGCTGGCTGTTCTGATAGGCGCCGCCCCAGGACACCAGTGTCATGCTGTCGGCCATGTCGCCGTGGCTTTCCGCCGCGGCGGCGCCGGCGGCAACGGTCAGCGCCGTCGAGGCCATGAGTGTCGTCGCAAGTTTCATAACGTACTCCCTAGTTGCTTCCCGTTTTGGATTGTTGGATTTCGCGTTACGGGCAGAACGGCGAAATCTCAGAAGGTCGCGCCCGCAGCGGCGCGACCGAGGCGAAGTCAAACCGCATCCAGTGCGCGGCAATCCTGCGGCAGCCAGCCGATCTCGATGTTCTCGCCGGGCTGCAGGCGTCTCTGGTCGGCCGAGTTGCGCGTCTTGATGATGAAATCTTCCTTGCCGGCCACTTTCAGCCGGGTGCGGAAAACGTCACCCATGTAGATGAACTCGGCCACCTGCGCCTTGAGGGTATGGGCGTTTTCACCCAGGCGCTCGACGTTCGTTTCCACCCGTTCGGGGCGGATCGAGATCAGCGTCCGGTCGCCCGGCTTCTCGACGTTCACGGGCTGGGCGTCGATCAGCTCTCCGTCGTCGAGCTCGACGATGCACCGATCGCCCTCGATTTCCTTGACGGTGCCGGCCAGCGTGTTGTTCTCGCCAATGAACTGCGCCACGAAGCTGTTGTCGGGGCTTTCGTAAAGCGTGTCGGGCGCGGCAAGCTGCTGGATCCGGCCGTCGTCGAAAACGGCCACGCGGTCGGACATCGTCAGCGCTTCGGTCTGGTCGTGGGTGACGTAGACCACGGTGATTCCCAGTTCGTGCGCGAGGTTCGTGATCTCGAACTGCATGTGCTCGCGCAGCTGTTTGTCGAGCGCGCCCAGCGGTTCGTCCATCAACACCAGCTCGGGCTCGAACACCAGCGCGCGCGCCAGCGCGATCCGCTGCGCCTGGCCGCCCGAAAGCTGCGCCGGCCGGCGCCCCGAGAAATCGCCCATCTGCACCATGTCCAGCGCGCGGCGGATCTTCTCTTCCCGGTCGGACTTGCCGATCTTGCGCACCTCCAGCGGGAAACTGAGGTTCTCGGCGACGGTCATGTGCGGAAACAGCGCGTAGTTCTGAAAGACCATGCCGATCCCGCGCTTGTGGGGCGGAATGTTGTTGATGGGCCGGCCGTTGAGGCGAATTTCGCCGTGGGTGGCGGTCTCGAACCCGGCAAGCATCATCAGGCAGGTGGTCTTGCCCGACCCGGACGGCCCGAGCATCGTCAGGAATTCGCCCTTGGGCATGGAGAGGTTGAGATCCTTGACGACGAGCGTTTCGCCGTCATAGCTCTTCTGCACGCGTTCAAAGGCAACGAACGCATCGTTGTTGTCCGTGTCTGCCAAATGCAGCTCCCTGTTTTCGTTGCTCGCGCGGCTTCCGGCGCGTTTGCGCTAAACTAAAACGTCTAAGTCCACGCGTTGCAAGCGGTCATGCCGCTTTTTTTCGCAATGGCTGGCACTGCCGGCCGCCCAGGTGCCCAATCTGCGCGCAAATGGCGCGGCGGCGCTGCGCTTGCGCGCGCAACGCCACCCACGAAGACAACCTGTGCGTGCTCGGCGACAGCCGGCGCCGTCACCCGAGAACAGCATCAACGGCCTTCACCGTCTTGCCGGCAATCTCGTCGGCCTCGGCCCGCGTGAGGCAGAACGGCGGGGCGAAGCCAAGGATATCACCCTGCGGCATGGCGCGCCCGATCACCCCTTCCTTGGCCAGCGCGGACGCGATGGCCGGACCCACCTTGTCGTCGGGGCCGAAGAAGGTGCGGCTGCCCTTGTCCTTCACGAACTCGACGGCCGCCAGCATGCCCTCGCCCCGGATCTCGCCCACATGGGGGTGATCGCCCAGCGCATCGGCGAGCACCTTGTTGAAATAGGCGCCGGTGTCGCGGTTGTTGGCGATAAGGTCGAGGTCGTCCAGAAGCTTCAGGTTGGCCACGCCGGCCGCCGCGCCGACGGGATGCGCCGAATACGTCCAGCCGTGTCCGATCGGGCCGTTCTCGTCGGTGCCCTGTTCGAGCACCTTCCACATCTTCTCGCTCACGATCGATCCGGAAAGCGGGGCATAGGCGCTGGTCAACCCCTTGGCGATGGTGATCAGGTCGGGTTTCAGCCCGTAGTGCTGCGACCCGAACATGCTGCCCAGACGACCGAAGCCGGTAACCACCTCGTCGGCGATCAGCAGGATGTCGTGCTTCTCGAGGATCGGCTGGATCGCCTCCCAGTAGCCCCTGGGCGGCGGGACGATGCCGCCGGTGCCCAGCACCGGCTCGCCGATGAAGGCCGCGATGGTATCGGCGCCCTCGCGCTCGATCAGCGCTTCCAGCTCGGCGGCGCAATGCGCCACGAAGCCGTCCTCGCTCTGGGCGACGTCGTCGCGACGGAAGTAGTACGGCGCCTCGGTATGGATCACCTGTTCCATGGGCAGGTCGAACTTCTTGTGGAACATGTGCAGCCCGGTCAGCGAGCCGGTCATCAGCCCCGAACCATGATAGCCCCGCCAGCGGCTGATGATCTTTTTCTTCCGCGGCAGCCCGCGGATGTTGTTGTAGTACCAGACCAGCTTGATGTTCGTCTCGTTCGCGTCAGAGCCCGAAAGCCCGAAATACACCTTGCTCATGTTGTCGGGCGCGCGGTCGAGGATCATCTTCGACAGCGTGATGCTGGCCTCGGTGCCGTGCCCCACGTAGGCGTGGTAATAGGCCAGTTCGCGCGCCTGTTCGGCGATCGCGTCGGCGATTTCCGTGCGGCCGTAACCCACGTTCACGCAATAGAGCCCGGCGAAGGCGTCCAGCAGCCGATTGCCGTCACGGTCCTCGATATGGCAGCCCTGCCCTCCGGTGACGATACGGTTGGGCGCCTCGCCACGCGCGAACTGCGCCAGATGCGTCGAGGGGTGAAAGAAGTTCTCCCGGTCCCACTGGTCGAGCTGATCGTTCTTCAACATCGGTTTTCCTTCCATGTCGTCGGGGCGCGCCGGCGCGCCCTCTTCATCTTGCGCCCAAATACTCCCGCCGGAGGCATCCCGGCACCGGCCATGGCGCCGGGCGGTCGATCTTCACGCCCAGTCGCGGCAGACGTACTTGATCTCCATGAACTCCTGCATCCCCAGCCGGGCACCCTCGCGGCCAAGTCCCGATTGCTTGACACCGCCAAAGGGAATGGGGGCACCCGTGACCTTGGTGCGGTTGACGGCCACCATGCCGAATTCCAGCGCCCGCGTCACGCGGTAGATGCGCCGCGGGTCGTGGCTATGCAGATAGGCGACCAGCCCGTATTCGGTGGCGTTCGCGCGCGCGATCACCTCTTCCTCCGTGTCGAAGGGCGTGATCGGGGCAACGGGGCCAAAGGTTTCATCGCACATGATGGCGGCGCTGTCGGGCACGTCGGTCAGCACAGTGGGCTGGTAGAACAGCGCGCCTTGCGCGTCGCGCGCGCCGCCACAGGCCAGCTTGGCGCCCCGTTCCAGCGCGTCGGAAACGTGATCTTCCTGTTTCTTCACCGCCGCTTCGTTCATCAGCGGGCCGATGTCGGGGTCATCCATCCCCGGCCCGAGGGTCATCGCCCTGGTGGCCTCGGTGAACCGTGCACAGAACTCGTCATAGATGGCGCGTTCGACATAGATCCGGTTGGCGCCCAGGCAGTCCTGCCCCGAGGTGGCGAACTTGGCCTTGATGGCCTCGTCCACCGCCGTATCCATGTCCGCGCCCTTGAAGACGATGACCGGCGCGTGACCGCCCAGCTCCATCACCAGCTTCTTCACGGTGCCCGCGGACTCGCGGTAAAGCAGCCGGCCCACCTCGGTGGAGCCGGTGAACGACAGCGCGCGCACCCTTGAATCCGCGGTCCAGGGCGGCACCACGGTCGAGGCGCGGCCCGTCACCACGTTGAACACCCCGGCCGGCACGCCCGCGCGTTCGGCCAGCTCGGCCAGCGCCAGGGCGGAATAGGGGGTTTCGTGCGCGGGATGGGCGACCACCGTGCAGCCCGCGGCCATGGCGGCCGCGGCCTTGCGCGTCAGCATGGCCGAGGGGAAGTTCCACGGCGTGATCATCGCCGCGACGCCCATCGGCTCGAGCCACAGTTCGACCTCGGCATCGGGCAGGTGACTGGTGACACCTTCGATGTCGGGGCGCTTGGATTCCTCGGCGTAGTATTCGACAAAGCTCGCGGCGTAGTCGATCTCGCCGCGCGCTTCCGACAACGGCTTGCCCTGTTCAAGGACCATGATGCGGGCAAGATCCTCGCGGTTGGCCATCATCAGGTCGAACCACCGGCGCAGGATCGTCGAGCGGTCCTGCGGCAACAACCCCGACCACGCCGGGAAGGCCGCCTGCGCCGCATCGACCGCCGCTGCCGACTGGTCGGCGCCGAGGCTGGCCACCTCGCCCAGGCGTGCGCCGTCGGCCGGGTTGGTGACGGCCAGGGTTTCACCGGCGTCGCCGCCCGTCCATTTCCCGTTCACGTATGAAAAGCTGCGGACAAGCCGCGCGTCATCGACCCCGTTGCGGGTCCAGATCGCTGAATCGGACATGACACCTCCTTTTGACGAAGATGTAACGGAGCGCGCCAGAAGACGGGGCTGAATTTCCCTTGGTTATCAGAAGAATCTTCTGAATTTTGCCCCAATTGCAGTCGAAACGACTGCCGCCGGTCAGTCCGCAGTGTCCGTGAGCAAGGCCAGCGGCGGCGCAACCGGCCCCTTCACGCGCTTCGTGACGATGTAGGTGAAATAGCGTGCCAGCCCGATCCGCGACTCCAGAAGGTGGTCGATAAGCCGCTGGTAGGCGTCAATGTCCGTCGTCACGATCTGCAGGAGATAGTCGAAGCCGCCGCCCAACGCCCAGCACGCCGTGATCTCCTCGTAGTGCTGCACCGTGTCCTCGAAACCGTGGAAGCTGGCCGGCGTGTGATCGGCCAGCTCCGCAGCGACAAAGACGGTCACATGCGGCCCCAGTTTCCGCAGGTTTATGCGCGCGTGGTAGCCCTCGATCAGCCCTGCCTGTTCCAGCCGCTTCAGGCGTTCCCAGCACGGGCTGGCCGACAGGCCGACGCGCGCGGCCAGCTCCGCCTTGGTGATCCGGCCCTCGGCCGAGAGCACGCGCAGGATCGCGATATCGCGCGAATCCAGCCGCATGCTCAGGCCGAGATGACGGTGCCGGCCGCGCTTCCCTCGAGCAGCTTGAACACATGGCTGGCGATCGCCGTGTCCTGCGCGCCCGTGCCCGTGAGATCCGCGATCGTCACGTCATCCGCCCCGCGCCGCCCCGGTGCGTCGCCGGTGATGACCTGCCCCAGCTCCGCCGGCAGGCCAGCCGTCCACAGGCCGGCGGCCTTGGCGCTGCGCAGTTCGCCGATCACCTCGGTCTGGCTGGCCCGGTCGGCCACGTAAAGGTCGGCCCGGTCCAGCGCGGCCGGCTCGATCTCGTTCTTGCCTTCCTGGTCCGAGCCCATGGCCGTCACATGCAGGCCCGGATGCAGCCAATCGGCCTGAAGCACCGGTTCGCGTGCGGGCGTCGTGGTGACGACAAGCTGGCTGGCCATCACCAGATCCGCCGCGCTGTCGACGACGCGGGCCTCGACGCCCAGGCTTTCTGCCAATTCATCGGCACAAGCCCCGGCCTTTTCCCGGTCGCGCCCCCAGACAAGCAGGGTCTTGAACGGGCGCACCAGGTGGGCGGCCTGCATCTGAAGCCGGGCCTGCACACCCGTGCCGATGACGCCGGCCGTCTCCACGGTCTCGGGGGCAAGGTGGCGGGCGGCCACGGCGCCGGCGGCCGCGGTGCGCAGGTCGGTCAGGTATCCGTTGTCCAGGAACAGCGCCTGCACCAGCCCCGTGCGCGCCGAGAACAGGATCATCAGCCCGTTGAGCGACGGCAGCCCCAGCTTGGGGTTGTCGAAGAACCCCGGGCTGACCTTGATCGCGAACCCGTCGAAGCCGGGCAGATAGGCCGTCTTCACGTCCACCTCGCCGTTCGCCTCGGCCAGTTCCATCGACATCACCGGCGGCATCACCACCCCACCCTTCGCCAATGCCGTGAACGCGGCCTCCACCACGTCGACGGTCGGGATGTCGAGGCCCACCGCCGCGCGCAGCTCCGCCTCGGTCAGTATGCATACGTCATGTCCCATAGGCTTGCCCCTTCACGATCTTGTCGCCCAGCGTCACGTCCTGCCCCGTCACGACGCGGGTGAATACCTCCATGTCGAGGTTGCGACCCGTCACGATCGTGGCCACCGGCGGTTTCGGTGCCAGTTTGCCCGACAGGACCGCCGCCAGCCCGACGACGCAGGCGCCTTCGGCCACGAGCCGGTCCTCGTAATAGAGCACCTGCATCGCGTGATAGATCTCTTCCTCGGTCACGAGCATCGTGCCGTCCAGCAGGTCGCGGCACATCGGATAGGTCAGCCTGTTGTCCGCCCCGATCCCGCCGCCCAGGGAATCGGCGAGGCTCGGCACCTCCTCCACGTCCACCGGATGTCCGGCACGCAGGCTTTGGTACATCGCCGCGCCGCGGTCCATCGAGATGCCGACCACCCGAACGTCGGGCTTGATCGCCTTGGCCGCCAACGCAACCCCGGCGGCCAGGCCACCGCCCGACAGCGGCACCAGCAGCGTCTCGATGTCCGGACGGCGCGACATGATCTCCAGTCCGATGGTGCCCTGCCCGGCGATGACACGCGGATCGTCGAAAGGCGAGATTTCCACCAGCCCCTCCGCCTCGACCAGCCGCCGCGATTCCGCCAGCGCCTCGTCCTGGCTGCGGCCGGTGATGCGCACCTCGGCGCCCAGCGCGCGGATGCCGTCCACCTTGACCTGCGGCACCAGCTCGGACATGCAGATCACCGCCCGCAGTCCGCGCTGGCGCGCCGCATAGGCCACGCCGCGCCCGTGGTTGCCGGTGGAACAGCACGTCACACCGGCGGCATCCGGCACGCCGGCCACGGCGTTCAGCGCACCGCGCAACTTGAACGCGCCGATCGGCTGCATGTTCTCCAGCTTCAGCAGGAAATCCCCGTTGCAGCGCGCGCCCATGAATGGTGAGGGCACCAGTGGCGTGGCGTCGGCCACACCCGCGATCGCGT
Source organism: Roseovarius salinarum (assembly GCF_002834145.1). GTDB lineage: Bacteria > Pseudomonadota > Alphaproteobacteria > Rhodobacterales > Rhodobacteraceae > Roseovarius > Roseovarius salinarum. Next base: position 125,266 of record NZ_PHNT01000003.1, on the reverse strand, counting down.
TGGCCGCGGCATGAATATCGGCAAGCGTGGGCTGCATTTGTACCCCTTCACGGATCGCTGTCACTGTTGAGGCCGGATCAGGCTACCGTCAACTCTGCGACATGCAATTTGCCAAAAACGACACCGGCGCGACGTATTTGTTGGGGCAGCCCCGCCGGGATATCCCTCTAGTGGCGCCATCCGCGCAACGACAAGGACAGCTACATGATCCGGAAAGACCTCCCCTTCTCGCATGATGAATTCCGGCGGCGACTGGACAGGACGAAACGCGCCATGCAGGCCGCGGGGCTCGACGTTCTGCTTGTCACCGACCCGTCCAACCAGAACTGGCTGACAGGCTATGACGGATGGTCGTTCTACGTGCACCAGGGCGTGATCGTCTTCGCGGAGGACGACCCCGTCTGGTGGGGTCGCCGGCAGGACGGCAACGGCGCGCTGCGCACCGTCTGGATGGGCGATGACCGCATCTGGACCTACGCCGACAATTTCGTGCAGTCCACCGTGCGCCACCCGATGCAGGATCTTGCCGCCAGGCTGAAGGATGCCGGCGCCGGGCAGGCACGCATCGGCGTGGAGATGGACAACTATTACTTCTCTGCCAAGGCGCACCAGGTGCTGCTGGCCGAACTGGGGGATGCCACCATTGCCGACGCGACGGCCCTGGTGAACTGGCAGCGCGCCGTGAAATCCGAAGAGGAGCTGGCCTTCATGCGCAAGGCCGCGGCCATTTCCGAAAAGATCATCGATGGCCTGATGGAGCGGGTGGACCCCGGCGTGCCCAAGCACGAGGTGGTGGCCGAGGTCTTCCGCGACGGCATCCGCGGGGTCGAGGGCGCCTGGGGCGACTACCCTGCCATCGTGCCGCTGATGCCCTCGGGGACCGATGCCGCCGCGTCCCACCTGACGTGGAACGGCCGCCCCTTCGAGACGGGCGAGGCGACGTTCTTCGAGATTTCCGGCTGCTACCGGCGCTACCACGCGCCGCTGTGCCGCACGATCTTCCTGGGCCGGCCGCCCGCCTTCATGCGCGAGGCGGAAAAGGCGCTGGTCGAGGGGCTGGAGGCCGGCCTCGAGGTCGCGCGCGCCGGCAACCGCGCCTGTGACATCGCCAACGCCCTGGCCGCGCCGCTGGAACGCGCCGGCATCGAGCGCGGCGCGCGCTGCGGCTATCCCGTGGGGCTGAGCTACCCGCCCGACTGGGGCGAGCGAACGATCTCTCTGCGGCCCGAGGACGAAACGGTGCTGGAGCCGGGCATGACATTCCACTTCATGCCGGGACTTTGGATGGACGACTGGGGGCTCGAGATCACCGAGTCGATCCTGATCCGCGAGGACGCGCCGGCCGAGACCTTCTGCAACCGTCCCCGCGCCCTGTGCGTCAAGGACTGAGCGACGCGGTGCCGAGGCCGATGTCGGCCGCGGCGACCGAAACGGTCTTGGCCACGGCGTGGCAGGCCAGCCCTTCGCGCAGGCCCAGGGCATCGGCCGACCGCCGGGTGACGCGCGCCAGAAGGTCCGCGTCGCCCACCCGCAACCGCACGATCACGCCCGGCCCCGGGCCGCGGCGCAGCTCGGCGATGGTCCCCCGCAGGACGTTGAGCGCCGACAGCCCCTCGGGCCGGTCACGCGACAGGATCACGTCATGCGCCGCGATGCGCGCGCGTATCGGTTGGCCCGGCGCGGCCGCGACGCGCGGCAGGAACAGCGTCTGCCCGTCGGGCAGGGCCATTTCCGTCAGCCCGTCGTCGTGTTGCACCGTGACCCGCGCGGTCAGAATGGACCCCACCTCGCGCACCCCGAAGCTGGGTGCAAGCGCCGGATCGGAAAGCACCTCCTCGGCGGAACCCTGGCCTGCCACCTGCCCGGCCTTCAACAGCACCACGGTGTCGGCCAGCCGCGCGACTTCGGGCACGGAATGGCTGACGAACAGGATCGGTACGCCCAGCCGGTCGCGGATCGCCTCGATGTAGGGCAGGATCGCGTCCTTTCGTGCGGCATCCAGCGCGGACAGCGGCTCGTCCATCAGCATCAGCTTCGGGTCGGTCAGAAGCGCGCGCGCCATGGCCACGCGCTGCGCCTCGCCGCCCGACAGCTGCGCCGGCCGCCGGTCCCGAAGCGGCCCTAGGTCGAGACCATCCTCCACCCTGGCGCGGTCGGGCCGCCGCCCGGCGCGGCGCGCCCGGCGTTCGGCATAGGCCAGGTTCCCGGAAACGCTCAGGTGCGGGAACAGCCGCGGCTCCTGGAACACATAGCCAACGCCGCGCCGATGCGGTGGCACGAACCGCCCCGGCCCCTGCCAGAGCGCGCCGTCGAACCGCACGGTGCCGCGTGCACCGGGCTCGAACCCGGCGATCACGCGCAGCAGCGTGGTCTTGCCACTGCCCGAGGGGCCGAACACCGCCGTCAGCCCCGCCGCGGGAAAGGCATGCGTGACCGACAGCGCGAAGTCCGGCCGCTCCAGCGTGATATCGAGCGACAGCGTGCTCATCCCACGTGCACCGGGAAACGGCGGTTGACGGCATAGACACCCACCAGAACCGCGAAGGAAAACGCCAGCAGCACCGCCGAAAGGGCGTGCGCCTGCGCGTAGTCGAGCGTCTCGACGTGCTCGTAGATCGCGATCGAGATGACCTTGGTTCGCCCCGGGATGTTGCCGCCCACCATCAACACCACGCCGAACTCTCCGACGGTATGGGCAAAGCTCAGCACCAGCGCGGTCAGGTAGCCCCGCAGCGCGAGCGGCGAGGCGACCGTGAGGAACCGGTCGAGCGGCCCCGCACCCAGCGCCGCTGCGGCCTCGAGCGGGCGGCGGCCGATGGTCTCGAACGACGCCTGCAACGGTTGCACGGTGAACGGAAGCGAATAGAGGACCGACGCGACCACAAGCCCGGCGAACGAGAACGTCAAGGCCGCGCCGGTCACATCGCGCCAAGCCGCGCCCAGCGGTGCCTCGGGGCTGAGGAACACGAGAAGATAGAAACCCAGAACGGTGGGTGGCAGCACCAGCGGCAGCGCCGTGATCGCCTCGGCCACCGGTTTCAGGCGGCTTCGGGTGTGCGCCAGCCACCACGCCAGCGGCGTGCCCAGAACCAGCAGGATGCCCGTGGTGACGGCCGCCAGCCGGACCGTGAGCCACAGCGGGCCGAGCTCGGGCCATTCCATCGCCTCAGCCGTCCCCGTAGCCGAAACGCGCGATCACGGTGCGCGCGGCATCGCCCTTCAGGTAGTCGAGGAATGCGCGCGCGGCGGCGTTGTCGCCATCCAGCAAAACGGCATCCTGCCGGATCGGCGCGTGCAGGTCGGCGGGCACCGCCCAAGCGCTGCCGCGGGTATCGTTGCGCGGCGACACGGCCTGCGATTTCGCCACCAGCCCCAGCTCGGCGTTGCCGGTGGCGACCATCGAGAACGCCTGCCCGATGTTCTGGCCCATGACGATGTTCGGCTGCACGGCCTCCCACAGGCCCAGCGCGGTCAGCGCCTGCCGCGCGGCCAGCCCGTAGGGCGCAAGATCGGGGTTGGCGATGGCGAGAAAGTCGTAATCCCCGCCGCGCAGCGTCGCGGCGCCGTCCTCGCCCACGCGGCCGGGGTCCGCGCTCCACAGCACCAGCCGACCGGTTGCGTAGGTGAAGCGTGCCCCCGCCACGGCGTGGCCTTCCGCAAGCAGACGTTCGGGGCGTGCCTGATCGGCGGCGAGCAGAACGTCAAAGGGCGCACCCTTGGTGATCTGGGCATAAAGCTTGCCCGTCGACCCGGTTGCCAGGGTCACGCTGTGCCCGGTCCCGGCCTCGAAGCCGGGCTCCAGCGCCTCGGCAACCTCGGCGAAATTCGAGGCCACCGCGACGAGTGCTTCGTCGGCGCGGGCTGGCAGAGCGGCCGTCAACGCCAGCACGACCGCCGCGGCAAGCCGGAACAAGGACATGAATCCCCCGTCGTTATGTTTCGCAGGACATATTGCAAACCGACTTCGCCGGAGCAAGCGTTATTTTTCGCCGGGAATATCGGCCAGCAGCCCGGAAAGCCCGGCGAGATCGGGCGCCGCGGCCGCACCGCAGGCCGCCTCCAGCGCGCGGTAATGCCCGAGAGCCGTCGCGCCCGTCTCGGTCAACCGCGCGCCGCCGCCCCGCGCGCCGCCACGGGTGCTTTCGACCACCGGTGCCGAGAAGCCCGCGTTCATGGTCTCCACGAGGGTCCAGGCGCGTTTGTAGCTCATCCCCATCCGCCGTCCGGCGGCGGAGATCGAGCCGGTGTCGCGGATCAGTTCAAGCAGATCGGCCTTGCCGGGCCCCATCATGAACCCGCCGTCAAAGACCACGCGAATCCGCAACCGGGCGGTCGGGCCTTCGGAGGTTTCGGATGTCACGCCGGTGTCGTCACTCATGCGTCATGTCGTTAACGCCATGACGCCGGGCGCTCAAGGCTGCCCCTCAACTCGCGGCCTTCATCAACCCCTCGTCGCGAAGCCGCGCATGCGTCTGGTCGAGCGCCGCGCGCGCCCGGTGGATCAGCGTGTCGATCTCGGCGGGTTCGATGACCAGCGGCGGCGAAATGATCATCCGGTCGCCGACATGCCGCATCACCAGGTTGTTGGCGAAACAGGCCTCGCGGCAGATCAGCCCGGCGGCCCCGGGGCCGGCGGCGAAGGGCGCGCGCGCCGCCTTGTCCGGCGTCAGCGCGATGGAGCCCATCAGCCCGACGATCTTCGCCTCGCCGACCAGCGGGTGGTCGGTCAGCTCTTCCCATTTCTCCTTGAGATAGGGCCCGGTCCGGTCGCGGACGCGGTCCACGATACCCTCTTCCTCGAGGATGCGCAGGTTTTCCAGTGCCACGGCGCAGGCGACGGGGTGGCCGGAGTAGGTGTAGCCGTGGTTGAATTCCGTGTCGCCGATGACTTCGGCGATCTCGTCGCTGATGATGGAACCACCGATGGGCTGGTAGCCGCTGCTCAGGCCCTTGGCGATGGTCATGATGTCGGGCCGCCAGCCCACCGTCTGGCTTCCGAACCAGTTGCCGGTGCGGCCGAAGCCGCAGATGACCTCGTCGGCGATCAGCAGGATGTCGTGCTTGTCGCAGATACGCCGGATCTCGGGCCAGTAGCTGTCGGGCGGGACGATGACGCCCCCCGCACCCTGAACCGGCTCGGCGATGAAGGCAGCGACGCGGTCCTCGCCCAGCTCCGCGATCGCCTGCTCGAGCTGGCGGGCACGCTCCAGGCCGAATTCCTCCGGGGTCATGTCGCCCCCCTCGGCCCACCAGTTGGGCTGGTCGATGTGGTGGATGCCGGGGATCGGCAGCCCGCCCTGCGCGTGCATTCCGCCCATGCCGCCAAGCGACGCGCTGCCGACGCTCGACCCGTGATAGGCGTTCTTCCTGCTGATGATGACCTTCTTGTCGGGCCTGCCCTTCTGCGCCCAGTAGGTGCGCACGAGCCGGATATTGGTGTCGTTCGCCTCGGAGCCCGAGCCGGCGAAGAACACGTGGTTCAGGTCGCCCGGCGCCAGTTCGGCCAGTTTCGACGCCAGCGCGATGGCGGGCACATGGGTCGTCTGGAAGAAGGTGTTGTAGTAGGGCAGTTCCCGCATCTGGCGCGCGGCCGCGTCGGCCAGTTCGTCGCGGCCGTAGCCGACGTTGACGCACCAAAGCCCCGCCATGGCGTCGAGGATGTCGTTGCCTTCGCTGTCTGTCAGGGTGACACCCCGGGCGCGGGTGATCACGCGCGCGCCCTTGCCCGCCAGTTCCGCGCCGTGGGTGAAGGGGTGCATGTGATGCGCGGCGTCCAGTGCCTGCAACTCGTCGGTCGGCAGGTGGTTGGTGATGGTCGACATCATGGGCCCCTTTTTCTGGCGCGAGGAAGACGGGTGGCCGGAACGCCCTTTCCGACCGATGCCAGAATATGATCAAATTTTTTGGTGTCAATCGAATCACGCGGACACGCCCGGATCCGCGAGCGACCGGCGCACCTGTTCCATCCCCTGGATGACGTCCTCACGGATCGCGCGGGCCGCGGCCTCGGCATCGCGCGCCCGCATGGCATCCAGCATGTCCTTGTGCCTGTCCGGCAGGTTCTGCGTGCCCATCCGCCCGCAGACGACCCGCAGCGACGGCCCGAAGCGCAGCCAGAGTCCCTGCGCGAGATCGGCGAGGATCGGTGAGCGGGCCAGCTCGTACAGGCGCCTGTGAAACCGGTAGTTCTGCTCGAGGTAGGCGCGCAGGTCACCGCGCGCTATGGCGGCGTCGAGCGTGGCATCGATCTCGGCCAGTTCGGTCATGTCCTCGAGCCCGGCGTGCTCCGTCGCCCGAAGCGCGAGATGTGGATCAACCCATTGCCGTGCAAGAGTGATTTCGCTGATACCGTCCGCTCCGAGGATCGGCACGCAAACGCGGCGGTTCCCCTGGAAATCCAGCGCGCCCTCGGCCGTCAGGCGGCGAATCGCCTCGCGGACAGGGGTCATGCCGGCGCCGAGCCGGTCCGCGAGCCCCTTGATCGTCACCGGCTCCCCCGGCGTGAGATCGCCGAACAGCACCATGTCGCGCAGTTGGCGGTAGATCACCTCGTGCGCGGGCAAGCGTGTGGCGCCTTCGGCGCCGTTGTCCACATTTCCTGCAATCTGCTGTCTCGTTCCGGCCATCGCCGAACCCCCGCGATCTCTGAGCTTGCGAGTCTAGCGGCTGCGTGAAAACATTGCCATATTGCCACGGGTGGAAAAATTTGATCAAATCCACCCAGGGCAGGCAAAACTGCCAACCAACGGGAGAGTCACATGAAACACCTGCTACTGACCGCCGCCAGCGCGCTGGCCTTCGGTGCCGCGGCGGCAAGCGCCGAAGAGGTACGCGTCTACAACTGGTCGGATTACATCGACGAGGACCTGCTCGACAAATTCGAGGAAGAAACCGGGCTGGACCTCGTCTATGACGTCTTCGACAGCAACGAGGTGCTGGAAACCAAGATGCTGGCCGGCGGATCGGGCTACGATGTCGTCGTGCCCTCGGGCACCTTCCTCAAGCGCCAGATCTCGGCCGGCGCGTTCCAGAAGCTGGACTATGACAAGCTGCCCAACGCCAAGCACCTGTGGGACGTGATCCGCGAACGGACGGCCGCCTACGATCCCGGCCACGAATACGCCGTCAACTACATGTGGGGCACCACCGGCATCGGCGTGAACGTCGACGAGGTGAAGGCCGCGCTGGGCGAGGACGCGCCGATCGACTCGCTGGAGCTGATCTTCGATCCGGAGAACATGGAAAAGCTCTCGGAATGCGGCGTGCATTTCCTTGATGCGCCGGCCGAGATGATCCCCGCCGCGCTGGCGTATCTGGGCGAGGATCCCGACAGCCACGACCCGGAGGTCATCGCCAAGACCGAAGACGTGCTGGCGCCGGTCCGCCCCCACGTGCAGAAATTCCACAGTTCCGAATACATCACCGCGCTGGCCAACGGCGACATCTGCGTGGCCTTCGGCTGGTCCGGCGACGTGCTGCAGGCGCGCTGGCGTGCCGAGGAGGCGGAAAACGACGTCAACATCGCCTACAACGCCCCGAAGGAGGGCGCGCTGATGTGGTTCGACATGATGGCGATCCCCGCCGACGCGCCCAACCCGGACGGCGCGCACCAGTTCATCAACTTCATCCTGGACCCGAAGAACATCGCGCAGGCGTCCAACTACGTCTATTATGCCAACGGCAACAAGACGTCGCAGCAGTACCTGATCGAGGACGTGATCGGTGATCCGGCCGTCTACCCCGACGAGGACACGCTGGAGAACCTGTACACCACCACGCCATACCCGGCGCGGGTGCAGCGCACGGTCACCCGGCTGTGGACCAAGATCAAATCGGGCACCTGAGGCCTTGCCGGCCCGCGCGCGACCCGCGCGCGGGCCTTATCATACAGGCGGGGAATGCGATGACCCAGACCGTCTTCGAGCCCTGGAACGATCCCGACGCGACACCGCTCATCCAGTTCCAGGGTGTCACCAAGCGGTTCGGCGATTTCACCGCGATCGACGACCAGACACTGGATATCTACGAACGCGAATTCTTCGCCCTGCTGGGCCCCTCGGGCTGCGGCAAGACGACGATGATGCGCATGCTCGCCGGGTTCGAGGCGCCAACGGAGGGGCGCATCCTGCTCGACGGGCAGGACATCGCGCCCATTCCGCCCAACAAGCGCGCGGTGAACATGATGTTCCAGTCATACGCGCTGTTCCCGCACCTGAGCGTCTGGGAAAACATCGCCTTCGGACTGAAGCGCGACCGCATGGAGAAGTCGGCCATCACCGAGCGCGTGGACCGCATGCTCAAGCTCACACGGCTCGAGAAATTCGCCCGCCGCAAGCCGCACCAGATCTCGGGCGGGCAACGCCAGCGCGTGGCACTTGCCCGCAGCCTTGCCAAGGCGCCGAAACTGCTGCTGCTTGACGAACCGCTGGGCGCGCTGGACGCCAAGCTGCGCCAGGACACCCAGTTCGAGCTGATGGACATCCAGGAAAAGACCGGCACCACCTTCGTCATCGTCACCCACGACCAGGAAGAGGCGATGACCGTGGCCAGCCGCGTTGCCGTTATGGACCACGGCAAGATCGTCCAGGCCGACACGCCCGACAGGATCTACGAGCACCCCAGCTCGGTCTACGTGGCGGATTTCATCGGCGACGTCACGATCATCGAAGGCACGGCAACCCCGCGCGAGGCCGGCTACGAGATCGCTTTCGCGGAAGGCCAGCCGCCGCTCTACGCCGAGACGGACAAGACATTCGCCAAGGGACAGGCCTGCCACCTGGCGATCCGGCCCGAGAAGGTCTCGATCACCGCCGAGAAACCCCGGGACAAGCGCAACGCCCTCCAGGGGAAGATCCTCGACATCGCCTACCTCGGCAACATCTCGACCTATCACGTCGAACTGCCCGGCGGTCAGGTGATCAAGGCCCAGACGGCCAACACCCGCCGCCTGTCGCGGCGCACCTTCACCTGGGAAGATACCGTCTGGCTGAGCTGGACGGACACCGCCGCCGTGCTGCTGGAGGACTGACCGATGCGCCGGTTCGCCCTGATCGTCCTGCCCTATGCCTGGCTGCTGGCGCTGTTCCTTGTGCCGTTCATCATCGTGTTGAAGATCAGCCTGTCGGACATCGCGCTGTCGATCCCGCCCTACACGCCGACGCTGGACCTTTCGGCCGGCTGGGAGGGCACAAAGCGCTTCTTCGCCGGGCTCGATTTCGAGAATTTCGTCTTCCTGACCACCGACGACCTGTACTGGAAGGCCTACCTGTCATCGCTGCGCATCGCGGCCGTCGCCACGTTCCTGACTCTTCTGGTGGGCTACCCGATCGCGTACGGCATGGCCAACGCCCCCGATCACTGGCGGCCGACGCTGATGATGCTCGTGATCCTGCCGTTCTGGACCAGTTTCCTGATCCGGGTCTATTCGTGGATGGGCATCCTGTCGGGCGAAGGTTACCTCAACCAGCTGTTGCTGGCACTGGGCGCGATCAGCGAGCCGCTGACCATCCTGAACACCAACATCGCGGTCTACATCGGCATCGTCTACACCTACCTGCCCTTCATGATCCTGCCGATCTATGCCGCGCTGGAGCGCATGGACGCCTCGCTGCTGGAGGCGGCGGAGGACCTGGGCTGTTCGCGGCTGACGGCGTTCTGGCTGGTCACCTTCCCGCTGTCGCGCAACGGGGTGGTCGCGGGCTGTTTCCTGGTCTTCATCCCGACGGTGGGCGAATTCGTCATTCCCGCGCTGCTGGGCGGGTCCAAGACGCTGATGATCGGCAAGGTGCTGTGGGACGAGTTCTTCAAGAACCGTGATTGGCCCGTGGCCTCGGCCGTGGCCGTGATCCTGTTGCTGATCCTGATCATCCCGATCGTGCTGTTCCAGCGCAACGAGCAGAAGCAGCGGGAGGCCGAGGGATGAGGCGGGTGACATGGTTCAACACGACGTCGCTCACGCTCGGGTTCACCTTCCTTTACCTGCCGATGCTCATCCTGATCGTCTACAGCTTCAACCGCTCCGAACTGGTGACGGTCTGGGCGGGGTTTTCCACGAAATGGTACGGCGAGCTGATCCGCAACGAGGCCTTCCTCGATGCGGCCTGGGTCACGCTGCAGGTGGCGGTCGTCTCGTCCACCGTGGCCACCGTCCTGGGCACCATGGCCGCACTGACGATGGTGCGTGCCGGCCGTTTCTGGGGCCGCACCCTGTTTTCCGGCATGATCTACGCGCCGCTGGTGATGCCCGAGGTGATCACCGGCCTGTCGCTGCTGCTGCTGTTCATCGGCATCGGTCTGGACCGGGGCGTGTTCACTATCATCCTTGCGCACACGACGTTTTCCATGTGCTACGTCTCGGTTGTCGTGTCCTCGCGGCTCGCGACCTTCGACCGGTCGCTCGAGGAAGCCGCCTTTGACCTCGGCTGCTCGCCGGGCGAGGCGTTCCGGCTGGTCACGCTGCCGATCATCGCGCCGGCGGTGATCTCGGGCTGGCTCCTGGCCTTCACGCTGTCGCTCGATGATCTCGTGATCGCGAGCTTCACCGCCGGGCCCTCTGCCACCACGCTGCCCATCAAGATCTGGTCGTCGATCCGGCTGGGCGTGAGTCCGGAGATCAACGCGCTGTCGACCATCCTGATCGCCATCGTCGCCACGGGGGTGGTCACGGCCTCGCTGATCACCAAGCGCGCCAGCCTGCGCCTTCAGGCCGAGGAGCGTGCGGCCGAACAGCAGGCATGAGGCGCGTTTTCCCCGACCACGCCTACGGCCCCGGGCCACGGGCACGGTGTTTCTGGGCGACCACGGCCACGGACCCCGCGTTTCCTTCCGCCGGAGGGCGCGTGCGCGCCGATGTCGCCGTGGTCGGCGGCGGGTTCACCGGGCTGACGGCCGCGCTGCATCTTGCGCAGGCCGGGGCGGATGTCGCCGTGTTCGAGGCAGAAACGCCCGGCTGGGGCGCCTCGGGCCGCAACGGCGGATTCTGCTGCCTTGGCGGATCCGCGGCGGGCGATGCGGCAATGCGGCGGCGGTTCGGCGCGGCGGCGCGGCGCGCCTACCGCAGGGCCGAACGCGCCGCGGTGGACCTTGTCGCGGAAACGCTTCAGACGCACGACATCGATGCGGATCGGCACTCGGACGGCGAAACCGTGATGGCCCACACGCCTTCGGCGATGCGCGGCTTCGAGGCCGAGGCCCGCCGGATCGAGGCCGACCTGGGCGTCGCACCCAGGCTGATCGCCCCCGATGACCTGCCCGCCCACGGCATGGGCGGGGGATTTCACGGCGCGATGACGACCCCGGTGGGTTTCGCGATCAACCCGCTGAAGTACACCCTTGGCCTCGCCCGTGCGGGCACGGAGACCGGTGCGCATGTGTTCGCGCACAGCCCGGTGCAAGGCATCGCGAAACAGGGTGGCAATTTCACCCTCACCACGCCGAACGCGACGGTGACGGCCCGGCGGCTGATCGTGGCGACAAACGGGTATTCCTCCGACGACCTGCCCGGCTGGATCGGCGCGCGCTACCTGCCCGCCCAGTCCAACGTGCTGGTCACCCGCCCCTTGACCGACGAAGAGATTGCCGCGCAGGGATGGTCCACGGCGCAGATGGCCTATGACGACCGGTTCTTCCTGCACTATTTCCGCCTGATGCCCGATCGTCGCTTCCTGTTCGGGATGCGGGGCGGCTTGTTCAGCGGTCCGCGCGCCGACGCGGCCATGCACCGCAGGATCCGCGCGCATTTCGAGGCAATGTTCCCGGCCTGGGCGCATGTGGAAACGCCGCACAGCTGGAACGGGCTGCTCAGCCTCGCCCGGGGGCTGACACCCTTCGCCGGCGCGATCCCGGGGATGCCCGGTGCCTTCGCCGGGCTTTCGTATCACGGAAACGGTATTGCCATGGGCAGCTACGCCGGGGCGCTCCTGGCCGACCTCGCGCTCGACCGCGCGCCGCGCCACCCGTATCCCGAGATCCTGGCCACGCCGCCGCGACGCTGGCCGCTGGGCCGTTTCCGGCGCGCGGCGCTCTGGCCGCCCTACCTGTGGGCGACGCTGACGGGCGGCTGAGCCGCTCAGCCCTGGGGCGTGCGCGCGGCGCGCGCCCTGTCGCGGGCCATCCCCAGGCGGTTCTCGCGCCACATGATGACGATGCCGGCCGCGATCACCAATGCCGCACCCCCCAGCATCGGCCATGTCGGCGCCTCGTCGAAGACCGCGTAACCGATCGCAATCGACACCAGCATCGAGGCATAGTCGAACGGGGCGACCACGCTGGCGTGGGCGAAACGGTAGGCCGAGGTCAGGAAAATCTGCGCCACGCCGCCCAGCAGCCCCGCGCCGACAAGCAGCCAGAGCTCGTTGCCAGTGGGCACCACCCAGCCAAAAGGCAGGGTCAACAGCGACAGCACCGCCGAGGTGACCGAGAACCAGAAGACGATGGCGCCAGTGCCCTCGGTCGCCACCATGTGACGGATCGCGATCTGCGCCAGCGCGCGGAAGGTCGCGCCCAGCAGCACAAGCCCCGCGCCCAGCGTTGCCCCGGTGCCGAGCGCGCCCGCGTCAAACGCGCCGATCCGCGGCGACAGCATGATGAGCACGCCCGCGAACCCCACGACCACGGCACCAAGGCGGAACAGCCGCAACCGCTCACCCAGGAAAAGCGCGGCGAAGATCACCGTGAGCAGCGGCGCGGTGTAGCCAAGCGCCGTGACCTCCGGCAATGGCAGCAGGCCCAGCGCGGCGAAGAACATGCCCATCGCGGCGGTGCCGAACAGCCCGCGCAGCAGGTGCGCCCCGGGCGAGGCCATGCGCAGACCGGTGGAGAACTCGCCGCGCACACGCAGCCAGACCAGGATCACGGGGATCGCCAGCGCCGAGCGGAAGAACACCGCCTCGCCCGGCGGCACGTCGTGGGCAACCGCGGCCTTGACCATCGCGGCCATGACGACGAACAGCGCCACCGAGGCGAGCTTGAGGAATATTCCCTTGAGGGGATGCATCGCGCGTCCTTTCACACACTGCCTGCATCGGCCCGGCCGAAAGGTCAATCGGGCCCTTGCGTTCACCGCGCGCGCCTTGGACAACGGGGCGCAGCGCACGCAGGAGAACGCGATGTACGACGGCAATCACCTCGCTCACCGCCTTGCCGCGGCCGGCGCGCCGGACAAGGTCTTTGCCACGCAGCCCGCACGGCCGGATATCACCTATGCCGCGCTGTTCGAGGGCGCCGAGCGCATCGCCGGCGTGCTTGCCGGCGCCGGGCTCGCCGCCGGCGACCGCGTCGCGGTGCAGGTCGAGAAATCGATCGAGGCGCTTCAACTCTACCTTGGCACGGTGATGGCAGGCGGCGTGTTCCTGCCGCTCAACACCGCCTATACCGGCGCGGAGGTCGACTACTTCCTGACCGATGCGACACCGCGCGTCGTTGTCTGCGACCCGGCCCGCGAAGCCGAGATCGCCCCGCTCGCCGGCAATGCCCGGCTGTTCACGCTGGGCGCCGACGGTTCCGGCACGCTGTCGCAGGCAGCCGAGGCACGAGAGCCCGGATTCGAGGCCGCCGCCCGCGGTGCGGACGACCTCGCCGCGATCCTGTACACCTCGGGCACCACGGGCCGGTCCAAGGGCGCGATGCTCAGCCATGCGAACCTTTCGTCGAATTCCGAGGTTCTGCGCGATTTCTGGCGGTTCACGCCCGACGACGTGCTGATCCACGCCCTGCCGATCTTTCACACGCACGGGCTTTTCGTGGCCACCAACGTGGCGCTGCTTTCGGGATGCGCGCTGCACTTCCTGCCGAAATTCGATGCCGACGCCATCCTCGACGCGATGCCGGGCGCCACCGCGTTGATGGGCGTACCCACCTTCTACACGCGGCTTCTGGACGATCCGCGCCTCACCCGCGAACGGGCGGCCAGCATGCGGCTGTTCATATCGGGGTCGGCACCGCTGCTGGCGGCCACGCACGAGGCGTGGGAGGCGCGCACCGGCCACCGGATCCTCGAACGCTACGGCATGACCGAAACCAACATGAACACCTCGAACCCCCATGACGGCGAACGGCGCGCCGGCACGGTGGGCGTTCCGCTGCCGGGCGTTAAACTGCGCATCATGGACGGCGACCGCGAGGTGGCCCAGGGCGAGATCGGGGTGATCGAGGTGCGCGGCCCCAACGTCTTCCAGGGCTACTGGCAGATGCCGGAAAAGACGGCAGAGGAACTGCGCCCCGACGGCTGGTTCATCACCGGAGATCAGGGATTCATCGACGCGGACGGTTACGTCACCATCGTCGGCCGCGCCAAGGACATGGTGATCTCTGGCGGCTTCAACGTCTACCCGAAGGAGGTCGAGACCGAGATCGACGCCATCGACGGGATCTCGGAATCAGCCGTCGTCGGCGTGCCGCATCCCGACCTTGGCGAGGCCGTCATCGCCGCCGTGGTGCGCGCCGACGCCCGTCTGACGGCCGATGACATCGCCGCCGCCCTAGAAAACCGCCTCGCGCGGTTCAAGCAGCCCAAGGCAATCCGCTTCCTGCCCGAACTGCCGCGAAACACCATGGGCAAGGTGCAGAAGGCCGCCCTGCGCGCCGACTACGCCGACCTTTTCGACCGGTCCGACCGCGGCAGCACCCAGCCCGGCCGCGGGAAGTGACAGGTATAGCCGCCGGGATGCTTCTGCAGGTAGTCCTGGTGCTCCGGTTCGGCCTCCCAGAAATCTCCGGCCGGCTCCACCTCGGTCACGACCTTGCCGGGCCACAGCCCGCTGGCCTCCACGTCGGCGATGGTGCGCAGGGCTTCCTCCTTCTGGGCCTCGTTGGTAAAGTAGATCGCCGAACGATAGGACATGCCGATGTCGTTGCCCTGCCGGTTGGGCGTGGTCGGGTCATGGATCTGGAAGAAGAGTTCGAGAAGCTCGCGAAAACTGATCTTCGCGGGGTCGAAAACGATCTCGACCGCCTCGGCGTGCGTGCCATGATCGCGGTAGGTGGCGTTGGGCACGTCGCCGCCGGAATACCCCACGCGCGTGGAAATCACGCCATCCTTCTTGCGGATCAGGTCCTGCATGCCCCAGAAGCAGCCCCCGGCCAGAATCGCGCGTTCGGTCATGTCACGTCCTCCACTTGGTCCAGGTAGTCGCCGTAGCCTTCGGCTTCCATGTCATCGCGATGGATGAACCGCAGGCTGGCCGAGTTGATGCAATAGCGCAAGCCACCGGCCGCGCGCGGCCCGTCGGGAAAGACGTGGCCAAGGTGGCTGTCGCCGTGGCGGCTGCGCACCTCGGTGCGCACCATGCCAAGGCTGGTGTCCTGGCGTTCCACCACGTGCGCGGGCTCCACGGGCCTGGTGAAACTCGGCCAGCCGCAGCCCGAGTCGTATTTCGCCGACGAGGCGAACAGCGGCTCGCCCGATACGATGTCGACGTAGATCCCCGGCTCGGCCGTGTGCAGGTACTCGCCGGTACCCGGCCGCTCCGTCCCGTTCTCCTGTGTCACGCGGTAGGATTCGGGGTCGAGCGCCGCGATCACCTCGGGCCGTCTTTCGTAGTCCGCCATTGTCGCATTCCCCTGTCTTCTGGCCCAAAGATGGCCCGTTCGGCCCCGATGCCAACCCCGAACGCGATCAGTCGGCGGAAAACTCCCCGGTCGCGTCAGTTCGCCCAGTATCCCCGCCGAAGGCGCCCAGACGGCGCGGAGGCGATACCGTCCGCGGCGGCAAACCCGCGTCAGCCCCAGTCCATCACGACCTTTCCGGCATCGCCCGACAGCATCGCGGCGAAGCCGTCCTCGAAATCGTCGATCGGGATGCGGTGCGTGATGACCCCGTTCACGTCCAGCCCGCTTTGCAGCAGGGCGATCATCTTGTACCAGGTTTCGAACATTTCCCGGCCGTAGATGCCCTTGATCTGCAACATCCTGAAGATCACCGTGTTCCAGTCGACCGGGAACTCGGTGGGCGCGATGCCCAGGAGCGCCACCTTCCCGCCGTTGTTCATCCGCGCGATCATCTGCTGCATCGCCGGGGCGGCCCCCGACATCTCCAGCCCGACATCGAAGCCTTCGGTCATTCCGATCTCGTCCATCACGTCGCGCAGGGATTCCGATGAGACATCCACGACGTGCTGCACGCCGAGGGTCCGCGCCAGGTCGAGGCGATAGGCATTGATGTCGGTGATGACCGTCTTGCGCGCGCCCACGCGCTGGGCCACCAGCGCGCCCATGATCCCGATCGGTCCCGCGCCGGTCACCAGCACGTCCTCGCCCACGAGGTCGAAACTCAGCGCCGTGTGCACCGCGTTGCCCAGCGGGTCGAGGATCGCGCCGATCTCGTCGGGGATGTCGTCGGGCAGCGGCACGACGTTGTCCTCGGGGATGCAGAGGTATTCGGCAAAACTCCCGGGGCGGTGCACGCCCACGCCCCTC
This sequence comes from Roseovarius salinarum, assembly GCF_002834145.1. Lineage (GTDB taxonomy): Bacteria > Pseudomonadota > Alphaproteobacteria > Rhodobacterales > Rhodobacteraceae > Roseovarius > Roseovarius salinarum. The sequence continues at coordinate 108,853 of NZ_PHNT01000003.1, read as the reverse complement.
GTGTTGCGGCAAAGGTGACCGCGCCCCGCCCGGCAGTTGCGGCAGACCCCGCAAACGATGTGCCCCTCGCCCGAGACGCGCTGGCCGATGCGGTACTTGTTCGCGGCCGCGCCCGTCTCGACGATCTCGCCAGCGAACTCGTGGCCAACGACCATCGGCACCGGCACCGTCTTCGCGCTGAACTCGTCCCATTTCCAGATGTGCACGTCGGTCCCGCAGATCGCCGACTTGCGCACCCGGATCAGCACGTCGTTGGGCCCCGGCTCGGGCACGGGCACGCGCTCCATCCACAACCCCGCCTCGGGTTTCGCCTTGACCAGCGCCGTCATGCGGTTGTCCATCAGATGATCTCCAGCTCGCGGCCCACGGTTTCAAAGGCCGCGATGGCGGTGTCCAGCATCTCGCGGCTGTGCGCCGCGCTCATCTGCGTTCGGATGCGGTCCTGATGTTCGGGCACGACCGGAAAGCTGAATGCCGTGACATAGACGCCGTGATCGCCAAGGCGCGCAGCCATGGTCTGTGCCAGTTGCGGATCACGCAGCATGACGGGGATGATCGCGTGGTCGCCCGGCAGCAACTCGAAGCCCAGCGCGTCCATCCGTTCGCGGAAATGGGCCGCGTTGTCCCAAATGCGCGCGCGCCGGTCCGCCCCCGCCTCGAGCATTTCGAAGACCTTCAGTGAAGCGCCGGCAATCACCGGCGCCAGCGTGTTGGAAAACAGGTAAGGCCGCGACCTCTGGCGCAGCCAGTCCACCACCGGCACCGAGGCCACGGTGTAGCCGCCCGAGGCCCCGCCCAGCGCCTTGCCCAGCGTGCCCGTGACGATGTCCACACGGTCGGTCACGCCGAATTTCTCCGGCGTGCCGCGGCCGGTCTCGCCCACGAAACCGGTGGCATGGCAATCATCCACCATCACCAGCGCATCGTAGCGGTCGGCAAGATCGCAGATCTCGTCGAGCCGGGCATAGGTGCCATCCATCGAGAACACCCCGTCGGTTGCGATCAGCCGATGCCGCGCGTGCCGTGCCTCTTGCAGGCAGCGTTCCAGGTCCGCCATGTCGGAATTGGCATAGCGATACCTTTGCGCCTTGCACAACCGGATCCCGTCGATGATCGACGCATGGTTCAGCGCGTCCGAGATCACCGCGTCGTCGGGGCCCAGGAGCGTCTCGAACAGACCCGTGTTCGCGTCGAAACAGCTGGGATAGAGGATGCAGTCCGCCTTGCCCAGGAACCGGGCGATCCGCGCCTCGAGCAGTTTGTGCTCCTCCTGCGTGCCGCAGATGAAGCGCACGCTGGCCATGCCATAGCCGTACCGGTCAAGCGCGTCGTGCGCCGCATCGATCACCTGCGCATCGTCGGCCAGCCCGAGGTAGTTGTTGGCGCACAGGTTGATCGCCGCGCCGCCCCCTTCAAGCGCCACCTCTCCGGCCTGCATCGAGGTGATGACACGCTCGCTCTTGTAAAGCCCGTCCTCGCGCAAGCCATCGAGACGGTTGGCGATATCGCTGTCGAATCGTTGGGATGCTTGCATCGGTGCGCTCCTTGCGGTGTCCCGTGGTCAGATTGGGCATCCGGCGCGCCCCCTCTGGCCCGTTTGCGCCGTATCGCGCCGCAAACGGAAAGGTTGCGCTCAACCCGCGGTCCCCGACAGCCGCGCGACAGCCCAGCGCGCCGCGTCGGCAACGGTCGTATCGGCATCCTCGCACAGATCCTGCGCCACGGGCAAAAGCGCCGGGTCGCCGGAATTGCCGATGGCGTAGGCGACGTTGCGCACGAAACGGTCGCGCCCGATCCGCTTGATCGGGCTGCCCGAGAACTTCGCACGAAACCCCGCGTCATCCAGCCGGGCCAGCTCGGCCAGCGGCGGCGCGACGAGGTCCTCGCGCGCATGATAGCGCTGCTCGCGCGCGGCCTGCGCGAACTTGTTCCACGGGCAGACGGCCAGGCAATCGTCGCAGCCGTAGATCCGGTTGCCCAACAAAGGGCGCAGCGCCTCGTCCACCGGCCCGCGATGCTCGATCGTCAGATACGAGATGCAGCGCGTCGCATCGAGCTGGTAGGGCGCGGGAAAGGCATCGGTCGGACAGACGTCCAGGCATGCCCGGCAAGACCCGCAGTGATCGGTCTCGACGGGGTCGGCCGGCAGGTCGAGCGTGGTGAAGATCGAGCCGATGAAGAACCAGTTGCCCAGCTGCCGGCTCAGCAGGTTGGTGTGCTTGCCCTGCCAGCCCAGGCCCGCCGCCTGCCCCAGCGGCTTTTCCGGCACCGGCGCGGTGTCCACGAACACCTTGACCTCCACGCCGTCACCCGCCTCGGCGATCAGCCAGCGCGCCAGCCGCTTGAGCCGCTTCTTGACGATGTCGTGGTAATCGCGGTTCTGCGCATAAACCGAAATCGCCCCCCGGTCGGACTGTTCCAGAACCGACATCGGGTCATGGTCCGGCGTGTAGCTTTCGGCGAGCATGATGACCGAGCGCGCCTCGGGCCAAAGCGCGTGCGGATCGCCCCGCCAGTGCGCCCGCTCGGCGAGCCAGCGCATCTGCCCGTGCCGCCCGCGTTCGAGGAACTCGGCCAGCCGCGCCGGCACGTGGCCCACGTCCCATGGCCGGCAGACACGGGCCGCATCGAACCCTTCCTCAAGGGCCCGCGTCACCAGTTTGTCCTTCAAGGCATGCATGCTTCATCTTGCCCGAAATACTCCGGGGGAGTCGCCCGCAGGGCGACGGGGGCAGCGCCCCCGACCGCGCGGTTCGGTTCAGAAATCGAGGTCGGCATAATGCGCCGGCGGCGGGAACCCCGGCACCTGATCGGCCAGGATACCGCGGAACGCCGGCCGCGACTTGATCTTGGCGTACCAGTCCTTGACCGTCTCGCTGCGGTGCCAGTCCACATCCGATATGTAGTCCAGCGCCGAAAGATGCGCAGCGGCCGCGAAATCCGCCAGGGTCATCGTGTCGCCCGCCAGCCAGCGGCGATGGTCCAGCAGCCAGCCCATGTAATCGAGATGGTACTTGATTGCCCGCGCACCCGCCTTGACGTTGGTGCTGTCGGGAAACCCCTGCCCCGTGACCTTCTTGTTCACGCGTTCGTACAACAGGTTCGCCGTGACCTCGTGGTGGAACTTGTCATCGAACCAGGCCACCAGCCGGCGCACCTCGTAACGGGCCGCGGCGCCCTTGGGCATAAGCGGCGGCTCGGGGTGCTTTTCCTCCAGGTATTCGCAGATCGCGGCGCTTTCGGGCATCACCATGCCTTCCATGCGCAGCACCGGCACCTTGCCCGCCGGATTGCGGCGCAGGAAATCCGGATGCTTTTCCCAGTAGCGTTCTTCGACCAGCTCGCACTCGATCTTCTTCTCGGCCAGGCTCAGTCGAACCTTCCGGCAGAAAGGCGAAAGCGGGACGTGATAGAGCTTGGCCATGAAACCTTGGTAACCTTTCGGGAAGCGTGTCCTCAATGCCCCGAAGCGGAGCGGGTTTCAATCCTCGATCGGGGCGACAGCGCGGCGCTGCACCGCCGCTCATTCCCGTGGCGCGAAACAGGCGGCCCGCCCGTCCGCCTCGATCGTGGCCGCGCCGTCCATGATTGCCGCCGCGCGCTTGCGCAGGCGCGGTGCCGGGTCGACGGCCGAGCGGCGTTTCGGCGCGGGCAGAACGGCGGCCAGCCGCGCCGCCTGCCGGGCGCTCAGGTCCGTCGGGGCCACCCCGAAATGATGGCGCGCCGCGGCGCCGATGCCGAAAACGCCCCGGTCGAACTCGGCCACGTTGAGATAGACCTCCACGATGCGGCGCTTGGGCCAGAGCGCCTCCACCGCCGGCGTGATCAGCGCCTCGAGCGCCTTGCGCGCCCAGTTGCGACCCTGCCAGAGGTAGACGTTCTTGACGACCTGCTGGCTGATCGTCGACGCGCCGCGGCCGGCCCCCTCGGCCAGGGCCGCGCGGATCGCAGCCACGTCGAAACCCCAGTGCGTGCAAAACCCGGAATCCTCCGCCGCGACAACCGACCGCGCCATGACCGGCGCCACCGATTCGAGGGCCACCCAGTCATGCTGGATCCCGCCGAGGCGGGCGGCCTCCTGCTTCATGTAGTAGGTCGGCCCGGGGTCCAGGAACCGGTGCGACAGCACCACGAGAACCACGACCGTCACGCAGATCGCGGCAAATCGCAGCGTCCAGCGCCGCAGCCAACGCAGCGGCGTCATCCGCGCCCCTTTTCCTTTTCGTTTCCCGGCCATCCGGCCCAGCTATAGCGGCAAGCCGGCGAATGCAAAACCGCCTGTCGCGGCCGGGCCGGGCGCATTACCGCGAACAGGACCAGACGACGACTCGGCAGTTGTAGGTGTGCTGCCCGCAATGGTTCAGTGCGGCCGTCTCGGCGCGGGCGCGGATGCTGTCATGGGCCCAGCCCCAGCCGCCATCGTGCCCGACGGCCATCGCGGCACAGGCGTTGTGGAACGTCTTGATGTTCGTGCAGTCCCATCCGCACCCCTCGGCGGCGACATTGTAGGCTGCCTGTTCCGACCTTTGACCATAGGCATAGCCATGGACCCCGCCGGGTCCGAAGCCGACAGCCCCCCAACAATACCGGTATCCGCACTGTCCCGCGGCAGCCGCACTGGCCAACACGAGACCGGCGAGCACCGCGCAGGCCGCAATCCAGGTTTTCATGACGATTCCCCCTTTGACGCAAACCAGTATGCGCCGCAGGGGCGGAATCACCAAGGTGTTCGGGCCTACTCGGCCGGCACGGCGCTGTCCTCGATGCCGAGCGGATGATCGAGCTTGTCGAGCATCTCCTTCGGACAGACCTGAAGGAAATTGTCGCGCTCGAAGTCCCAGTTCTGCAGGATGTCGCGCGCCTTCCGGCTGCCGGTTTCATCGGCGTGACGCTCGATCAGGCCCTTGAGTTCCGACAGCCAGTGCGCCTCGCGCACGGGACAGGTGACGAGCGTTTCCATGTTCATGACCGTCTCCGCGCGCCCTTCCGGATCATGGAGGTAGGCCATGCCGCCGGTCATCCCGGCGCCGAAGTTGGCCCCGACCCGGCCCAGGATCACGGCGACACCGCCGGTCATGTATTCGCAGCCGTTGGAGCCGCAGCCCTCGATCACCACATGCGCGCCCGAGTTGCGCACCGCGAACCGCTCGCCGGCACGGCCCGCGGCGAAAAGATAGCCGCCGGTCGCGCCGTACAGCACGGTGTTGCCGATGATCGTGTTGTCGGCGGCGGTCAGCGGGCTGGCCATGGGCGGGCGCACGACGATGGTTCCGCCCGACAGCCCCTTGCCGACGTAATCGTTCGCGTCGCCCGACACCTCGAGCTTCAGGCCCGGTGCCGCGAAAGCGCCCAGGGACTGCCCCGCGCTGCCCGACAGCTTGATCGTCAGGTGGTCGGGTTGCAGGGCGTTGCGCATCCCGAAGTTGCGCACGATATGGCTGGAAACCCGCGTGCCGACCGTGCGGTGCGTGTTCTGCACCGCATAGGAAAGCTGCATCTTCTCGCCGTCCTCGAGGAACCGCTGCGCGTCGCGCACGATCTCGGCGTCAAGCGTGTCGTCGACCTCGTTGCGCGCGCGCTTCCCGTCGTATCTGACCTTCTCCGCGCCCTCCACGGTGATGAGCATCGGATTGAGATCGAGATCGTCGAGATGCGCGCTGCCCCGGCTGACCTGCGTCAGGAGATCCGCGCGGCCGATCACCTCGTCGAGGGAACGCGCGCCGATCGACGCCAGGATCTCGCGCACCTCCTGCGCGTAGAACGTGATGAGGTTGACGACCTTGTCGGCGTTGCCGGTGAACTTGGAGCGCAGGCGTTCGTCCTGTGTGCAGACGCCCACCGGGCAGGTGTTGGACTGGCACTGGCGCACCATGATACAGCCCATCGCGATCAGGGCAGCGGTGCCGATACCGTACTCCTCGGCGCCCATCATCGCGGCCATCACGATGTCGCGGCCCGTGCGCAGCCCCCCGTCGGTGCGCAGCGTGATGCGGCCGCGCAGGTTGTTGACCGACAGGACCTGGTGCGCCTCGGTCACGCCCATTTCCCAGGGCAGGCCCGCATACTTGATCGAGGTCGCCGGCGATGCCCCGGTACCGCCGTTGTGGCCCGACACAAGGATCACGTCGGCCTTGGCCTTGGCCACGCCCGCCGCGATGGTGCCCACGCCCGACTGCGCAACCAGTTTCACACAGACCTTCACGCGCGGATTGATCTGTTTCAGATCGTAGATCAGCTGCGCGAGATCCTCGATCGAATAGATGTCATGGTGCGGCGGTGGCGAGATCAGCGTCACGCCGGGCGTCGAGTGGCGCAGCCGCGCGATCAGCTCGGTCACCTTCATGCCCGGCAGCTGGCCGCCCTCGCCGGGCTTGGCGCCCTGTGCAACCTTGATCTCCAGCTCCTCGCACTGGTTGAGGTATTCCGCGGTCACCCCGAAGCGGCCCGAGGCCACCTGCTTGATCTTGGCCGACGGATTGTCGCCGTTTGGTTCGGGCACGAAATGCGCCGGGTCCTCGCCCCCCTCGCCCGAATCCGAGCGCGCGCCGATCCGGTTCATCGCCACGTTCAGCGTCTTGTGCGCCTCGGGCGAAAGCGCACCAAGGCTCATGCCCGGCGTGACGAAGCGCTTGCGTATCGTGGTGACGCTTTCCACCTCCTCGATCGGCACCGGGGTGCCCAACGGCTTGATCGCCAGCAGATCGCGCAGGTGGATCGGCGGATTGGCCTGCATCTTGGCGCTGTACTGTTTCCAGATCTCGTGGCTGGCCTTGTTGCAGGCCATCTGCATCAGATGCATGGACTGCGCCCCCCACGCATGCGTCTCGCCCGAGCTGCGCATCTTGTAGAACCCGCCGATGGGCAGCACGTTCTGGCCGCCGCGCCACGCCTGGGCGTGGATCTCCTCGATCTTGGTCTGGATGCCGCTCACGCCGATGCCACTGATGCGGCTGACCACGCCGGGGAAGTACTCGGCGCACATCGCCCGGCTCAGCCCCACGGCCTCGAAGTTCAGCCCGCCGCGGTAGGACGAGATCACGCTGATGCCCATCTTGGACATGATCTTGAGGATCCCGAGGTCGATGGCCGCGCGGTAGCGCGCCACGGCTTCGGTCAGCGTGCCGTCGATGAGGCCGCGGTCGATCCGGTCGGCAAGGCTGTCCTCGGCCAGGTAGGGGTTGACCACGGTCGCGCCCGCCCCCACCAGCACGGCGAAATAGTGCGGGTCGATGCATTCGGCAGAGCGCACGCCAAGCGAGCAGAACGTCCGCAACCCGCGCCGCGTGAGATGGCTGTGCACCGCCGAGGTCGCGAGGATCATCGGCATCGGGGCCCGCGCCACGCCGGAGTGGTGATCGGTCAGCACCAGGTGCCCGGCACCGGAGCGCACGGCGTCTTCGGCCTCCGACCGGATGCGTTCCAGGCCCTCGCGCAGCGACCCCTTGCCCAGGGCGAAGCTGCAGTCGATCTCGACCACCGCGCCCTCGAGTTCGCGCATCAGCGCGTCCCACTGCGCGTTGCCGACGAAGGGCGATTCCAGAACGTGGATTTCCGTCTGGCTGCTGGATTCGTCGAGCACGTTCTTGAGGTTGCCGAACCGCGTCTTCAGGCTCATGACCCGGAATTCGCGCAGGCTGTCGATGGGCGGGTTCGTCACCTGGCTGAAGTTCTGCCGGAAATAGTGGCTCAGCGGCCGGTATTTCTTGGACAGGACCGCGCTGGGCGTGTCGTCGCCCATGCTGGCCACGGCCTCCTTGCCGTCCTCTGCCATCGGTGCGAGGATCTGCTCCAGTTCCTCGACAGAGTAGCCGGCGGCGATCTGGCGCTTGCGCAGCTCGCTGCCGGTGAACATCGGGGATTCCGCCACGCCCGACAGCTTCTTCTCAAGGTCATTTATCTTGCCGACCCAGTCGCCGAACGGAAGCGCGCGCGCCAGCTTGTCCTTTATCTCGGTATCGTGAAACAGCTCGCCCTTCTTCATGTCGACGGCCAGCATCTGGCCCGGACCCAGCGCGCCCTTCTCGCGCACCGATGCCTCGTCGACGGGCACCATGCCGGCCTCCGAACCGGCGATCACCAACCCGTCACCGGTGACGACATAGCGCATCGGGCGCAGCCCGTTGCGGTCCAACCCGGCACAGACCCAGCGGCCGTCGGTCATCGCCAGCGCGGCGGGGCCGTCCCACGGCTCCATCACCGAGTTGCAGTAGGAATACATGTCGCGCCACGCCTGCGGCAGTTCACGCGCCTGCTTCGACCAGCTTTCGGGCACAAGCATCGTCTTGGCCATCGGCGCGCTGCGGCCGGCGCGCACCAGGACCTCGAACACCGAATCCAGCGCCGCCGAGTCGCTCGACCCGCCGGCGACGATCGGCTTGATATCGTCGGCCATGTCCCCGAAGGCCGAGGAGGCCATGCGGATCTCGTGGCTCTTCAGCCAGTTCAGGTTGCCCTTGAGCGTGTTGATCTCGCCGTTGTGGGCCAGCATGCGGAACGGCTGGGCCAGCCACCATTGCGGGAAGGTGTTGGTGGAATACCGCTGGTGGTAGATCGCGAAGCTGGACTTGAACCGCTCGTCCATCAGGTCGGGGTAGAACACGGCGACCTGCTCGGCCAGCATCATGCCCTTGTAGATGATCGACCGGCACGACAGCGAGGCGATGTAAATCTCATTGATACCCGCGCGGCTTGCGGCCTTCTCGATCCGGCGGCGTATGACATAAAGCTCGCGCTCGAACTCCTCCTCGCCGATCTCCTTGGCGTTGGAAATCAGGATCTGCTCGATCTCCGGACGGGTGGCGTTGGCCTTTTCCCCGAGGCAGGTGATGTCCACCGGGACGTGCCGCCAGCCATAGATCGTGTGCCCCATGCGCAGCACTTCGGTTTCCACGATGGTCCGGCAGGTCTCCTGCGCCCCGAAATCGGTGCGCGGCAGGAAGACCTGGCCCACTGCCATCAGGCGGTCCTCGTGCGGCTCGTGGCCAGTGCGGCGGACCTGGTCGTAGAAGAAGGGCACCGGGATCTGGATATGCATGCCCGCGCCGTCACCCGTCTTGCCGTCGGCATCCACGGCACCGCGGTGCCAGATCGCCTTGAGGGCGTTGATTCCGGCCTCGACCACGCGGCGGCTGGGCTTGCCATCAAGCGATACCACAAGCCCGACGCCGCAGGCGTCGTGTTCCTCTTCCTCGCGGTACATCCCGTTTTCGGCCAGCCACCGGCGCTTGGCGTCCTCTGCGGTTTTCCAGTCGCGATCCAGCTTCGTCATGTCAGGTTACCCTTCTTCTGGCCGGGTGGGCCGGTTTTCCTTTTGGGCGGTCCGCGGTGCGGCGTTATTCGGCGGCCATGGCCGTCGCGCCCCCAAGGTCATCAAGGATCGCCTGGGCCGCGTCACGGCCGTCGCGGATCGCCCAGACAACCAGGCTCGCGCCCCGCACGATGTCGCCCACGGCATAAACCCGCTCCATCGCCGTGCGCCCGGTCGTGAACTCTGCCTTGACGGTGCCCCAGCGCGTCACCTCCAGCTCGGGCTGATCCCAGAGCGCGGGCAGGTCCTCGGGCTCGAAGCCCAGGGCCTTGATCACCAGGTCGGCCTGTTCGTCGTATTCGGCGCCCTCGATTTCCTCGGGGCTCTGGCGTCCGGTGGCGTCCGGGGCGCCCAGCCGCATCTGCTGGACCTTCACGGCCGTCACCGGGTCGCCGACAAAACCCTTGGGGGCGCTGAGCCATTTGAAATCCACGCCCTCTTCCTCGGCATTCGCGACCTCGCGCTGGGACCCGGGCATGTTGTCACGGTCCCGGCGATAGAGGCACTTGACCGAAGTCGCGCCTTGCCGGACCGCAGTGCGCACACAGTCCATCGCGGTGTCGCCGCCACCGATGACCACGACGCGCTTGCCCTGCGCGTTCAGCTCGCCGCTGTCGAACTCGGGGACGCTGTCGCCGAACCCGACACGGTTGCTGGCCGTCAGGTAATCGATGGCACGGACGATTCCCGCCGCCCCCGATCCGGGGCCCTGCAGATCGCGCGACTTGTAGACCCCCGTGGCGATCAGCACGGCGTCATGCCCGGACCGGATGTCATCGAAAGACATGTCAGTGCCCACGTCGCAGTTCAGTTCGAACGCCACGCCACCTTTTTCCAGCTGGTCCATGCGCCGCATCACGACCTCCTTTTCCAGCTTGAAGCCGGGGATGCCGTAGGTCATCAGCCCGCCGCCACGGTCGTAACGGTCATAGACCGTCACCTGCACGCCCGCGCGGCGCAGCACGTCGGCGGCCGCCAGCCCGCCGGGGCCGGCCCCGATGATTCCCACCGATTCGGCCCGCTCGTGATCGGGGGCGGGCACGTCCACCCAGCCCTGCTCCCAGGCGGTGTCGGTGATATACTTCTCCACCTGCCCGATGGTGACCGTGCCGTGGCCGGCCTGCTCGATGACGCAGTTACCTTCGCACAGCCGGTCCTGCGGGCAGATTCGCCCGCAGATCTCGGGGAAGGTGTTGGTGGCCTGGCTGGTTTCGTAGGCCTCGCGCAGGCGCCCCTCGGCCGTCAGGCGCAGCCAGTCCGGGATGTTGTTGTGCAGCGGGCAATGCGTCTGGCAGTAGGGCACGCCGCACTGGCTGCACCGGCCGGCCTGTTCGCGCGCCTTGGCGTCGGCGTACTCGGCATAGATCTCGTGGAAATCCTGCCGGCGGTCCGCCGCTTCGCGCTTTTCGGGCATGTCCCGCCCGACGGTCACGAACTTCATCATCGGTTGCTTCGCCACGGCACGAACTCCGTTTTCCTGTTCCAGCCTTGACCTTGTAATTTATGTCGAGGGGAAAGAAAAGGCATACAGGCTTACCTAAAATACAGTTTCATAGCCGCAGCGCAGCATCAGGGCCGCAATTTGCCAAGATTTTCAGTCCGCTTCGGACCTAAAAGTGCCCTTTCATGTTCACGTCGATGCGATATAGGTGGCATCGGCAGCAGCGCAGGCCCGTCCCGATGACCCTTTTCCATCTATTCATCGTCGCCGTGATTCAGGGCCTTACGGAGTTCCTGCCGGTCTCCTCTTCAGGACACCTGATCCTGCTGCCCAGGCTCGGTGGCTTCGACGATCAGGGACAGGTCATCGACGTCGCCGCCCACGTCGGCACGCTTCTGGCGGTAATCGTCTATTTCTGGCCGGACGTGCGCGGCGCGCTTGGTGGCCTGCCGCGGCTCCTGACCGGCCGGATCGACACGCCCGGCGCTCGGCTGGCGTTCCTGCTTCTCGTCGCCGCGATCCCGGTGATCGTGGTCGGCTTGGCACTCAATCTCACGGGGTTCAGCGACGTCCTGCGCTCGGTCGCCGTGATCGGCTGGGCGATGCTGCTTTTCGGCCTCCTGCTCTACTGGATGGATCAACGCGGCGCTTCGATCAAAAGCCAGGCCGACTGGACACTGCGCGACGCCATCAGGATGGGCCTTTGGCAGGCGCTGGCGCTGATTCCCGGCACATCCCGGTCGGGCATCACGATCACGGGCGCCCGCGCGCTCGGCTATGGCCGGCACGACGCCGCCAAACTCGCGATGCTGATGTCGATTCCGACGATCATCGCCAGCGGCGTGCTCATGGCAAGCGAGGTTGCGCTTCGGGCCGACGTGGCGGCGGCACGCGACGGCCTTCTGGCAGCGCTGCTTGCCTTCCTGGCCGCGCTACTGGCGCTGGCGGTGATGATGCGGTTGCTGCGCCGCGTCAGCTTCACGCCCTACGTGATCTACCGCGTCGCGCTGGGCCTCGTTCTGCTGGCCATCGCCTACGGCTGACCCGCTAGCCCCCGGTGCGCAAGTTTTCCGCCGATTCGTGAATATCCGAATACTGGCCGGCCGCGCGGAACCGCCAGAGGTAGTCGGGAAGAACCGCCTCGAGCAACATCGGCTCGATCCCCAGCGCCTCGAATCCCTGAGCATCGGCGGCGACCACGTTGTCCACCTTGAGGCTCTGGACCTGGTCTCGGGTGATCTGGGCCGGGAACAGGCCCAGCGTCACCGTCTGCGCGAGTTCCATGAACCAGCCGAGGATCGACGCCATCCAGAACGGAATGTTGACGATCGCGCGGCGGCGGCGGATCACCTGCAGCATCTGCTGCATCAATTCGCGGAAGGTATTCACGTCGGGCCCACCCAGTTCGTAGATACCCGGCGCCGCCTCGCCAAGGACGCCCATCGCGGCGGCATGCGCGACGTCATCCACATAGACCGGCTGGAATTTCGTGTCGCCGCCCACGACCGGCAGGATCGGCCCCCAGCGCGTCATTGCCGCAAAGCGGTTGAAGAACGCATCCTCCGGCCCGAAGATGACCGAGGGGCGCAGGATGACCGCATGCGGGAAGTGATCCCGGATCGCGGCCTCGCCCTTTGCCTTCGTCTGCGCATAGATGCTTTCGGAGTCGGGGTCCGCCCCGATCGCCGAGATGTGGACGAGCCGGTCCACGCCTTCCTCGGCGGCGATGCGCGCAATGCGTGCCGCGCCCTCGTGCTGCACGGCATAGAAATTGTTGCGCCCCTTGCGGTCGAAGGTGCCGACGCAGTTCACAACGGCATCCGCGCCGCGCGTCACCGCGCGCACGCTGTCATCGTCGCGGATGTTGCAGGCCACGGGCGCGACCTGGCCCACGACGCCATAAGGCTTGACGAAGATCGCCTCGTGAGGATTGCGCACCGCCACGCGCACGCGCCAGCCCGCCTGCGCCATCCGCAGCGCGATGTAACGGCCGACGAACCCCGAGCCGCCGAAAATGGTCACGAGCTTTGACATGCGCTGGCCTCCGGGCTGTTTTCTGTCGTGCCCCTAACTACCCGTCAGGGCGGACTTGGACAAGACGAATGCGCCTTCCCGCGGTTTCGACGAAAAAGCCCGTTGACAGCGTTGCGCACCGCGTCTAAACGCCGTCGCCACGACACCTGCCCAGGTGGCGGAATTGGTAGACGCGCTAGCTTCAGGTGCTAGTGTCCGTATGGACGTGGTGGTTCGAGTCCACTCCTGGGCACCATAAAATTCCCGTAAGCTACTGATATTTCCGGATATGGTCGAGGCACCGCTCGCGCGCATCCGCCCAACCATACACCCTTGGGCCGCTGCACCCCCACCTGGCCCCGTCCCGCTTTTGTGCCGCTCCAGGTTCTCGTTTTCGCGACTTGCGGGCCGGGTCGTCGCCATCGGGTTTCGCGCAGGTTCGAGCATGGCGCGGAGGACCGGCCCGGGTTCCGCATGACCCCCCCGCTCGGGCGGAATGCGTTGACCGTGTTGCGGCCCGCCTGACGCCCCTGTGACCCGGGTCGAAACCGGTGGCGACATGACAGAACATCGCTTGCTCATCGGCGACGGTGTTGCCCTCCGCCCACCGAACGCATATCTGTCGCGCATCTCGTTTTCGCTTCCGGAACCGGCATGGCCAATCACCTGCACAAGACCGATCTTCCCGATGGGCTCGACCTCGGGCCGGTCGTTGCCATCGACTGTGAAACCATGGGGCTCAATCCGCACCGGGATCGGCTCTGTGTTGTCCAGCTGTCTGGCGGTGACGGCCACGCGCACATGGTACAGGTCGAGCAGGGGCAGAGCCGGGCGCCCAACCTCGAGGCGCTTATCGAGAACCCCGATGTTCTCAAGCTGTTCCATTTCGGACGCTTCGACATCGCCGTGCTTTACCACGCTTTCGGGGCGCTTGCTGGGCCGGTCTACTGTACCAAGATCGCCAGCAAGCTGGTGCGCACCTACACCGACCGCCACGGGCTCAAGAACCTGCTGCAGGAACTGCTGGGAATCGACATCTCGAAACAGCAGCAATCCTCGGACTGGGGCGCGGAAACGCTGACCGACGCACAGCTCGAGTACGCGGCCTCGGACGTTCTTTACCTTCACCAGTTGCGCGCCGCGCTCGACACGCGGCTCGCGCGCGAGGGACGGGCGGAACTGGCACAGAGCTGTTTCGATTTCCTGCCGACCCGGGCACGCCTGGATCTCGCCGGCTGGCCCGACATCGACATCTTCGCCCACTGACCACCATGACGTGGCGCGACAATTTCTATTCCAACATGGTGGCGTGGATGAAGATCCTGCTGCCACTGGCGGCGCTGGGGATACTGTCGACGGTTTTCATGCTCTCGCGCTCCGTGGATCCGTCCCGCTCCATCCCCGCAGCTGCAGTCGACGTTCAGAAACGTGCGCGCGACCAGGGCGCCACACGCCCCACTTTCGCCGGCGTCACCACTGGCGGAGACCAGGTTTCGCTGTCGGCCGACAGCGCCCGCCCCCACCCGGACCACAAGGAAAGGATCATCGCCCGGAAGGTGCGCACCGATGTTCGGCTGACCGGCGGCACGGTGATCGAGATGCGCGCGGAAACGGCAGAGATCGACCAGGCTGCGCTGACTGCAGACCTCAGGGGCGACGTCACCTTCGAAACCTCCGCCGGGTACAGCCTGCACACCGAAGCGCTTGCGACAAGCTATGACCAGCTGTTCGCCGAATCGAAGGGCGCGGTTTCGGGCAAGGCACCGGCCGGTCGGCTCGAGGCCGGACGCATGCGGCTGACGTCACGCCCCGGGAGCGACGACGCCGAATTGATTTTTGCAAACGGAGTCAAGCTGGTATACAAGCCGGCGAAATCCGGGGATTGACCGCGTGCACCGACTGACCCTTCTGGCCGCTTTCCTGGCCCTGGCCACCATGGCGGCGCAGCCCGCCGCGGCACAGGGCGCCGAAGTCGCCTTTGGCGGCGCAGGGCAGGCGCGCGATCTTCCCGTCGAGATCAGCGCGGACAACCTGACGGTCAACCAGAACGACGGCGCGGCGGAATTCACCGGCGACGTGTTCATCGGGCAGGGCGACATGCGGTTGTCGGCGCCGCGGGTGCGGGTCATTTATCGCGAGAACAGCGACCGGATCGCACGGCTCGAGGCGACGGGTGGCGTGACACTCGTCAGCGGCGATGACGCGGCAGAGGCCGCGCGCGCCGATTACGACGTCGAGAACGGCACCATCGACATGCGCGGGGACGTGCTGCTGGTCCAGCGCAACACGACACTCACGGCCGAGCGCATGACCGTCGACACCGTCGCCGGCACGGCACGGATCTCGGGCCGGGTCAAGACCGTGATCGGCGCAGGGGACTGACCGCGTGGCAGCCCCGGACCTTCATATCGCCCACGAGAACACCGGCCTGACGGTGGAGAACCTGCGCAAGAGCTACCGCCGCCGCGTGGTGATCCGGGAGGTCTCGCTCACCTTGCGGCAGGGCGAGGTCGTGGCCCTGCTCGGCCCCAACGGGTCGGGCAAGACGACGACCTTCTACGCCATCGCCGGGCTGGTCCAGCCCGAGGGCGGGCACGTTCGGCTGGACGGGCGCGAGGTCACGACGCTGCCAATGTACCGCCGGGCCAAGCTCGGAATCGGTTACCTGCCGCAGGAGATGTCCATCTTTCGCGGCATGTCGGTCGAGGACAACATCAGCGCCATTCTCGACGTCGCCGAGCCCGATCGCCACAAGCGGCGCGAGAGGCTCGAGGAGTTGCTGTCGGAGTTCTCCATCGAGCACCTGCGCCGTGCCCCCGCGATGGCGCTTTCGGGCGGGGAACGCCGCCGGGTCGAGATCGCGCGCTGCCTTGCCGCCGATCCGCGCTACCTTCTTCTCGACGAGCCGTTCGCCGGGGTCGACCCGATCTCGGTCGGCGACATACGCCACCTCGTCGCCGACCTGCGCAACCGCGGGATCGGCGTCCTCATCACCGACCACAACGTGCGCGAGACGCTGGAGATCGTCGACCGGGCCTACATCCTGCACGACGGGCAGGTCCTGATGTCGGGCACGCCGGACGAGGTGGTTGCCAACGAGAACGTCCGCCGCGTCTATCTCGGCGACACCTTCAAGATCTACTGAGGCCCCCGCATGGCGCAGGGAATTCACGCGTGGCGCCGGCTGCGCGCATTGACAAGCCACCCGGAAAGCGCCTCAATTGGTGGCATGGCTTCCGTGATTTCCGCGCCTTCAACGACCCGGGCCCGCCGCCGGCCCGCGTTCCGGCGCGCCGGGCGGAGGTCATGTTCCTGCATTCGGGGCTGACCTTCCGGCCGGCGGCCGGTATCCATTTCGCTGTGCCCCGAGATGTCAAGAAAAGGAGAAAAGATGCGCTACCAGATAAGCGGAAAGCAGATCGACATCGGCGATGCCCTTCAAACCCACGTCAAGGAGGAGCTGGGCACCGCCGTGGCCAAATACGCCGAAAGGCCGACCGACGCGCACATCATCTTTTCCAAGAGCGCGAACGAGTTCGTCTGCGAGTCCATCGTGCATCTTTCCACCGGCCTGACGGCCCAGGCCAAGGCCCACGCCCACGAGATCTATTCGGCCTTCGACAAGTGCTGTGACAAGCTCGAGAAGCAGCTTCGCCGGTACAAGAGACGCCTGAAGGACCACCACCGAGAGCGCGCGCAGCCGGTTGAACTCTCCGGGGCGTCCTCATATATCCTCGCGACTGGAGACGGAGGCGAGGATTCGGAACCGGAGAGCCTGCAACCCGTGATCGTGGCCGAGATGGAGACCAAGATCCCGTCTCTTTCGGTCGGCGAAGCGGTAATGCAGATGGAACTCGCCGGGGCGCCAGTGCTCGTTTTCCACAACGAGAAAAACGACGGGTTGAACGTGGTCTACCGCAGGGATGATGGCAACATTGGCTGGATCGACCCGTAACCGGGGCAACGCCGCCCGCACCGTCGCAACGATCCGAGACGAATGGATATCTCAATGATCCTCAAACCCGAGGCCGTCCGCGTGGTTTCCGCCGCCTCGAGCAAGAAGCGGCTGCTCCACGAACTGGCCGATATCGCCGCGACAAGCTATGCCGTGTCAGCGACCGAAGCCGTCGAGGCGTTGCAGGAACGCGAAAGCCTCGGGCCCACGGGTGTCGGGCAGGGTGTCGCCCTGCCCCACGCGCGCCTCGACGGGCTGGACGATGTCGTGGGCGCGATGGTGCTGCTGGAAAAACCCGTCGATTTCGAGTCGGTCGATCGCCAGCCGGTCGACCTGGCGTTCGCGCTGTTCGCGCCGCACGACGCTGGGGTGAAGCACCTCAAGGCTCTGGCGCTTGTCTCGCGCACGCTGCGTGACCCGGCCATCCGCTCGAAACTGCGCGCCAACAACGACCCGGCGACGCTGCACACCATCCTGACCGAAGCACAGGCCGTTCAGGCAGCCTGAACGCCTCAGCCTCTCCAGGGGCCGAACCCGAACATGACGTAATCGCGGTGATAGATCGCCGCGACCCTGTCCTCGATGTCCTGGTCGTAGATCTCGGCAAGCGGAAAGGGCACATCCGGGCCCGGCGTTCCGGGTGGCCCGGCGGCCGGATATCCCACCTGCATGGCCAGCGCGGGCAGGTAGGCCTCCATCTCTGCGTCCCGCACGATCATGTCGGGCAGGAGAACCTGCGCCATCCCCTGCAGCACGGCCTCCTGCGTCGCCCAGCCGGCATCGACACGAACACCTGTCTGACCGGACAAGTTCATGCGGAGGAAATCGAGGAAGGCCACGAAGGCCGCCCGATGCGCATCGCGATCATAGCTTTCTCCGGGTCCGCGCGCAGGAATCGGAAGCTTGTAGAAATTGCGCAAGGTCTTTCGGATCTCCGGCAGCGCGTTGGGGCCCGGGTGCAGGATCCGGGTGCAGAACACGGTGTGGACGCGTGCCACCGGGTGCCGCAGCACGGTGAAACTCCGGTGGCCCGGCGACTGGCGCTTCCAGCGGCGCAGATCCTTCTGGTTGAAGCCGGTCCGCAAGTCCTCCGGCGTAACATCGTCAAGCCCGGCCAGCCAGCCGCGCACCTCTGTCACCGGCCCACCCGGCACCGGCATGTAAAGCAATGGCGCATGCAGGCCCGCAGCGTGGGCCGGTACCGCGGGGCCGCGGCGCGGTTCGAAATTCGGCGTGCGGGTCAGGTTGAACCGGTCGGGCCGCGACAGCGCGCGCTCCATTTCCTTCGGGTTGGTCACCTTTTCGGTCAGCGCGCCCGGGTTCTGTATCTTCAGGGCCCCATCAAGCCGGTCCAGTTGCTCCCGGCTGCCGAGGAACCGCGCCAGCCCGTTGATGACGTCCAGGTCGCCCAGATCCTCGTAGGCGAGATAAAAGGCCGTCTGCCCCGTCGTCTGCAGCCCGTGCAGGATTCGCATCTGGAACGCCTGGAGTTCGGTGACGTGCCGGTCGAATTCGGCGGCATCGAAGCGGGCCTTGCCGGGCTTTCGTCGCTTGACGTTGGTCAGCTTCCACTGCCCGGTTTGCTGGGCGATCTTCCACGACACGTAGCTTTCTGCCGGGTTGCGGGTCAGGACGATCTTGGCGCAGCGCGGATCGGCCAGGCAGATCTCGAACGCGCGCGCATCGTGGTCGTGAAAGAACCGGAACCCTCCCAGGCCCTGGCTATGGCTCTTGATCCGCGCGATCAGTTCGGCAGGGGCGGCCTCGCGCATCGAGCGCGTGACCCCGAGGATGTGGTCGCGGTTGGGATTCCCGATGAAATGCGGGTTGAACGCCTCGCCGTGGCACTCGAAGGAATCGAACGCATTGAGGTTGGCCTCGAGGAAATTGGACCCTGTGCGCATCTCCGCGAACACCACGAAATAATCGAAAGGGCCCACCATCGCGTTACTTCACCACATAGGGCTTGCGTGCCGGCTCGGACGCCTCGACCATCGGCTCGGCCGAGAAATCGCCCATCAGGTAAGGGTGCATCCCCTGGTTCTTCAGGTTCTGCAGGAACTGGCCAAACCCGGTCAGATCGGTCATGCGCGGGACCTCGGCCAGGCCGCGCGCGCTTTGCTGGCCGATCTCGTCTATCACGGTCTGCAAAGGCTCCATCGGTGCCTCGACGAACTCGGCCATCGTCCACACCCGGATCCGCGCCCTGGACCATTGTGACCGCAGAACATCAAGGTGGGCGCTTTCGACCTTCTGCAGGCGGGCGGCTTCCTTCCGTATGTCGGCGAAGTTGAGATTGGACTTGAAAAGGGGGACGGCCCAGGCGCCGGTGATCACCGAGATCTGCGCGTTGCGGTCAGTCGCGAGATCCCATTCGATGGCCCGCTTGTCGCGCGGACCGTACTGGAAACACTGGCGCTCGCCCCGGGTGTTCCAGATCAGGTTCGACAGGAAGGCACGCGCATTGCGGTCACGCAGCTTGGCGCTGTCGCTGAGCGCGCCGTTCATCGTGCCGTGCCCGCCGGCGAATTCCGCGCGTTCCGGCGCGAAAAGATGCCCGTGAACGCGTGCGCCCGTCATCTTTGCAAGCCAGGTTTCGAAATTCTCGAACAGGTCGCTGAACCCTTCGAAGACGGAATAGGGCGCACATGTAAGCCCGTTTTCCTGCGCGGCGGCGGGAAAACGCGACTGCATGAACAGCCCCGGCCGGCCGCGTGTGCGCCGCTCGACCGCCTTGGCGAAGACCCGGTCGATCTTGCCGGGGTTGGGTTCGGCGCGCTTCATCGCACCAGCCTCGTCGGTCAGGAAGGCATCGTAAAGCTTGTCGGCATAGGGCCAGATCTTGCGCGCCACGAAACAGTCGGACCGGCGCAGCAACTGCAGATGGTCATCGTAGAAAATGTGCGGCTTGCCCTGGAAATCGAACTTGGACAGCGTGAGCGACCGGCTTTCGATCTGCCGCGAGTACAGCCGCGCCAGCGTCTGGAAATAGCTTTCGTCGGGTATCCAGACCTTGCTGAAGAACCGGTCGTAAGTGGCGCGCTCGGGATCCTGCAGGATGGCCGAAAGCGTTTGCCGCGTCAGGCACCACCACTGCGAGCCCATGTGCGGTTCGATCCCCGCGGGCAGCCGCCGTTTCAATCCCAGCTTGCGTTGCAGAGCAACGTAGGCATCGAAAAGCCAGCGCCGCTTCTTCCAGGAAAACGGGAACCGAAGGGTGAAGCGTTCGTGCTCCAGCCCGCCGATGGTCCACGGCACATCGGTCGTCGTGGCGGATTCGATGAAGTCCGTTTGCGGTCGCGCGGCGAGATAGTCGATCAACTCCTGCACCGGCCGCAACGGCAGGCAGGACCCCGACGCCAGGTAGACGTGCCGAACCTGCGGAAAGCGCTCCAGCATCATCTCGGAGGCGTCCTGGGTGGCAGCCACGATGCCCCAGGTTCCCCATTCGCACCGGTGGCGCGCGCAGAATGCCACGTCGGGAAGATCGGACAGCCGCTTGACGAAACCGTTGTAGGTCTTCGCGGGCACCCGTCGATCGACGTGAATGACGACCGGGCAGTCCGAGGCGGCCCAGTGCCGGATCACCTGCTCGGCCCGGCCGAACGCGGTGTGCACCAGCATGACGATCCCGACACTCACGCGAACCCGTCCTTTCCCGTCATGCCCAGTTTCCTTTGGACATAAGGCCCAGGATCTCGAGCTGGCGCCAGTTTATATACTTCTCCGACCATTTGCACCAAAGCTCCGTCTGCTCGGCAAGGCCTTCGGAATAGGCCGCGTATTCCTTGCTGTTGGCATAGTGCTGGCGCCGCGCCATTTCCTCGCGCGCCTTGGCGGGAAAGGTATCGAGGAACTTGGTGTGCAGCAGCATGCCGCTGACCCTCTCACCGCCCCATTCGTCGTAAACCAGGTTGAGCCCCCGCGGCAGCAGCATGTGGGTGGAGCTGACGTAGGCATAGCGCCGGTGCCACTTGACCAGCGGGATCTTGTTGAGCGCGGGCGCCTGGCCCGGTGCATCGCGAAAGAACACGCGCGCCCGCGGGCCGCCCTGGATCCAGAGGTTCCCGTAGAAATGGTTCTTCTCGATCGTGTAGTTTCCCGGATCGAACCACGACGCGATCTCCAACGGATCCTGCCCCGCAGAGTAGGGCGTCGCGTTGATCGTCCCCTTGGGATACATGTCCAGCAACATCGCGCTGAACGACCGGATCGACGAGACGTCGAGCCAGTCCGTCAGGGCCCGGATCGGCCGCGTGTCGCAGAACGGGTAGACGAAGAACTCGTCGGGGTCGACGACCAGCGTCCAGTGTCCGTGCCCGTAGCGGGACTGCAACCAGTTCAGCCAGTCTACCCCGAACCGTGACCGCTTGTAACTGGCCCCGGTGGACCAGAGCGACACATCCTCCTGTTCGGCCAGGTAATCACGCCCGCCGTCCGTGCTGGCATTGTCGACCATGAGGAAATGCGAGATCCCCATCTCGCGGTAATACCGCAGGAAATAGGGCAGCCGGACGCGTTCGTTGCGGAAGGTGGAAAACAGCAGGATGTCGCCCGGCCGGATCGCGCGCGTCCGATTGACGACGGGCGTCAGCGAGAAATGCTTGCGAAAGGCACGTGCCCTGGCGTGCTTGCGCCGAAGGCGCATCCGGTATGACTGCCACAAGCTCACGCCCCAAGTTCCGTCCTTGCCCCGATCATCGCCCGCCTGCCGACAACGGGCGGTTAACGCGCCTCAGTCCGCCGCGTCCCTGTTGCGGGAACTCCGGCATGACGATCCCGGTCTTCGCCGGGTTCCCGGGCAGAATAGGCGCTATCGGCGCATGGGTAAACGGTTTTGACCGGGCCACCGGGGGCGCCTCGGTCAGATCCATCCCCCCCGCGACATCAGCCCCATCGCCTCCAGCTGGCGCCAGCTCCGCAGCCGGGTGGACTGTGGATCCCACAGGTCCGGGTTTTCCATCAGGCTGTCATAGTAGCTGTCGTAAAGCGCACTGTTGGCGAAATGCTCCCGCCTGCGTTTTTCCTCGGCCGATTTCTCCACGATCGTGTGCAGGAACTTGGTGTGCAGCAAGACACCCGACGTCTTCTCGCCGCCGGCTTCGTCGTAGACCAGGTTCAGGCGTCGCGGCAGAAGCGCATGGGTCGAGTTCACATAGACATACCGCCAGTGCCACCGGACCAGCGGCACCTTGTTCATCGTCGGCGCCCGGCGCGGCCGGTCGGCGAAGAACAGCCGCGCGCGCGGACCGCCCTGCACCCAGAGGTTCCAATGCTTTTCCTGGCGGGTGATCGTGTAATTGCCGCTGTCGAACCAGCACAGAATCTCGAAAGGGTCGCGGCCGGCATCGTAGACCTGCGACCTGACCGGCCCTTTCGGATACATGTCCAGCATCAGCGCCCCGAAGGACTCCGCCCCGGCACGCTCCAGCCATTCCGTCAGCGCCGGCAGGGGGCGCGTGTCGTGATAGGGATAGACGAGGATCTCGTCGGCATCGAGCGTCAGGCACCAGTGGCCGTGCGCATGGCGCATCTGCAGCCACGTCAACCAGTCCAGCCCGAAGCGCGACAGCTTGTAGCTGTGGGGGGTGGACCACAGCGAAACGTCGGGCTGCTGCGCAAGGTAGGCGGCGGTGCCGTCGTCGCTGCCGTTGTCGACGAAAAGGAAGTGATCGACGCCCAGCCGACGGTAATGGTCCAGGAAGTACGGCAGCCGGATCGCCTCGTTGCGCACCGTCGAGGCGGCAAGGATGTCGCCGGGGCCGATCCGGCCCGTGCGATCGGCGACCGTCGCAAGCTGGCGCCGCTTGCGGAATGCCCGGTGAAGCAGCCGGCGGCGTTTCCAGCGAAGCCGGTAGGCCATGACAGGGTCCGCGATGCGCTCCATCCCCGTGCGTCTCCCTGCGCGCTGCGGGACTTTACCCCGCGTATCCGCCGCCCCGGTACCACCTCCAGGCGTCGCCGATCATGGTTTCGAGGTCGGAGCGTTCGGGCGTCCAGCCGAGGTCGGTCGCAGCCTGCGCCGACCCCGATACCAGGCGCGTGCAATCGCCGTCGCGCCGCGGGCCTTCCGTCACCGGCACGGGCCGGCCCGTCACGCGGCCGGCTTCCTCGATCACCTCGCGGACGGAAAACCCCTGCCCGGTGCCCAGGTTGAACACGCCGCCGCCGCCCCCCGACCGAAGCCGGGCGAGGCCCGAGAGGTGCGCATCGACCAGATCGCTGACGTGCACGTAATCGCGAATGCAGGTTCCGTCCGGCGTGGGATAGTCCGTGCCGTGGATCGTCAGCGCGCCCCGGTCACCGGCCGCCGCGGCCAGCGCGAGCGGCACCAGATGCGTCTCGGGCATGTGCCATTCGCCCACATCGCCATCCGTATCCGCGCCGGCCACGTTGAAATAACGAAAGATGACCGTCCGCAGCCCGTGCGTCGCACCCATGTCACGCAGCATGTCCTCCACCGCCCGCTTGCTCGCGCCATAGGCGTTGAGCGGCGCCTGGTGTGTCGCCTCGTCCAGCGTGACCCCGTCGTGATCCCCGTAGACGGCGCAGGTGGAGGAAAAAACGAAATCCCGGCAACCGGCCGCCGCCGCGGCCTCGGCCAGCGTGAGTGACCCGCACAGGTTGTTGCGCCAGTAGAGTGCAGGTTCCCGCATCGCCTCGCCCACCTGGCTGAGGGCAGCGAAATGCATCACGGCAACCGGCGCGTGCCGGGCGAAAACCGCGTCGAGGCGCGCCCGGTCGGTCAGGTCGCCGCGTTCGAGCGGGCCGAACCGGACCGCCTCCGCCCAGCCCGTCGACAGGTTGTCGTAGGTCACCGGCAGGTAGCCCGCCGCGGCCAGCGCCTTGCAGGCGTGGCTGCCGATGTATCCCGCGCCCCCGGTGACCAGAACCTTCTGCATGCCCGGCCCCGTCGGGTTCACTGCGCGGCGCGGTCGGCGTTGACGACCTCGGCGAGGTAGCGGGCGAGGTCGTCGCGCAGGTCGTCGCGGGCCAGCGCGAAGGCCACCGTCGCCTGCAGGAAGCCCGCCTTCGAGCCGCAGTCGAACCGCTCGCCGCGGAAGCGGTAGCCCCAGACGTCGTCGCCGTCGTCGCGCGCGTCCGCGATCGCGTCGGTCAGCTGGATCTCGCCGCCCGCGCCCGCCTTCTTCCGGTTGAGCTTCTGAAGCACCCTGGGCGTCAGGATGTAGCGCCCGATCACCGCAAGGTTCGACGGCGCCTCGCCCGCCGCCGGCTTCTCGACCATCCCGCGCGTCGACACCACCGAGCCCATGTCCTCGGCCACGTCGAGAATGCCGTAGGACGACGTCCGCGCCTCCGGAACCTCCATCGCCGCGACCATGTTGCCCCCCGTCTCGGCGTGCGCCTCGACCATCTGCGCAAGGCACGGCTGCTCGGCCGCGATCACGTCGTCGGGCAGGATCACCGCGAAGGGCTCGTTCGCGATCAGGCGCCGCGCGCACCACACCGCGTGGCCCAGCCCCAGCGGCTTGTGCTGGCGCAGGTAGGCCACCTCGCCGCTGTCCATGTTCGTCGACTTGAGAAGATCGAGAAGCGCGTCCTTGCCCTTCTGGCGAAGCTGCTGCTCGAGCTGCGGCGCCGCGTCGAAGTAATCCTCCAGCGCCCCCTTGCCGCGCGACGTCACGAAGATGAATTCCTTGATCCCCGCCGCGCGCGCCTCGTCGATCGCATACTGGACCAGCGGACGGTCCACCAGCGTCATGATCTCCTTGGGTACCGACTTCGTCGCCGGAAGAAAACGGGTCCCCAGACCCGCAACCGGCAAAATCGCCTTCGTCACCTTGTTCTGCATAATGCGCTCCGGGTCCTGTGACCAAAATTCTGATCGCTCCGACGGATCAGCCGAAATGGCCTGGCGGCGATCGCGGGGACGTCACCCCTTGCCTCCCCAATATCGACAAAACACGCCGTTTCCAAGACGGGAAAACTGACGCAAGGCGGCAATCGCGTGACGGCATCTGGCCATGCGCCGCCCAGGCGTGTCTCAGGGCATGTTCATGCCCGCCATCATGTCCTCGATACGGCCGATGTCCTCGGGATTGTTGAGTTCCCAGAATTGCCGGCCACGCGCCTCGACCTCGACGCACAGGACCGTTTGACCGCGTTCGAGGAACCGCAACTGCTCAAGCCCTTCCAGCGCCTCGAGCGGCCCGGGCGCCCACTCCGGATACCCGGCCAATGCCGCGGGGCGGTAGGCATAGACGCCCACGTGGTGAAACACCGGCGTCGGCGCTTCGGGCCCATAGACATCCGCCGTGTAGGGGATCACTTCCTTCGAGAAGTAGAGCGCGCGCCGGTTCCGGTCGAAGACCGCGGTCGTCCCTCCGACGCGCCCGTGCCGGCGGTCCTCGCGGAACCCCGAAAGCGCGGCACCGTCGCACCGCAGAACCGGCGTGGCGACATCGGCACCGGTGTCGGCGCGCAGGCCGGCGACAAGCTCCTCGACGAACCAGGCGGGCGTCAGCGGGGCATCGCCCTGCAGGTTGACAACGACGTCATGGTCCCCGCCCAGCGCAGCGTGCGCCTCGGCGCAGCGCTCGGTCCCGTTGGCACAGTCGGGCGATGTCATCACGACCTCCGCGCCGAACCGATCGCAGGCCGCGCGGATGCGATCGTCGTCGGTCGCCACCACGACGCGGTCCACGCCGGTCACCCGGCACGCGGCTTCCCACGAGCGCTCGATCAGGCTTCTGGCCGTGCCGGTCGCGCCGGTCAGCATCGCGAGCGGCTTGCCCGGATAGCGCGAGGACGCATAGCGCGCCGGGATGACGACGAGCACGGACATCACGGCACCTGCAGCGTCACCCCCGGTGCATGGGCAATGAAGAACGGGTTGGCATGGCCCGCCTTTCCGTACGTCAGCGGCTCATGCGTGTCGAACCGCACCACGCGGCCGCCCGCGGCGCGCAGCACGGCCTGACCGGCGGCGGTGTCCCATTCCATTGTGCGACCCAGGCGCGGATAAAGGTCGGCCTCACCGGTCGCGACGAGGCAGAACTTCAGCGACGAGCCGGCGCTTGTCATGTCGCGCACGTTGTACTTGCCGATGTAATCGTCGGTGGCGGCATCGCGGTGCGATTTGCTGGCCACCACCATCAGGGAATCGTTGTCCGGCTCACCCACAGAAATCGGGCGCCGCTCTCCGATGGTGCACTTGTCGAAAGGGCCGGCCTCCTCGACGGCCCGGCCGTCGGCGGTGGTGTAGAACATGCGCTGCCGCGCCGGCGCATACACCAGCCCGCGCATCGGTTCGCCGTTCTCGACGTAGGCGATGTTGACCGTGAAATCGCCCCGCCGGTTGACGAATTCCTTCGTTCCGTCAAGCGGGTCCACGATCAGGAACGTCTCGGCCGCCAGGTCGTGCGAGGCCGCCTGTTCCTCGGTCACCAGCGGCACACCCGGGAAAGCCGCGGTCAAACCGGCGGAAATGATTTCGTCCGCGGCTTCGTCGGCCTCGGTAACGGGGCTTTCATCCGCCTTGGCGCGCACACCGAAATCGTCGGCATCGTAGATCTCCATGATCCGGTCGCCGGCCTCCAGGGCGAGGCGGCGCATTTCCCTTTCAAGGTCTTGATAATCCAATTGATGCGTCCTGCTTGCCGGCGGGCCTGGCGTGGCCCGCAGTTGAAGAATTGCCCGGCGCCCCTTATGATGGGGCAACAACAAAACGGCAAGACGTTCTTGCGATAATCCGGGCAGGCCGCAGCGCAGGGTGACATGTTTCAGCAGATCCGCCGAAAAACCGCGCTTCAGTCCGCTGCGTCGATCGGCGAACTGATCTATCACGCCACCGTCCGCGAGGTGCGGAAGACGCACAACAACGCGCTGCTGGCGATCCTTTTCAACATCTTGCAGGCCGTGATCTTCGTCGCGGCCTTCTACGTGATGTTCTCGATCCTCGGGTTGAAGGGAGCCGCCCTGCGCGGCGATTTCCTGATCTACCTCATGTCGGGGATCTTCCTCTACCTGACGCACGTCAAGACGCTGGGCGCGGTCGTGGGGTCGGAGGGGCCGACATCGGCGATGATGAAGCACGCGCCGATGAACACGATCATTTCGATTTCCGCGGCAGCGCTGGGATCGCTCTACATCCAGGTACTGACGCTGTTCCTGATCCTTTTCATCTATCACGTCGCCTTCACGCCCTTCGAAATCCATCAACCGTTCCCGGCGTTCGGCATGTTTCTCGGGGCATGGTTCACGGGGCTCGCGCTGGGGCTGGTTCTGCTGGCTCTCAAACCCTGGTTTCCGCGGTTCGTGGAAATCTTCCAGACGGTGTACCGCCGGGCGAACATGATCGCCTCCGGAAAGATGTTCGTGGTGAACACGCTGCCGGGCTTCATGCTGGCGATGTTCGACTGGAACCCGCTGTTCCACCTTATCGACCAGTGCCGCGGTTTCGTGTTCGTCAACTATTTCCCACGCTACACCAGCATCGAATATCCCCTTATCGTCGGCACGGTGATGATCGTGATCGGCATGATGGGCGAGTTCTATACAAGGCAGCACGCATCACCCAGCTGGGAAGCGCGCCGTTGAGGCGCACGCGCGCCCGGGCCCCTGTCAGTCGACCACCCGCAGCGTGAGGTTGATCCGGCCGCCGTCGGGCAGCAGCGTCGAGGTCCCGGGCCGGATCCTGTCAACGCCGTGGTAGGTCAGGCGTGCATCGCCGCCCATGACGACCACGTCCCCCGAATGGAGCCAAAGCGATTCCGTCTTTCCGCCCCGCGTGGCGTTGCCGATACGGAACAGCGCATCATCGCCCAGCGACACCGACAGCACCGGCCACGAGAAATCGGCCTCGTCTCGATCCTGGTGCAACCCCATGCGGGCCCTGGCGTCATAGAAATTGACAAGGCAGCAATCCGGCCCCCGGTTGGGCGATACCAGCGCCGACCAGATCGCCTGCACCCGTTCCGGAATCGGCGGCCAGGGCTGCCCGTCGGGGTGGCGGCGTTCGTAGCGGTAGCCCGCGCCGTCGGAATACCAGCCGTAGGTGCCGGCGGATGTCATTCGCACCGACATCGGCTTGCCCCGAGGCGTTCGCGGCGAGAAAAGGGGCGCACGCGCGACCACGTCACGCAGATCGTCCAGCAGCGCCACCTGCGCCTCGCGGTCGAGGAATTCCTTGTGGATGTCGAATCCGCGCAGGCGGAAACTCGGCGTGACCATGGGCTTCCTCCTGTTATCTCTACAGGTCATGGAACCGGACGGAATTTGCAAGATCGGCGCAAGACGCCGGCTTGCAGGCCTTGGGCGGTCTGCCTATATACGCCGGAAACGCGGTCAGGGTGCACCCGGCCGCAAACAATTCGGGGCACCGATGCCGAAACGGGTCGGGCCCCCGATGTCGCCTCAAGAAGAAGGGATTGAAAAACATGTCCAAAGTCATCGGCATTGACCTGGGTACCACGAACAGCTGCGTCGCCATCATGGATGGCAGCCAGGCCCGCGTCATCGAGAACGCGGAAGGGTCGCGCACCACACCCTCGATCGTTGCCTTCACCGACGACGAACGCCTCGTCGGCCAGCCGGCCAAGCGTCAGGCCGTCACCAACCCCGAAAACACGATCTTCGGCGTCAAGCGCCTGATCGGGCGCCGGGTGGACGACTCGGATCTCGCCAAGGACAACAAGAACATGCCGTTCAAGATCGTCGATGGCGGTCAGGGCGACGCCTGGGTGGAAGCCAAGGGTGAAAAGTTCTCGCCGGCGCAGATTTCCGCCTTCATCCTCGGCAAGATGAAGGAAACCGCCGAAAGCTACCTCGGCGAAGAGGTCACGCAGGCGGTCATCACCGTGCCGGCCTATTTCAACGACGCGCAACGCCAGGCCACCAAGGATGCCGGCAAGATCGCCGGGCTCGAGGTTCTGCGCATCATCAACGAGCCGACGGCGGCCGCGCTGGCCTATGGCCTGGACAAGGACGAATCGCACACCATCGCCGTGTATGACCTTGGTGGCGGCACCTTCGACATCACGATCCTCGAGATCGACGAAGGCCTGTTCGAAGTGAAAGCCACCAACGGGGACACGTTCCTCGGCGGCGAGGACTTCGACATGCGGATCGTCAACTACCTCGCCGAGGAGTTCAAGAAAGAGCACGGCATCGACCTGACGCAGGACAAGATGGCCCTGCAGCGCCTCAAGGAAGCGGCGGAAAAGGCCAAGATCGAGCTGTCCAGCTCCAGCCAGACCGAGATCAACCAGCCGTTCATCTCGATGGACAGCGCCACCGGCCAACCGCTGCACATGGTGATGAAACTGACGCGCGCCAAGCTGGAAAGCCTGGTGAGCGACCTCATCAAGCAGTCCATCGACCCCTGCAAGGCCGCTCTGAAGGACGCGGGCATCAAGGCGGACGACGTTGACGAGATCGTGCTCGTCGGCGGGCAGACCCGCATGCCCAAGGTCGTCGAGGAAGTCACCAAGTTCTTCGGCAAGGAGCCGCACAAGGGCGTGAACCCCGACGAGGTCGTGGCAATGGGCGCCGCGATCCAGGCCGGCGTGCTCCAGGGCGACGTGAAGGACGTTGTCCTGCTCGACGTGACGCCGCTGAGCCTCGGCATCGAGACGCTGGGCGGCGTGTTTACCCGGCTGATCGACCGCAACACCACGATCCCGACGAACAAGTCCCAGATCTTCTCGACCGCCGAGGACAACCAGAGCGCGGTGACGATCCGGGTCTTCCAGGGTGAACGCGAGATGGCGGCCGACAACAAGCTGCTCGGCCAGTTCAACCTCGAGGACATTCCGCCGGCGCCGCGCGGCATGCCCCAGATCGAGGTGACCTTCGACATCGACGCCAACGGCATCGTGAACGTGTCGGCCAAGGACAAGGGCACCGGCAAGGAACAGAAGATCACCATCCAGGCGTCCGGCGGCCTCGACGAGAGCGAGATCGAACGCATGGTCAAGGACGCCGAGGAGCATGCCGAGGAAGACAAGAAGCGCAAGGAACTCATCGAGACGAAGAACCAGGCCGAAAGCCTGATCGACTCGACCGAGAAGTCGCTCGAGGAACATTCCGACAAGGTCGACCCCTCGACCGTCGAGGCGATCGAGCTGGCGGTTTCGGCCCTCAAGGAGGAACTCGAGAAGGACGATGCCGAGAAGATCAAGGCCGGTATCCAGAACCTGACCGAGGCTTCCATGAAGCTTGGCGAGGCCATCTACAAGGCCGGCCAGGAAGAGGGCCAGGAAGAGCCGAAGGAGACGGGCGAAGGTGAGTCCTCGAGTGACGAGGATATCGTCGATGCCGACTTCGAGGATCTGGACGACGACAAGCGCGGCTGACGCGTCCGACAGGTTCCGCGGAGCCGGCCCCCCATCGGGCCGGCTTCGTCGCGCTTAAACCAGGGAGCTCTTCGATGGCCAAACGCGACTACTACGAGGTGCTCGGCGTCTCACGGAACGCCTCGGCCGACGAGATCAAGAAAGCCTACCGCCGCAAGGCGAAGGAACTGCACCCCGACCGCAACGGCGACAACCCGAACGCGGAGGCGGAGTTCAAGGAGGCCGGTGAGGCCTACGACGTGCTCAAGGATGCCGACAAGCGGGCGGCCTACGACCGGTTCGGCCACGAGGCGTTCGAGGGCGGCATGGGCGGCGGCGCACGCCCGGGCGGCGGCTTTGGACCCGGCCAGGGCGATTTCGCCAGCGCGTTCTCGGACGTGTTCGACGATCTCTTCGGCGATTTCATGGGCGCCCGCGCGGGCGGCGGCCGCAACCGGGCCGCACGCGGCTCCGACCTGCGGTACAACCTGCGTGTCACGCTCGAGGAGGCCTACACCGGCCTCCAGAAATCCATCACGGTGCCCACCGCCGTGCCCTGCGAGTCCTGCGACGGCTCCGGCGCCGAAGGCGGCGCGGAACCCACGGCCTGTCCCACCTGTTCGGGAATGGGCAAGGTGCGCGCGCAGCAGGGATTCTTCACCGTGGAACGCACCTGCCCGACGTGTTCGGGCATGGGCCAGATCGTCAAGAACCCGTGCCGTACCTGTGGTGGCAACGGGCGTGTCGAAAAGGAACGGACACTGTCGGTCAACATCCCCGCAGGCGTCGAGACCGGCACGCGGATCCGTCTTGCCGGCGAGGGCGAAGCCGGCATGCGCGGCGGCCCGCCGGGCGATCTCTACATCTTCATCGACGTGGCCCGCCACGAGATCTTCGAACGCGAGGACACCAACCTTTTCTGTCGCGTGCCGGTGTCGATGACAACCGCGGCGCTTGGCGGCGACATCGAGGTCCCCACGATCGACGGCGGACGCAGCCGGGTGAAGATCCCGGCCGGAAGCCAGTCGGGCCGCCAGATGCGGCTGCGCAACAAGGGGATGCCGGCGCTGCGCGGCGGTGGCCACGGCGACATGTTCATCGAACTGGCCGTCGAGACGCCGGTGAACCTCACCAGTCGCCAGAAGGAGCTGCTGCGCGAATTCGAGGGCATGTCCGAAGACAACAACCCCGAAAGCAACAGCTTCCTGTCGTCGATAAAGTCCTTCTGGGACAGCATGAAAAGCTGACGCGCGACCTGCGCAGCATGGATGCCGGAACACCTGCCAACGCTCGCGCGCGGCAGGTGTTTCCTTTTTGCGGCTGCCCTTTTTCCTTGATCCCTCGGGCCGGGCCAAGAAGGCTCGGCCCGAGACACAAGACGGGAGGTCGCCATGTTGCCATATCTGACACTGATTTTCGCCTGCCAACTGGTCGGGGAGACGCTCACCGGCGTCTTCGCCCTGCCGGTCCCCGGACCGGTCGTCGGCATGGTGCTGCTCCTGTGTTACCTGATGGTGCGCGGCTCTGCGCCCGAGGATCTGGAACGCACGGCGGACGGCCTGCTGAGCGCCATGTCGCTGCTCTTCGTGCCGGCCGGCGCCGGCGTCATCCTGCATTTCCGGTTGCTGGGTGAAGGGCTGCTGCCGTTGGGCGGGGCGCTGATCGCCAGCACGCTGCTGGCCATCGCGGTCACGGCCCTGCTGATGCGCTGGCTCACGCGCGGGGGCAGGGATGCCTGACCTGCAGGAAACATGGGTCTACCTCAGCGCGTCGCCGCTGTTTCACCTCACCCTGACGCTGCTGGCCTTCCAGGCCGCGACTTGGGTGTTCGAAAAGGGCGGACGCCGCCCGCTGCTGAACCCCGTTCTCGGGGCAGTCATCCTCGTGGTGCTGGTTCTGCTGGCCACCGGCACCGATTACGCCACCTACTTCGAGGGCGCGCAGTTCGTGCATTTCCTGCTGGGCCCGGCAACCGTGTCGCTGGCCGTGCCGCTCTACAGGCAATGGCACCATGTGCGGCAATCCGCGGTCGCTATCGGCGCCAGCCTGCTGTGCGGGTCGCTGACGGCAATTCTGTCGGCGGTGGGTGTCGGCTGGGCGCTGGGGGGAACCGAAGCGATCCTTGCCTCCCTTGCACCGAAATCGGTGACGGCACCGGTTGCCATGGCGATCGCCGAACAGATCGGCGGCCTGCCGTCGCTGACGGCCGTGATCGTCATTGTCACCGGCATTCTCGGTGCCATGGCCGGGCCGTATCTGCTCGACCTGATCGGCGTGCGCGACTGGAAGGCGCGCGGACTGGCCATCGGCACGGCCAGTCATGGCATCGGCACCGCCCGCGCGTTGCAGGTCAACGAAACGGCGGGCGCCTTTTCCGGCCTGGCCATGGGCCTCAACGCCCTGGCGACGGCATTGTTGCTGCCGATCGTCTGGGGGCTGCTTTTCTGAGCCGCGCGGGTCGGCGTTAACGATTGGTCAACCGCGCGGCGGCACGCTCGGGCCATGTCACGCCGCCGCGCTTTCGACGAAACGCCCCTGCCGCTGTTCGCGCCGGATAAAGCCGCGGTGCAGGCGGCCCCGGCGGCCGCCGCCCGGCCGCCCTCCTATCTCCGCGATCACCGGCAACGGTTGCGCGACAGGTTCCTGTCGGGCGGGGCGCGGGCGGTGCCCGACTACGAACTGCTCGAACTGGTGCTCTTCCGCGCCATTCCGCGGCGCGATGTCAAGCCGCTGGCGCGCCAGTTGCTGGACCGCTTCGGCGATTTCAACGGCGTTCTCTCGGCCCCGAACGACCAGCTTGCCGCCGAACCGGGCGTCGGCCCCGCGGTGATCTGCGAACTCAAGATCGTCGAGGCCGCCGCGCACAGGCTGTCGCGCGCGCGGGTGATGCGCCGGCAGGTCATCTCGTCGTGGGATGCGCTTCTGGATTACTGCCACACCGCGATGGCCCATCGCGACACCGAACAGTTCCGGGTCTTCTACCTCGACCGGAAGAACGTGCTGATCGCTGACGAGGAACAGGCGCGCGGCACCGTCGACCATGTGCCCGTCTACCCGCGCGAAGTGGTCAAGCGCGCGCTGCAACTCAACGCCAGCGCGCTGATCCTTGTTCACAACCATCCGTCCGGTGACCCGACGCCGTCAGAGGCGGACATCGCCATGACCCGGCAGATCGAGGAGGCCGCCAAGGCACTGGGACTCGCCCTTCACGACCACCTGGTGATCGGAAAGGCATGCGAGGTCAGTTTCAGGGCAGCGGGATACCTCTAGCGCACCCAGATCTCGACCCGCCGGTTGATCCGCCGGCCCCAGGCATTGTCGTCGCAGGCCATCGGCATGGCCTCGCCGAAAGCTTCGGTGCTGATCTCGAGCCGGTCCGTGTCGGCCGTCGTCGCGGCCGCCAGCACCGCCTCGCGCACCGCCTCGGCCCGCCGCCGTGAAATCCTGCGGTTGGCCCTCGTCGGCCCGGCGCCGTCGCTGAAACCGACGAAGACCAGGCGCCGCGTGTCGAAGGTGCCGCGCTCCAGCGCCCGCGCCAGCCGAAGCACATTGGAGCGTGACTGCGGGTCGAGCTGCACCGACCCGGCCTCGAACCGGAAGGTGGTCGTCAAACGCTGCAGCGGAGAAAGAACACGGATCATGCGCTTGAGTTCGATGAGGTTGATCTCGGTCCCGGCGTTGGAAACCGCATTGGCCAGCCGGCGGCCCTGCGCAGCAATCGGGATTTCCTCGGGCGCCTGGTCGACGAAACCGGCGCGGCGGATGACCATCTGCGCCTCGGGAGACGTCGCGAACGCAAGGAATTCGCGCACCAGCTTGGGAAACCGACGGGCGGGCGTGTAAAGAAACAGCGGCGCCGTCAGCGGGTAGTCCTCGGTCTTGACCGTCTGCCGCGTGGCGCGAAGGCGTTGGCCACAGCCCCCGTCAAGCGCCAGCTTCCGCGCGCTTCCCGACGCCGACAATGTTCCGACCCCCAGCGCGAAGGGATCGCCGACGACCGCGGCCGCAACCTCCCGCGCCGCCTCGTGCCGGTTCGCCGAAGGCGTGGCGCCGCCGCCCCCAGGGGTCAGGAGCTGATCCCTGACGGCCTGCCCAAGGCCCGACTGGGCCTCGGCGAGATGTACGTCGATGGGTGCGTCCGGCGCCTTGTCTGGCGCCAGAGCCTTCCAGTTCTCTACCTCTCCGGCAAGTACGCCCGCGAGTTCGGAAAGGCCGATCTGCGCGACAGGATTGTCCGGCGCGACAAGCGGCACGAGGGCGTCCAGCGCCAGGACACGGCTGCGCGCCGCCTCCGACAGATCCCCGACGCCGGCTTCGCGGAAGCGTTGCAGTTCGTCGTCGCGCACGGGTCGGCGCGACATGACGATATCGGCCTCGTTGGCCAGCAGATCGGCGAATCCTTCCTCGCTGTCGGTCATGCGAACGGAGAAGCGACCGACCTCCCGACCGCTTTCGCTGTCCGACAGGACATAGCGGAACCGGCCCGGGCCAAGGTTTTCGCGCCGGCTTCTCATGCCCCGACGCAGCGCGAAGGCCTCGATCAGCGCCGGCATCAGAACCCGCCCCATCGCCGGGGCGCCGGAAATCGTGGTGCGCGCGACGTAGTGCTCGAGGTTGGGACACCCCGGCCCTTCGCAAAGCACACCGGATCCGTCCACCGTCAATTCGCCATAGATGGTTTCCACGCGGTAGAACTCGCCGTCGAAACCCAGCAGGTCGCCCGAGATCTCGACATCCCCGTCACGCGACGTCAGCGTGACGTCCTGCGCGCGGGCCGCTGTGGCCACACCAAGAAAAACGAGTGCGGCGCCCAGCGCCGCACATGCTCCGCCTTTCACTCAACGATCCCCGATCGCAACCCTTCAGTTGCGCGCGATCTTCAGGTCATCAAGCGCCTTTTTCAACACCAGAAAATCGCCCACCGCGTCACAATCGGGCATGGCAAGCTCGATCTCGCGCGCCTGTGCCTTTGCACCGCGAAACACTTGCAACGCCTGAGCGGCCACATCGCGCCCGCAATTGCCCCGGGTCACTTCGGCTTCGAGGCTAAGGACCACGCGACCCTCACGTTTCGCGGTGCCCGAGGGAAAGGTGTAGACCTCCGCAAGCCGCGCTTCGGGCACCTCGGAGGCGCCCAGCCGGGCAAGAAACCCGCCAGCGCCCTCGACAGCCGCGGAAATGTCACGTGCCGCGCCGTTCCAGACGTGGCCGTCTTCACCGTACCCGGCACCGTATTCAAGCGCATGAACCTGAAGTCCGCCCGGTTCCTGCCACTGAACGACAACCCGGTCATAGAATTCCAGAGACGTCACCTCGGCCCGGGCGATAGCGCTGTCACCTGCCGGGAAGGACGCGATGAAGACCGCGTTTTCGGCCAGTGCCGGCACCCGAAGCTCCGCCTGCCCGGACTCGTCGGTCGAAGCGGTGATCATCATGCCGTGATGGTGCAGGGTGACCCTCTGGTTGACCATGCAGGGGGCACCGAGGCTGAGATCGACCATCGCGGCCCCTGTGACGCGGGCCTCGAGTGACAGGTCGCAGGGAAACTGGCCGGAGGGCTTTTCCTCGGGAACATCCGCCACGGGTGTCGTCGCCTCGGCCCCCATCGAGGCCCGCACCACGCGCGGGCCGTCCGGGCCGCCCGGAATCGGGGCCTCCGCCGGGGGCGCCGGCAGCGCCGACGTCAGGGCGACATCCGAAAGGTCGAGGTCGGGGTTCTTCGCGGTCAAGTCCGCGCCGTCGACCATCTGGCCGGTCGGCGCCCTCTGTCCCGTCTGCCCCGCGCCGGCGGCCTGTTCCTTGCCATCGCGCGAGACGGGCACGACAGAGGACGAGGCCGTCGCGACCGGGGATGTCGCCGGCCGGTCGACGAGGATCGTTTGCATGAGAAACCCCGCGCCCAGCGCCATGCCGAGCGTGCCGCCGGCGATGATGATCCGTCGCGCAATTTGTGATCTGTGAACGAGTGCCCGCATGGGGCGTGGCTAGCGGGCGATTCGGGCCGTGTTGTGGCAGCGGCGCGGCACAATTCGGCAAACCTGTCCGCCGCAGGTGTCAGCCCAGTCGCCCGTGACAGTGCTTGAACTTCTTTCCCGACCCGCAGGGACACGGCTGGTTGCGGCCCGGGTTGCCCCAGGTCGAACGATCGGACTCGTCGAAGGCGTTGTCCCCGTCGGCCGAGGTTTCGGCAATGATCTGGCCTTCCTTTTCGGGTTCGGCGGCCTTGGCCATCGCGTCGCGCTGCTGCTCCATCTCCTGCAGCATCTGCTGTTGCTCCTCGTCCGTCATCGGACGGATCTGTGCGAGCTTCTGGGTCACGTCCTGCCGCAGGCTGTCGAGCATTCCCTCGAAAAGCTGGAATGCTTCGGTCTTGTATTCGTTGAGCGGGTCGCGCTGGGCATAGCCGCGGAAGCCGACGACGCTGCGCAGGTGCTCGAGCGTAAGCAGGTGTTCGCGCCACTTCGTGTCGATGGTTTGCAGAAGCACCTGTTTCTCGATGGCGCGCATGTTCTCGGCACCGAACTGGGCGGTCTTTTGCGCCATCATGTCGTCGGCGGCGTCCTCGAGGCGTTCGGTGACCGTATCGTCGTCGACGCCTTCCTCGTCACCCCATTCCACGATGGGCAACTCCATGTTCAGGCTCTCGCGCACCGCGTCGCGAAGGCCCTCCATGTCCCACTGGTCGGCGAAGGTCTTGGGCGGCATGTGGGTTTCCACGAGGTCGTCGATGACCTGGCTGCGCATGTCGCGCACGATCTCCGACAGGTCCTCGGCCTTCATGATGTCCAGCCGCTGGTTGAAGATGACCTTCCGCTGCTCGTTCATCACGTCGTCGAACTTGAGAAGCTGCTTGCGGATGTCGAAGTTGCGCCCCTCGACCTTGGCCTGGGCGCGTTCGAGCGACTTGTTCACCCACGGGTGGATGATCGCCTCTCCCTCCTTCATGCCGAGCCCCGAAAGCACCTTCTCGAGCCTGTCCGAGCCGAAGATGCGCATCAGGTCATCCTCGAGGCTGAGGAAGAAGGCCGAGCGCCCGGGGTCGCCCTGGCGGCCCGAACGGCCGCGCAACTGGTTGTCGATCCGGCGGCTCTCGTGCCGCTCGGTGCCCAGCACGAAAAGGCCGCCGGCCTCAAGCACCTTCTTCTTCTCGTCGGCGTGCTCGGCCTCGATCCGGTTGCGGATTTCCTCGGGGTCGGCGTCGGGGTTGGCGTCCAGCGCCTCCATCACCTTCAGCTCGACGTTTCCGCCCAGCTGGATGTCGGTCCCGCGGCCGGCCATGTTGGTGGCGATCGTCACGGCCCCCAGCTTGCCGGCCTCGGCAATGATCTGTGCTTCCTTCTCGTGCTGCCGCGCGTTGAGCACGTTGTGCTTGATCCCCGCTTCGTCGAGCAGGCGGCTGAGCATCTCGGACTTGTCGATCGACGTCGTGCCGACAAGGATCGGCTGGCCCTTCTCGTGCGCCTTCTTGATCGATTCGACGATCGCCGCGAACTTGTCCTCGGCCGTGCGGTACACGGCGTCGTCCTCGTCGACGCGGGCGATCGGCATGTGCGTGGGCACCTCCACCACGCCCAGCCCATAGATCTCGGCGAATTCCTCGGCCTCGGTGGCGGCGGTGCCGGTCATGCCCGACAGCTTGTCGTAAAGCCGGAAGTAGTTCTGGAAGGTCACCTGGGCGAGTGTGACGTTCTCGGGTTGGATCTTGCAGCCTTCCTTGGCCTCGATGGCCTGGTGCAGGCCGTCGGACAGGCGACGCCCCGGCATCATGCGGCCGGTGAACTCGTCGATCAGCACGACCTCGCCGCCGCGCACGATGTAATCCTTGTCGCGCGTGAACAGCTTGTGCGCGCGAAGCCCCTGGTTGACGTGGTGGACGACCGTGGTGCTTTCAGGGTCATAGAGCGACTGGCCCTCGGGAAGAAGCTCGTTCTGTTGCAGAAGCTGTTCGAGGAACTCGTTGCCCTCGTCGGTGAAGGTGACGTTCCGCGTCTTCTCGTCGATGGTGTAGTGATCCTCGGACAGCTCGGGGATCAGCGCGTCTATCGTGGTGTAGAGTTCGCTGCGGTCCTGCGCCGGTCCGGAAATGATGAGCGGCGTGCGCGCCTCGTCGATCAGGATGCTGTCCACCTCGTCGACGATGGCGAAGTGATGCCCGCGCTGGTTCATCTCTTCCAGCGTCGACTTCATGTTGTCGCGCAGGTAGTCGAAGCCCAGCTCGTTGTTGGTGGCATAGGTGATGTCGGCCCCATAGGCCGATTTCTTCTCGTCCTCGGGCTGCTGCGGGTAAACCACGCCGGTGGTCATGCCCAACGCGCCATAGACCTTGCCCATCCACTCGGCGTCGCGCTTGGCGAGGTAATCGTTGACCGTGACGATATGCACGCCTTTGCCTGTCAGCGCATTGAGATAGGCCGGGAAGGTCGCGACCAGGGTCTTGCCCTCGCCGGTCTTCATCTCCGAAATGTTGCCCTGGTGCAGAAAGATGCCGCCCATGAGCTGCACGTCGAACGCCCGCAGACCCAGCGTGCGGCGCGCCGCCTCGCGGCAGTTCGCGAAGGCCTCGGGCAGAAGCACGTCGAGGCTTTCGCCATTGGCCAGGCGTTCCTTGAAGCTTTCGGTTTTCTGCTTCAGGCCGGCATCGTCGAGGGCCTCGTACTCCGGTTCAAGCGCATTGATCTTCGCGACCAGCGGGCGCGTCGCCTTGATCTTGCGGTCATTCTTCGTGCCGAAGACCTTCCTGGCGACATTTCCAATACCCAGCATGTTCCATCCGTTCCGGTGTTTCGCCTGTTCGTGAAAGGCAATCGCTTGCCCCGCAATACCTGCAGCCCTACAAGGGGCGCGGGCCGGCCCTGTCGTGATGCCTTCGCGATGTAAGGGGCCGCCGAGACAGTGTCAACGTCACGCGCCGCGCGACGCTCCAAGCAGGAAACGCAAAGGAACACGCAATGCTCAATCGCCTCAAACGCCTCTCGGCCATCTCGCTGCTCGCGGTCGCGCCGCTCGGCCTGCCCGCCGCGGCCGAGGATGCCCCCACGGCCGAAACCGTGGTGGCGACCGTGGACGGCACCGAGATCACGCTGGGGCACATGATCTCTCTGCGCACCAGCCTGCCGCAGCAATACGCCCAGTTGCCCGCGAAGGTCCTGTTCAACGGCATACTGGACCAGCTGGTGCAACAGACCGTCCTGGCGCAATCGACGGACGGCGAGATCTCGAAGCGCGCGCAGATCCGTATCGAGAACGAGCGCCGCGCCATCATCGCCGGCGACGCCCTGGAAGACGTCGTCGCCGAAGCCACGGACGAGGAAGCCGTCGCGGCCGCCTTCGAGGAAAAGTACGCCGACGCGGAACCCGAGCGCGAGTACAAGGCCGCGCATATCCTCGTCGAATCCGAGGACGAGGCGAAGGCGATCGCCGAGGACCTGGCCGGCGGCGCCGATTTCGCCGAGCTGGCGCGCGAGAAATCGACCGGCCCGTCGGGGTCCAACGGCGGCGATCTGGGCTGGTTCAGCCAGGGCATGATGGTCGAATCCTTCGAGGAAGCCGCGATGGCGCTTGAACCCGGCGAAGTGTCCGACCCGGTGAAGACCCAGTTCGGCTGGCACGTCATCCGCCTGGACGACACGCGGATGAAGGACCTGCCGGAACTCGAGGAGGTGCGCGGCGAGATCGAGCAGGAACTGCGCGAGGCTGCGGTCGACGCACATGTCCAGAAGCTGACCGACGCGGCCGACGTCGACCGCCCGGAGGCGAACGCATTCGACCCGTCGTTGCTCAACCGCACCGAGCTTCTGGAGCAGTAAACATGGGCAAGCGCCCTATCGTCTCGCCGCTCGCCCCGGCGGCATTTCCCCGGATGCCGAAGGTTGGCGGCGTGACCCTTGCGACGGCGGAGGCCGGCGTGCGCTACCACGGCCGACCCGATGTCATGCTGGCGAAGCTGTCGCCGGGAACGGCAGTGGCGGGGGTGTTCACGCGCTCGGCGACCCGTGCCGCCTCGGTGCTGGATTGCCAGGCCAAGATCGGCGGCGACAGCGCCGCCGGTGCCGCGATCATCGTCAACTCCGGCAATGCCAACGCCTTCACCGGGCGTGCGGGCGTGCAGGCGACGCAAGCCATCACCGGCGCGGTCGCCGATCAGCTCCGGCTTCCGGGCGAGCGCGTCTTTTCCAGCGCGACCGGCGTGATCGGCGAGGCGCTGCCGTACGAGAGGATCACGGGAAAGGTGGGAGAGCTGGCCGCTGCGCTGGCACCCGGCGGCATGGAAGAGGCCGCCCGCGCGATCACGACAACGGACACTTTTCCGAAGGGGGCGACCACCACCGTCACGGTGGACGGTCAGACGGTGCATATCGCCGGGATCGCGAAGGGCTCGGGCATGATCGCGCCGGATATGGCGACCATGCTGGTCTACATCTTCACCGACGCGGTGATCGAACAGCCGCAGCTTCAGTCGATGGTTTCCGTGCTCAACGCGTCGACCTTCAACTGCATCACCGTGGACAGCGACACCTCGACCTCCGACACCCTGCTGGTGGCCGCGACCGGGGCGTCGGGGATTCGGGTAACGGACAACAGTCTGGCCTTCATGGAGGGTTTGCGCCGCGTCATGCTCGACCTCGCCCATCAGGTCGTGCGCGACGGTGAGGGTGCGACCAAGTTCATCGAGGTCTCGGTTACCGGCGCGGCCAGCGATGACGACGCGCACCGCCACGCCATGGCGATCGCCAATTCGCCGCTGGTCAAGACGGCGATCGCCGGGCAAGACCCGAACTGGGGCCGTATCGTTATGGCGGTTGGCAAGTCCGGTGCCCGCGCCGACCGGGATTCGCTGGCGATCTGGTTCGGCGACCAGCTCGTGGCATGTGATGGACAGGTCAGCCCTGATTATAAGGAAACCGAGGCAGCAGCCTACATGAAGAACAGTGAAATCACGATTCACGTGGACCTTGCCCTTGGTGGCGGCACGGCGCTGGTCTGGACCTGCGATCTTACCCACGGTTACATCGATATCAACGCCGATTACCGCTCATGAAGATCGTTCTCGTGTCGGCCGTGGCGCTGATCGATCCCGAAGGCCGGATCCTTCTCACCCGGCGTCCCGAGGGCAAGACAATGGCCGGCCTCTGGGAATTTCCCGGCGGCAAGGTGGACCCCGGTGAGACGCCCGAAGCGGCGCTGATCCGCGAACTGCATGAAGAGCTGGGGATCGAAACCTGGGACAGCTGCCTCGCGCCGCTGAGTTTCGCCAGCCATGCCTACGAGGATTTCCACCTGTTGATGCCGCTTTTCGCCTGCCGCAAGTGGCAGGGCACGGCGCAGCCGCGCGAGGGGCAGGCGCTCAAATGGGTGCGCGTCGCCGATCTGCGATCCTACCCGATGCCGCCGGCCGACCTGCCGCTCATCCCTGTTCTGCGCGACTGGTTGTGACTGCCTTCGCGCTGTGTCCCGTTCCCATGACGAAAAGGTTACCCGCCGGTTAGTCGAATTTTTACCAAGACTACCTATCTCTGGAACAGGAGAGAGATGCGGGAGAACGACCGATGCTTCGAACAATAACGCTCGGCAGCTGTGTCTCGGTGCAGGGCGAATTCGTCCGCACCCTTCCGGATGGCCGGATCCAGGTGCGGGTGGGTCCGCGCGTGTATGCCGGCCGCCCGGTCGCCAAAGCTGCCTGAACCGACCCCACAAGATGAAAGGGGCGACCCGACGGGCCGCCCCTTTCGCATTCCCGAAAAACCGATACCAGATCATTCGAGCGTACGCGTGACCTCTTCGCGCTCGAAGATCTCGATCACGTCGCCCTTGCGGATGTCTTCGTAGTTCTCGAACGCCATGCCGCATTCCTGACCGGACTGAACCTCGGTTACCTCGTCCTTGAAGCGCTTGAGCGTCTTCAGCGTGCCCTCGTGGACCACGACGTCGTCCCGCAGCAGGCGCACACCGGCCGAGCGCCGCGCGATCCCTTCGGTGACCAGGCAGCCGGCGACCTTGCCGACGCCGGAGACCTTGAAGACCTCCCTGATCTCCGCATAGCCGATGAACTTCTCGCGGATCTCCGCGCCCAGCAGACCGCTGGCGGCCGCCTTCACGTCGTCGACCAGGTCGTAGATGACCGAGTAATATCGGATCTCGACCCCCTTCTGGTTGGCACTCCTGCGGGCCGGGGCGTTGGCGCGGACGTTGAAGCCGAACACCGGGGCGCCCGAGGCTTCGGCAAGGCCGATATCCGATTCCGTGATCGCACCCACGCCGGAGTGAAGCACGCGCACGCGCACCTCATCGTTGCCGATCTTCTCCATCGCCTGCACGATCGCCTCGGCCGAGCCCTGGACGTCGGCCTTCACCACGATGGGGAACTCGGCCACGTTCTCGTTCTCCTTGGCCTGCGACATGAGCTGTTCCAGCGTTGTCGCGGCGCCGGCGGCGGCACGCTTGTCCTTGGCGGCCTCCTGGCGGTATTCGGCGATCTCGCGCGCCTGCGCCTCGGTCTCGACGACGTTGAGCACGTCGCCCGCCTCGGGCGTGCCGTTGAGACCCAGAACCTCGACAGGCACGGACGGGCCGGCCTCCTCGACGCGTTCACCGCGGTCGTTCATCAGGGCGCGGACCTTGCCCCACTGTTCGCCCACGACAAAGATGTCACCGCGCTTCAGCGTGCCCTTCTGCACCAGGACGGTGGCCACCGGGCCGCGGCCCACGTCCAGCTGCGCCTCGATCACGGCCCCTTCGGCAACGCGGTCCGGGTTGGCCTTGAGTTCAAGGATCTCTGCCTGCAACGCGATCGATTCCAGAAGCTCGTCGAGACCCTGTCCCGACTGGGCCGAAACCTCGACATCCTGAACGTCGCCGGACATCGATTCGACCACGACCTCGTGCTGCAACAGGTCGGTGCGCACCTTGTCGGGGTTCGCTTCGGGCTTGTCGCACTTGTTGATGGCGATGATCATCGGCACTTCGGCCGCCTTGGCGTGGTTGATGGCCTCCACCGTCTGCGGCATCACGGCGTCATCGGCCGCGACGACCAGCACCACGATGTCGGTGACCTGCGCGCCCCGTGCGCGCATCGACGTGAAGGCGGCGTGCCCCGGCGTGTCGAGGAAGGTCAGCGTGGACCCGCCATCGGTCTCTACCTGATAGGCGCCGATATGCTGGGTGATGCCGCCGGCTTCGCCCGACACGACCTTGGCATTGCGGACCGCGTCCAGAAGCGAGGTCTTGCCGTGGTCGACGTGGCCCATCACGGTGATGACGGGCGGACGCGGCTTCATGTCCTCGGGGTTGTCCTCGACCTGGTCGATGACCTCCTCGACGTCCGCGTCGGAGACACGCACGACCTTGTGGCCGAATTCCTCGATGATGAGTTCGGCCGTGTCGGCGTCGATCGATTGGTTCTGCGTGACCATCATGCCGTTCTGCATCAGCGCCTTGACGACGTCGCCGACGCGTTCGGCCATGCGGTTGGCGAGTTCGGACACGACGATCGTTTCCGGAAGTTGCACCTCGCGCACGATCTTCTCACGCTCGGCGGATCCGCCCATCGCCTTTTGCCGCGCGCGCTCCTGCTTCCGCTTCATCGCGGCCAGCGATTTCTGCCGGCCGCCCTCGCCGCCGGACAGCGCCTGGTTCAGGGTCAGCTTGCCCGAACGGCGACCGTCGCCACCCTTTCCCTTGCCTTTGCCGCGGTTCTGGTCGCGCTCCTTCTCCTGCTTGCGCGCGGGCGCCGGCTTGGTCGGGGCGGGTTTCTGGGTTTCGGATTGCTGCGGTTCCTGCGCGGAGGCTTCGGCCTCGCGCTTGCGGCGCTCTTCTTCCTCGGCCTTGGCTTTTGCACGTTCCTCGGCCTCGCGCTGCTCGCGTTCGCGCGCCTCGGCCTCTTCGCGGCGGCGCTGGCGCTCCTGCTCGCGCTGGCGCTCTTCCTCGGCGCGACGCTCGGCTTCCTCGGCCTCGCGGGCCTTGGCGGCCTGGAGCGCCTTCATCCGGCGCTCCATCTCGGCATCCGAGATCCCGGCCGGGCGCTTCGACGAGTCCGACGACGACGCCGCGGATTTGCCCTGCGACGCCTGTCCCTGGCCCTGCCCCGTACCGGGCTTGGGCTTGACGACACGCTTGCGCTTGGTCTCCACCACGACGTTCTTGGTCCGCCCGTGGCTGAAGCTCTGCTTCACGTTCCCCGAGCGAGGACCGCCACGCACACCCAAAGTCTTCTTTCCGTCGTTGTCGCTCATCTGGTTCTACTTCCTTTCCGGCGGGTCGTCCCGCCGTCCGAGACGCGCAGGCCTTGCAACCTTGCCGCCTCCTCTACAACACGTTGGGCCAAACCGCCAGCACCCAGTGCCGCATGCACCGCGGTGGTCCGCCCGAAGGCCCG
Source organism: Roseovarius salinarum (assembly GCF_002834145.1). GTDB lineage: Bacteria > Pseudomonadota > Alphaproteobacteria > Rhodobacterales > Rhodobacteraceae > Roseovarius > Roseovarius salinarum. The sequence continues at coordinate 64,471 of NZ_PHNT01000003.1, read as the reverse complement.
GCCGAGCTCCGCTGCCGTCAGCCAACCGATGAAACGGCCCCGGTACGGCGTGCTCAGCTTCGATTTTCCCCGCGCCGATCCGTCCGAGGCCTGAATCAGCACCTGCGCCGCGTCCGTATCGAGGAAGGCCTTGACCTTCTCGTAGCCGGCGACGGCCTCGCCGCTCTTGCGCGCGAGGCTGATCAACTCGACGACGCGCCGCGCGAGCTGCGCCTCGACCCGGTCGGCCAGGTCGGCGGGCGCCTCGACCTTCTGGCGCGCCGCCCGCGCGAACAGGCCCTTGGTCACCGCCCGATCGATCGCGGCCCGGTCGGCCGAAACCCAGATTCCCCGCCCCGGCAGCTTCTCGGCGAGATCCGGGGCGATCCGGCCGTCGGGCGCAACGACGAACCGGATCAGCCCCGTCTTCGGCCGGGCATCGCCGGTGGCGATGCACTTGCGTTCGGGACCGGTACTGCGATCCTTCGTGCGGCCACCGCGGCTCATGCTATGACTCCCGGCGTCGGCGATCAGGCTTCAGCCTCCTCGGCGGTGGCTTCGCCGTCTTCCGCAGCCTCGGCCTCCAGCTCGGAGGGATCGACCCATCCCAGCATGACACGGGCCGACATCACAAGATCCTGGGCTTCCCGCAGCGAAACGTCGAAGGGTTCCAGGATCCCGTCATCCTTGACGCGCTCACCATCGACGGTCGTCCAGCCGCCGGCGAGTTCCCAGTCCGCGCAGGTCGCGAAATCTTCCAGCGTCTTGATGCCGTCCTCGGCCAGCGCCTGAATCATCTGGGGCGTCAGGCCCTCGAATTCAACCAGGCTGTCCTCGACCCCAAGTTCGCGCGCCGTCTCCAGCGCCTCGCGCGCCTGCGCCTCGAGCACGTCGCGCGCGCGGGCCTGGAGCTCGTTGGCGGTGTCCTCGTCGACACCGTCGATCACCAGCAGTTCGTCGAGGTCGACATAGGCGACCTCCTCGAGGTTGGTGAACCCTTCGGAGACCAGAAGCTGCGCAAAGAACTCGTCGAGGTCGAGCGTGTCCATGAACAGCTTCGTGCGCTCCTCGAACTCTTTCTGGCGCTTCTCGGAATCCTCGGTTTCGGTCATGATGTCGATGTCGAGACCGGTGAGCTGGCTGGCCAGGCGCACGTTCTGCCCGCGGCGCCCGATCGCCAGGCTGAGCTGATCGTCGGGGACGACGACCTCGATGCGCTCGGCCTCTTCGTCGAGCACCACCTTGGACACCTCGGCCGGCTGCAGCGCATTCACCAGGAACGTCGGCTGGTCCTCGTTCCACGGGATGATGTCGATCTTTTCGCCCTGAAGCTCGTTGACCACGGCCTGCACGCGGCTGCCGCGCATGCCCACGCAGGCGCCGACCGGATCTATGGAGCCGTCGTAGGAGACGACGCCGATCTTCGCGCGGCTGCCCGGGTCGCGCGCGACCGCCTTGATCTCGATGATGCCGTCGTAGATCTCGGGCACCTCCATCTTGAACAACTCGGCCATGAACTCCGGTGCGGTGCGGCTCAGGAAGATCTGCGGGCCGCGCGCCTCGCGCCGGACGTCCTTGATGTAGCAGCGGATACGGTCGTTCGGGCGATAGCTTTCGCGGCCGATCTTCTCGTTGCGACGCAGGATCGCCTCGCCGCGGCCGACGTCGACGATGACGTTGCCGTATTCCTCGCGCTTGACGACACCGTTGATGATCGTGCCGATGCGGTCCTTGAACTCCTCGTACTGGCGGTCGCGCTCGGCTTCGCGCACCTTCTGCAGGATGACCTGCTTGGCTGACTGCGCGGCGATCCTGCCCATGTCGACGGGGGGGACTTCCTCGACGTACTCGTCACCGACCTTCGGGTCGTCCATGTACTGCTTGGCCTGCTCGACCGTCATCTCGGCCTGGTGGTTTTCCAGCTCGTCGTCCTCGACGACGGTGCGCACGCGGGTGAAGGTCGCCCGGCCCGTCTTGCGGTCGATCGAGACGCGGATGTCCATCTCGGAGCCGTAGCGGCTCTTGGCGGCCCGGGCGAGGCTGTCCTCCATCGCCTCGACCACCAGCGCGGGGTCGATCATCTTTTCGCGCGCCACCGCCTCGGCGGTCTGCAGAAGTTCAAGCTGGTTGGCAGAGGTGATCGCCATTGTTCAGTCCTCCTGGGAACCGGGTTCCGTTTCTATGTCGTCGAATGCGTCTTCCCGCAGGGCCCCGGCCGCCTTGCGCTGGCGCAGCATTTCCTTGATCAGCTCATCGGTAAGCACGAGCTTGGCGTCGCTGAGCCAGTCGAACTGCAGCCCGATCGTGCCCTCTGCAACGTTGATCAGAACCTCCGGACCGTCAGTACCGGCCAGCACGCCCTTGAACCGCTTGCGTCCGTCGATCAGTTCGCTGGTCTCCAGCTTCGCCTCGTATCCTTCGAAGTCGTCGAAATCCTTCAGCCGCGTGAGCGGCCGGTCTATGCCGGGGCTGGAGACCTCCAGCGTGTAGGTGTCCTCGACCGGGTCCTCGACGTCGAGGACGGCGCTGACAGCATTCGAGATCTCCGCACAATCGTCCACCTCGATGCCGCCGCCGGGCTTCTCGGCCATGATCTGAAGCGTGTGCGTCTTGCCACCCTGCATCCGCACGCGAACGAGATCGAAACCCATGTCCTCGATCACCGGGGCGATGATCTCGGCCAGGCGGCGGTCGAGCGGGGTCTTGGCAACCAGGTCGTGGCTCATGATTCATCCGAACACAAAAAAACGGGCACGCGGCCCGTCATGTCTCACCGGTGGAGCGGCCGGTTTGGACCCGGTCGCGCCGCTGTTGTGCGTGATATACGCGTCGGGGCCCGAATCTGCAAGGGGCGGTGCGGCCGCATGCGAACAAAAACCTGTCTTTCTTCTCAGAGGCGGGACAACCGTTTCATCGCCTCGACAAGTTCGCGGCTGATGCCGGGTTCGGAAAGCGCGTGGCCCGCGACGGGAATCATCCGCAGGTCCGCCCCGGGCCACGACTGCGCCAACCGGTGGGCCGAGGCGGGCGGGCAGATCATGTCGTAGCGGCCCTGGACGATTGTCCCCGGCACATCGGCCAGCCTGTCCATCCGGCCGAGAATATGATCCTCCTCGTCGAGAAAGCCCGCGTTGATGAAGTAATGGTTTTCCAGCCGGGCGAAGGCTCGGGCGTAATCGGCCGGGCTGTCGCCGCCCACGCCGGTTGAATGCACCGTCGCCAGCGCGTTTTCCCAGGCCGACCAGGGCTTGGCAAAGGTGATCTCCTGCGCGCGGTCACCCGAGAACAGCCGCCGGTGATAGGCCGCGATCATGTCGCCACGCTCCGCCTCGGGGATCGGTTCCTGGAACCGCGCCCAGGTGTCCGGCCAGAACCTTGCAACACCGCCGCCGTAGAACCAGTCGAGCTCCGGTTGCGTCATCAGGAAGACGCCGCGCAGCACAAGATGCATGACCCGGTCGGGATGTTCCTGTCCATAGATCAGCGCCAGCGTCGCGCCCCAGCTGCCGCCGAACACGACCCACCTGTCGATGCCTAGGGTCTCGCGGATTTGCTCGATATCCGCCACGAGGTGCCAGGTGGTGTTGCCCGAGACCTCGGCATGTGGTTTCGACCGACCGCAACCGCGCTGGTCGAAAAGCACGATGCGATATATGTCGGGATCGAAATAGCGGCGCATCGCCGGGCTGCACCCGCCCCCCGGGCCGCCATGCAACACGACAACCGGGATGCCGTCGCGCCGTCCGCACTGCTCGACGTAGATCTGGTGGCCGTCGCCCACGTCCAGCATCCGCCGGTCGAACGGTTCCAGCGGCGCAAAGAGATACTGGACTGCGCTTTTTTGGCTCGGGAATTTGTCCATGACCGTCCTATATAGACTTGCGACCAGATGAGCACATGGAGAGCAGAATGCAAGCCGCCCAGAGCACCGTCGACTCCGCGGAAATCGCCAAGTTCGAGGCCATGGCCGCCGAGTGGTGGGACCCGAATGGCAAGTTCAAGCCGCTGCACATGCTCAACCCCTGCCGGTTGGATTACATCACGGGACAGATCGCGGCCGAGTTCGATCGCGACCTTTCCGCGCAAGACCCCTTCAAGGGGCTGCGGATTCTGGACATCGGCTGCGGCGGCGGGCTGCTTTGCGAACCGATGGCCCGTCTGGGTGCCACCGTTGTGGGCGTCGATGCGGCCGAGCGCAACATTCCCGTTGCCCAGCTTCACGCGGAACAGTCCGGGCTGAAGATCGACTACCGCCACACGACCGCCGAGGCGCTGGTCGAGACCGGGGAACGGTTCGACGTGGTCCTCAACATGGAGGTGGTCGAGCACGTCGCGGACCCGGCGGCCTACCTTGCCGCCTGCCGCGCGCTCCTGAACCCGGGCGGTCTGCACATCTGCTCGACGATCAACCGCAATGCAAAGAGCTACGCCATGGCCATCGTGGGCGCGGAATACGTGATGCGCTGGCTGCCCAAGGGCACCCACGAATGGCGCAAGTTCATCACCCCCGACGAGCTTTACGCGCTGCTCGAAGGCGCGGGGCTGGAGCCCGTCGACCGCAAGGGCTTCGTCTTCAACCCCGCCAGGTGGTCCTGGTCGTTGTCTGCCCGCGATCTCAGCGTGAATTACGTCACCACGAGCGTCCGGCCCGCGTGACGCCTCAGCGGTCGTCTTCCAGCTTCGCGCGCAGTTCGCGCAGCACTGGAAGCGCGGCCCGCACCTTGGCCGCGCCCAGTTCGCCGACCATCTCGGTGATCACCGGCGTGATCGCCGAGATCGCCGAATCACGCGCCTGGCGTCCCGCCGGGCTGATCGCGACCTTCTTGCGGCGCGCATCGTCCCAGTCGGGGCGGATGTGGACATACCCTGCCCATTCCAGCTTGCCCAGCGTGTTGGTCATGGCGCCGCGGGTGACATGGAAACTGCGCGCCAGTTGCGCGGGCGAGCGTTCCTCTCCCGAGTGTGCCAGGTGGTTGAGCACCGAGAAATGCGAAATCTCCATGCCCTTCGGCAGGACCCGACTCAGCCGGCTTCGGATCATCTGATCGTTGGTCAGGATCTCGCTGAACAGCGCGACAGCCAGGGCATTGTGGGTTTCGTCATTCATTCCGGGCCATCGAATTCCGGGTTGCTGTTCAGTGACGGCACGCGCCGGCGGGCATCCTCGACCGCTGCCATGTCCAGATCGACATGGGCAAGCCCAGGACCCGTGCCGGCATCCGCCAGAATCTCGCCCCACGGCGAGACGGCCAGAGCATGGCCCCACGTCTCGCGCTGCCGCCCGCGTGTTGCAGGATGCGTGCCGGTCTGCGCCGGCGCAAGGACGAAACACCCGGTCTCGATCGCGCGCGCCCGCAAGAGCGGCGCCCAGTGCATCGCCCCCGTGACCGGCGAAAACGCCGAGGGCACCGTAAGCACCTGCGCCCCGGCCTGCGCGAGGCGCCGGTAAAGGTGGGGAAAGCGGACATCATAGCAAACCGTCAATCCGATTCGGGCGAACGGCGTCTGTGCCAGCACGGCGCGCGTGCCGGGACGGTAGGCCCGCGATTCGCGATAGGTTTCCGTTTCGGTCACGGCAACGTCGAACATGTGGATCTTGTCGTAGCGGGCGGCGACCGCGCCGTCGGGACCGACCAGAACAGACCGGTTGGCATATCGACCGTCCGGGTCTTGGGTCTTTACCGCGACGGAGCCGGCCAGAAGCCAGATCCCCAGCCGCGCGGCCTGGTCCCGCAGGGCGTTCAGAACAGGATCATCCCTTTCGTGGACAAGTACCGCCTCCTGCCGGGTCCGGCTGCCGGAAATGCAATTCGACACCTCCGGTGTCAGCACGAAACCCGCCCCGGCGGCTGCCGCGTCATCGATCATCGGCCCCAGCCGCGCGAGATTGTCGGCCGGGTCGTCGCTGCCGGTGAACTGGACGAGGGCCGTGCGCATTCCCGTTACCCTTCGAGCAACGGGTCGAGCTTGCCGGACCGATCGAGCGCATAAAGCTCGTCACACCCGCCAACGTGGCGTCCACCCACGAAGATCTGCGGCACCGTGCGCTTGCCGCCCGCACGTTCGATCATTTCGGGCTTGCGCGCGGGATTCGTCAGGACGTTGATTTCTTCGAAGCTCACGCCCTTTTTCTTCAGCAGCCGCTTGGCCGCGATGCAGAACCCGCAGAAGGGAGAGGTGTAGATCTCGACCTGTTGCATGTGGCGTTCGTTCCTCGTGTCCGGATGCGGCCAACCTAGTCATCCTTCACGACACGCGCCAGAGTCAGGATACGAACATCCGTCGCACCCCTGGCCAACAAGGCCTGCGCGGCAGCCGACAGGGTCGCGCCCGAGGTCATCACGTCGTCTACCAGAAGAACGGGTCGGCCACCGACACGATCCGCCCGGCGCCGGTGCACCGCGATGGCCCCCGTCAGCGTCTCGTGGCGTGCCGCCACGCCAAGCCCGTCCAGCTTGGCCGTGCGCCGGTGCCGCACCAGCAGATCGGGGCACCAGGGGCACCGCGTGCGCCGTGCGACTGCCGCCCCCAGAAGCGCCGCCTGGTTGAACCGCCGACGCATCATCCGCGACCAGTGCAGCGGCACCGGCGCGACGATCATGCCGTCTGCCAGAAGCGGCTTTGCGGCCTGCGCCATCCAAAGGCTTGCCGGCCGCACGATATCGTGCCGGTCGCCATGCTTCAGCGCGAGGACGATCCGGCGTCCGTTGTCGCGGTAGATCAACGCGGCACGCCCGCGTGACCACGGCAGGGCGTTGGCAAGGCATGCATCGCACAGTTCGCGCTCCACCCCGGGCTCACCGGGCAGCGGGCAGCCGCAGGCGTCGCAGGTCAGCCCGGCAATGAAGGGGGTGTCGCGCCAGCAGGGGCCGCAAAGCCCGAAGTCACTGTCGACCTGCGCGCCGCACAGAAGGCAACGCGGCGGGAAAACCAGCCGCAGCGCGGTTTGAAATGCTTCCGTCATCGCCTATCGTCCCGCCCATGTCCGCGCCGACCCGACTGACCGACCGCACCGCACTCAAGGCACACCGCCGCCGCGCCGCACGCGACCCGGCGCTTTTCCTGCATGAGGCCGCGCGTGACGAGATGCAGGATCGCCTCGCCTTCATTAAGAAATCATTTACCAAGCCGGCCATCGTGACGGGGTTTCCGGACTTCTGGTCCGGTGTCATTCCCGACGCCATCGTCACCGGCGATTCGGAAACGCTGGACCTCGCGCCGGCCGCGCATGACCTCGTGATACACGCGATGGCGCTGCATTGGGCGGATGACCCCGTCGGCCAGCTCATCCAGGCACGCCGCGCGCTCGTGCCCGACGGTTTCTTCATGGCAGCGTTCTTCGGGGGGACCACGCTGCACGAACTTCGCAGCTCTCTGGCGGATGCGGAGGTGGCGTTGACAGGCGGGCTGTCACCACGCATCGCGCCCATGGGTGAAATCCGAGATCTCGGCGCCCTGCTGCAGCGGGCGGGTTTTGCCCTGCCCGTTGCCGACAGCGTGCCGCTGACGGTGAGCTATCCATCGCCGCGACATCTCATGCACGATCTCCGCGCGATGGGCGAAACGAACGCTCTGGCGGCCCGGCATCGCGCGCCGGCCGCCCGCGCGCTGTTCGACCGGGCCTCCGAGACGTATGTCTCCACTTTCGGTGACGCCTCGGGACGCGCGCCCGCCACCTTCGAGTTGATATTTCTTGCCGGATGGAGCCCGCACGCGGATCAGCCGCAGCCGCTGCGCCCCGGCAGCGCGCGGGCCCGCCTGTCCGACGCCCTCGGGACCCGGGAACATCCCGTCAAAGATTGACGCCGCGACCATTCTCTTTATGTCACGCGAGGCACGCACAGGAAAACGGAGCCGATGGTCATGCTCGACGCCCAGCCGATTTCGGAACGCCCCGAACACGCCCCCGCGGATCACCCCGCCATCCCGAAGCAGAAGACGGGCATCCTGCTGGCCAACCTCGGCACGCCGGACAATTACGATTACTGGTCGATGCGGCGCTATCTCAACGAGTTCCTGTCGGACCGTCGCGTCATCGACTATGCGCCGTGGAAATGGCAGCCGCTGCTGCAGCTCGTCATCCTGACCAAGCGGCCGTTTTCCAGCGGCGAGGCCTACAAGTCGATCTGGAACGAGGACAAGGGCGAAAGCCCCCTGATGACCATTACCAAGGACCAGACCGGGAAGATCGCCGAGGAGATGCGCGCACGCCACGGCGACGATGTCATGGTCGACTACTGCATGCGCTACGGCAATCCGTCGACGAAATCCAAGGTCCGTGCCATGGTCGACGCGGGGTGTCGCCGGATCCTTTTCGTGCCGCTCTACCCGCACTATGCCGGCGCGACCTCGGGCACCGCGAACGACCAGTTCTTCCGTGCGCTGATGGAAGAACCGTGGCAGCCCGCTGCGCGGACGATCGAACCGTATTTCGAGCACCCGCTCTACATCGAGGCGCTGGCCGAGTCGGTCGAGCGTGCCTACGCCCAGCTCGAGACCAGGCCGGATATCCTCGTGGTCTCCTACCACGGCATGCCGAAGCGCTACCTCATGCAGGGTGATCCCTATCACTGCCAGTGCCAGAAGACGACGCGGCTGCTCAAGGAACGTCTGGGCTGGCAGGACACCGATATCACGACGACGTTCCAGTCCGTGTTCGGCCCCGAGGAATGGCTGCGCCCCTACACCGTGGAGGAGGTCGCGCGCCTGGCGAAGGAAGACAACAAGAAACGAATCGCGGTAATCGCGCCTGCCTTCTCGGCGGATTGCGTGGAGACGCTCGAAGAGATCAACGAGGAGATCAAGGAGAGCTTCGAGGAAGCGGGCGGAGAATCATTCACCTACATTCCCTGCCTCAACGACGAGCCGGCGCACATCAAGGTGATTTCGGCCGTCATCGACGAGAACCTGAAGGGCTGGGTCGGCTAACATCAGGTTTTCAGCAATGGCGAACCCGCAAAAGAAAAAGGCGGTGGCTGCGCCACCGCCTTTCCCGGGAATGTTCGAACGCTATCAGTCGGCAGCGGCAGCAGCGACGATCGCCAGCAGAACCAGCGGGATCCAGATGCCGGCTGCGGACGAGCTGGCCTGGGTCTCCTCGACGACCACGGGGGCCTCGACTACCGGCTCTTCCATGGTGCCGGCGGTTGCGGTCGAAGCGGCGGCGGTCAGGGCAGCAGCGAGAACGAGTTTCTTCATTGTATCCTCCAGATATTCGCCTGCTGTCGGTCAGGTCGACACCAGGCACCAAGACTTACCTCGTAGGATTTTTTGTAATCAGCAATCCCCGACGATTGCAAATGCAACTTGACGCGCCGCGGCGAAAAATGGCCCCGCTTTCGTCAAATAAGCAACACCTGCGTGCCAACCTTGGTCAACGCGAAGAGTTCGGCGATGTGTTCGTTGTAAAGGCCGATGCAACCGTTGGAGGATCGACGCCCGATCTTGCGCGTGTCATGCGTTCCGTGAATCCGGTAATAGGTCCAGCTCAGGTACAGCGCATGCGTGCCCAGCGGGTTGTCAGGGCCCGGCGGGACGTATTTCGGCCAGTCCGGGTTGCGTTCGAGCATCGAGGGTGTCGGGCGCCAGTCGGGCCCTTCGACCTTGCGCACCACGCGTGTGCGGCCGCGTCGTGTCAGCTCTTCGGACAACGGAACGCTCGTCGGGTAGAGCTTGTAGACCGATTCGTCCTCGGACCAGTAATGAAGGGCGCGTGACCGCGTATCCACAAGGATCGCACCGTTGCGAAGCGACGTGAAATAGGGCTTCCAGTCGAGGGTTCGGAAACTCGAAACGTTGCGGCGCACCTTTTCGTCTTCATTGCGTTCGGCCCGTTCCGCCGCGACCGCGGGCGCACCCAGCATGGCCGCCGTTCCGGCCACGAACGCGCGCCGGTCCAGGTTGGGGATCCTTCGCCTTGCCATTCTGCTTCTCCGCAATCCAAAGCCAGTGATCTATGCGGGAAATATATGGCCGGAAAGCCTCAGCCGCAATTCAAACCGCTGTGTGCCATGCATGTTTCCGCTTTGCGGGTTTGAATCGCCGGTCGGGGCGCGCTAGAGACATGAAAACCGGATTGTCTTGGGTCGTATCCATGGTGCGCATCGCCGTTCTTTTCCTCGCCGCAGCGTTGGCACTGTCCGCCTGCAGCTCGCAACCTGCCCAACCGCAGATGGGAGCCGATGGCAAGCCGCTGCCCAAGGTCTACAGGATCCGGCCCGGCGAGACCTCCAAGGTCCAGTTCCGGCTGCTGGATTCCGTGAATACCCTGCGCAAGGCGGCCGGCCACGGCCCCGTGGAGCTCGATCCGCGCCTGAACGCCGCGGCCGCGACCCACGCTCGCGACATGTCGGTGCAGAACCGCCCGTGGCACTTCGGCTCCGACGGCTCCTCGCCGATCGACCGCGCGCGCCGCGCGGGATACGAGGGACGGCTCATCGGCGAGAATATTTCCGAAACCTACGAGACCGAGCTCGAAACCCTCGCCGCCTGGATGGACAAACCCGGCACGCGCGAAGTCATCCTTGCGCCGGACGCGCGCGAAATGGGCTTTGCATGGCACCAGGAAAACAACGGCAAGATCTGGTGGACGCTGGTCATGGGCGCCCCGGCGCGGGTCACGGCCGGATCGTGATCGGCGTTCCGTTGCGAACCATCGCGTAGATGTCCTCGATCTCGCGGTTGCTGACCGAGATGCACCCGGCCGTCCAGTCCGGGCCGTTCCCCCAGTACTTGAACGGCCGCCCGTGGATGAAGATGTCACCGCCCGGATCCCGGCCGGCCTCGAGCGCGCGCGCGATGTCCTCCTCGTCGGGATAGGATATCCCGATCGACAGGTGGAATTCGCTGTTCGGGTTGCGGCGATCGATCACGTAGTCGCCCTCGGGCGTGCGGCCGTCGCCCTCGAAACCCTTGTGCCCGTTGGGTGCGAAGCCCAGCCCGATGTCGTAGCTCTCCAGAACCACGTCGTGATGCAAAAGGTGCATCTCGCGCGCGTCCTTGTTCACGACAATACGCGTGACCTCGGGCCCGTTATACGTCTTGAACTTCGAACTGCACCCGGCCAGTGCAGCCAACATCACCAGAAGGGCGACACTCCTGAAAGCGCGCATTGCAAATCACCCGTCATCCTGCCCCCCGATTCTCGTTTCTACAGCGAAAGCCGCGCACTGCGTAGAGCAAATCGCGCTCACACGGGCTCGCGGCGAAACTCCGCGACAAGTTCGACATGCGCCGACCACCGGAACTGGTCGATCACGCGCACAGGCCCCATCACATAGCCGGCGCGCACCAGTGTCCGGGCATCGCGGGCAAAGGTCACCGGGTTGCAGGAGACATGTGCGATTCTCTGTATGCCGGAATCGGCCAGCCGCCCGATCTGGGCGTGTGCACCCGCACGGGGCGGGTCGATCACGGCCGCCTCGAACCCTGCAAGCTCCGCCGGTTCAAGCGGGTCACGGAACAGGTCGCGAGCGGCGTGCGTGACGGGCTTGAGTCCCTGTGCATGGCGCCAGCCGGCATCGAGGGCCGCGACCATCGCCGCGTCCGCCTCGACGGCGTGAACGGGGGCATACTGTGCCAGCGGCAGGGAAAACGTTCCGCAGCCGGCGAAAAGGTCCACGATCCGGCCGGCGCCGTGCGTGATTCGCAAGACCTCCGAACGCAACGCCGCCTCGCCCTCGGCGGTGGCCTGCAGGAAGGCGCCGGGCGGCGGCACCACCCGTGCTGGACCGAACTGTTGCTCCGGCGGCAGCCGCAGGGCAATCACCTCGTCTTCCCATGACAGGCGCGCCAGGTCGTGGCGGCGGGCCAGATCCCCGAGCGCCGCACGCAGCGGGCCATTCAGCGGCTTTCCACCACGCACGAGAATGTCGGGCCCGTTGAGGGTCTCCGTCACGGCTACGGCCAGGTTGCCCTTGCGACTGCCCCCGGTCACCGCGAGATCGCGCGCCGCGGGCACCGCGGCCATCAGCCGGGGATGCAGCAACTGACAGTCGGGGATTTCCGTGATGGTATCGGAACTGCGGCCGTGGAACCCGACCAGGGCGCCCCGTTTGGTACGCCGCGCGGCCAGGGTGGCACGCCGGCGGCTTCCGGGCGGCGAGGTGACGACCGGGCCCACGTCCGCCGACAGGCCCTGCGCCTCGAGCGCGGTTTCCACGACCTTCCGTTTCCAGTTTTCCACGAAATCGTCGGCGGCATGTTGCAGCTGGCATGCCCCGCATGCACCGAAATGCCGGCACGGCGGGCGCACCCGGTTCGCCGAGGGCGTTTCGATGCGGATGTCCCGCAACGTGTCACCGTCCAGCGTGCCAGTGACCACTTCGCCGGGCAGGGTGCGGGGTGCATAGACGGGACCGTCGGCAATGCCGTCGCCAAGGTGTCCCAGCCGCTCGATCACGTAGGTCACGCCGCCCCCGTCAACTCTGCCCGTCGTCCGACGCCAACAGCACCTCACGACCAAGGGAAAACCGGGACTCGATCCACCGTTGCTCGAGCTCCTGCAGCCGCGCGCCGAGCGACGGGCCTTGATAATCGGGCATCAAGTCGCGCGCTTCCAACGGAAAAACCGCCGTTGCCCCCTTCTCCAGCGCCGATTGCGCCCCCTCGGGCAGTGCTTGCTCAAGGAACGCCGCACGCAACAGCAGGATGTCACGCCCGGCCTCGACCCCGAATCGGTACCCGAGTTCGTGCGGCGGTGTCGAAGCGGTAGCCTGCGTGCGCAAGATGTCCAGCCGCCGGGCTTCTGCCTTGCTCAGCCGCAGTAGATCGGCAGTCTCGTCGCCGCCCAGCGCGGCCAGACGCCGGATGCATTCGGGGTCCGCGCTCCATTGCCGTTCAAGGTGAACAAGGGGGCCAAGCGCACGGTCGTGCGCCCCCGGAAGGATCCGGGCCAGCACGCCGGCCTGCCGCATCGCCGCAACCGATGGCGCCGGGTCGGGCGCGGCCAGAAGCTTGCGCATCTCGTGACCGATCCGTTCACGCGAAAGCGCCGACAGGCCATCGGCCAGGTCGGCGGCCGCCGCCAGCCCCTCGGGATCGAGCCCGCCTGCCGGATCACCGTAGCGGGCATGGAACCGGAAGAACCGCAGGATGCGCAAATAGTCCTCGCGGATGCGCTGATAGGGGTCCTCGATGAACCGAACCCGCCGCGCCAGGAGGTCCGGCAAGCCGCCAAGCGGATCGACGATTTCGCCGTCCGGCCGCGCATATAGTGCGTTCATCGTGAAATCGCGCCGGCGCGCATCTTCGCGCACATCGGTGGCATAGGCCACGACCGCGTGCCGGCCGAAGGTCTCGACATCCTCGCGGAAGGTCGTGACCTCGTGCGGCACATGTTGCGACACGACCGTGACGGTGCCGTGATCGATCCCGGTGGGCACCGGCTTCATGCCTGCGGCCCGGGCGAGGTCCATCACGGTTTCCGGGTGCGCGTCCGTCGCGATGTCGATGTCGTCCACCCGCACGTCCAGAAGCGCGTTACGCACGCACCCCCCCACGAACAGCGCCTGAAACCCGGCATCTGTCAGCGCGCGGCAGACGGCCTGGGTTTCCTCGGCCGCGATCCAGTCGCCCGAGATCCTCATCGCTGGCCCGCCGCCTCTGCGATGGCGCGCAGGATTCGCGCGGTTGCCCCCCAGATGTAATACGGCCCGAACGGCACCGTGTAGTAGCGCCGCCAACTGCCCCGCCACCTCCGCGCCTCAACGCGAAAATTGCCGGGCGTCAGGACATGGGTCAGCGGCACGGTGAAAACTTCCTCCACCTCGCCTGCCTCCGGCCGGAATTCGAACGGGTGCCGCACGCGCGCCACCACCGGTGTCACGTCGAAGGCCGTCACGGTTTCATGGGTGGGCAGGCATCCCAGAACCTCGACGTTGGCGGGGTCGAGCCCGACCTCCTCATGCGCCTCGCGCAGCGCGGCGGCGGTGACATCCGGGTCGCCCGGATCCTGCTTTCCGCCGGGAAAGGCAATCTGGCCGGGGTGATGCTTCAGAGCCGAGGAGCGTTTCGTCAAGATCAGACGCGGGGCACCGTCCCCGTTCAGCACCCCCAGCAGAACCCCGGCCGGCCGCAACCGGCGGCCGGGTGCAAGAACCGTATCCGGGTTGAGATCGAAATCGGACGAGCCGACGCCGGGGTTGGCCAACGCGGCGCGCACCGGGTCAAGCGGATCACTCGGCATCGCCATCCTGATCCGGTGCGACCGGGCCCGTGCCCAGCGTTTCGGGGTCGAGATCGTAATGCGCCCCACAAAACTGGCAATCCGCAGTCACCCGGCCGTCCTCGGTTGTCATCTCTGCGATGTCCTCGGGGCCATAGGCCGACAGGCTGCGCCGGACGCGGTCCTCGGAGCAGGTGCAGCCGAACCGGATCGGCTGGATCTCGAAGACGCGGGGCGTTTCCTCGTGGAACAGGCGCACCAGCAGGTCAGTCGGCGAAACGTTGGGGCCGATGAGCTCCAGTTCGTCCACGGTGTCCAGCAAGGTGTTCGCCCGGTTCCAGTTCTCGGCTTCCTCGCCTTCGACGATATCCTCGGGCCTCAGCAGGCCCTGGTCTCCGGATCCCCCGCCCGTCGCGCGGGGCGGCGCCTCGGGCAGATGTTGCAGCATCACGCCGCCGCCGCGCCAGGCCGCCGGGCGGCCCGGCTCGGCCGATTTGCCGTAGCCAAGCGCGAAGCGGGTCGGCAATTGCTCGGACTGCGCGAAATAGGTCTCGGCGCAGGCTGCAAGGCTGTCGCCAGTGATCGGGGTTAATCCCTGATAGGGGGTCGTGCCCTCGCCCTGGTCGATCGTGATCGCGAAATACCCCTCTCCGAGCTGGTCGAACCCGCGCCCCGCGGTCAGACGATCGGCATCGAACCCGGCGTAGGCACGAATCCATGCCGGTTCGCCTTCCTTCGAGGGGCTGTAGTAATCGGTCGCGATAAGACGCACGGCACCGCGCGTCTGAACCTGCAACGACAGCTTCCAGCGCAGCTTGATCGTCTGGCCGATCAGGGCGGTCAGCAACGCCATTTCGGCAACCAGCGCTTCCACCGGCTCGGGATAGTCGTGCTGCTTGAGAACCCCGCCCAGCACGGTATCAAGGCGCGCCACGCGCCCGCGAATGTCCGCGCGGTCGAGCTGAAACGGCAGCACCGTGTCGTCCCAAGCGAGTTTCTGTCCGATTGTCATGGCGGGGGTTCCTTGCGCGCTCGATTTACCCTACGCGCCCTATACATGGTGCTTGACCGCTTGGCAAAGGGACGGGCCGATGATCCCGCGTTTCGGAACACCACCCGCGAAGGGGCGCGATTACAGGCGGCGGCCGGGCGTCTATGCCATCCTGCCGCGGGCGGGCCGCCTGCTTTTGACCCGCCAGAGCCACCCGCACCCGGAGGTTCAGCTTCCCGGTGGCGGAATCGACCCGGGCGAAGCGCCGGTGCAGGCGCTTCACCGCGAGGTGCTCGAGGAAACCGGCTGGAAGATCGCCGCGCCGCGCCGGCTGGGCAGCTTCCGGCGGTTTGCCTACATGCCCGAATACGATCTCTGGGCCGAGAAACTGTGCATCGTATACCTCGCACGTCCGGTACGGCCTCTGCATGCGCCGACCGAGCCGGGCCACAGCGCGCTTTGGATGGCGCCCGCAAGGGCGGCATCCTCGCTGGGCAATGCCGGCGACCGGCATTTCGCGGCACGGTTCGGGTGCGTCACCTGAACGCCAGAAGCGCGGCAGAGGCATCATCGGGCATGTCGCGCCCACCCGCGAAATCCGCGATTTGCCACAAGAGCGTATCGAGGAACTGACGCGGCGGCAGCCCCGCCAGACTGCCGACAAGGCGTTCCAGCCCGGCCTCGCCCATTTGTCGGCCCTGAGGATCGGTGCAATCCGTCAGGCCGTCGGAATGGATCAGCAAGGCATCCCCGCTGTTGAGGCATACTTCGAAGTGGTCATAACGCGCGCCGTCTACCAGCCCGACAGGAAGCCCGCCGGGGCCGACTGATTCGACCTGTCCGCCCGCGCGCAGGACCAGCGGATGCGGATGCCCGGCCTGCGCCATGCAAACCCGGCCTGTCACGAGATCAACATCGGCCAGCAGAAGCGTGAAGTAGAGTTCCGTGCGCAGCTCATCCAGGAAAAGCTGGTTGAGTTCACGGGTCACCTCGGCCGGCGGGCGCGGGACGAAAAGCCCCGAGGACAAGCGTTTGAGCGCCACGTTCTGTTCGGGCACTGCCGACGAAAGGAAGCCTGAAAGCCGCGCGGTCAATAGAGCGGAGCTTATGCCATGGCCGGAGACGTCTATGCCGAACAACCCGATCCGCCGCTCACCGATCGGGAAGAACCCGACGAGGTCGCCGCCGACATCGCCGCTGGACTGCAGCATCAGCGCAACCTCGGCGCGACCGAAGTCGCGGTAGCGTTCGCTGACCAGGGACTGCTGGAGTTTGCGCGCCTCGACCAGGTCGGTCTTGAGCGAACCGTAGACCGTCTGGAGTTCTCCGAGCGTGGAGCCGAGCAGCCGGTTTTTCTCGGTCAGTTCGCGCTCCATGCGCAGGATACGCGCACCCGCCGAGATGCGCGCGCGCAACTCGCCCGGGTTGACCGGCTTCGTCAGGAAATCGTCGGCGCCGGCGTCGAGGCCATGGGCGATATCGTCCTTGTCGCTCTTCGAGGTCAGCAGGATGAAATACCCGTAGCTCTCGCGCGGCATCCGGCGGAATTCGCGGCAGAACGCGACACCGTCCATGCCCGGCATCATCCAGTCGCTCAGCACCAGGTCGGGGGGGCGTTCGCGGCACAGGTCCAGCGCCGCGCGGCCACTGTCGGCCTCGAGAATCTCGAAGCCCCAGCGTTCGAGCGAGGCCGCCAGGATACGGCGCTGCAAACGACTGTCGTCGAGCACGAGAACCCGGCGGATGACATCGCCACCCACCAGGGTCGTCTCGGCCGGGTTCGGCTTGTCCGGTAACTGCCCGTCGGCTTCCTGCATGGGGCAGTCATACGGGGTTTCCCTTAAGTCGGTATGAAACGGTGATTTTTCAGCCGGAAATGCAGGGTTTGTTAACTTGCACGGGCCACCGTGAAGACCAAGCGACGGAAGGGACGCCCATGATCGACTGGGGACGCTTGGAGGAGCTGCGCGACGAGATCGGCGACGACGACTTCGCAGAGGTCGTGGCATTGTTTCTCGAGGAAGTGGAAACTGAGATTGCCACGCTCGAGGAGGGTATGCCGGCGCAGGTGCTTGAGCAGAAACTGCATTTTCTCAAGGGCAGCGCCCTGAACCTTGGGTTCCGGTCATTCGCGGAACTTTGCCTCGAAGGTGAAAGACAGGCCGCGGCCGATGAGCCCGGGCCCGTGGACCTTGACGCCGCGCGACAGTGTTTCGCCACGTCGCGGTCCATCCTGCTTTCCGCGATCGAGCGTACCAGCGATGGCTAGATCAGGAATTCCGCCAGGACCGGGTCATCGGTGATGTCACGGTGATCGAACCCCGCCGCGTTCAGCGCACGTTCGAGCGCGATGAAGTTGTCGGCATGGCTCGTCTCGATCCCGATCAGCACCGATCCGAAATTGCGCGCGGATTTCTTGAGGTATTCGAATCGCGCAATGTCGTCCTCGGGGCCGAGGATCTGCAGGAAATCCTTCAACGCGCCCGGACGTTGGGGCATGCGCAGGATGAAATACTTCTTCACGCCCGAATAACGCTGTGCACGTTCCTTCACCTCGGGCAAGCGTTCGAAATCGAAATTCCCGCCAGAGGCCACGCAGATGATCGTCTTGCCACGGATCTCGTCCGCCAGGTCCTTGAGCGCGTCGATGGCCAGTGCGCCCGCGGGCTCCAGAACGATCCCTTCGATGTTGAGCATCTCCAGCATCGTGGTGCAAAGCCTGTCCTCGTCGATCGTCAACGTCGCGCCCGGGTCGAGATCGGCCAGCCGCGCGAAGGTCCTGTCACCGATCCGGGCGACCGCGGCGCCGTCGGCGAAGTTGGCCACGTGATCCAGCCGAACCGGCGCCCCGGCGCGCAAAGCGGCCGCGAGACAGGCGCCGCCGGACGGCTCGGCCAGGGTAAAGGCGCAACGCGTCCCGAAGTAACTGCGGACACCGGCCGACAGCCCGCCGCCGCCCACGGGCATCACGATGCGGTCCGGCGCGCCACCATGCTGCATCTCGATTTCCACGGCGACCGAGGCCTGGCCCTCGATCACGTCGGCGTCGTCGAACGGCGGCAGGAAATGCCCGCCGACTTCCGCGCAATAACCCTGCGCGGCGGTGAGCGTGTCGTCGAAGTAGTCGCCGGTCAGGTGGATCTCGATCGCATCACCGCCGAACTTCCGGGTCTTGCCGATCTTCTGCTGCGGCGTGGTGACGGGCATGAAGATGGCACCTTTCACGCCGAAGTGCCGGCACATGAAAGCCACGCCCTGCGCATGGTTGCCCGCACTGGCACAGACGAAGCGGGGCGGCGCCGATGCACCGCCGACAACCTTGCGCATGGCATTGAATGCCCCGCGCAGCTTGTACGAGCGGACGGGGCTGAGATCCTCGCGCTTGAGCAGGATCTCGGCGCCGTAGCGCTCGCTCAGGTGATCGTTGCGTTGCAGCGGCGTGGGCGGGAAAACGGTGCGCATCGCCTGTTCCGCCGCCCGGGCATTCGCGGGAAAATCGGTCATGCCTCTCAGTGGCCCAAGTGCCCCGGGCTGGCAAGAGCGGCGCAGAAAGCATACCGCCGCATACCTTCCGCGAACTCACTCCAGCGCGCGACCCTGGACGTAGTGACCATAGAAACTCGTCAACAGGCTGGCGCCCAGCAGCGTCATGAACACCGTCACGGCGAAGGCGGCAAGCAAACCGAGGGGCGCGAAGATGGCGAACAGGATCGCGGTGACGAACTGAAGAAACAGTTGCAGCACGAACACGATCACCGCGATTGCAACGATCGCACCGGCCGTGCCGTTCGTCGATTCCCACGCGGCGCGCAGCGTCAACGGCGTGCCTATGGCAGCTGCCGGCAATATGGGCGAAAGCCTGTAGAACACCACGCCGACCGCCATGACCCCGACGATGGCAAGAACCGGTGCGATCGCCGCGCTCCCGCCGCCGGCGGCAAGCCCCACGACGACGAAGACCGGGATCATCAGCGCCAGCGATATGCCCGCCAGCATCAGCATCCGGCCCAGGTAGCCGATGCTTTCCGGGCCGTGCAGCGGCGGGATCCAGCCCTCCGGGTATTCTTCGAGAAGGACGAACCTGTGCCAGCCCACGAAGACCCAGACCGTCACGGCCATCCAGAGGAACCACAGCAAGAGTGCCGTTCCCCCGCTCAGCGTGCCGCTGCCGGAAAACGCGCTGACGCCCCCGCCGCCGGTGGCCATGAACGTGAAACCGCTTGCGCGCAGGATCGCCCAGGTGACGGCATAAAGCCCGAGCATCGGGACGACGGCAAGGCGCATCGCCTCCTGCCGGTTGCCGGTGACAAGCCGCATGGCGTGTCGAAAGATCGTCCAGCCTTTCATGGGTGGCGCCCCTGATGTTGAACAAGAGGGCGTGCAATGGCCCGCGAACCCGTCATAGCGGGCAGGTGCTGCGCTGCAAACCCCGCAGGCTTGCCCCTTGGTTCAAAACCCGGTAAGCGCGCGCAGCATCCGGAAAACGGGGGAAGACCATGTCCGCGCCCAAGAAAGTTGTGCTCGCCTACTCCGGCGGCCTCGACACCTCGATCATCCTCAAGTGGCTCCAAAGCGAATACGGCTGCGAGGTGGTGACCTTCACCGCCGACCTCGGCCAGGGCGAGGAACTCGAACCCGCCCGCAAGAAGGCCGAGATGCTGGGTATCGCGCCCGAGGACATCTTCATCGAGGACATCCGAGAGGAGTTCGTGCGCGATTTCGTTTTCCCGATGTTCCGCGCCAACGCGGTCTACGAGGGGCTCTACCTTCTGGGCACCTCGATCGCGCGGCCGCTGATCTCCAAGCGGCTGGTCGAAATCGCCGCCGAAACCGGGGCCGACGCCGTCGCGCACGGGGCCACCGGCAAGGGCAACGACCAGGTCCGGTTCGAGCTGGCGGCCTATGCGCTCGACCCCGAGATCAAGGTCATCGCACCGTGGCGCGAGTGGGACCTCACGAGCCGCACGAAGCTTCTGGATTTCGCCGAGAAGCACCAGATCCCCATCGCCAAGGACAAGCGCGGCGAGGCCCCATTCAGCGTCGACGCCAACCTGCTCCATACCTCGTCGGAGGGCAAGGTGCTGGAGGACCCCGCCGAGGCGGCGCCCGATTACGTCTATCAGCGCACCGCGCATCCCGAGGAGGCACCCGAGACCCCGCAATTCGTCGAGATCGGGTTCGAAAAGGGCGACGCCGTCAGCATCGACGGCGCGGCGATGTCGCCCGCCGAATTGCTCACCCGCCTGAACGAGCTGGGGGGCACCCACGGCATCGGCCGGCTGGATCTTGTCGAGGGGCGCTTCGTGGGCATGAAATCGCGCGGCATCTATGAGACGCCCGGCGGCACGATCCTGCTGGAGGCGCACCGCGGGATCGAGCAGATCACGCTCGACCGGGGCGCGGCGCACCTGAAGGACGAGCTGATGCCGCGCTATGCCGAGTTGATCTACAACGGCTTCTGGTACAGCCCGGAGCGCGAGATGCTGCAGGCGGCGATCGACGCCAGCCAGGCCCATGTCACCGGCACCGTGCGCCTCAAGCTCTACAAGGGATCGGTCCGCACGGTCGGGCGGTGGTCCGAGCACAGTCTCTATTCCGAGGCGCATGTGACCTTCGAGGACGACGCCGGCGCCTACGATCAAAAGGACGCCGAAGGTTTCATCCAGCTCAACGCCCTGCGTCTGAAGCTGCTGGCGGCGCGGGAACGCCGGCTCAAGGGCTGAGCGGCCCTAAAGCGCTGCCGCGCGCAGCCGTTCGTAGAATGGCATGGCCGCGCGGGCCAGCTCGGCGCGATGCGGGTCAAGCTCCGGCAACGGCCCGTCCGGCCCGGCAAAGCCGGTGCTTTCGTGCACCGCGCCGTACCAGTGCGGCGCCCAGACCCCGTCAAAGGGTTTCGGACCGGCCGGCCAGTGCAGTATCTCCGGCCGCCACTCCAGGCCCAGCGCCGCGCATAGCTTGCGCAGCTTCGCCTCCGGATCCTGCCGGATGTCGGCGGAATCGATGACGACGGGCGCCGCGCCGGCCGCAGACAGCGCATCGTGAAGCTCCGCCTGCTGGCGGAAGCCGATATCGTCCAGGGTGGGGTTGTCGTACTTCGCCGAGAAACTGGCCGCGACGCGTGCGGGATGGCGGATCAGGAAGACGTTGGTCACCGCATGCACCCAGTCGCGCGGAAAGCCGTCGATCATGTGCTGGGCCATGTGTTTCTGGTAGAAATGCGGCTTGCCACCCGGCACCGCGCCAAGAAGCTGCGCCACCACGGTCTCCGGCTCGCGGGGCTGGGCCGCGAGGATCGCCTCGCGCATCGGATGATCGAGGCCCGTTCGTGCAAGGTAGGCGGCATAGAAGGGTTCGTCGACGGCGGCGAAATCGCCGCGCGCGGCAAAAGCATACATCATCGCCGTCGACAGGTTGCGCGGCCCTGACCAGACTGCGAGCCGCATCAGGCCGCATTCGCCTTTATCAGAGCCTTGTAAAGGCCCTGGATGTGCTCCGTGACCGGGCCGATCCGGCCGGTGCCGATCCGGCGGCCATCGATCTCGCCCACCGGCGTCTGCGCGCCGAACGTGCCGGTCAGGAACGCCTCGTCGGCGTCGTATGTCTCGACCAGGGAAAAGTTCTTCTCGAAGACCGGGATACCGTCTGCGCGGCAGACGTCGATAACCTTTTGCCGCGTGATCCCGTTCATGCAGTAGTCGCCCGTGCTGGTCCAGACCTCGCCACCGCGCACGACGAAGAAGTTGCAGGCGTTGGTGGTGTTCACGAAGCCATGGACATCGAGCATCAATGCCTCGTCGGCGCCAGCCTTCTCGGCCGCGATGCAGGCCAGCACACAGTTGAGCTTGGAATGCGAATTCAGCTTCGGATCCTGGCTCATCGGCAGGCCACGGATATGCGGCACCGTGGCCAGCCGGATGGGCCGGGCGATCTGCGGGCGGGAGTGTTCCATGATGATCGCCACCGTCGGCCCCTGGCGCGACAGCGACGGGTGCTGGAACGGGCGCGACTTGACACCGCGCGTGACCATCAGCCTGGCATGCGCATCGGTCTGCATCCCGTTCGCGCGCTGTGTTTCGCGCAAGGCGGCAGAAAGGTCATCCCCCGTCATGCCAACGTCGAGGTCGATCGCCTTGGCGGCCTGGAACAGCCGGTCGAGGTGTTCGTCGGCGAACGCCCAGACGCCATCGTAAAGGCGCAGGCCCTCCCACACGCCGTCGCCCAGCATGAAACCGCTGTCGTAGACGCTGACCAATGCTTTTTCACGCGGCAGCAACCGCCCGTTCAGCCAGACCAGCACGGTCTCGTTGCGTGCATCCTCTGCCGCCTGGTGGGTTGTCTGGTGATCGTCCATGCGCACCTCCGGGTTCGCCTCGACACGCTAGGCAATGCGCCGCACCGTGCCAAGCAGTAAACCCCGATCACCATGCCGTGACACCGGGACGCCGTGACGCCGCGACGTGCTAGGCTCCACGGTGAAACGCCACGACACGAGCGAGATTTATTCGATGGTAGTACGCAGGTTGGACTTGAGAACGGTGGCCCTTGTGATGGCCGTCACGGCAGGGCTGATCGTTCATTGTAGCCGAGCACAGGCGGCCGAGACGGATGTGCTGACCGTGGCCGGGGGATGCTTCTGGTGCGTCGAAGCCGACTTCGAGAAAGTGGAGGGCGTTCGCGAGGTTGTCTCGGGCTATACCGGAGGGACCACAAGGAACCCGACCTACAAGGAAGTCGTGCGCGGCGGCACGGGCCATTACGAGGCGGTCGAGATCATCTACGACCCCGACGTCGTGAGCCGCGAACGTCTTCTTCATCTGTTCTTCCGCTCGATCGATCCGACGGATGCCGGCGGGCAGTTCTGCGATCGCGGCGACAGCTACCGCACGGCGATCTTCGTGGACAGCCAGGAGGCGCGCGCCGATGCCAAGGCGGCGAAGCGGCGCGCGCGGAATGAACTGGACCGGAAGATCGTGACGCCGATCCTGGAGAAAGACACGTTCTACAAGGCCGAGGCCTATCACCAGGATTACTACAAGAGCAAAGAACGCACATTGACGCGCTTTGGCTACATAACGCGGGCCGACGCCTACGAGCGATATCGCGAGGGCTGCGGCCGCGACGAGCGGGTGCGCGAACTGTGGGGCAAGGACGCGCCTTTCGTCGGCTGACGCACGTCGTCAGCCGACCTTGCAGGCGGCCAGCACGGCCATGTTGAGGATGTCGCTGGCCGTCGAATTCGACGAGCATATCTGGATCGACTTGTCCACGCCCGACAGGATCGGGCCTATGATCGTGGCACCTGCCATCTCCTGCATGAGCTTCACCGAAATCGACGCCGAATGCCGCGCCGGAACCACCAGGATATTGGCCGGACCGGTAAGGCGCTGGAAGGGGTAGGCCTCCTGCGCGCGGGTGTTCAGCGCCACGTCCACCGTCATCTCGCCCTCGAACTCGAAGTCGACACCGCGCTCTTCTAGAACCTGCGGCGCCCGGTGCATCTTGGTTGCACGTTCCGAACGCGGATATCCGAAGGTCGAGAACGACACGAACGCCACGCGGGGCACGAGCCCGAGATGCCGGGCGACGCCGGCGGACCGTTCCGCGATGTTCGCCAGGTCCTCCTCGTCGGGCCACTCGTGCACCAGCGTGTCCGCGATCATCACGATACGGCCCTTGTGCAGCAGCGCCGTCACGCCCGCGGCGCCGTGTTCCGCGTCAGCGTCGAAAACGTGGTTGATGAACTCCATGACATGCGCCGATTTGCGCGTGGCGCCCGTGACCAGCCCGTCGCCGTGGCCATGCGCCAGCATGAGCGCCGAGAAAACGTGCCGGTCCCGCGCAGCCAAACGGTGAATGTCGTGCCGGTCATGGCCCTTTCGCTGAAGTCGCTGGTAAAGGAACTCCTTGTATTGATCGAGGTGGCGGGTGTTGGCGGCGTTCACCACCTCGATCTCGCGCACGGCATCCCCGAGGCCGGCCGCCTCGAGCTTGTTCTTCACGTCCGGTTCGCGGCCCACGACGAGGGCCTTACCCAGGCCGGTGCGCTGATACTGCACTGCCGCACGCAGGACGCGCGGATCATCGCCCTCTGCAAAGATCATGCGCGCCTGGGCGTGGCGGGCACGCGCGTTGATAGAACGCAGGATGCTTGCCGTCGGGTCCATGCGGGCGCGCAGTGTTTCCTCGTATGACTCCATGTCGACGAGCGGGCGCCGCGCCGCGCCGGTGTCCATGCCCGCGCGCGCCACGGCCGGCGGCACGGTATGAATGAGCCGCGGATCGAAGGGTGTCGGAATGATGTAGTCGCGCCCGAAGGTCAGCTTCCTCCCGTAGGCCATCGCAACCTCGTCGGGGACATCCTCGCGCGCCAGCTCGGCAAGCGCCTCGGCACAGGCGATCTTCATCTCGTCGTTGATCGCCCGCGCGTGGATGTCCAGCGCGCCCCGGAACAGATACGGAAAGCCAAGGACGTTATTGACCTGGTTCGGGTAGTCCGACCGTCCCGTCGCGATGATCGCGTCGGCGCGTACCGCTTGCGCCTCTTCCGGCGTGATCTCGGGGTCGGGATTGGCCATGGCAAAGATGACCGGATCCTCGGCCATGCTTTCCACCATTCCCGGCGTCACCGCCCCCTTGACCGAAACGCCGAGGAATACATCGGCGCCTTCCATCGCCTCTTCGAGCGTGCGAAGGGGCGTGTCGACGGCATGGGCCGATTTCCACTGGTTCATGCCCTCTTCGCGACCCTGATGGATGACACCCTTCGTGTCGCAGGCGATGCAGTTGTCATGCCGCGCGCCCATCGCCTTGAGCAGCTCGATACACGCGATTCCCGCCGCGCCCGCGCCGTTGAGCACGATCCTGCAGTCCTCTATCCGCTTTCCCGAGATGTGAAGCGCGTTGATCAGCCCCGCGGCGCAGATGACGGCCGTGCCGTGCTGGTCGTCGTGAAAGACCGGAATGTCCATCTCTTCCTTGAGCGTCTGCTCGATGATGAAACACTCCGGCGCCTTGATGTCCTCGAGGTTGATACCGCCGAACGTGGGTCCCATCAGCTTGACGGCCTGGATGAAGGCATCCGGGTCTTCGGTGTCGAGTTCGATATCGATGCCGTTGACGTCGGCGAAGCGCTTGAACAGCACTGCCTTGCCTTCCATCACCGGCTTGGACCCCAGCGCGCCCAGGTTCCCCAGCCCCAGCACGGCGGTGCCGTTGGACACCACAGCCACCAGGTTGCCCTTGTTGGTGTAGTCATAGGCCGTTTCGGGCCGTTCCGAAATCGCCTCGCAGGGCACGGCGACGCCGGGCGAATACGCCAGGCTCAGATCGCGCTGTGTCGTCATCGGCACGGTGGGCTGGATCTCGAACTTGCCCGGCGCGGGTTCGAGGTGAAAGGCAAGCGCCTCTTCGGGGGTGAGTTTCGATTTCGTCATCATGCGTGCCCTTCGTGCCGTATCGCCTTGGCGTCTTAGCGTGGCGGGCCCGCCGGCTCAACTGCACGGCGTTTTCCGGTTTCACCCGGGAGGCGGGCTTTGTAAGGTTCGCGGCAATCCGAAAACCCGGGGGACAGCGTGACGACCGAAACCGCCGCCACGCCGATGATGGCGCAATATCTCGAGATCAAGGCGCAGCATCCGGAGGCGTTGCTGTTCTATCGGATGGGCGATTTCTATGAACTGTTCTTCGACGATGCCGTGGCCGCGGCCGAGGCGCTGGACATCGCGCTGACCAAACGGGGCAAGCACCTGGGCGACGACATCCCGATGTGCGGGGTGCCCGTTCATTCGGCGGAAAGCTACCTGCTCAACCTGATCCGCCATGGATTCCGCGTCGCCATTGCCGAACAGATGGAGGACCCGGCGCAGGCGAAGAAGCGCGGCTCCAAGGCGGTCGTTCGCCGCGAGGTAACGCGTGTTGTTACGCCCGGCACACTGACCGAGGAAAGCCTGCTGGATGCGCGGCGCCACAATTACCTTGCATCTTTCGCCAGCATCCGGGACGGCGCTGCGCTGGCCTGGGTCGATATCTCGACCGGGGCCTTTCACGCCATGCCGATCACGCCGGCACGGCTCGGGCCGGAACTTGCCCGGCTTACCCCCTCCGAGGTGATCCTTCCGGAAGGCGGCGACGCGGCAACACGCGAAACGGTGGCCGACAGCGGGGCGGCCCCCACGGAACTTGGGCGTGCCGCCTTCGACAGCACCGGCGGGGAAAAGAGACTGTGCAGCCTGTTCGGTGTCGCCACCCTCGAGGCCTATGGCCGGTTCTCGCGGGCCGAGATCGCCGCCATGGGTGCCATTGCCGAATACCTGGAGATCACGCAGAAGGGCAAACTGCCGCTGCTGCGCCCGCCCCGGCAGGAGGCGGAGAGCCGGGCAATGCAGATCGATGCAGCCACCCGGCGGAACCTTGAGATCACGCAGGCGATGTCCGGCGGACGGGCCGGATCGCTTCTGGCGGCGGTGGACCGCACGGTGACGGCGGGCGGCAGCCGTTTGCTGGAGCGGCGCCTGTCCAGCCCGGCGCGCGCCGTTTCCGAAATCGAGGCGCGCTTGGACGCCGTTGACATCTTTGCGGAAAGAACATCGGTCACCGGCGAACTTCGCAGCATGTTGCGCCAGGTGCCGGACCTGGACCGTGCGCTGTCGCGGCTGGGAATCGATCGGGGCGGGCCGCGCGACCTTGCCGCGGTGCGCGATGCGCTCGCGCAGGCGGAAGGGATCGCCGGGTTGCTGTCAGGTCAGAACCTGCCGGAGCTCGCGGCGCAGGCCAGATGCGATCTCACGGGTCACGCGGAACTTTGCGATCTGCTCGATCGAGCTCTCGTGGCCGAACCGCCGCTGCTCGCGCGCGACGGCGGTTTCATCGCGCCGGAACACGACGCCGAACTCGACGAGGTGCGCAAGCTGCGCGACGAAGGCCGCGGCCTGATCGCCGGCATGCAGAGCGAGTATGTCCAGCAAACGGGAATCCAGTCCCTGAAGATCAAGCACAACAACGTGCTCGGCTACTTCGTGGAGGTGACGGCGACGCATGCCGAAAAGATGCTCTCACCGCCGCTGAACGACACGTTCCGGCACCGCCAGACCACCGCCAACCAGGTCCGCTTCACGACGCCGGAACTGAGCGAGATGGAAACCCGTATCCTGAACGCTGGCGGCCGTGCGCAGGAAATCGAGAAACGCCTGTTCGAAAACCTGAAGCAGTCAGTGCTGAATTGTGCGCCCGCATTGGGCCAGACGGCGCGCGCGCTGGCAAACCTTGATGTTGCAGCGGCACTGGCCGACCTTGCCAACGGCGAGGGCTGGTGCAGACCGGTCGTCGACGAAAGCCGCGCCCTCGATATCGAGGGCGGCCGTCATGCCGTCGTCGAACAGGCGCTGCGCGCGCAGGACGGCGCACCCTTCGTTGCCAATGATTGCCACCTGGGCACAAGATCTGACATATGTTTGCTTACCGGCCCCAACATGTCGGGCAAGTCCACCTATCTGCGGCAGAATGCGCTGATCGCGCTGCTGGCGCAGGCGGGCTGCTACGTGCCCGCCGAAAGCGCGCGCATCGGTGTTGTCAGCCAGTTGTTCAGCCGCGTCGGCGCCTCGGACGATCTGGCGCGGGGGCGGTCGACCTTCATGGTCGAGATGGTGGAGACGGCAGCGATCCTGAATCGCGCCGACGACCGGGCGCTGGTCATCCTCGACGAGATCGGTCGCGGCACGGCGACCTATGACGGATTGTCGATCGCCTGGGCGACGCTGGAACACCTGCACGAGGTCAACCGTTGCCGGGCGCTGTTCGCCACGCATTATCATGAACTCACCGGGCTGGCCGACAAACTGGACCGGCTGGAAACGGCCACGGTCTCGGTCAAGGAACACGCGGGCGACGTGATTTTCCTGCACGAGGTACAGCCCGGTGCGGCCGACCGCTCCTACGGGGTTCAGGTCGCCCGGCTCGCCGGCCTGCCCGAATCAGTGGTCGAGCGCGCCCGCGTCGTCCTGGATGCCCTGGAAAAGGGCGACCGCGAAGGTGGTGGCGCGCGCGAGGCCTTGATCGACGACCTGCCGTTGTTTTCGGCTGCAGCCGCGTCTCCCGCGGACACGCACACCAGTTCGCCGGTTGAAGAGCGCCTGCGCGACATTCTGCCGGACGAGCTGACGCCGCGCGAAGCGCTCGACCTGGTCTACGAACTCAGGAAACTCGCCGGAAGCTGAAACCGCGTCAGCCCCCTTGGTTCGATGACACGCCGACCTGCGCGGGACGCAGGATCCGGTCATGCAGCATGAAACCCTCGGCCGAGACCTGAATGATCTCACCCGCCGTCGTTCCGGGAACGGGCGCCTCGAACATCGCCTCGTGCTGGTTCGGATCGAACTTGTCACCCACCTCCGGCGAAATCGGCGTGATCCCGTGCTTGGCGAAGACGCTCAGCAGCTCGCGAAGCGTCAGCTCGACACCTTCGAGCAGCGCGGCAGATTCCTCGCGCTGCGCGTCACCGGCCGCATCCAGCGCGCGCTTCAGGTTGTCATAGACGGGAAGAAGGTCGCGCGCCAGCTTGGAGCCACCGTAATGCTCGGCCTCGCGGCGATCCTTTTCCGAGCGCTTGCGCGCGTTCTCGGCGTCGGCGAGTGCGCGCATGAACTTGTCTTTCAGGTCATCCCGCTCGGCGCGCAGTGCATCCATTTCGGCCTCCTGACCGGTGGGTTCGGACAGCTCCTTCTGGAGCTCTTCGGCTTCGGCCTGTTCCACGTCGTCCAGGAAATCCTCGTTCTTGGGCTCTGCCATAATCCACCTCTAGTTGCGGTCGGCGATCAGCTTTCCGACCAGCTGTGCCGTGTAATCCACGATCGGCACGATGCGTCCGTAGTTCAGGCGCGTCGGGCCGATCACGCCCACCGCGCCGATGATTCTCCGGTCTGCGTTCATATAAGGAGAGACCACCAGAGAGGAACCCGAAAGTGAGAAAAGTTTGTTCTCGGATCCGATGAAGATCCGCACGCCCTCCCCGGCATCGGCCAGTTCGAGAAACTCGGCGATGTCTCGCTTGCGTTCAAGATCGTCGAACAGGTTGCGGATGCGCTCCAGGTCCTCGGCGTCGGCCTCCTCCTCCAGCAGGTTGGCCCGGCCACGCACGATCAAACGCTCGTAGGTCTCGCTGTCGTCGTCCCAGACAGCCAGGCCGTTTTCGACCAGCTGGCGCGCCAGGCTGTCGATTTCCTGCCGGCGCTCGGAAATCTGCGTCGCGATGACCTTGTGCAGATCGCTCAGCGTACGTCCTTCGATCAGCGCATTCAGGAAGTTGGCGGCCTCGCGCATCGAGCTCGGGGTGTGGCCGGGCGGCGGGGTGAAGATCCGGTTCTCGACATGGCCATCGGCAAAGACGAGGACCACCAACGCGCGATCATGTGCAAGGCTGACGAACTCGATGTGCTTGATCGGCGCCTCGTGCTTTGGTGCCAATACCAACGACGCACCCTGCGTCACACCGGACAGCGCGGCACCGATCCGGTCCAGCGCACCGGTCACGTCCTGCGAGTTGCTGCCGAGTGTGGCGTCGATGCGTTCTCGGTCGGCCATTTCCAGATCGCCGACTTCCAGCAGCCCATCGACGAACATGCGCAGCCCTTCCTGCGTCGGCACGCGGCCGGCACTGACGTGTGGGCTGTCGAGCAACCCGAGATACTCCAGATCCTGCATGACGTTCCGGATCGTGGCGGCGCTTACCCGTTCGTTCATCTGACGGGTCAGACTGCGCGATCCGACCGGGTCCCCGGTCGCAAGGTAGGCTTCGACGACGCGCCGAAAGACCTCGCGCGACCGGTCGTTCATTTCCGCCAGGATATTGCTCACGTCGTTCATCTTGCCCGCATGTCCTGTCTGCCCATGATTAAGGAGCCATCGGGGAAAAAATCAATCGGGGTTGCAGTCCCCTCCGGCCCGGCTATATGCCCGTTGCCAAACGGCAAGGGGAACATCATGCGGCCTTCCGGACGAGATTTAAGCGAATTGCGCCCCGTTTCAATCGAAACAGGGGTCACGAAGCACGCCGAAGGCGCGTGCCTGATCCGCATGGGCGACACCCATGTTCTTTGTACCGCCACGCTGGAAGATCGCGTGCCGCCCTTCATGAAGGGCTCCGGACTGGGTTGGGTGACGGCGGAATACGGCATGCTGCCACGCTCCACGACCAGCCGCATGCGCCGCGAGGCCACTGCCGGCAAGCAGGGTGGCCGCACCGTCGAGATCCAGCGGCTGATCGGGCGCAGCCTGCGCGCCGGCGTTGATCGCGTTGCAATGGGAGAACGCCAGATCACCATCGACTGCGACGTTATACAGGCTGACGGCGGGACGCGCTGCGCCGCCATCACCGGCGGTTGGGTGGCGCTTCGCCTGGCTGTGAACAAGCTTCTGAAGGCGGGCGACATCGTGAGCGATCCGCTGACATCGCCGGTCGCCGCGCTGTCGTGCGGGCTTTATGCCGGCCAAGCGGTGGTCGATCTGGACTACGCCGAGGACAGCGAAGCCGGTGCCGACGGGAATTTCGTCATGACCGGCGACGGCCGCCTGATCGAGGTGCAGATGTCGGCCGAGGGGGCGACTTTTTCACGCGACCAGATGACCGAGCTCATGGACCTCGCGCAGGCCGGGATTGAACAGCTTGCCACCAAGCAGGTGGCCGCGGTCGATGCGTAACCTCGAAAGCCGCGAGCTGCTGGTTGCGACGCACAACGCCGGCAAGCTGGCAGAAATCCGTGCGCTGCTGGCACCGCACGGCGTTTCCGTGATCGGGGCTGACGAGCGCAATCTCGATGAGCCATGCGAGACCGAAACGACATTCCTCGGAAACGCGCGCATCAAGGCGCACGCCGCCGCCAAGGCGACCGGCCTTCCCGCGCTTGCCGACGATTCGGGAATCGAGATCGATGCACTCGACGGCGCGCCCGGGGTATACACCGCGAACTGGGCCGAAACGGAACACGGACGCGATTTCACCCGCGCGATGACCCGCGCCCATGACGAACTCGTGGCTCGGGGCGCGCCCGAACCCTGGACTGCGCGGTTCCGGTGCACGCTTGTGCTGGCCTGGCCGGATGGGCACGACGAAGTGTTTCCGGGCAAGGTGGAAGGCCGCGTGGTCTGGCCCACGCGCGGGATGCACGGCCACGGGTATGACCCGATGTTCGTGCCGAAGGGACACGATTTGACGTTTGCAGAGATGAATGCCGACGAAAAGAACCGCATCAGCCACCGCGCGGACGCATTGAACAGGTTTCTCAAGGGCTGTTTTGGC
Organism: Roseovarius salinarum; assembly: GCF_002834145.1. Taxonomy (GTDB): domain Bacteria; phylum Pseudomonadota; class Alphaproteobacteria; order Rhodobacterales; family Rhodobacteraceae; genus Roseovarius; species Roseovarius salinarum. The sequence continues at coordinate 33,049 of NZ_PHNT01000003.1, read as the reverse complement.
TGAGGATTGGGAAAAGGGCGGCTTCGGCCTTTACATCCACTGGCCCTATTGCGCGGCCAAGTGCCCCTATTGCGATTTCAACAGTCACGTCGCGGACGGAATTGACCACGGTGCATGGCGCGAAGCGTATATCGCGGAAATCGACCGGTACGCCGCCCGGCTGCCGGGGCGGGTATTGAATACGGTATTCTTCGGCGGCGGCACGCCCAGCCTGATGTCTCCCGAAACGGTCCATGCCGTGCTTGACCGCATCCGTGCGAGTTGGCCGGTGGCCAATGACCTGGAGGTCACGCTGGAAGCCAACCCCGGCTCGGTGGAAGCCGGGCGGTTCGCCGGATTTGCCGACGCCGGCGTCACCCGGCTTTCGCTCGGCGTGCAGACCCTCGATGACGATGCGTTGCGGCGCCTGGGCCGGATCCACAGCGTCGCGGATGCACGACGCGCCTATGATGTCGCTCGAAACGCGTTCGGCCGCGTCAGCTTCGATCTCATCTACGCGCGGCAGGACCAGGGCCTGGATGACTGGCGCCGGGAACTGAACGAGGCGCTGGCCATGGCGGCCGATCACCTGTCTCTTTACCAGTTGACGATCGAGCCGGGCACGGCCTTCGGCGCACGCCATGCCCAGGGGGGGCTCCGCGGGTTGCCGCAGGACGATCTTGCCGCGGACATGTACGAACTGACCCAGGGACTTTGCGATGCGGCAGGCCTGCAAGCCTACGAAGTGTCGAATCACGCCGTATCAGGGTCTGAATCAAGACATAACATGATCTATTGGCGGTACGGTGATTACGTCGGCATCGGCCCCGGGGCACATGGCCGCATCACCGTTGACGGCGAGCGGCGGGCAACCCGTGCCGTCAATGATCCTGCCGCATGGTTGCGCGCCGCGTCCTCCGGGGCCTGTGAAGATACGTCATCCAAGCTTTCGCGGACCGACCAGGCCGACGAATACCTGATGATGGGATTGCGGCTGGTCGAAGGAATCGACATGGACCGCTATGCGGCCTTGGCTGGAAAACCGATTCGACAGGGGGCGAGGTCGATGCTTTCGGATCTCGGGCTGATCTCCGAAAACGGTTCCCGTTTGCATGTCACGCCTTCGGGGCGAATATTGCTCAACGGGATTATCCGTGAATTCTTGTCGGGATAACGATGTATATCCTGTGGCTCTTGCTTGGCTTGCTCAGTCTCGGGTTGGGTTTGCTTGGCGTCGTGGTGCCGTTGTTGCCCACGGTGCCTTTCATCCTTCTCGCGGCCTTCTGCTTCGCCCGCTCCTCGGCACGCCTGCACAACTGGCTGGTCAGGCATCCGCGCTTCGGCGCGGTCATCGCCGACTGGCGCGATCACGGCGCCATATCCTTGCGTGGAAAACGGCTCGCGACACTCGGTATCGTCGCGGTCGCCGTGATATCCTTCGTGTCCGGCGTCGCGGCTTATATCATATTGATCCAGCTGGTCGTTCTGTCGCTGGTCCTGCTGTTCATCTGGACCCGGCCGCATGGCCCCCGCTGAGCAAACCGCACAGCGAATCCAGTTCATCGAGCGAATCGTAGCGAATGATGACCTGACCGGCTTCGCCGCCGGGCTTGTGATCGACGGTCACGCGCATCCCCAGATTTGCCGAAAGATCGCCTTCCAGGGCTTTCGTGTCCGCATCCTTCTCCGATGAGCTCCCGGCGCGTTGCTTCTTCGCCGGCTTGCCGATCCCGGCTTTCGCGAGTTTCTCGGTCTCGCGCACGGACAGGCCCTTGCGCATCACCTCCCTTGCGAGATCGAGGGGTGTATCGGATGTAATCAACGCGCGCGCATGTCCCGCGGACAGCTTGCCGTCGCGCAGCAGCGACTGGACCTCGTCCGGCAAGTGCAAGAGGCGCGTGGCGTTCGCGATGTGACTGCGGCTCTTGCCGAGGACCTCGGCGAGTTTTTCCTGGGTATGGCCGAACCGGTCCATCAGTTGCATGTAGCCGGAGGCTTCTTCCACCGGGTTCAAATCCGCGCGCTGGATATTCTCGATGATGGCGACCTCGAGCACCTCGGTATCATCGAAGTCGCGCACGATCACCGGCAGTTCATGAAGTTTCGCAATCTGCGCCGCACGCCAGCGGCGTTCGCCCGCCACGATTTCGTATTCGTCGTCATGCCCGGGACGGGGACGAACGATGAGCGGCTGGATGATACCCTTTTCCCGGATAGAACTTGCCAGTTCGTTCAGGTTCTCTTCGTCGAAACTGCGGCGCGGCTGCTCGGGATTGGGTGCCACCTTCTCGATCGGCACGGTCATGTCCGACCGGCGGGTGCCCTCTTCGACATCGGGCGCCGTCTCCTCGTTGACATCGGCCATCAGCGCGGACAGGCCCCGGCCCAGACCGCGCTGTTTGTTTTTCCTGTCGGACATTCCTGTTTCCTTCCTGCTCAGGCAGCTGCCTTCGTCTGGTTCTTCATCAACTCGTCGGCAAGGGCCCGGTATGCTTGCGCGCCTTTCGAGGATGGATCGTATTTCAGCACCGAAAGCGCATAGGACGGCGCCTCGCTCACACGTACGTTGCGGGGGATGATCGTCTTGAAAACAAGGTCGCCGAGATTTTGCCGGGCGTCCTGCTCCACTTGCGCGGACAGGTTGTTGCGGGCGTCATACATCGTCAGAACGATCCCCTCGATCCGCAAATCCGGGTTGGCCGACTGCCGAACCTCGCGGACCGTCAGCATCAATTGCGACAGCCCCTCGAGCGCGAAGAACTCGCTCTGCAATGGCACGAGGACCGAATGCGCCGCCACCATCGCGTTGACGGTCAGAAGGTTCAGCGACGGCGGGCAGTCGACAAGGATGTAATCGAATGCATAAGCGTCCATCGCGTTCTGGCGAAGCGCGTCGTGGAGCAGGAAACTGCGCTTTTCGTTGGCGATCAGCTCGATATCCGCCGAACTCAGATCCACCGTTGCCGGAACGATCGACAGGTTCTCGATTTGCGTGGGCCGTATCACCTCTCCCAGGTCGATGTCTTCCAGGAGAAGCTCATAAGTCGTGTATTCCCGTTCGTCGGGCTCCACACCGATCCCGGTCGACGCATTGCCCTGGGGATCCAGATCCACCACGAGTATCTGCTGTCCCGCCTGTGCCAGGGCGGTACCGAGGTTGATCGCAGTCGTTGTCTTGCCGACGCCTCCCTTCTGGTTGGCAATCGCGATGATCTTCGGGCCACGTGGGCGGGTCGGGTCAGTCACGGGCAACTCCTGTAATGCGTAGAATGACGGCGAGAGGCTCCGTTTCGCTTTTAGCAACCTCGTGGTGGAAATGCCACTGGCTTTGCGCCCGGGCGAGCTCCTCCCGCCAGCGTGCGCCTTTCGGAAAGATCGCGACGCCGCCGGGTTTCAAATGCCGCTCGGCATGCCCCAGCAATTTGTCGAGCGGGGCGAGGGCACGCGCGGAAAGAACGTCCGCGTTCATCGGCTGAAGGTCTTCGATTCGTTCCGCGATCACGTCGGCCGGTGCACCGGTTTCGCGGATTACTGTCCGGAGGAACACCGCCTTCCGCTGATCGCTTTCGACGAGCGTAACCCGACGGGGGTTGCCGCTTTCCATTGCAAGGATCGCGATGACCAGCCCCGGAAATCCGCCGCCGGCACCAAGATCGAGCCAGTGTACGGAGCCCGGTGGCGCGAACCTCAGCAGTTGTGCCGAGTCCTGGATGTGGCGCTGCCCGATGCTATCCAGTGTTCCCGGAGCCACCAGATTGATTTTCCGGTTCCACTTGCGAAGAAGCTCTTCGTAGCGGTCAAGCCGGGCGGATGTTTCACGTGAAACATCGCACTGCCACCCGCCGTTCATGCGCTCCGCTCACGATGTCCCTGACGGATCCTCGAAAGGATCAGGGCCAACGCCGCCGGAGTCATCCCATCGATCCGGCCGGCCTGTGCAAGTGACGCCGGCCGTTGCGCCGACAGCTTTGCCTTCAGTTCGTTCGACAACCCGTTGATCGCGTCGTAATCGAAACCATCGGGGATCTCATGTGCTTCATCGCGGCGAAGCGATTCAACATCACGCTCCTGCCGCCCGATATAGTTCGCGTATAATGCGTCGCGCTCCAACTGGCGCCGGGTACGCTGATCAACATCCGCCAGCGTCGGATCCAGACATTCCAGGTCATCGAAATCCACGTTGGGAAATGCCAGCACCTGAAACCCGGATCGCCGCGTTCCATCGTGATTCACCCTGATCCCGATATCGTTCAGCCTGTGTGGTGTGACCACCAGTTCTTCCAGCCTATTGCGACCGCGATCCAGCCGCTCCATCTTTTCCGCGAACAGCCGTGCACGGACGTCGCCCACGCAACCCGCGTTCATGCCCCGCGGCGTCAGCCTTTGATCCGCATTATCCGCGCGCAGCGAAAGCCGGAATTCCGCGCGCGAGGTGAACATCCGGTAGGGCTCCGAAACGCCCCTTGTGATCAGATCGTCGATCATCACCCCGATATAGCTGTCCGAGCGGCTGAACCTCACCGGCGCGCGACCAAGCACAGAACGCGCCGCGTTCAGTCCGGCAACCAGCCCCTGGGCGGCGGCCTCCTCGTAGCCGGTGGTCCCATTGATCTGCCCGGCCAGATAAAGACCCGGGATTTTCCTGAGACCCAGCGTCGCGTCCAGCGCACGTGGGTCGACGTAATCATACTCGATGGCGTAGCCCGGTTGCAGGATCTCGGCGCGCTCCAACCCCAAGATCGACCGCACGTAGCTGAGTTGCACCTCTTGCGGCAGCGAGGTCGAAATACCGTTCGGATAGATCACGTGATCCGACAGGCTTTCCGGTTCCAGGAAGATCTGGTGCGAGGGTTTGTCCGCGAACCGCACGATCTTGTCCTCGATCGACGGGCAATACCGCGGGCCGGTTCCGTCAATCCGTCCGCCGTACATCGCCGATCGCCCCAGGTTATCGCGTATGATCTCGTGCGTGCGCTCGTTCGTGTGCGTTATCCCGCAGGCGACCTGATCGGCGACCGGTGCGTCTTGCGAAAGGAAGGAAAACATGACCGGGTCGTTATCCCCGGGTTGGGTTTCCAAGCGGGACCAATCGATCGTTCGACCGTCCAGCCGCGGTGGCGTCCCGGTCTTCAGCCGACCGAGCTCAACACCGAAGGAATCGATGCGTTCCGCCAACCGAACCGAAGGTTTATCACCCATGCGGCCGCCCGGGCGCGACTCATCGCCGATATGGATCACGCCACGAAGGAAGGTGCCAGTGGTAAGGACAACCGCACCGGCCGTGATCTCGACATCATCCACAAGGCGAACGCCGTTGACCTGTTCACCCCGCATGATGAAGTCCGCGACCTCGCCCTCGACGATCTCGAGGTTGGGACACGCCTCCATCTCGGCCAGCATGGTCTCGCGGTAGATCTTCCGGTCCGCCTGTGCGCGCGGGCCCTGCACGGCGGGGCCCTTTCGCCGGTTCAAAAGCCGGAACTGGATGCCCGCGCGGTCGGCAACACGACCCATGACGCCGTCCAGCGCGTCGATCTCACGGACAAGATGGCCCTTGCCCAGACCGCCGATGGCCGGGTTGCATGACATCACGCCGATCCCCGTACGCGACAGCGTGACGAGTGCCGTGCGCGCGCCGGTCCGGGCCGCGGCGTGCGCCGCATCGGCACCAGCATGCCCCCCGCCAACCACAACAACGTCGAAGGCCCGTTGTTTCACGTGAAACACTCCTTACTTGCCCAGGCAGAAGCTCGCGAAAATCTCGTCGAGAACGTTCTCGACATCTATCCGTCCTACCAGAGAATCAAGCGCGCGAATACCGTTGCGCAGCTCCTCGGCGGCAATCTCCGCACTCGCCTCCCCTTCCGGCAGCAAAGCGAGCGCCGCCGCCAGCGCCTCGGACCCTCTTTCCATCGCGTGGCGGTGCCTCTCACGGGTCGCCAACCCGGCACCGCTCGCGCGCCCGGCCAGTTCTTCGGAAATCCGGTCAACAAGCTCGGGGATCCCTTCACCGGAACGGCCTGAGATCGCCCCGGCGGCATCGTCAAGAAGATCCCCTTTAGCGCGAAGAACGACATCTCCTTCCCTGGGCGCAAGGTCAGGCGCATCATCTTCTTCGATAAGGAACACACGCAGGTCGGCTTCTTCCGCCCGTTTGCGCGCCCGATCCACGCCGATCGATTCCACCCTGTCCGTCGTTTCCCGCAAACCCGCCGTATCCAGAAACGTCACCGGCAACCCGGAAAGATCCATGCGCACCTCGATCACATCCCGCGTCGTTCCGGCAACTTCCGAGGTGATCGCGGCCTCCCGCCCCGCGAGCGCATTGAGCAACGTGGATTTCCCGACGTTCGGTGCACCGACAATCGCAACCTCGAAACCCGTCCGAATGCGTTCCGCGACAACCTCACCGGAGATCTGACACCGCAACTCGTCCAGGACCTTCTCCACCAGTTCCTTGACCTCCGGGCCAACGTCAACCGGAACCTCCTCGTCGGCGAAATCTATCGTCGCCTCCAGAAGCGCGGCCGCGCGGATCAACCTTTCCCGCCATATGTCCGCCCGCTTGCCCAGGTCGCCGGAAAAAACCCGCATTGCCTGCCGCCGTTGCGCCTCGGTCTCGGACTCGATCAAGTCGGCCAGCCCCTCGACCTGCGCGAGGTTCATTCTCCCGTTTTCCAGCGCTCTCCGCGTGAACTCCCCCGCGGACGCGGGTGCCAGTTCTTCCATTCCACCCAAGGTTCGCAACAGCGCCGAGACCACCGCGGGGCTCCCATGAACCTGGAACTCCGCGACATCCTCGCCCGTGAAGCTCGATCCCGCCGGGAAAGCCAGGACGATCCCCTCGTCGAGGCGGCCACCATCCCCATCCTGCAATCGTCTCAGCGCGGCGTACCGCATGGGCGGCACGTCACCTGCCACCCGGCGCAAGGCATCAAAGGCGGCGGGGCCGGAAACGCGCACCACCGAAACACCCGCCTTGCCGGGCGCCGAGGACAAAGCGTAGATCGTTCTCATGCAAGCCGCCCTCCCGGGCCAGCCTTGTCAGGTATTCATCGAATCGAAGAACTCGGCGTTGTTCTTCGTCTGCTTGAGCTTGGACAGCAGGAATTCGATCGCATCGGTCGTACCCATCGGATTGAGGATGCGGCGCAGAACGAACGTCTTCTGAAGATCGGCCTTGTCGATCAACAGGTCTTCCTTCCGCGTTCCGGACTTCAGGATGTCGATGGCAGGGAACACGCGCTTGTCCGCGATCTTCCGGTCGAGCACCAGTTCGGAGTTTCCGGTGCCCTTGAATTCCTCGAAAATCACCTCGTCCATACGGCTTCCGGTATCGACCAGCGCCGTAGACACGATGGTCAGGCTGCCGCCTTCCTCGATGTTGCGGGCGGCACCGAAAAACCGTTTGGGCCGTTGCAGCGCGTTCGCATCCACGCCGCCCGTGAGAACCTTGCCGGACGACGGCACGACCGTGTTGTAAGCCCGCCCCAGTCGCGTGATCGAATCCAGAAGGATCACCACGTCGCGCTTGTGCTCCACCAGTCGCTTGGCCTTTTCGATCACCATCTCCGAAACCGCCACGTGCCGCGCCGCCGGCTCATCGAAAGTCGAGCTGATGACTTCGCCCTTCACGCTGCGCTGCATGTCGGTCACTTCTTCAGGGCGCTCGTCGATGAGCAGCACGATCAGGTAGCACTCCGGGTGGTTGTGCTCGATCGAATGGGCGATGTTTTGCAGGATCACGGTTTTCCCGGTGCGAGGCGGTGCCACGATCAGGGACCGTTGCCCTTTGCCGATGGGCGCGACGAGGTCGATCACGCGCGGCGACTTGTCCTTGATTGTCGGGTCGTCGATTTCCATCGTCAGCCGGTCATCCGGGTAAAGCGGCGTCAGGTTGTCGAAGGCGATCTTGTGTTTCGCACGCTCGGGATCCTGGAAGTTGATCTGCGTGACACTGGTCAGCGCAAAGTACCGTTCGTTTTCCTCCGGCTGCTTCATCTCGCCTTCGATGGTATCGCCGGTGCGCAGCGAGTACCGCCGGATCATGTCGGGCGACACGTAGATGTCGTCAGGCCCGGGCAGGTAGTTGGCCTCGGGCGAACGGAGGAAACCGAAACCGTCCTGCAGAACCTCGAGCACGCCGTCGCCGAAGACGATCCACCCATCTTCGGCCCGCTCCTTGAGGATCGAGAACATCATCTCGCCCTTGCGCATGGTCGAGGCGTTCTCGATCTCGAGGTCCTCGGCCATCGACAGGAGGTCCTTGGCGCTATGCGCCTTGAGATCCGAAAGATTGAGACGGTCTTCGGGCATTTTGGAATCCTTCGGTCCGCGCGCTTGCCGCCCGCGTCCTATGTCATGTCATGGAAGTCTGCCGCCCGGACGAGCGGATTGACCGCTGCTCTTACGCGCTTGGCAAGCCCGAGTCAATTACCGCTAGAACTTCACGACGACGGAAAGGACGATCACCACCATCAAGACCGTCGGAACCTCGTTCATCATCCGGTAACCTCGGCCGGAAAGGTGCTGCACTCCGCTTGCGAACGCCTTTCGTTGCCCGGAAAGCCAGAAATGGAATACCGTCATCGCCAGGATGCCGGCCGTCTTGGGATAGGGCCAGACAGAACCCCAATCGACAATGCCGGGCGTTGCCACCAGTGCCAGGCCGAAGATCCACGACGAGATCATCGCCGGCGTCATGATGACGCGCAGCAGCTTCTCCTCCATCACCTGGAACACGGCGTCGCGACTGTCTCCGGCCGTGGCCTGTTCGGCATGGTATACGAACAGCCGTGGCAGGTAGAACAACCCGGCCATCCACGAAATCACCGACATGATATGGATGGCCTTGTTCCAAGGGTATAGCAGCGCGAGCAGATCGGTCATCGGTATCCCCAGCGGTTCGGTTCCGGTCCTACTCATAATAAAGAAAATGGAAAAGGATGATGTTTTAGTAGGGATAGCCATGCGTGTGGATCCTGTTGTTGACCACCGGGTTATCCCGAGATCCACCAAGCTGTGGACAGGATCGTGGACAACTTGCCACAAAACATGATGAACAGGAATTTATCTTGTCATTGCATGCAATTGCGCCGTTGAACCGTGACCGCAATACTGGGATAACTCCCCCATGCTGATCCCGTTTCCGGCCTCAATCAACAACGATGGGCTTTTCCTTTTCCCAATGGGAAAAAGCACGAGCGAGTGCGTGGCGCAGCGTGGTTTTCCATCGCTCGCCGGGGCGGGCGTGCATCGGCGGTGTTTCCTCCCGCGATCGTTCATGTTTTCTCCCGGAGCTTCTCCACATGGCATCTGAGATCGTTCTCGCGTCCGCCTCGCCCACCCGCCGGGTCCTGCTGGAGAATGCCGGTCTTTCACCGGAGGTCATTCCCGCCCGCGTGGATGAAACGGCGGTGAAGGAATCCTTGTGCCACGATGGCGCATCACCGCGGGAGGTGGCCGATGCGCTGGCCGAACTGAAAGCGTTGCGTGTCAGTGAGCGGGCGCCGGGGCGCATGGTTCTCGGATGTGACCAGGTGCTTGATCTTGACGGGCACCTGATGAACAAGCCGGAAACGATCGATGCCGCGCGGTGCGATCTCATGGCCCTACGCGGCCGGCGGCATGATCTCTTGTCCGCTGTCGTGGTTTGCCGCGACGGGGAACCGATTTGGCGCCATGTGGGCGAGGTGCGCATGACGATGCGCCGGTTCTCCGAGGATTACCTGGATGAATATCTCGCGCGGAACTGGCACAGCGTGCGAGACAGCGTAGGCGGCTACAAGCTCGAGGAAGAAGGTGTAAGGCTTTTTTCCAAGGTCGAAGGCGATTACTTTACCGTTCTGGGAATGCCACTTCTGGATGTCCTGTCCTTTCTGATGCTCCGAGGAGACCTGCAAGCATGAGCGACGAAAAGATACCGCTCGCCGGGGTGATCGGATCGCCCGTGGCTCACTCGAAATCGCCGCAACTGCATCGTCACTGGCTTCAGGTGAACGGAGTGGCGGGCCATTACATCCCTATGGACGTGAACACCGATGACCTGTCTTTGGTGATGCAAGTCCTTCCGAAGATGGGGTTCGTGGGCATCAACGTCACCGTGCCACACAAGGAAACGATTCTCGAATTCGCGGACCTGGTGACCGACCGCGCCACGTTGATCGGGGCCGCGAACACGATCATCTTTCGGCGCGACGGCAAGGTTCATGCCGACAACACGGACGGTTACGGTTTCGTACAGAACCTGCGCGCGGGCGCGCCGGACTGGGATCCGAAGATCGGCCCGGCGGCAGTGCTCGGCGCCGGGGGTGCAGCGCGGGCGGTGATCGCTGCGCTTCTCGACGAAGGGGTTCCCGAGATCATGATTTCCAATCGCACCCGCGTGCGGGCCGAAGGCCTTCAGGCGGATTTCGGAAAACGACTGCGGGTGGTGGACTGGGTCCAGGCCGGCAACATGCTCGAGGATGCTAGGACGGTCGTGAACACGACGTCGCTCGGCATGTTGGGCAAGCCCCCGCTACGCGTGCCGCTGGACGGGTTGCGCAAGGATGCCGTGGTGACCGATCTCGTCTACGCACCCCTGAAGACGCGGCTGCTCGAGGTCGCCGAGGCCAAGGGATGCACCACCGTCGACGGGCTTGGCATGTTGATCCACCAGGCTGTACCAGCGTTCGAACGCTGGTTCGGTGTACGTCCCGAGGTCGACAGCGCAACACGCGCCGCCGTTCTGCGATGACCTTCCGGCTGGGTCTTACCGGTTCCATAGGAATGGGAAAGTCGACAACGGCGCAGCTGTTCGCCGAGGAAGGTTGCGCTGTCTGGGATGCAGATGCCGCCGTGCACCGGCTGTATGCGCCGGACGGGCTGGCCGTCGGCCCCGTGGGCGAACGGTTTCCCGAAGTCATCGAGGACGGTGCGGTGTCCCGCGCCGCGCTCAAGCGCGTGATCGAGAAGGACCCGGAAGCGCTGAAGCAACTCGAGGCCATCGTTCATCCCCTCGTTGTAAAGGATCGGGAAACCTTTGTCGCACGCACGACGGCCGACATCGTCGTGCTTGACATACCGTTGCTGTTCGAGACCAACGCAGATCGCGACATGGATGCCGTGGCTTGCGTGACAGTCGATGCGGAAACCCAGCGAAAACGCGTCACGGATCGCCCGGGCATGGATGACGCCCGGTTCGAAGCGATGCGCGACCGCCAAATGCCCGACGCCGAGAAACAGGCGCGCGCCGATTACGTCATCGAAACCGACACGATTGAACACGCGCGTGCGCAGGTGCAAGCTGTGATCGCCGACATCCGCAAAAGGTGTGCCGATGCGTGAGATTGTACTGGATACCGAGACCACGGGCCTCGACCCCGGGGACGGTCACAGGATCGTTGAAATCGGGGCGGTGGAACTGTTCAATCATATGCCGACCGGGCGGACCTACCACCAGTATGTCAATCCCCAGCGTGCGATGCCCGAGGAAGCATTCAAGGTGCATGGGCTCGGGGATGACTTCCTGCGAAACCAGCCTGTCTTTGCCGCAATCGCGGGGGATTTCCTGGAGTTCGTCGCGGGCGCCAAGCTGGTGATCCACAACGCGTCCTTCGACATGAAGTTCCTCAATGCCGAACTGGAGTGGTGCAAGCACCGGCTTCTGGACTGGAACCTGGCAATCGACACTCTTGCCATGGCGCGGCGCCGGTTCCCCGGGTCACCGGCAACACTGGATGCCCTGTGCCGTCGATTCGAGATCGACAATTCGGCACGGAGCTTGCACGGCGCGCTTCTGGATTCGGAAATCCTCGCGGACGTTTACCTTGAACTCATAGGCGGCCGACAACCCGATTTCGGATTGACCGCGACACAGGCCAACGACGAGTCCCGCGGCACCGCATCCCCGGACGCATGGAAACCCACACCGCGGCCAACGCCTTTGGCGCCGCGCCTGACCGACGCCGAGGCAGCAGCGCATGCCGAGATGATCGACGCGATGGGCGAGAAGGCACTCTGGAACCGCTTCACCTAGGCATCGGCGGTGCCTTCGTTTCCGTCCTGTTGCTGCTGGGCCTGTTGCCGGCGCGCGATCTCGTTTCGGTAGAGTTGAACGAAATCGATGTTGTCAAGGTTGAGTGGCGGATAGCCCCCGTCGCGGGTGATATCGCTCACGATGCGGCGCAGGAACGGGAAGGTCATCCGCGGGCATTCGATCAGAAGGAACGGGTGAAGCTGGTCATCGGGCACACCCTCCACGTGGAAGACCCCGACATATTCCATTTCAAGAAGGAAAAGCGGGTCTTCCGTTTCCTTGTTCTTTGAATTGATGGTGATCTTGGTCACCACCTCGTACTGGTGATCGGGCTTGCGCTTCTTGGCATCCAGGTTGACCTGAACGCTCACGTCGGGCTGGACGTCACCGCCCGTGCCTTTTTGCGCCAGGATGTTCTCGAATGACAGGTCGCGGATGAACTGCGTGAGAATGTTCATCTTGACCTGCTGCTGTTGCTGATCGGCGCCGTTGCCTTCCTCGGCCATGTGTGTTCTCCCCGGGCGAAGCAAATGTCAGCGGTGCTCTAGCAGGATGACACCGGGGCCTCAATGCCTTGTCCAGCCGGACGGGCGGCGCGGTCCGCCACGGCGGTCCGGATCGATTTCCTGGAACTCGCCTTCGATGATGTCGGGGCGTCCCCCTGGGCGGTTGGACGGGCCGTTGTCGGGACCCATTTCGAAGCGAGCAACATGAACGCGCTTGCGCAGGTAGGCGAAGGCGGCGCTGCGGACCGGGGGCATCAGCAGGGCGAACCCGACAGCGTCGGTGAAGAAGCCCGGCGTCAGCAACAAGGCCCCGGCGATCAGGATCATCGCGGCATGCGCCAACGGCTCCGTCGGATCATCGAGCTCCGAAAATGATTGCCGCAGGTTGCCGATGGCAAGTTGCCCCTGTGCGCGGACCAACCAGGCGCCGGCGACGGCAGTCACCACGACGATTGCCAGTGTCGGCGATAGCCCGATCGCACCGCCGACCTGTATGAACAGCGCGATCTCTACAAGAGGGACGATAAGAAAGGCCAGAAGAAGCCACATGCGGATACTCCGTTCGATTTGCGTCGGCGGTAGACTTGTTGGCACCAGTCTCCTACATAAGAGCCACGATCCGACGTTGCCATGCCCCACCCCTTCAAGAGGTCCGTATGAATTCCCCCCTGCTTCAACTCCTGGTCCTCGCCGGCATCGCGGTCTTCCTCATTCTGCGCCTGCGCAGTGTGCTGGGGACCCGGGATGGCTTCGAAGGGCCGCCCCGCAGCCAGCAGAAGGCCGGCAATGAACGCCGTCCGGACTTCGAGGTTATCGAGGGCGGGCCGGACCGCGACATCACCGACTATGTCGAGGAGGGCAGCGAAACCGCGGAAACGCTCGCCCGAATGAAACGTGTCGAACCGTCCTTCGGTGTGGCCGAATTCCTGCAGGGTGCGCGCGGTGCCTACGAGTTGATCCTCATGGGCTTCGAGCGCGGCAACCTCGAAGAGATCAAGCCCTATCTCGCCGAGGATGTTTACGAGGCCTTCGCCGAAGTGGTGCATCAGCGCGAGGAAAACGGCTATACCATCGAGGCCGATTTCGCCGGCGTGCGCGAAACCTCGCTTGTCGCGGCGGAGTTCGACGAGGATACCGGGCGTGCGTCGATCACCGTCAGGTTCATCGGGGAGCTGACGTCGGTCGTCTACGACAAGGATGGCAACGTGGTCGAGGGCAAGCACGGCCAGATCAAGCGCCAGAAGGATCGCTGGACCTTCGAGCGTTTCATGGGGTCGGACGATCCCAACTGGCTGCTTGTCGCAACGGGCGAATGAACCGGGCGGTCCGGGCTGCCCTGGTTCTTGTCCTGTCGCTGTCCGGCGGGGCCTCTGCGGGTGAGCTGACCCGGACCGTGCTCGATTTCAGTGACCTCGACGGTTGGGCCAAGGATGACCACGAAGTCGCGCTCGACGTTTTCCTGAAAACCTGCCCGGACATGAGGGATCCGGATTGGCAGGCGATCTGTGCACTGGGCCAGCAAAGGCCGGAGGCCCGGGATTTCTTCGAGCTGCTGTTTCGCCCGGTGCTGATCGAGCGGGGCAAGACAGCGCTGTTCACCGGGTATTTCGAACCGGAACTGGCCGGTTCGCTGACCCGCACGGAGACCTACAAGTATCCGGTCTACCGCGAGCCGACCGAATCCCGCACCGCGAGCCGATGGCTGTCACGCAGGGAGATCGAGACCAGCGGCGTTCTCGAGAATCGTGGGCTGGAAATCGCGTGGGTGAAGGATCCCGTTGACCTGTTCTTCCTCCAGATCCAGGGATCGGGCCGCATCCGCCTGCCCGATGGCGATCTTCTGCGCGTCGGATACGGTGGCTCGAACGGTCATCCCTACAAGTCCGTGGGGCGCGAGATGGTGAAACGGGGCATCTACGATCCGCATCAGGTCTCTGCCCAGGTGATCCAGAACTGGGTGCGACGGAACCCGGAACGCGGACTCGACCTGCTGCATCACAACCCGTCTTACGTCTTTTTCCGCAAGATCGACGATGTGCCGGCGAATGCCGGTCCGTTGGGGGCAATGAACCGGTCGGTCACCGCCGGGCGCACGGTGGCCGTCGATCCGGCATATGTGCCCCTGGGCGCCCCCGTCTGGATCGAGAAGGACGGGCAATCCCCGATGAACCGGCTGATGGTGGCGCAGGATACCGGCTCGGCGATAAAGGGGCCGCAGCGGGCGGACATATTCCTTGGCACTGGCCGTGGCGCGGGTCGGGCGGCCGGAAGGCTGCGTGATCCGGGGCGGATACTCGTTCTGCTTCCGATCCAGCGCGCCTATGCAATGGCGAGGGACGGCTCGTAGTGGGGGGACGGCGTCTCAAACCCGAGGAAAAGGCGCTGTGGCGGCGCGTGGCCGAAACGACGGACCCGATCCGGCGCGAGCGGGTTTCGGAGAGGTCCCGGTTGGAAGACCGGGAAACTTCCGAGGCTTCAGCGTCACCGCACCACGAGAAACCCGCCTGGGAACCTCGGCCATTCGAAATCGGCCAGGCCGCCAATCCCACGGAGACAACGGCGGCCGCGTTGCGCCCGTCGGTACGCATGGATCGCAAGGCGTTCGACCGCATGCGCCGCGGCAAGCTCAAGCCGCAGGCGCGGCTCGATCTGCATGGCATGACGCTCGACCGTGCGCACCCCGCGCTCAACGGCTTCATCATGCGCGCACATGCGTCCGGTCACCGCCTGGTGCTGGTGATCACGGGAAAAGGCCGTTCCGGTATCGATGCCGGCCCGGTTCCCGAACAACGCGGCGTCTTGCGCCGCACGGTTCCGAGGTGGCTGGCGCTTCCGCCGCTCGCGCAGGTTGTCCTCCAGGTGACCCAGGCGCACGCGCGCCACGGCGGTGAGGGTGCATTTTACGTCTACCTACGGCGGCAGGGATAGCATCGGCCGCGCCTTGGCGATGCCGATGGCCATCATGACGGTGGCGAACACGAAATACCCGGCGACGATCAGGTATTGCGTTTCGATTCCCAGCCCAAGGTCTATGGCGAGCCCCGTGAGACCCGGCCCGATGGCCGAGCCCAGCACCATGATCGCAGCCGCCATCGCCTTGATCGAGCCAAGGTTTCCGGTGCCGTAGAATTCCGCCCAGAAGGCATTGGGCAGCGTGGTATTCGCCCCCGTCGTCAACCCGAGGAAGAAGAATCCGGCCAGCATGGCCAGCGGGTTGCCGGCCACGGCGAAGATCGCGAAGGCCGCGACCATCGGCAGCTGCATGAACGGCATGAGCCGCGCGGTGCCCAGCCTGTCGAGCGCCCAGCCCGACAGGACCATCGCTCCGATGCTGGTCGCGGTGTAGAAGGGAAACATCGCGACCAGTTCGACATGCGGCATCGCCTTGATCTCGGCGAAATGCACCTGGTGGAAAAAGAACGCGGTATTGAAGGCCGATGGCCCCAGAAGCGCGGGCACCATGAACCAGAACAGCCAGTGGGTCAGCGCCTGGTTCCGGGTCCAGTGCCGGGCGAGCATACCCAGCGCCTGATCGGCATGCGCCATCGATTGTGGCGTACGCTCCCGGCGCAGCAAGGCCAGAAGCACGGGGATCCCGGCGACGGCGATCACGCCGGCAAGCACCCACAAAAGGCGCCAGTCGAAATAGAGCATGAGGGTGACGAAAAGAAGCGGCATCAGTGCCTCGCCGCCCGCGAATCCCAGCGTTGCGACCGACAGCGCCTTGCCGCGCGTGGCCACGAACCAGCGCGACATCGCGACGACGGCGATGTGGCTGGTCATTCCCTGCCCCGTGAAACGCAGTGCGAAAACCACGAGCGGCAGCGCCCAGGCGGCGGTGTTCGCGGCCATGAAAAGGCACGCCAGCATCGCCAGCAAAAGAACGGCCGCACCCAGCCAGCGCACGCGGAACCGGTCGGTCAGCCCGCCGGCCCAGACCATGACGATGGCCGAGGCCGCCGTGCCCAGCGTGTAGATTCCGCCCCATTCCCCGTGGCTCAGGCCGAACTCCGCCCGGATTTCGCCAGCGAAAACCGAGATGAAGAAGGTCTGCCCGAAACTCGACAGGAAGGTCAGCAATACCCCCGCAGCGAGCCAGGGCGCGTTGTCACGGAGGAAGGCGAGAATCGGCATGCCCCTCCCTCGCGCGGAATCGGCCCGAATGAAAGCCGCCTAGAGGACGTAACGGCTTAGATCGGTCGTCTTCATCAGCTCGCCCAGGTTCGCCTCGACGAAGGCCTTGTCCACCGTTACCGTCTCGCCCGCCTTGTCGGGGGCGGTGAAGCCCAGATCCTCGAACACGCGCTCCATCACGGTGTAAAGACGGCGCGCGCCGATGTTCTCGACCGACTGGTTCACTTCCGCCGCGATCCGGGCAAGCTCGGCAATGCCATCCTCTGTGAACTCGACGGTCACTTCCTCTGTGCCCAGCAGCGCCGAATACTGCCGGGTCAGCGCGTTGTCCGTCTCGGTCAGGATGCGCACGAAATCGGCCTCGGACAGCGCGCGCAGCTCCACCCTGATCGGCAGACGGCCCTGCAGCTCGGGAAGCAGGTCGGACGGCTTGGCGATATGGAAGGCACCGGAGGCGATGAACAGGATGTGGTCGGTTTTCACTGCACCATACTTCGTGGAAACGGTCGTGCCCTCGATCAGCGGCAGCAGGTCGCGCTGAACGCCCTCGCGGCTGACGTCGCCGCCGCGCGCCTCGGACTTGGCGCAGACCTTGTCGATCTCGTCGAGGAACACGATGCCGTTCTGCTCCACCGCCTTGAGGGCCGCCTGGTTCACGGCCTCGTCGTCAAGCAGCTTGTCGGCTTCTTCCCGGACAAGGATGTCGTGGCTGTCGGCCACGGTCATCCGCCGCCGCACCTGCCGGCCCCCGAACGCCTTTCCGAACAGGTCGCCCAGGTTCATCATGCCCATCTGGCCACCCGACTGGCCGGGGATATCCATCATGCCCATGGGGTTGGAATGATCCTCGATATCGAGATCCACGACCGTGTCGTCGAGTTCGCCGTTGTGTAGCTTCTTGCGGAACATCTCGCGCGTGGCCTCGCGCGCGTCCTCGCCGGCAATGGCATTGATCACGCGGTCCTCCGCCGCCTGGTGCGCGGCTGACCTGACCTCTTCGCGCATGGACTCGCGTGTCATGACAATGGCGCTGTCCACAAGGTCGCGAATGATCTGTTCCACGTCCCGCCCGACGTAGCCGACTTCCGTGAACTTCGTGGCCTCGACCTTGACGAAAGGCGCGCGTGCGAGCTTGGCCAGCCGGCGGCTGATCTCTGTCTTGCCCACGCCCGTGGGGCCGATCATCAGGATGTTCTTGGGGTAGACCTCCTCGCGCAGGTCGTCGGGCAGCTGCTTGCGGCGCCAGCGGTTGCGCAGGGCCACGGCGCTGGCGCGCTTGGCGTCCTTCTGCCCGATAATGAAACGGTCGAGTTCCGAGACGATCTCGCGCGGGGTCAGGTCGGTCATTTGGAAATGCTCTCCACCGTCAGGGTGCCGTTGGTATAGACGCAGATATCGGCGGCGATCGTCATGGCGTCGCGCGCGATCTCCTCGGCGCTGCGGGCACTGTCCATCATGCCGCGCGCGGCGGCCAGCGCGTAGTTGCCGCCCGATCCGATGGCCGCCACGTCGTGCTCGGGCTCCAGAACGTCGCCCGCGCCGGTAATGACGAAGATCTGGTCGCCGTCGGTGACGATCAGCATCGCCTCGAGTTTTTGCAGGTACTTGTCGGTGCGCCATTCCTTGGCCATCTCGACGCAGGCGCGCTGCAACTGCCCCGGCGTGGCCTCGAGCCGGGATTCCAGCCGTTCCAGAAGTGCGAAGGCATCGGCCGTGGACCCCGCGAACCCGGCGACCACGTCATATCCGCCGGGGCTGAGCCGGCGCACCTTGCGCGCGCTTCCCTTGATCACGGTGTCGCCCAGGCTCACCTGCCCGTCGCCCGCGACCACGACGCGGCCATCCTTCTTGACACCGATGATCGTCGTGCCGTGCCAGCCCGGAAAGGAAGTTTCGGCCATCTGCGCTCTCCTGTCGTGGTCATGCCGTGTATGGCGTGTCGCGTTCGGTCCGGCAAGCGCGCCGGAAATCAAAAGGGGCACCGGTCGGTGCCCCTTTCACGCGAATTCCTGCAGGGCCGGGCTCAGATCGATTCCTCGATCCAGCTTTGCAATGCGGCCTTGGGCGCCGCGCCGGCACGGTTCGACACGACCTCGCCGTCCTTGAAGATGAACAGTGCCGGGATGCCCCGCACGCCCATGGCGGCGGCCGTGTTCGGGTTGCTGTCGACATCGACCTTCGCGACCTTCACCTTTCCGTCCATCTCGCTGGAGATCTCCTCGAGCGCGGGGCCGATCTGCTTGCAGGGGCCGCACCACTCGGCCCAGAAGTCCACAACGACGGGGACATCGGAATTCTTCACTTCGGCATCGAAGGTGTCGTCGGTAACGGCAACGGTGGCCATGAGCGTTCTCCTGATCGGATGAGGGATGAGGTTGACCGCGAAAGTATGTAGCGGCCCGACGAACGTCAAGCAGGCGGCACGCGCGCCAGTGCCGCTGTCACGACATCGTGGGGAAGCGGCATCAGAGTTGCGGTGCGCGTCCACAAGAGGGCGGTTTCGACCCGGCGGTCGGGATACACCTTGCCCAGCGCCTGGGCATAGGCACCCATCTGTCGCAAGAGCCCCTCGGGCGTTTCCCGCGGGCTTCCGGGCACAATCGCGTTCGTCTTGAAGTCGACGGCCAGGACCCGATCACGGCATACCAGCAGCCTGTCAAGCACGCCGTGGATACGGCGCCCCTGAAGCGCGTCGACCTTCGCGGAAACCGGGACCTCCGCCAATGCATCATGGGCGAACAGATGCGCCAACCCGGGCCGGGTCAGGACATACCGTGCCTCGGCCAGTGCTTCGGCGCAGGCCTCCGGCGTCGCGGGGTCCACCCCTTGGCAGAGCAATCGTTCGGCGGCGTCGGGCCAGTCGTCGCGCGGCAGCTGCGGAAGGTGTTCGAGCAGCAGGTGAACCCGTGTGCCTTTCGCCTTTGCTGCGGCCTCGTCCTGCCCTTCCTCGCCCGGCAGCGCCTTCGCGCCGCCCAGTTCCGAGGGGCTTAGCACTTCGGGCGGATGCAGCGGGGTCGGGGCGGGTTGGCTGAAGAAATCCGGCAGGTGCGGTGGCTCGTCCGGGGGGCCGGCCTCGGCGGCAGGTGGCGCGATGTTCCAGTTCCCGGTTTGCAGCCTGAGCCCGGGGCCGAGACCGAAGTCCTTCGTATAAGCGCCGCAGGCCGTCATGCCGCGCTTGACCTTTTCGTACCAGCTTGTCCCGTCTTTCCCGAGATCCCCGGCGGCTGCCACGATGAGCCATTTCTCGGCGCGGGTCATCGCGACATACAGAAGCCGGGTCCGCTCGGCCTCCTGCGCGGCCTTGAGCCCCTCAACGGCATCGCGCACCGCCGATGGCGAGTCATCCGCCGGCGTGCGCCAGAGCGCATGGCCATCGACGGGAAGGATCTGATCGCGGATCCGAAGTGGCCATTGCGCCGTGTCCGGCAGGATCACGATCGGCGATTCAAGGCCCTTGGCGCCGTGCACGGTCATCACGCGGATCCGGTCGCCCGCGCTGTCCATCTGCCGCTTGATCTCGAATTCGTCGGTCTGCATCCAAACGAGGAAACCGGTCAGGCTGTCGACGGCCTGCCGTTCATAGGCCAGCGCCTGTGTCAGAAGCGCGTCTATGCCGTCCTCCGCCTCCGCCCCCAGCCGGGCGAGCAATCGCCGCCGTCCGCCGTGGCGCGTCAGGATCCGCTCTATCAGGTCATAGGGGCGCAAGTAGTCGGTGTGATCGCGCAGGTCACCGATGATCGCCATCGTGTCGGGGAACTCCGCCGCGCGCCGGCGCAGCGCCTCCCAGAGAAACCGCGTCTCACGATCATGCGCAAGATCGTAAAGCGCCGCCTCGTCCCAGCCGAAAAGAGGGGATCGCAGCGCAGCGGCCAGCGACAGATCGTCCTCCGGCGTGTCGAGAAACGACAGGAGCGCGCCAAGATCGCGCACCGCCAGCTCTGCGCCCACCTTCAGGCGGTCCGCCCCGGCCACGGGCAGGTCCCGTGCCTTGCATTCCCGGATGATCTCGTGGAACAGATCGGATCGGCGCCGCACGAGGATCAGGAAATCCCCCGGCGTGACGGGCCGCATCACGTAGCTGCGATCGTTGCGCTTTCCTTCGGGTATCGGGTGCCGCTCGTCCAGGAGCCGGCGGATCCGGGCCGCGATTTCGCACGCCAGGACCACGGGCGGCGCGTTGCGGGCCAGCACGTCGATCGGATCGGTCCAGGGTGGCTCCTCCTCCTTTTCAGGTGGTGTGACGGGTGGCCACAGATCGACGCGCCCGGGCATCTCGGCGCGGTAGGAGACATGCCCCGACCCGGGCGTGAATCCGGCCGTCGTGTCGCCGGCGAAGGTCCGGTCGACCAGCGTCAGGATGCACTGGGCGGACCGGAAGGAATGCGCCATCTGGCAGGCTTGCAGGGGGGTTTCCGAGTTTTCCAGCCGCGTGGCGAAATCCGCGCGCATCCGATCGAACGCGCCGGGATCGGCCCCCTGGAAGGAATAGATCGACTGTTTCTTGTCACCGACGACGAAGATCGTGCGCGTTTTGTCGGCCCGCGCGCCGGTGCCGCTGGTGAACTCCTGCGCCAGCCGTTCGATGACCTGCCATTGCGCCGGGCTCGTGTCCTGGGCCTCGTCGACCAGGATATGGTCAATTCCGCCGTCGAGGCGGAACAATACCCATGCGGCAAGGTCGGAGTCGGTCAGCAGCCCGCGCGCCTTGAGGATCAGGTCATCGAAGTCGAGAAGGCCGCGCAGCTTCTTGGCCTCTTCGTACGCCTGCAGGAAAACACCCGCGAAATCGCGCAGCACGCGTGTCTTTTCCATCGCGGCAAGCGCGATCCGTTTCTCGCGCGCGGTTTCGACACGCGCCATCAAGGCGTTGAGCGCGGGGATCAGCCCGGGATTTGCCGCGCGGGATGCCTTGGTCGGAAATGAGCCAATCTTGGCCGAGAAAGGTTCTTTCGCGTCTTTCCCGGTCAGGAACACCTTTTCCAGGACGGGCAGGGCCGAGATGTCGAGGCGCGGGATCTGCCCGAGCCTTTCGGCGGCCTTGACGTCATTGGAACTGCCCGAGCGGAGGGCCGCCACAAGCGCATCGAGAAGCGGTGCTTCGTCCCCGGTGAACGCGCAGGATTCGACCCCGGTCCGGTCAAGGCCAACGGGCTGCCCGAACATCGCGGCGATCTGCGCGTCGCTCATCGGATTGGCCAGCGCTCCGCGGTGGCGCACGATCTCGCCGGTCAACTCGTCCAGCGAGTCGCCGGCGTGCTGGCGCGCAACCGCATACAGTGTCGACGCATGCGGGCCGTTGGCTATGTCCTCGACGATCTCGGCGCGCAGCTGGCGCGCGGCGCGGTCCTCCATTTCTCGGAACTGGGGGCTGACGCCGGCTTCCATCGGGAAACGGCGCAACAGGGCGGCGCAAAACGAGTGGATCGTCTGGATCTTCAGCCCGCCGGGTGTCTCGATTGCCTGGGCGAACAGGGTCCGCGCGCGCCGCAGGGCTTCGGCGTCACGCAGGCCCTCATACCCCAGTTCGGTCAGATCATGCGCCAGCGCGTCGTCGCCGCGCATGGCCCAGGCGCCCAGCCGAGCGAACAGGCGGTTCTGCATCTCGCTGGCCGCGGCCTTCGTGTAGGTCAGGCACAGGATGTGCTGCGGGTCCACGCCGTCGAGCAGAAGCCGCGCCACCCGGTCGGTCAGCACGCGCGTCTTGCCCGAGCCGGCGTTGGCCGACAGCCAGGTGGAGCGGTCGGGCCGCGCCGCCTCGATCTGGCGCCGGGTCGCGTCGTCGGGTGCGGTCATGGCAACCTCACCTTCGTGGGCCGGTCGGTGGTGTCCCATTCGCCGAACCGGGCAAGCTGGTCGTAGTCGCTCGCCTCGTGCTTCGACACCAGGGCACGACGGGCCGAATAACCTTGTTCAGGGTCGAAATAGGCGCCTATCAGCGTTTCGAAGTCCTGCCAGGTCTTGTCCGGCGGCTCGGCGTCCAGGGGCGCTGGTATCTCCTTGCCCTCGCCGCCAAGCCCGACATAGACCGCACTTGCGACAGGGGCCGGCCCGACCGTTCCGAAAGCGGTTCGCTCGGCCATCGCGGCCTCGAGCAACAGTTGCTTGTCATAGGTTTTCTGCTGCTTTTCCGTCGGCGGCTGACCCGACTTGTAATCGTAGAGGTGCAGGTTGCCGGCGTCGTCCATGTCGATCCGGTCGGCCTTGGCCGCCAGCGTGAAGCCCAGCGACGGGACCATGACCTCCCCGCTCTCCTCGAAGGCGACGGGTCGGGCCTTGCGGCGCCGCTCGAGCTCCGTTTCCACGAAGAAATCGGCCACGCGTTCCAGGCGTGCCAACCACAACGCGCGGGCCTCCGCCCATGGCACCTTCTCCGACAGCACGGCTTCGGCACACTGCATCAGGTTGGCCGTCGTGCAGGCGGCGGGGTCCTCACGCGTCCGCTGGACAAAGCGTTCAAGGACATCGTGCAGGACGATCCCCCGCAGCAGCGAATCCGGCACCTGCATCAACGGATCCAGCGGCCGGAGCCCCAGAACATGCTTGGCATAAACGGCATAGGGATCGCGGACCAGCCGCGGTATCTCGGTCACGGTCAGGCGCCTGGGGCGGGCAGCCGGTGGCGGGCAGGGTGCCGGCCTGGTGGCCGGGGCGGTGGTACCGGGTTCATCGAGGGCCTCGGCCATGTGCAGCCAGTGCGCGCCGCGGTCCCGCATGTCCTTCAACGCGCCCGGCCCGTGGCGGTCCGGCAGACCCGACAGCAGGTTCTGCAACCGGTTGAGCCAGCGTGATACCACCGTTTCGGCGTCGTCCGACCGGATCGACCGGGTCAGCCAGACATCCGAGGCGCCTATGGCCTGCTGGAAATCATGGGCCGCGAGCCCGATTCGCCGCTCTGGCAAAAGCAGCCCGGCCTCGTGCCGCATGGATCGGTTGAGCCACGGGTCCGGGGGCGGTGCCTCGGGCCAGCACTTTTCATTCAGGCCGGCCAGGACAAGGAGGTCCGCCCCCTGGACGCGGGCCTCGAGGGTGCCCCAGATGCGGATGCCCGGGTGCGGGACCTCGGGCGAGCGCACCTCGCCGCGGGCCAGAACGGCCTCGAACAGCGAAAGGTAATCCGGAACGCTCAGTTCGCCCGCGGCCGGCGCCTCGGCCTGCAGGGACTGCGTGACCTCGAGGGCCTTCTGGCCGGCGTCCTTGTCCCAGAGGGTTCCGGTAGATATTCCGGTGGCCGAACTGCCGCGCGCCAAGTGTTCGGCCAGCGCGACATGCCGCGAGACATGGAGTTCCAGCGGGGCATTGGCCGAGTCATGCCCGGCGAGCGCGGTATCGCACAGCCAGCCGGCCCACTGCGTGGCAAACGCTTCGTCGCGTGCCTCTGCCCAGTCGCGCAGGTCCGATGCGGCCGGGTGCGGCGGCCCGTTGCGGCGAAGGTGAAGCTCGAGGTCGTGGGTCAGCCGGAGGTGTTCGCCCCGGTCGGCACCGCTGTGCGTGATCGGGTGCTTGAGAAGGGCCAGCAACGTCTCGCAGCTCGGTCGGTGCCGGATGGTCTGTGCCACGTGCCGCAGGAACCGACCCGGCGGGGACAGGTGCAGGGGCACGCCGGCGCTGTCGTCGGGCCTGATGTTCCAGCGGTCCAGCGCGGCGGTCACCTGCCGGGTCAGCTCGCGGTCGGGCGTCACCAGCGCTGCGGTCTGCCCGTCCTCGGCCGCACGACGCAATCGCATCGCGATGGCAAGTGCCTCGATCCGGGTTGACCGTGCCTCCACGAGCGTGACGCCCTGCATGGCGGTGCGCAGGTCCGGAAGCGCCGGACCGTCGCGCAACCACTGGTCAGTGACGGGAGCCGGGCGCAGGGCCAGCGAAACGACCTTCGCCCGAGCCGGTGACTCGGGTTCCGCGTCAGTCCACCGCGGGACATCGCCGGGCGAGATGTCCAGCGCGGACAGGAAGCGGTGGAAACGGAACTGCGGGTGATCTTCTGACGAAAGCGCGTTGTGCATGCTGGCCCACACGGGCTGGGGCATGTCGAAATCGAAACCCGGCAACACCACGGCCCCCTGGGGCAGCCGCGCCACCGCCTGCATCAGCAGCTGCGTGGCGCCGCGTGACCCGGTCGATCCCGCGATGATGACGGGATCTGCCGGTGGTGCGTCACGCCAGCGGTGTGCCAGCATTTCGGCAATCCGGCGCTGGCGACTTTCGGGATCGGGGGCCTCCCGGGTGGGCTCGAAGTACTGGTCGACGATCCCCAGGAACGTCTTGATGCGGCCCCAATGCCCGGATTCGTCACTCACATCGAGTTGCTTGATCGTCTCGGGGGCAACACCTTCACCGTGCATTTCCTCCATCAGTGAAGCAAGGCTGTCTGCCAGGTCGAACAGCGCCGAGCGCGGGGCGAGATCCGGCTGATGGTCGAGCAGCGATGCCACGAGGTGCACCAACTCGAGCCGCTGGCGCAGTGACGGGACGGGTGGCGGCACATGGGCGAGTCCCCAGCCCTCGCCAAGGTCCGGGACAAGCTCGATGCGCGGCAGCAAGACCGGCGGTCCAGCGTCGAACAGCTCGCGGATGCGACGGGCCATGCGGCGGGTGTTCACGATCAGCCGCACGCGCGCCAGCGCCTCGGGGGGGCGGTCGGCGGTGCGGGCCCGAAGGCCCGCGACCAGCGCGGCGGGGAAATCCGCACCGGGCGGCAGGCCGAAAACACGGGGCGTGCCGTCACCCGTGAACATCTCGGCCTCCGACCATGCGCTCGGCCAATGCGATGCCCTCGGGGGTTCCAACGTCGCACCATGACCCGTCGTAGCTGACGGCCTGGAGCCGTCCGCGTGCCATCATGTCATCCCAGAGCCGGTTGAGCGAGAAAACCCTGTCCGAGATGCCGGACAGGCCGCCCGTCTTGAAGATCTGCGCGCCGGTGTAAACCAGGTTCCCCCCGCGATGTACGCGCCCGTCGCCGCCCACCCGGAAATCCCCGCCGCCGGCATGGCCCTCGGCCCGTTCCGCGGGGACGCACAGCAAGAGCGCGTCCATTTCCTCGGGGTGCCAGCGCTCCAGAAGCGCCGTCAGCGGGTTCGTCCCGGCGAAAATGGCGTCCGTGTTCAAAGTGAATGCGGTCGCACTGTCGAGAAGCGGCAGCGCGGCGCGCAGCCCACCTCCGGTGTCGAGGATATCGGGCGTTTCGTGGGACAGCAGGACGCCCGAGCCTTCGAGATGACGCGCCATCATCTCGGCCTTGTAATGCAGGTTGACCACGATGCGCGGTGCGCCGGCCTGCCGCGCCAGGCCGAGCGCGTGATCCACGAGCGGCCGGCCCGCGACGGGAAGCAGCGGCTTCGGCCGCTCGGCTGTCAGCGGACCCATGCGGGTGCCGAACCCGGCGGCAAAAAGCATCACGGGGAATGGGACGTCGGGCATCGCTCTTCCAGTTGGCGCAAAATCTCCGGGGTTGGCGCCGGCAGCATGCGGGGCAGGAGCTCGGCGAGGTCGGCAAGCGCCGGGTGTTCGAGATCCCTGGACAGGTGCGCCCAGACACGCGGCATCAGGGAAAGGTAGCGCGGCTTGGCGTCGCGAAGGGCAAGCCGTGCAAAGACGCCCAGGATCCGAAGGTTGCGCTGCACGCCGAGGCACCGGTAGGCGGCGTGGAACGGTTCGGGTGCGAGTCCCGCTCGATCCACGTAGCGATCAATCATCGCCGCCTCGCGTGCCTCCGGAACGTCGCGTCGCGCGTCCTGAAGCAGCGAGACAAGGTCATAGGCCCGGTGCCCGGTCATGGCATCCTGGAAGTCCAGCAGGCCGACGCGCGCAACGTCGCTGCGTTCGGGCAGCCAGACCAGGTTTTCCGCGTGGTAGTCGCGCAGGACAAGAACGTCCTGCACGGGGGCGTGCTTTGCAAGGATCGCCTGCAGACGCGCGGTGAACTCGCCCCGCGTCTCCGGTTGGATGTCCCCGCTGGCGGCGCCGTACCAGTCGAAGGCCAGCGCGGCGAGCTCCGTCATGCACGGCGCATCGTAGGCCGCGACATCGGCAGGCGGGCCGGCGTGCAGGCGCACAAGCAGGTCGGTCGCGGCGGTGTAAAGTTCGGCCTCGTGCGCCGGGTCTTGCTCGAGGACGCGTGCGAAGACCGCGTCGCCAAGATCCTCGAGCAGCAGGAACCCCTCCGTTTCATCGGCGGCAAGGATGCGCGGTGCGCTGAGTCCAAGGTCGGACAGGTGTCGCGCGATGTGCAGGAAAGGGCGCACATCCTCGCCCCGCCCGGGCGGGGCATCCATCAGAACGGCACGTTCCCCGGCCTCCCGGATCAGCCGCAGGTAACGGCGGTTCGAGGCGTCGCCGGCAAGCGGCGTTGCCTGCGCCCCGGCCCATCCCTCGGTTTGCAGAAACCTTGCGATGCCGTGGTCCCGGTCAGTCATGGCCGACCCCCGCGAGGCGCTCGGCCCATGCCGGATCGGTCCAGCTGAGCGTGACATTGCGGCCGATGCCCGAAGAGGGGATCTCGAATTCCAGTGTGAGGGCCTTTTCAGGTGCCGCATCCCCGAGGCGATCGGGCCATTCGACGAGACAGATGGCCGTGTTGAATGCCTCGTCGAGGCCAAGCTCGGCCAGTTCCGAGGTGTCGCCCAGCCGATACAGGTCGGCATGCACGACCTCGCCCCGGCGCGTGGCATAGGACTGCACCAGCGTGTAGGTGGGCGAGGGCACGTCTTCCGGCATGTCCTGGGTCGCCTGGATCAGGCACCGGGCGAAATGGGTCTTTCCGGCGCCGATGGGCCCGTCCAGCAGAAGCACGCACCCAGGCGCAAGGCGCGACGCAAGCGCCTGCGCGAAGCGGCAGGTCCTGTCCGCGTCCTGCATGAAAAGTGTCAGCTGGCCACCGGTCATGGCGCGAGATTACATGCCATCGGCGCACCCGCAACCGCGATCAGCCGTGAACGGATGCTTCTTGCGCGTTCCGGACGGGGCCGGTTTCGGTCCACGACAGCATCGTTGCACCGCCCGGCAGGGACGAGACGGTGCAGCGCAGGAAACCGCCGTGCGAAAGCGGCGCTTGACGGTGCCACGCCGTGCCAGGGGCCGTCCCGTTTCGCAGGCGCGTCTCGACGGCTTGCCAGAGCTCCGGAACGGGCCGCGCGACTTGGCAGGCCGTGATGAAATCGGAAATGCTCAGGTCCGTTACCGCGCCATCGGGATCGAGGCGAAGCGCTTCGCGGCACGCGGCATTGGTGAAACACAGGCGGCCGTCCGGCCCGAACAGCACCGCGGAGGATTCGAGGGCGTCGAGCGCCGCCTGATGCAGCCACAGTTGCCGCCGGGTGCCCCGCGTCATCGCGACCTCCGGTGAAATGTCCTCGAACAGGAAGACCAGTGCACCGTCCGGGTGCGGCTGGCCCGTGACCCTGTAGGTCACGTCGCCAGGCAGGTTCCATGTTTCCTGGAACGCCTCTCCGTTGGCGCGCGTGGCGAGGTCTTCGAGCCGCCGCCGCCAAGAGGAATAGCTTCGCGGTTCAGGCATGGCGCCGTTGTCCCGCAACCGGTCGAAGAAACTGGTGAAATGTGGCCGTGCGCTCAGGAACTCGGCACGCAGACCGGTCAGGTCGACGAGCGCCGGGTTGAACAGGGCAAGCCGGCGCTCGTAGTCGAAGACGGCCAGGCCGGTCGCGAGGTTCGCGAAGGTCTTTGTCAGTGTCTGGACGAAGCTGCTTTGCGCGGTCTCCGCGGCGACGAGCCGCGTCACGTCGCGGGCATGGTGAACCGTCATGTGGCCGGTCACCTCGCAGGCCACTTCGTATTGATGCGGGTCTCCGGCCGAGACGGGGATTTCGATCCGACTCCTGGTGTCGCGCCCCGGCTCCGCGGCTTGGCCTTCGGTGTTCCATTTCCCGGGCAGCTCGGCAGCCATTTCGCAGGCGGTGTTGCACCAGACCTGCGCGCCGTCGGCGTCGGTGATCCAGATCGGGTCGGGTGCCGTCTCCGTCGCCGCTGACAGGAGCGTGATTTTCCGCCGCAACCGAACGACTTCGTGCGAATCCGCCGCAGACGGCGGGCGCGCCTGACGGAGCGTGACCCGGGTGACGCCATCCGCCTGATCCAGCAACAGCCGCCCGCCGTCGGACGTCTCGGTAGGAGCGAGTTCCCTGCCGGCAACGGTCGCAACCTCGTCGATCCTGGCGGGCAGTTCGGGAAACCGGAAGCTGAGCCACTGGTGCAGGTCACGCCAGCTTTCGATGCCGCCGGGCGGCATTGCGGCCGCCTCCGCGTCGCAATCGACAAGCTGTGAGCCGTGGAAAAGGAACGAAACCTCGCGGGTCTTAGCAAGTTGGGAAGCGTCAGGATCGGACTCGGCGCCACGCCCCGTTGCGCCGGCTGCGAAGATAACGATGAGCGAAACCGCAACGCTCAGCGCGACGACGGCAATCCAGACAGCGGTAGGGATGTCTTCCATGTCGCGACCCTGCGGTTACGCACCACGGGTCACCTTGTGGACAGAAGGTTAACGCCACGTTAACCGTGGTTCGGCGCCGTTTCGCCCGCGCGGCGCCCACCCATCGCGGCGTCGAAACGGTCACGAGGCCAGCGGACCTCGACGACTGCGCCGCGGCCGGTCTTCCTCCCTTGCTCTCCGGATCGGCGCGAACCATTGGCGAAGCTCAGATCGGCGCCGGAGCGTTCGAGGAGGGTCTTTGCGATGAACAGGCCCAGCCCCATGCCTTCGTAGCCCGGCCGGCGCGCATCATCGCCCGAAGGACGGCTGCGCATGAAGGGGTCACCGATCCGCCCGAGGATATGTGCGGGAAACCCCGGTCCATCGTCCACGATCCGGACCGAGATATGGTCAGCGGTCCAGGTGCTCTGGATCCGGACGTTGCCGCGCGCGAAATCGACGGCATTCTGTATCAGGTTCCGCAAACCGTGAATGATCTCGGGGCGGCGCTTCACGGTGGGTGGTGACGATGGTGCATCGGTCTCCGCGGTGGTCTCGAAGTGAATGTCCTTGCCCCGCTCGATGTGCGGCTGTGCCGCCTCTTCGAGCAGGGCCGGCAGGGGCACGCTGCGAAGCTGCGGGTCGTCCTTCAACTGCCCGCCCATGGCCCGCAGAATGTCGCGGCACCGATCCGCCTGTTCGCCGATCAGGGTGGCGTCCTCGCGCAGTTCGGGCGTGTCTGAAAGTTCCTCGGCCAGCTCCGCGCTGGTCAGCTTGATCGTTGCAAGGGGCGTTCCGAGTTCGTGCGCCGCCGCCGCCACGACGCCGCCTAGGTCGGTCAGCTTCTGCTCGCGTGCCAGCGCCATCTGCGTGGCTTGCAGCGCATCGGACATCGCGTGCATCTCGGACAGGATCCAGCGCGAGTAGACGCCAAGGAAGACCACCGCGATCACGATGGCCGCCCAGTTCCCAAAAAGGAAAACCCCGGGCGTGCGCAGTATGAACCCCTGCTCGGTTCGCAGGGGAAGGTAGAATTCCGTCAAAACGGAGACGATGAGGATCGCCGTCAGACCCAGCAGGACCGTCGACCGGGTGGAAAGAGCGGAGGCCGAGACGATCACCGGCCCCACGATCAGGATTGAAAACGGGTTGTGCAGACCGCCGGTCAGATACAGCATCGCCCCGAGCTGCAGCATGTCGAAGAGAACGAACAGCATGTTCTCGGATTCCGACAGGCGCTTGTTTTCCGGGAACACGAAGGCGGCAACAAGGTTGCTGACAACGGCAACACCCACCACGAGATAGCAAAGTCCCACCTCGAGGTTCAGGTTATAGAGCCGCTCGGCCGCCACCAGTGCCGAGATCTGCCCGAAGATCGCCCACCATCGCAGCAGTACCAGCGTGCGCAGGCGGATCCAGTTGCCGCCACCCTGACGGAAAAGGCCGCCGGAGATGTCGCTCATTTGTCGCGCCTCTTCCCGTTGCAACTGTTCGGTCCGATGATAGATGTGGAGAACGATCAGGACCAGACAACCGGACGCTTGCCCATGACCCGCTATTTCGCGATTGCCGCCGTCGCCGCGCTCCTCGTTGCACTCGGGGGTGTCTACTACGTGACCACGGGCAACGGCGAGGACCGCTTCGCTCAATGCCGTGGCGGACAGGTCGCGGGCGGCAGTTCCAAGATCGGCGGCCCGTTCACGCTGGTCGACGAAACCGGCCAGACCGTCACGCACGAGGATGTCATCGACAAGCCGTCGCTGCTGTATTTCGGGTATGCCTTCTGCCCCGACGTCTGCCCGCTCGACAACGCGCGGAACGCCGCCGCGATCGAGATCCTCGAAGCGCGCGGCAAGATCGTCAAGCCGGTCTTCATCTCGGTCGATCCCCAGCGCGACACGCCCGAGCTTCTGGCGGATTTCACCGACAACCTGCACCCCCGGATGGTGGGGCTGACCGGCAGCGAGGAGCAGGTGAAAGCGGCCAGCCAGGCTTACCGCACGTTCTACCAGAAACAGGAACCCGCAGAGGGTGACGAGGATTTCTACCTTGTCGATCACTCCACCTTCACCTACCTGACCCTACCCGAGGAAGGGTTTGTCGGCTTCTTCCGGCGTGACCTGAGCCCGGAAAAACTGGCCGACAAGGTCGAGTGCTTTCTCGAGGCACGTTGACCCTGCGAAGGTTTGACGCAGCGGAACGTGTTGGATAGAACGACGCGACTGCACGCGCGCGTAGGGAGAAGCTGGATGTCCGAAGAGCTGCCCGAAATCGGTGAGGACAGGTCTCTTCTGCTCGTCGACGACGACGAGGCTTTCATCCGGCGTCTGGCCAAGGCCATGGAGAAGCGTGGCTTCGAGGTCGAAACGGCCGAATCCGTCGCGGCCGGCATGGCGATTGCCACGGCACGTCCGCCGGCCTACGCCGTGTGTGACCTGCGGCTTGAAGACGGCAACGGCCTCGACGTGGTCGAGGCGATCCGGGAAAAACGCGCCGACAGCCGTATCGTCGTGCTCACGGGGTACGGCGCCATCGCCACCGCGGTTGCGGCGGTAAAGATCGGCGCCGTCGATTACCTGTCCAAGCCCGCCGATGCCCGGGACATCACGCAGGCCCTTCTTGCCGGCGACGACGAACTTCCGCCACCCCCCGACAACCCGATGAGCGCGGACCGCGTTCGCTGGGAACACATCCAGCGCGTCTATGAGCTTTGCGATCGCAACGTCAGCGAAACCGCGCGGCGGCTCAACATGCATCGGCGCACGTTGCAGCGCATTCTCGCAAAGCGGTCTCCGCGCTGAACTGCCTTCGGTTCATCCCAGCTGTTTCATCAATTCGCCATGTCGCGCGGTATAGGCCGCACGCACCTCGCGCGGCGGGCGCAGGCTTATCCCGAACCGGGACAGGATCGCGGCGTCCGGGCGACCGAAAAACCTGTCGGCCTCCGGCTCGGTGAAACCCGCGATCCGGGTCGCCTCCAGCCACGCGCTGGCCTTGTCCGCGCGTTTGATCTGCCGCCGGACGGTGTCGGGAAGCGTCGCGGGCAGGCCGAAGCGGATGTGCACCGCCGCCGCGAGGCGGGCCTCGAGCATGTCATACCCCGGCCCGACGGCGGCCTTGACCGGGCTTATCATGTCCCCGATCACGTATTCCGGGGCATCGTGGAGCAGTGCCGCAAGCCGCCATTTCGCCGGTGTGCGCGGATTGGCGTGGGCGTAAAGCTGCTCGACCAGTAGTGAATGCTCTGCCACGGAATAGGGGAAATCGCCCTGCGTTTGCCCGTTCCACCGCGCAACGAAGGACAGGCCGTGCGCGATATCCTCGATCTCGATGTCCACCGGCGTGGGATCGAGCAGGTCGAGCCGCCGGCCCGAAAGCATCTTTTGCCAGGCGCGCGGCTTGGCCATGTCTCCTCCGGGAAAACGCTGCGCAACGAGGTTTCTCTCCTAACGTCCGGGGCCGGTGATTGCAAAGGCGCCGGATCGCATGCACCGGCGCCAAGGCAGTCACGTGGCATTCCCGCGTTGCCGGGCGTCGGTCCCGGTGCTATCTGCCCGGCGACATCCCAGTTGGAAGGAGCCGGCCCGATGGCCCAGGATTACATCATCAAGGACATTTCCCTTTCGGCGTTTGGCCGTCGCGAGATTGCGATTGCGGAGACGGAGATGCCGGGTCTTATGGCGCTTCGCGCGGAGTACGGCGCGGCGCAGCCGCTGAAGGGCGCGCGGATTGCGGGCTCCTTGCNCCCGATGGCCCAGGATTACATCATCAAGGACATTTCCCTTTCGGCGTTTGGCCGTCGCGAGATTGCGATTGCGGAGACGGAGATGCCGGGTCTTATGGCGCTTCGCGCGGAGTACGGCGCGGCGCAGCCGCTGAAGGGGGCGCGGATTGCGGGCTCCTTGCACATGACGATCCAGACGGCGGTTCTGATCGAGACGCTTGTCGCGCTCGGGGCCGAGGTGCGCTGGGCGTCGTGCAACATCTTCT
>NZ_PHNT01000029.1:19776-20001 GCF_002834145.1 Roseovarius salinarum | reverse complement strand
TGGGCGCAGGCGGGATGTCAAAGAGCCAGGTCAGCCGGCTCTGCGCCGAGATCGACGAGCGGGTGAACGCCTTCCTGGACCGACCGCTGGAGGGGGCCTGGCCCTATCTCTGGCTCGATGCGACCTACATCAAGGTGCGTGACGGCGGGCGGATCGTTAGCCGCGCTGTGATAATAGCCGTCGCGATCAACGAGGACGGCAAGCGCGAGGTTCTGGGCGTCGCCA
>NZ_PHNT01000029.1:0-19729 GCF_002834145.1 Roseovarius salinarum | reverse complement strand
TCCTTGGCCGACCGTGGCCTGCGCGGTGTGAAATTGGTGATCGCAGACGACCACAAGGGTCTTCGGGCGGCGGCGCGGCGGGTCTTCAATGCCACTCATCAGCGCTGTCGGGTTCACTGGATGCGCAATGCGCTGGCATACGCTCCGGCCAAGCAGCGCACGGCGGTGGCAGCGATGCTGAAGACGATCTTCGCCCAGGAAACCAAGGCCGAGGCTGAAGCCCAGTGGGACACCGTTGCGGATGCTCTGCGCGAAAAGCAGGACAAGCTCGGCACCTTCATGGATTCCTCGCGCGACGATGTGCTCGCCTACATGGATTTTCCGCGCGAGCAGTGGACCCAGATCGCCTCGACGAATCCGCTGGAACGGGTGAACCGCGAGATCAAGCGGCGCACCGATGTCATCGGCATCTTCCCAAACGATGAGGCCATTATAAGGCTCGTCGGCGCGATCATGCTCGAGACCAACGACGAATGGACGGTCGCGNTCGACGAATCCGCTGGAACGGGTGAACCGCGAGATCAAGCGGCGCACCGATGTCATCGGCATCTTCCCAAACGATGAGGCCATTATAAGGCTCGTCGGCGCGATCATGCTCGAGACCAACGACGAATGGACGGTCGCGCGGCGATACATGAGCCTTGAAACCCTCGCCCGCGTCAACGACAATCCCAACGTCAGGTTGCCAGCTGTGGCGTCCTGATCAGGCTCGGGCCTTACCGAAGGTCGGCGCTCTTACACCATTCGGTGGGACACTATCGGTGGTGCGGTCTGCCGCGTTGATGTCGTCGGCGGCGCGGGGTTGTCCGGCGCGGCCTCGCCCGGAGGGCCGCGCCGGCACCCCCGCCGCTCCGCGCCCGCGATCTCGGCACGGCATCGCCGATTTCAAGGAACGCTCAGCCGGTTCGGAAAAATTTCCTTGTCACCAGCACCTTGGCGGACCGGGCACGGCTTCGGCCAATGCTTGGCAGAAAAATCCGCCGATTTGGTATAACAATACCGGTAACGACAGAGGGTCACGGTCACGCGAGTTGCGCAACGCCACGATGTCAACCGCCAGCACCCTTTGCACCGGTCACACGCAAAAGATTGAGCAACCTGAGGTCTGGAAATTCGGTTGAGAGTGGATCAGGCATCCGGGATCAAGATCGGCATCCTCGCTGCCATGGCCCTCCGGACTTGGTTGCTGGACCATGAGACCATGGCCCAGAAATCGGCAGAGAGCGGCGCTGCTCCCTGACGGATAGGGGAAGAGGGCAGGGCTGTCCGAGCGCCTTACCCGGCCCGAAGCACCCTTATCCGGGATTTGACACGCACAACGGCAAAGCCTTGCCGCGAAAGCTAAAAAGGTATGAGTCGCAACGGGAACGGAAAACGCACAACCTGTCGGGATTTTGCAGTCTTTCGCACGGTGGTCCGCAAACAGATCGCCGATAAATGTTGTGGGGCCTTTGTGCGGCTGTCAAGAAAGTGGCGCAGTTGTCGTGATTTCGAATATCTGTCTGTGCAGAAGTGGGCGGGGGGGCATCAGGCAACGTTCGATGCGACGCCGAAGGAGCGTTGCATCCATTCGTTGACATCAGCCGGCGCGATGCGGACGCTGCCGAATACATTCCGGGTGGGCAACCCCGTCTCGATCCAGCGTTCCACGGTTCGCTCGGAAACACCCCACTTGGCTGCAAGCATTTTCTTCGTCAGAAGTTGCGCCTTGTAGAGTTCGGCTCGTTCGCCGCGCGGCATAGGCCCTTTCTCAGCCGCGAAGACGTCAGGCCAAGAACAACGCCACCATCCATTGATACGCACGCCGTGAAGGTTGCCGTCCCTCAAGTGGTCCCGAACGGTCCTTGCCTTGAGATCGTAGTGATGCGCCACATCCGAGACGGAGAGGTTGTATTCGTGATTTTGTTTCATGCGCCGGAGATTGCTCTGGCGACTGCCCGCCCAAAGCGTTTCCAAGCCTCCTCGCGCTCTGTTGCCCGTTTCACACACAGGCCTGTGAAGGAGTAGAAATCCCGCGGGTATCAGTTCAATGCTCCGATTGCGTCTGCATGATCGGTGCGTGGGGAACACAGGTCGAAGCAGCGAAAATCACGCTCCGCTGGCTTGTGCGTGAACCGCACGTAACTCCCGCCATTCCCGCTGTGCGGCCGTCTCTGCGCAGAGCGCGCGATACTCTTCGCCCGCTTTTTGCGTCCTGTGGCCAAGCAGGACGGCCACGATCCTCGGAGCGGCGACGGGATCATGCAGGCGCAGGTAATCAGCGGCGAGCGTCCGGAGATCGTGCAGCGGCACCCCGATGGCATCCTTGACCGTCTCGCTGGGCCAGCGGCTCGCATACGGCTCATGGGTGAAGGACAGCCAGTTGCAGCCCCGTAGCTCCTCAAAACGTCGTTGCGCATGTCGCCATGGACGGCCGCCGAGAATGTGCTCGTCGAGCACCGCGCCGATTTCGGGCCAGAGTTCGCCGGCCTCCTTCCAGTGCCCGGTCTTGCCCTGGCGCCAGCGCAGCCGCCAGTGGCCGACGGGCTCCCGCACGAGGGCCTCGCCGAGCGTCCACGTTGCGACATCGCCAGTGCGCGCCGGATCGTTCATGCAGACCGCCAGAACGGCGGCTGTCGCGCGCGCGGCTTCGGCCTCCGCCCTCCAGGCGGGGAGCGCGTCGGCCTCCTCGAGTTTGTTCAGGATGACACGCATGACCTCATCGTAGCCGCCCTTCGCATAGAGCTCAGCGATACGAGCATCCTTTTTCTTCGCCACGCGCCGACCCTGGCGCTGGAGATGAGCCTGAACAGAACGCATCCCGTCCAGGGCGTCCTCGTCCAGCCCACCGTGCAAACCGAGACCCACCAGTCCCCCGATATAGGTGGCGGCCGTGCGCGCGGTCACCCCGGCCCGACCGGTGTCGTCATCCTCGGTCTGAACCGCCTGCGCCAGTTCCCAGGCGAAAAGCCATCCCAGCCGCGGCGGACAGCTCAATGAGGGCAACATGGCGGCGCAGCGGTTCACGGAAGTGATGTGCCGGGCGATCGAACTGTCCTTGATCGGCGCCGCGCGCAGACCGGGCAGAAGTGCCAGCCATGCGCCGGGCCAGTTGCGGGGTGCCGGCCCGCTGGGAGACGCTTGCCGGCTTGCGCTCCGGGACGGATGCTCCGTGCCGCCGGGCCGCTTGCGGTAGTATTCCCTGCGCAGGGTCCGCCCCTCGGCAAGACAGACAGAGGGGGCGTGCTCACCGAGCACCCGCAGCAGCAGGCCGAGCGCGGATTCGTTCGCACATGCCGCCTCAAACGTCGCACGGGATGGGGCGGAGGGATGCTCCCCCCTTTCCGCAATAAGCCGGAAGAACCGCCCTACAGCGGCGATGGCGCCGGCCGGGAGGTCTTCCCGACTTGCCATCAGTGCGTCGCGGACGGGTTTCGGCGCTCCCTCGAGGCGGGCGCGAGCGATTTCATCGTTCATGGGAGAGCCTCCTGTTGAGCTGGTTGAAGAGATCGGGATGCGCGGCGAGCATGGCGGCGCGCGCCTCTCGAGCCGCGGCCTGTCCGTCGTCGCGACCGTAGTGCTTCTCGGCCACGTCCGGGGTGTTGCCGAGCACGGTCGAGACGAAGGCATAGTCGCCGGGGCGCAGAGCGAGGATCAGCAACGCCACCACGTGCCGCATGCGGTGCGGGGTCTCGTGGACGCCAAGAACCTTGGAGGAATCCCGCCACAGCTCCAGGAAGGCACTCGTGGAATAGCTTCCCTTCGGCAGCCCGACAGGATCGCCCTCTTCGCGCTTCGGCTGCGCAGTTCCCGGAAAGAGGTAGACGTTATTCTTGTCGAGTTTTTGAAGCTCGATCATTCGCGGGCGCC
This sequence comes from Roseovarius salinarum, assembly GCF_002834145.1. GTDB lineage: Bacteria > Pseudomonadota > Alphaproteobacteria > Rhodobacterales > Rhodobacteraceae > Roseovarius > Roseovarius salinarum. Next base: position 15,880 of record NZ_PHNT01000029.1, on the reverse strand, counting down.
AGGTCTCGATCCACTCGCGCAGAATCTCCGCATCGGCGCCGACCACCTCGACCGTCACCCACCGGTCGTTCTTGATCTCCCAGGGGGCGAAGCGGAATGTGAATAGCTTCTCGCCCGGCGCAGTGCGCACGAGGTTCGAATGCACCTCGCCGCACGACGCGATCCGGCCGTGCCGCAGGCATTCCGGTCGCATGGGACGGGACATCTGGACAGCGTAGGCGGCTGCGCCGGCGAACATGCGCAGGGCGGTCAGTTCCTGCCCGCAGTTTTTCTTCAGCCTTGCCGTCTCGATCTTGTCGCGGGCAGCGTCGGCGATGCGACGGGGCGCGTTCGACCAGATGTTCGCGAGTTCCGGCCGCTGCCGGAGGTTCGCGAAGATCCTGTCGATCTCCATGAAGACCCCGCTCTCCTCCCCTGTCTTGGCAAGTTTCTTGCGGGGCACGTCGTAATGCTGAGCCTGAAGGAACCGGATGACGGCGAGGGCCTTCATGTCCTCCAGGCCCCGTTTGGCGAGGGTTCTAAGCGACGTGAGTCGAGTCTTGAGCGTTGTCGAGGAAAGCGGATCACGCAGGTCGAGCGCGTTTCGCGATCGGGCAATCTGGTCCTTGATCGCGGCCTCGATCATGGGCTTCTGGAAAAGTTCGCGGATGTCGGTGAGGGCATCGACGTCGTTCCCCTGGTTCTCCCAGACCCGGACGAGCCAGGTGACCGCCAGCCGATACTGTTCGCGGGCGGCGGTCGGCTTGCCGACCTGCCTCTCCTCCTGGGTGCCGCGCTCGTCGGCTTCCGCCATGACGGTCTCGGGGTCCTCGCCGGCCTCGATCCGGGCCAGCATTGCCTCTGCGAGATCTTCTTCTCCGGCGACGCAGGCATCCGCTGCTGCGTCGAACGACGCACGGAAGGCTTCGGGCAGGCCGTCCCAGTCCATCCGCCGCGCCCAGGAGGAACCCGCTGGCGGAGCGAGTTGCAGGGGCGGCAGGAATTCGTGGAGCTCCGGAATCTCGTTCGTCAGACGAGCCAGCTCGTTGAGGAACACCACCGTCTTGCGCAGGCCCTTGCGCTTGTCGGCGGACATCTCGCGACCGATCCGGTCGATCTCCTCCTGGGTGAGGCTCTCCGGAGCCACGGTGGCTCTGGCGCGGAGCGCGCAGAGACTCCTGTGGCGCCCGATGTTCCAGCGCTTTCCGGAGCCGGGCTTGCCTTCGTTCGCCTCGATGAGCTCCACGAGCGCGTCGTATCGCGCGCGCACGATCCGGTTCTGCGGCACTATCCCGAGATGGGCCGCCTGAAACCGCTTCAGGAGTGCCCGGACGCGAGAGTCCTCGCGGCGGCCGTTCTTTTCAATGTTCTTGGCTCGACTGACGAGGGCATAGCCCCGGCCCGCGACTTCTCGATCGTAGCGGACGGGATTGGCGGAGATCGACGCGAGGTCGGCGTCCAGCAAGCCGAGCCGAGCTGGAACCCGTCTCAGGCTTCGCATGGTATCGTCGGACTCGCCGTTTGCTTCGCCCCATTCTTCGACGTCTTTCAGATTGAAACTCATCTTTTCTTCCTCCTTCGCGACCGCCATTCGGCCTCTCAGCACGAGGGGGCCGAGGCGGTCGCGAAGAAGAATGGGTATGAGTTGCGCGACGCGAGAGTGATTTATTTCCCATTTCTATCAGAAACTCGAAGTTGGCCCGAGACTCGGGCCAACTACTTCCGCAGACGCCATATGGTCGCCTGGACGTCGGATTCTGTATCGAGCCCTATCCGCTATATCTCATCGCTGGCGCTGTGGTAGCCTTGCGTGGTCCGGTGAGTGCTGACGTCAGACACGACCGTCAGGGCGATGTCCGCAGTGCGTACAAAGATGCCGGTGCCATCAGCTTGCCAGAGACGGGTTCATTGCGGTTGGCCGTGAACAGCCCGGTGACGGCTCAGCTGCCGACCGAGACGCGGCGGCCGTCCTGAAGCTGCACCGCGCCGTCCTCGAGCAGCTGCTTCAACTTTTCCAGATTCGCCGCGACGGCCCGCCTGATCCGGCGGACAGCGAAGAGCTCCAGCGCCGCCGGGTATCCGGTTGCAAGGCCCCAGGAGTCGATCAGGCGGGTGCCGCGCCGGGTCTGCCGGAACGCGATGTGCCGGCGAAAGACCGGCGCGCCGTCGACGGTTTCCACGGTCAGGCTCTCTCCGGGCGCCATTTGGGTGATCTCCGTAATTTGGCTGTCGGTCTTTCGCGTTTGGTGATAACGGGCGCCGACCGCGGGGCCGTCGCCGCGCTCCTGTCTTACGTCCACCACGTAGTAATTCCACAGCGGAATGTTGCGCTGGTCGGCGACGAAGGCGAAGACGTCGTCCCGCGCCACCGACAGGTCGATCTCGTTCGCGAACTTCATGCCACCTCTCCAAGGCCTTCAGTGTGAACCGGGGCCGTGCCGTGCGGCTGGAGGGTAACCCGGTCGGCCAGGCGCCTGGCGGAGTCGGGATCATGACTGGGCAGGTAGACCGTCGGGCGCCGCGCGGCATGGGCGAGGATCCGGCGGTGCGTCTCGATCTCGGCCTCGAGGTCGGTGCCGATGCCGTCGGCCACCATCCGGACGAGGTGGTCCTCGGTGTAGGAGGTGTCGCCGGCGAACATGACGGTGGTCTCGCCCTCCTCCAGCAGCACGGTGAGGTGCCCGGGCGAATGGCCCGGCGTCGGCACGAGCGTCACGTCGCCCGCACGGGTCAGGCTGGCATGGCGCGGGAAAGGCCCAAGGGGGCCGTCCTCGAAATCGACGGGCGTGGGCGCGAAACCGCGCGGCCAGCGCTGGTTGAGGTAGCCGTTCATGCGGCCCTTTAGCCCGGTCGCGAAGGTCCACTCCGCCCGCGACACGAGGAATTCGGCGTTCGGGAAATGATGCAGCCCGCCGTCATGGTCCTGATGCAGATGCGTCATGACCACCCAGCGCACATCTTCCGGCGCAAGGCCGCGCGCGCGCATCTGCGGGCCGATCTCCTCCTCCGGCGCGATGTCGAAGACGGCCGCCCGCTGGATGAGCGGCATGAAGGGCGGGAAGTAGCGCGGCTTGTTGGCGTCCGCCGGAATGCCGGTATCGACGACGATCAGCCCCTCGGGGTGTTCGATTACCCAGACATGGACCGGCAACCAATCGGTCATCGCCTTGTCGAACCACGCGTTCAGAAGGCGGCGCAGTCCGTCGCCCTCGCCCTCCCGCCAGCGCTCGGTGACGCGGACGCGGCCTGTCTCGATGGCATGGATTTTCATGGCTGTCCTCCTACGAGGTTGGTGTGAAGCCGACCTGTCGGATGAGCGCGTTCACTTCGTGGTCGAAGAGCGCGTCGACATCCCCGATGACCGGCTGGATGAGGTGAAAGAGCTCGAGCATGATGTGCCCGTGCAGTCGCGCCCAGGAAATCGCGGCCAGATAGAGCGCGTGGCGCGGAAGGTCGTGACCCTCCACCCCGGTCAGCGTGTCGAGCGAGCGCTCGATCTCCGGGGGCAGGCGCCGGTATTCCCCCGGCAGGTCGATCTCGCCGCGCTCGATCGCCTGCGCGAAGATGCTGGCGGTGACGAGGAAGCTGCGCCGCGCGGCCGGGTATGTCGTGTCGGTGGGCTGTTCGTAGGTGGGGATCGGGTTCCCGTAGAGGAGCTGGAAGTCGATCGGATGATCGAGGGCCCACCGCCGCCACGCATGGGCGACGGCCGCCAGTCTCTCCGCCCCGCTGCGTGAGGCGACGTCCGCATCCGCTTTCTCGACCGCCTCGGCAAGCTGGGTGAAGGCGTCGAGGATCAGGGCGGTGATCAGGTCGTTGATGCTGCCGAAGTAGTGGTAGAGCCCCGGCGCGGTCATGCCCATCCGCTTCGCGATGGCGCGCAGGGACAACCCCGCCGCCCCCTGCTCGGCCAGCAGCGCGCGGGCGGTTTCCTTGATCTCTTCGCGGGTCTCGAAGCGGCGTCGGTCGCGTCGTTCCGGTTGCATCAGGGCACCCTTTTAACGGCATTCATTTAATATAACGCTATTAAAATTACCGCAGGGACTGATTCCTGTCAAGGCCGGGTGCAGAAGGGACGGGGAACACGCCGTTGATACGACCGCTTGTTCGTATGCTGGGGCATCCCGCGCCGATGGGTCATCGAGCGGACCTTCGCCAGGCTGGGACGATGCCGCCGACTGGCCAGGGACTGGGAGCGGTCCATCGCCTCCGCCGAGGCATGGGTGTTCGTCGCCAACATCCGCCTGCTCACCCGACGCATCGCAAGGGGGTGCCTTGCCTCGTAGATTTCTGAGTCAGGCTCTCAGGCGACCCGCGCCTGTGATAGCGACGTCAGCCCGAACAGCAACAACGCCGTCGCAAGGCCGCAGGCGATTGTTCGGACCGTGTTCCAGAACGTCCAGCGCGGCAGATAGGTGCCTGTCCAGTAGGCTCGGGTCGCCTCGCGCGAGAGATCCATGCGTGCCAGCGCTTCGTTCAACGGCACGTTGAAGGCAACCGTGACGCCGAAGCAGCCGAGAAGGTAGACCAGCCCCGCCGCCGCGATCAGCGTCGCGGCCGGGCCGGTCAGGCCCAGAGCGGCATAGACGATCAGCGCCACCGACGCGGCGGCGAGGCCGAGGAAAAGGGTCATGAAGACCCAGCGAAACACCTCTCGGTTGATGGCCTGCATCGCCTCCACGCCGCCTTGGCCGCTGGTCGCGGCGAGGGCGCGCATGATGAAATCCGAGAATGCGAGGAAGACGCCACCGACCAGCGCATAAGCGAGGACGGCGAGATGGGCGAGGGTGAAGAAAACCGGGGACATTATGGGCTCCTTGGAGAGGGGCGGCGGCAGCACGGCGAGGCTCATGCCGCCGCAGCAGGTTCAGTGCGCGGGATGCGCCGCTCGAAGGGCGGACGCAGGCTGCCAGGGGCGCCGGCGGAAGGCCGCGTTCCGCCAAATTCCGAGCAGCATCAGGAGGCCGAACCCGGCGAGACCGGCGCCGGTGGCGCGCAATTCGCTCAGCAGGCTGGCGTCTTCGCCGAGCGTGATGCCGTAGCTGGCGTAGAAGGCGTGCGGTGCGGACAGGATCAAAGCTCCGATGGTGGGCGCGGTGAGGCCGGAGAGACCGAGCGCGATCTTCTCGAACTTGGTGGATCTCATGTCATGTTCTTTTCAGGGCGGGGTCAGGCGGCGCTTGTCCAGGCGCCGGTTCGGGCGGCGGCCCGGGCGAAATCCGAGAAATCGCGGGGCGGGCGCCCGAGCGCGCGCATCACGCCGTCTGTGGTCCGGGCGTTGCGCCCGTCCAGCGTCTCGCGCGCGATGGCGGTGAAGACGTCGGCCACGAAGGCACCGCCAGCTTCGGCTATGTTTGCGTGGAACGCCTCGAAGCTGATCGGGACATGCCGGATCTCGCGGCCGGTGGCCCGCGAAAGCTCACCCGCCATGTCCGCGAAGGACATCAGCCGCGAGCCGGTCACCTCGTAGAGTGCGTCCTTGTGGCCCTCTTCGGTCAGTGCCGCGACGGCGACATCGGCAATATCGTCGATGTCGATGATGGGCTCGACGACATCGCCGCCGGGCATCGGAAGAACGCCGGCCAGGACCGGATCGCGCAGGTAGCCTTCGGAGAAGTTCTGCGCGAACCAGGCGGCCCGGACGATGGTGAAGTCGAGGCCGGAATTGCGCACCACCTCTTCGCCCAGCCGCGCATGATGTTCGCCGCGACCCGACAGAAGCACGAGATGCTCGATCTCCACGTCGCGAGCGGTCTCGCAGAGGGACTCGAGCTTTTCCACGGCGCCGGGAAAGGCGAGATCGGGGAAGTAGGTGACATAGGCGGCACGGGCCCCGCGCAGGGCCGGCACCCAGGTTTCCGGCGCCTCCCAGTCGAAGGGCGTTGCGGAACTGCGCGAGCCGCGGCGCACGGGCAGGCCCCGCGCTTCGAGGCGGTTGGCGACGCGGCGGCCGGTCTTGCCGGTTGCGCCGATGACGAGGATCGGTCGGTCCTTCATGGGGTGTCTCCCTGGCTTCGGTTTCGGTAGCCAAGGGATAGACGCGTGGGTGCCGCGCGGTATTGACCGGCTTGGCCAGCCTTTTGACCGACCTCGCCAATGCGCCCGTCAGCGGCGGGACATGTCCTTGCGATAGGTCGCGGGCGTCGTGCCCACCCAGCGCTTGAACGCGCGGGTAAAGGCGCTCTGCTCGGAAAACCCGGTGAGGAACGCGATTTCGGCAAGTGGATGGCTCTCGTCCCGCAAGAGCCCCTCGGCGAGGTCGCGGCGGGTTTCCTCGGTGAGGCCCTGGAAGCTCATCCCGTGCTCGGAGAGGCGCCTGTGTAAGGACCGTGCGCTGAGCCCGAGGCCGCGGGCGATCTCGGCCATCTTCGGCGTCCCCTCGCTGAGGGCCTGGGCGATCGCGGCCTTGGCCTGCGTGACAAGCGCGGGCGCCCGGGTGATCTCGGACAGTTCCGCGTCGAGTTGCGTGGCGAGGTATTGCGAGATGCCCTCGTCCCCGAGGACGTTGGGCCGGGCCAGCGTCTCGTCGGCATAGAGGATCGCGTCGAGGTCCGCGCCGAAGCGCACTGGGCAGCCGAACCACGCCTCGTGCGCGGCGACCGAGCGCGGGGCGGGATGCCGGACCAGCACTTCCACGGGCGCGAGCGGCACCGGGCAGACTTGCCTTGCGATGGACACCGCGCTCGCCAAGGTCGCCTCGTTCGACAGCCGCATCCCGAGGCGCCGTTCCCCAGCCCGATGAAGGATGAAGAGCGTGCCACCCGTCGCCGGCCGCAGCTCGTATTCGACGACGCTGGTCCACAGACGCGCGTAGCGTTCCACCCGCGCGTAGGACGCCCCGAGCGTCGTCGCGGCCTTGAACGCCAGCCCGAGCGCGCCGTATTCGTCAAGGCGCATGGAGGCGCCCGTGCGCACCGGCAGATCGGTCACATCGATCTGATCGGCGATCCTTTCGAGCATGGCGTAGTAGCGCTCGGCCGGGATCATCTGCCCGGGATCCCAGGGCGCATCGGGGTCGATCCCGACACTGGCCAGCATCGCCGCAGCATCTACCCCACCGCCCGCCGCGGCGACGACCTTGCGCGCGAAGAGCGATGTCACATAGCCCATGCCCTGCACTCTACGATGCGCGCTGTGAGCCGCCAAGATCGCGGTAAACCCGGCGCGCGCAGGACCGGATCCATTCTACTCGTTTGACCCTTCAACCAGCCTCCACGCGCGGCGAACGTCCCCGTCTCGCCCCGATGAGCATGCCTACGCCATCGGCCCTGAGCTGCCGTTCAGGATCGAGTCATCTCCGCCGCGCAGTGGCGCCAAAGCGGCCGCCCATGCCAACCGTAGTATGACCCATGGCGCAGATTGGGATAGCGCGGACGGAACAATCATTCACTTCGCACCCGTTTCGCTGCTCTGAATTCTGCTGCTCCGTATTGGACCCCATCGGTGAGCAGAAAACGATCACGTGGGTGCAGCTGTCCGGGAAGGGATAGACGGCGTTCAAGTTGAACGGCCCCCTCTCGGGTGAAACGGTGGCAAGATCAGGCAGAGTGGCGCCGGCCTCGCCACCACCAGCGTTCCTCGGGCATTCCGACCTCCGCTCGTCTCACCCGACCGCGGATGCCGGACCGGCACAAAATGCTTGATCGTATGGCTCGGTCAGGCATGTTTTCGTGTGATGGAGACCACTTGGGAGACGATGGATGAAGGGTATCGCAGGTGCCGTCGTGGGGCTGACGTTTGGCGTGGGGATGGCGCACGCGCAGGACGCGGCTGCGACCTTTCTGGTCGAGTATCAGTTCCTCTGCCCCGGGTGCGATGAGGCGCGGTCGACCTCGCTGCGATACGCCAGCGACGGTACATCGATTCTGGAAACCCATGAGCGTGCTCGCACGCCGCAGATCGCACCGGCCAACGACGGTTCGCAATACCTGCCCGGCGAAAGAATCGCGGGACCGATGACCGGGTTCGCACCGGCCATTATCAAGCACTGGGAGGACGAGGTCGGCACCAACTTCATCGAGGTGCCGGATGGCCCGGCGCTTGAGGACGGTGCCCGCTATGTCGATCTGAGGCTGACCCCTGCGAGCGCGCAGCCGGACCAGGAAAGCTGGAGCATCGACAACATTCGCGTCACCGTGACCGACGGGACGGCCGACCGCGAGATCGCCGGCCTGCAAGCCGATCACCTGACGGCGACGCTGGGCTACACACGCAGCGAGTACGATGCCGCGGGCGCCGAGACCGCGAACACCCGCATCACCCGCACTTTCGAGCTATGGATGTCCGAGCCGCTGCCCTTCTCGCCACTGCCGCTGGCATACGAGCCCTTCGTCGGCAACCGCGTTCCACCACACAACGGTGGGCCGGTAGGAACGCGGCTGATGGCGGCGCTGGCCCCAGAGATCAAGGCGCGGGGCGGTTTGTTGCGCGCCGAGATCACGACCGACAACGAGACGGTGGCACTCGAAGCTCTCAGCGTGCAGCGTGCGCCCCAGCCGCCGATGGAGAAATTCTCCTCGCTGCCGGTTATCTCCTCGGACCGCGTGGGGCAATTCGCCGGGCCGCTCTTCATCGCCTCGCTGCTGCGCGATGACATGCTGAGCGACACGCTGACGGCGCGCTTCAGCCTCGACGGGCGTGAACTGGAGGCGGTGAGTGCGTGGAAGACGAACGACGCCGGCGATCTTGTCATCGTGCTCTCGGCTGTGGAGGAGAACACCAGCCTGTTCCTGGCGCGACCGATCAACGGTCCGCCCACACCCGGTGATCACGGCACCGCGGGGCACCTGCCCACGGACCGGCTGCGCGCGATGGACGCGGACGCGCTCGCTGCGCGTGCTGCACGTTTCCAGCTCAACGGCGTCGCCACGAATACGCGATTGCCCACGATTCTTACCGGCTTCGAGGACGGCACCGTCACCATCAGCGCGGTCGATGGCGACACGATTACCGGATCGGTGTCAGGCACCGTCGCCGAGCTGGCGACTGACGAGGTCTCGCAACCCCGCGCTATTCCAGTCGAGTTGACGTTCGAGGCGACCCGTGGCCTCGACGATTTCCGGTTCCGAAGCGTGGAGTCGCGCGTGGCACGCTGAGCCGGGACAGCTCCATGATCGAACACTCGGTTTGAAACTCCCGGGTCTGCAAACGGCCCAATGCCGACATTCATAGCTGTCAGCGCCGCCGCAGTGCAGCTTTACCGGACCGGTAATTCGCTGCGGTTGGAAAGTCCTGAGGCCTGCGAACTCGCACTGTGCACGACCTTCCGGTCTTTCGGTGGGCGGCATCGCAAAGCCGCTTGCCAACGCGTTCTTCATCAAGGCAGTGATGGCGTGTAGAATGTCATCATGAAACAGAAGATGGGTTTTTGCACGTCAGCGGACGGTGTTCGGATCGCCCTCGCCGAGTCCGGGGAGGGCCCGCCGCTGGTCCGGGTGGCGAACTGGTTCACGCATCTCGACCTCGACCGGCAAAGCGCTGTCTGGCGGCACTGGTTCGACCATCTGTCCGATGGTCGAACCCTTGTTCGATACGACCCGCGCGGCTCCGGGCTGTCCGACCGCGATGTCGATGACTTCTCGCTGGAGCGCTGGATCGACGACCTTGATGCGGTTGTCGAATGCGCCGGTCTGACGCGTTTTCCGCTGATCGGGCTTTGCCAAGGTGGCGCCGTCGCCGCCGCCTATGCCGCCCGATACCCTGACAGGGTCAGCCGCCTCGTGCTCTACGACAGCTACCCGTCCGGGGCCTATGCCGCGGGCGTGCCGGACCGGCTGACCCAGCAAGCCCGCGCGCTGGCCGGGATGATCGAGGTCGGCTGGGGCAGGAAGACCGGCGCTTTCCGCGAGATCTTCGCCAATCTCCTGATGCCCGAGGCCGGCAAGGACGCCCTGAAATGGATCGGCGAGATGCAGCGGCGCAGCGCCTCGGCGCGCAATGCGCGGCTGATGTGGGACGCCTTCAACCACTTCGACATCCGTGAGGTTGCGGCCGACATCACAGCGCCGACTCTGGTGTTCCACGGCCGCCACGACGCCATGGTCCCCTTCGAGGCCGGTCGCCAGCTCGCCTCGCTGATCCCGAACGCGCAGTTCGTGCCGCTGGAGACCAACAACCACATCCTTCTTCCCGACGAAGGCGCATGGGCAACGTTCTGCCGAGAACTCGACGACTTTCTCGAGCCCGAGGCCGCCGCAGACCGGTCCGCCAGTATCGCGCTCGATATGCTGACCCCGCGCGAGGTAGAGGTGCTCGACGGCCTCGCGCGTGGCCTCGGAAACGACGAACTGGGCGATTTGCTAAGGATTTCCGAAAAAACCGTGCGCAATCACGTATCGGCGATCTTTTCCAAGCTCGACGTCGCGAATCGGGCACAGGCGATCGTGCTGGCGCGTGACGCCGGTTTCGGCCGCCACTGACGAGACCGGGACAAGCGTCCCGATATCGAAGTACCAGCCTCAAGAAAAAACGACACCATGGGACCGGTGCCTTATGCGCCCAGGTCCTCGCTGCGCCATGCTTGCCCAATCGAAACTCCGGCAGAGCAATGCGGCTTGACGCATGATCCTGCCAAACCGATGGCAAGAAAGGATAGCTCATGAAAACCCTGTTGACTGCCGCTGCCGTTGCCGCGTCCGCTGCCGCAACGCCGTCCTCCGCCCTGATCGGCATGAGCATGAACAGCAACCCGGCACGAACCGCGAACCTCGACATGCTCCGCGAAGCGAATGAGCTTGCCATGTGCGGTGCCTACAAGGGGCTTTTCGGCAATTGCAGCCGTGTCGCTGGCGAACTTGGCCTGACTTCGGACGAAGCTCGCGCCTTGGCGCGTGAATACTGGAATACCGCGCCCGGTGAACGCGCAGGTTTCCTCGCTGACTTGGGCCTGTGAAGGCGCTTGGTACGTCAGCCACAGCGACGGGGCGTTTCATCTGAAGTGAGCTTGGCTGCCTGCCTTGATCCGAAGCAGAGTCTTTCTCCAGACGCTCCGCCGCAACGTCCGCGTCGCCAAGACGGTCCGCGCGCCGATGGACGCGACCGCCGCCGAATAATGGCCACCGATGACGTTCCGACGATCACATGTCGCCGGACACCAATACTTTCAAGGGAGAATACCATGGCATTTGCAACCGAAACTCTCGACAATTCCATTCGCAGTCACAACGCGACTTTTTCGGCCACCTGGTCCAGCGGCGGCGCGGCCTATGACGAGATCAGCCGCGGCATCCTCGACGCCATCGAGCACTGCACCAACCGCCTGGCGCCGCCGGAGGGCGGGCGCGTCCTCGACGTGGCCACCGGCACGGGCTGGGCCGCGCGGCGGCTCGCCGAGCGCGGGGTCGATGTGACGGGCGTGGATTTCGCGCCCGACATGCTGGCCACGGCGCAGGAGATGGCGACGGCACGAAATCTGGACATCGCTTTCGAACTGGGTGACGCCGAGGCCCTGCCATATCCCGACGCATCCTTCGATGCCGTCCTTTCCAGTTTCGGCGTGATGTTCGTGCAGCGCCCCGAGGATGCCGCCGCGGAACTCGCCCGCGTCTGCAAGCCCGGTGGGAGCCTTGCGCTGGCCACATGGACGCCTGATGGCAACGTCTTCGAGATGTTCAAGATCATGAAGGCCTACATGCCCCAGCCCGACGGGACGCCGCCCCCCTCGCCGTTCGAATGGGGCGCGCCGAAGCGGATCACGGCGCTTCTGGGCGATCATTTCGATCTCGCCTTCGAGCGGGGCACGTCATTTTACCGCGAACCGAACGGCAGGGCCGCTTGGCGGACCTTCGTCGAAGGCTATGGCCCGCTGCGGACACTGGCCGGCAAGTTGGGAGCGGATGACCTCGACGCGCTTGAGCGCGATTTCACCGCGTTTCACGACGGCTTCGCCACCGATCTCGGCGTCTGCGTGCCGCGCGACTACCTCGTCACCGTCGGAACCCGCCGCTGAACACGTCGGCATGCCGAAAACCTACCAGCCAGAAGGAGGTGCCCCGCCCTGCAGACATTCGCGGGATCTGCGATGCTGTAGAAGGTAGGCATGACCGGTTCAGCGCGTGGCGGAGCGAAGCTTCGCGCCTGTGGTGAAAGTCCGCTACCCGCCTACCTTGTCGATGAAGTCATCCATGTTTCACCATTCATCAGGGCCCGATCCACGCTGAATGCTTCCCGACCGGTTGTCGCAGCCGCGCGCTGCGTTGAGCGTGCGCCGGGACGGCGCGCCCCGGCCCCCTGAGACGCGCTGGTCAGGCCAGCTGTTCCTTGACCTTCTCGATCACGTCGTCGACCGACAGGCCGAGGCCTTCGAGCATCGACAGGTCGATCCCTTTTTCCTCGAGCATCGCCGTTACGGCTTCCGGGTCCATCTCCGCCAGTGCGGAGAGGTCGATCCCGCTCTCGCTGATCTTCGAGATAATCTCGTCCGTCCCGCCGAACGCGTCCATCGCGCTGCCCAGCATATCTCCAAGTCCCATGGTATGCTCCTTTCAAGTAAATCGCACGGCAACGCCGCGATGATCACCGTGCCATGTCCGCTCGCGGACCGAAAGACCCGCCTGGCGAATGAGCGTATCCAGGCCATTGCGTGCCGTCGTCGCGCGACGTGCCCCTCCGCGTTCTTCGGGGCGGTCATGCCGCTGCGCCGTCCGCCGGCGGCCGATCAGGGCATACACCACCTCACCCCTCGGCTTCGTCCGCCGCCGCGTCCAGCTCGGCCAGCCTGGCCCGGAGGCGCCCGGCCATGTGGTCATCGCTTGCGCCGCGTCCGGCGAGGGCGCGTAATTCTTCCGTGGCCCACGCCGCCTCGCCAGCCGCGCGGCTGGCGACCATGGCGTGATCGATCGCCGCGTCAATGTCGCGCGGGCTTGCATCGTAGCCGCGCCCGGCGAGCAGGTGCGCGACGGCGTGGAGCGCCACCCGGGTGGCGAAGACGGGCTCGCTGGCGGCGAAATCCCGTGACGCGCGGATGAGGGTGGCCGGCGCGGCCTCCGGGGCCGCGGCGCAATCCAGCGCGATGTCGAGATATCCGGCGCTCTTGGCCGCGGCGAACCATTTGCCCTTGCGGCCGTGCCACGCGATCAGGTCCTCCAGAACCTCGCGGGGGTCGCGCTCGGGGTAGCGCTTCACCAGGTCGCGCCACATGGCCAGCCACGTGTTGCCCGCGGCCGAGGGCAGGCCGAAGCGCCGGTAGGCCTCTTCGGGCCGTCCCTGTTGTTGCAGGACCGTCTCGCAGAACCGCGCGATGTCGTGGTGGCCCCACGGCGCCCGGTCGCCCTCCAGGAGGGCCGCGGCCCGTGCGAGTGCATCTTCGGCATACCCCTGGCGCAGCAAGGCGTCGGCGGCGAACTTCTCGTGGAACCAGAGACGTGTTTTCGTCGTGTCGAGCAGGGCCAGCACGTCCTCGTGGCGCCCCGCTTCCAGCAGGCAGGACAGCGTGAGGGTGGCGGTCGGACAGTGGGAAAAGCGCGCGTGATCCGACCAGGCCGCGCGGATCAGGTCGAGATCCCGGTCGGCATGATCATTCATCAGCGCGGGGAAGGCCGCGATCTCGCCGAACCGCTCCGATATTGGCGCGAGGTAGTCCACCCCGTCGTCGAGGATCGCCGTGCGCAGGCGCTCCAGCCATGCCGCGCGCGTCTTCTGGTCGGCGGGGGCGTCTATCAGGATTGGCAGAAGCGTCTCCAGTGTCCGGTAAACGGCCGTGCCGAGGGCCCCGGAGGAGGTGTCGATATGCTCGAACGCCGGCCAGATGCGCGCGGCAAGGGCCACCACGCCCTCGGCCGCCGTCACCGGGTCGCTGCGCCGCGCCGCGCGGATCTCGGTGCTGGCCGCTTTCAGCCGGTCGATGGCCTTCGCCGAGCCGCGCCACCCGAAGGCGCCCGCACGAAGGCCGGGCTTGAATGCCCATTTGTGGGTCGATTTGCGGGCCACGGCTCCTCCTTTTCGCAATCATAGTACGTCACGGGAAGCGGTGGTCATGAAGCGCCCTGAACCGCCCTGGGCAAAGACATCCGGCGCCCGCCGGCATGACCTCGCCCCTGGCCTCGTCTTGATGGCCCTCGCGGAACGGAGGGACCACCATGGCCGACGACACGGAGATGCGCGAGAAGCTGGTCAAGCTCGAGGCGCTGTTCGCCCACGGCGCGACCGAAGGCGAGCGGGCGGCTGCCGGAGCGGCGCGTGACCGGCTCCAGGCGAAGCTCGCCCCGCAGGGCGATGGCGCGGACGCGCCCGAGGTCGAGCTGCAATATTCTCTGCCGGACGTCTCGTCTGTCCGGATCTTCGTCGCGCTGTGCCGCAAGTACGACATCCGCCCCTACCGCTATTCGCGCCAGAGGCGCACGACCGTGATGGTTCGGGTACAACAAGCCAGTTTCGATCAGACGGTGGCCGCCGAGTTTCGCACCCTGCACAAGGAGCTGACGGCCTATTTCAACGCAACCGTCGAGCACCTGATCGCGGACGCCATGAAATCGGACGGGAGCGACGAGACGCTGGAGCAGCGCCAGTTGCCCGGATGATCCCCGGCACCAGTGCGTTAAAACCGGGGACGGGTATGGTTTGCCGTAGAATCAAGACTGGATCGGACCGTCCGATCCGTAGTGCTGAGATGAGCTCGACACCGGGCGGCTCCGCATCGCGATGCCGCGCTTGTCCTGTGTTTCAAAGGGAGCCGGGCCATCCCGTTGAGGCCATCGCAAGATGACGCCTTGCAACCATCGCGCGCATGACCGACAGTGTTGAACGAGGTTCGTAGCGGTTTCCGAGACGTGCATGAATATTTCGACCATCCTCGACCACATCGACACCGGGCACATGGCGCTGCCCGAATTTCAGCGCGGCTACGTCTGGAGCCGCGAGCAGATGCGTTGGCTGTGCCTTGTTTTTCCGAGGGGACGGGGGGACGAGTGGCCAGCCGTTCCGCTTCGCGTGGTTTGTAGGGTCAGGATACATTGATTTCTAACACGCTGCGTGATTCACGGCTCGGAAAACGGAGCGGTGACATGAGCGACCTGTACTGGCTGACCGACGAGCAGATGGCCAAGCTTGCTCCTTTCTTCCCGAAGTCGCACGGCAAGCCTCGGGTCGATGACAGACGGGTCTTGAGCGGGATTATCTTCATCAATCGCAATGGGTTGCGCTGGCGCGACGCACCTGAAACCTACGGACCGCTTAAGACATGGTGTGATTGCGGCGGTCGCTCTCCGGGGGCGAACGAGGTCCGGTATGTTGGCCTCATGGATATAAGCCGTGAGGAAAACGACCTATGGAACACTATGCCGGTTTGGATGTGTCGCTGAAAGAGATTTCGATCTGCGTTGTAGACAGGGACGGCGAGACTGTAGCGCGTGGCGTCTGTCCCGCTGATCCCGAGGGCGTCGCGGGCTGGTTTCGCAACCGTGATCTCTCGCCCCGACGGATCGTGCATGAAAGCGGAATGCTGTCGATCTGGTTGCAGCGCGGCCTCGCCGGTCTCGGTCTGCCTGCGACCTGCATCGATGCCCGCAAGGCGCACAAGAGCTTGTCGGCACGGCTCAAAAAGTCGGATGCCGCCGACGCCGAAGGTCTGGCACAGCTCGCGCGCACCGGTTGGTTCACCCCGGTGCATATCCGCAGCGAGGAGGCCGACCGGTTGCGCAGCCTGGTCGGGGCACGGAAACGGTTGATCCGACTGCGAAAAGACCTCGAAGGTCACATCCGGGGCGTGCTGAAGACCTTCGGCATCCGCATGTCCGGCACCAGTCAGGGGTGGCAAAGGCAGTCGTTTCGCGATCAACTGGCAGCGGCGGGAGAGAGTGATTGAACCGCCCCGGGTTTCCGAGAGGCTTCTTTGTTCAAAACCTACGCGGCTTTTTCAAGGGTGTTCATCTGTGCGTAGAACGCCTCCTCCACTTCTTGCGGCGGC
>NZ_PHNT01000028.1 GCF_002834145.1 Roseovarius salinarum | reverse complement strand
GCGCTCGCGGAACTCGGCCGTGTATGTCGGGGTGTGCTTCTTCTTCGATTCCATAACGGTCATCCTCTGAGAGTTTTACCCTCTCGGAAACCCGGGGCGGTTCACCTCTTCAATCTTGCCATCGACAGCAAGCTGCGCGGCTGCGATCTGGTGAAGATGAAGGTGGTCGATGTTATGGCGTCAGGCCGAATCAAAGAACGCGCGTCGGTTCTGCAGAGCAAGACGCAGAAACCCGTCCGCTTCGAAATCTCAGAAGGCACGCGGGCATCGCTCGCAAGGTGGATGCGGGAGCCGCTCATGGTCGGATCCGAATACCTCTGGCCTGGTCGTTTTCACGAACGGCTTCACATCTCGACCCGCCAGTACGCGCGTATTGTCCGTGAGTGGGTGACATCCATTGGTCTGGAGGCCAGCGCCTATGGCACGCACTCGATGAGGCGAACGAAGGTGACCCAAATCTACAAGAAAACGGGCAACCTTCGGGCAGTCCAGCTGTTGTTGGGCCATACCAAGATGGACAGCACTGTCAGATACCTTGGCGTTGAGCTTGAAGATGCGCTGGCTATCGCCGAAGCTATCGAAATCTAAAGGCATGGGCCGTCCTCACGGACGGCCCGGAGCGGACTTTGGCCGTTCCGCATCACGCTGCAATGCAGCTTTCGCATTGCGGCCATTCGTGCATCTTGCAGCATTTTTTCGGTTAAAACGTCGGTCCGCGCACTACGGTGATCCTTAGAGACCGTCCCAACGTCTCAACATCCAGTACCACTGCTCTGGATCGGTCATGATCCGCGCAGATAGACTGTCATTAAATGCACGTGTCATGGTGATGGCGTCAGTGTGTGGGATTGGGGCTTCGAATTCCACACGATATGCGTTCCCATCTTCGGTGCGAATACCATACGCGGCTATCATGGGAAGATCGTACTTGAGTGCAAGCTGGGCCGCCGAGAGAGACGTTAGAGCGTCATGTCCAAGAAACGGTATCCGTACACCTTCAGAATATTTTTCGTCTAGCAAGATAGAAATAATGCCTCCACCCCGTAGGTGACGTACGAGGGCTTTGGTTCCTACGCGGCCGGTTGCCAAAATCGGCTTGCCCCCAGCCTCAATGCCAGCAAGCAAGCGGCGTTCGTAATGGCGGTTCTTTTGAGGTCGATACACAGCTCCGCTTTCAAGCCCGTGCATTTTGATCACAGCACGAACAGCTTCCCACTGTCCGAAATGGCCGGAAACGATAATTGCGCCCTTGCCGGCCGCCTGAGCTTCTTTCAGGGCGACAAGGCCAGGGCCAGAGGCGCTAAATTTATGGTGTTGGGTTTGAAATTCAGCATCGTGATAAATTTCAAAAAGGGTTCGCCCCATATGCCGACCCATATCTTGGCCAAGCTTAGCGCGCGCCCTGCGCTTCATGTTGGGAAAAACGCGTTTGGCTTCGCGGTTAAATCGGATCCGTGCAGGCGGGAACCAACGCATGACCGTTCCAAATGTTTTCCCCAACCCACGAGAGCGCAAGTCAAAAGTACGCCATCGAACAGCAGTCAACGCGGACCACAAAGGGAAGTATCTGGCGTGATGTAGAACTGATTTCAGAGATATGGAAAGCATGGCTCTGTATGACTGGATTCAGCGGCAATACCAATCGAAACCGCAAGGGCACCTTACTCCAGGTCATATCCATGACAGTTTGTGTCAATGGGCTGGGATCGGGCTTGCAGAACTGCAGCGTTCCCCATCTTTCGCTGTGGTAATCTGCAGCCTCCGGCCCACAGCGGGCATCCAATAGCGTGTCACCATGTTGCCGTGCGGCCCGTAATTGCGAACTTTCGCCGAATGTGCATAACTGCCGGGCTGACGAGCCCACCTTTGCGGACTTCCGCCGCCGGTTACCATATAACGCGAGCTGAAATCCGTTATCTTTGGCGGCGCAGTCAGGCGCCTTGAGGACGCTGATGGAGCGGGATTTGATGCAAAAGCATGTCCAACCTACCAGCAAAGAGGGCGATGGAGTTTCTGGCGATGTCGTGGGGCCTGTCGATGCGGACAATCGGATCGATTTCAAGTTTGAATGTTGTCAAAGTGAGGTTTCGCGGTTCTCGGGGACGTAGGACAGCATGTGCGACCCAAGACCCACGGCAGAGCGATAGCGGTAGGTGCTCGTTTATACGATTGCAATCTATGACATGGGACAGGCTTAAGACGACCGACCGCCGGACCGACGCCGACCTTGACCCACTGCCTCCGGCATCGCCGTGCGCCAGGCTGCACTGCTTTTGCAGCGGGCACAGATACGCTGGCCGAATCCTTCGCTCCAGAAAGAAGCTCTACAGCGCAGGCAGGCCCGCTCCTGCGGGGCATCACCAAGCGCGCGCTTGGGTTGTTCGATGACGATGTAGTCTTCCTTCATTTGCATCCTGTTCTCGCTTTCCACTGCCTCATTGAAACACTCACCTCAAAAGATCCGGATGGGAAGACGTTCACCGTTGGCATGGCATCCCTTCATTTTCAGCACTTTGAATATCAGTGGTGTCACGCGACAACGCTTGCGGTTCATAGTCGGCAATCATCGAATCAAAATGATCGATTCCGGACGGCGTCTTGCACGATTCCGAGTAGAGATGGCGTAATTGCGCCTCGGACACGCCGTCGGCCTGCATGACAAGCTGCACCATCGGATCGGCCAGCATGTCTTCGAGAAAGACCTGTGACAGGTCCTGTCCGGTCAGTTTGTCTTTTGCGCGGGCATGGTCGAGATCGACCAGCGACACAGACAGGCTCCGTGTCAATCCCGGGTGGGATTCGCGTGGATGCAATTGAACCACGACCGAAGCCTTCCAAGCTTCCGGGTCCTTGTGATCAGGCGGTGAGGCGAGTTCTGTCTCGACATCATACTCACCTGCCGGAAGCGTTTCATCGAAGCCGGGAAGCTTGAAAGGCCGGTCAAAAATCGCAACGGTCTTGGCTGTCTGGTTTTCCATATTGGGCGCTCCATTGAATTAGGGGGCTGTTTCGCGCGGGGCTGCCACGCAAGTCTGTCTCAGCGCAGGTTTCAGGGTTTCATCGCCTCTGGATTGCCCGACTTGGAACCGGCATCAGGCGTTTTGATTTGCGGTTCTTTTTTCGAAGGTGCCGCAGGTTTGGTTTTCAACAGGGCAGCAGCCTTGGTCGTCAGGTCTTTGAAAGACATGATCGTCATCCTTTTTTGGGTTTTCCACTGGAATTGCCGTGGCTCGGCAGGCTCGAGTTATCGAATGAGGCTTATATTTATATGGGCATTGAACGGCCAGATTACTATGGTCCGGCGTCGGGCAAGCCGGCGCAACGTGACGATCATAGGCCGCCGGGTTGATCGTTCTCTTATCAGACCACTGTCAAAAACGGTGTGGCTGCTCGGTCGCTGATCACCCTGTCAACGGATTGCTTGCCGACAACAGCTTTTGCGACGTCAGGAGCGCTCATCGCCCGCATGAGCGCGCTGTAACTCAGGCCTATCCGCATCTCGGACCCGACTGGTGCGGTGAAGCCGCTTGTGTCAATCACGGTGTGATCACTCGTGGCACCAATAAACCGGACCCCGTGGGAAAACCTAAGACCGTTTGCGTCCGTGTCCTGCCACCCGACGGCGAGGATCGAACGAGGTCTCTGACCATCCTTCGCAACCATTGCGCCTGGTTTGAGGCGTGTCTCGATCACCTCGGCAAAAAGGGCGAAGGCGTCCGTATGAAGCCCATCTATGGCCCGTCCTGTCGCCGGATCAATCCCGAGCAGGATCGCCTCGCCAAGGCGCAGGTTGTTGACCCGCCCGATTGCGCCTTCGTCAAGCGCCCACGCCAAATTGGCCGATCCACCGCCTGAAACCACAGCAACAAACGGGCCGCAGGCGCCTTCCACTTGATCGGCCAATCGCGAGAGCGTCGCCATGTCGCCGGCTGTCGGCGCCAGGTTGCCCAAGCAGCCAAAATTCGCAGCAATACCTTTGAGGGTCACGCCCGGTGTTTCGACGACCCGGGCGGCAAAGTCATCAAGGTCTTGGGGCATGACACCTTCGCGCCTGTCGCCCATTTCGACCATCAGGATGACATCCTGCGTTGCGCCCTGTTTCCGTGCGGTTGCGCCGAGCTTTCGGATCGTTTCCATCTCGGAGTTATAGCTTGCGTCGCAGGAGCGAATGACGTCTTCCATCTCGTCAATCATCGGGGCGCGGATCATCGAAATCGGGCATAAAAGCCCGGCCATCCGCATCCGAACAATGTTCCTGATGCGCGCGTCAGCCAGACCGACAACACCGCCGTCGAGCATGGCCCGTGCAACATCAGGATGACCACACACGGCCTTGGTCACCCCGGTGACGGTGATTCCACGGACGCCGAGACGACGGACGAGCGCGCGCGCGTTTGCCCGTATCTTGCCAAGATCAATCTCGACACGCGGCGCGGTCATTCGGCGACCGCGCGAGTGGCCGGTCTGAGTTGTGGGAACGCGGCCAAAACCATGTCGGTCAGATATGCCACCGGTCGGGTCAACGCGTCCGTCACCAGCATACCTGTGTCGCGCGAGAGGCGTTTTATTTCAGGATCAAGGTCGGTGTCCGCCATCCCCTCGTGATTGATCGTGATGCCGATGACCCGCGTGGCGGCAAAGGCTTCGATGAGCGTGATTTCGTCTTCGGGCGCGGGCATTGGCATGTCTGGAAAGTCGCAGCGGTGGACCCGCTTTGGCGCGTGCTGAAGAATGACGGCGTGTGGCTGGCTTCCGCGCAGGATGAAGGCCGATGTGCAAAAGGCCGGATGACTGAGCGCGCCTTGCCCTTCGATCACGATGACATCTGGCTCTTCCCCTTGCCACGCCGCGACGATCATGCGTTCGAGTTCGCCACAGCAGAATTGCGGAGGAACGGCATCCATCGCAATACCGTATTTCGCGCCCTGCATCACGCCGGTCTGGCCGGTGCCGACAAGCACCGTCCTGATGCCGATTGCGTTCAACGCTTTGGTCAAGACGGTCGCCGTCGTGCGCTTGCCAATGGCGCAATCTGTTCCCATGACGGCGATGCGGATTGCCTTGACCTTGGACACGCTTCCGTCAAACAACCGCATGTCTTTGGCTCGTCGCGGTCTGCGGATATCGCGGATCGTTACCTTGGCCGCTTCTGCCGCCGCCGAGATTTCTGGGTCGTCGCCAAGGTATTCGTGCAGACCGCTGACGATGTTCATGCCGTAGGCGATTGCATCCAGCACGATCTCACGATCCGCGGACGACAGCTTGCCGGCCGAGGGGGCAACACCGTAAATGAACGTGTCGGGGATAAAGGCTTCACGCACAACCGCAGCCTCGAGGTCTTCAACGACGGGAATGCCATTGCGCGCATTGTCCAAGACCTGCCCACTGTCGCACCCTTCAAGTTTGCCGTCTATGACCGATACAATACGGTACGCCCGTGAGTGACGGACAAGCCCATTTGCGGTCTTGCCGTCTATCTGTCCGAAGTTGCCCTCACAGTAGACAACCGCTGTGGGTGCGGCCACGTCGGGCGGGGCTTGGGGCCCCATGGTTGATAACCGTGTCTTGAGTATTTCTTCATTGATAGGGTCCATGATATGTCCTTTTCCAAGATGGCTTCGTGTCGGGCGATCGCGTGACGCATTTGCTCCGAAAAGCCCTGTTTCAACCCAGATCGCCTGCGTTATTCGTTCAAGACGCACCGTCCCTGCGATCGCTGAAAATTATCGTGGCATTCCCACCGGGTCCCCGACCTGTCGAGATGCGCATTGTCGGGAAGATCAATCACCGTGCACCCATCACCGAAGGCGGCAAAGCCCCGTTCACACGTCCACCCTGGCCCATAGCTTGCGTCGTCAAGGAAGGCGTTTTCGGGAACGGCAATGGTTTCGCACCGGGCCTTGCTTTCGAAGTATCCCCGTGCGCAGGTCCATGGCTGTCCATGCTTCTTGTCATTCAGGAAGGCGTTTTGCGGAACCGCGATAGCGGCGCACGTATCGCCCTTGACCTCGTAACCCCGTTCACACAACCAGTCAGAACCATAGACCTCGTCCGACAGATATGCGTTTGACGGCAATACGACCTGCGCGCAGAGACCTTCTATCTCCGTGTATCCGCGAAGGCAGCTCCAGCTCTTGCCTGATGGATCAAGATATCCACCATCGGGAACGACGACCTTGATACAGACCGCATCTTCGACCTCCTGAAACCCACGCAGGCATTCCCAGCCTGCGCCATAGGTTCGGTTTGTCGCAAAGGCGTTTTCAGGAACGATGACTGCAAGGCACTTGTCAGTCTCGCGCCGATACCCACGATCACATTCCCATCCCTCACCATAGCTTTTGGGTTGCGCATGTGCAGGCATCGGGGCCCTGACATCCTGCGCAAACGCGGGAAAAGCCAAAGATGCGATCAGACCGGCCAAAACCGCCAGCCTTGAGAATGCGCGCGCCAGCGGATGTCGCTTTGGTTTCCCAAGGGGTTGTATCGACCTTTCCTTTCCCGAGCAGAAATCATTAGCCGCAGAATGCGTCTTAGGCGGTCCCAGCTTGCGCGTTCCGGTCAGCCGTCGGGCGCGTGCGATCGATTGCAGGGAGGCGTTGCTGGGTTTAGGCCTCGGCGGCATGCCTTCGTTCTCGGCCACCTGGATCGCAAAGTCCTGCGGGATTGCCGGGTGGGTGCTACAGGTCATCATGTTGACAACCTGACCAAGGCCGCAGCCGCAAGGGCATGTTCTTTTTGGTGGTAGTCACCGTGAAACTTGCCATCGACCCTCACCTCCCAGATGCCATTTCTTTCGCGCACCTGAACACCACTTCGCTGCGCTGGCCGCCCCATGTAAGTCCCCTGTTCGCCGCTAATATCCTGCAGCACGGGTTGCTTGTCGGTCATGTCTGGCTCCTTTGCCTGGCGTGCGCGCACGTCTCCAAGGAGCATCACGGCGCGGATGAATTCTTCGGCGTAGTCGTCGGTTTCGCGGTGGTCGTGTTCATGCTGGACTATGCGCATCGGTTCTACAAACCGCTCTCGAAGGTGGTCGATGAACCGCGGCTCCGTGCGGGCCATGTAGGCGATCAGGGCCTGCAGGATTCGTTCATGAGCCAGCACCCGCCGCTCGAGATCGGTCGTCTCAGCTTTTGTCTTCTGATCATCTCTGACTGACGGCATGGCTTATACCCTTTCACACTTTGGCGCTTCGGCTTTGGACGTCTTGTTTTTCGGCGTTTCCGTGATTCATGGTCGCACCCCAAGACCATGCTCCTATTGTGCTGCGCCTATTTTGGTCCGCTTCGCGATTGGTGCCGCGACCTCTGATTGGTTTGGGTCAACATGCGTTGACGCTACCCGCCATCGTCCGCGCCCGAGGCTGGTTCACGGACGGATAGTGCCTCGGTCTGCAGTCCGCGAAAAAACCTGAACAGGTCACTGTTCGTCGTCAGGACAAGCGTCGTGTCGTCGGAAATCATGTCGCCGTAGGCCTGCATGGTTCGGGTGAACTCGAAGAATTCCACGGATGCGGCATCGACATTGTAAGCGCCCGCATAGATGTCCGCCGCAGCTGCGTCAGCGGCGCCGCGGATTTCCTCGACGGCGCGATAGGCTTCGGACTGGATCTTGTTGAGATCCCGCACCCTGTTGCCTTGAATACGGGCCGCTTCGCCGTTACCTTCGGACAGGAAGCGTTCGGCGATCTGTCGCCGCTCCGAGATCATGCGGTCATAAATCTTGGGCCGCACGCTTTCATTGTAGTTTATGCGCTTGAAACGGATGTCGAGCAGTTCGATCCCGAAGACCCGCACCTTCTCGGCCGCCGCCTCGAAGATCTGCTGCTCGACCAGCGCCCGCCCCTTGGTGATGGGAACGAGCGCGCCGATATCCTGCGCAAGCTCCTGATCCGTCAGAAGATTGTCGCGCAGTGGCGTCCGCCCCTTGGTCGTTCGGATAATCTCGATCAGTTCATGCTTGGCAACCGCATTGCGCGTCTCGCTGCCCAAGATATCGTCGAGGCGTGACTGGGCGCTGCGTTCGTCGCGCAGGCGCAGAAAGTACTGCAGAGGATCGATGATCTGCCAGCGCGCGAAAAGATCGACAGAGATATAGAGCTTGTCCTTGGTCGGCATATCCGAGGGTGAGCCATCCCACTCCAGAACTCTGCGGTCGATCCGGTTGACCGCCTGAATGAAGGGCAGCTTCACCTTGAGGCCCGCCTCGATGATCGGTGTGCCCACCGGCTTACCGAACTGGGTGATGATGGCCTGCTCGACCTCGCCGACCGTGTAGACTGCGGATGAAGCGGCGATCGCCGCCGCGACCGAGACCCCGGCGACAATGCTCGACATGATCTTCATGGGGTCTCTCCTGTTTGTCGATCAAGGTTCAACAGCGGCAGGATGCTTGCCGTGGACCCGTCGACGATGATCTTGGAGCCAATCGCCGGCAGAACATCCTGCAGGGTTTCAATGTAGATCCGGCGCCGCGTCACCTCGGGAGCCTGACGATATTCCGTCAGAAGCGCCGTGAAACGGGCAGCGTCGCCCTCAGCCTCGTTGATCCGCCGCAGGCGATAGCCATCGGCTTCGCGGATACGTTGGTCTTTTTCGCCCTCGGCCAGAGGTATGACGCGATTATATTCTCGCCGGGCCTCGTTGATGATCCGCTCCTTCTCTTGTTGTGCCTGGTTGACCTCGTTGAACGAGGCCTGAACGGGCTGGGGCGGATTGATATTCTTCAACTGCACCTGGTCGATGCTGATGCCCATGGCGTATTTGGTCGCCAGAGCCTGCATCTTCAAAAGCGCCTCGCTTTCGATCTCCTGGCGTCCGACGGTGATCACCTCGTCGACAGTGCGGTCCCCCACGACCTCGCGCATGACGGATTCCGACACGTAGCGCAGGGTCGCGCTCGGCTCGCGCACTTGGAAAAGGAATTTCTGCGGTTCGGAAATCCGGTACTGAACCACCCATTCCACAAGCGCGGCGTTGAGGTCACCCGTCACCATCTCCGTTTCCCGGCGACCGTCGGTCGGGCTCTGATAGGGGTCCGTAGCGCCCGGCGTTGTAAAGCCGAACTCCTGTTTCAGCTGCCGCTTGACCGGGACCAGCGTGGTCACGTCGATCCCGAAGGGGATCTTGAAGTGCAGCCCCGGGGGAACCTCGGCCGCGTATTTCCCGAACCGTTGAACAATTGCAACGGAGTCGCTGGGCACCGTGTAATAGGACGACCAAGCCCCAAACGCCGCAAGCGCAATGGCGGCGCCGATTGCAATACGCTTCACCGGTGGCAGACCGTCCGGCAGAAGGCCGTGCAGCTGATCCCGGCCCCGCCTGAGAATTGCATCAACCTCAGGGGGCGCGCGGGTTTGCCTGTTTTTCCAGGGTCCACGGTCTTCAGATCCAGTCTCATCGGACGGCATTGAGAGTTCCTCTTTCGATTCAAGCGTATGTGGGTCGTGTGGCGCGCATGCTTGACCGCGGGACGCGTTTCACACCATCATCCGTGTCGGCGCTGATCAGCAGGCCCTCAGAGGTCCAGTTCCTTCAGGCAGGCTTGCGCGATATCCCTGTTTGGCGCATCGGTTCCGGGGACTGTCGCCCAGCCGGCTCTCATGAGAGCGTCGCGCCGCTGATAGATCGCGGCGGCCCGGATCATTTCCAGCTTGTCCGCCCGCGCCGGATCGGACCGCGCAATGTCGAGGCAGACCGGGACCATGGACGCCACGACATCGTTGCGGGACATCGTCATCGCCCGGTCATTCGCGGTGCCGCCGGTCACCCAGCCACCCCACGAAAATCCGACGACGCCGACGAAGACAGCGCCGATCACGGCACCATAGATACCGGGTTTGATCCATTCGGGAGTATTCATGGTTTATCCTCCTGCGGGGAAAGCGCCCCGTCGCTGTGAGAATTCGTTTCGTTGGCGGCCTGATCCCGGCGCAACGCCTTTTTCAGGTCGCTCTCGGTTGTCAGCCGGAGTTCGGTTCGTCCCGCATGAGCGCCGTTGCCATGCACTTTCAGGTACGTCGCCGTTCGTCGGTAGGTCTCGAAGGTCAGCCCCTGAAGGCGCTCCTCTTCGACAACAATTTCATAGTCGCCCGCAGGCAATTCGCCGGGGTATCCCGACAAGGTGAACGGCTTCGAAAACGTTGCCGCCGATCTTGTCGAACGCATGTTCATCTCTGGTCTCCAGGGTGTTGGCAAATCTGTCGCTAACCACTGTTGACGTCCCTTCAGATTCCCGGACAGACCAGTAGAGCGCTTTCTCTTCTTGTAACCAAGGCGCATTCAACCCGCGCTGATACATGTTAGTCTTAAGATACACTTCGGCTGAAAATAGCCGGGGCCAGTCGTCAGCACTGACCTGTGTAAGGGCACGGGGACGGACACACGCGTAACCTTGGGAAAACAGGGACGATCCGCGTTCCTGTAACCAAGGAAAGGATTGGCTATGGCCGACCCCAATGTTCTCAACCCGCACCCACCCGAATTCGAACGTTTCCTCTATGCGTGTGTCGGCGAAGACCGGAACGGATCCGTCGTGACGGTCCTTTCCACGCTTGCACGTCTCGGTTTTGATCCTTGGCAAGAGGCCGCTGAACTGTAAGCGCCCGGTTCCGACCGCCTGCCAGTGATCGGTCCGATTGGTTAAGCGACGTCGTTATTGACGTCGTTAACGACGTCGTCTGCGGCGGAGGTGCTGGTGCGGGACGGTGTGGTGCTTGGAGTGGAGCGGCGTCGGCGGTGGCCGGACGCGCTCAAGCTGGAGATCCTCGGGGAAGTCGGGGTGAACGGCTGGACGGTTTCCGACGTCGCGCGGCGGCACGACATTACGCGGCAGCATCTCTATGAATGGCGGCGGGCGCTGAAGCGGAAGGGCCTCTGGCCGGCCAAAGCGCCGGCGAGGTTCGTCGAGGTGCCGACCACCGAGGCGCTGCCTGCGACCACTGCGCCGCCCGAGGCGGTCATCTCCGAGGTAAGGATCGTCCTGCGCTCGGGCCGCGAGCTTCATTGCAGCGCCGATCTTGACGACGCTTCGCTGCGCCGGTTGCTGCACGTCCTGGAGACGGCATGATCGGGCCGGGCACGGGGGTACGGGTCTACCTGGCCTGTGGGGTCACCGACATGCGCAAAGGCATCGCGGGGCTCTCGGCGCTGGCGCAGGACCAGCTGCGGCAGAAGCCTGCGGGCGGTGCCGTCTTCGTATTCCGCGGCCGGCGTGGCGACCGGATCAAGGTGCTCTACTGGGACGGCCAGGGGTTCTGCCTCTACTACAAGGTCCTCGAACGGGGGCGCTTTCCTTGGCCCTCGGCTGGGGACGGCGCCGCGCGGCTGACCTCGGCGCAGCTGGCGATGCTCTGGGAAGGGATCGACTGGCGCCGGCCGGATTGGGGCGCTCCACCGGCGCGCGTGGGGTGAGATTATCGCGCTGAAATTCCTTGTTTTTATGGTCCTCGGAGGCGTCCTGTGGTATGAATGGGTATGTCGCAAACGCCCGTGGATATGCCCGATGACCCCGCCGCTCTGAAGGCGATGATCGCTGTCCTGCAGGCGGAAAACGCGAAGATGTCGGCGACGCTCCGCGCCCATGACCTGCTTGTTCAGTCCTTGCGCACACGAATCGCGAAGCTCCAGAAGCAGACCTTCGGCGCCAGCTCGGAAAAGATCGAACGCGAGATCGAGCAGCTCGAACTGGCGCTCGAGGATCTGAGGGTGGCCACGGCCGAGGCCGACGACACGCCGCCCGAAGAGGACGAAGCCCTGGATGAGGGGCCGGTGCCCGCCGAGGAGGCCGAGGCCTCGCCCGAGAAGACCCGACGCCGCCGTCCCCGCGTCTCCGGGGATACGCCGCGCGAGCGGCGCGAACTGGACCCGGGCGACGCTTGCCCCGACTGCGGCGGTGACCTGCGCGTGGTCGGCGAGGACGTCAGCGAGCTGCTGGACATGATCGCGGCGCAGATCAAGGTCATCGAGATCGCCCGGGTGAAGAAGTCCTGCCGCCGTTGCGAGCGCATGGTGCAGGAGCCCGCCCCCAGCCGGCCGATCCCGCGCAGCATGGCGGGCCCCAGCCTGCTCGCCTTCATCCTCGTCTCCAAGTTCGACGACCACGTCCCGCTCTATCGCCTGAGCGAGATCTTCGCCCGCATGGGGGCCGACATCCCGGATACCACGATGGTCGACTGGTGCGGCGGCGCGATGAAGACGCTGACGCCGCTGATCGAGAGGATCGAGACCGACGTCATGGCCAGCGACCTTCTTCACGCCGACGACACCCCCATCCGCGTGCTCGACCGGTCGCGAAAGGACAAAGGCCTCGGAAAGGGCGTCAAACAGGGGCGTATCTGGGCCTATGTCCGCGATCAGCGACCCTGGTCTGGCACCGCGCCGCCCGGTGTCGTCTACTGCTTCTCTCCGGATCGAAAGGGCGAGCATCCACGCGGCCATCTCGCGGACTCGGCGGGCATCCTGCAGGCTGACGCCTATGCCGGCTTCAAGGACCTCTATGAAAAGCGTGCGGACGGCACGCAGCAGTTCCGCGAGGCAGCCTGCTGGGCCCATCTGCGGCGCGACTTCCATGACGTTTGGGCGGCCAACAAATCCGAAATCGCCCGCGAGGCCCTCGACAGGATCGGCAAGCTCTACGACATCGAGCGCGAGATCGCCGGACAACCCGCGGAAACGCGGCTCGCCGCCCGCAAGAAACACAGCGCCGACAAGGTCGCTGCCTTCAAGGCCTGGGCCGAGCAGCAGCTGACCCACATCCCCGGCAAGAGCGATCTCGCCAAGGCCTTCCGCTATGCCCTGAACCGGTGGACGTCCTTCACGCTCTACCTCACGGACGGCCGCATCGCCATCGACAACAACCCCGCCGAGCGTGCCATGCGCCCGATCGGCGTCGGGCGGAAAAACTGGCTCTTCGCTGGATCCGACACCGGCGGCGAAACCCTGGCCCGCGCCATGACGCTCATCGAGACGGCCAAGATGAACGACCTCGACCCGCAAGCCTACCTGGCCGATGTCCTTGACCGCATCCACGATCACAAGATCAACCGCCTCGACGAGCTCCTGCCGTGGAACTGGACGCCGACCACGGAGGCCACCCGCGAAAACGCCGCCGCCTGAGGCTGCAAGGCGGTTCAAACCGAGCGGTTACGCTGAACTGGTCACGCTGGGGCGCGACGCCGCCCGCGCGCGGTTGGAAACACTGCTTGCCCAATCTCGAGATGTGCCCACACTCAGAAGTGATCACGAGAGGGTTGCACGAGACCTGAGCCAGCTGCTTCCCGAAAGCCAGACGTCAGGTAGCCTGAAGCGAGCGGCGGCGGGGGCCTCCGACGGCCGTTCGCCTAAAAGCGGCGGGATCTGGAACGTGCTCGTGATCATCTTTTTGCTGGTGCAAATGTTCATGTTTGGCGGATCGGGGGCGGGCGAATGACTGTTTCAACACAGACCGCCCGGACACCGGGCCATGCGGCCCACAAGTCCGGTACGCTATCACCACGCGAGCGGGAAATTCTCTGGGAGATGGAGGATCATTTCTGGACCAGTGGCGCCGATACTGCACGGGCGACCACAGCGACCAACGCAGTCATGGTCTTTCCTTACCCGCCCGGCATCCTACAGGGCGACCAGATCTGGACCTATCTTCGCGAGCGAACCGGTTGGCGGTCTGTCGTCATGGCGGAACGCAGAGTGATGCGGAGCGGTGAGATCGCCATTCTAACCTACCGGGTCTCGGCCGAGAAAGCAGACGTGCCGATCTACAAGGCACTCTGTGCCTCGACGTACATCAAAGATGGCGACGAATGGCTAAGGATTTCCCATCAGCAAACCATGGTGATCTGAAAGCAGCGGCGTCAGGCGACCTGTCATGGGGAGCGGGGCTTACCTGCGTCAGTGCAGCGGGCGGCTGCTATCGCTTAGATGAGGTGTGCCCACCGAATGTTTGGTGGCACGGTTTCCCGAGTACCCGAGAAGCGTGCGGGCGTGCCAATCCCTAAAAGACCGGCATGTCGGCATGCTTCTTATTTCTCGGAACGTCCAGGAAAGGATAAATCCAATGATACCCGAACAGAACAAAACCGACGAAAAGATGACCTCCGTCAAAGCCGCTTGGAACAAGGCGCCTGCCGGCCCCAAGAAAGACGCGGCGCTTAAGCACTACAAGGCTGCCGAGACCGCGCACACAGCCAAGGACGACGCCTTGACCAACAAGGAACTCGATGCGGCAACGGCGAAGCTTTCGTAACACTCGAACTTGACAAGATTTTTAACCGCCCCTCGCTTTTCGGAGGGCGGCCATCTCATTTAAGAAGCGGCCCGCTCTGATCCAGATATGCGGGATCGAATTCGGCAAGCCCCACCAGCCGCCCATAGTCGTCGAACGTAACACGACCGTCGCGGAAGGTTACCAACCCCGCTTCGCGAAGCTGTCTCAACACGCGATTCACATGAATAGCACTCAGCCCAAGCGCATCCGCCAGATGATACTGCGTCAGTGGGCAGTCGAACCCATCCTTTCTGCCCAGTCCCACCAGCGCAAGCCTCGATCCCAGCTCCAGCAGGTAATGTGCCATGCGGGCGAGGGCATCACGTCGGCCGATCCCGACGAGGTGCTCGACCACCATTGCCTCGTCCCTTGACGCCGCCCAAAGAATTGCTGTCGCGAGGCGGGGCATCTGCGCGAACGCCTCAAGAAGGTCACTCGTCAGAACTTCGGCCGCCTCGATGTCCACAATCGGCTCGAAGCTGTGGTCCGAGGTGCGCAAGAGAACGCTGCGCAATCCCAGAAAATCCCCAGGTATTTGAAAATCCACGATCTGCCGCGTCCCGTCAGCTTGTATCTTGTAGGAAGAGACCCAGCCCGCTGACAGAATATACGCGGCCTGAGCGGACTGCCCCTGATGCACCATATCGCGCCCCGCGACGAAGGATCGGCGACGCTGGTGCAGCCGTTCAAGCACAGCCAGCTCAGCCTCCGTCAGGGCGACAAAGGCCGCAAGCTTGCGGGTTAGAGGGCTCTGCTCGGCGGATGTCATTGGGGCTCCAGACGTTTTTAAATCCAAAAGCGGAAACCGGCCCCGATACTGCTCTTTATCAGTCCATCATAGCACATTTTCTGACAGAAGTAATGATCGTTCTGGACCTCACCAGGCTGGTTCATGATGCAAGGAAGGAAACTCCGGTGTCCAAGACATGCGAACCAGCAGGCCAGGCGGCCCTGTCCATCTGCGAGGCACTCCTGCTTGCAATGAATGATCGCGGCCTTCTTTCCGAGAGCGAAATTCTTGGCGTTCTGCGCGACGCTGCGGCGACCCATGAGAATGCCGCCGTAGGCGCAGGCGAACCGGGAAAGCATCAGGCCGTGGCGGATTTGATCAATGGCATCATCGCCGGTGGGAACTCGGTTCGAAGACCTTAAAAATTGAAGGTAGCAAGCCCAGACCGCAACCCACGGAAATTTGGAGGCAAACAGATGTCCAGACATGAAAAAAGACACGGCAACCGCGAAGCGAAAAAACCGAAGAAGCCCAAGAAAAAGGCTGTGGCAACAGCAGATTTCCGCAAGGACAAAGCACCGGTCAATATAGGGAAAAACAGCAAGTAACCATTGCAAGAAAAAGGCGCGGTGATGGTTGCGCTCATGGATTGGCGCTGCCGCCCCGTTCATCAGGGGCGTCGTCGGCCTGCCCATTTTCGGGGACGGTTGGATGAACTTCGGCCTCGGCTTTCTCGGCCTTCTCGCGTTCGGATTCCCGCAGCAGCAGGCGTTCGATCCGCAGCTCGAGAAGTCGCGTTTTTTCATCGCGGGCCGTGATCTCCTGCGACAGGTCGCGGTAAAGCGAGACCGCGAGCAGGATCATCAGAAGCATGAACGGGAAGGCCGCGATGATCGAAACGGTCCGCAGGCTCTGCAGACCGCCGGCCAGTAGCAGCACCACAACCAAAATCATCTGCAAGGAGCCCCAAAGCACCCGCACCGCGCGTGTCGGGTTAAGCACGCCCTTCGAGGTGAACATGCCAAGCACGAAAGTGGCCGAGTCGGCCGAGGTCACAAGGAACATGCCGACAAGCGCGATCGATGCGACGGTCAGCAACGAACTGCCAGGCAATTGATCGAGCAGGGCGTAGAGCCCGGCAGGAACCTCCGCCGCAACGGCGTCGGCGATACCGGCGTTCTCGAAGATCTCGAACTGGATGGCCGCCCCGCCGAATGTTGAAAACCACAGCATGCTCAGGACCACCGGAACGATCATCACGCCCAGGACAAATTCGCGGATGGTGCGCCCGCGAGAAATCCGGGCGATGAAACTCCCGACAAACGGCGCCCAGCTCAGCCCCCAAGCCCAGTAGAACATGGTCCATTGCTCAACCCACGCGCCATTTGAATAGGGCGAGGTGACAAGGCTCATCTGGATCACGTTGCCCAGGTATTCGCCCAGGGTTTGGGTAAAGACCCCGAAGATAAAGGATGTCGGCCCAAAGAGCAGTACCGCGCCAAGAAGCGCCGCCGCGAGCATCATATTGGCATTGCTGAGTAGCCGTACGCCACGGTCCAAAGGGGTCATCGCCGAGAGCGTGAAGAGAGTGCCAATAACGGCGAGGATCACCAGTTGCGCCGGAAAGCCGTAGGGGATGCCGGTCAGCTGTGAGACACCGCTGTTGATCTGCAATGCACCAAGCCCCAGCGTCGTGGCCACGCCGAAGACCGTCGAGACGACCGTCAGCACGTCAATCGCCTTGCCCCAGCCGCCATCCACGCGAGTTCCCAAGAGCGGGCGGAAGGTTTCGCTTATCAAGCCATGGCTTTCGTGGCGAAACCGGACATAGGCAAGGGCGAGCCCCACCAGCGCAAAAGTCGCCCACTGGTGCAGTCCCCAGTGGAAGAAGGCATAGAGCATGCCGGTCTGTGCCGCCTCGGCCGTGCGCGGCAGCCCGGTGCCGAGCGGAGGGGCGTTGAAGTGCATCATCGGCTCGGCCACGCCCCAAAAGACGAGGCCAACGCCCATACCGCCCGAAAAGATCATCGCAAGCCAGCTTTGAAATGAGAACTCAGGCCGCTCGTCCGGGGCCCCCAATCTTATGGTGCCGATCCGCGACAGGCCAAGGAACAGCACGAAAAAGACAAATCCTGTCATGACCAAGAGGTACATCCAGCCAACGTTCACCGCTGTCGCATGCAGCACGGCCCTCGCCACCCGCTCAACCGCCGCGGGCGCGATCGCCGCCGCCAGTACGAAAATCGCGACGATCACAACCGACACGCGAAAAACGGTGCCGACATCACCAAGTATCGTCGTCGAACTGACAGGGCGGCCCATCCGTTTCTCCTTTTCTAAAGCGCGATGCGCTTGGCGAGAATCTGCAGCCCAGATTTTTCGCGAAACGCTTTGATTGACACCCTAACCGGCGTACCGAAGTCAGTCGAACTCCCAAGAGATAAGCAAGCCATCGCCCCATCATCACCGGGCGCGTGAGGTGCGGCGCGATATGGTCATTTGGCGGAATTGAAGCGATTTTTATCAGGAACGCTCTCGCTCAGCCATGATGATCAAGCACGCCGCTAACACGTGGGGTGAACGTTCGGCAAATTGGCAGAGTGACCCTATTTGACATGGCCGGGAGAGTTAGGGCGGTTGAGGAAACGGTTTCAAGATCGCTTCGACCGGTGGAGCGTGATCCGCCCGGCCGGGCAAACTGCATTGCTCATTTCCAGGCGGCCTTGAACACGTAGGGCCGGGTTTTGCGCGGTTCAGCGACGCTTGTCGAGCTTGCCGAACTCGTTGTCCAGCAGCGCGCGCAGTCTCTTTGACGCCCCACGCAACGCCGCTTCGACGTCATTGTCGCTATGGGTTACGGTCTGCGGCTGCATTCCTTCGGGGCGCGCCTCGATAGTGCATTGAATATCATCCGCCCCACCCTTGGCCCCATTCACATCGACCAGATGCACCTCAATACGAGACAGGCGATCAGTGAGATGACCCAAAGCACTGGCGGCGACGGATTCAGCTATTTGCGCCAGACGCTCATCACCCTGAATATTGCTGTCGGTGTTGAGCTGGAATTGCACGTCAGATCTCCTCTTTGTACAGTCCGATGATATGCGGTTGAGGGGCCTTTTACAAGATTATGATAGCCAATCCAGCCCAATACCAAGCAGAGCACACTTCGCGCTTGGACTTGCAACGGTCATGTGACGGCGCAGAGCAAACCTGACTTTCTGCCACCTGAATGTCTGCTCCCACCAAAACCGAATGAATGCACCGCACCTGCAGGGAAGGTCCGCAACCCGCCCCGAGTGCCGAAGGCCGCACTCGTGATCCTCTGACCGCGGTCTCAGAATACCCGCCCCTTACCTCAAGCTTACGCACCGATGATTACCTCGTATCAGCCGCGGCAGACTAACTCATGCAGTTTTGTCGGAACGTCTTCCATCAGGATCAAGCTGCATTCGACGATTTCCCCGGTACTTTCAAGGCACAACTCTCCCGCTGATGTCGCGTCTTCCCAACGGAACTCTTCGGTCAGAAACATCAGTAGAGCGCGCTTGTAATCGGTGTCCGGGTTTTGAAGGTGATCGCCTTTGGTTTCGAGGGCGACAAGGCGGTTTCCCGTTTCTCCCTGCGCTGCAAAAATGAAGTCAGGATAGATCCGACCGCGCTTCCAGCCTTGAATCCCGTATCCTTTGGCTGCCGTTGCGACATTTCGATGCCACCAGTTGATGGCCTCATATCCGTCAAGCATCACGGCAACGCCACGTTCTTCGCGGTTCAATTCACCCGCCGGGAAAGGGTGAAACAGGCTGCGAGAGACCAGATCACCATTCTCATCCATCAAGGGCGGGCTGTCCGGCGGCAAACCCGTTTCCATCCGCTGCGGCATACGCCAGTTTCGACCATCGAGCCGGAGCCGAAAACGGATCCGGCCATCGCGGACATCCTGACGAAAGAGTGTCTCCGCCTGCGCGTTTCGCACAGCTTCGAGATCGCGACGCAGCTCCTCGATGATCGTGCTGGAGGCTTGTCCGAGACGCCGCGATGACAGTCCCCGCGCCTCGAGGCCGGAAACGGTTGCGGAAACGATATCGCGCAGGATGAACGGGTTCGGGACCAAGTCGAGAAGGGCCCGGACAGCATAGACCGGGTCGAAAACAAGGGCCTCATGCCCAGGCTCGCCGATTGCGGCCTCGTCAAAGCCATCCCCGTCCGCGCTCAGGCTCAGGCGTCGCATTTGTCCGCTTTTCGCGGAACCTGCCTCGGGGATCCGCCTGATGACTTCGCACGGGTCGAAGCCGGACCAGTCGATGCGGGACAATAGATCGGTCTCGTAGTCGAGCGGGCGCACCTCCTCATCATCGCACCAGAAGACCTCGGGCAGGAAAATCTCGGTTTTCTCGAACTCCGGACGACGCTTGATCACCCGGGTGCCACCTCCTGCGTCACCGGTGCCAGAATCTCCGGACACGTTCAGGACAAGGTCCGACAACCCGTCCCCCTCGAGGCCGTTCCGGATCGCCTCGACGACGTGTCCGGTGGCGGCATGATGCGTGACCACGTAACACTCATCCAACAACGCGACCTCGGTCTTGAGCGCATGCGGCTGCCGCAGAATGCGCCCGACCAGCTGCGTCATCGCGGACAGGTTGCGCGAGGCCGCAAGCGAGCACAGCACGTATGCGAAGGGACAGTCCCATCCTTCTTGCAACGCGGATTTCGTGATGATGACCCGGACCTCATTTCGCTCCGACATAAGTTCGAGGTTTTCTGGCTGTCGCAGGTCATTCTGTTCCGCCGTCTTCACGGCAATCTGTGCCTCGGTATACCCGACCGACAGCAACCAGTCCCGGACATCCTCGGCATGGACCAGCCCGGCCTCACGCTGTTCTTTGCCGGTACGCTCCACCTGAACCAGCATGATGGGCCGTATATACCTGTTTGTATCCGCGCGGAACGTATCGGCCGCAGCGGTGACCTCGTCCAACCGGCCTTTCGCGGCGGACAGGGTTGCGCGCCAGTCGGTGCCCTGGCGTGCATCGAGGTTGAGGGGCATCTTGATCATCCCCTCATCGTGAATCTCGCGGCCGGTGATCTCGACCAGAACATTGGGGTCGCGCGCCGGCCGTGGGTTGGCACCCTGTCGGGCGCCGATCCGCTTGGGCGTCGCGGTCAACTCAATGACGAAGAGCGGGTTGAAACCATAGAGCGTCTCGAAGGCCAGGTCGGAGGTCGCCTTCTGGCCTTCGCCCATGACCACGATGGGCTGGATCAGGCGCAGGGCGTTGCCCAGCGAGTCCTTCACCATCGGGTAGAGGTCGTCGTAAGCGTCGAGGTTCGGGACGCGCCTGATCTGCTCGGCGTGGGCGCTCTGGTCGCCCTCCGGCGGGAAAAAGCCGTGGACGTCGCCACGGTCGCGGAACATTCGCAGCGTGGCCTTGTCCTGCCGGTTCGAGCTTTGCAGCATCAGGACCATCACGCAGAGGTGGCTTTCAACGTCCCGCGCGTGCAGCCGGTCGGACTTTTCCATGATCCTGACCCGACCCGCCGCGGCGCGATCCAGCGTCTGCCTGTACGGGTGGCGACGGTCCTTCAGGTGTTTCAGGGTCTGGCTGTAGATCGCCTCGTTCGGGACGATCCACAGGACGAACCCGGTGGTCACACCCAGGTAGCGGAACATGACCCGCGAGACGCCATTCGCGGCCAGGAACGTCTTGCCACCGCCGGTGGGAACCTTGAGCGTGATGTTCGGCACGGGACGGCCGACCCCGTCACGGCGCGGGGAAAAAGGAACATCCTTCCAGGCAGCGGGCAGTCTGCCGCCATCCTTGAGGGCGTCCCACGTTGTCGCGGTGAAATCGGGCGGTTCAAGACCCAAACGGGGGTTCTTCGCGGCAACGTCTGCAATCTCGTCCGCCCGGTCCCGTTCGGACTTAAGCGTATCGAGATAGTGGTTGAGCGTGTCCAGAACCCGGACCTGATAGTCGAGCGTGCGCATGTCAGCCCCCTTCGAGCCCGTAGAGCGCGAAGGGCAGCGGGGCGAACTCCACGTTCAGATCGCGCTCGTCGAGCATCTTCTGGGCGACGTGCCGCGCCGGCGCGAAGACAAGGTGGCGGGTCTCCGGGTCCGTCTCGTGGATCTCTCGGGCGCGGGACAGTGTCAGTGCCGCTTCGGGAGAGCGAAGCCAGTCCCGGTCGGGCTGATAGAGCAGCCAGACATGCCGCTCGGCCCCCTTGCCCAGATAGCCTGCATCGGCATTCGACGCGGCCGGGTCGAACGGCTTCAGGGTGGCGGCATGGAACAGGACGGCGCCGAGAGCCTCCCATTCCGGCAGGGCCTCCCCCGTGAGGATCTTGTCCAGCTCGATCGGTGGTCCGAGGGTGCAGTAAGTGAAGGTACCGCCGAGACCCTCTGCACGCTCCTCGACGCGTTTTTCGCCCGTGACCCCGCATTATTCACCGCGCGCCCCCTCGCGGCGCCGAGACGGGTTACGCAGGCGGCATCGAAGGTGTGAGCGGGTAGCGAAGACTGCACGGTTGTGGTCTCTGCAGCCCAAGGTTGTCTGATAATGGG
>NZ_PHNT01000027.1 GCF_002834145.1 Roseovarius salinarum | reverse complement strand
CGCAGGAGTTTGCAATGAAATCGAAACTGGAAACCAAGGCCGCATGAGGCCAGTAATCAACCGACGGATTCTTCCTAAGGCTGGAGGAAAGTCGGGTCTCAGGTCAGGTACTCGCCTCCAATAAAATCAATAACTTGGCGTAGACACCTTTGCTCTTGGCCACGCGCCAGGACCAAGACGCATAGCCAGTAGATGCCGGTTGCGGTGCTTGTCATACGTTACCGGTGTCTTTCGCCGTGTCCGGCCGGCGATGCAGGCGCGTATCCCGTCGTCTTCCAACGCTTCCCGGAACCAGTCGGCGTCGTAGCCTCGGTCTCCGAGCAGCCATTCCACGCCCGGGAGACTGCCCAGCAGTGCCCGCGCGCCGATGTGTTCGCTGACCTGAGCGGCCGTGATGAAGAAGCGGATCGGACGCCCGGCGCTGTCGGTCAAGGCGTGCAGCTTGCTGTTCATCCCGCCTTTGGTGCGCACGATCAGGCGCCCGCGCCCTCCTTTCTCGCGGCCAGGCTGGTCGCCGTCCGGTGTCCCTTCAGGCAGGTCGCGTCGATCATCACGGTCTTGTTCTCGCCGTGCCCAGCGGCCAGGCCAGTCATGATCTGCACGAAGATACCCGTGTCGCTCCATTGCTTCCAACGGTTGGAGAGCGTCTTGTGCGGGCCGTATTCCGCAGGCGCATCACGCCCACGCAGCCCATTGCGATTTAATTAGATAATCCCGCTCGGCACGCGCCGGTCATCGGCGCGCGGCTTGCCGTGGGAGTTCGGGGAATCGGGCTCGGGACGCGCCATCGGCGCGGCCGACAGCCGGAAGGGATCAGACATGTTCACCGCTCGGTTGCCGCTCGGTGAAGCACGCAGCCCCAGCGGAAATCGATGGCACCTGAGCCAAACAATCGCCGCCGACACCGGACACCGCCCCGCAACGGCGACCTTCAAGACCACCGCCTCCCTCAAATGGGTGAGGCGACACGTCCGCGATTGCTGCAGGTGGTCCGGGGAAAGGCCGCGAGGGGCGCAATGACATCCGTGATCATTTTCGTGATCGGCCTGGGGCTGATCGCCGTTTTCCTGCAGAACCGGCTTGCCGGCGCACGCACCCGCGTCGAGGCGACCTTTTCCGGCATCGAGGTTCAGCTCAAGCGGCGCCACGATCTCGTGCCCGCCCTCGTCAAGACCGCGCGCCAAGCGATGCACCAGGAAAGCGCGATCTTCGACAAGGTGCTCGCCGCGCGGGAAAAGGCGATCTCCGCCCTTGGCGGGGATCTCGATGCGATCAGCGCGGCCGAGGCCGAGCTCTCGCAGGGGCTGCAGGGCATTCTCGGCTACGCGGAGGACACGCCCGAGCTGGGCTCGATGGAGAACCTGCGCACCCTGCAGGGCCAGCTCGAGGAGACAGAGGACCAGATCAGCGCCGCGCGGCGGCTCTACAACGTCGAGGCCCAGCGCTACAACGCGATGCTGGCCGCGATCCCGTCGAACTGGATCGCCGGTGCGATGCGCTACGAACCGGCGCGCTATTTCGAACTCGGCGAGGGCGAAGCCGCCGCCGCGCGCAGGATGCCCGAGATCGACCTCGGATCCTGACCCGTTTCACCGCGACCCCGTTTCAGCAAGGAGCCGGCCCGTGACCGCCACCGAGACCCGCTGGGACCCGATCGAGGGAACCCTGACCATCGAGACCCCGCCCGCCGAGGCGGCAAGGGGCATCGCGATTCCGCAAACCCTGCGGCGGCTGCCGATCCCGCTGGCGCTGGCGGCAATGATCTGGGTTTTCGTCGCGATCGCCCGGGGCAGCAACGTCTTCATACCTATGGCCCTTTTCATGGTCTGCCTCGGCGCCGAGTTCCTGATGGGGCATCTCGCCAACGACGCGGGCCGCCAGCGCGCGCGGCGCGCGCGGATCGCGCGCGACAACAACTGGTCCTACACCGGCGCGTTTCTCGAACCCGTGGTCACCGGTGTCGATGGCGCCAAGACCTCTCCGCGGATGAACCGAATTCGAGAGAGGGTGCCGGAGCTGGTGAAGATGCAGCCCGGCGCCTTTATTGGGGCCGAGTTCGACGGCGAGTTCTGGGGCAGTTTCGACGACGGGCGGCCGTTCTGGATCGCGCTGGGCACCCGGCGGATGGAGGCCGCGCTGGCCGCCGACCCGGCGCTGCGGCGAGACCGGCACGGCGGCGCCGGGGGCCAGGGCCTGCTGTTCTCGCTCCTCGCGGCCTACCGCCTCGACCGTGCCACCGGCATCCGCGCCGTGGCCGCGCCGGAGAACCTCTTCAGCCTCGGCCCGCTCGACCGTGACATCAAGACCGAATCCGAGGCCTTCAACCGGCGCTTCCGCGTCGCCGGTCACGCCAGGGACGACCCCGACCGGCCCGAGGTCGCGCTGCGCACCGAGGTGCTGCGCGTGCTGAGCCCCGCCGCGCAGACCACCATGCTCGATCTCGCCGATCGCTACCGCGCCACGGGTTTCGTGGTGGATGACGACGTGTTCTACCTGATGGCGCAGGACACCCTGTCGGGTGCCAATGCACGGCCCGACCGGGTCGACCTCCACCTTGCCGGGATCGTCGAGGCGTTCCGGACCGCGGCGCTGGCGCCCAAGCGTTACGTCGAGTAACGCGCGCCCGGCCGCGGCTATCCCCCGGACGAGATCGACATGTGCACGCTGATGTCGCGCGAAAACTGCTCGTGGCGCGTGCCTGCGCCGGTCTTGGGCAAGGGCCGCGCGAAGTCGCCGCTGGCCTCGAGATCGAGCACCATGGCGAGGCTGTCGGGGGCGAGCGATGTCACGTGCAGGGCGCCGCCGGTGACCGCGAAGGTCCGGCTTTCGCGGCCCGGCTCCACCCCCTGGTCGCGGGCCAGGGCCGCGGTGATCGAATGCCCCTCGTAGTGGCGATGGTGAAGGTAGTTCACCTCGCGCTCGCCGCGCAGGCCCATCACCGGGTAGGCCCCGCGCCCGGCCTGGATCACGCCCTGCGCGAAGGCCCCGATCTGCAGGCCGATGCGGCAGGGATCGGCCTTTTCTCCGCTGCCGACGACCAGGCGCACCGAGCTTTCGAACCGGCGCGCGCCGGCATAGGCACCGTTGACGGTCTCGTCGACGATCACCGGGATCCTGTAGACGACGGGACCGCCCATCGACGAGCTGTCCTGTGCGATATAGTCGGCGCTCAGCTCCGGAAGGTCCAGCTTCGTGCAGGGAATCTCAGGTTCGGCCCGGACCCAAAGCCGCAGCGGCACGCGCTCCGAGGGCATGTAGCCGGGGCTTCCGCCCAAGGTCAGCAGCACGCCGGCATCGGTCGATTCGCCCCGGTCCACGGGGCGCTCGAGCTTGCGCCGGATATGTTCACCGTCGGCGAGCATCACTGGCGCCGCCGCACCATCGGCCAACGGTTCATAGCCGATGGTCACTTCGATCGGCCGGCGCTGCTCGGCAACCTTGATGGTGAAGCACTGTGCCGCAAGCTGAACCACCGACAGCTCGACCGACGTCTCCCAGTCGGTATCGCCAATCCTGGGGACCGAGATTTCCTGGCAATCGAAATAGGCCCTGAGCTGCGTGCGCCGCGCCGGGTCGGTCAGGGTTTTCGCGAATGTCTGAAAGACGTCGTACCAGCGCAGCCCTTTTGAACGGACCGCCACGTCGAGCTCGGCCACGCCATGTTCTGACATCACATTGGCAAACAGCACGCGCATCCAGGCGATCTCGTCGTCCATCTGGCGGATCGCGCTCAACCAGAACAGATCGGAGTCGTAGGAGGCCGACGTGCCGAGGTCGGGAAGCGCGGTCGCATTCGGGTGGTCCGCGTATTCCACCATCAGCGGCGGCAGGCCGCCGCCGCCGGTCCTTTTGCGCCACACCCACCATTCTCCGAACGCCTCGGCCGTGCCCTCGAGAATGTAGTCGGACGCACCGAAGCCCATCCCCATGCCTTCCTGGAAGGCATGGAAGAGCTCGTGCGCGAGCAACTCCAGGTCGTCGCCACGCTCGGTCGGGGCAACCACCCCAAAGTAGTCAAGCCCGATCGACGGGCCCTTGCCGCCGAAATAAGAGCGTTTTTCCGAGTAGTATTCGCCGAGAACACTATCAAGGTAGCCCATATCGGGATCGACCACCAGCGCGAAGCTGCCCCCGCCGTAAACGACCTGCCGCAGCTTCGGCTCGGGCCAGCCGGTCTTGCGCATGTAGTCCGCGATCTCCTTGGCGTAGCCCTCGATGGCCCGCGCCTCGGGCTCCGTCACCACCAGCCATGCCGGGGCATCGGCCGCCGAAACACTCGCCTTGCGGCGGTAGACACACCGCACCATGTCACCAAAGGCGGCCCGGAGCCCGGCATCGTCGAACCCCGAGACCACCACCTCGCCGAACTGCTCGGATAGGGCCGCACGCAGGTTGGCCGCATCCATCTCGGCCACCTCGTAGCGCCGCCGCTCGTGATCCTCGGCCCGGTCGAGCTCGTCCTGGGTGAGGCAGATGAGCCGGAATTCGACGGCATTCCAGGGCAGCGTTCCAGCCGTCGCGCCCGTCGCGGCGAAGAGGGTGAGCGCTAAAAGAAGGAAACCAAGTGGCGAACGCGGCATGTGGCAAATCCGAATTGCTGGATGCCCGCACCCTTCGCGATTTTTGCACCACGGCCGCCCCCCAAATGGGGGAGCAGCGCTTGACAGGACCCCGCGCGAGAGACTTTTCTTGCATGCGAAACGGGATAACCCTGCCTGCTTGCCGTTCTGCGCGGTCCGTGCGCGCGGAGGACTCGGACATATGAAGTGCAGTTATCTCGCCCGCACGTCGGGCCCGCCCTTGTTCCATCGCCACTGGCCCGCGGTCCGGCGGGCGGGCGCGCCGCGGCGGCAGGTGTTTCTCGGCCACAGCCAGCCGACACATTCGGGGCTGGTCGATCACCTCGCGCTCTCCTTCCAGGCCGCCGGCTGGGACGTGCAAGCGGGCGACATTCGCGGCCACGGCCGCAGCACCGATTCCCGCTTCCCGCTGGGGCATCTGGCCACCGACAGCGGCTGGCAGCAGGCGATCGAGGATCAGCGCGCCCCGTTCGAGACCGCCTTTGCCCAGACCCCGTGGGAGGACCGGCTGGTGGTGATGCCCAATATCACTGCGCTGCTCACGCTCGAGGTGCTCAAGACATGGCCCGACCTCGCGCGCGACATCGTCCTGATCTCGCCGCCGCCGAACCAGCGCGCGCTGGCGCGGTTCGGGCTGGCCTTCTCGCGCGCGCGTGTGCTCCTGCGCGGCGAGGCCGAGCCCGACGAACACTCGCTGCACCATCTCTACGCCTTCCTCGGCGCGCATCTGAAGTCCGGCCGAGGCCCGGGCGACGTCATGAGCGCCGATCCGGACTCCGTCAACCGCGTGCTCGACGACCCGCTGGGCTGGCCGACGCCGAGCACCGGCTACTGGGTCAGCATCTTTTCCGGCATGCTCTCGGCCTGGACCTGGCACAAGCACCAGAGCGTCACCCCGGGCACGCGCTGCTTCATCCTCTACGGTTCCGAAGACGCGATGCTGCGCGACGGCGGGTTCCTCGCCCCCGTCCAGCGCACGCTCGACCGGGCGGGCTTTGCCGAGGTGGCCACGCAGAAGGTCGAGGGCGGGCGCTCGGCGCTGTTTCTCGACGAGCGCCGCCTCGGGATCCGCGACAGGATCCTCGCCTGGCGCGACGGCGAGGCCGCGCCGGAAAGCAGCCAGCCCCAGATCACCATGCCGGTGGTCGCGCGCGAGATCTGCGAAGGGCTCCTGCCCTCGCACGACGATCCCGACAAGGCCCACCAGGCGATGCTCCAGGTGTTCTTCGAGGCGGTCGAGAACGAGACCCGCTGGACCGAGATGCTCTACGCGATGATCGCCGAGATCGACGAGACCCCGGATCTCGACGAGGACGAATTGCAGGACCGGCTCAACCGGCTGATGCCGCACTGGGACCGGTCCTTCTCGCTCAACCGGCAGATCATGCTGAGCAGCAGCTTCGGGCTCTACCTCTCGGCGGTGACCGATCGCCTGAACATCGGCGTCGCGGTTCTGGACCGCTCGAACCGGCCGCTGCAGAACAACGCCGCCTTCCTCGATATCCTGCGCGTTCTGTTTCCCGGCCTGCTGGCCGAGGTGGGTGGCGCGC
The DNA here is from genome assembly GCF_002834145.1 of Roseovarius salinarum. Classification (GTDB taxonomy): domain Bacteria; phylum Pseudomonadota; class Alphaproteobacteria; order Rhodobacterales; family Rhodobacteraceae; genus Roseovarius; species Roseovarius salinarum. The sequence continues at coordinate 17,680 of NZ_PHNT01000027.1, read as the reverse complement.
GCTTCGCCCGGGTGGCGGTCGACCGGCTCTTCGCCGACAGCAGCGACGAGACGGTCCCCACCGCCAAGGGGCGCGAGCGGGTTCTGCGTCTGGGCGACCGGCCCGTCGGCCTGCAGATGATCCCCAACGGCTCGGTCCTTCCCGGCGGGCCGGCGCTGGGGGCACAATCCATCCTGCTCGTGCGCGCACCGCAGGACGCGGGCGACACCCGCGACCAGCGCCTCTCGCTTCTGACGATCGCCTACGAACTCACGCCCAAGGAAGCCGAAATCGCCCTCCTCGTGGCCCGCGGGCGGGCGATTCCCGAGGTCGCGGAAACGCTCGGGATCGCCCCCTCGACGGCGCGCAGCCACCTCAAGGTCGTGTTCCAGAAGATGCGCGTCAACAGCCAGAACGAGCTGATCGCGCGGATCATGTCGAGCCCCGTGGGCTGGTACGCCTGAGCCGGCCGCGCGACGACCGCCTTTTCCCGCCCCTGCCTCCCGGTCTCCTGCAAATGGGGGAGGAAGCGCCCCCCCGGCGCCGTTACCCCTGTCGTGCAACCACAATGGGGAATCGCGAAGATGACGCGCCACGGCACCGGCCTCCTGACAGCCCTCGTCCTGTCCCTGCCCGTCGCCGCACCGGCGGCCGGCCCGCTCGATGCGCCCCTGGCGACCGCGCCCGATGTCATCCTGTCCGATCTGCTGCCACCGGCCGAGGCCTTCTCAGCCGGCAACGCGGCCGTCATGGCAAACGACACCGAGGACGGGCTGGCCATGACGCTGGAGCTCAGCCCGGCCGAGGGCGGCGCCGGGCGTCCGGTGCCGATGATGATCACGCAACGCGGTTTCTTCGTCGGGATGATCTCGGAGGCGGTCGCCGATCCGTCCCGGATGGCGGCCGATGCCCGGACCGGCGCGGAAATGGGCCTGCCCGAAACCGCGCGCTGCGTTGGATCGGTTTCGCAGGGCAACATGATCTACTGCCGCGCCGGCGAAAGCGCGATCGTGCAGATCGGCGGCAGCGGCACGCCGGACATGGCCCCCGCCATCGAGATCGCCGCCGCCCTGCCCTTCACGCTTTACGACAAGGTGTTCCCGGAATGATCCCGCGCCGCGCTCCTCCGGCTGCGCTGGCGGCCTCCCTCGCCCTGCTCGCCGCAGCCCCGGCCCCGGCGGCGGGCCCGTGGGAAGGCACCTGGGACACCCGCTACGGGGATCTGCGCCTGCACCAGCACCGCAATATCGTCGTCGGCGACTACGACAGTTTCGGCCTCATCGTCGGCATCGCCGAGGACGGCACCCTGCGCGGACGGTTCACCAACAAGCGCCGGGCCGGGCAGTTCACGCTCCATCGCGACGCGTCCGGGGGGCTGACCGGCGACTGGCAATGGACCGGCAACCGGACCGGCGGCGACTGGCCCGGCGAGAAGGCCGACGCCGCCGCGCCCGCGCTCGGGAACATCGAGATCCCCTCGCTCACCGGGCTCTCCAACGGCATGCTCACCGGCACCTGGGAGACGCAATTCGGCCCGGTCCGGCTGGTCCAGGTCGGCGATCTCTTCGTCGGCGATTATGCCGACAGGGGCATCATCCTCGGCGGACGCGCCGACGATGGCACCATCACCGGGCAGTTCACCAACGGCCAGCGCGTGGGGGAATTTTCCTGGACCACCTCGGCTGGCCGGGTCGACGGCGAATACAGCATCAGCTTCGACGGCACCTGGGCCTTCCTCGACGGCGAGGGTTCGGGCACATGGACGGGCGAGAAGGTCGACCACGACAAGCCGAACCTCCTCGAGATCACCGGCCTGCCGGTGGAGGTGATGAACGACCCGGTGACCGAGGGCGCGCTCGAAGAGCAGCCGGCCACACCGGCCCAGGGCGGCGACACCGACGCGCCGACCGAGGGCAGCGACACAGACGCGCTCGGAGAGGCGATCCGCAAGGCCGCCGCGGCGGCGCGCGGCGACGCGGCGGCGACGCAGGCCGAGGGGCCCGCGGCCGAGGTGATCTCGCGCTGGAAGATGGACGACAGCATTCTCGGCCTGCAGACGCAAGGCGGTTTTCGCCAGTTCGTCGTGCTCGAGGCCCCCGACCCCGCCCGCGTCGGCCGCGTCGTCTTCCGCGGCTGGGCCGCACCCGAGGCGCCCTTCGTTCATGGCTACGCACGCAGCTTTCCCGAGGGCTGCGATCCCGTCGACTACCCGGTCGCGGGCCTCGACCTGACGGAGCGCGGCACCTTCACCTTCCTCGGCTTCCGCCCCTACATCGCCAGCGACTGCTCCGAAAGTGGCCACATCCAGAGCGTCCAGAGCTGGACCCGCCTCGATTGACCGGACGACCCGACCAAGGAAGGACTCCAGACATGCTGACCCGCCGCAAATTCACCACCGGCCTCGCCTTCGCCGGCCTGGGCGCCGCCCATGCCCCGGCGCTGGCCGCCTCGCAGAACGATATCGCCGTCGAGATCGCCGACCCCGGGGCGCTGGCCGGGCTTGCCGGCGACGAATTGCGCCGGGCGCTGCTCGAGAACCTTCGCATCGTCAACGGCAGCAAGCGCGCCCAGGTGGCACAGCTCTTTGCCGCCCGCGTGGTCGAGGACGAGGTGCTCGACGTGTTCCAATCCTCGCAGTTCAAGATCCGGTCGAACCCGCCGACCTCGGTGGTCGATCCGCGCAGTCTTCCCGGCGAGATGTTCTTCCCCGGCGAGATGTTCTTCCCGGGCGAGATGTTCTTCCCCGGCGAGATGTTCACCCCCGGTCGCGATCGCGTCGGCGCCGTCGAGCGCCTGGCGCGCAAATCGCTCGGCCGGGCCAGTGAGCAAAGCGGGTTCTTCTTCGTCGTCTTCGCCGAAACGGAAGAGGTGAGCGGCACCGGCATGGGCCTTGGCACCGTCGAGGCCTGAGCGCGCCGTCGTCATCGGCGCCGGCCCGGCGGGGCTGCTTGCCGCGCTGGTTCTCGCCCGCCACGGTCTTGCCGTCACCTGCCTCGACGCGCGCGATCTCGCCGCGGGCGCCCCGGTGGCGCAGGCGGAGCATGCCCATGTCCTGCCCGCCGATCTGCCCGACACCCTCGCCGACGCGGTCCCCGCCCTCGGCCCGGTGCTGCGCGGCGCGGTCGAAGAGGGCTGGACGCTCTCGGTCGACGGCGCCGCGCCCCGGCCCTGGTCCTTCCTCTCGCGCGAGGCGGTGGAACAGCATCTCGATACCGCGGCGCGCGCGGCCAGCGTGGTCATGCGCGCCCGGGCGCGGGTCACCGGGATCGAGCCCACCGCGCGGGGGCTGCGCGTCATCACCCCCGCGGATGCGATCGCGGCCGATCTCGTCGTCGACGCCTCCGGCGCGGCGCGCGTCACTGCCGCGCGCGCCGCGGCCCTCGGGCTCGCGCTGACACTCGACGAGATCGGGCACCCCATGCATTACGCCAGTTACGCCGGCCCCCTGCCCGGGGGCGCGCCACGGCGCCGTGCGCTGGTCTGGAACGCCTCCGACAGCCTGCGCGCGGTGGTCCTCGCGCGCGGGGACGGCCGCTTTCACCTGACGTTCCAGGCCGACATCCCGCTCTCGCTGCCCGAGGTGGCGGCCCTGCCGCGCTGGCTCGCGGCCCGGGGCGCGCCGGAGGTCCTCGTCGCCACGCTGGAAGCGGGGCCGGCACGCACGGGGGCCACGCCGCGCCGCTACACGGCGCCGCCGGTGCGCCGCCTCGCCTGCACCGACGGCGGCGGTGCGCTGCCCTGGCTCGCCCTCGGCGACGCGCTCCTGCAGACGCCACCGCGCTTTGCCAACGGGCTCAACGCGCTGGCCCGGCAGGGCGGCGTGCTCGCCCGTGCGCTGCCCGAAGCGCTCGCCGGCCCCGCCCTGGCGGTGCATCTGCGCGCGGCGCTGGAGGCCGAGGCCGCGGCGCTCTGGGGCCGGATCGCGCTCGCCGCCCTCTGAGGCCGCGCGCTCAGGGCAGGGCCTCGATCTCGAAACTGTCGATCCAGAAGTGGCTCTCGCCGGCCCCGGCGCGGGAATACTGGCCGACGAGGAAGCTCGGCGCGCCCGAGAGCCGCAGCGCCGTCAAGCTCTCGGTGGTCACAGTCCGGGTCGGTGCCGCGCCGGGATCGCCCCCCGGCACCGGCGTGGTGAGCGCCGCGGTGATCGCGCGGCCCTGCCGGACGAGGCTGAGCTCGAGCCCCTCGCGTGCCCAGAGATCGAGGATCGCGTCGGCCGGCGCCCGGCCCGCGCCGCACATGTCTTCGCCCAGCGGGCCCTTGAACAACTCGATGTCGAAGCCGGTCTTCTCGGGCTTGCCCTCGCCGTCGCCCTTGAGCCGGGTAAGCGCGAGGTGGGGCATGATCCCGCAGCCGCTGGTCTCCACCCAGATCACCGCCGTGATCTGGTCATGCGGCGCATTGTAGAGGCTCACCCAGGCTTCCTCGGCACCGGTCTGCATCGCCATGCGCAGATCGAGGGTGATGCGGAAATCGCCCTCGGGCAAGGGACGGTTGAGGATATGGCGGTTGCGCGCCGCGGGATCGTCGTAGACGGTGCGCTTGCCCACCGCGGCGGCGAAAAGCGCGCCCGCGCCATCGAGCCGCGCGAGGTCCGGCGCCGGGTTCTCGACGCGCCAGTCTGGGTCGATCGCGGGGCCATCGAAGGTTTCGACGAAGATCGGCCGGGGCTCGGCAGGGGCGGGTTCAGGTGCCGGGGCCGGCGCTGGGGCCGGGTCCGGGGCCGCCCGGCCGACGCGCGTGACCGCTTCGACCAGCTCGGGCGCGGTATCTGCGGTGAGATACATCCCGCCGCCGTTGTCGGCCACGCATTGCAGCGCGGCCTTCTCCTCGGCCGAGAGGTCGAAGCCGACCACGTGCACCCGTGTGCGGATGCCGCGACCGGCGAGGTCGCGGGCCACCGCGCAGGGATCGCCGCCGCAGACCTCCAGCCCGTCGGAGACCAGCAGGACATCGGTGCCGGGCTCGACAACATCACCCGCCGCGACCAGGGCCCCCGCGATCGGCGTGCGGCCGCGCGGCGTGATCGCGTCGATCATCGTGCCGAGGCGCGACGGATCGACCGGGCCGGGCGGCTGAACCAGCTCGACATCGGTGCAATCACCCTCGCGCCGGTGCCCGTAGGCCATGAGCCCGAGCCGGGTGTTTGCGGGCAGGTCCGAAACCAGCCCCTTGAGCGCCGAACGCGCCGTCTCGATCTTGGCGGTGCCTTCGATCTGGCCCCACATCGAGCCGGACCCGTCCAGGATCACGAAGAGAGCGCCCCGGCGCTCGGCGGGCGTGTCGCCGGCTTCCATGCCCGGCACCGCCCCGGCAGGGTCCGCACCGGGTGCGGCATAGGGCGCCGCAGCCTGCGCCGCGTCGGCGTTGTAGAGGGTGACCTCGGTCGCCGCCGGCACCAGCGGCACACCGGCATCGTCAAGGATCACGGCCAGCGACCAGCCGCTGTCGAGCGATTGGATGTCACTGATCTGCCAGTCGCCGGAGGGCGGGACGCGCACCAGGGTGTAGAGCATGGCCCGCGGCTCCCCGAAATTGCGCATCTCCACGCGCACCTGCGCGGCGCCGCGCAACAGCGGCACCTCGGGGTCGGGCCGCACCTCGAGATCGGTGATCTCGGCATCCTGGGCATCGTAGAGGGGATCGAACCCCAGCTTCCCCTGCAACCCCTCGATGGCGTAGCCGTCGATGAAATAGCGCCTGGTCGCCTCGGGGTCGTTGAGCACCGGGGGGCGGCCGCCCCGGAACCGGTCGCCATGATCGAGCAGAAGCGACTCGACGAGGTCGACCGCCGCGGCGGTCCCGGCCTGCCGGGCGCCCTCGTCCGCGGCGACCGCGGCAACCGGAGTGGCCAGGAGCGCGAGCCCCAGGGACAGGGATTTGCATGAAAGGCGCGGCTGCATGGCTTACTCCACCGGCTGGATCTCGAACTGGGTGAACAGGGCTTCGGACTCGCCCGAACCGGCCCGCCGCCACTGGCCGAGCATCATCGCGGGCGTGCCGACCGGGCCGAAATGCGCCACCATCGGGGTGCGCGCCACGGCCACACCCTCGGGGTGGGCCTTGCTTGCCGGCACGGGAAACGCAACCTCGGCGAAATAGCGGAACCCGCGTTTGGAGAGCGTCAGCCGGTATTCCGCCTCCGCCAGGCCGGCGACGACGGCATCGCCCGCCGCGCGGCCCGCGCCGCACATGTCAGCCAGGATGGCTCCGTTGAACAGGTTGACCTCGAATTCCGAAACCAGCGGCGCGGCCTCGGCGCGCGGACGGCTGTTCTCGATCGTGAGATAGAGATGATCGCCGCAGCCATTGGGATACGCGAAAAGCTGGGCGGCAAGGTAATTGTCGGGCGCGCTGTAGACCCCGTTCCAAACCGCCTCGTAACCGGTCTTCGCGGTGACGGTGCCGGTGAGCGTCTGGTCCCAGTCGCCCTCCGGCGCGGGGGCGGCGAGCCGGAAGATGTTCTCCCCTTCGGCGTCGTCGAAACGGTCGTCGCCGCCACTGGCGATCACGAAAAGCCCGGCTGCCTCGGGCAGGTAGGCATCGCGGTTCTCGTTCACGACCTCCCAGGCGGCGGGCAACGCCGATTGATCCAGCCGGGCGACATAGGGCAACGTCGGCGCCGAGGGCACGGCACCGTCCCCGGCCGCCGCATCGCCGGATGCTGTTTCGGTTTGCGTGCCCCCTGCCGCCAACCGTCCGAAACTGTGATCCCCGTAGCCAAGACCGACGATCTGCGGGGCGCCCCGCGCATCGAGGGCAACGCGCACCGCAACCGCCTGCGTCGCTCCGCCGGCCGTGACCATGACCACGGCATCGCGCGTCCCCTCGCCGGCGCCGCCCGGCGGCAGGACCACCTCGAAATCCTCGATCACGCCGCCGGTGCCCGCCGTCAGCGGGTCACCCTCGTCGGCCGCGGCGCCCAGGGCATCCAACAGCGCCTGTTCGAAGAACTGGCCGCCCAGGACGGGGGTGTCCAGAACACCGCCCTTGCCACTGGCGACGAGGCCCGCGTGCATCGCGTAGACCGCATTGAGAAGATCGCCGACCCGGGCTTCATCGAGCTCCTGCGCCCGAGCGGCGGAAAGACCGGGCAACGACATCGCGAGGGCAAGGGCCAGGCATCTCGCAAGTCCGCCCTTCTTTGTAACGTGATAAGACAACGGCGCATCACCCTCCGATCCGGTGGTTTTCCGGCAGGATGCAGGCCCGGTGATGCACGGGCACCCCCATTTGGGGGAGCCCCCGCCACGATTCCTGCGCACACCGGTGAAGGATCGCCCCGACGAGGATCACGTCCCGGCATCCATCGCGGGCTCGTGGTCCGCATTGCCGGTTCCCGGCACCGCACGCATGACACGACCGATCCGCGACGCGTCGCACGGCACCCGGACATATGCGCGTTGCCGCCGAAAGGGCCGCGTTCGGCTTCGGACACGACACGTCTGGTTGTTGGACGTATCACGGAATTGGGGCTGCACCCGGCACAGCCCTTCTGTTCTGGGGAAGAGAAAGACGCCTGTGCGATGGCCTTCATGAGGAGACTCCGGGTTTCCGGCCTGATCGCTGTCAAGGATGGCGGCGGCTGCAGCCCGCGCCGCGACGCAGGCGGGCACCCTGCGGTGACACAAGGATCGTTGCTGGCCTGCTGCTGGTTTCGTGGCCACAGCGGCCTGGCCTGAGTTCGCCTGAAACAGCGAACCCTTCTCGATCCCGGGCTTTGCTGTGGGTTCGAGCGCGGCCACGGGGTTTGCGGGCACCTGGCGAAACCCCGCCCCGCGGTTGCCGCGATCACGGCTGCACGGGGAAGTGCCGCCAACGCGTCAGGCCGCGGCATCACCCCATCCCGGGTCGCACGCCGGCCTGCGCGGGCCCGGCCCCGCATGGCGCGGCCCGCTATCGCGTGACCTCGACCCATTCGCGGATCCGCGCCTCAGGGTCGGGGTTGCGGGTGATGTCGGTGACGACCGACACGACATCGGCCCCGGCGGCAAAGGCCGCGGGTGCGCGCGCGACGTTCAGCCCGCCGATGGCGACCAGCGGCACATCGCCCACGCGGGTCTTCCAGTCGCGCAGGCGGTCCAGCCCCTGCGCCTCCCATTTCATCTGCTTGAGGACAGTGGGCCAGACCGGCCCCAGCGCCACGTAGTCGGGCGACAGCGACAGGGCGCGCTTCAGCTCCGCCCCGTCGTGGGTCGAGACCCCGAGCTTCACCCCGGCCCGCCGGATCGCGGGCAGATCGGCGGTGTCCAGATCCTCCTGTCCAAGGTGCACCCAGTCGCAGCCCAGCTCGATGGCCAGCCGCCAGTGGTCGTTCACCACCAGTGTTGCCCCCGCCACCCGGCACAGATCGCGCGCGCGGGCGATCATGCTGCGCAGGTCCGCCTGCGTTCCTCCCTTGATGCGAAGCTGCACCAGCCGCACGCCCAGCGGCAGCGCGAGGTCGAGCCACGCGGGATGGTCGAAGATCGGATAGAACCGGTCGAGCGTCATTCCAGGGCCGCCAGTCCCAGAACGGGCGTCGAGGGCGCGGCCATGTCGCGCGGCTCCATCGGGTCGGCGCCGTGGGCCAGCTGCCCGGCCTCCAGCGCGCGGGCAAAGCCCTCGGCCATGGCGGCGGGATCGCCCGCCTTGGCGACGGCAGTGTTCAGCAGCACCGCGTCGAAGCCCAGTTCCATCGCCTCCGCCGCCTGGCTGGGCCGGCCCAGCCCGGCGTCGATCACCATCGGCACCTCGGGGAACTGCGCGCGCAGGGTGCGCAGCCCGTACAGGTTGTTGAGCCCCAGCCCGGTACCGATCGGGGCACCCCAGGGCATCAGCACCTCGCATCCCGCCTCCAGCAGGCGACCGCCGAGGATCCCGTCCTCGGTGGTGTAGGGGAAGACCTTGAACCCCTCGTCGCAAAGGATCCGCGCGGCCTCCAGCAAGCCGAAGGGATCGGGCTGGAGCGTGTCGGCATCGCCGATCACCTCGAGCTTGATCCAGTCGGTCCCGAACACCTCGCGGGCCATCCGGGCCGTGGTGACGGCCTCGCGCGCGCTGTGGCACCCGGCGGTGTTGGGCAGCACCGGCACGCCGAGGTCTCGGATCAGTTCCCAGAAGGCGCCGCCGTCGCCACCGGCGGCCTCGCGACGCAGGGAGACGGTCGCGACCCCTGCCCCGGACCGGCGGAAGGCGTCTGCCAGCACCGACGGTGACGGGTATTGCGCCGTGCCAAGCATCAGGGGCGAGGTTATGTCCGTGCCGTAGAGGACCGGCATCTCAGCCCCCTTGTTTCGGCGCGAGAATTTCCAGGCGGTCCCCCTCGGAAAGGGTGCGTTCCGCCCGCTGGGTGCCGGGCACGAAGGTTTCGTTCACGGCGGTGGCAACGCGCGCCGCGCCGTAGCCCAGTTCCTCCAGCGCGGCGTCAAGGGTCGTCGCCGCGATCTCGGCAGGGCTGCCGTTGACGGTGATGTTCATGTGCAAAGCTCCGGTATTTTGCCCTCCAGCACGAGCTCGGCCGTCATGCGCGCCAGCGCGGGCGCGAGAAGGAAGCCGTGCCGGAACAGGCCGTTGACGTGAATGCGGCCGTCCTTTCGAACGATCCGCGGCAGGTTGTCGGCGAACGCAGGCCGGGCATCGGCGCCGATTTCCAGCACCTCGGCCTCTGCGAACGCCGGGTGCAGCGCGTAGGCCGCGTTCAGAAGCTCCACGACCGAGCGCAGCGTGGCCGGGCCGCGCCCCGCGGTTTCGATCTGCGTGGCGCCCAGCATGTAGACGCCGTCGCCGCGCGGCACGATGTAAAGCGGAAAGCGCGGATGCAGCAGCCGGACGGTCCGGCGCAGTGCGAGGTCGGGCATGCGCAGGATCGCCATTTCGCCGCGGACGCCGCGCAACCCGGCCAGGCTGTCGCGCGCCGCAAGACCGCGGCAATCGATCACGGTGCCCTCCAGGGGCGTATCGGGCGCATCGCAGATCCGGACGCCACGGCAGCGCAGCGCATCGACCAGCGTGGCCAGCGCCGCGCGCGGCGCGATGTGCGCCTCGCCGGGGAAATGCAGCGCGTGTCCGAAACGGTCCGCGAGATCGGGTTCCAGTGCCGCGATGCCCGCCCTGTCGAGCCTGTCGTGCCCCGAGGTGCGCCTGGCGAAACGCGCGATTTCCGCGCTGTCCCGGCCAAGCACCACGACGAGCGTGCCGGCCGCGGTCACCTCGACGCCGGCCGCGCGCCACCACCCGGCGGCCTCCTGCCCCAGCCGAACCACCGGTTCCTCGGCGGTCGCGCCTTCGCAGAAAGGGGCGAGCATGCCGCCGGCCCACCATGAACACGCCGCCGGGCCGGGCGCGCCGGCGGGGTCGACAAGGCGCACCGATGCTCCGCGGCCCGACAGTTCGTGCGCGACAGCCAGCCCGGCCACCCCGGCGCCGAGAACCGTCACGTTCACGCTCATGCCGCGCACCCGCGGCGGTCGAGGGCGCGACAGGGCGCGATGTCGAGGGTGAGGTTTCGTCCCAAGGCGTCCTCCGGTTGCGGGCGACGGCAGAGGAACGGCGTGAAGGACACGATCCTGTCCTGAATGCTCCGTTCCCTACGCCGGCATTGCCCGGATCAGGTTCGATGGGTTGGCGCGATGCCTCTCAGCCCCGGTTCGGGGCACCCCAACGGATAGCTTCAACATAATGTCCGTGGACGGTGCGGACAACCGCTGCGCAAGGCGCGGCGTGACGGACGCCGCCGGTGCGCCGACGGGCGCCCGGCGTTTTTCCCGCACCGCCAGGCAATCGAACGGCCCATAGTCACTTGCGCCGGATGCTGCAGACGCATACCGTCCACCCCAGGTTCTACTCAGGCGTGTGATCGGCACGGCGAAAGCTGCATTTCGCAGCCCTGCCGTGCCTGCAGGGTTACGATGGCATAGGTTTTCCAGCTTTTGTCCGAGCGAATGTTTCAATCCGATATTGCACGCCCCTGCAGGCGCGCCCGCAACGGCGCGTGTCGCACGGCGCGGATGCCAGGTTTCGATTTCAGGGGTTCAAGTTGACACTCAAAAGGATTCTTCACGTCGATGACGACCCGGACCTGCGGCTGATCGTGCAGCTTGCCCTGGAAAGTGAAAGCGGGTTCGAGCTTCTGCAATGCGAGGACGGCTCCGCGGCTCTCGAGGTGCTGGGTTACTTCAGACCCCAGCTCTGCCTGCTTGACGTGATGATGCCGAACATGGACGGGCACCAGCTGTTCGAGTCGTTGAAAGGGCGCCCGGAAACGCGCAACTGCGTTTTCGTCTTTGCGACGGCGAAAACCGATCTTGCGGTCATGGACAGGCTGCGACAGGCGGGCGCCGACGCGATCATCACCAAGCCGTTCGACGTGATGTCGCTGGCCCAGACCCTGCGGGACGTCTGGACCGAGATGCCGCAACAGCGACGGCAGGCCTAGGTCACTGTCGCGCGGGCATGTCGATCACGTTCATGAGCGCGGCCTGAGACTTGTCGCGCCCGGTCTGGAACACCGGCCCGACCGCCGCGGCATCCATCCCCAGGCGCGCCATCCAGCGCTTGAATACCGCCGGCACGATCCCGATCACGCGTTCGGCCCCCAGCGCGCGCGCGGCCTGGGCCATTTCGTGCATCAGTTCGGACTGGACCTTGCCACGCCGGTCCGCGGCCACGTCCGGGGAAACGAAAAGCCGCGTCGCCTCCCAGATGTGCGGCTTCACCGGGGCCTCGAAGAACAGGACGTCCGTCGGGATGCCGTCAAGCAGCCCCCGCTGCGCGTCGCGCAGCATGTAGCTGTAACAGCCGACCTCCGCGGTCGTCGGGTTCAGGCGGATGCCCGCCAGGATTTCGCCATATTCGTGAATGACCACCCAGCGCGTCATCGGGGTGTCGTACTGGTCGAATTCCATGCCTTCCGCCTCGGGCACGTCCCAGTGCTTCGTGTCGATGAAGATCCGCTTGCGCATGCGCAGGAGGTCGGGAAACAGTTCACCGAACCTGTGCATGCTGCCGATCGAAAGAACCGACGCCCGAAGGCGTTTGTCGATCGCCTTGGACCTTGAAGAGCGCGGCGTCGTCGTGCGGCGCAGCACGGCGCGGCGCTCCTTCCCCGCCTCGCTGTCGTCGCTGGGCGGCAATTCGGGAAACACCTGGCGCGCCTTCGAGGACAGCCCCAGATTTGCGTACTGGTTCATTTACGATCGCTCGATCAATTGTGGCCTCTTCGTGACACTCCACCATAGATTGCATGGGCGTGTCACGACTTTTATCCATGTTGAACCCCAAAAATGCCTAGTTTCTCGGGCACAAGCAAGCAATCCTTCATGTCGTGTGCGGAGCGTGCGTGGTTGCGGAACATCCTGAATAGCCTTCGGATCTCCCGAACGGGGCAGATGGGTCTGCTCGCGATCAAGCGGCGTATGAAGGACTACGCCGAGGTCGGGATGCGGCTGTTCTGGCAGCGGTTCGGGATATTCGCCGCGGCCTCGGCGCTGGCCGCCGCCTATTACGACCCTTGGGTCGCGCTGTTCTGCTACGCGTTGATCTGGGGCTCGGAACTCTACGACTACAAGGTCTTCAAGGACATACTGGCCTGGGACGACAAGAGCCCGCTGCAGGCGCGCAGGTTCCTTTTCCGGATCTTCCTGAGCACCTTTTTCAGCGCCGTCGTCATCTGCGTCTTCTCGATCTCCATCGCGGTCCAGCAGGGGCACACCACCCATTTCATGCCGCTGTTCATCCTTTTCTCGGCGGCCGTGTTCGCATCCATGAACAACCACCAGTTGGTGCCGGTGCTGGCTTTGCGGCTCTTCATTTACCTTGTGGCCATCTTCTTCATCGTCACGCGCGACATCTGGGTCGTGCGCCCCCCCCTCGAGTCAGAGCTCTGGCTGCAGTTCTTCATCGCGCTGTTCGTGATGATCTTCGTGTTCGAATGCGCGCGGATCTTCCTGAACTTCTATCAGACCAAGTTGCGCCACATCGAGGCGCTGGAGCGCGAACACGAAAAGACGAAGATCGCCTACAAGGCAAAGTCCGAGTTCCTGTCGGTCGTGAGCCACGAACTCAGAACGCCGCTGACGTCGATCAAGGCGTCTCTCGACCTGATGAACGCCGGCATGCTCGGCCCGGTGCCGAAGCAGATGCAGACCGGGCTCGATTTGGCACAGCGCAACAGCCATCGCCTCGCCGCGCTGATCAACGATCTTCTCGACCTGCAGAAGATCGACACCGGGCGGATGGAGTTCGATTTCCACCCGATCGACCTGGGCCGGGTCGCCCGCGAAGCCGTCGAGGAAATCAGGGCCTATGCCGAGAAGTTCGGCGTGTCGGTCGAATTCGAGGACCACGATACAGAGGCGCACGTGCTAGGTGACGAGGAGCGCATCAAGCAGGTTATCCTGAACCTGCTTTCGAATGCCGCCAAGTTTTCCGGCACCGCCGACACGGTCAGCGTTCGACTGGAACGACAGGGCCCGAATGTGCGGCTTTCGGTGATCGATCGCGGCGTCGGCCTTCCCGACGGGGCCCACGAGAAGGTGTTCGACGCGTTCTCGCAGATGGACTCCTCCGACCAGCGCAAGGCCGAGGGCACCGGCCTGGGCATGAACATCTCGAAGAAGATCATGGAAGCCCACGGCGGCAAGATCGATTTCGAGAGCAGGGAAGGCACGGGCTCGACCTTCTACATCGAGCTGGCCCGCCAGGACAGCCCGTATGAACGCAACCCGCCCGTCGCGGCGCAATAACGCAGACGTTGCGCAGCCGGCGGCGCCGCGCAAACCGGTTGCCCGGCGTCACAAATCCCTTTCCTCGCCCCGTGGCCCTGTGGCATGGGCGGGGTGCAAGATATCCAGCCGGGTATGCGTTTGGAAAACGCAGGCCGCACCCGGCCCGCCCGGCGCCACCGCCGGCTTGATCTGGATTAAGGTGAACGCGCCGCGGCGGTGCGAGGTTGCCCGCCACGCCGCAAGGAACACGGGACCGAAAGAACATGGAAACACCGCTCGAACTCACCTTCACGGGCATGGAGCCCACCGAGCCGCTCAAGGAACTGGTCCACGAGAAGGCCGCACGCCTCGACAAGTTCCACAGCCGCATCACGAGCTGCCACGTCTACGTCACGGCCCCGCACCAGCGGCAAAAGAAGGGCAACCTCTACGGTGTGCACATCGAGGTGCGCGTGCCCGGCGACGAGTTGTTCGTCGACAGCACGAAGGGCGACGAGCCGGCGCACGAACACCCCGAGGTCGCGATCCGCGACGCCTTCGCGGCGATGGAACGGCGCCTGAAGGCGCACAAGCAGGTCGCCAGCGACGAGGTCAAGCAACACGACGGCCCGCTGCAGGGCAAGGTGGTCGAGATCAACCACGACGAAGGCTACGGGCAGATCATCGCGACCGACAACCGGCTGATCTATTTCCACCGCAATGCCGTCGTCGACGGCGATTTCGACCAGATGCAGCAGCGCGACACGGTGGAACTGGTGGTGCAGACCGGCGAAAGCGAGATCGGCCCGCAGGCAAGCACCGTGCGCCCGATCAGCACGCTGAAATACAACCCCGGCTGACCTCGAGGGGGGCGACATGACCGACGAGATCATAAGGCTGGCCGACAACCTGATCGGCCTTTCCGACCGGCAGGCGCTGGAAAGCTACGGCGCGCATGTCATTGGTCACGGCTGGGCCACGCGCTTCGCCTGGGCGTGGGACGCCGACGGCGATCCGCATTTCGACATCTTCTCGGGCGGCGCCGACGAGGTGCTGGCCGCGCGGATCGGGCGGGACCGGGCGGCGCACGTTTTCTATGCGCTGGACGCGGAGGGCGCGCGCATGGTCGAGGGCACCCTCGATCACGTCATGGCCGAGCTGGACCGGCGCTTTGCAGCCGCCCACGGCCAGGGCCCCACCCCGGCCTGAGCGCGCCGGCGCGCGTCACGGCGACAGCGCCGAGAAATCCTTTTTCAGGTTGCGCAGCAGGATGTCGTAGTTGCGCCGCGTGATGAACTGTTTTTCCTTCTCTCGCGCGCAGGGAAACATCAGCGGCAGCAACTCGCGCCCGGCTTCCTCGTTGCCGTCGGCATGCGACTTGTTCCAGCCCGCCTCGCCGTCTCGCGCAAGGCGCATGCCCTCGATCCCGTCCCAACGGGTGTTGGCATGGCGCAGGCAGGTCGGCTTGGCCGGCTCACCCGCGAGCACCCAGGGCCGGTGCTCCAGCCCGAAGGCATGGCCGACCTCGTGGGCGATGGTGCCCAAATCCGAAATCAAGGGGCTCCCGCTGCCAGGCTGCGTCAGGCTCATGCCGATGAAGGGCTGCGCCTGGTAGATATCCACGCCGTCGCGGCGGCCGAGGTAGATATGGCTCTTCACACCCAGCAGCCGGATCCACTCGAAGGGCAGGTAGATCACCACGAGGTCATAGCTGTCGTAGGCCCCCGTCGCCATCAGGTGCTCCTGCATGTGCTTGAGCACGCGGTAGCGGACGGTCGCGCGCTTTTTCAAAGGCGTGGTCACCGCCGGCGGGCTGGCCAGGAAATCGTTGAAGGCTTTCAGCGCGGCCATGGTCGTGTCGCCATACTCCTCCGCCAGCCCCTCGAACTGGGTGATCTTGGCGATCTCCGCCACGACCTTCTCGTTGAAATCGGGGTCGGGTGGCGGGTTGGCGGCGCGGGTGACCTTCACCGACTGCACCGGGAACAGCTGCTCCATGAAAGTTTCCGACCGGGCGGCGGCGCGCGCGCCCTCGGCGCGCATCCCGCCGGGCACACCGTCGTACCACGGGCCGACCCGGGCAAAGACGTAGCCCACCTTCAGATCGCGCTCCAGCGGATCCCACGCGACATCCTCGTTGCCGGAAAACACCCGGGGCGCGCCCACGCAGTCGCGCGCGGGCTCCACCTCCGCCCGGACCGAACGCACCTCCTCGTACTCGGGGGTCCAGCCGTAAAGGTTGACGCTGTTGCGCGCCGCGCGCCGTTCCCGGTCGCTGTAGTCGTCCGGCCGGCGGATCGTCACGTCACGCTGCTCGGGCACAAGCAGCGGTGCCTCGCGCCGGAAGGCCGGTCGCGCGCGGACATGGGCGGGAAAGGCCCGCACCTGCCAGGCCGGGGCGATCTCGGGGTCCGGCGCCCATTTCGCGTAGACGCGGATGACCGCGGGCTTGCCGCGCACGAGATCGGCATTCGTTGCCACCTGGATCGTGTCGCTTTCGACGCCCTCGACCGCCTCGAGGTGATCGGCCAGCCCGGCGGTGACGGCCTGATCGTCGTCGAGGTCGACCATTGTCTCGAACCCCCAGACGCGGTCCACCGCCATCCGCGCGCCCTCGGCCCCGCGCAGCCCGTCCGCGCGCACCGTCAGCCGGTAGCGCACGCCGTCGCGCAGCGGCTCCTGCGGGGTGACGGTCACGGTGTCGGGCCCGGCGAGGCGGACACGCGTTTCCACCGCCGCCATCCGCGTGCCGCCCTGCCCGGCGGCCAGCCCGGTTTCCAGCCGCACCGCCGCGGGCGTCACCGTAAGCGGGTCGAGCGGGCGGCTGAAGGTCAGCCGGATGCCGGGGGCGTCCCACGGCAGGTTCTTCTCGTTGCGCGTTGGCCGGTGCCTGACAAGGCGCAGCTCGGGCGCCTCGGCCGCGGTGCTCTCGGGGGCCCGGGCCACCTCCAGCGGCGGACGGGTGTAGCCCGTGTTGCGCGTGTTGGGCGCGGCGAACCGTCCCGACACCGTCAGGTTCTCGGCGCCGCGCTCGGTGGCGATGTCCACCCGGCCGGGGCCGCGGTCGCTCCAGGTTCGGCGCTCCTTTTCCACCGGGACGGTGCCCGAAAGATCGAACCGGCCGATCACGGCCGCGTCGGTGATCCGCTCTACGGTCACCGTCCCCGACAGGGATCCGCCGCCGGCCAGCGTCCGTGTGCCCGCCTGCCCGACGCCGTCCATGTCGCAATCGGTTTCGCGCACCTGCCGACCCAAGGTTTCGTCCAGCGGCACGCCCGATTGCTCCATCACGTCCAGGAACGCGCGCCGCAGGCTGCGGCAGGCCTGCTTCCGCGTTTCCTGCCGGCGCCGCTCGTCGGCGGTGTCGGGCGGCGTGTACGGCCGCGGGCGGATCTGCCCCGTCCATGCCGAATAAAGGTCGGCCGGGTCACCGTCGCCGTCGCTGCCCACGGCGCGCGCGCCATAGGTCTTGCCCGCCTCGAGCTCGCCCGGCCCGGCGTCCGTCAGGGCGATGACCAGATGCGCGCCGGCGTTGCGCGGCCAACCGCCCACGCCGCCGTGGCGCAGGCTCAGGGGCTGGCCCAACGCGCCGCCCTGGTAGGCGATGATGTTGGGGCTGAAGACCTCGAACACCGCGCGGCGGGTGCCGCCCCCGGCGGTTGGGATATCGACCTCCTCGTCCATCATCGTCTCCAGGAAGTCGGCGGTGCCCGCGTCGAGGCCCGGCACGCCCCCGGTGCCGCCCTCGCGCACCGCCGACAGGTGGCGCGCGCAGGCCGCGCCGCCCGCGCTCACGCCGCCCGAGATGGTCATGCTGGCCTGTCCCGGCAGGATGTCGGCGTTGGCCCCGCCAGCGAAGGCCGCCGGGTTCAGGTTGCCGAAAACGTCCAGCGTCTGCGCCGGGTTGGCGGCCCCGAGCATCGCGCCGACCGAGCACCCCGGCGCCGCGGGCGGCGGCGGCGCCGGGCAGCTTTCCTGCGCGGCCGCCCCGCCGGCGATGCACAGCGCCGCCAGCGCGG
>NZ_PHNT01000026.1 GCF_002834145.1 Roseovarius salinarum | reverse complement strand
CCATGTATGATGGTGTGGATACGCCCTCCCGCAACCGCCGGGTCTCGTCGATACTGTCGGGGCAGACGGCAGAGGAGGTAGACCATGGAAACGGCATCCATCATCGCCATCGATCTGGCGAAGAACGTATTTCACCTTCATGGCGCGAGCGAGAGCGGGGCGGTGGTGTTCCGCAAGACGCTGAGTCGGTCGCGTTTGCTGGACTTCGTGGGGTCTCAGCCGACCTGCTGCATCGCCATGGAAGCCTGTGCAACCGCCCACTGGTGGGCGCGGCAGTTCGAGGCGATGGGGCATCGGGTTCGCCTCGTTCCGCCGGTCTACGTCAAGCCTTTCGTGAAACGGCAAAAGAACGACACGGCGGACGCCGAGGCCATCGCCGAGGCGGCGATGCGGCCAACGATGCGCTTCGTCGCGGTCAAGACCGAGGCCCAACAGGAGCGGGCGATGGTTTTCCGGACCCGTGACATGCTGGTCCGTCAGCGGACGCAGACCATCAATGCGCTGCGCGCGCATCTCGCCGAACATGGCGTCGTCGTGCCGGCCGGCGCCGTGAACGTCAAGCGCCTGGCTGATATCGTCGAGGACGACAGCGCGCCGCTCCCGGATCTGGTTCGGGAGATGGCACGGCTTTATCTCGAGCAGATCGAGGCGCTGACGTCCCGGATCGACGACCTGGAGGCGCGCCTGCGCGACCTGGCCCGCGCGAGCGCGGATCTGGCGCGTTTGCAGACCATGCCCGGTGTCGGGCCCATCACGGCCGTCGCCATCGAGAGCTTCGCGCCGGACCTGCGCGCGTTCAGGTCCGGCCGGGACTTCTCGGCATGGCTCGGTCTCGTGCCGCGGCAGCATTCTACCGGCGGCAAACCACGCCTGGGACGTGTGTCGAAGATGGGGCAACGTGATATACGCCGTCTCCTGATCAGTGGCGCGATGTCGGTGATCTGCGTGGCGGCCCGGCGCGGCGCGGCGCCAGGCTCCTGGCTCGAACGGATGCTCGCGCGGAAACCGAAGATGCTGGTGGCCATCGCGCTGGCCAACCGGATGGCCCGGGCGCTCTGGGCGATGGCGACACGAGGCGAAGAATTCCGGGCGCCTGCCACCTGATCGACGCGTCAGGCAGGACGTCCGGAGAGCGGGGAAGTCTTCGAAGGTAAGGGGAAAGGATCCGAGAAGGTCGGGAGCGGGAGACCCAGTGCCGTCCATCGATCACCCGAGATCAGGTGTATGATTTGGACCCGCTCCTCGTACGACCATACCGGCCAGCGGCGCCACGATGCCGCCAAAGCAAGGCCTGACACATGGATGAACTCGATCCCGGCTCCGAACCGAAGAAGATATCCTTGCAAAACCGGGCGTATCCACACATGGATGGCTCCCGCGGGGCAAGGGTTTTGTTCGGGTCCGGCAGTTGGTCGGTCGCGGCCATGTATACGGCGTCTGATCTGCAGCACGATGGCTGCGCGCCCTGATGACCCGAAGGGCCGCGCGAAGCAGCGAAGTCCGCCGGCGCTCGGGTCCAAATCAATGGCGCGCACCTCAAAGTGCTCCGGTCCGAACTGGGTGTCCCGATTGCCGTGTCGCCGTCCGTTTGCCATCACCTCACGCTGCGCCTCACCGTCTCGTCGCCGGCCGGGAGCGGCCGGCGTGTCCTGTCAGGCCGCGGTGGCCCGGTAACTCTCGCCGCTTCGGATCAGCGCCCAGACGACGCGCGCCATGCGGTTGGCCAGCGCGACCGCGACGACCTTCACCGGCTTTTTCTTCAGCATGCGCCAGAGCCAGTCGTCACCCGGTCGGCCGGCCCGCCGCGCGCTGATCTGCGCCATGGCACCGAGATAGAGCAGCCGCCGAAGGTATCGGTTGCCGGCCTTGGAGATCCGGCCCAACCGCTCTTTGCCGCCGCTCGAATGCGGTTGCGGCGTGAGCCCGAGCCAGGCGGCGTAGTCGCGGGCCGTGCGGAAGTTGCCGACCTCCGGCGTCGTGGCCGCGATCGCGCTTGCGGTGATGGCGCTAAGGCCCGGGATCGTCGCCAGGCGCCGGGCGAGCGGGTCGGTCTTCTGGGCGGCCTCGATCCGTGCGGTCAGGTCATCGATCTTTTCCTGCGTTTCGCGCAGCTGGTCCGCGAGCATGTCGATGGCCGGCCGCGCCGCGTCCGGGAGCTCGCTCGAAGCCTCGAGCAGCCGGTCGACGTTATGGATGCCCTTGGCCACCACGATGCCGAACTCCGACAGATGCGCCCGGATCGTGTTCACGAGCTGGGTGCGCTGGCGGACGAGGAAATCCCGCGTCTTGTGGTTCAGCAATGCCACCTGCCGCTCCGCCGACTTCACCGGCACGAACCGCATCGTGGGTCGCGTGACGGCTTCGCAGATCGCCTCGGCATCAGCCGCGTCTGTCTTTCCGCGTTTCACATACGGCTTCACGTAGGAGGGCGGCATGATGCGAACGTCGTGCCCGAGCGCCTGTAACTCGCGCGCCCAGAAGTGAGCTCCCGCGCAGGCTTCCATCCCGACGAGGCACGGCTCGAGCCTCGCGAAGAAGTCCAAGACCTGGTTGCGGCGAAGCTTGCGCTTCAGGATCGCCTCGCCGGTCTGGTTCACCCCGTGAACCTGAAAGACAGTCTTGGCCAGATCGATGCCGGTGGTGGTAGGCTGTTCCATGGATGGCTCCTCTCGTCAGGGACTTTACGATGTCCCCCATATTGGCACATCGCGATGCCGGGAGCGGGAGCCATCCACCCCATCAATGGTGCTCTCAATGGCGACCATTCGAGGCTGTCGGGCTCGACGACCCGCTCGATCCGCGGCAGATCCTCGGGCAGGTTGCCGCGGTTGCGCTTGGCTGGAGCCGACTTGCGGCGCGGCGCGTCATCGGACGCGGTCTGCTGGTCCCGCCGCTCCTCGACCTCGGCGACCGCCGTTTCGAGATCTTCAAAGGCCAGCTGCCGGTCGTCGGCGTCGAGCTTCTCGGAGCGTTTGCCGTGCACGACGTGGTTCAGTTCGGCGACCAGGTGTTCGAGGCGCTTGACGATCTGCTGAAGGTCGGCCGTCTCGGTCTTGAGGGGGCTGTTCTCGCGCAGCAGCTCGGCGACGGCGTCGCGCTGGTCCGCGGGAAGGGCCGACAGGTCGATATCCGGCAGGGCCGACATGGCTCGAGATTACCGCGACCGCGCCGGGAAAGCGCGCCAAATCGACGCGGTGAGTCACTCCGCCGCAGCCGGCCGGCGCGCCTCCAGCGCCTTCACCCGCCGCCAATCCAGCCCGGTGAAGAGCGCCTCGAACTGCGCCCGGTCGAGCGTCATCACCCCGTCGCGCACCGCC
This sequence comes from Roseovarius salinarum, assembly GCF_002834145.1. Classification (GTDB taxonomy): domain Bacteria; phylum Pseudomonadota; class Alphaproteobacteria; order Rhodobacterales; family Rhodobacteraceae; genus Roseovarius; species Roseovarius salinarum. The sequence continues at coordinate 20,505 of NZ_PHNT01000026.1, read as the reverse complement.
GGCCAGGTGAAGGTCGTCTCCTCGAGGCGCTTGTACGCCATCACGAGCCCGCTCCCATCACAGAACAGGATCTTCAGCCGGTCGGCCCGCTTCGCGCGGAACACGAACACCGTCCCGGTGAACGGATCCTCCTTCAACGCAGACTGGACGAGCGCGGCCAGCCCGTCATGCCCCTTGCGGAAGTCCACCGGCTGCGTCGCGACCAGGATGCGGACCTTGTGTGAGGGCAGCATCACGCGCGCGCCCCGAGCGCCCGGACGATCTCGGCGATGCGCCCCGCGGGGGTGTCGGCGGCGAGGTGGATCGCCACGTCACCGACCGCGATCCGGACATCGCACCCTGCGGCGCTGCCGTCCGCGTCGGGCGCAGGCTCATCCGCGTCGCAGACCACGAGCGGCGCGAACACCGCCTCATCCTCGTCGCGCTCATCGGCCGGCAGGACGAAGTCGCCGTCCTTCGCCATCCGCCGCCAGGCCGACAACTGGTTGGGCCGGAGACCATACCGCGCCGCGACCGCGTTGACCGTTCCACCAGGCCGAAGCGTCTCCGCGACAACCCGCGCCTTCACCGCTTCCGGCCAGCGTCGTTGACCGGACGCATGGACCTCCACCTCCAACGACCTGAGAAACGCAGTCGTAGCACACATTGCGAAACGCACTCCCTGTCTCGTGACAGGACCGGCCTCGCATGCCCCGAAACAAGCTGGAAGGTGGGGGCCAGGTCGCGCTCTGATGTCCTTCGTCAAGGGGATAGGACGTGTCGATCCGTCAGGCGGTGCAAGCCGACTGTCTGTCAGAGGCGCATAGGGGTGGGGACGCGGTCCGGGACGTTGGTGAACAAGCTCTGATGCGCGGGTCGGAACCGCATGTCCATGAATTCGTCCGGGGCTGATCCTCTCTTACAACGGGCGTCGGCGGTGCCGGCCACAAAGCGCGAACGGGAGTTCCCCTCTCGTCGCCGCGTCCCCGCCGCTATGCGCGATGATGAACGTGCGTCCTTTCCGGCTCAGGAGCCTTCTGGCTGCATCCGCGCGATCGCCCACATGAAGCCCACGAGCTCACGCGCGACCGCGGTAATGGCCACGGTGCTGCGTTTGCCCCGTGCGACCAGGGCTCGATAGCGCTTCGTGAGGCGGGCCTGCGCCTTCCAGGCCGTGTCGCGGACGGCCTCGGGCATATGCCGCGTCGCGAAGTACGCCTTCTTGCCCACCCTTGCAGGGTAGCGATAGGTCCAGGCGCTCTCGGCCAGCACCCGTCGCACGCGCGCGTTGCCCGTCTTCGTGATCCCGCCGCGACGCACCGTGTCGCCGGTGGACCGCTCTGACGGCACCAGCCCGAGATAGGCCATCAGCTGCCGCGGCGTCTCGAACCGGCGCACGTCGCCGACCTCGACCATGAAGGTGACCGCCGCGATCAGGTCCACCTCCGGCGCAAGATGCCAGTCGAGCAGCGCGTCCTCGATCGCTTGGTCGAGCCGGGCGACACGTTCGCGGCACTGGCTCTCGGCGAGGATCATCTCATGGAGGACCGCGACGTGGGCCGGCCAGGCGAGACTGAGGTCGTGTAGCCATTTGAAGTACTTGGTGCCCCACGCCTTCTTGCCCGGGTAGACCTTGCCGATCCGCAACAGGAACGAGCGGATCTCCTGCCGCTTGCGGGTCCGATCCTTCACCGCCGCCTCGCGGGCGCGCACGAGATCGCGCATCGCCTCGTGAGCCTCGTCCGACGTCCAGATCTCGGTGAGCTCTCCGGCACGGTACAGGCGCGCCAGCTTGACCGCATCCCGGAGGTTTGTCTTCACCCGCTCGCCGGGGCGCCGCGGGATCAGCGATGGCGCGATCACCGCGCATTCGTGCCCCATCTCGTCGATCAGGCGCTTCAGTCCATAGCCCGTTGGCCCCGCCTCGTAGCAGAAACGCAGGCGCAGGCCCGGACGGTCCAGCTTGCGCACGAAGCGTCGCACGCTGGCCGCGTCCGACCCGATCTCGCCATGCGACCGCACCTCGCCGTCGCGCCCGCCCTCCGCGACAGCAACCGCATGGCTGTCCTTCGAGACGTCCAATCCAATGAAAACTTCGCTATCTTCGACCACGGCTCGCCCTCCTGGCTTGAGGCTCTGCTCGTCCGAGCAACCCTCGTTGAACGCCGCCAGTGTAGGGCGAACCACCCCGTCACAGGCCAGCCAAAGAAGGACATACGGTCTTACCGTTATTCGTCGAGCGCATTCTGAAGCGTTTTTATGATATCCTCGAGGCGTGCGCCCGACCAGCAGACCCAGGCGTCGAAATCCGAAGGCAACCACCACCCGAATTCCGCATTCGCAGGGATGGTCCGCACACGGTCCAGTAGCCGTGCGAGGCTTGACCGCGCCGCCTCGAGCAGACGCCGGACATCAGTCGGCGTGGACGTAGCGTTGAGATGCAAGCCCCGAAGAGCCGCGATATCGCCGGCGGCTTTTGCGTGCCCCGTAATGTCGAGCAGGTTCTCGAGGGATCCAAGCTCGGTGTCGAGCCAGGCGCCCAGGCGATCGAGGGCAGCTTCCAGAAGGAATGCGCCGTGAACAGGCGTGAGGACATGGGTGCGAATGATTGAGTTCATGGTGAACCTCCAGGCTGGGATCCGGGGGCTGTCATGCCCGATGGTCGCGTCCGGAGAGGACGGCTTGCGCCGCCACGACCGTCAGATTTCCGGGGGCGATCTGCCTGGAGAGGGTGTTTCGGCCTCCTGTGTTGCGTCTTCGGAGGATAGATTGGCCAGCTTCCCGATCGGAGAAGCAAAAAAGATTATTCCGAAGAACTCAGGTCACCTTGAACCGCCCCTCGTACCGCAGACCGCGAGGTGCTGTAATGTCCGGGCTGTCGCTCGGAAACAAGGAGCCGCTGTGAACTGTTTGGCGACACTGCTTTTGAAAATGCGCCACTGCTAATGCGCGCCTCCGCAATACCACCAAAGGCCCCCGAACCTAACCGAAAGACCGCATCAGTTCAGCGCTCACACCTACGCGGTGAACAAAGCGGATTGAAATGGCCCGCGCGATATCGCTTCTCCGCAGCGGCATGCATACGTCGCGCCACCGGCGTATGCGCGGCTATTCGCTCTCTGCGCGGCCGACGATGTGGCCCATGACCACCGCTGACAGCAGGCCGTTTCCCGAGAGATAGCCAAAGTCGCCGCTGCCCGAAACACCCACGGCCGCGCCGCCGGCGGCGAAGAGGTTGGGCATCACGCCGCCCGCGCGACGCCGCGCGCGGCCCTGCCCGTCGATGGCGATGCCGCCCTGGGTGTGGAACAGCGCCCCGGTCACCCGCACGCCCCAATAGGGGGGCGCCAGCGGTTCGTCCCCGGTGAAGCGGCGCCCGTAGGCATCCGGCGCCCCTGCGGCGCGTGCGGTCTCGGCGGCGGCGAGCGTCTCGGTCACCGTCGAGGGCGGCAGTCCGAAAGCGTCGGCCAGCGCTTCGGGAGTGTCGGCACGCCGGATCGCCCCCTGCGCCTCGGCGGCGCGGAAATCGGCGAATTGCGCGGCGATGCCGGAGATGCGCTCGTCGAAGATGGTCACCGCCGTCCCGCCGGGCTGGGCCAGCACGGCCCTGGCGGCCTCGGAATAGCCCTGCGATTCGTCCCAGAACCGGCGGCCCTCGGCGTTGAGCTGGACGCCGCCCTCGGTGATGACGGCCCAGGTGATCAGTATGCCATGCGGATGCGCGACATTGCCGTGGCCCTGGTAGGCGCCGAGATGCGCGATCTCAAGCCCCAGCGCCTCCGCCCATTCGAGCGCCTCGCCCCGGTTGCCGGCATGCCCGAAATAAAGCGCCCCCGCGATCTGGGGCATCTCCCGGGCGACGCGGACCGGGTTGCCGCCATAGCCATTGCAGGCCAGGATCAGCCGGCCGCAGCCGATGGGCTCGTCGGTGCCGTCGGGGCGCCGGGCCACGACGCCCGCGACACGGTCGCTATCGGCACAGAGCGTGTGGACATGCCGCTCGCAGACGATGGGGATCCCGCGGTCCTCGCAAAGCTGTCGCAGCCGGTCGACCAGCGCCGCGCCGGACCGGTCCGGCAGGCCGTGCATCCGGCGGCGTGAATGGCCCGGATAGTCGAAATCCGTCACCAGGGTCAGCGGCAACCCCAGCTCGTCGGTCAGCCAGGCAACGGTGTCCGGCGCGGCCCCGGTCAGGGCCGCCACCAGGCCCGGATCCGCTTCGCCCTTGGCCTTGCGCTGGATATCCGCCGCGAAAAGCGCCGGCCGGTCCTCGATCCCGGCCGCGGCCTGCTGCGCGGTGCCGGCGGCCGGGATCAGCCCGGCCGACAGGGCCGTCGATCCCGCCGGAACCGGGTCTCGTTCGAGGACGAGAACCTCCTGCCCAGCCTCCGCGGCGGCCAGCGCCGCGACCATTCCGCAGGCGCCGGACCCGACGATCAGCGTCTCGACGCCGAGCTCGAACCCTTCGGCCGGGGGCGGGGCGACGGTCATGTCAGTCCCCCGCGCTGCCGTCGTAGCTGCGGCCGCGGGCAAGCATTTCCGGCGTGCCGATCCGGGCGTTCAGCTCCGAGAAGTCGAACATCCTCTCGGCGAAGGCCCGGTTGGAGCCGGTCGCCTTCAGGCTGGCGTAGTAATCCTCGGCGGTGCGGGCGAGCGCGCGGACGATCCCGCCCGGGAAGATCACCAGCGAGAAGCCCAACGCCTGCAGATCACCGGCCGAGGTGACCGGGGTGAGCCCGCCCTCGACCATGTTGGCCATCAGCGCGGTCCGGCCGGCGAAGTGGCGCGCGATTTCCTCGAGTTGGTCGCGGTTGCGCGGCGCCTCGATGAAGAGCGCGTCGGCCCCCGCGTCGAGATAGGCGCCCGCGCGGTCGAGCGCCGCCTCGAAGCCCTCGACGGCGATGGCGTCGGTGCGGGCGATGATCAGCGTCGCGTCGCTGGCGCGGGCCTTAACCATGGCGCGGATCTTGCCGGCCATCTCGGCTGCCGGGATCAGGGACTTGTCGGCGAGGTGACCGCAACGCTTCGGATAGCTCTGGTCCTCGACCTGCAACGCGTTCGCCCCGGCGCGTTCGTAGGCGCGCATGGTGCGCTCGGCGTTCAGCGCGTTTCCGAAACCGGTATCGGCATCGACGATGATCGGCAGCGCGACGCGGTCGCGGATCAGCGCCAGCGTATCGGTCATCTCGGTCATAGTGGTTAGACCGATATCCGGCCGCCCGAGCCGCGTATAGGCCACCGCCGCGCCCGAGAGATACAGCGCCTCGAAGCCGGCCTGCTCGGCCAGGGTGGCGGTCAGCCCGTCATAGACACCGGGAGCGAGCAGGATCTCGCGGGCGGTGAGACGCTGGCGCAGGGTCGTGGCGCCCTCCATCAGCCCAGCTCCGGGCGCGCGCAGGCCGCCGCGCAGGTGAGGATCTCGGTCACCGAACCGAGCGAGGTCAGCGTGGCGTCGTGGACCTCGGGCTTGAACGCGCCGCACCCGTCCGAGAGCAGCAGTGTCCGGAAGTTCCGCATGTGCGCGTCGCGCACCGTCGTGGCCACGCCCCCGTTGGTGACGATCCCGCCGACGATCAGCGTGTCTATGTCGAGCGCGCGCAGGATGTATTCGAGCCGGGTCTGGTAGAAGGCGCTGTAGGCGACCTTCTCCACCGTGTAGTCCGCCGGCTGCAGTGTATCGACCAGCGCGTGGCCGAAGGCGCCGGGCGCGAAGTCCCCCTTGCCGAGGAAGGGGCGCAGGGCCTTCAGGTGCGGGGCGATCAGAGGCGCGCCGTCCGGCCCCGGCACCAGAGTGAACTGGGCCGACACGAAGGCGCCGCCTCTGGCGCACACGGCCTCGATCACCGGGGCCACGCGGGCCGGCAGCTCGGTCAGGGCCGGCGCGGTCTGCCCGGCGCGGCCATAGGCGCCCTCGGGGTGGAGGAAATCGTTCTGCAGGTCGATGGTCAGGACCGCGGTGCGGGCCGGGTCGATAGGGCCGTCATGGCTCATCGTGCCGCTCCTTCCTTGCGTTCGATCAGGATATTGCCATGGGCGTCGACGCTGGCGGCGAGCCAGGGCTCGACGAAGATGGTGGCGTCGGGTTGTTCCAGCACCGCCGGACCCTCGATCTGGGCGCCCACCGGCAGGGCGAGCCGGTCGAAGACAGCGGCCTCGCGCCAGGCGCCGCCGGCATAGACCGGGCGGGTGCCGCGCGCAGCGGTCTCGACGGAGGCAGCCGCCGCCGGCGCCAAGCTCGACAGGTCGAATTTCGGACGTTTGCCGATCACCGTGCTGCGCAGGTTCAGCACGCGGATAGCGCTGCCGGCCAGCAGGCGCCCGTAGATGCCGCGGTAGGTCGCCTCGAAGGCGGTCTTCAGCGCGTCCTGCGTCAGCGGCGCCACCCTTCCCTCGGTCACGCGCACCTCCAGCGGTACGGCCACCGTGTGGGTCTGGCCGAGATAGGCCATGTCCATCTCGAAGCGCACCTCGCGGGCGGCGAACTCGGTCCCGGCGGCATCGAGCACGCGATGCCCCTGGTCGAGATGATCCTGCATCTGCGCGGCCAGCGCTGACGTGTCGATCTCGGCGGCGAGCGCGCCGATGGTCTGCACGAAGTCCTGGCGCATGTCGGCGATCACGCAGCCCATGGCCGAGGTCACGCCGGGATAGCGCGGCACGAGGGCGCGGCCGAGTCCCACTTCCTCGATCATCGCCCCGGCATGGAGCGCTCCGCCCCCGCCGAAGGGCATGAAGACGAACCGCTCCGGGTCGAAGCCCCGCTCGATGGAAACCAGCCGGATCGCCCCGGCCATGTGCGAGTTGGCGACGCGGATGATCGCCTCGGCGGCGTCCATCGCCGAGAGGCCGAGCGGCTGGCCCACATGGGTCTCGATGGCGGCGCGGGCGGCGTCGACGTCGAGCTGCCCGAGCCCGTCACCCAGCGGCCACGCGGCGTCGATCCGACCCAGGACGATATTGGCATCGGTGACGGTCGGGCGATCGTTGCCGCGGCCATAGGCTACCGGCCCCGGATCGGACCCGGCGCTTTCCGGCCCGATCTGCAGAAGGCCGCCTGCATCCACCGACCCGATGGAGCCGCCCCCGGCGCCGATGGTCGCGATCTCGATCATCGGCGTCCGGATCACCAGGCCGAAATCGATGGCGGTTTGCGGGCTGAGCACGCTCTCGCCGTTGGCGATCAGCGACACGTCGAAACTGGTGCCGCCCATGTCGCCGGTGATGACGTTGGAGAACCCCGCGCTCTCGGCGATGTAGCCGGCGGCGATCACGCCGGCCGCGGGACCGGACAGCGCGGTGCGCACCGGCAGGCGGCGCGCGGTGTCCACCGACATCACGCCGCCGTTCGACTGCACGATCATGAATTCGCCACCGAAGCCGCCTTCCACCAGCGCAGTCTCGAGCCGCGCCAGGTAGCCGGCCACCTCGGGCTGAAGGTAGCCGTTCAACGCGGTGGTCGAGAAACGCTCGAACTCGCGGATCTCGGGCAGGATCTCGGACGAGGCGGCAACGTGGTCGTTGTGCCAAGCTGCGCGCAGGACGGTGACGGCGGCGGCCTCGTTTTCCGGGTTGGCGAAGGCGTTGACGAAGAGGACCACCACGGCCTCGCAGCCGGCGGCGCGCAACTCCGCGGCGGCGCTGCGCACGGCGTCGAGGTCCACCGGGGTCTCGACCGTGCCGTCGGCCCGCGTGCGCTCCGGCACCTCGCGGCGCAGGTCGCGGGGCACGACGGGGGTGAAATCGCCCCGCAGGCCCCAGGTGCGCGGCCGGTCGCGGCGGCGCATCTCGAGCACGTCCCGGAACCCCGCCGTGGTAATGACCCCGGTCCGCGCCCCCTTGCGTTCCAGCAGCGCGTTGGTCCCGGCGGTGGTGCCGTGGACCACGGTGGTGATCTCGCCCATGTCCGGGGCCTCGTGGCGGATGCCGTCCAGGAAACCGGCGGACTGGTCCGGCCGCGAGGTCGGCACCTTGGCCACCGAAGCCGCCCCACTGCGCAGGTCGAGCGAGAAGATATCGGTGAAGGTGCCGCCGACATCGACCCCGATCATGCGCTTCGCCGTCATTGCTCGATCTCCCGCCAGGCGGTGCCGTGGCATTGATCCGCCCGGTCTGCCGTCATGTATCCAAGCCGCACGTCGCGGGCCACTTTCGCCGGATCGCGTTCCGCGGCCGGGCCGTAGCCGCCGCCGCCCGGTGTCTGCAGCCGCACGCGCTGGCCCCTGTCCAGCCGGATGCCCACCATTTTCGAGGCGAGCGGCGGCTGCTGCCAGCCGTCGGCCTGTTCGTAGTCGAACCGGTTGAGCGCCCCGTCGCCGCCCCCGGCGATGCCCTTCGGGGGGAACCGGCCCCGTTCGCCGAAGAAGAAGGCCTCGGCGCCGTTTTCCTCGAGCACCTCGATCTCGTAGATCGCGCCGAGCCCGCCGCGATGGGCGCCCGCACCGGCGCTGTCCGGCCGCAGCGCCCATTCCCGGAACACGACGGGGTAGGCGGCCTCGAGGATCTCCACCGGCGGGATCGTTGCCATCGAGATCGGCGCGTTGCCGTGGTTGAGCCCGTCGCCGGCATTCGACGCCCCGTGCCCGCCGCCGTAGAAGCTGAACATGACCCAGCGGGACCCGTCCGAGCGCCGCCCTGCGATGGAAAGCGCGTTGATCGTGCCGTAGGCGTTTGCGACGACCCGCTCGGGGGCGGCCTGCGCTGCGGCCGAGAAGATGACGTCGATCATCCGCAGGATGGTCTCGGTATAGCCGCCCGTCGGGGCCGGGAATTCGGCGGAAAGCAGGCAGTCCTCGGGGATTTCGATCTCGATCGGGCGCATGACCCCGGCATTGGCGGGCAGGGTCGGGAAGATGTGCTTGATCGCCACGTAAACGCAGGCGATCGCCGTGGGCCGGGCGATGTTGATCGGCCCTGCGGCCTGCCCGGCGGTTCCGGTGAAATCGAGCTTCAGCCGGTCGCCGTGCACCTCGAGCGCCACTTTGACCGGCAACGCCGTATCGGAGATGCCGTCGTTGTCGAGGAAATCCTGCGCTTCCCACCGGCCGTCGGGCAGGCGGCCGACCTCCTCGCGCAGCAGCGTCTCGGCCCGGTTGCTCAGCGTGGAAAGCGCCGCGCCCACCGTTTCGCCGCCGTATTCGTCAAGCAGCGCGTCGAGCCGCTTCACGCCCAGATCCAGCGCGCCCAGCTGGCCGTTCAGGTCGCCCTCGGCCGAGAGCGGCAGGCGCGTGTTGCGCATCAAGATGTCGCGGATGTCGGTCTGCACGTCGCCGCCCTTGAGCAGCCGCACCGGCGGCACCACGACCGCCTCCTGGAACACCTCGGTGGCAGACGGGTTGTAGTTGCCCGGCACCGCGCCGCCCACGTCATGCCAATGCCCGACCGAGGCCAGCCAGCAAAACAGTTCGCCGTCGCGGAAATAGGGGCGCACCAGCCGCATATCGCTAAGATGGGTGCCGCCTATATGCGCGTCGTTGAAGATCCAGACATCGCCGTCCTGCGGGCCGCCTTGCTCGGCGGCCTTGTCGATCACTGCTTTCACCGCGAAGGCCATGACGCCGACGAAAATCGGCAGCCCGTTCTTGCCCTGCACGAGCGTCTCGCCGGTATCGGCGTGGTAGAGGCCGTGACTGGCGTCATGCGCCTCGGCGATGATGGGGTTGAAGGCGGCGCGGAACAGCGTCGCGTCCATCTCGTCGGCGATTTGCTCCATCCGGCCGGCGAGCACGGCCAGGGTGATCGGGTCGATGGCGGCACTCATGTCCGGCCCCGCGTCTCGCCCATGTCGTTCCAGACGTCCTGCCGGGTGATCTTGCCGGCCTCGATCTCGAAGCGGTCGATGAAGCGGATGCCTGAAAACTCCGTGCCGTCGAGCCACGTGCCCGACAATGTGCCAAAGCAGTAGACGATGGCCGTGGCGCCGGACTGGGCGGCGTCGAACCGCTCGTAGGTCTTCTGCACGGCCTTGTAGCGCGGCCGTGCCCATTCGATCAGCTCTTCGAGCCGGGACATGCGCACATCGCCGGGAAAGGTCATGCGGAATCCGGTGGCCAGCATCGCCCGCGCGGTGTCGAGGTCGCGCTCCTCCATCGCGCCCAGGAAGCCGCGGATCAGCTCCGCCGGGTCCGGGCGGGGCGGGCCCGGACGCCGATGCGCGCCGCCACGCATGTAATTCTCGCCGGCGTGCTCGGTCAGCATCACGGTGATGGCCTCGGGGGGTGCGGCCACGACACTGGCGACCGCATCCGTCACGGCCCGCCCCAGCCGGCCCCGCGTCTCCGCGTCATAGCCCGCGATCAGGTCGATGGTCACAACCGGCATCGGCGTCCTCCCTGCAAACCTGTATTATTGATAGGACAGCTTAATGATCATGAAAAGAACAAAAAAATGCATCACGAAAGACAAAAAAACTTGCATTGAGGAACGGCCTGACTAACGATTCACCGAGAATCGGACGGAGGGAGACGTGCCGAAAGACCGCGATCCGCGCATGGCGCCCGAGGGTAGCAAGGCCCATCGCATCTTCCTGCTTCTGCAGGACGAAATAGCGCGCGGCGTGCCGGCTATGGGCGAGGCTCTGCCGGGCGAATTGCGCCTTGCGGAAGATTACGGCGTGTCCCGCGTCACCATCCGCCGCGCCCTCGAGGCGCTGGAGGCACAGGGCCTGGTCGAGCGGCGCGTGGGCAGCGGCACCGTCGTCTGCAAGCGCCCCGGTGACGGCGTCAGCATGAGCGCCGATCTGGCCACGCTGATGCCGCAGCTCCTGGAAATGGGGCAGAAGACCACGGCGCGCCTGCTGGATTTCTCTTACGGTGCGCCGGCCCCGGCGGTCGCTGCGGCACTGAGGCTCGGCAGCGGGGACCGCGTTCAGCGGGCCGTGCGCGTCCGGTTCATCGAGGGCAAGCCCTTCTCGCACCTGACAACCCACGTCCCCGCAGACATCGCCCAGAGCTATTCTGAGGCAGATCTCGCCAACACGCCCCTGCTACGCCTGATGGAGCGCGGCGGCGTCCGGGTCGAGCATGCCAGCCAGCAGGTCAGCGCAACGCTGGCCGCGCCGCAGGTCGCCGACGCGCTGGAGGTCCAGGTTGGCGCACCGCTGATCTCGCTGACCCGGGTGGTGCGCGATGCCTCCGGCCGCGGGGTGGAGCATCTGCACGCCCTCTACAGGCCCGACCGGTTCCGCCTGGAGATGGAACTCGACCGCGTGGGGGCGGGCGACGGGCGGCACTGGACGCCGGTGGTCATGCCCGACCCGGGCCAGGGAGAGGCCGGATGACCGCGGCGCCGCGGACCCTCTTCGACAAGCTCTGGGACGCCCACCGTATCCCGATCGAGGCGGCGGGGCGGTCTGAGCTTCTCTGGGTCGATCGGCATTTCGTGCACGAGGGCTCTCACCACGCCTTCGGCAAACTGGCCGAGCGCGGGCTCCGGGTGGCCGAGCCCGGCCTGACTTTCGGCGTTGCCGATCACTACGTGCCGACCCGCGATCGTAATACGCCGATCGCCGATCCCGACATCGCGCGCATGGTCGAGACGCTGGAGCAGAACGCCGCCACTCACAGGTTCCAGCTCTTCGGGCTGCACGATCGCCGGCAGGGCATCGTGCATGTCGTCGGCCCCGAGGAGGGGCTGACGCTGCCCGGCCTTCTCGTCGTTTGCGGCGACAGCCACACCTCGACGCACGGCGCCTTCGGCAGTCTCGGCTTCGGGATCGGCGCGACCGAGGTGGCCCATGTCCTGGCGACGCAGACCGTCTGGCAGAGCCGGCCCGCCACCATGCGGATCCGGGTCGAGGGCAGGCTCGGCCCCGGTGTCGGAGCCAAGGACGTCGCGCTGGCCTGGATCGCGCGGCTCGGGGCCGACGGCGCCCGGGGGCACGCGGTCGAGTATGCCGGCGCCGCGGTGCGCGGGCTGTCGATGGAAGGGCGGATGACGCTCTGCAACCTGTCTATCGAGGGCGGCGCGCGCATGGGGCTGGTCGCGCCCGACGAGGTGACGCTCGACTACCTGAAGGGCCGGCCCTTCGCCCCCGCCGGGGCCGACTGGGACCGCGCTTGCGCGTACTGGGCCGGCCTCGCCGGCGACCCGGCGGCGGAGCCAGACCGCGAGGTGGTGCTCGACGGCAGCGAGGTCGCGCCCATCGTCACCTGGGGCACCAGCCCGGAAGATGCGCTGCCGATCACCGGCACGGTTCCCGATCCCGCGCGGGCGCCGGACCCGACCCGGGCCCGCAAGATCGCGGCCGCGCTTGACTACATGGGACTGGCGCCCGGGCGACCGCTGGACGGGATTCCGGTCGACCGGATCTTCATCGGATCCTGCACCAATGCCCGGATCGAGGACCTGCGCCGCGCGGCAGCTGTGCTCGAGGGGCGCCGCGCGAAGGTGCCCGGGCTGGTCTCGGCGGGATCCAGCCTGGTGAAGGCCCAGGCCGAAGAGGAGGGGCTCGACGCGATCTTCCGCGCGGCCGGGCTGGAATGGGTCGACTCGGGCTGCTCCATGTGCGTCGGCATGAACGGTGACCGCGTCGCCCCCGGGGAACGCTGCGCCTCGACCACCAACCGCAATTTCCGCGGCCGGCAGGGGCCGGGCGCGCGCACGCACCTGATGTCGCCGGTGATGGCGGCGGCCGCGGCGGTGACCGGCACACTGACGGATGCACGGCCGCTGCTGGCCGGGCGGGAGGTCGCATGACCGGCTGGACGCATCACCGGGGCAAGGCCGTCGCATTGCCGGTCGAGGGAATCGACACCGATCAGCTGATCCCCGCGCGGTTCATGTCGCGGCCGCGGGCCGCCGGCTATGGCGATTTCCTGCTGCACGACCTGCGTTTCGACGCCGACGGCACGCCCGACCCGGATTTTCCGCTGAACCGGCCCGAAGCCGCGGGCGCCTCGATCCTGGTGACGCGGCGCAATTTCGGCGGCGGCTCCTCGCGCGAGGCGGCGGTCTACGCGCTGGCCGATTTCGGGTTCCGGGCGGTGATCGCGCCGAGCTTCGGCGACATCTTCGCCGCCAACGCGGTCAATAACGGCCTGCTGCCGGCGCGCGTCGGCCCCGAGGTGGCCGACGCCTTGCTGGAGGCCTTGGCGGGCGCGCCCGCCCGGATGGAGATCGACCTCGAGGCGTGCAGCGTGGCGCTGGCCGGACGCGGCGAATCATACGCGTTCACGCTCGACGACGCGATGCGCGAGAAGCTGGTGAACGGCTGGGACGACATCGACCTGACACGGCGCCACGCGCCGGCGCTCGACGCCTACCGGCGCGAGCTGAAGGCGCAGCGCCCCTGGTTGTGGCCAGGCGGCGCGACGGGGTGAGGCGCCCGGCTCGGGCGTCGCGCGAAGCAGGGGGCGGAGAGTCCCCTTGACAGGGAGGGGCCTTGCGGCCCGCAAAAAAAGGAGACAGACCATGCGACACGTCCTTACATCGGGATTCCTGGCGGGGGCGACGCTTTTGGCGTTGCCGGCGAGCGCCGAGGAGCAAACCCTGACGGCGGTTCACGCCTTTCCGGAAACGCTGGTTTACACGCAGAGCTTTCTGGAGTTCGTGGACAAGGTGAACGCGGCCGGCGAGGGTGTCGTGCGGATCGAGGTGCGCGGCGGCCCCGAGGCCATCGGCATGTTCCAACAGCCTGACGCGGTGCGCAACGGCGTGGTGGACATGGTCTACACGCCGGGCAGCTTCTACGCGGGCGCGCTGCCGGAGAAAGACGCGATGGTCGCCTCGAACATCACCGCGATCGAGGCGCGCCAGAACGGCGGCATCGACCTGATCAATGAGATCCACCAGGAGAAGATGGGGGTTTACTATCTCGGCTGGTTCGACTCGGGCGTCAGCTACAACCTCTGGACCGTCGACAAGCCGGAACTGGACGCAGACGGTAATCTTGACGTCTCGGGCTGGAAGCTGCGCGGCAACCCGGTCTACAACGCCTTTTTCACCGAGTATCTCGGCGCGCAGGTGATCGACCTGCCGACGACGGACGTCTACGCCGGTCTCGAGCGCGGCGTCGTCGATGCCAGCGGCTGGACCCAGATCGGGCTGATGGACCTGAAATGGGACGATTTCGTCAACTACCGGATCGAGCCCGATTTCTTCTCGACCGATCTCGGCGTGATTGTGAACCTCGACAGCTGGAACGAGCTGAGCGACGAGGCCAAGAGCATCCTGCAGGAAACCGCGATCGCGCATGAGCGCAGCAGCGTCGAAAAGCTGCGCGAGCTGCGCGACGAGGAGTTCGCGGCGCTCGAGGAGGGCGGCATGCAGGTGGTCGAGCTGACCGGCGAAGCCGCCTCCAACTACCTCGCCGCCGCGCGCGAGAAGACGTGGGAGCGGATGCGCACCCAGATGGAGAAGCACCCGATGGGGCTCGAGCATTACGATGCGCTGATCGAGCATTTCTACGACCCGTCGCGCGACCCGGGCCAGTAAGCCCGCCGGTCCGGCGACCCCGCCGCGCGGGGCCGCCGGACCGCCTCATCGAAAGGTGCCCGCATGAAGCGGCTGGTCCAGCTCTACGACCTGATCCTGACCGGCATGGCTCTCCTGGCGGGGGGGCTTCTGGTCTGGCTCATGGTGTCGATCCTGATATCGGTGACGATGCGCAACCTGGGTCTGCAGCCCTTCGCGTGGCTGTTCCTGTCCGGGGAATACGGGCTCTTCTACCTGACGATGCTGGGTGCGCCGTGGCTGGTCCGCGAACGCGGCCATGTCCATGTGGAACTTGTCACGGCGATGCTGCCCAGACCCGCGCAGCGTCTGCTCAGCCGTCTTGTCGCGCTGGCCTGCGTCGGGCTCTGCGCGCTTCTGGCCTGGAAAGGCCTGGACCTCGTCCAACAGAACTACGCGCGCAGCGATTATGACGTTCGCGCGTATTTCACGCCGAAATGGCTCTTGACCATCGCCTTCCCGGTCTCGTTCGGGATGATGGCGGTGGAATTCGCGCGCTTCGTCTTCGGGCGCCAGTTGATGCATTCAGGCGAGGCGGGGATACACGAGTGATGGAATGGTATTCGGCGCTTTCGCTGCTTCTGGGTTCGATCGTTTTCCTGATGGCCCTGGGCATGCCTGTCGCGCTGGCCTTCCTCGCCGCCAACGTGCTGGGCGCCTGGGTTTTCATGGGCGGGGCGCAGGGCGTCGTGCTGATGCTCGACAACGGCTTCGGCGCGCTGTCGAAATTCGCCCTGATACCGATCCCGCTTTTCCTGCTGATGGGGGAGCTGTTCTTCCACACCGGGCTCGGTGCGCGCATGTTCAACGCGATCGACCGGCTGCTGGGGCGGTTGCCGGGGCGGCTGTCCTACGTGACCGTTCTTGGGGGCACCGGTTTCGCGACCCTGTCGGGCTCGTCGATGGGCTCCACGGCACTGCTCGGCTCGCTGATGGTTCCGGAGATGAACCGGCGCGGCTACAATAACAAGATGTCCATCGGGCCGATCCTCGGCACCGGGGGACTTGCGATCATCATCCCGCCCTCGGCGCTGGCGGTTCTGCTTGCGACGCTGGCCAAGATCGACGTGGGCGCGCTGCTCATCGCGGGCGTGATCCCGGGGCTGGTGCTGGCCGCGCTCTATATCGCTCTGATCTTCCTGCAAACCCGTCTCGACGCGGACGCGGCGCCTGCCTATGACGTCGAGGCAACCTCCCTGGCGGCGAAGGCCGGCTTGCTCCTGCGCGACGTGGTCCCGATGAGCGGCATCATGGTCGTCGTCGTGGCGATGATGCTCTGGGGCATCACCACCCCGTCGGAGGCGGCGGCCTTCGGGGCGCTCGGCGTCCTCATCCTCGGCGTGATCTACCGCTGCCTGTCGTGGGAGGTGATCCGCAAATCCGTCGAGGGTGCGCTCAAGGTCACGTTAATGGCCTACCTGATCGTCTTCGGCTCGGCGACCTTCAGCCAACTTCTGGCGTTCTCGGGGGCCTCGCACGGGCTGATCGGCTGGGCGACCGGCTTTGACCTGGCGCCTGTTGCGATGCTGCTGGCCATGTTCGGGGTGCTGCTCATCCTCGGGATGTTCATGGAGCAGATCTCGATCATGCTGCTGACCGTGCCGATCTTTTTCCCGTTGGCCGAGAGTCTCGGCTTCGATGCGATCTGGTTTGCGCTGATCATGCTGCTCGGGCTGGAAATCAGCTTCAGCACGCCGCCTTTCGGGCTGCTGCTGTTCGTGATGAAGGGCGTCGCGCCCCCGGGCACGACGATGCGCGACATCTACCTTTCGGCGATGCCGTTCATCCTGTGCTCGCTCATTCTGGTCGCGCTTCTCGTGGTGTTCCCGCAGCTCGCGCTCTGGCTTCCGGGGCGGTGAGGCGGCCTAACGCAGCGGCGGCGTGCCGCGGCAGTGTCCCAACGTTTGGCGTAAGGTCCTGTCGTGGGGTTGGTGGAAAATTGGAGGGCGGCGTAATCTCCAGGTGATCCCCCCAATGAAGTGGTCCGCCGTTATGTTTTGGAAAACGGAGGATCAGAATGGCTACGAAACGACACAAGCCCGAGGAAATTGTCACGAAGCTGCGGCAGGTTGAGGTGCTTGTCGGGCAAGGCATGGCGCGGGTGGATGCGATCCGCGAGGTTCGCATTACCGAGCAGACCTATTATCGCTGGCGCAAGCAGTATGGCGGTATGGGAACCGACCAACTCAGGGAGCTGAAGCGTCTCCAGAAAGAGAACGAACGGCTGAGGAAAGCTGTGTCAGACCTGACGTTGGACAAGCTCATCCTGAAGGAGGCCGCACGGGGAAACTTCTGAGCCCGGCTCGTCGCCGGGCCTGCATCGGTCATGTGCGCAGCACGTTCACAATCTCTGAGCGTCGGGCTTGTCGTGTCCTGGGCCAGCACCGTTCCACGCAGAGGAAGATGCCCCAAGGTCGTGCCGATGAGGAGCGCCTGGTTGCCGACATGATCGAGCTGGCGCGTCAGTTTGGTCGCTACGGCTATCGTCGGATCACGGCTCTGCTTAGAGATGCGGGCTGGGAGGTGAACGACAAGCGCGTCGAGCGCCTCTGGCGGCGAGAGGGGCTGAAGGTGCCGATGAAGCAACCGAAGAAGGGACGGCTCTGGCTGAACTATGGATCCTGCGTCCAGCTTCGGCCAGAGTATCGGAACCACGTCTGGAGCTATGACTTCGTGCATTGCCGGACCGACGACGGAAAGGTCTTCAGGACGCTCAACATCCTGGACGAGCACAGCCGAGAGTGCCTGGCGATCAGGGTGAAGCGCAAGCTGAGCTCAGGTGACGTGATCGACGCCCTGAGTGACCTGTTCATCATGCGGGGCGTGCCGGCTTACATCCGGTCAGACAACGGCCTATGTCGGGAAAATCTGGCCGCTTAGGTCAGCAGGTCTTGGGGCATCTGGTGCTCCGGATGCCCTGTTAAGGTTGCCCAGACGGGCTCTGCCGTCAAGAAATGATCTCTTCCATAGCAAACACAGGGTACGCGCTCTGGCGGCCCTCACCGTCCTTAATACGAGATCCCAAATCCCAAGCAGAAGGCCCGAACATTATCTACGAGGGTGAGCCATCGCGTCGCCATGCGTTCGAGACCGATGGCGAACAAGCTGCCTCCACGGCTCGTCAGAGAGGAGTCCTTCCGCCTGGGCTCACCCCCTCGAAGAAGGGGCGATAGGGTTCGCCGTGATTGACCACGGCGTGTACGGTGCGCGCCATCTTGGCCGCGATCGCGGTGTAAGCCTTGCGGCGCAGATGGGCATTATGCCGGTCTTTCGAGATGTAGCGTTCGAACTTGTCTCGGAAGCTGTTTGTTCGCTTGAGGACGGCGGTCTGGCCGGCCATCCAGAGCGTGCGCCGGAGCCGAGCATTGCCATACTTCGAAATACGGCTCTGGCCGCGGAACATGCCGGACTGCACGGTCGAGAGATCCATGCCGCAAAACTTCAAAAACTGCCGGTGATGCCGGAACCGGCGCAGGTCGCCGGCCTCGGCCAGGATGGTCATCGCATTGATCGGGCCGATGCCGGGAATGGTCGTCAGCAGCTGATAGTCGGGCAGGTCGGACAGCAACTCGACGGCCCGCGCTTCGATCTCATCGCGCTGGCGGACAAGGCTTCGACCCTCGGCGAGCACGAGGCGGAACATGCGGACCGCGTCGGAGTCCGGGCAGACTGGAAGTCCAACCGAACCAACGGCTGTTGCGTAAATATCTGAAAGTAAAAGCTTTTTGGACACTTTCCGCCCAACGATGTCCCAGACATCAGCGATGAAAGCATCCCGGCTCATGGCCGAGATCATGTGTGGCGATGGATACTTCTCCAGAAATGCCAGAAACCAATCCGTCCGCGCGCTCCGGTGAAATCGTGCGGCCTCGGGGAAATACAGCGGC
Source organism: Roseovarius salinarum (assembly GCF_002834145.1). Lineage (GTDB taxonomy): Bacteria > Pseudomonadota > Alphaproteobacteria > Rhodobacterales > Rhodobacteraceae > Roseovarius > Roseovarius salinarum. The sequence continues at coordinate 2,191 of NZ_PHNT01000026.1, read as the reverse complement.
AGGTAGTGGGTCAGGATGCGGTGCCAGAGCTCGGTCTTCGAGCGTGAAACGATCTCGTGGGTCTTCGATAGCTCCTGGATGTCGGCGGTCCCGACGACCAGTGGGTCATGAAAGAACTGCACGGCGCCGATCTCCAGCATGTGCAGGATGACTTGGGCGTCCTTCGGGTCGTTCTTGTCCCAGCTGTTGTGCAGGGCCTCGCGCGTGCGAGCCAGACCAACGGAGGAAACAAGCTTCAGGTCGAACCCGGCCCGGCCGAGATGGTGCGCCAGAGGTCTGTGGTAGTTGCCGGTTGCCTCAAACCCGATCCGCACCGGCAGATCGTAACTGGCGAGGGCTGCGGACAGGCGCCGAAAGTCCTCCAAGGTGTTCGTGATCGTCAAACGGCGGCGGCGCTTTTTGCCGGGAACACCAATCAGCACTTCATGGCGATGCTTGGAAATGTCGATAGCGACCAGCAAGGTCGGCGCGATAGAATGGGTGGCGGTCATAGCTGGTCTCCTCAGCGGTGTGGTTCAGCAAAACCACGGTTGAGACCTGAGACCCGGTTATGGCCACACGCTGCGCTATGTTGGAGGCTGCGCGCGTGGCCATAACCTGTCGGCAGCGCTACTTCCCGACGTGCTACGGCCCGGAGTTCGTGGCGCAGGCAGTTCAGGACTGGATTGCCGCGGTCGGCGCCAAGACAGCTTACATCGAGCCTGGATCACCCTGGGAGAACGGGTACTGCGAGAGCTTCAATGCCAGGTTTCGCGATGAGCTCCTAAACGGGGAGGTCTTCTACAGCCTGCGTGAGGCGCAGATCCTGATCGAACACTGGAGGAAACACTACAACACAAAGCGACCACACAGTGCATTGGGCTACCGCCCTCCCGCCCCTGAAGCCATCGTCCCGATGGACCCCAGGCCGGTCATGCACTAACAATCAAACCGGACCACTCAGGTGGGGCTGATCAGCCAACGGCAGCTTCCCGCTACACGTCTCCAGCCGCGCCAGAGGCCCGGCCGTCCGACCGCGCGTTAGGGTGCGCGCGGTCGGACGGCCTGCCGGCGAAACTCCCGCGACCGGTCACGATGGTTGTCGCCAACCGGACATCAAGGTTGTCGCAGAACATCCTCCCCGCCGGACACGCGGACAAAGGGCTTTCACGATCATCCCGTTTCGGAATGCTCCTTGCTGATCACTACCGGTGACTCGAACCCGTCTTCTCTGTCGTCGACGAGATAGGGGGCTACGGCTTCCCTAACTTGGACTACACGGGTCCCGCTCTCGTCCAGACTGTAGTCGCGTTGAACTCCTGGGCGCACCCGCCCCTGATCGTCGCGCTTGTCACGAATGATCACTCTGACCCGTCTTTGCCATTCCCTGTCATTCTCTTGGGGAACGAACAGATCCTCCGCGTCGTGACTTGGTCGTACACGAAGAATACGGGTCAGGACGAAATCTCGCATATCGTTTTTCGCGTGATCGTATCCGCGCAGATGCAGTCGGCCCGCGACCCTGACAAGAACGTAAGGAGAAAGGGGCCTTTCGCTTTCCCCCGATCGCGACTGGTACTGGAGCGTCACGACGTGCTGGTCCTGGATCGCCCGGATCAGCACTCGCAGAACATGCGGGTCCGGGGTTGCACGGGATATCTCGAAACTCCCGAAATGGCGCTCGCCCAGGGCATCCTCGAGCCAGCGCTCCATGGACGGGACCCTGTCGAATATATCGGCCTTTGGCAGAGCGACGTCGTTCTTGAGCAGAAGGTGCCCCCTTACAAGGCGCCCCTTGGGAGTTCTTTCGAACACGTCTTCGCCGCAAATGTTCCCGATGATCTCGGCGGCCCGAGCCTGGTGCCGAGACACAGTCGCCTCGGAGACCCCAAACATCTCCTGATACGGGACTTTCTCCCGCACGCTGAAACGCCCCGCGTATCTAAGGGAAGCTTCGATCCACCCCAAGTTCATGTTGCCCTCGTTATTGTTCTTGCATTTTGCAATATATTTGCTCTTGGAAAGAGCAGATATCACCCTTCATGTTTTTCGCAAGCCCGAAGGAGGACATGATGGACGAGCCTGCTCACGCAGAAACACGAGAAGATGAACCGCCCCGGGTTTCCGAGAGGCTTCTTTGTTCAAAACCTACGCGGCTTTTTCAAGGGTGTTCATCTGTGCGTAGAACGCCTCCTCCACTTCTTGCGGCGGC
>NZ_PHNT01000025.1 GCF_002834145.1 Roseovarius salinarum | reverse complement strand
AGTTGCAGGATGTGAGCGGTTCATCCCCGCGTGTGCGGGGAACAGTGATGGAGGAATCTGGCATCACCGAGGATGACCGGTTCATCCCCGCGTGTGCGGGGAACAGTGATAGCGGAATACATGAGCCAGGGGCTGCGCCGGTTCATCCCCGCGTGTGCGGGGAACAGCTTGATCGCGGTGGCATGCGTGACCGGCTCTGCGGTTCATCCCCGCGTGTGCGGGGAACAGATGCACAGGCCGCTGATCGTCATTGCGCGCATCGGTTCATCCCCGCGTGTGCGGGGAACAGTGGACCGTCTTGTGAGACGGGGTGCCCCATCGCGGTTCATCCCCGCGTGTGCGGGGAACAGTTCCGTCGACACGCCCATCCTGATCCAGAAGCCGGTTCATCCCCGCGTGTGCGGGGAACAGGGCGACCATGCGACCGGCGGCGGTGGCGGCGGCGGTTCATCCCCGCGTGTGCGGGGAACAGGCGATCAGCAGCGCCTCGGCGCGGTCCGCGTCCGGTTCATCCCCGCGTGTGCGGGGAACAGCTAGAAGCCTGCGTGCGCTCCGCGATCTGGCACGGTTCATCCCCGCGTGTGCGGGGAACAGGACGCGACCGCAGCGCGAGCAGAGCGCGAAGGCGGTTCATCCCCGCGTGTGCGGGGAACAGCGCCGCGTCGCGCCCGGCTACGTGTTCGCCCGCGGTTCATCCCCGCGTGTGCGGGGAACAGAGCGCATCTTCCCGCGTGGCCATTCAGAACCCCGGTTCATCCCCGCGTGTGCGGGGAACAGCCCGAGAACTGCAGCTCGATCGACGCGGTGACCGGTTCATCCCCGCGTGTGCGGGGAACAGGGCGTAACCGTAGGGGTCGGTCGGAGGCTCGGCGGTTCATCCCCGCGTGTGCGGGGAACAGCTACGGGAGGCGATATCATGATCGACATCATTCGGTTCATCCCCGCGTGTGCGGGGAACAGCATCCCGAGCCGGGCACCGTCACGGGCCGCTGCGGTTCATCCCCGCGTGTGCGGGGAACAGGGCGGCAGGCCGCGCGTCCAGAAGCACGTACGCGGTTCATCCCCGCGTGTGCGGGGAACAGTTGCGCCGTCGAGCCTCGCCCCATGCCTCGTGCGGTTCATCCCCGCGTGTGCGGGGAACAGGTCGTGTTTCAGTGTCAGCATATCCATGCCTCCGGTTCATCCCCGCGTGTGCGGGGAACAGACCACGGTCAGCTTGTCGGCCACAGGTCGGCGCGGTTCATCCCCGCGTGTGCGGGGAACAGTCAGCTGGGCGGCGTCGGCGCTCATCCCCCGCCGGTTCATCCCCGCGTGTGCGGGGAACAGGCAGCGGCATATCACCTACTTCGGCCTGCATCCGGTTCATCCCCGCGTGTGCGGGGAACAGCACCGGCACATTGTGCAGCAGCGCCCAGCAGGCGGTTCATCCCCGCGTGTGCGGGGAACAGTCTGGCCATAAATACCTGCATCAAAGCAAAAAATACATACCCGAAGAAATCACCGATCCTCCGGGCGCGTCAAGCCGAGGGGTCTTTCGGTGCGAAGCTGACAAGTTTGAGCCCGTCGAAATCCCGTGGCATCCTTCGGTTCTTGCCGACGGTGGCGAAGTCGAACCCCTGGTCGGTCGGTGCCGCCCAAGCCATGACGGCGTCGCCCGGCCCGATACCGCTTTCGACCTGTTCCCAGATCCGTTCCCTCACCTTGCGCGAATACCGCCCGACGTAGACGCCGGCCCGGATTTCCAGAAGCCACACCGCCAGCCGCCCGCGCAGGCGCGGGGGAGCGTTTTCAACCACGATGACCATCATCGCCACTCGTCCCCTCGTCAAAGGCCGGCCCCGCGGCCTCGGGCGGAGGCTCGGGCCTGGGCATCTCGCCGGCCGACAGCACCTCCTCGATCTGCGGGATGATCCGGTTGAGAAGGCCGCTTTTTCGGAACGCGTCACGGCAGGCCAGGCGCACGGCCCGCTCGGGCGGCATATCGAGCGTGCCCTTCTGAGCGCGGGCGGATACCCGGAAGGCCTCGGGCACGACGGTGTCGAGCTTGTACAGATCCGCGATGTCGTAGACGAAACTGCGCGGCTTGCCAGTGTGCAGGAAGCCGATCGCGGGCGCGTAGCCGGCCGCCAGGACGGCCGCTTCCGTCAGCCCGTGCAGGCACGAGGTGGCCGCGGAGAGACAGCGGTTGGGGATGTCTGCGGCGCCCCAGTCCCCGGGATCATAGCGCCGGCGTTTCCACGCGACGCCGAACTGTTGCGCGATCAGCTCGTAGGAATGACGCACCCTTTGTCCCTCGATTCCGCGGAGCTGTTCGACGGATCGGCGTTGGGGCGGATCCTCATCGAAGCGGATCGCGAACATCTTGCGCACGACCCGCAATCGGGCGGCCGGATCAAGGGCGATCTGGGCCTGCCATAGCAGGTTGTCCGCACGTGCGCCCCCGGGCTGGCCCGCGGAATAGAGCCGCACGCCGCCCTCGCCGACCCAAGTGACAAGCGTGCCGGCCTGCGCGGCAAGGGATACCGCCGCGTGGCTGATCCGCGCGCCCGGCTCCAGCATCAGGCATGCGACTCCGCCGACGGGAATGTGCGTACGCGTGCCCTCGGCGTCGATCGCGACGAATGCCCCGTCCTTGACATCGATCCTGGCGCGTTCGACGAAGACCAGCGCTGCCCGTTCCTTCAGCGGGATCGGTTTCGGCGGCGGAAGACCGGGTGGGCCGCCGTCTGGCGCGCCGGGGCCACTCATCGCGCGCGACGGATCAGCATGAGCCCGCAACCCCAGGCTTTCGCGCGGCCAAGACCCACGGCCAACGCCGGCAGGAACAACTCGGGGTCGGTCACCTCGATCTCTCCGGAGAGATCCAGGATGCCAAAGGTCGCGCCCGCGCGGCGCCGGCGGCCGAGTTCGATCGTGGAATAATTGTCGGCGATGACACGTCGTGGCGCGAAGCCTTTGCTGTCGCCTTGTCGCATCATCCACGCCTCGGCCGCCGTTTGGGCCATTTCCATGCGCCGGTCCGCCCGCTGTTCGCGCGGCACGGATTGCAAGAGATCCATGACGACATCGACGCGCCGATTCTTCGGTCGCGCTTTGGAGGATCCGCTGGCGGCAGCCCGATCTTTCGTGGCGTTCGCGCGCAAGGTAAAGTCAAGACGGTCCCCGACGCGCAGGTCGGGCTCGAATGTCTTGGTCTCCGGTGGCAGGAAAAGATCGTGCGCGCGCGGCGGCCTCGACGATAATGTCAGAAAGCGCCCGTCGCCGTCATGGCGCCACAGGAAATCCCGCCGCCGGTCGGTGCCATCCGAGAAAACCGTCCAGATCAGCCGATGATGTGCGTCGGCCTGTTGCGCGGCGTCGCGCGGGTTCAGCAACTGGGCCAGCGCGCTCGTGGAAGGGTCCGGGTTTAGCTTCAGGCGCGAGAGATAAAGGGTCATGCCCCACCCTCCCCGCCGGGTCCGGGCCGTGCGACATGCACCTGACGCGCCGCGAAATGCCATTTTTCTCGGTCGATGGGCACGTCCCAGTGAAGCTCGGAATACCCGTCGTTCTCCAGCGGTTCATCGGACGCGACGAACACGGGCTGCCTCGGGTCGACATCAAGGAAAGGCGGAATCTTCACTTGTTCGAGGGCATGCAAAGGATTTTCGGCGTTGACCCGAAGCGGCCCCATGGGGGCGGACAAAGGACAGCTTTTGCGCCCAAGATAAGGGGTGAACACGGGGTTCGCGAGGGCGGTCACCAGCGCGTCAGGGTCCGGCCCGTCCCACAGCGCGATACCGAAGGCGCAATCCATCCGGTAGTCACGCCGAGTGATCATCGCATTGTCGCGGTGCGTCAGCGCCGCAGTGGCATGGGCGCGTGTACGGGGGCGTTTGATCCGGGCGGCCGGCACCGTCTGAACCGTATGGAAGTCCCGCAACGCCGGACCGTGCGACAGCGCCGAAACGGCCATCTTCCAACGTCCCAGCGCGGCGAGCGCGTCGGCTTCATCGCGCCTCACACCAAGGGCCGCGCCGAGCAGCCCAAGGATCGCGCCGCGCCCCGGCCAGGCCTCCGAGCCGCGGCGTTCATGACCGGCCGGACCGCCGAACGCCCCGATGGGCGCCACGAGCGAGAAAACGACGTAATCAGACATCACGCACAAAGGTTTCAGCAAAGTCCCGGATCTCTGTGAGGCTCCCTTCTCCGCGCGGCACGTTCATCGAGGCGGTCGAGTCAGCGCAGTCGCCATACGCTGCGTCGATCTTGTCCGCCATGTCCTCGAGAGCGGCGACCGACGATGCCAGAACATCACCTCCCGACACCGGACTCAAAAAGGCGCCCGCAAGGCTGCGCGGCTGTTGCGACCCGGACTCGGCACGGATGTGTGAGGCGCGCGTGTGATGGGCGAAGGCGTTGCGCTTGCCCGCCGGCGTGGAGATGGCCAGCGCCTCGGCCAACGCGCCGACGGACCGCGCCGCGAGCGCGCGGTCCCCCGCGAGGTTCTCGACGAGAAGATCCGTGTCCACGCAAGCGTAAAGGTAGAATACGCCAGAGCCGAACCCCGCGTCGCCCAGAAAGCCGGCGCCGGAGTCCTCGGCGGTCGTCTTGAGATCGTCCGCGGCGTTGTAGAAATCGTCCTCCACCAGCGCCCGGTGCGTCGTGATGGCATGGCTCACTTGCACCGCCGCCTCGCGGTTGAAATTCGGGTCGTCGGCCAGCATGCGCCCGAACATCGCCACGTCGGCCGCACCATCGGCCGTGCGCAGGACCATCTTCTTGAGCTCGGCGTTGTTCGGCAGCGCCTCGCCTTGAATCGCGCGCCGGGCCAGGTCGATCGCAAAGTCCCGTTCCTCGGGGGATACGAAGGCCAACTGGCGCGTCCGGATCGCGCCCTGCTCGCCGGCGCGCGCATCGATCTTGCCGAAGACATCGGCAACCTTGGTCGCAACCTCTGCAGCCTTTTCCTCATCGGTGCCGTCTTCGTCCAGAGCATCTCGCACGACCTCCCCGATCCGCTGGGTGCGCGTGCCAAGATGCCCCTCGAGATCGCGCTGCATCACTTCCGAGAGTCGCGCCGCGCGTTTCAAAGCCTGGCTCGAGATCCGCAGCCGCGGCACGCCGCCGTAGGAGGCCGATTTGGGGCGCCCAACGTCGTCGCGGTTCGGGTTAGACGGTGGGTAGATCGTCAGGTAATGCAGCTGGACGAAACGGCTCATTCGGTGGCCTCCTCGATGTTGTGTTCCGGTGACGGTGCGGCGAAACCCTCGCCGTAGTATTCGAAGCACCAACGGGTGCGGACCCTGTCACCCCAGTAAAGAATATCGGTGGCAAGCTGGGCGGCGTTTGCACGGCCCTCGATCACCGCCAGTCCCCTGACAAGCGGCTTCCACAGCTCGCGGGGCGTTGCGGCGCGCACAAGCGCGTTGAACCGGATGCCGCTCAGCGCGGCGGGATCGCCGGCACCGAACGCTTGTGCGACGTGGGGGCCGTTACCGTCCTTGAGATGCGCCAGGGCCGTGGCGATCAGCGCGAGCCTGTCCGGCCGCTCCCCTCGGCGCATGTCGTGTCCCGCCGCGGCCAACCGGCCGTTGAGATCATGCACCGCGCGGACCCCAAGCGCCGCGACCGGCCCGTCGGCCCTGCGCAGCTTCGCGCGCGACAGCCGCGCGGCGCCGTCATCGGCCGCCAGCGCCTGCGCGCGCCAGCTCGCGCAGATGCTTCCGATGTCGGTGGCCGTGTCCAATTCGCTCATACGCCTTCCTTCCGTTTCTTGCGTGGCGGCTGTTCGAGGCCGAGAGGATCGAACACTTTCTTGCCGAAATGCCCACGCCCGCCGAACGCCATCAGAAGCTTGGCACGTGCCTGCACCGCGGCCTGCCGATGGCTTTCGTCAAGATCGGCCAACCCCGGGATGACCCGCCTGTCGAATTCGTCGAGGGCGGCGTGCCGCAGATCCGACAGCCAGCCGTGCGGATCGGGCGCCGCGCCGCCGGCGAGGGCCGCGACTCGGCTTTCAAAAGCGGCCTGGGTGGCGTCGAAGAAGGCCTCCACGGCGAGTTCGGCCATGCCTTCGTCACGGCTTTCGCGGATGCAGACGCGAAGTGCGAACCCCGCATGTTCCGCCGTTTCGACCATGTTGCCGGCATGGAACTCGGCCTCCTCCCCGAGGGCAAAGACCGGCTGCTCGGACCAGATGAAATCGAGGGGGTTAAACTTGTTCATCGCCCAGCCGCCGACAATGAGGCTGCACTGCACCCCGCGGTTCTCGCTGATCCAACGCGCGACAGTCGCGGCTCGAAGGCGTTGTTCTGATTGCAGGATCACGCCGCGCCAGTTGCGGTAGCCGAACCGCCCCGGCTTGGGATGTACCGGCCGCACCTGTCCCTTGTTGTCGCGGTAATAGGGCGTCAGCGGATGGCGCCATTCGGCGTAATTCGTGCCCCAGGGGCGCTGGACGACGCCAGTGACGACATCCCCATTTGCAACCAGCCGCAACCGGCGCGGTTGCCCGAAAAAGACCTCGGGCTCAGGCGAGGCGTGAGGGCCTTCTTGAGGAACCGTGATCTCACCGTTGGCCGAGGTCCGCGTCGGCCGCATCCACGGCAGCGCCTCGAGCTTATCTGGCGGCAACGGCCTGCCATCGGGCACGTTGGCCCAGATTAGTGGCCAGAGGCCGGGGGCTTGCGGCCGGACCAGCGTGACCATCGGGCCACCCCCGCGCATCGAGGTACGGTTCCCAGCGCCGCCGGACGGCGCGAAGGCCTGCATCGTGTACAGGGCCATCGCGGCAAGCGGAAGGTCGAGGCCTTGGTAGCGCTCGCGTCGGACCATCAGGTCGGCATTCTTTTTCGCCGTCGAGTCCCCCGCGCTGTCGATGAACAGCATGTCGGGCGGGTTCGGACCGCCATCGAGCTCCCCGAATTCCTGCAGGAAACGGGGACCATCGCCCAGAAGCTCGAAGGCCGGGGCGAGGGGCGCCATCGCAGCGTGCAGCGCGTCCGGCGTCGGCGGGGTCCGCCGTGCGGAGCGCCCCCGCGGCGGGGCGGCGAGATACACGAGCCCCACCAGAAGCTCCAGGCAGGCGAGGTTGAGATCGGGCCGAGGCCAGCCGAGACGGAGAACGTCTTCCTCGGCGATCTGATCGGGGCGGACGACGTCGGGCCCGCCGCTGCGATGCACGGGAATCCATGGATCGGAAATCAGGTTGAGCATGAATGACACCGTTCAATCCACGGCGGAACGGTATCCACAACGACCAGATCAAACAAGGGGCTGCGAAATCGGCAGACGACTAATACAGGATGGCGCCCATCTCCCGGTCATAAGTCAGGCCTTCGCAAATCCTCCCCTCCTCGCCGACGGGCGCCAGGACAACATGCTCTCGCAATGATCGCGGCCATGTGCTTTTCACGGCGGCGATCTCGGGGATGTCTTGGTCGATGCCGGCGAGCTTCGCGTAACGCGCAGCAGAGATCTGGACTTCCGACATCTGCCAGGCGAAGGGGCCCTCCCCGTCCGCCCAAGGGCGCAAGACCCCGTTCTGCCGACGCGCCAGCCGGAGCGTGATCTGCGGTAGCCCAAGCCGTGTCGGAAAGACTTCATCGTCGTGGACGCGGGCCATCGCGGGTTGGTCATAGGGCGCCCACGGATCCAGAAGGTTGTTGTTGGCACGTGCCCGTTCGCCAAGGATGCGGCCCTCGCTTTCAATACCGGCCCGGTCAAGCGCGGCGGGCAGCAGCAAGGGATCGTTGCCGTGGACGGCCTCGATCAGTGCGCGCAAGCCGCCCGGCGCATCGATCCGTCCAGCATCGAACAGCGCCTTTGCCGTCCGCCATTGCGTGTCTTGCGGGTAGACCCAGGCGCCCGGACCGAGCACCTGCTGAACCCATCGCTCGCCGGTCACGGTTTCCGGGTCCGGGGCCAGGACATGCAGCGCGGGACCTGGCACCGGGCGGGCGTGCGCGGGCCGCAGATCCATGTGCCGCCACATGCGCCCGGCCCGCTGGATCAGGGCCCCGACCGGAGCAAGGTCGCTCACCATCAGGTCGAAATCGAGATCGAGGGAGGCTTCGACGACCTGTGTCGCAACGAGGATGCGCCCGTCGCGGTCCTTGCCCTGTCGCCCGAAACGGGCCTGAAGCGCGTGTTCATGGCGAAGCCTGTCCGTGGCGGCAAAGCGCGCATGGAGAAGATCGGCCGCAAGGCCGCGCGACCTGAGCGCCTCGACGGCTTCGATCGCCTCGTCGACGGCATTGCGCACCCATACACAGGCCGCGCCCTCGCCTTGTGCCCATTCCAGCAGATCCAGAGATTCGGACGCGGTACGCAGACGATGCACGTCGATGCTGCGACATGTGGCGGGAACCGCCTGCGGGGCAATCCGGGTCTGCTCTTCCCCAACGACGGAGAGAAGTGGATATTCGCGGGCCTCAACCCGGCCACCCTTCGGCGCGTCCATTCCGCGCCGGAACGCCCGGACGAAACCATCGCGCATGTCCATCGGCAACGTCGCCGTCATGACGATGGCCGACCCCCCGAGGCGCGCGTGGAACTCGAGCAGACGTTGCAGTTCCGCTTCCATGTAGGGGTCGTAGGAATGCGCCTCGTCAACGATCAGGATACGGTCGGCGAGGGCGCGCAGGCGAAGCGTGTTGAACCGCGTGGGCAGTACGCCCATCAATGCCTGATCCACCGTTCCCACCCCGACGTCAGCCATCAGTACGCGGCGCCGGTCATCCGCCAGCCAATCCGAACAGGTGGGATCGGTCCCTTGCGCCTCCTGCGTCCGGCCCCGGATGCGCGCGAAGGTTTCGTTCATGCCGGCCCTGCCATGCGTCAGCGCCAGCGACGGACGGCCATCGAACATCCAGGGCAACGCGGTCTCCAGGCGCTCCAGCATGGCATTGCTGGTCGCCATGGTCGGCAACGCGAAGAATATCCCGCGTCCCTTTCCATGCGCCATAAGGCGCGCAGCCAGAATCAAGGCCGCTTCCGTCTTTCCCGAGCCGGTCGCATCCTCGATGAGCGCAAGTGTCGGCCCATCGGGCAGGCTGACCGTTTTAACCGCATGTTGCATCGGCCGCAGTGGGCCTCCGAGGACATCCTCGGAGCCGTGATCAGAGGGATTGGCATGAAATAATCCCGCTTCGCGGATCGCCAGGTCGGCGCGTTCCCGGGCTGCGTCCCAATACGCGTCCACCGCAAGATCGGGCGGTTGCATGGGGAACCAGGCGCTGTTGGAGCCGATCCAGTCCGCCAGGACGGTTTGTCCCGACAACCACCAGCTCAGCCGGATGGCCTCGGTCTGGGTCAGACCATCGAGCGTTGCATCCTGGAACAGCGGCGCGAGGGCCTCGATCGCATCGCCGGCCGCGTCGCGTGCCTCCTCTCCGATCTGTCCCATCTGTGAACGCCACGCGCGCGCATCCAGGTGTGCTGGCGGCCCGCCGTGATGCCCGGCAATGGCCGCATAGAGCACCTCACGCGCAAGATCATCGCCTCCAAGCAATTCCGCCAGGCGCGCGTCGTATTCGAGGAGCAGGCGAAACGAATGCTGCCAATGCCGTTGCCCGCCGTACGGCCGTCCGGCAAGCATATCGCGAAAACTGTCGCTGAACTTGCCGAGGTCATGGAGCGTAACCAGCATGACCAACGCCTGATCCCGTCCCGCACAACCGGTGGCCGGGGCCCGCGAAAGCAATCGGTCCGCAACCGCCCCAACATCAAGCATGTGCCACAGCGCGGGATGTGTGCCGCTGTCGAACGTCTTCCCGGGCCACGACGAAATTTGAAACGGCGTCATGGGTTCACGGTTCCTTCGAGCACCCATTGCGGTCAAGCATAGGAATCCGCGAGCGCCTTTGAGGATTGATGGTACAAGACCGTGCCCGGATCTATCGCCACGGTTTTGCGGGGCGGCGTTCCATCGGAAACGGAAATCCACCGAAAACCCCAGCCCTGCAACACCGGCGTCCGCCCGGCCACCTCAGGATGAAATCGGGCAGATGATCTTCTGCTGTGTGATGTTTCATTCCCGCGACCAGCTTGGCATTGAACGGGATTTGTACTGGAAACGACCCGAAATCGAGTTTCATACGGCGCTCAATGAAGCATGACTTGGTTACACCATCCAGCCAAATATCAGCGCATAAAGGAAAAATTGGCGCACCTGCAAGGATTCGAACCTTGGGCCTCTGCCTTCGGAGGGCAGCGCTCTATCCAGCTGAGCTACAGGTGCTTCGGCCCGACGCAATAGACCATCGTGCCGGGCGCTGCAATTGGTTTTCTGGGCGCGGGTCAGGCCGGTTTTCGGCCCCGGGCCAGCATCGTCATCTCGGGGATCATCGGCGTCACGGCGACATCCCGGAACCCGCGATCCCCGAGCGCCGCGTCCAGCCAGCCGGCATCGACCGAACGGGCCTCGGGCGTGAAGGCGGTATGCTGCAACTGCCACAGCGCGGCGAGTTTCGGCCCCGTCCGGTCGCCCTCGACCACGAAGTCATGGATCAGGATCCGCCCGCCGGGCGCGAGCGACTGCCAGGCGCGATCGATCATCCGGTCGTGCGCCGCGCCGGGTATGCCTGAAAGAAGATAGGACATCAGCACGACATCCTGGTCCTGCGGCCACTCGGTCTCCAACGCGTTGCCCTCGACGTATGCGATCCGGTCGGACACCCCCGCTTCGGAGACGTAGGCGCGGCCCAGCTTGGCCACGTTCGGGAATTCCACGATCCGCGCGGTCAGCTGCGGGTTCGCCTTGCACAACGTGATCGAGAACGCGCCGGTGCCACCGCCCACATCGAGCAGCGTGCGCGCCTGCGACAGGTCCAGGCTGCGTGCCAGTTGGCGGGCCGGGCCGAGCGAGCCGGCGTGCTGGCTTTCCGAATAGACCCTCGCCTCGCCCTCGTCGGCGAACCACTCGGCGTAGCTCGCCGTGGCATCATCGGGCAAATCGCCCGTCAGCGCATCCTCGATCTGGTCGAGCAACCCGTACATCTGCTGGCCGACCTGCAGGCGCAGGTAATCCCCGAAATCGTATTTCGCCCCTTTCACGAGAAAGCTCTGCGCGGCCGGCGAATTGGCATAACGGCCCTTCTCGGCGCGAACCAGCCCGAGCCCCGCCAGCGCGGTCAGCAGTGTCTGTGCGCGGTCGGCGTGGATGCCGGCCTTGACGGCCAGTTCCGGGGCGGTCAGCGGCCCCTGCGCGAGATGGGTGAACACCCCCAGCTGCAGCGCCGCGAACAGCGCCTTCGATCCCATGAAGCCGAATGCGATATCGGAAATCTGGTCTGCCTCGGTGGCCAGCGCCATCGTTCTCTCCTCGTGCTGTGGACGATGGCGCTACCGTAGCGATTTCCGCGAGGATTGAAAGCGACATGGCGGAAACTTTTTGCGACACGCACGCGCGGGGCGTGGCGTGCCGCAAAACGAGGCGATCCCGGGGTGCGCGATGCGCACCGTGCCGAACATCAGCCGAAAAGGTCGTGAGCCAGCTCGAGCGCCTCGACCAGCGTGTCGATCTCGGCGCGCGTGTTGTACATGCCCAGCGAGGCCCGGCAGGTCGCCGTCAGCCCGATATGGTCCATGAGCGGATTCGCGCAATGGTGGCCGGCGCGCACCGCGACGCCCTTCTTGTCGAGGATCGTGGACAGGTCGTGCGGGTGCGCCGCTCCGTCCATGGTGAACGAGAAGATCGCCGCCTTGCCCGGCGCGTGGCCCTGCACGTTCAGCCAGTTGAGCCCGCCAAGGCGATCCTGCGCATAGGCGCCGAGATCGGCTTCGTGGGCGGCGATGGCCTGCATGCCGACGCCCATCATGTAATCCAGCGCCACGCCCAGGCCGATCGCCTGCACGATGCCCGGCGTGCCGGCCTCGAACTTCATCGGCGGGTCGTTCCAGCTGATCCAGTCCTTGTGGACCTCGCGGATCATGTCGCCGCCGCCCATGAAGGGGCGCATCTCGTCGTAGCGCTCCTTGCGAACGAAGGCCGCGCCCGAGGCGGACGGCCCATAGAGCTTGTGGCCCGTGACGACGTAGAAGTCACAGCCCATCTCGTCGAGGTTCACGGGCATGTGGACCGCCGCCTGGCTGCCATCGACGAGAACGGGAACGCCCTGCGCGCGCGCGCCCTTGCATATGGTGTTCACGTCGACCACGGTGCCCAGCACGTTCGACAGATGGGTGACGGCCACGAGTTTCGTTTTCGGCCCGATGGCATCGAGTACCTTCTGGGGGTCGAGGCTGCCGTCGGGCTCGGTGTCCACCCATTTCAGCACCACGCCCTGGCGTTCGCGCAGGAAGTGCCACGGCACGATGTTGGCGTGATGCTCCATCACCGAAAGCACGATCTCGTCGCCTGCCTCCATCCGTGGCATCGCCCACCCGTAGGCGACCATGTTGATCCCCTCGGTGGTGCCGGAGTTCAGGACGATCTGGCTTTCGTCGGACACGCCCAGGAACCGTGCAACCGTGCCGCGCACGGCCTCGTATTTCTCGGTCGCGATGTTCGACAGCGTGTGCAGCCCGCGGTGGACGTTCGAGTACTCCTCCGCGTAGGCGGTCGTCACCGCGTCGATCACCGCCTTGGGCTTTTGCGCCGAGGCCCCGTTGTCAAGGTAGACCAGCGGCTTGCCGTTGACCTCGCGCGACAGGATCGGGAAATCGGCGCGGATCTTCTCGACGTCGTACATCTCAGACACCTCCAGTGGCGGCGGCGGTCCCGAGGACCGCGATGAAAAGCGATAGCCCCGCCACCAGCGCGATGGCGGTGACAAGCAGGACGGCGGCGGCCTTCAGCAGGCTGCCGAAACGGTGCGCCTCGTTGATGAAGGCAACGAGGATGTAGAGCCCCCAGACCGACGCGACCACCACCAGCAGCGCGCCCAGCCCCGGCGCGGCCATCATGAGCACGCCCGAGACCACCTGAAGCGCCAGCCGCAGCCCCTGCAGCCAGGTGATCAGCACCAGGATGTCGGCCAGGCTGCCCTGCCCGTCCAGCCCGCGGCCCACCCCGTGCAGCGCGATCACCGTGATCACCAGCGCGCCGCCCAGGAACACCGCGAACAGCAGCGGCGACGTCAGCGCGGCCGGCATCATCGCGCCGGCCTCGGGCGCGGGGGGCGCGATCTGCAGCGAGGCGGAATAGACGATGGCGTTGAGCACCGTCATCAGCGCCAGCGCCATCCACAGCGTCCGTACCGGGAGGCCCATGTCGATCAGCCGCCGCGCGGCCCCGGCCGGGGCAAGGAGCGTCTGGCGAGTCAGGTCCCACAGGAAGGCGGAGGTCAGTGGTTGCCCCATGCCGCCTCGCGCAGGTTGGACACCCAGAACCAGAGGAACACCCCGCACCAGGCCAAACCGACAAGGTCGAGTGCCGGGCCCGGGCCGATGAACCCGGCCGTCAGACCGTGCAGAAGCGTCAGCGGGCTGGCCGCCAGGAACGCCCAGAACAGCGCCAGCCGGGTGGCATGGCCCGTGACCGGCCGACCGAGCGCCCGCAGCACCCCGAGGCTGACGAAGGCCAGCGCGTAGAGCAGCAGCGGAAGGATCAGCATCACCGCCATCAGGGTCCCGGCCATCAACGCGTTGAGCGCCTGGTCGGTGAGGTGCGCCTCGCGCGCCAGCCGCGGCCATTGCGCCACGAAGACCACGGCACAGCCCGACATCAGCAAGGCGAGCGCGCGGTCCTCGCGACTGCCCATCTCGAGCAGGCGGCGCATGACGCGGCCGGGGCCGCGGTAGGTGGCCGCGATATCGCGCGTCACCGCCATCAGCCGCGGCGCCGTTCCAGCCAGCCCTGCAGGCGCGTGGTGATCTCGTCGCGCAGGGTCTCGTCCTCGATCTCCTCGACGGCCTCGGCCAGGAAGGCCAGCGTCATCAGGTCGGTGGCGATATCCTTGGGCACGCCGCGCGCCCGCAGGTAGAACAGCGCCTCCTCGTCGATCGCCCCCGAGGTCGAGCCGTGCGAACAGGCCACGTCGTCGGCGTAGATCTCGAGCTCGGGCTTGGCGAAGAACTGGCTGTGATCGTCCAGCAGCAGCGACTGACTGATCTGGTAGCCGTCGGTTTTCTGCGCGCCCTCCTTGACCAGGATCTTGCCCTGGAACACGCCGTGGGCACCGCCGCGCAGCACCTTCTTGAACACCTGGCGGCTCTCGCAGCGTTCGGCGTCATGGGTGACGAAGACCGTGTCGTCGTGGTGGAAATCGCCGTCGCCCATCGCCGCACCCGCCACGTGCGCCGCCGCGTCGTCGCCCGTGAGCTCGATCACCGCCTCGTTGCGCGTCAGCCGGCCGTTGACCGTCAGCGTGAAGGACTTGAACACGCTTTCGGTGCCCAGCCGCGCGAAGCTGTGGGTGACCGCGCGGCGTTCGTGGTCACGGCCCTGCGTGCGGACATGCTGGAAATTGGCGCCGTCTGCGACATCGACCTCCATGACCCCGTTGAGCCGCGCCGCGGCCGGGCCGTTCTCGAGCAGGGTCAGCGACGCACCGGCATCCAGCTTGACGACGTGATGCAGCATCGCGTCCGACGTCTCGGATTCGTGGCGATAGATCAGGTTCACCGGCTTGGGCACGGCGCCGGTCACATGGATCACGACCCCGTCGCGCGCCAAGGCGGTGTTGAGCGCGGCCAGCGGTCGCGCCACCGGCGTCTGGCCCCGCTCCTCGAGCGTGCCGTAGAGATCGCGCGCCCAGTGAATGTCGGCCTGGGTGGCGTCGGCAAGCCGCTCGATCCGCAGGCCCGACATCTCGAGGTCATCGCTGGCGTCGGCGTCGAACACGCCGTCGACGAAAACGATCTTCAGGCGGTCCACCTCGCCGAAGACGGGCGATTCGTCGGTTTCCAGAAGCGCCGCCTCGGGGACCTCGGGCTGGACAAGGGTGTCGGGGCGGGTGAACTTCCAGTATTCGTCCCGCTTCTCGGGCAGGCCCATGGCGCGCACGCGGGCCAGTGCGCCATCGCGTGCGGTCTCGGCCCAGCCGGCGCCGGACGGGCGCCCGCCGGCTGAGGCGAGGCGCGCCTCGGTCCGGTCCTGTTTCGTCTGCGGTTGTGCCATCATGCCATCTCCGCCTTGATGTGCTCGTAGCCTTCTTCCTCGACCTGCAGGGCAAGCTCGGGGCCGCCGGTCTTGACGATACGCCCTTCGGCCATGATGTGCACCACGTCGGGCTCGATGTGGTTGAGCAGACGCTGGTAGTGCGTGATGACGAGAAAGCCCCGGTTCTGTTCGCGCAGCGCGTTGACACCCTTCGCCACCAGCTTCATCGCGTCGACGTCGAGGCCGGAGTCGGTTTCGTCGAGAATGCACATCCGCGGTTGCAGCACCGACATCTGAAGCACCTCGTTGCGCTTCTTCTCGCCGCCGGAGAAGCCGGTGTTGATCGGCCGCTTGAGCATCTCGGGGTCGATCTGCAGGTCCTTGGCCTTCTCGCGCACGAGTTTCAGGAAGTCGGAGGCGTTCATCTCCTCCTCGCCGCGCGCCTTGCGCTGCGCGTTCAGCGCGGTGCGCATGAAGGTCATGTTGCCCACGCCGGGAATTTCCACGGGGTACTGGAACGCCATGAACAACCCGGCGGCGGCGCGTTCTTCGGGCTCCATCGAAAGGATGTCCTGGCCGTCGAGCGTGGCCGAGCCTTCGGTCACGTCGTAGCCGTCGCGCCCGGCAAGCACGTAGCTCAGTGTCGACTTGCCCGATCCGTTGGGCCCCATGATCGCATGCACCTTGCCGGCCTCGACCGACAGGTCGACGCCCTTGAGGATTTCCTTGTCCTCTTCCTCAAGGCTGACTTTCAGGTTCTTGATATCAAGCATTTAACGTCCTCGCGTCTTGTTGTTTCGTTCCCCCGGTCAGGGCCGGGTCATCATCTCCACGATCTCGAGCAGCCGATCGGCCGGGACCGGCATCGGCTCCACCTCGAACTCGGCCATGCGGCCCAGCATCCGCGGCGCGCCGAGGTAATCCTCGATCCGGTGGTAGCGCTTGCGCGGCGCGTAATCGTCCACCAGCACCCGCACCGGCGCGGTGCTCAGGAACGCCGCGGCCAGCGCGCAGCCGGTACGGAACCGGCCGTCCACGAACACCACGTCGGGCTGGCGGAACTCGGGCAGCTGCCAGACCTCCAGCGGGTAGCGGTGGTAGCGGCGCCATGCCGCGTTGCCCTTCGGATGCCCCCATTGGCGCGTCTCCCCGATATCGGCCCAGATCACGTCCACCTCCGAGCCGTCCGCCGGCGGGTTCTCGGCAAACCACGCCCGCATCATGCGCACCCAGTCGCGGTCGCTCTCGACCGAGAAAACAGTCTTGCCGGACATCTCGGCGGCCATCACCGTGGACCCGCCGCTGCCGTATTCGAGGATGGTTCCCGCGCGGGCATACACGTCGCGCAACGCCTCGGCTTCGGCCTCGGGCATGGTCAGCGCGGGCCTTTCTGTGGGCGTCGCCTGGTTCATGCCGCCCGGCCGCCGCCCCCGATCGCGCGGACGCCCGTCATTTCCGGCCCCGCCCGGTGGTCAGCTGCGCGAAGAGCGATCCCAGAAAGCCCGAGATCATCGAGACGGCAGCCACCATCCAGACGCCCGCCATGTCGAGGATGGCGTCGACGACCACCGCGAAGACCGAGCAGAAAAGCCCGGTCAGCAGCGCGGTGAGGAAAGCGCCCCACGTCAGCACGGCGTCAGCCCACCGAGCCTTCGAGGCTGATCGCCACCAGCTGCTGCGCCTCCATGGCGAATTCCATCGGCAGCGCCTGAAGCACCTCCTTGCAGAAGCCGTTGACCACGAGCGCGACGGCCTCTTCCTCGCCGATGCCACGCTGGCGGCAATAGAACAGCTGGTCGTCGTCCACCTTCGAGGTCGTCGCCTCGTGCTCGGAACGCGCCGAGTTGTTCTTGACCTCGATGTAGGGCACCGTGTGCGCGCCGCACTTGTCGCCGATCAGCAGGCTGTCGCACTGGGTGAAGTTGCGCGCGCCCTGCGCCTTGGGGTGCATCGACACCAGCCCGCGATAGGTGTTCTGCGCCTGCCCGGCGCTGATCCCCTTGGACACGATGCGCGAGCGCGTGTTCTTGCCAAGGTGGATCATCTTGGTGCCGGTGTCGGCCTGCTGCCAGTTGTTGGTGATGGCGATGGAATAGAACTCGCCCTGGCTGTCGTCGCCGCGCAGGATGCAGCTGGGATATTTCCAGGTGATCGACGACCCCGTTTCGACCTGCGTCCACGAAATCTTGGACCGCGCACCGCGACAATCGCCCCGCTTGGTGACGAAGTTGTATATGCCGCCCTTGCCGTCCTCGTCACCGGGGAACCAGTTCTGCACGGTCGAATACTTGATCTCGGCGTCCTCCAGCGCGATCAGCTCGACGATGGCGGCGTGCAACTGCGCCTCGTCGCGCTGCGGCGCCGTGCAGCCCTCGAGGTAGCTGACGTAGGACCCCTTGTCGGCGATGATCAGCGTGCGCTCGAACTGGCCGGTGTTCTCGGCGTTGATACGGAAGTATGTCGACAGCTCCATCGGGCACCGCACGCCCGGCGGCACGTAGACGAAGGAGCCGTCGGAAAAGACCGCCGAGTTGAGCGCGGCGTAGAAGTGATCGCCCTGCGGCACGACCGACCCCAGGTACTTCTGGACCAGCTCGGGGTAGTCGCGGATCGCCTCGGAGATCGAGCAGAAGATGACCCCGGCCTTCTTCAGCTCTTCCTGGAACGTCGTGCCGACGCTGACCGAGTCGAACACCGCGTCGACGGCGACCTTGCGCTCGGGCGCGTCACCCTCGCGGCCCTCGGCGGGCGCCTCGCCGGCACCTTCGACACCGGCCAGGACCATCTGTTCCTTCAGCGGGATGCCCAGCTTCTCGTAGGTTTCCAGAAGCTTGGGATCCACGTCATCGAGCGACTTGGGCTTTTCCGCCATGCTCTTGGGCCGGGCATAGTAGTACTGGTCCTGGAAATCGATTTCCGGAACATTCAGCATCGCCCAGTCGGGCTCTTCCATGCGCTGCCAGCGCTCGAAGGCCTGGAGCCGCCAGTCGGTCATCCACTGCGGCTCCTCGTTCTTTTCCGAGATCAGGCGCACGATGTCGGCGTCGAGGCCCTTCGGCGCGTAATCCATCTCGATGTCGGTTTCCCACCCGTACTTGTAGGTGCCGCCCATCTCGCGCACGGCATCGACCGTCTCGCGGTCCACGCCTTCCTTGGCCTGAGTGTCGTCGAGTGCTGCCATGTCGCGTCTCCTTGTCGCTCACGCCGCGCGGGCGCGGTGGCGTTTCAGGTGCTTCGCCCAGGTTTCGACGAAGCGCCCGATGTCGTCCTCTGTTGTCTCGGGCCCCAGCGACACACGCAGGGCGCACCCCGCGTCGGCCTCCGGATGGCCCATGGCCCGGAGCACCCCGCTGGCGCGCACCTTCCCGCTGGAACATGCACTGCCCGCGGAAACGGCGAAGCCGGACAAGTCCATCTGCATTACTTGCGTCTCGCCCTTCCAACCGGGCGTTACGAAGCAGCTGGTGTTCGGCAGGCGCCGCGCCCCTTTCCCGACAAAAATAGTCTCGTTACTCACAGCTGCAACATTTTTTTCTAGAATAATTCTAAGTTCTTCTACCCGCGACCACACCCCGTTGGCAAGGTCCCGCGCCGCCGCTTCCGCCGCGGCACCGAATCCCGCGATGCCCGGCAGATTCTCGGTGCCCGAGCGGCGGCCCATCTCCTGCCCGCCGCCGCGCAGCTGGGCCGCGATGTCACTGCCGGGCTGCAACACCAATGCGCCCACGCCCTTGGGCCCGCCCAGCTTGTGTGCCGAGACGATGGCCATGTCCGCGCCGGTCCAGCTGAAGGCCACCGGCAGCTTGCCGAAGCCCTGCGTCATGTCGGTTACCGCAAGCCCCTCGGGCAACTCCTGGATCACCCCGGTTTCGGAATTGGCCAGCTGCAGCGTCGTGCGCGCGGGGTCAGCCACCGTAACGCGGCCGTCTTCGTCAACCGGCAGCGTGCCGGAGGTCCAGGCGCCGACCGCTTCGTGCTCGATGGCCGCGCTTTCGAGACGGCGGCCGGCGCAGGCCAGCGCCGCCGCCTCGGTCGCGCCCGAGGTGAACACGATGTCGGCCCCCTCGGCCCCCAGCGCCGCGGCCACCTGCCCGCGCGCGCGCTCCACCAGAGCCCGGGCCGCGCGCCCCTCGGCGTGCACGCTCGACGGGTTGCCTTGCAGGTCCAGCGCGTCGATCATTGCCGCGCGTGCCTCGGGCCGCAACGGCATGGTCGCGTTATGGTCGAGATACACACGTTCCATGCGCGTTTCCTTCTCGTCCGGGGTTTCTTCCGGCCAGTGCCGCGGCCCGCGCCCGCGTCGCTGACCGTGCGCCGCGTGAATGGCCTACTCGTCGTCCACCACGTCAAGCAGCGAGGGCACCGCCGGGCATGGCGCGAGGCTGTTGCCCACCACGTCGCTCAGCCGGGTCTGGTGCAGGAAGACGTAGACATGCGCGCTCAGCCCTTCCCACAGGCGATTGGTCATCGATTGCGCCCGCGACCCGCTGGTCGCGCCCGAGGCGCCGGCGCCCTTGTGCATGGCGTCCACGGTTTCGTCCACCGCGCCCAGCACCTCGACCACGCGGATCTCGTTCGAGGGCTTGGCCAGCCGGTAGCCCCCGCCGGGCCCACGCACCGACTCCACGAGCCCCGCGCGGCGCAGCTTGACAAAGAGCTGTTCGAGGTAGGGCAGCGAGATGTCCTGCCGCTTCGCGATCTCGCCCAGCGGCACGAGGGATTCCTCCGGCTGCAGCGCGATGTCGGCCAGCGCCACCATCGCATAGCGTCCCTTGGTGCTGAGTTTCATGGGGTTTTCCTGCGAACAGATTGACCTTGCGCTGCGCAAGCCTTATCTCGCGTGCAGCCCGGCCCGCCCCCAGCGCGGACCCATCAACAGTGCTAAGGTGATCGCGCGGCGGCGTCAAGCGAGCCGCGGCACCGCCAAGGAAGGCAAGAGACGCGTATGCCCGAGGTCATCTTTCCCGGTCCCGAAGGCCGGCTCGAAGGTCGCTACCACCCGCAAAAGGAAAAAGACGCCCCCATCGCCATCGTGCTGCACCCGCACCCGCAGTTCGGCGGCACCATGAACAACAAGGTCGTCTACAACCTTCACTACGCGTTCTACAACATGGGCTTCACGGTGCTGCGGTTCAATTTCCGCGGCGTGGGACGGTCCCAGGGCGAATACGACCAGGGCGTGGGCGAGCTTTCGGACGCCGCATCGGCGCTCGACTACCTCCAGTCGCTCAACGCCAATTCCAAGCACTGCTGGGTCGCCGGGTTCTCTTTCGGCGCATGGATCGGAATGCAGCTGCTGATGCGCCGGCCCGAGATCACGGGCTTCGTATCCGTTTCGCCACCCGCGAACATGTACGATTTCTCGTTCCTCGCGCCCTGCCCGTCCTCGGGGCTGATCGTCTCGGGCTCGGGCGACAGGGTCGCGCCGCCCGCGGACACCGCCGCGCTGGCGTCCAAGTTGCAGGAACAGCAGGGCATCTCCGTCGAACACGCCGAGATCGAGGGCGCCGGGCACTTCTTCGAAGACCCCTACATGGACGAGATGATCGGAACGGTCACCGACTACGTCAAGCGACGGCTGACCGAGACGACGCGGTAGGCACGAGATGGGCATCACCGAGGACCTGGCCGACAAGCTGGCGATCGACACGCTCAAGGCGGTCGATGCGACAGGCGACGAGGACCTGATCAAGGAAGTTTCCGAAACGCTCGGCGCGACCTCCCAGACCGCGCAGGAGGCGTTTCTCACCTCGGTGCGGGTGCGCCGGGCGGACAACCGCGCCCGCGCCTATCTGCTGGAGCGGGTGAAGGCCTTCAAGACCTCCAGGGAAGGCGGCGGACCCTCTTCCTGACCGCCGCGACCGCGCGCGGGCGTCAATCCCCCGTTCCCTTTTCCCCGTCCGGCGGCCGCAGGAACGGCACATGCGGCGCCGCCGTCTCGGGCAAAAACCCGGTCGCCCGCGGATCGGGGGCGACCTCGATCTCGCGGCGCACGGGGGCAAAGCCGCTGCGGCGATAGAAATCCAGCGCCGCGGGATGATCCAGCGTGCAGGTATGGACATGGACCCGGCCGATGCCGGGCTGCCACGCCATCTCGAGCGCCCGGTTCATCAACCAGCGCCCCGCCCCGCGCCCGGTATGGCCGGGCGCAAGCCCGAAATAGGCCAGTTCGCATTCGCCGGCGGTGCGGAAATCCAGCTCCAGCAGCCCGGCCTCCGCCGCGCCGTCGCGGACGACATGCACCCGCACCGCCGGGTCGCCTATGACGCCCGCAAGCGCCTTGTCGTCCAGCACGAGCCGCCCGAACCAGAGCCAGTCGGCGCCGACATGGCGGAACAGTTGCCGGTACCAGTCGGTGCCGGGCGCCGCGACATGCGCCAGCGTCAGCCCCGGATCCGGCGCGTCGCGCTGCACCGGCGCCTCGCGCATCTCGAGATGCGTGACGACCGAGGCCAGATGCCCCCGCGGCACGCCGTGAAGTCCCGGTTCAAGCATCGCTGCCCGCCTTCTGCTGCTTCTTCCTTTCGGCCACGGCCTTCTCGGCCAGGTCGCGGGCGATGGCGAAGGCGCCCTTGATCTTGTCGGATTCCTTGCGCCAGTCGCGCCGCACGACGATCTTGTTGTCCTTGACCTTGGCCAGCCCGTCCTGTGCCTTGATGAATTCCACCAGCCCCTGCGGCGAAGCAAACCGGTCGTTGTGGAACTGGATGGTCGCGCCCTTCGGGCCGCCGTCCAGCTTGGCGATTCCCGCGCGCTTGCACATCGCCTTGATGCGCACCACCAGCATCAGGGTGTTGACCTCCTTGGGCAGCGGGCCGAAGCGGTCGATCAGCTCGGCGGCAAAGCCCTCCAGCTCCACCTTCTTCGTCAGCCCCGACAGGCGGCGATAGAGGCCCAGCCGCACGTCGAGGTCGGGCACGTAATCCTCGGGGATCAGCACCGGCACGCCGAGATTGATCTGCGGCGCCCATTGCTCGTCGGTCTCCGACAGCCCCTCCATCTCGCCCGCGCGGATCTTGGCGATCGCCTCTTCCAGCATCGACTGGTAGAGTTCGTAGCCCACGTCGCGCATCTGCCCCGACTGTTCCTCGCCCAGCAGGTTGCCGGCGCCCCGAATGTCGAGATCCTGGCTGGCCAGGGTGAACCCCGCACCGAGCGTGTCGAGGCTGCCCAGCACGCGCAGCCGCTTCTGCGCGGCGGGCGTCAGGGGCGCGCGCGGCTTGGTGGTCAGATAGGCATAGGCCCGGGTCTTGGCGCGCCCGACCCGGCCGCGGATCTGGTAGAGCTGCGCCAGCCCCATCATGTCGGCGCGGTAGACGACCATCGTGTTGGCCGTGGGAATGTCGAGGCCCGACTCCACGATTGTTGTCGCCAGAAGCACGTCGTACTTGCCGTCGTAGAAGGCGTTCATGCGCTCGTCGAGGTCGCGCGCGGCCATCTGGCCGTGCGCGGTGACGAAGCTGACCTCCGGCACCTGCTCGGCCAGGAAGGCCTCGACCTCGGGCAGGTCCTTGATGCGCGGGACGACGAAGAAACTCTGCCCGCCGCGATAGTGCTCGCGCAGCAGCGCCTCGCGGATGGTGACCGAATCGAACTCGCTGACGTAGGTGCGGATCGACAGCCGGTCGACGGGTGGCGTGCCGATGATCGACAGGTCACGCACGCCCGACAGGCTCAGTTGCAGGGTGCGCGGGATCGGCGTGGCCGTCAGCGTCAGCACGTGCACGTCCGAGCGCAGCTGCTTGAGCCGCTCCTTGTGGGCCACGCCGAAGCGCTGTTCCTCGTCGATGACCAGAAGCCCGAGGTTGCCGAAACGGATGTTCTTGGCCAGAAGCGCGTGGGTGCCCACCACGATGTCGACCGTGCCGTCGGCCAGCCCCTTGCGCGTCCGGGCGGCCTCGGCCTGGCCGACGAAGCGCGACAGCGGCCGCACGTTCAGCGGGAAGCCACGGAAGCGTTCGGCGAAACTCTGGTAGTGCTGGCGCGCCAGAAGCGTGGTCGGCGCGATCACCGCGACCTGCTGGCCGGCCATCGCGGCGATGAAGGCCGCGCGCATCGCCACCTCGGTCTTGCCGAAGCCCACGTCGCCGCAGATCAGCCGGTCCATCGGCCGACCGGCGGCCAGGTCGCCCAGCACGTCCTCGATCGCGCGAAGCTGGTCGTCGGTCTCCTCGTAGGGGAAGCGCGCCGCGAATTCCTCCCACGCGTGGTGCTCGGGCTCCAGCACCGGCGCCTTGCGCAGCTCGCGCTCGGCCGCGATGCGAATCAGCCGGTCGGCCATCTCGCGGATGCGTTCCTTGAGCCTGGCCTTGCGCGCCTGCCACGCGCCCCCGCCGAGACGGTCGAGCAATGCCTCCTCGTGCCCGTATTTCGACAGAAGCTCGATGTTCTCCACCGGCAGGTAGAGCCGCGCGCCCTCGGCGTATTCGAGGTTGAGGCATTCGTGCGCGGCGCCCGCCGCGGTCACCACCTCCAGCCCGTGGTATCGGCCGATGCCGTGATCCACGTGCACGACCAGGTCGCCCGGCGACAGGCTCTGCGCTTCCGTCAGGAAGTTGTCGGCGCGCTTGCGCTTCTTGGGCGCGCGGATCAGCCGGTCGCCCAGCACGTCCTGCTCGGCGATCACCGTCAGGCGGCGCCCGTCGCCGTGCGGCCCCTCGAAGCCGTGCTCGAGCGACCAGACCGACAGGTGCAGCCCGCGCTTGCCCAGCCGTGTGGCGTCGGTCACGCTGACCGCGCCGGCCAGCCCTTCGTCCTCCAACAGCCCCTCGAGGCGTTCGCGCGCGCCTTCGGAGTAGCTGGCCAGAACGACCGGGCCATCCTGAAGTTTCGCCTCGATATGATCCTTCAGGGCCCCGAACAGGCTGGCGTTTTCGCTCTGGCGTTCAGGCGCGAAGTTGCGCCCGATCCGGCCGCCTGCATCCGTCACGCCGGGGCCGGTGGCCTGCGGCAGGGCGGCGAACCGGAGCACCCGGC
The DNA here is from genome assembly GCF_002834145.1 of Roseovarius salinarum. Taxonomy (GTDB): domain Bacteria; phylum Pseudomonadota; class Alphaproteobacteria; order Rhodobacterales; family Rhodobacteraceae; genus Roseovarius; species Roseovarius salinarum. Next base: position 1,762 of record NZ_PHNT01000025.1, on the reverse strand, counting down.
GCTCTGCCAGCGTCGCCTGCCAGTGCGCGTCATCGAGGTAGAGCTGGCCCGGCGGCACCGGTTTGTATGGCGCCTCGGCCGACCCGCGGGCCGATTGTGCCTGCTGGCGGGCGTCGTACTGGTCCTCGACCATCTCCCAGCGGCTCAGCCGCGCCGGCGTGAGCTGATCATCGAGCGTGACGCTGGCACCGGGCAGATAGTCGAACAGCGTCTCCAGCCGCGTGTGGAACAGTGGCAGCCAGTGTTCCATGCCCGCCTGCTTGCGCCCCGCGCTGACAGCCTCGTAAAGCGGGTCGTCGCTGCCGGCGGCGCCGAACTCGATGCGGTAGTTCTGCCGGAACCTGGTGATCGCGGCGTCGTCAAGGATCACCTCGGACACGGGCGCGAGTTCCACCCGTTCGAGTTTCTCGGTGGTGCGCTGGCTGGCCGGGTCGAAGCGGCGCACGCCATCGAGCACGTCGCCGAACAGGTCCAGCCGCACCGGCCCGCCCTCACCCGGCGGGTAGATGTCGATGATGCCGCCGCGCACCGCGTAGTCCCCCGGCTCGGTCACCGTGGGCGCCTGCGAGAACCCCATCCGGGCGAGGAATGCCTTGAGCGCGTCCTCGTCGATGCGCTGGTCCACAACCGCGGTGAAGCTGGCCTCGGCCAGCAATTCGCGCGCGGGCACGCGCTGCGTCGCCGCGTTGAGCGTGGTCAGCAGCACGAACCGGTCGGGCGGGCCGTGCACCAGCCCTGCCAGAGTTGCCATCCGCGCGGCGGACACGTTGGCGTTGGGCGACACCCGGTCGTAGGGCAGGCAATCCCAGCCGGGAAACGTGAAGACGGGCACGGACGGGTCGAAGAACCGCAGCGCCGCGGCCATCGCGGCCATGCGCTTGTCGTCGCGCGCGACGTGGCAGACCGGCGCACCGCGGGCGGCCAGCTCGTCGAGCACGAGGCGCGCGTCGAAGCCTTCGGGCGCACCGCTCACGGTGATGTGGGTCTGGGTCATCGGCGCTCACCTGTGCCGGTGGCGCGGGAAAGTCAACCGGTCAGCGGCCCGGTGAACATGTTGTGGTACATGCCCCAGACGGCGGTGACGAAGATCGACGCCATGCCGATCGCCTGCACCGCCAGCCGATGCATCGCCAGCCGCTTGCACAACGCCTCGCCCGTCAGCCCGTCGCGGCGGATCACGCGGGCGGTGTGCAACGACAGCATCCCCACGATGCTCAGCGGGAATCCCAGCAGGAAAAGCGCCTGGGCGAACTCCACCTCGTAGACGAACCCCAGCAGCAGTGCCGCGGTCAGCAGGAAGGCCACCAGCCCGGCCAGCAAAAGGCCCGAGTTCGCCACGACATAGAACATGCGGTTTATGTTGATGCGCACCATGTCCGACAGGTCGGCCTCGGGCTGCGCGCCACCACGGCGGGCGCGGATAACCATGTCCCACGGCACGCCCAGGATCCAGTGGCTGGCCGACGACCAGACGACCGCCAGCGCGATCCAGAACCAGAGGTTCGAGAAACTGCGCATGTCGATCAGTTCGAAAACGGTGTTGTACCAGTCCAAAACCGAAACGCTCCGCGTGATCTTCCGCCGCCCGTCATAGCCGGGCGCGCGCGCAATTCCTACCTGAACCGCCCCGGGTTTCCGAGAGGCTTCTTTGTTCAAAACCTACGCGGCTTTTTCAAGGGTGTTCATCTGTGCGTAGAACGCCTCCTCCACTTCTTGCGGCGGCCTATGACCGATGGCGCTGTGTAGCCGCTCGTTGTTATAC
>NZ_PHNT01000024.1 GCF_002834145.1 Roseovarius salinarum | reverse complement strand
TCGCGATGATCTGCTCTTCGCTGAACCGTGATCTCTTCATTCCATCCGTCTCCTTCGTTGGGACGGACTCTACCTCAAAATAGAAGAGGAAACGGGGCTCAGGTCAGCGAAAGGCGGGCCCAACCGTATCCACCAGGATCCGAATGACCCATGGCTGATGTTGATGCCGCGCGCACGCAGGAGATCCTCGACATTGCGCGGGGAGAGCGGCACGCGAAGGTACCTCATCACCGCCAACCGAATGATTTCACGACCCGTCGGAAAGTGGCGAAGGGTTTGGCGTGGGTGTGCAGGCGGGGCAGGGCGCCGCCATTGCCGCGGGCACACCTGCGCGGCACCGGCATGTCTGGTCAAGCATCAACGCGCCTTGCTACAACGACGGTCATGGTCCGCCCGTTCCGCAGCCGCCCGGCGATGATCCTGCTGTTTGTGCTGACCGTCGCGGTGTGCGCCGGGGCGATCTGGCAGTACGGGCGCATCCGCGCGCTCGACCAGCTGGAAAAGCAGGGCCGGGCTGACCTCGCGCTGGCCGCGGACCGCTTCACGGGGCAGTTGCGCCGTTACCGGGAGCTGGCGGTTCTGATGGCCGAGAACCCGGCGCTCACGGCATTGCCTGCGCCGGGCGCGGCGGCGCGGGCGCGCAAGGTCCTGCAGGAGGCGGCCGACAAGACCGGCGCGATGGGGCTGGCCTATGCCGACACGCGGGGGCAGATCCTGGCCCAGGCGGGGACGGGGCCCCGGGGGCCGGCGGGCACCCCGCATTTCGAGCGTGCGATGCAGGGCGCACTGGGGGCCTCGGCGGGCGTGCTTGAGGCGGCGGGCGGCGCACGCGTCTTCGCCTATGCCGCGCCCGCCTTCGGGGCCGACGGCAAGGTCACCGGCGCGCTCGTGGTGCTCGTGGACATCGCCGAGCTGGAGTGGGACTGGATCGGCGGGCGCCCGGCGGTCTTCTTTACCGACGGGGCGGGGCGCGTGTTCCTTTCCAACCGCTCCGAACTGCTTTTCTGGCAGCGCGATGCGGGGGCCGGGCTGGCGCCGCCGGAGGGGCCGGCCCCCCGGTTCTCGGCACGACGGGTCGGGCCGCACGAGGTCTGGACCATGGACTGGGGCGATTACCTGCCGGCCCGCGCGCTGCACCTGGAACGGCCGCTGCCGGTGATCGGCATGACGGGGCACGCGTTGATGGACGTCGGCCCGGCGCGTTGGGTGGCGGGGCTGCAGGCCTCGGTTTTCGCGCTGACCTGTCTTGTTTTCGGCGCGCTGCTGTTCGTTGCCACGGAACGGCGCAGGACCCTGGCACGCGCCAACGCGCAACTGGAAAGCCGGGTGGCCGAGCGCACCGCCGAGCTGTCGGGCGCCAACCGCCGCCTGCGCCGCGAGGTGGCCGAGCGCGAGGAAGCCGAGGCGGCGCTGAAGAAGGCGCAGGACGACCTTGTTCGTGCCGGCAAGCTCAGCGCCCTGGGGCAGATCTCCGCGGGTATCAGCCACGAGTTGAACCAGCCACTGATGGCGATCCGGCAGTTCGCCGACAATGCCGCACAGTTTCTCTCGCGCGGGCGCACGGAGGTGGCCGAGGAGAACCTTGGCCGGATTTCACAGATGGCCGCGCGGATGGCCCGGATCATCAGCAACCTGCGCGCTTTCGCCAGGCAGGAGAGCGAGCCGGTCACGCGGGTGGACATCGTCAGCGTGATCGACCAGGCGCTGGAGCTGACCGAGCCCCGCCTGCGCCGGGAGGGTGTCTCCGTCGACTGGGCGCGCCCGGATCACCCCGTTCATGTGCAGGGCGGCGAGGTGCGGCTGGGGCAGGTCCTGATCAACCTGATCACCAACGCCGCGGACGCCATGGCCGAAAGCGCGGAAAAGCGGATCGCGATCGGGGTGGAGGCCGGGCCGCCCGTCGTGGTCGAAATGCGCGACACCGGCCCCGGCATCGAGGCGCCCGAAAAGATCTTCGATCCCTTCTATTCCACCAAGCCGGTCAGCAGCGACGAAGGCATGGGGCTGGGGCTGTCGATCTCCTACGGGTTGGTGCAGAGCTTCGGCGGCGAGATCCTAGGCCACAATGCCGACGACGGTGGCGCCGTGTTCCGCCTGGAACTTGAGCCCTGGCCGCAGGAGGCGGTGGCATGAACGATCTGCGCCATGTGCTGGTGGTCGACGACGACGCGAGCGTGCGCGAGGCCCTGGAGCAGACGCTGGAGCTGGCCGAGCTGTCGCCGGTTCCGGCGGGATCCTTCATCGAGGCGAAGGATCACATCGCGCCCGATTTCGCGGGCGTCGTGCTGTCGGACATCCGCATGCCGGGGCGCGACGGGTTTCACCTGCTGGGTCACGCCCGGGCCGTCGATGCCGAACTGCCCGTGATCCTGCTGACCGGGGAGGGCGACATCCCGATGGCGGTCGAGGCGATGGGGCAGGGGGCCTTCGACTTTCTCGAGAAGCCCTGCGCCCCCGACGACCTCCTTGCCGTGCTCAACCGCGCGCTGCAAACCCGCGCGCTGGTGCTGGAGAACCGGCGGCTGAAGGCGCAGGTCGAGACCGGCGATGCCGCCGCGCGCATGATCTTCGGCACCTCGGAGGAGGCCGCCGAGCTGCGCGCGCGGGTTCGCGCGGTCGCGCGCGCAGGGACCGAGGTTCTCGTGACCGGCCCGCCGGGCGCGGGCGTGTCGAAGGTCGCCGAGGTGATACACCTGATGTCGCCTCACATGGATGGGGCGTTCGTCAAGCGGCCCGCCGCTTCGCTCGACCCGGAGGGCTGGGAGGCCGCCTGCACCGCCGCCGCCGGCGGCAGCCTGTTCCTGGACGAGGTGGGCGCGTTACCCGGCCCGGTGCAATACGCCGTGCTCGAGCGCATCGACCAGGGCTCGGCGCCGCGGCTGATCGCCGGCGGCACCACCGATCTGGCAGCGGCCGTCGCCGCGGGCAGCTTCAACGCCGAGCTCTACTACAGGCTTGACGCGATGACGGTGCGCATCCCCGCGCTGGCCGAGCGGCCGGAGGACATCCCGGTGCTGTTCCGCCACTACGTGGCCCAGGCGGCCGAGCAGGCGGGCCTGCCCGTGCCCGAAATCTCCCCGGACCACCTGGCCCGGCTGATGGCGCAGGACTGGCCGGGCAATGCCCGGTCGCTGATGGGGGCCGCGATGCGTTTCGTTCTCGGCCTGCCCGAGGAGTCCGCGGAGGATTCCGAACTGGGCCTGTCCGAGCAGATGGCGCGCGTCGAACGGGCGCTGCTGGTCGCCGCCCTCGGGCGTCACCAGGGGCGCGCCGCCGAGGCGGCCCGCGCGCTCAAGCTGCCGCGCAAGACGCTCTACGACAAGCTGGCGCGCCACGGGATTCGCCCCGAGGATCACAAGCCCTGACGATTTGTGCGGGATTCCGCACAAATCGGATCGGCCCTGTGCGCATTCCCGCACGAGCGGGCGTCGCGGAATGCGGGGCTGCGATCGTGCATTATCATAAGTCTCGGGATTTTCGCAAAAAATTCCAGAGCATTTTGCGCCGGTAACGGAGTCTTGAGCGCGCGCGCCGCTTGCCCGACCATGCACGGTGCCGCGTCCCGCGGTGAAGCGGGGCGCCGTTCGCAACTGTCTCAAGCAATGGGAGGAGACACGATGAAACTCTTTACAGCCGCCGCCACCGCGCTGGCGCTGACGGTCACCGGCTCGGTGGCCAGTGCCGCCTGCGACGATGGCGAGGTCGTCGTCAAGTTCAGCCACGTCACCAACACGGACCGTCACCCCAAGGGCATCGCCGCCGAGCTGCTCAAGGAGCGGGTGAACGCCGAGATGGACGGCGACATGTGCATGGAGGTCTTCCCGAACTCCACGCTCTACAACGACAACAAGGTGCTGGAGGCGATGCTGCAGGGCGACGTGCAGCTGGCCGCGCCGTCGCTTTCGAAGTTCGAGAAGTTCACCAAGAAGTTCCGCATCTTCGACCTGCCGTTCATGTTCAAGAACATCGACGCCGTGAACGCGTTCCAGGCGTCGGACGCCGGGCAGGCGCTCAAGGACAGCATGCAGCGCCGCGGCCTGCAGGGGCTGGCCTACTGGCACAACGGCATGAAACAGATGTCGGCCAACGTGCCGCTTCTGGAGCCGTCCGACGCCGAGGGCCTGAAGTTCCGCGTGCAGCAGTCCGACGTGCTGGTCGCACAGTTCGAGCAGCTGGGCGCCAACCCGCAGAAGATGGCCTTTTCCGAGGTCTACGGCGCGCTGCAGCAGGGTGTCGTGGACGGCCAGGAAAACACATGGTCGAACATCTACGGCAAGAAGTTCTTCGAGGTGCAGGACGGCGTGACCGAGACCAACCACGGCATCATCGACTACCTCGTGGTGACCAGCGTGGACTGGCTCGACAGCCTCGACGCGGACGTGCGTGACCAGTTCCTGACCATCCTTTCCGAGGTCACGGAAACCCGCAACAGCGAGGCCTACGAGGTGAACCAGGAGGCCAAGCAGGCGATCATCGACGCCGGCGGCACCGTTCGCACGCTCGACGCCGACCAGCGCCAGCAGTGGGTCGACGCGATGAAGCCGGTGTGGGAGCAGTTCACCGACGACGTCGGCCAGGAGAACATCGACGCGGCGCAGGAAATCAACGCCAGCATGTAAGGCAACGGGGTGCGCCCTTGCGGCGCACCCGGGCGCGGGCGGGCCTGCCGAGCGTGGGCCCGCCCGTTTCGCACTCAGCCGGGGAGGGGACCAATGCAGACCGGCCAAAACGTGATCGACCGCATCGAGGAGACGGTCATCGCCACGCTTCTGGGGCTCATGACCCTGGTGACCTTCGCCAACGTCATCGCCCGCTACGTCTTCAATTCGAGCATTCTCTGGGCGCTTGAGCTGACGCTTTTCATGTTCGGCTGGCTCGTGCTCCTGGGCGCGTCCTACGCCGTCAAGAAGCGCGCGCACCTGGGCGTGGACGCCATCATCAACATGCTCTCGGCGCCGGCGCGGCGGGCGCTCGGGCTGATCTCGGTGGCCTGTTGCCTCGCCTTCTCGCTGCTCTTGCTGAAGGGGGCCTATGACTACTGGGCCGTTTTCGCCGACCTGCCCCCCACGTCGGGGCGCTGGTTCCCGACGGGGCTCGACTGGGATGCCCGCAGCCAGAGCTTCTACGAGGTCAACGACGTGCCCATGATCGCGCCGCTGCGGTTCCTCGAGGACCTCATCAACTACGGCGAGGAATACGAGAAGATCCCCAAGGTGATCCCCTACCTCGTCCTGCCGGTGTCCATGCTGCTGCTGACCTTTCGCTTCGCGCAGGCCGCGGTGGCCATCTGGCGCGGCGAGTCGGACCGTCTGGTCGCCAGCCACGAGGTCGAGGACGACCTCGAAACCGCGCGCGCCCGCCAGGGGGAGGATGACTGATGGAAGTCGCACTGCTTTTCTTCATGGTCATCGGCCTGCTGCTGATCGGCGTGCCGATCGCCGTCGCGCTGGGGCTGTCGTCCACCCTGTTCCTGATCGTCTTCTCGGAAAGCTCGCTGGCGTCGGTCGCCGGCACGCTGTTCGAGGCCTTCGAGGGGCATTTCACGCTGCTGGCGATCCCGTTCTTCATCCTTGCGTCATCCTTCATGACGACAGGCGGCGTGGCGCAGCGGATCATCCGGTTTTCCATCGCCTGCGTGGGCCACCTGCACGGCGGTCTGGCCATCGCGGGCGTCTTCGCCTGCATGCTGTTCGCCGCGCTGTCGGGCAGTTCGCCGGCCACGGTCGTGGCCATCGGCTCCATCGTCATCGCGGGGATGCGGCAGGTTGGCTATACCCGCGATTTCGCCGCGGGCGTGATCTGCAACGCGGGCACGCTGGGCATCCTGATCCCGCCGTCCATCGTGATGGTGGTCTACGCCGCGGCCGTCGAGGTCTCGGTCGGGCGGATGTTCCTGGCCGGGGTGATCCCCGGCGTGATGGCGGGCGGCATGCTGATGACGGCGATCTACATCGTGGCGCGCCTGCGGGGCATGCCCAAGGGCGAATGGAAGGGCTGGTGCGAGATCTGGGAGGCGGGCCGCGACGCGGCCTGGGGGCTGTTCCTGATCGTCATCATCCTTGGCGGCATCTACGGCGGCATCTTCACGCCGACCGAGGCCGCGGCGGTGGCCGCCGTCTACGCCTTCTTCATCGCCAGCTTCGTCTACAAGGACATGGGCCCGCTCGCGGTGGGGACGGAGCGGGGCGGCAACCTGAGCCTGATGCGCAGGCCACAGGCGTTGCTGACGGCGTTCTTCCACCGCGACACGCAAAGAACGCTGTTCGAGGCGGGCAAGCTGACGGTCACGCTTCTGTTCGTGATCGCCAACGCGCTCATCCTCAAGCACGTGCTGACGGACGAGCAGATCCCCCAGCAGATCGCTGGGGCGATGCTGGAGGCCGGTCTGGGCTGGGTCATGTTCCTCGTGGTGGTCAACGTGATCCTTCTGATCGGCGGGCAGTTCATGGAACCTTCCGGCCTTCTGGTGATCGTGGCGCCGCTGGTGTTCCCGATCGCGCTGGAGCTGGGGATCGACCCGATCCACCTGGGCATCATCATGGTGGTGAACATGGAGATCGGGATGATCACGCCGCCCGTGGGCCTCAACCTATTCGTGACGTCGGGCGTGGCGGGCATGCCGATGATGCGGGTGGTGCGTGCCGCGCTGCCGTTCCTGGCCGTGCTGTTCGTGTTCCTGGTGCTGATCACCTACGTGCCGTGGTTCTCCACGGTGCTGCCCAACACCTTCATGGGCCCCGAGATCGTGAGACAATGACCCCCGCAGCGCCGCCCCGTGCGGTGCTGCCAGACGACGTTGAACCGGGCTCGGGGAGGAAAGAGGTAATGTCTTTTACGCCGCGCCGAGACCATGCCACTCGGCGAGGGTGACGGCGCGGGTCAGCTTGAATTCTGATCGAAGTGAGGCTGCGTTCGGTGGCGAGCAGCTTGTGGACCGAGGCGTGGACGGTGGCGAATTTCTGCAGACTTCGCATGCGCCTGAAGCGCAACATCGCCCGTTCTCGCCTTCGGAAGGGCAGGTGTGAATTTTCAGCTTTGTTGTTCATCCGGCGGCCTGTTTCCTGCCGGATTGCCGCGCCGATTTCCTTCAGCGCCGTGCCGCAGGAACGAAGCCTGTCGGTGACGATAACCTCGGGCCGACCGTGCTTGCGCATCGCTTTCTTCAGGAATTTCAATGCCGCCTTCTTGTCACGGATCTTGGTAACAAAGTTTTCAAGCACTTCGCTTTCGTGATCCACGGCTCGCCAGAGGTAGTGCCTCTCGCCGTTGATCTTCACGAACATCTCACCAAGGTGCCAGCGCCAACGGCTGGACTTCATTCCGGTGACGCGTCACTTCCTGATCTCGGCAGCAAAGAGCGTACCGAACCGATGCCACCAATATCGGACGGCTTCGTGACTGACGTTGATGCATCGCTCGTGCAACAGGTCCTCGACGCTGCGCAGCGAGAGGAGCACTCGGACATAGAGCATATCCGCCAGGCGAATGACCTATCGGCTGGGTTTGAACTAATTGAAAGGGTCGCGTTGTCCCATGCCCGCAGGGTAGGGGGCTGCTTCAACCCGTCTCAAGCCAAGGTTCCTTTGGCAGTAACTGCATCGGCCTTCGGGCGGGCGCGCGCGGAACGGCGCGCCTGCTGCTTTCTGACCTTCCCCGCCGTGATTGACAACAATGGACAATTATGTCCACAGTTTCGAAGCTGCGGCGTCCGGCCATGGGCGCTGTACGCCATTCAACGGGAGGACGAAGCATGTTCATAAAGAAAATCATGACCTTGGGCGCCACGGTGGCGATGCTGGCCGTGGCACCCGCATGGGCGCAGACCGAACTCAAGCTCGCCACTGATTCCGGCGCCAAGGGGTCGCCCTCGGGTAATGCGCTTGATCGCTGGGCGGAGTTGATCGAAGAGGGCACGGACGGCGACGTGCAGGTGGATGTATTCTACCAAAACGAACTGGGCAGCCAGGCCGAGGTTTTCGACCTGTTCGTTGCCGGCGACATCGACATGATGATCAACTGGCCGATCACGGCCTACGACGAGCGGCTCGGCGTTCTGTTCACGCCCTACATGGTCACGAGCTGGGAAGAGGCCTTCGAAGCCTACAAGCCCGGTGGATGGGTCAACGACATGCTGGTGGGCATCTACGACGACCTGGGGCTGAAGTTCTTCGGCCCGTGGCCCGAGGGCTTCAACGGCATCGCGTCGGCGGACAAGTACGCGATGACCGAAGAGGAAGCCTCTGACCTCAAGATCCGCGTGCCGGCCATGTTCCCGATGGCCGAGTCGGTGCAGGCGCTCGGCTACCAGACGGCGACGATCGACTGGAGCGAGGTCTTCACCGCGATCCAGACGGGCGTCGTCGACGGCGACGGCGCGAACATCATCTACTGGGACTACGAGTACTTCCGTGACGTGCTCGACTACTACAACCAGACGAAGATGCAGTTCGTGACCGGCGTGATCGCGATGAACAACCAGTCCTGGGAAAGCCTGTCGGAGGAGCACCAGGAGGTCGTGCGGAACGCGGCCCTGACCGTGATGGAAGAGGCCTTCGAACAGGCGAAGGAGCGCGACCAGTACTACATCGAGCAGGCCAAGAAGGCGGGCATGGAATACATCGAGCCCTCCGAGGAGCAGCTCGCCGAGATGGCCAAGAAGGTCCGCGCCGAGGTCTGGCCGATGATGGAAAAGCGCATCGGCAGCGAAATCATGGACACGATCCGTGAAAATGCCAGCGACCTCTGAGCCGCAATCGACGGCGACCCGAGTGGGCGGCGCCATCGCGATCACGCTGGACGTGATCGGGGTGGTGTCCTCCGCCGTGGTGGTGGGGCTGATGTTCTTTCTCGTCGTCGCACGCTACCTGCTGGGGTTGTCGGTGGTCGGGCTGCATGAACTCATCATGCTGGCGGCCGTGGCGCTTTACATGACGGGGGCGGTGATCGCCTCTCGCAAGCGCGAGCACCTGACCGTGGACTGGATCGCGGGCAACATCGTGAACCCCCGCACCAAGGCGGCGCACGACCTCCTGATCGCGTTGCTGACAGTTGTGATAACCTGCTTCTTCATCGTCTGGGCCTACTACATGTTCAACTGGGGGATGAAGCGGCCGCAGACCACGCCCGCCTACCAGATCCCGCTGTGGATTCCGCAGGTCGCCATCGGCGTGGCCGCAGTGGGATGCTTCGCCTATGCCATACGGGACACGGTGCAGGCCTTGCTCCGCCTCAAACGACGCTGAGATCACGGAAGAAGACGCATGTATGCCCTGATTGCCCTCCCGCTCCTCATCATGCTGATGGGGCTTGGACTTCCTGTCGCCTGGTCCTTCGCCGGGGTCCTAGCTTATCTGACATGGGTCTATGACGCGAACCTCAACACGCTGATGCTGCAGGGGTTCCGCTCGCTCAATTCCGTGGTGCTCGTGGCGTTGCCCCTGTTCATCCTGACCGGCTACCTCATGCAGTCGGGCGGGATCGCGCAGCGGATCATCGCCTTCGTCAGCCGCATTGCCACGGGCCGTGGCGGAATGGGCACGGCCATGGTGCTGTCGTCCAGCGTGTTCGGGGCGATCTCGGGCACCGCGACCGCCGCGATCGCGTCGATCGGGTCGATCATGACCGATCCCCTGGCCGAGCGGGGATATCCGCGCGGGCGCATCGCCGCGCTTCTGGGTATCTCCTCGCTTCTCGGCATCCTGATCCCGCCATCGATCACGATGATCCTGTTCGCGGTGGTCACCCGCCAGTCCGTGGCGGCCTGTTTCGCGGCCACGATCGGGCCGGCGATCATCCTGATCATCGGCCTGATCCTCTACAACCGGTTCCTCGTGGGGCGCGCCTTCGACGAGACCGCGCAGACCGAGGCGCCGGAGGAAAGCTTCGGCCGGGTCACGTTCAAGGCCTTGCCGGCCCTGTCGCTGCCGCTGATCATCCTCGGCGGCATCTATGGCGGCATCTTCACCCCGACCGAGGCCGCGGCCGTGGCCGCGGTTGCCGCGCTGGTCGTCGGCGGCGTGATCTACCGAGAATTCACATGGGGCAGCCTTGGTCGCAGCGTCGTGAGCGCGGCCGAGACAACGGGCTCGATCATCCTGATCCTGCTGTTTTCCTTCATGATCTCGCGCATCCTGTCCTTCGAGCGTATCCCGCAGGACATGACCGAGGCGATCCAGTCCGTCATCAGCAACCCGATCGCGGCGCTCCTGATGGTCAACCTCGTGCTGATCGTCGCGGGGGCGCTGATGGACGACGTCTCGGTGACGGTGGTCATCGCGCCGCTGTTCCTGCCGCTCGTGGTCGCGAACGGCGTGGACCCGGTGCATTACGCGGCCATCGTGGCGACCTCCGTGGTCATCGGCGCGAACAGCCCGCCGGTGGCGCCGACGCTGTTCCTGTCGTGCAAGATATGCCGCGTGCCCATTCTGCAGGCCGTGATGCCGGCGATCGGGCTGATGGGGTTCGTGGCGTTGCCGGTGATGTTGCTGACGACGTTCTGGCCGGACCTGTCGCTGATGATCCCGCGCCTGCTCGACCTGATGTAGGGGCGCCCGTCCGGGCGTCAGACCCTGGACAGGAGCGCGAGGCGTGTCCACACCTCCGCCATGTCGGGCCGGGGCACCCAGACGCGGATGGCCGCGCCATCGGTTCGCGCCACGAGGCAGGGCTTCTCGGCGAAAAGCGCCATGGCAGAGGGGGACCCCCCCTGAGCCGACATGCAACTGGACAGGAACGTGCTGTCGGCATCACCCTCGATCTGCAAGGGCACGTACAGGTCATCCGCCACGCTGAGCGCGTAGTCCCCGTGCCAGCCCGACGCGGCGACGAACGGCTCGGGCGTGCAGAGAAGCACCTGGTCGCGGGCGATGCGCAGGGCGTAGGCACCCGACTCAGGCAAGGTGTCGAGCAGCCCGATCATCGCCGCGCCGGGCGCGAGGGACGCAATCGCGGCGTCCAAGCCGCCCGATATGATCGCGGCCTGCCCTGGGGCGAGGCATTGCACCGTTATGCCCGGCCCCTTTATGACGTCCCCGGCCTCGGGCGCGGAGTTGGTCCAGTCGCGTTCACGCATGCAGCCTCTCCCATTCCGGATCGAGCGCGCAGGTCGTGCAGACCCGTGCGCGGGTCGTTTCACCCATGTGGAAAACGCCGATATCCCGTCCGGCCAGCGCCCGCCCGCCTTCGAGCAGGGCGAGTGCGACCGGTCGGTTCAGCGTTGGGCTGAAATAACTCGAGGTCACGAACCCGAGTGAGCGTCGCGTGCCCTCTGGCGGCACGAGGTGTGCGCCAGTGGGCAGGGGCGTGTCATTCGTGGTCGCCAGTCCGACGAGTTGCCGGCGATCTTCCCGGTTGGCTTCGGGCGTGAAGAGCGAGCGGCGGCCCAGATACTCGTCGGTGCGCTTGTCCCGCGGCCCCGTCCAGCCAAGGTCGTGCGGCATGGTGAGGCCGTCGGTGTCCTTGCCGACGAGGATGAAGCCCTTTTCCGCCCGAAGGATCATGACCGCTTCCATCCCGATCCAGCGGCCGTCCACCTCCGCTCGCGCCGTGTCGAGCGCGGCGTGCAGCGCGGGGCCGTCCCGGGCGGCGACCGTCAGCTCGTAGGAGCGGTCGCCGGTGAAGCTGACTCGCGCAACGCGCAGGGCGCGATTGTTCCACGTTGTTTCCGTGACCGACATGTGGGGTAGGGTAGTGTCGTCGCAAACGGTGTCCGGTATCCCCGCCGCGCGCAGCAAGTCACGCGCGCGTGGGCCGGTGACGGTCAGCGTGACGAACCCGGCTGTCACGTCGTGGATGAAGCTGCGGTCGGGGGCGAAGACGTCCTGCCGCGCTTCCTCCAGCATCATCCGCACGCTGGCGGCGTGCGAGGACGAGGCCGAAACGATGAAGCGGTCCGCGGAAAGGCGGAACACCACGCCGTCATCGTGAACGATTCCCGTTTCGTTCAGCATGAAGCCGTAGCGCGCGCGCCCTGGTTTGAGCGTCGAGAGCCGCACGTAGCCGCAGTAATCCAGCAACTCCGCTGCGCCCGGGCCGATGACCTCTATCTTGCCGAGAGGCGAGGCATCGTAGAGGCCGACGGTTTCGCGCGCTGTGCGTGCTTCCAGCTGTGCAAGGTCCGTCTCGTCCCCGCCACCATGGACTGCGGGGCGCAGCCATCCGCCGTATTCGCGAAACGACGCGGTCTGCGCCTTGTGCAACGCCTCCAGCGCAAGCCGCCGCGGCGCGTTGAAAAGCTCACCCCGCCTCGGTCCGGCGATCACGCCGAGGGGCACGGGCGAAAAGGGGGGGCGATAGGTGGTGGTTCCGGTCTCGGGGATGCTTCGCCCAGTTAGTGCCGCCATGGCGGCCAATCCCGCGAAATTGGCACTGCGCCCCTGATCGGTGGCCATGCCAAGCGTCGTGTAGCGCTTGAGATGCTCGACCGAGCGATAGCCCTCCTGCTCGGCGATCCTCACGTCCTTCAGCGTCACGTCGTTCTGCGGGTCCACCCATTGCCGCCCGGGTTGTGCGGGGTCGGGGCGAATGGCTGCCAATTGCAAGTCGCCGGATGCAGCCTGCGGGGGGGTGCCGGTGCCGCCACCGGCCGCGTGCCCCTCTTCCAGCGCGCGGGCCAGGCCGAAGCTGCCGTTGGCCGCCCCGGCCACGTTCAGCGCGGAGGTGCCGGGCCGCGGCACGAGCGCATCCACGGCCGCGTTCCAGTCCAGCTTGCCACCCGCCTGGCAGTGCAGGTGGACCGAGGGCGTGTACCCGCCGGAGACAAGGATCGTGTCGGCATCGATCCAGCGACCGGCGACTTCCGCCGCCGCGACCGACGGCCGCCCCCTCGCCCGCGTGATCGGTGCATCCTTCAAAACGGTCGCGCCCTCGGGCGGGTCCGGCGCCGTGGCGCGTGCATCGGCAATGGTCACCGTGCATCCGGCCCCGGCCAGCGCGGCGGCGACCGGGTAGCTCGCGTCGTTGGCCGTGGCCAGCAGGATACGCCGCCCCGCCACCGCACCGTAAAGTTCAAGATAATGCAGAGCCGCCTCCGCGGACATGATCCCCGGCAGGTCGTTGTTGCCGAACCACATTGGCCGCTCGATGGCGCCGGCAGCCAGCACCGTGTCCCGCGCGCGGATGCGCCAGTGCCGGTCGGGGGCGTCGGCGCGCCGTTCCCAGGCCGCGAACAGGCCGTGATCGAACGCGCCCCAGAGGGTCGTGCCCGTAAGGATGCGCCCCCCCGCTTCTGTCACGGCCTGTTTCGTGTCGTGGGCGAAGTCCCGCCAGTCGCCACCGTCGATCTCGCCGCCGCGCCAGCGCAGGCTGCCGCCGATCTCGTCGGCCTCGTCAATCAGCCAGACCTCGCGGCCGGCCCGCGCGGCCGCGCGCGCCGCCGCCAGGCCCGCCGGGCCGGCGCCGATGATCAACAGGTCGCAATGCCCGTTGACCTGTGGCGTGTCGGCTGGCGGTTGCTGAGCGGGGTCCAGCCGCCCGAGGCCGGCCATGCGGCGGATCATCGGCTCCCACCGCATCCAGTTCGGGGCCATGAACGTCTTGTAGTAAAACCCTGCGGGCAGGAACCGGTCGAAAACGTCGAGCACCCCGGCACGGTCGCGCGCGGCGTCCGGGGCGGTATTGACCGAGTGTAACGCCATCCCCTCGCGCAGGGGTTCGGTGGTGGCGCGGATGTTGGGCGTTGTCACGCTGTCCTCGGTGACGTCGAAGATCGCGTTGGGCTCTTCGCCGCCCATGCCCCACAGGCCGCGCGGCCGGTGATACTTGAAGCTGCGGCCCAGAACCCGCGTCCCCGAGGCCAGCAGCGCGGAGGCCGGGGTGTCTCCCGCAAATCCCGTCATCTCCGCCCCGTCGAAGGTGAAGGAGACGGTCCTTGCGCGGTCGATCCGCGAGCCGGCGGTGTCGTGGCGCCATCCGGTCATTCGCCCCTCCCCGGCAGGGGCGCGACCTCGCTGACCGCGCGGGTCACCGTGTCGCGCGTCATCAAGAAGAACTCGCCGCAGGTCACATGTACCCAGACCTCGCGGGCTGGCCCGCGCGGCGCGTCGTTGAAATACAGGTAATCGGCCCAGTCCGCGTCCGATGTCTCCTCGGCCGGCTGCGGGCGCTCCTTGCCCGCCTCGGCGGCAAAGTGGAATTCCGTCTCGTCGCGGGGGCCGCAGAACGGGCAGGTGAAAACTTGCATCCCGGTCCTCCTGTCAGTGTGCGATGCCCGCGCCCGCCGCCTCGTCGATGAGCCGGCCGCGGGCGAAGCGGTCGAGGTCGAACGGGCGGCTGATCTCGTGGTGCGCCCCCGTGGCCAGCAGGTGCGCCAGCAGCCAGCCCCCCGCGGGGATCGCTTTGAAGCCGCCGGTCCCCCACCCGCAGTTGAGGAACAACCCCTCCGGCCCGGCGGGGCCGATGACGGGCGAGCTGTCGGGCACGACGTCGACCACACCGGCCCATTGCCGCAGCAGCTTGAGTTGCGCGAAGGCCGGGAACATCTCCAGCAGGCCCGACAGCACCGTTTCCTGCGCGGGCAGGTTGCCGCGTTGGCCGTGGGTGGGCACACGGTCGAGTCCGCCGCCGATCACCAGCTCGCCCTTGTCCGATTGCGAGACATAGGTGCCGGTGCCGAGATACAGCAGAACGATGTCCAGCATCGGCTTGACCGGCTCCGAGACGAAGGCCTGAAGCGCGTAGTTGTGGATCGGCAGGCGCACGTCCCCCATGGCCGCCAGCCCCGGTGTCGCCCCGGCTGCGGCCAGCCCCACGCGGTCTGCCCGGATCGTGCCCATGTCGGTTTCCACCCCGGTGATCCGCCCGCCCTCGACCAAAAGGTCCGTCACGGTGCAGTTCTCGATGATATCTACACCCATGTCGCTGGCGGCGCGGGCATATCCCCACGCCACCGCGTCATGACGGGCCACCCCGGCGCGCTGTTGCCAGACGCCGCCCATGCACTTGAAACGTGCCTGCGGGTCCTGGTTGAGTAGCGGCGCGCGCTTCACCGCCTCCTCGGCGCCCATGAGTTCGCCGTCGACCCCGTTGAGCTGCATGGCGTTGGCGATGCGCGCGCAGATTTCCATCTGCATCGGCGTGTGCGCGGCGATCAGCATGCCCCGCTGGCTGAGCATCACGTTGAAGTTCAGATCCCTGGAAAGATCCTCGTAGAGCCGCAAGGCGAGGTCATAGAGGGCCACGCTTTCGGGATAGAAGTAGTTTGACCGGACTGCGGTGGTGTTCCGGCCTGTGTTGCCGCCTCCGATCCAGCCCTTTTCGAGCAGCGCCACCCGGCAGATCCCGTGGTTCTTGGCGAGGTAATACGCCGTGGCGAGGCCGTGCCCGCCACCACCAACCACAATCGCATCGTATCCATCGTTCGGGCGGGCCTTTCGCCATGCCGGTGTCCAACCGCGGTGTCCCCGCAGGCCCTCGGTCGCGAGCGAAAGCGCGGAGTATCGTTTCATGTCCGCTCCAGGTTTCTAGCGAATTCGAGGAACGAGTCGACCTCGTCCCTGGAGGGGCGGATCCCGGTGAAGCAATAGAGGTAGCCCTCGACGCGGGAGATGCGGGTTTCCAGCGCCTCGGACAGTTCCAGCGTGTAATAGCCGATCTGCTGGTAGTAGAGCACGCGCGCCCGGATGTCGGCCTCTTCCGGTGAATAACCGAACCGTTCGTACATTCGGGCCAGCGCCGCGTGCCGGGCCGTGTCGCTGCGGTCGATGACCTCGCGCACGGAGGGATCGCGCCGTGCCCATTCTCGCACGGCGAAATCAAGTCGGTAGTCGAAACCGCCGGGGACGATGATGCAACGAAAGAAGTTGCAGACGGCCTCGGTGATGGTCGCGGCTTCAAGTTCGCTATAGCGGATCAGTACGCCGGTATTGCTCTGTTCCCACTTGTTCAGAAGCTGTTCCAGCAGGTCCTGGCGGCTGTCGAAATACCAGTAGAAGCTGGATCGCGACACGCCGAGCCGGTTGCTGATGGTCAGGATCTTCACGTCCGACACGCCATCCTTCACCAGCAGTTCCATCGCCGCGTCGAGCCAGTCGTCGCGCGTGACCTTGACGTTGCCCGGCTGCACTTCGGCCGCGTCGCGCTGAATATCCGGTTGCGTTTCGGTCACGTTGGTTTCGACCATTCCCGTCCTCCATTGTGCGCGTGGCCGGTTCGCCACGGCGCACAGGATAGCATGCGCGGGATTTTCCGCATCCCGCATGTCGCTCTCTCAGACGCCTCGCATGGCGCGGCCTTCGGGGTCGTACGGCGATGGTGGAATGACCCGCGCCGCCCTTTCCGATCCAACGATGTGGGTGGTCAGCTCGGTGCCCTCGGCGGCGCTGTCGCGGTCGATCATGGCCATCGCCAGGGATTTGCCCACCGTGTGACCATAGCCACCGGAGGTGACGAAGCCGACGCGACGGCCGTCCTTCCAGACCGGTTCGAAGCCGCTGCTGTCGGCGTCCTCGGCATCTACCTCGAGCGTCACGACGATTTGCCCGGGTCCACCGCCGTCGCGTTCCGCCAATGCGGCGTCGCGGCCCACGAAATCGCCCTTGTCCCAGTCGATCCACCGGTCCATTCCGGTTTGGCCGGGGGTGTAGCCTTGCGTGAACTCGGCCGACCAGATCCCGAAGGATTTTTCCAGCCGCAGCGACAGCAGCGCGCCGAAACCGACCTCGCGCAGCCCGAGATCCGCGCCCGCCTCCAGCAGTGTCTTTCGCAGCGCGATGTGCTCGCTTGCCGCGCAGTGTATCTCGTAGCCCCGCTCGCCCGACACGGACAGCCGCCCGACCCTTGCGCGGATCAGCCCGATATCGAATGTGCCGCAGCCCATGAAAGGCAATTCGTCAATCGGCCCGTCGGTCACGCGGTGCAGCACATCAAGGCTCCGTGGCCCCATCACGCCGAAGCCCAAGACGGTATCCGACAGGTCGCGGACGGCCACATCGTCGGCCTTGTGATCCTCGAACCAGCGCATATGCCATTCGCGCAGGTAATAGGATCCCATGATCCACCATGTGCCGTCGCCCCAGTTCATGATCGTCAGGTCACCCTTGAGCTTGCCTGTTTCGCTCAGCATCGGGGCAAGGCGGGCGCGGCCGGGCTTGGGCAGCCTCGAGGCCACGAGGTGATCCAGCCAGCGTTCCGCGCCGGCCCCCGTCACCTCGAAACGCGAGAATCCGGAGATGTCGATCAGGCCCGCGGCCTCGCGCACCGCCCGGCATTCCCCGGCGATGATCGGGAAGGCGTTGGAACGTTTCAGCGTCGGCGTTTCCTCGAAATCCTCTGACGGGGCGAAGTAGAGCGGAAGCTCCAGCCCGTAGCTCGCCCCCCAGCGGGCGCCGGCGGCGCTCATGTCGGAATGGGCCGGCGACATGCGCAGGGGCCGGCCCGCGGGCAACTGCTCGTTGGGATACGTCATGACGAAGCGGCGCGTGTAGAACTGGCCGGTCGTCTCCTTGATGTACTGCTTGTTCTGGGCATAGTCTCCGTAGCGGGCGACATCCATGCCGAACACGTCTGCCTCCGGCTCGCCGTGGATCATCCACTCGGCAAGGCTCTTGCCCACGCCGCCGCCCTGAAGGAAGCCGGCCATGACCGCGCAGGCGCACCAGTAACCGCGCTTGCCCCGTACCGGCCCCACAAGCGGGTTGCCGTCGGGCGAGAAGGTGAAGGCCCCGTTGACCCAGTTTCGTACCCCGGCCGTCTGCAGCACCGGGTAGCGCTCGAAGCCGAGCGTCAGCTCGTTCTCGATCCGGTCGGGATCCTCTTGCAACAGCTCGATGCCGTAGTTCCACGGCGCGCCGTCCATCATCCAGTGCTGGTGGTTGATCTCGTAGATGCCAAGAAGCATCCCCTTCTGATCCTGCCGCATGTAGGTAAATCCCTCGAGGTCGACCACCAGCGGCATTTCCTTGTCCAGTGCGGCGACCTCGGGGATGGTTTCGGTCAGCAGGTAGTGATGCGCCAGCGGGCTGACCGGCAGCTCGACCCCGGCCATCCGGCCCACCTGCTTGGCCCAGAGACCGGCGGCGTTGACCACGTGCTCGCACCGGATCGTGCCCTTCTCGGTGACGACCTCCCAGCCCTCGGCAGTCTGATTGAGTTCCAGCACGCGGTTGTGCTCGACCACCTCGGCGCCGTGCTTGCGCGCCGCGCCCGCGTAGGCATGGACCGTGCCGGTGGTGTCGACATATCCCTCGCGCTCGGCCCACATGCCGCCGAGGATGCCATGGGTGGACATGATGGGGCAGAGCTCGCCCGCCTCCTCGGCCGTGATCAGGTGTACGTCCTCGATGCCGATCGACTGGAACACGCGATAGGCCGATTGCAGCCACTCCCACCGGTCAGGCGTGCCGGCCAGCGTCATGCCGCCGGTCATGTGCATGCCCACCGACTGGCCGCTTTCCTCCTCGACCTCGGACAGCAGATCGATCGTGTAGGATTGCAGGGCGGCGATGTTGGGATCCGCGTTGAGGGCGTGGAACCCGCCCGCCGCGTGCCAGCTCGATCCGGCGGTCAGAACGGATCTCTCGATCAGGCAGACATCCGACCAGCCGAGTTTGGCAAGGTGATAGAGTACGGATGTACCGACAACGCCACCCCCGATGACCACGACGCGATAATGTGACTTCATGTTTCCTCCCGGTCAGCGTTGGGAGGCAGCGTAGCGCGCGTGGACATATGTGTCCAGTCCCGGCCGTTCAGCATCGTCCGGCACCCGCGTCCGAGTGCCAAGCAAGTCCGAGCCGGTCTCAGTTCGCACCGGGACGTGAACCTTCGGGCCGTGCAGAGCCCGCGCCGCGCGCCGAGGTCCGTTTTCATGGCTGCTTGCAATGCCAGTTCCTGCCGTGGGAATTGCCGGCAATTCGGACTTGTCACTCGCGGACGGGGAAGATTTCATGCAGGCGCAACGCAGCACGTCATTCACGATCCTGCCAAAGCTGCTATGTTCGCGTCCATGAAATACCACGTCCATACCGCCTGTCTCCTCGCCCTGTGCTGCCTGCTTTCCGTGGGGGCGGTGGCCGCGCAGCAAACGAAGCAGCCGGCGGCGGTGACCGTCGTGGCGCTGGAACCGCGCAGCGTGACACTGACGTCGACACTTCCGGGCCGTGTCGCGGCCTCGGCCAAGGCCGAGGTCCGGCCGCAAGTCAACGGCATCGTGACGGAGCGGCTGTTCCGTGAAGGTGCGCAGGTGGAATCGGGCGATCCGTTGTTTCGCATCGAGCCCGAGAGCTACCGCGCGGCGGTTGAACAGGTGCGCGCCCGCGTGGCCCAGGCCGAGGCGGAGCTGAGCGCGGCGGACCGTGACGCCGAACGACAGCGCGAACTGCAATCGCGCAACGTCACCAGCCAGCAAGCCCTCGACGACGCGCTTGCCGCGCGAGAGACCGCCGCGGCTGCCCTGAAACTGGCCCAGGCGCAACTCAATGCCGCGCGGATCGAACTGTCGCGCACCACCATCCGGGCGCGGCTGTCCGGGCGTATCGGCCTGTCGCAGACCAGTCAGGGCGCGCTGGTCACGGCCAGCCAGCCCACACCGCTGGCCGTGATCCGCAAGATCGACCCGGTCTATGTCGATGTCACCCAGTCGGCCGCCGATCTACTGCGCTGGCGGCGCGGTGAAACCGAGGCGGCGCTGGCCGGTGCGGACGGGACCGTGCGATTGAAGCTGGCCGACGGCTCTGCCTACGGGCACACCGGCCGCCTCCAGGCGGCCGAACCCAACGTCGACCCGCAGACCGGGGTCGTCACCTTGCGAATGCAGTTCGCCAATCCCGACGACCTGCTGTTGCCGGGTATGTACGTGCAGGTCGAGATGCCCGTGGAGGTGGCCGAGGGCGTGTTTCTGGTGCCGCAGGAGGGCGTGGTGCGGGACCGGCGCGGCCGTCCGACCGTCTGGGTCGTCGGTGCCGGGAACACGGTGGAAGAGCGCGAGATCTCGATCGTGCAGGATCGCGAAAGCGACTGGGTGGTTGACAGCGGGCTGCAGCCGGGCGACCGCGTGATGGTCGCCGGGTTCCAGAAGACCGCGCCGGGCGGCACGGTGGCGCCAGAAACCCGGGGCGCGTCCGACGACGGCGTCACGGCCGACTGACCGCCTGCAGAGGAGGCGCGACCCCATGGCACGGTTCTTCATCGACCGCCCGGTTTTCGCCTGGGTCATCTCGATTCTGATCATGGGGGTCGGGCTGCTTGCGATCCGGCTGCTGCCGGTGGCGCAGTACCCGCAGATCGCGCCGCCGTCGGTGACGATCAACGCGACGTACCCGGGCGCCTCGGCCGGCACCGTTGCCAACACGGTCACACAGGTCATCGAGCAACAGATGACCGGACTTGACGGGCTGCGCTATTTCTCATCGCAGTCGACCTCGGCGGGGCGCACCGAGATCACACTGACCTTCGAGACGGGCACCGACCCTGACATCGCGCAGGTGCAGGTCCAAAACAAGCTGAGCCGGGCCACCCCGCTGCTGCCCGAGACCGTGCAACGCCAGGGCATCACGGTCGAAAAATCCTCGGCCGGGTTCCTTATGGTCGTGGCGCTCATTTCCAGCGGCGGCGAGCTCGAACAGGTCGATCTGGCCGACTACATGGAAACCAACCTTGTCGATGAACTCAGCCGGATCGAGGGCGTGGGTTCTGTCAACGTGTTCGGCGCGCAGTACGCCATGCGCATCTGGCTGGACCCGTCCAAGCTGGCGGCTTTCGAATTGACGCCCTCGGATGTGGTCAACGCCGTCTCGGCACAGAACGCCCAGATCTCGGCCGGGGCCTTCGGCGCGCGGCCCACGGTGGACGGCCAGCAACTCAACGCCACGATCACCGCGCAGTCGCTGCTCAGCACGCCCGAGGACTTCCGCCAGATCGTGCTGCGCGCGGAAACCGACGGCGGGCTGGTGCTGCTCGATGATGTCGCGCGGGTCGAGATCGGGGCGGAGAATTACGCCACGATCGCGCGGTTCAACCGCGATCCGGCCTCGGGGATGGCAATCAGCCTGGCCCCCGGGGCCAATGCGCTGGAGACGGCGCAGGCGGTCAAGGCACGGATGAACGAGTTCGCGGACTTCTTCCCCGATGGCGTGAAACACGTGATCCCTTACGATACCACGCCCTTCATCGAGATCTCGATCAAGGAGGTCGTGAAGACCCTGTTCGAGGCGATCGGCCTGGTCTTCCTGGTCATGTTCCTTTTCCTGCAGAACCTGCGCGCAACGCTGATCCCGACGCTGGCGGTGCCGGTGGTCTTGCTGGGCACGTTCGGCGTGCTGGCGGCGGCGGGGTTCACCATCAACACGCTGACCATGCTGGCCATGGTGCTGGCGATCGGCCTGCTGGTGGACGACGCGATCGTCGTGGTCGAGAACGTCGAGCGCATCATGGAAGAGGACGGCCTGCCCCCGCGCGAGGCCACCCACAAGTCCATGGGCCAGATCACCGGCGCGCTGATCGGCATCGCGATGGTGCTGTCTGCGGTCTTCGTGCCGATGGCGTTCTTTCCCGGCTCGACAGGCGTGATCTACCAGCAGTTCGCGATCACCATCGTCTCGGCCATGGCGCTGTCGGTGGTTGTGGCGCTGACGCTGACGCCGGCACTGTGCGCGTCGCTGTTGCGGCAAAGCGACCATCCTGCCCAAAGGGGGCCGTTCGCGTGGTTCAACCGGGGCTTTTCAGGGCTGACGACCGGCTACGCGACGACGGTGCGCTGGACGGTGCGGCGGCCCGTGCGCGTCGGCGCCGTCTATCTCGCGCTGGCAGTGGCGATGGCGCTTCTTTTCGCGCGCACGCCCACCGGGTTCCTGCCCGAGGAGGACCAGGGGATCCTGTTCACCCTGATCCAGACGCCCACCGGGGCCACCGCCGAACGCACCCTCGATGTCGTCAAGCAGGTGGAGGACTATTACCTCGACCAGGAGACGGAGGTCGTCGACTCGATGTTCGGTGTGGTCGGCTTCAGCTTTTCCGGCCGCGGGCAGAACATGGGGCTCGGCTTCGTGCAGCTGAAGGACTGGAAGAAGCGCGCCGGGCCGGGCGAGAGCGTTCAGGCGCTGGCAGGGCGTGCCTTCGGCGCCTTCAGCAAGATAAGGGATGCCCGCGTCTTCCCGGTCGTGCCGCCCTCGGTCATCGAGCTGGGCAACGTCTCGGGGTTCGATTTCTACCTGCAGGCGCGCGGCGGCCAGTCGCACGAGGCGATCGTCGAGGCGCGCAACCGCCTTCTGGGGATGGCCTCGGAAAGCGATCTGATCGCCTCGGCCCGGCCCAGCGGGCTGGAGGACGCGGCCCAGTTCAACCTCGACATCGACTGGCGCAAGGCCGGTGCCATGGGGCTGACGCCCACGGACGTGGGCGAGTTGTTGCAGATCGCCTGGGCGGGCCGTTACGTGAACGATTTCATCGACCAGGGCCGGATCAAGCGCGTCTATGTCCAGGGCGAGGCCGAGGCGCGCGCCACCCCCACGGACATCGACAAGTGGCGGGTTCGCAATGCCCGCGGCGGGCTGGTGCCGTTCTCGAACTTTGCCGAAGGCAGCTGGGACTACGGGGCGCAGGGCCTTTACCGCTACAACGGCGTGCCGGCGATCCAGATCCAGGGCAGCCCCGCGCCCGGCACCACCACCGGCGAGGCGATGGCCGAGATCGAACGCCTCGTCGGCCAGCTCGGGCCCGGCTACAACGCGGCGTGGACCGGGCTTTCGCTCGAAGAGCGCGAGTCCGGCAACCAGGCACCGCTGCTTTACGCGCTGTCGCTGGCCGCGGTCTTCCTCTCGCTGGCCGCCCTCTACGAAAGCTGGTCGATTCCCTTCGCGGTCATGCTGGCCATGCCCATCGGTGTCCTCGGCGCGCTGGCCGGTGCTTGGCTGGGGGGCTACGAGAACGGGGTGTTCTTCCAGGTCGGGCTGCTGACGGTCATCGGCCTGACCGGCAAGAACGCGATCCTGATCGTCGAGTTCGCCCGCGACCGGTACGAGGGCGGCGAGCGCGTGATCGAGGCGGTGGCCGAGGCCGCGCGACAAAGGTTCCGCCCGATCATCATGACCTCCATGGCGTTTTCGCTGGGTGTGTTGCCGCTCGTGCTGAGTTCCGGCGCCGGGTCGGGCGGGCGTAACGCGATCGGCTCGGGCGTTTTGGGCGGCACGCTTTCCGCCACCGTTCTGGGGGTGGTCTTCGTGCCGCTGTTCTTCGTGGTGGTCACGCGGCTGTTCCGGCGGAGCCAACTCGCTGGCGGTGTAAGACGGATTTGAAAGGACATCTGTTCAGCCGGGGACTTTGACCTTCATCCCGCGCCGGGACGGCGCCACGCGGCGAGGGCGGCGGCGCAGTTTCGCTTGAAAATCCGGCGGGGTGCTGCCAGGCGGAGTCGAACGCGTCTCAACTCGGTCAGTAATGCTGTCTTTTATGCCGTGCCGAGTTGACGTCACGCGGCGAGAGCAGCGGCACGGTCACGCTTGAAATCCTGTCTGCTGTAGAGGCCGCGCTCCGCGTTGAACAGGTTGTGGATCGAAAAGTGGACGGTGGCGAATTTCTGCAAACCTCGCAAGCGCCGGAAGCTGGACATTGCGCGTTCTCTTCGTCGGAATGGCAGGTGCGAATTCTCGACGCCGTTGTTCGACCACCGGCCTGCACGCTGCCGATCGGCGTTCCCGATTTCTTTCATCGCCGCGCCGTAGGAGCGCAGCTTGTCGGTGACAACTCGTTCTGGTTTCCCGTGGCGTTTCATCAATTTTCCGGGGAATATCAATGCCGCGACACGGTCACGACGCTTGGTGACAAGGGCACCGAGTACTTCGCCCTCGTGATCGACGGCGCGCCACATGTAATGGGTCTCGCCGTTGATCTTCACGAAAACCTCGTCGAGATGCCATTGCCAGTTCGAACAGCATCGCATCCACTGCATCCTGGCCTTGCGGATTCCGGATGCGAAAGGCGGACCGAACCGGTTCCACCAAAAGCGGACGGACTCATGGCTGACGTCGATGCCCCGCTCATGCAGCACATCTTCGACATCGGGCAACGAGAGCGTAAATCGAACATGTATCATCACCGCCAGGCGGATGATTTCACGCCTCGTTCGGAAGTAGCGGAATGGGTTCGGCTTGGTCATTCAGGCAGGGCAGGGCGCTGCACGGTCGGTCGCAAGCTCATCGCTCTGAAACTGCCATTTCAACGGATTGGATTTCCTCAATATCTACATGGGCTTATAAGGAATTCACCAAATCGGCGCAGTCGAGAGGTCCGGAGAATATCGGCCCCTGGAGACCGCTTCCGGGCCTCCTGGCAGCAGGGACAGTGCTCAGCCGCACCCGCATAACCCTCGAAAACAACGGAAAAATCCGGCCTCAGCCGGACCCGGAGAACGCTTTCGCGGGGGCCAGTGGCGGAGGGAAAGCGATACGCAAAAACTCCGCTCAGCGGGCAGGTTCAAATCCCGACCACCTGCCTCGTTCTTCTGGGAATAGCGTCCGATACGACTGCTTTCTCTCGCTCTCGCCGGGCGCGTTGACGGCTCTGCGCGACTGGGCTCCTTTGCGCAGAGTGCCTCAAGACACTGACTTGCCTCTCTTTTTTTTCACGCCTTCGTCCCTCTGCAACCGCTGTGAGTTGCGAAGAAGGAGACGATGATGAAACCAACTTGCTTGAACCAGAAAGAGCTGGCCGAACGCTGGACCATTTCGCACCGCACCCTGGAGCGGTGGCGGTGGGCAGGCGAAGGACCTGTGTACATGAAGATCGGAGGGCGCGTCGTCTACCGCATCGCCGATATCGAGGCCTTCGAACGCGACGTACTGAACGCTACTTCCGATCAGGGCGCCCCGGCCTACTGACACCGACCTTGTCCTCCCACTCCTCGATGTCGCTACAAAGCTCTGATTTGCTACGCATTTCGATTGCGCCACATCCCCGGCTCGGCTAGCCTCTGGTCGAGGCCCAGAAAGTGGGCGCGCATAGTTAGGATGCGCACTGCCCGAGCCGGGGAGCGTAATGGAAAACGACAGGTCGGAACTTCGCTGGGGCGTCGAGCAACGCCTTGAGTTCATAGAGTTCCGCCTGTTCTGGGAGGGACATGTGAACCGCAGCGATCTGATGGACCAGTTCGGGGTATCGGTGAACCAGGCTTCCACCGACCTGAACCGCTACATCGGCTTCGCGCCGGACAACATGGTCTACGACAAGAGTGCGCGAACCTACGTACGAGGCCCCGAGTTCAAGCCGCAGTTCCTCGAGCCTGACGCGAGCCGCTACCTTGCACAGCTGCGATCGGTCGCTGACGGGATCCTCGACCGCGAGGACGCCTGGATCGCCAACCTCCCGCCCTACGCGGCCGCCCCTACGCCGGTTCGTGGGGTCAATCCGGCAACGCTTCGTTCGGTCGTCGGCGCCATCCGCCGGTCCGAGGCGATCGAGGTGAAGTACCAGTCCCTGTCCCGCCCCGAGCCGCGCTGGCGCTGGATCGCGCCCCATGCCATCGCGTTTGACGGCTTCCGCTGGCACACCCGAGCGTTCTGTCTGACGGACGAGTGCTTCAAGGACTTCCTGTTGTCCCGGATGCTCAAGATCCGAGGCGCACAGGAGAGCGACGCCTCGGCCGACGACGACAGCGATTGGCACTCCGATGTCACACTGGAGATCGCCCCCCACCCCGAGCTCCCGGAGACGCAGGCGAAGGTCATCGCGCTCGACTATGGGATGCGAAGCGGCAAGGCGACGATCAAGGTCCGGCGCGCGCTCCTCTACTACGCACTGAAGCGGCTTGGCCTCGACACAGATCCGGCGGCAAGGACACCGCAGGACCAGCAGATAGTTCTCACCAATCGTGAAGAGATTATTATTGCTGCCCAAGACAATCGAGGCCAGGAGACTGCGATATGATCCAGCCATTCAATTCTTGCAATGACATATTGCTCTGGAATGGTATCGCAACCTCTGCATCTAGTTGTTGGCACAAAGGAATCTTGGCGTTTCTAACCAGTGACATCTCAATATCCGCACTCGGAACTTCTTGCTGGGAATCCCCGCTATCACCCGAAACGGGAAGTATTGAAAGCGCAAACAGGTTTCGGGAACTGGCTGGCAACCAATGAAGATGATTCCCGCTTCCGTATTAGAGTTTAAGAGTTCAGCTGAAAAGCGCGTCTTCGAGATGCTTGCCCAGATCAGTTTTGGTCCTGCAGACGTCGCTCTCCATTCGCTAAATATTGGAGAACACTCCTACAAGCGCTGGGGTGAAATTGACTTTCTCCTTATCACGCGGCGGGGCATCCTCGCCTTAGAGGTTAAAGGTGGGCGCGTCGCTTGTAGGAACGGGCTGTGGGAATACACCAACCGCGACGGCAAGATCACGCGCAAGCGGGAGAGCCCGGCAAGCCAAGCAGCTTCGGCGTATTTCGCGCTTGAGAAAAACTATCTACTTCCCCGTTTTAGGAAGGATTTTGAGGGCGTTCCTTCAGGGTGGGCGCTTTTATTTGAAAGTATTGATCGGGTCGTTACCTTAGGGAAGTCTACGCTTCCCGAGCTGCCCGACCAAATCACCGGCTATAGGGCTGACTGCCAAGGGCACAATACACTCAAGGTGGCGATTTCTGGATTCATGGACCACTGGAAGTCCAAGAACCGAGGCGAGCGCGATTACGTCTCAGACGCA
The DNA here is from genome assembly GCF_002834145.1 of Roseovarius salinarum. Taxonomy (GTDB): domain Bacteria; phylum Pseudomonadota; class Alphaproteobacteria; order Rhodobacterales; family Rhodobacteraceae; genus Roseovarius; species Roseovarius salinarum. The sequence continues at coordinate 1,827 of NZ_PHNT01000024.1, read as the reverse complement.
CTCATCTCCGAAATTGTTGCATATCTTCGACCGAATTTCGAGAAAGTGCCGCCGCTAAACAGTCAGCTTAAGGAATTCGATGAAGAACTCTGCACTCTAAGCGACGAGCAAATACGTCGAATGGATGAGCTGCAAGAAAATGATCGAATTTCGGTATTGGGTGGCGCTGGGACTGGAAAAACATTTCTCGCAATGGCGTCCGCCCGTTACGATGCTGCAGCTGGCAGCTCAGTACTTCTAGTTACACGCAGCCCCTTTCTCGCGCACTTTCTCACGGCGCACGATTTACCGGAAGCCATCCGAGTTTGCTGTTTGGAGGATCTCGAAGCTGAGATCTTGGCCAATGGGCGGCGGGATGTCTTGGTTGTCGATGAGGGGCAAGATCTTTGCCAATCTAATACTCTTGACCTCCTGGGATCTGCAGTAGTGGGCGGCCTTGAGCAGGGCAGATGGCGCTGGTTTGGTGACCCAAACAACCAAGTCAGCTCGGCGTTTCCTTTCGAAGACTTTGCCTACGAATACATACGCGAGCACTCCGTTGTCCGTCGCCTGAAAGATAACATTAGGAACGCTCCGCCAATCGTAGAAAGCCTCGTATCAATTTCCGATTGTGACCTGGGCACGCCCCGTTCACGCGGGATCGGAAGCGAGGTGAAGTTCCTTAATGTGGACAGCGACCTTGAAATTCCTGCCCGTACGGCCGCAACTGTGGCACGCATTGTGTCCGGGGACACGGCAGTCAGTCGTTCCGATATCGGAATTCTGACCCCCGATGGCACAATGATCTCGGCTCTCCTTGACGCACTTAAAGCTGCCAACATCCGCGCAGAAAAATTGTCAGAACGGGCTCTATCGGGACAGCGCCGAGACTGTGCGCTGGTAGCGAGTGCTCAGGACTTCAAGGGTCTAGAGCGACCCGTGATCGTGGTGGCCGGACTGGGAGAATGCAAAAACGAAAGAATGCTTAAGCATGCCACTTATGCAGCTTTCTCGCGCGCGAACCACACCCTCTTCGTGGTTTGTACCGGTGAGCAAGCGAAGGCCTTGGCTCGCCTTGAACACGAACAGCAGAAGAAAAGACTAGGGGCGGTAGGCTAAGAAATGTTGGGACGGGATCAGATTGTAGAATGGCTTCAAAGAAAGCTCGTGGGACCTGGCCTAGGGATCCCGGACGAGGAAGGCGGATGGGCGCACGAGACCATCGAAGGTCGGATGACGCTCGCTTACATGCAAGGGATGCTCTACCCGCGCGCCTCGGAAGAACCAGATGACACCGGCGGCGACGACGACGGTGACGACGAAGGAGAGGATGGCTTTGAGACGCCGGACGATCCCTTGGCAATGGCGACGGCGCTCATGCCCGCGTCAATGGGGATCACTTTTTGCGTTCGGGACGGCGAGAGCGTAGATGTCACGGTGCACGGCGCTCGCTACAAGCCCGGCGAAAAGCAATCGAAAAGCGAAGATGCGGCCGAAGTGCATGGGGAGACTTGGAAGCGGGTTCCCCTTACGCCCACAACCATTCGCATTGAAGCTGGGACGGAAGCGTCAGGACGTACAGCCTGCCTCGAGGGCATGGCGAGCGTATCGATCCTACCTAGACGGCTTCAAAGCGGCCGTTGGCTCTTGACGGTCAGCTTGAGCAATGAGAATGAGGTCGCGCGGCCAGATCCGGAGAAAACTGAACCGCCCCGGGTTTCCGAGAGGCTTCTTTGTTCAAAACCTACGCGGCTTTTTCAAGGGTGTTCATCTGTGCGTAGAACGCCTCCTCCACTTCTTGCGGCGGCCTATGACCGATGGCGCTGTGTAGCCGCTCGTTGTTATACC
>NZ_PHNT01000023.1:13399-28524 GCF_002834145.1 Roseovarius salinarum | reverse complement strand
GCACCCCGGCGCCGCGGGCGGCGGCGGCGCCGGGCAGCTTTCCTGCGCGGCCGCCCCGCCGGCGATGCACAGCGCCGCCAGCGCGGCGCGACCCGCGCGCAGCGGCGTGCTCACTCCATCCCCATGTTGGTCATGTTGCCCAGGTCCATCGGCTCGGCCGGCAGCTCGAAATCGCCGGCCGGTCCGGCGTCGTCCCCGAAACCGGTGACCCTGTAGCGGTCGCCGAAGGTCAGCGGTGCCAGCCCGCGCCCGGTGAGCGTCACCATCAGCGGGTTGGGCTCGTCGCCGCTGACGGCACGGATGAACGCCATCTTTTTTTCCTGATGCGCGCGCAACGCCGCGTTCTCGGTCAGCACGGCGGTGTCTGTGTGCGCGGTGCCCTCGTTGTCGATCCAGTCGACCTCGTAGACCTCCCCCGGGATCCCGGCGACCTCGCGTCTTTCGCCGGTCGCGCGGATGTCGTCGATCGTTTCGGGGAAGACCACGCCGGTCTTCTCGTCGGCCCCGCCCTGCCCCATGCCGGCGGCCATGTCCTTCATCGCACTCAGGGAAACGACCATCGGCTGGCCGCCGGCCGTGGTGACCGAGAACACCTCGTCACCGCGCAGCAGCATGTAGGCGTCCACGCCCTCGATGTCGGTGCGCAGCGCGTCACCGCGCCAGCGTTCGGTCATCTTCATCTGGCCCATCTTACCGGCGTCGGCGGTGTAACTGAGCCGTCCCTCGGCCTTTGCGGGGCCAAGCGTGAGCGCGGCGAGCGCCGCGGCGGCGAGTGTCGGGACAATCGATGCGGGTCGGATCATGGTCAGCGTTTCCTTTCCAGTCGTTGCAAGGGGTCAGTCCGTCGCGTCGAGCGGAACATGGGCAAAGCGCAGTGTCACGCTGCCCGCGCCCTCGACCTGCGAGTGGCTGCCAAGGCGGGCCGTGACACGCCCCGAAAGCCGGCCGTCGGCACGCTCCAGCGTGCCCTGCGCGACGACGGGCTGGCCTGCGAATGTGACCGTGCCGGCCGCGTCCGGGCCGGCGGTGAAGGCGCCGGAGTGGTCCGCGGGCAGGGTCAGTTCCAGCTTGGGGCCGAATTCGCCCAGCGCCAGCGTGACGGTGCCGTCGCCTTCCCGTGCGCTCGCGGGGGTGAAGAAATTGATCAGCGGGTCGTCGGGCATGGCTTCGTCCAGCGCGGTGACCGCGCCGGTGGTCTCGATCAACTCGACCTCGGCGCCCATCCGGTAGGGGATCCGCTCGAACCGGACCTCCACCGTCACCGTCCTGTCGGGGTCCTCGAGGTTGGCCAGTTCGATCCGGCCGTGGCCCGAGGCCGACGCCGCGTCGCGTTTCTCAAGCGTGAACTCACCGCCGGTTGCCCGCGTGAACGACGGCGGGCGTGGCGCCTCGGGGCCGGCCCCGTCGGCGCGGCCCACCCAGAGGTTGGCCTGAACCGTGTCGCCCTCCTCGCCGACGGGATAAGGGCCCGGCGCGGCGCCCCGCGGCAGTTCGATGGCCAGGGACAGGCCCACTGGCTTGTCCTGCCACCGGCCCGCCCCCTGCAGCCGGACCAGCCACGGGCCCTTCGCGTTCGTCGCGGTGTTGTCGGCCATGCGGAACAGCGAGCGGTTGCAGGGATGGTCGGCGCGCGCGGGCGGGGGTGTCCCGGCCAAGTCCCCGTGAACCGACATCGTGTAGCCGCCGGCGGCCAGGCTGCCGTCCTGTTCCGTCGCGGCGAGCGGCGCCATGCCCGGCGGGCGGCGGCAGGCCCCGGAGTCGATCACGGCATTGCCGGAGGTGTCGTGCCAGAGCAGGCGCAGCCCTTCGCCGGGCAGGATCCACGGCAGCGTCCGGGCCGCGCCGCGCGCGTCGCCCGGTCCTTCGAACGCGATCGTGTCCCCCCGCGGGCAGCGGGCGCCGTCGTCGGGCTGCACGACCGGCAGCAGGCCGTCGCGGAACAGCGGCAGGCCGGCGACCGCGCAATGCCGGGCGCGGAACGCCACCTTGCCGGAGCTGTCGATCACGGCAAGGTCACTGATCATCGGGGTATCGGGGTGCACCGTGGCCAGCCCGGCCGAGAACGGGGCGGCCGCGGCGATACGTTCCTCGGTGCCGTCGGGCATCACGATCCGCTCGATCTCCCAGTCCTCGGGCCCCATGTAGCCGGTCTGCCCGTCGAAGGTGACCGGCGCGCGGTCATCGGCATAGGGGCCGGCCCTGACGAACAGGAACTTGTGCGGGAACACCGGATCTCCGGCGGTGTCGATGTAGGCGCGGCTGTCGGGGTCGATGGCGGCAGGCGCACGGCCGTCCGCGAAATCGCCGCCGTCGTGGAACCGTGGCGCGATCGCCATTTCGCCGGCAGTGTCGATCCAGCCAACGGCGGTGTCGCCGTCGCGGGCCACGCGCACCCAGGCAAGTCCCTCGGAAAACGACCCGAGGTCGCGCACGTCCCGCCCGGCCAGCGCAGGCGGGTCCCACCGCGTGCCATCGACGGTCAGGTAATGCGGCGTGCCGCCCGCCGGCGTGGCCGCGATGCAGCCCTGCGCCGCCGGCTTGTAGGGAGACAGGGCATGGGCCGTGCCGTCGACCACGACCCGGTCGGCATCGCGCGCGCCCGGCTCGACGACGTAGCGGCCGTCGTGGTCGATCACGCCCCAGCCGTCACCGGTCTGAACGGCCGCGCGGCCTTCGGAAAAGGGCCGCACCTGTTGCCAGCGCGGGGCCAGTCGCCATTCGCCGTCCTTGCCGACGAACCCCCACCGGCCTTCGTGCGGCAGGGGATGGAGTTGCGCCGTCGCGGCGGCCGCGTCGGTGCCACAGGGGCCGGCCAAGGCGCCGCCGGCCGCGCCGGCCACGGTCAGCGCCACCAGCCAGGCCACGAGATGTGTTCTTCCGTCCCTCACCCGTCACCCTCCCGAAATCCAGTCGCCGGCACGCAGCACCGGCCGGCCCGCGTTCTTCCTGAACATTCAAAGGCTTGCCGACACCACCCGTTGCCCGGGTATCTCGAGCCACCGTGCATGCTCCGGCTGTGCGGATCAAGCCCGCCGCCCGGTCGGCGGGGAATTCCGCCGGTCGCGTGCCGATCCCGACCGGGCCGGGTGCGCCCCTTCAGGCAGGATCGGCGCGTGCGTGCGACAGGCTGGCCACGAAGGCGTCGATGAACTCAAGCCCGATCATGGAAGACCGCGAAAGGCGCGAATGCAGGACGTCGAGGTTGTGATGCACCCTCGGGAAGAACGGCCGGCTCACGATGCCGGTGCGGGCGAACTCCTGCGCGTCGAGCACGCTGACGATGGACACGCCGAAGCCCTCGGCGACCAGCCGGCACGCGGCCCCGAACTGGCGCGTCTCAACCCCGGTGGCAGGCGTCACACCGCATTGCTGGAACGCGGCCTGCACCGACTGGAAGAAAGGATCGTCGGGCTTGGTGTGGATCAGCCGCTCGTGGCGCAGGTCGGCGGGCACGATCTCGTCCTGGGCGGCAAGCGGGTGGCCCGGGGGCAGGATGCAGACCGTGCGCACCGGGATGCGCCGCGCGTGCACCGCCGGGTGGCCGGGAAAGTCCGAGGTCAGGCCAACGTCACAGTTGTCGGCGATGATCCAGTCGAGGATGCGCTCGGGCCGGTCGGGTTCCAGCGTGACCTGCACCTGTGGCCGCGACCTGAGGAAATCGGCCAGCACGCCGGGCAGATGCGTCGTGGCGAACCCCGGCAGGCAGGCAATGTGCAGCTGTCCTGCGCGCTGTTCGAGGATGTCGCGGTGCAGTTGCTCGAACCCCGCCACCGTTTCGAGGACGCGGCCCGCCTCGGCCAGCAGCAAGCGTGCCTCGGGGGTCGGCTCGGCCACGCCGGCGGCACGGTTGAACAGCGTCAGCCCGGTGGCGGCCGACAGCGAATGCACCAGCCGGCTGACCGCAGGCTGTGAGATCCCCAGGAGGTCGGCCGCGCGCGTGTAGCTCCCGGTCTGGGCCACGGCCTGGAACGCCTCGAGCTGGCGCAGGCGCACCTCGGCGCCGAGGGCAGCGCGGTCGGTCATGCGCTTCGCCCCGGGCCAGCGCCATAACGCCGTGTTATAGCTGATGTCATCATAACTTCATTTGAAACATATTCGGGCCGGTGCTTCTAGTTTGTCATGGTCGCGTGACAGCCACGCGACCCGCCAAGGCTTCTCACACCGGTCCATTCGGAGAACACACATGACACTGACCCGTTCCGCGACGGCCATCGCCACGCTCATGGCGCTGGGCGCCACACCCGTGGCCGCCCAGACCGAAATCCAGTTCTGGCACGCCATGGGCGGCGCCCTCGGCGAGAAGGTCGAGGAAATCGCCACCGGCTTCAACGAATCCCAGGACGACTTCAAGGTGGTGCCGACCTACAAGGGCAACTACACCGAGAACATGACCGCCGCGATCGCCGCCTTCCGCGCCGGCGAGCAGCCCCACATCGTGCAGGTCTTCGAGGTCGGCACCGCCACCATGATGGCCGCCGAGGGTGCCGTGAAGCCGGTTCACGCGCTCATGGAAAACGCCGACATCGACTGGAACGCCGACGCCTATCTGCCGGCCGTGCGCTCCTACTACTCCACGCCCGAGGGCAAGCTGCTGTCGCTGCCGTTCAACAGCTCCACCCCGGTGCTGTGGTACAATGCCGACCTGCTGGAGCAGGCGGGCATCGACGAGGTACCGAGCACCTGGGACGAGATGTTCGCGGCCGGCGAGGCGCTGCAGGAGACCGGGCACGACTGCGCCTTCTCCTTCGGCTGGCAGTCGTGGGTGATGATCGAGAACTATCTCGCCTGGCACGACGCGCCGATCGGCACGAAGGAAAACGGCTTTGCCCGGCTCGACACCGAGCTGGTGATCGACGAATCCGAAAGCCTGACCGACCTGCTGCAGCGCATCGCCGACAGCACCGAGGACGGCACCTTCAAGTACGGCGGCCGCCGCGGCGACTCGTTGCCGCTTTTCACCTCGGGCGAATGCGCGATGTGGATGAACTCCTCGGCCTACTACGCCTCGATCAAGGACCAGGCAGAGTTCGAGTTCGGCCAGTCGATGCTGCCGCTGAACACCGACGCCGCCGACGCGCCGCAGAACTCGATCATCGGCGGCGCGACGCTGTGGGTGCTCGACGGCCATGACGACGGCGATTACCAGGGCGTGGCCGAGTTCTTCGACTACATGTCGCAGCCCGAGGTTCAGGCCGACTGGCACCAGTCCACCGGCTACGTGCCCATCACCACGGCCGCCTACGAGCTGAGCCAGGAGCAGGGCTTCTACGAGGAGGAGCCGGGCACCGACACCGCGATCAAGCAGCTGTCGCTGAACGAGCCGACGGCGAACTCCTCCGGCCTGCGCTTCGGCAACTTCGTCCAGATCCGCGACATCATCAACGAGGAGCTGGAAGACCTCTGGGCCGGCAACCAGAGCGCCGCCGAGGCGCTGGAGAACGCGGCCGATCGCGGCAACGACCTGCTGCGCGAGTTCGAAGACTCCAATTCCTGAGCCGACAGGCCAGTCACGGGGCGGGCCGGCGCGGCCCGCCCCTTCGAGTCCCGGAGGCCGCCCGTGCGCACCAAGAAAGTCACCTTCCGCCACCGCTGGCTGCCCTACCTGCTGGTCGCCCCCCAGATCGCGATCACGCTGGTTTTCTTCATCTGGCCGGCCAGCCAGGCACTTTACCAGTCGGTGCTGCGGCAGGATGCCTTCGGGCTGAAGACCGAATTCGTCGGGCTGGCCAATTTCGCCAAGCTGTTCAACGACCCGCTCTACCTGGAAAGCTTCGTCACCACCGTCGTCTACAGCGCGATGGTCGCGGGGCTGTCGATGGGCGTGGCCTTGGTTCTGGCGGTGATGGCCGACCGCGTGGTCCGGCAGGCGACGACCTATCGCACGCTGCTGATCTGGCCCTATGCCGTGGCGCCCGCGGTGGCGGGCGTTCTGTGGTGGTTCCTGTTCAATCCCACCATCGGCATCGCCGCCTACGCGCTCGACGCGGTGGGCTACGACTGGAACCACTACCAGGACGGCGGCGACGCGATGACGCTGATCGTGATCGCCGCGGCCTGGCGGCAGGTCAGCTACAACTTCCTGTTCTTCCTCGCCGGGCTGCAGGCGATCCCGCGCTCGCTGACCGAGGCGGCGGCGATCGACGGCGCCGGCCCCGTGAAGCGGTTCTGGACGATCCAGCTGCCGCTGCTGTCGCCGACGGCCTTCTTCCTGGTGGTCGTCAACGTCGTCTACGCATTCTTCGAAACCTTCGGGATCGTGCACGCCACCACCTCGGGCGGGCCGGGCAACGACACCGTGATCCTTGTCTACAAGGTCTGGCGCGACGCCTTCGAGGGGCTCAACCTCGGGTCCTCGGCGGCGCAGTCGGTGGTCTTGATGGTGATCGTGATCGCGCTGACGGCGATCCAGTTCCGTTACCTCGAGAACCGGGTGGAATACTGATGGTCGAACGCCGCCCCCTCCTGCTGGTCGTGCAGCACGCCGTGCTGATCCTGGGCGCGGCTGTGTTCGTGTTCCCGATCTACCTGGCCTTCGTCGCCTCGACCCACACCGCGCGCGAGGTCAACAGCGGCCTGCCGCTGCTGCCGGGTGACCAGATGTGGACGAACTATGCCACCGTGCTGGGCGACGGTCTGTCGACCGCCGGTGCGCCGCCCATCGGACTGATGCTGATGAACTCGACGATCATGGCGCTGGCGATCACGCTGGGCAAGCTGGCGATCTCGCTGCTGTCGTCCTTCGCCATCGTCTATTTCCGCTTCCCGTTCCGGGTCCTGGCGTTCTGGACGATCTTCATCACGCTGATGCTGCCCGTCGAGGTGCGCATCCTGCCCACCTACGAGGTCGTGGCGCAGCTGGGGATGCTCAACAGCTACGCCGGGCTGTCGATCCCGCTGATCGCCTCGGCCACCGCCACCTTCCTGTTCCGCCAGTTCTTCATGACCGTCCCCGACGAGCTGACCGAGGCCGCGCGCATCGACGGCGCGGGGCCGCTGAAGTTCTTCCGCGACATCCTCGTGCCGCTGTCGCGGACCAACATCGCCGCGCTTTTCGTGATCCTGTTCATTTACGGCTGGAACCAGTATCTCTGGCCGCTGCTCGTGACCACCGACGAAAGCTACTACACCGTCGTGATGGGCATCCAGCGCATGGCCAACGCGGGCGAGGAGACGCCGCAATGGCACCTCATCATGTCCACCGCGATCCTCGCGCTGCTGCCGCCGGTGGTCGTGATCCTCGCGATGCAGCGGCTGTTCGTGCGCGGCCTCGTCGAAGTCGAGAAGTAACGAAAGGAACCCCCCAGATGTCCGACATCCGGCTCAGCGAGGTGCGCAAGGTCTATCCCGGCGCGGCCGAGGCCACGATCCCGGGCCTGTCGCTCGATATCGGCGCGGGCGAGCTGTGCGTGCTGGTGGGCCCCTCGGGCTGCGGCAAGTCCACACTGCTGCGCATGGTGGCAGGCCTCGAGGAGGTGACGGGCGGCGAGATCACCATCGACGGGCGGCGCGTCAACGACCTCGAGCCCGCGCGGCGGGATATCTCGATGGTGTTCCAGAACTACGCGCTCTACCCGCACATGAGCGTGTTCAAGAACATGGCCTACGGGCTGAAGAACCGCGGCATGCCGACCGCGGAGATCGCGGAAAAGGTCGCGGTGGCCGCGGACATGCTGGGGCTGACCGAGTTCCTCGACCGCAAGCCGCGCCAGTTGTCGGGCGGCCAGCGCCAACGGGTGGCGATGGGCCGGGCGATCGTGCGCGACCCGGCGGCGTTCCTGTTCGACGAGCCGCTGTCGAACCTCGACGCCAAGCTGCGGGTCAAGACGCGGGTCGAGATCCGCGACCTTCAGCAGCGGCTTGGAACGACCTCGATCTACGTCACCCACGACCAGCAGGAGGCGATGACCCTGGCCGACAGGCTGGTGGTGATGAACGCCGGCCGGATCGAACAGATCGGCCCGCCGATGGAAGTCTACGCGCAGCCCGCCTCGCTGTTCGTGGCGGGCTTCATCGGCTCGCCGCCGATGAACATGCTCTCGCCCGGCGCCGGCGCCGCCCTGGCCGAGGCGGCCGGGCTGCATCACGCGGCCGGGCGCGCCATCGTCGGCGTGCGCCCCGAGGCACTGCACCCCGAGCCGGGCGGTCCGCTGGCGGTCAGCGTCCGCGTGGTCGAACGGCTGGGCGCGACGGCCAACGTGCACGGCCTGCTGGACGACGGCGAGACCGAGGTGATCGCCAGCCTTGCCGGCACCGAGCTGCCCGGACCGGGCGACACGCTGCGCCTGGGCGTGGACCCCGCGGAGCTGCACCTGTTCAGCCGTACCGACGGCCAGCGCCTGACGTGAGCGGCACATCCCTTGCGCCCCGGGTCCCGCTGGTGATCGGGCACCGCGGTTCGCGCGGCACGCGGCCCGAGAACACGCTCGCGGCGGTGGACGACGCGCTGACCGCCGACGCCGATCTGGTGGAAATCGACGTGCAGGTGACCGCCGACGGCGTCCCCGCCGTCGTGCATGACCCGGTGTTGTCGGGCGACCTGGCGCGCGCACCCGGCGGCGCCCGGGTGGCCGGGGACGCACCCCGCGTCGCCGATCTGGCATGGGCGGAGCTCGCACGCTTCGACATCGGCGCCGCCCGGCCCGGCTCGGCCGTCGCGCGCGCCTTTCCCGGCCAGACCCCCTGCCCCGGCGCACGCGTGCCGCGGCTGGCCGAGGTGGTTGACCGGGTGGCGGGAAGCAACGCCGGCCTGCTCGTCGAGATCAAGAGCGACCCCGAGCGCCCCGGCCCATGCACGCCACCCGCGAAACTGGCCGCGGCCGTGCTTGGAGAGGTCCCGGAGCAGCCGGCCGCGCCCGATGTGATCTACCAGTCGTTCGACTGGCGCGTTCTGCGCGAAATCCTGCGGCTCCGGCCCGGTGCCCGCCTGTCGGCGCTGACCGCCGAGGCACCGGGCGCCGAGGCCGCCCGCACGGTCTATGCCGGTTCGCCCTGGCTCGCGGGGCTGGGGCGCGCGACCGGCGCAGGCGAGCTGCTGGACGGGGCGGCGGCGCTGGGCTGCTCGATCTGGGCGCCGTTCTGGGGCGACCTGACCCGCTCGCGCGTGGCCGCCGCAAGGGCGCGCGGCTTCGCCGTCTTCGCCTGGACGATCAACGAAATCGCCACCGCCCGGCGCCTGGCCGGCTGGGGGATCGACGGGATCATCACCGACTACCCCGCCGCGCTGGCCAACGCGTTGCGCCAGGAAACCGCACCAGGCCCCACGCCCCGTGCGTGAGCTTTCGCCAGCGCGTCGTTCCCTCAGCTTGCCGGCTGACCCGGGTTGCCGGCCGACGCATGACCACGCACCGAATTGCCGCACAGCTTCAGAAGGTGCAGCGCGGGCTGCGCGCCCTCCAGATTGGTTCAGCGGCTGATGTCTGCGCCGCCCTCCTCGGTGCGCCGGGCGATGAAGGCGTCGATCGCTTCCTGCCGCGCGGGGTCGAGCGGCGGCGGCGTGTGGCCGGCGACCGCCTCACGGTAGATACGGGCAGCGCGCGTGGCGGTGTCCACCGCCCCGCCCTCGACCCAGGATTCGTAGTTGCGCCAGTCCGACAGGAGCGGCGAATAGAACGCGCTCTCGAACCGCTCGAGCGTGTGCTGCGTGCCGAAGAAATGCCCGCCGTGGCCGACCTCGGCGATGGTGTCCACGCCCAGCGTGGCCTCGCTGACCTCCACCGGCTTGAACAGCTCTGCGAACATGCGCAGCATCTCTATGTCGATCACGAACTTCTCGGCCGAGGCCGTCAGACCGCCTTCCAGCCATCCCGCGCCGTGCAGCAGGATGTTGGTCCCGCCCATCAGTGCGCCCCACAGCGACATCTGCATCTCGTAGGCGGCCTGCGCGTCCGGTGCGTTCGAGGTCGTCACCCCCGACGACCGCAGCGGCACGCCGTAGCGCCGCGCCAGCTGGCCGGAGGCGAAGGCCGCCTTGACGTATTCCGGCGTGCCGAAGGCGGGCGCGCCGGTCTTCATGTCCACGTTCGAGGTGAAGCTGCCGTAGCACACCGGCGCCCCGGGCCGCGCGAGCTGCGCCAGTGCCAGCCCCGCCAGCGCCTCGGCGTTCTGCTGCACAAGCGCACCGGCCAGCGTCACGGGCGCCATGGCCCCCGCCAGCGTGAACGGGGTCAGGATCATCATCTGTCCCGCGCGGGCGGCGTCGATGATGCCGCGGCACATCAGGTCATCAAGTTGCAGTGGCGAATTGGAGTTCGCCACGGCATAGCAGACGGGCGTGTCGCGGAACGCGTCCTCGGTCATGCCGTGCGCCAGCCGTATGATCTCGAAGGCGTCGGCGACCGCCTCGCCGCCGCGGAAGAACACGAAGGGCACCTTGTCGGTCAGCGTGACCACCGCGCGCGTCATGGCGTAATGGCGCAGGTTTGGGGGCACGTCCTGAGGCTCGATGAAGGGGCCGATCATGTGGATCACGTCATAGCCCTGCGCGACGCGGCAAAGGTCCTCCAGTGCCGCCAGCGTGCCGGGCCGCCGCCCACCGGCGAGGTCCGAGAAATTCGGCGTGCCGCCGGTGGTGCATACGCCCACGTCGCGCCCGCCCACGCGCACCGCGCGGTCGGGGCCGCGCCCGTGCAGCGTGACATGCGACGGGGCCCCGGCCACCAGTTCGGCCACCAGGTCGGGGTCGAAGCGGATCACGTCGTCGCCGGCCCCGCGCGCCATGCCCGCCGCCAGCAGCATCTCGCGCGCCTCGGCGTTGAGAACCCGGACACCGGTATCCGACAGCACGCGCATCGAGGCGTCGTGGATCGCCTCGATCTCGTCCTCGCGGAACTGTTCGACCGGCGGATAGGGGTTGTGCCAGTGCCGCCAGGCGGCGTCGAAACGCGCGGTCGCCGCGTCGCGGCGCTTGGCCGCCCGCCCGCGCCGGCGCGATGTGGTCCGTGTGGTCATGGGTCACGCTCCGCTGCCCCGTGGATGTCGAGAAAGGCCTGCGCCGCGGCCGGGTCGATCTCGCGGCCGGTGAAGGCGCGGAAATAGGCGCCCAGGTAGCCCGAGCGCTCGGCCAGCGGTTCGCGCGCGCCGATGTCCAGCGCGTAGTAGCTGACCTGCGTGAAATAGAGCACGCGGGCACGGATGAACGCCTCGGTCGGCGCGAACCCGTGCCGGCCGAAGAAATCGGCGATGGCCGCGACCCTTGCGTCGTCCTCGGACGCGACCGTGGCACGCAGGCCCGCGTCGTGCCGCGCCCAGTCGCGGATCGCCTGGTCCAGCCGCGGGTCGAACCGCGTGTGGTCGACCCAGACGGCAAACAGCGCGAGGATCCCGTCCTCCAGCGTCCCGGTGTCCGCCACCGCCTCCAGCATCACCCCGGTGTTGAGCGCGCGCCATTCCGCGACGAGCGCCTCGAGCAGCGCCTCGCGGTTCGCGAAATGCCAGTAGAAACTGCCGCGCGTCACGCCCAGCCGCCGGGCCAGCGCGGTGATCTGCACCGCCTCGATCCCCGATTCGGCCAGCACTGCCAGCGCCGCGCCGATCCAGTCGGCCATGCCCAGGCGCGCGGGGCGGTCCGCCTGTTCCGGTGTGGACATGAGGGTCATTGCGCGAACTCCATACAGGGTTGCATTGATCCGTACACCCCTGTTCGTTCCCGGTCAACCCGGGCGGCACCCGCTTGCCGCGCGGCGGGTCGTGAACTACCCTGTCGGTCGGAGGTCGTTCGAGCGACCCAGTCGGAGAAAGCGGCATGACCCGCGACACGATCAACGGCAGACCCCTGCACGACGCGGTGCCGATGTTCGCGCGCGACTGCCTGGACGGGCGGATGGATCGGCGCGAGTTCCTCGCGCGCGCCACGACCCTCGGCGCCAGCGCCGCGGCCGCCTACGGGCTCCTGGGGCTGGCCCCGCCGGCCGCGCACGCGGCCACCCCCGCGCAGGGCGGCACGCTGCGCATCCAGCAGGACGTGCGCGCACTCGGCGATCCGCGCACCTTCGACTGGAGCCCGCAGGGCAACCTGTGCCGCGGCTTTCTGGAATACCTGGTGCAGTACACCCGCGACAGCACCTTCGAGGCCATGTTGCTGGAAAGCTGGGAGGTCAACGCGGACGCCACCGAATACACGCTGCATGTCCGACCCGGCGTGACCTGGAGCAACGGCCAACCCTTCACCGCCCGCGACGTGGCGCGCAACATCCGCCGCTGGTGCGACAGCACGGTCGAGGCCAATTCGATGGCCGGACGTTTCGCCACGCTCATCGACCCGGACAGCGGCCGCGCGGCCGAGGGCGTGATCGAGGTGACGGGCGAGCTGACGGTGCGGCTGCACCTGCCAAAGCCCGACATCACGCTGATCGCGGGCATGGCGGACTACCCCGCGGCGGTCGTCGACGAAACCTACGACGGCGGCGACCCGTTCGCGCACGGCGTGGGCACGGGCGCCTACCGGCCGGTGGAACTGGTCGTCGGCGAGCGGTGCGTGCTGGAGCGGGACCCGGACCGCGACTGGTGGGGCACACCCGTCCTTGGTGGCCCCTATCTCGACCGGGTCGAGTTCATCGACACCGGCACCGACCCGGCCTCGGCGGTGGAAGCGGCGCGCGCCGACCGGATCGACATGACCTATGAATCCACCGGCAACTTCGTGCCCGTGTTCGACGATGTCGGCTGGCAGAAGAGCGAGGCCTTCACCGCCAACACCATCGTCATCCGCGGCAACCAGCACGCCGAGGTGGACGGGATGAAGCCCTACGCCGACGTGCGCGTGCGCCGCGCGCTGGCGCTGGCGGTGGACAACGCGATCTGCCTCGAGCTGGGCTACGCCGACCTCGGCCGCGTGGCCGAGAACCATCACGTCTGCCCGATCCACCCCGAGTATGCCGACATCGGCCCGCCAGAGTACGATCCGGCCAGGGCGCGCGCTCTGCTGGACGAGGCCGGCATGGCCGACTTCGAGCACGAGCTGGTGTCGATCGACGACGAGTGGCGCAACAACACCGCCGACGCCGTCGCGGCGCTTCTGTCGGACGCCGGGATCAGGGTGCGCCGCCGGCGCCTGCCGGGGCGGACGTTCTGGCGCGACTGGATGCGTTTCCCGTTCAGTTCGACCAACTGGAACATGCGCCCGCTGGGCGTGCAGGTCCTGGCGCTGGCCTACCGCTCGGGCGGGGCATGGAACGAAACCGGCTTCTCGAACGCCGCGTTCGACGCGACCCTGGCCGAGGCGATGTCGATCGCGGACGCGGACGACCGGCGCGCGCAGATGCGGCGGCTCGAGCAGATCCTGCGCGACGAGGGCGTGATCATCCAGCCCTACTGGCGGTCGGTGTACCGCCACGCCCGCCCCGGGCTGGTCAACGCCGAAATGCACCCGACCTTCGAGATCCACCTGCACCGGATCGGGTTTTCCGGCTGACGGCGCCCAGCCTCACCGCGGCGCGGCCGGTGGCGTCGTTCCCTCAACGAAAAGCCGGTGCCGGCCCCGACCCGCGCCCTTGGCGGCGTAAAGCGCCATGTCGGCGGCGTGCATCACCGCCTCGGGGTCCGGCGAGACGAGGTCGATCGAGCGCGCGATACCGATGCTCGCCGAGATCCGGCAGTCCTGCCCGTCGAAGCGCACCGGCCGCTCCAGTTCCGCGATCAGCCTGTCGGCCATCCCCGACAGGCGGTCGGTGTCCGTCAGCCCGTCGAGGATCAGGACGAATTCGTCGCCGCCCGCGCGCACGACGGTATCGCAGGCGCGGGTTTCGTCCACCATGACCCGCGCGGCCCGCTGCAGCACGTGGTCGCCCGCGGCGTGGCCGAGCCGGTCGTTGACGGCCTTGAAGAAATCGAGGTCGAGCTGCATCAGCGCGAACGGCGTTCCGGCCGCCGCCAGCCGGCGCAGTACGTGATCCATCGCGCGGCGGTTCTTGACCCCGGTCAGCGTGTCGGTGAATGCCTGCTCCTCGGCGGCGATCATGGCGCCCTGGAGCCGCAGGTTCAGGCGGCGCGACGCGTCCATCGCGGCCGACTTCGCCTCGACGAGATAAAGCATCTCGACGGTCAGGTCGGTTGCGGCGAAATCGGCGCTGGTCAGCGCGAAATCGCGCACCGCGTCCACCACCGAGATGCCGAAGGACAGGTTGATCACCGCGCCGCCCGGCGGCCCCAGCGACGCGTCGTCGGGCAACGGCACCAGCAGCCCCTTGAGCGCGGTGTGCGGCCGCGCGCGCAGGCGCAGGTGCAGCTTGGTGCCTGCCGCGTCGCGCAGCGAGGCCATGGTGCCCGCGATCCGCGGCCGCCGCAGCTCGAAAACCTCGAGGAAGCGCTGGCCGGCCAGTTGCCCGCCCGGGCGCACCTTGTCCAGCGTCGGGCCGGCATGCCGGATGTGACCCGTGGAGTCGATCAGCGCGTGCATCGGGCAAAGCGCGTCGAGGACGCGCCCGCCGGCGGGGGTGAAACCGGCCCGTTTCATCCCGTCCGCGCGCCCAGGTGGAACGCGCGCCCCTTGGCAAAGGCCTGTTCCAGAAGCCGCACCTCGACGACCTCGGTGCCCTCGCGCCCGCCCTTGTGGTCGAGCAGCACCAGCGCGCCGTAGTCGTCGGCGATTGCCCGCAGCAGCCCGACGATGACGCGCCCGAACCCCGGCCACCCGTGTTCGCTGATGACGCTGTAATGGTTGGCGGCATGCTCGCGCAACTCGATCCGCGGCAGGTCGAGGTCGGGCACCGCGAGCCGCGCGCGTTCCGGCAGGTCGTCGAGCGAATGCAGGAACTCGACGAAATCATCACCGCCGAAGCGCAGCAGGCGGCGCAGCGATTCCAGCCCGGGATGGGACACCAGGAAGGTGCCGATATCCTCGAGGATCTGCGCGCGCGGCTTGTCGAGTTGGGCCTGCGCGGCATCGAGCAGACGAAAGGTGTCCGCCGCGTCGTAGACGAGCATGCATTCGAAGCCGGCCTCGGGTGTCCCGGCCGCCCGGGCGATGTCCTGCCAGCACGCGTCGCCGTAGGTTTCGCGCAGGAAACGCTCGATCGCCTTGTTGATCAGGCCATGCATACCGCCCCTCGTCTCCGAACCCGGCCGCAAGGATGAAGCGAAAGGCCTTAAGATCCGCTCAACATGTTCAATTTTCGACAAGATGCCCGGCC
>NZ_PHNT01000023.1:0-13356 GCF_002834145.1 Roseovarius salinarum | reverse complement strand
CGGCCCGGCGTCAGAAGTCCGTGGGCGCGCCGCCCTCGGCCTTGCGCCGCTCGACGAAGGCGGACAGCTCTTCCTGCGCGGCCGGGTCCATTACCGGGGCCTCGAACCCCGCGAGGATGTCGCGATAGACCTGGTGGGCGCGCTGCGCCGTCCAGATGCCGCCGGCGGCCTCCCACGCCTCGTAGTTGCGCCAGTCCGACAGGTAGGGCTGGTAGAAAGCGGTGGTGTAACGCTCCTGCGTGTGCTCGATGCCGAAGAAATGCCCCTGCCCGCCCACTTCGGCGATCGCGTCCACCGCGATGTC
This sequence comes from Roseovarius salinarum, assembly GCF_002834145.1. GTDB lineage: Bacteria > Pseudomonadota > Alphaproteobacteria > Rhodobacterales > Rhodobacteraceae > Roseovarius > Roseovarius salinarum. Next base: position 13,052 of record NZ_PHNT01000023.1, on the reverse strand, counting down.
CTCGGGCGTCGTGGCCGTCAGCTTGGGGTCCATGTAGCGTTGCACCTGCTGCAACAGTTCGCAGTCCATCACGAATTTCTCGGGGCTCGCGATCAGCCCGCCCTCCAGCCAGCCGGCGGCGTGATAGATCATGTTGGCCCCCGCCTGCACGCCCGCCCACAGGCTGTTGGAGGTCTCCCACATCGCCTGCCCGTCGGGCACGTTGGCCGCGCAGACGCCGCTGGCGCGCATGGGCAGCCCGTAGAACCGCGCCAGCTGCCCGGTCATCTGCGTGGCGCGCATGTATTCGGGCGTGCCGAAGGCGGGCGCGCCCGATTTCATGTCCACGTTCGAGGTGAAGGTGCCGATCGCCGTGCAGGCGCCCGGGCGGATCACCTGCGCCAGCACCACCGCGCACAGCGATTCCGCCAGGCTTTGCGCCACCGCGCCGGCCATGGTCACCGGCGCCATGGCACCGGCGAGCGTGAATGGCGTGACGATCAGGCCCTGGTTGCGCTCGGCCAGCCGCATCCAGCCGTCGAGCATGGGGTAGTCGTGCTTGAGCGGCGAGGTCGAGTTGATGTTGGTGTACATCCGCGGCGTTGCCTCGAAATCCTCGTGGCTCAACCCGCCGGAGATGCGCACCATCTCCATCACGTCGTCCACCCGCTCGCGCCCCAGCGCGTAGGCATGGGCGACCTTGTCGGTCAGCGTGAGCTTGTCGTAGAGAACATCGAGGTGACGCACGCTGGCGTGGATGTCCTGCGGCTCGACCGGGTAGCCGCCGACGAAGTGGATGCAGTTGAAGAACTGGCTGAGCTTGAGGAAGTTGCGGCACATCTCGCGCGTGCCGGGCATCTTGCGGCCCAGCTCCATGTCCCAGAAGTTGGGCGGCGACGACACGTTGCCGAACAACAGGTTCGTGCCGCCCAGCGTGATCGCGCGGTCGGGGTTGCGCGGCGTGATGGTCCAGCTGCCCGGTGCCTTCGCGATCATCTCCATCACGAAATCGCGGCCCATGCGGACGTTCTCGCCCTCGATGTCGCAGCCGCCCGAGGCGCGCAGGATCTCCACGGCCTCGGGGTGCAGGAACGCCACGCCGATTTCCTCGAGGATGCGCATCGCGCCGTCGTGGATGGCCTGGACGCCGGCCTCGTCCAGCGGCTCGGTCGGCCGGTCGATGTTGACGGGCGGTGACCAAGGCATCTGTTCGATCGCCGCACCCCCGCGCCGCGCGGCGTTGCCCGCGCGGCCGCCACCGCGTCGTTTGCGTGCTGCCGCTGTCGCCATGTGAGCTCTCCCTGGTTGCGTCACATGCCATGGAACCACTCCGCCCCCGGGGCGCGTGTGCCGTTTTGCGACTTATCCTGTCGTTTTTTGAAGCCTTCGCCGCCCCGTGACCAGAAGATAGACCGCCAGGCTCACGATCACGACAGCCCCGCCCAGCACCATCATCGGGGTGGGCGCCGCGCCGGTGCCCAGCCAGACCCAGAACGGCCCCAGCACCGTCTCGAGCAGCAGCAGAAGGCTCACGTTGGCCGCCTGGGTGTAGCGCGATGCCAGCGACAGCCCGAAGAACGAGACCGGCAGGATCACCAGCCCGGTCACCGCGATCGCCCAGACAGTCCCCTGGCTCATCGCCGCCGGGCCGGTCACGGCCGTGCCCGTCAGCCCCGCCAGCAACGCCCCGGTGCCGATCAGCAGAAGGATCGGCAGGTCGGGGCGCGCGCGCAGCACCACGAAGTTGAGCGCGAGCACCGCGGCGACGCCCAGCCCGCCCAACGCCCCGCGCAGCGCCGCACGGTTGAGCGCGATGTCCTCCCCCGCGTCGCCGAAGACCGCGATGCCGATGCCCGACAGCACCGCCGCGATGGTGATCCACGTGGCCGGGCGCGTCGGCTCGCCCATCAGGGCACGCGCGAAAAGCGCGGCGAAGACCGGCACGGTGGCCACCCCGAACAGCACCACCGGCACCGGGGCCGCGGCGATCGACAGGCTGAACAGCGTCGCGTTGAAATACTGGCAGGCCACGATGACCAGCCCGAACCCCGAGGCCAGCGCGCCCAGGTCGCGCGCGCGTGCCCTGGCGGTCAGGCCCCAGGCGGTCAGCAGCACGAGTCCCATCAGGGTGCCGCGCCAGCCGACCATCTGGATCCCCTCCATGCCCGAGATCCGCATGAACAGCGCGTCCGGCGTGATCACCAGCGCGGAGAACGTCGCCAGCGCCAGGCCGAACAGCGGATGGCGCGTCATGGCGTCAGCCAGCGGGGGATATGGCCGATGTCGGGCAGCACCGCGTCGGCGTGCGGGGCCAGTTCCTGCGCCTCGGCCATGCCGGTGAGCACCGCGAGCACCTGCATCCCGGCCGCGCGGCCGGCGATCAGGTCGTGGGTGCTGTCGCCCACCATGGCCACGCGCGCGGGTGCATGCCCCGCCGCGCGGGCGAAGGCCAGCAGCGGGCCCGGCTCCGGCTTGGCGCCGTGCCCGGAATCGAACCCGGCGATGAAATCGAAATGCGCCTCGATGCCCGCGGTGCGCAGGTGCGCCCGTGCCCCCGCCTCGGTGTCGTTGGTCACCACGCCCAGTTGCAGCCCGCGCGCCGCGAGATCCTCGAGGAAGGGCACCAGCGGCACCGGCGGCTCCAGCGGCGCATGCGCCGCGCGGCGGGCGAGGTAATCCTCGACCTGCGCCAGCGACCAGCCGGACAACACGGAGACGAGCAACTCGGATGCCTCGCGGTGCGTGCCGGCGATCACCGGGCTGGCGGGATCGAAGCGGCCGGCGGCGAGGTCGAAACCGATGGCCCCCGCGATGCGCGCCCGCAGGCCCGCGTCGCCGCCCGAAAGCTCATCGATCACCGCCTCCGCCCAGCGGCTCCAGGTGGCATGGAAATCGAAAAGCGTTCCGTCCTTGTCGAACAGGACCGCGTCAACCTTCATGACCGCGGGCGGAGACGTGCCGTTCATGTCCAGTGAACCGTCTCGCCCCCGGGCAGGGCCGCGCGCGCGGTCATCGGCGCGCTCGGCTCGAGCCCCGCGGATGCGCAGAAATCCGTGACCCAGGCATCGTCGAGCATGACGAAATCCAGAACGGAGCCAAGGAATTCAGGGTCTTGCGCGCGCTCGCGCAGGTCGGCCTCGCCCGCGCCGGTGGCGCCGAGGAAAACCGGCAGGAGGTCCTCGTTGCCCGCCAGCCAGGCCAAGCACTTCAGTCCGACGGTTTCGGCATGGTCGCGCGAAGGGTTCATCAGTCCTAATTCCCGGAAAGGTTTTCTTAACCTCTGCCACGGATAGTCGGAGCAATCAAACGACAAACCGGAAAGGCACGGGGCCACATGTCAGGCAAAATCCTGATCGTCGACGCGGTGGCGACCAACAGGATCGTCCTAAAGGTCAAGCTTGCCGCGGCCTACTACGAGGTGGCCGAGGCCACCTCGGGCGCCGAGGCGCGCGCGCTGGCCGCGCAAACCCGGCCCGACCTCGTGCTGGCCGGCGCCGATCTGCCCGACGCGCAGGGCGCGGATCTCGTCCACGCGTTGCGCGCCGACCCCGCGCTGGCAGCCACGCCGCTGGTGCTCATGCAGGCACACGCCGACCGGCCGTCGCGCCGTGCGGCGTTGCGCGCCGGTGCCGACGACGTGCTCGAGAAACCGTTCGAGGAACAGCTTCTTCTGGCGCGGCTGCGCTGCCTTCTGCGCCGCCATCACGGCGACGACGACCTGCACCTGCACGCGGGCACCGTGCAACCCCACGGCTTCGCCGAGGCGCCGCCGCCCTTCGCGGCGCCCGGCCGCGTGGCGGTGGTTGCCCCGGACGCGCGCGCGGCGCGCGGCCTGCGCGCGCAACTGGCGGAAACCGGGCGCAACCATTTCGACGCCCTCGGCGCGGGCGAGATGATCCGCGCGGTGTCCGGGGGTGCGGCGCCCGATCTGTTCATCCTCGCGGTGCCGCCCGCCGACAGCGAATCCGCGCTGCGCATGCTGGCCGAGTTGCGGGCGCGGCCGCAGACCCGGCGCCGCCCCGTCGTCGCGGTCCTCGATGAACCCGACCAGGCCCTCGCCGCGCGCCTTCTGGACATGGGCGCCGACGATGCCGCGCTCGGGCCCACCGACCCGGAGGAACTCGCGGTGCGCCTCGACGCGCAACTGCGCCAGAAGCAGCGCAACGACCGGCTGCGCGACCGGATTCAGGACCGGTTGCGCGCGGCAATGACCGACCCGCTCACGGGGCTCTACAATCGCCGGCACGCGCTACCGTTCCTCGACCGGCTGGCGACAACCTCGGCGCAGGAGGGACGGCCGTTCGCCGTGATGGTGGCCGACCTCGACCATTTCAAGCAGGTCAACGACACCCACGGCCATGCCGCGGGCGACGCCGTGCTTTGCCGGGTGGCCCAGCTGTTGCAGGCCAACCTGCGCGGCGACGATCTGCTCGCGCGCATCGGTGGCGAGGAATTCCTGATCGCGCTGCCCGACACCCCCCGCCAGCGCGCCCGGCAGACCGCCGCACGGCTTTGCCGCATCGTGCGGCAGGCGCCGATTGAGGTCGCGGGCGCGCGCATCCCCGTCACGATCAGCATCGGGGTGGCCCTGGACGCGGGCAGGGCGGGCAACGGCGCGTCGCCCGATGTCCACGGCCTGCTGAACCGCGCCGACCGCGCGCTTTACGGCGCCAAGGCCGGCGGGCGCAACACGGTCACCTTCGCCACGCGCTCCGCTGCCTGACGGCCGCGGTCACCGCCCGTGATGGCGGCGATGCTCTGCCAGAACCGCACGCAGCCGCCCGGCATAGGCCGCGCGTTCGGCCTCGCTCATTTCGTTCAGACGGTCGAGCAGCAGTTCCTGACCCACCGCGAGACGTTCGGCCAGCACCGACCGCTGGCGTTCCAGGTGCGCGGCGACCGCGTCCGCGTCAAACGGACCGGCCTCGAGATCGGCGATGAGCGCCTCGAACGCCGCGCGGATCTCGGCGCGGGCCGGGCGCCCGTCGTGGTAGGCCCGCCGCATCCCGCGCGCGATGGCCCGGCGATCCTGGGGCGCCAGCGCGCGGGTCAGCGGCCCGCCGACGCCGTCAAGGCGCGGCGCGTGGTGCCCCCGCCAGGGCTTGTGCGTGATCACCGCGCCCGCGACCGCCCCCACGACCAGCAGGTTCAACGCCAGCGATCCCGCCAATACCAGCCGCAGCCAGAGTTTCATGCGGGGCGGCCCCGGTTGCGTTTCGTTGGTCATCACGACGGTCCCTCGCTTGCATCGAATGCCGTCGCCGGCATCACGTCGACGGTGTAGAGCGCGGCATCGGGCGTCAGCAGCCCCCCGGCGGCCGTCTGAAGGCCCACCGGCGGGAACGCCCCGATCCAGACGCCGGCGAGCGTCGCGCAGGCCAGCCCGGCAACAGCCGGCCAACCGCCCAGGGCCCGCAGCAACTCGGCCCAGCGTCCCCGCGCCGGCGCGGCCACGTCCGGCGCCGCCGCCTGCTCGGCCAGGGCATCGGCCATCACCCGTGCCATCAGCGCATCGGGCGGCGACGGCGCGTGCTGCCGCGCGGCCTCGAAATGCGCCTTCAGCGCGGTGCTGTCCATGTCAGTCTCGGTCATGCGTCATACCCCAGGTCCGCGCGCCGGCCTTCGAGTTCGGCGGCCAGCGCCCGCCGCCCGCGCGCCGTCAGGCTTTCGACGGCCTCGGTGCTGGTCTCCATGATCTCGGCGATGCGCGGGTTGGCAAGCCCCTCGATGTGCCGCAGCACCAACGCCTGCCGCTGCCGTAGCGGCAAACGCGCCAGCGCCGCCTGCAGCGCCGCGGCGCGATCGGCACTCTGCAGGGCCTCCTCGGCCCCCGGCGCGCCACCGGGCGGCTCGGGCACGGCGTCCAGGTCGAACGAATCGCGCCCGGCCCGCCGCAGCCGGTCGGTGCACAGGTTGGCGACCACGCGATACAGCCATGTCGTCACCCGCGCCTCCCCCGGTCGCCAGCGCGGTGCGGTGCGCCAGAGCCGCAGCATCGCCTCCTGCGCGATGTCCTCGGCCTCGGCATGGTTGCCCAGAAGCCGCACTGCGTGCGCGTAGGCCCGCGGCACCAGGCGCTGCGTGAGCAGCCGCGCGGCAGCGGCATCACCGTCGGCGAAGCGCGCCACAAGCGCATCGTCCGCCCCTTCGGCATCCTGGTCCATCGCGTCGCGCGGCATCCGCATGATCCCGGCCTAGCCCGCCCGTGGGCCGGTTACAATCGCGCCGGGCCGGCCGGGCGCGCCCGGCCGGCCCGTGCCACGTCAGTTCCGGCCACCGCGCGGGCCGCGCATCGGCCTGGCGTCGAACTCATCGGCCGAGATGGCGCCGTCGCCGTCGGCATCCAGGCGTTCGAACATCATCGCGCCACGGCTCGCACGCATCTCTTCCAGCGTGATCCTGCCGTCGCCGTCGACGTCGCGGCGCTCCATCATCCGCGCCACGCGGTCGGCCATGCGCGCCTGTATCCGCGCGCTGATCTCCTCCTCGGTCAATGCGCCGTCACCGTCCGCGTCGGCGGCCGCGAACCGCGCCTGCATCGGCGAGGTCATCTCGGTGCGAGAGATCTTGCCGTCGCCGTCAACGTCCATGCGATCGAACATCGCGCCGCCCTGGCCGTGGCCCTTCATCATGCCACCTTGGCGCGCCCCGTGCATCATCCCGTGCATCATCCCGTGCGGGCAGCCCTGTTTGCCGTATCCCTGCATCATGCCCTGTGCACCGGCCGGGGATACCATCCAGATGCCCGCACCCAGCGCGGCGGTCAGGGCGAGGATTGCTGTCGTCTTCGTCATCGGTCTCTCCTGTCAAGTGTCCACCCGGGCCATGCCGGGCCTTGTTCGGCGGACGCGGCGGGCATTGCCCCGTGCATCCGATACCTGATACGTGGCCCGGACAGATTTCCGTCGCGGCGAGGTGCCGGTTTTTTCATCCCCGGCGCGCACAGGTTTGCGACATGGCGCCGCAACGACGTCGGCGCGCCTTTCTATGACCGCCGGGTTGCCCCACGTTGGGGGCAGTTTTGGAAGGAAACGCGATGAACGACGAAACGGCAAAGCTTGCGGAACGCCCGCTGTGGCCCGCCGTCTGGAAGGGGTTGCGCCGGCGCTGCCCGAACTGCGGCGCGGGGCCGATGCTGAAAAGCTATCTCCAGGTCCGCGACACCTGCACGGTGTGCCGCGAGGAACTGCTTCACCACCGCGCCGACGACGGGCCGGCGTATCTGACGATCCTGATCGTGGGGCACCTGATGGCGCCGCTGCTGCACGTCGCCTTCGTGACGTGGCGGCCCGAGCCGCTGGTCCTGTTCACGATTTTCGCGGTTGGCTGCGTGACGCTATCGCTGTACCTTCTGCCGCGGCTGAAGGGGGCGATGGTGGCCTTCCAGTGGGCCCGGCTGATGCACGGGTTCGGCGGGGACCACAGCTGATCCTTTCGCGCCGGAAAGGTCAGGCATGAGCAGCGACACCACCGACAAGAGCGCGATCCGCGACGCCGCCACCGTCATCGCGCTGCGCGACCGCGAGACCGCGCCGCGCGTTCTGATGGGCCAGCGGGGATCGGGCGCCGCCTTCATGCCCAGCAAGTTCGTCTTTCCCGGCGGCGCGCTGGACACGGACGACGCGCGCGTGCCGCTTGCGCGCCCGTTGCCGGCCGTGTGCGCCGCCCGCCTGCAGGAAGATTGCGACGTTGACCTGTCGCACGCTCTGGCCGCCGCCGCGATCCGCGAACTGTGGGAGGAAACGGGCCTCGCGCTTGGCTTGCCCGGCGCATGGGACGCGCCCCCGCCCGACTGGAAAGACTTCGCCGCCAAGGGCCTGCGGCCCTCGGCGCACGCGCTGCAGTTCGTTTTCCGCGCCATCACCCCGCCGGGCCGGCCGCGGCGCTTCGATGCGCGGTTCTTCCTCGTGGACGCCGGCGAGATCGCCGGCGACCTCGACGATTTCTCCGGCGCACAGGACGAGTTGTCGCACCTGCACTGGGTGCCGTTGGCCGAGGCGCGCGCGCTCGACCTGCCGTTCATCACCGAGGTGGTGCTGGCCGAGGTCGCCGCGCGCGCTCACGACCCGAACCCGCCCGAGACGGTGCCCTTCTTCCGCAACGACGACGAGGAAAGCCTGCTGCTGCGGCTGCGCGGCGCGGGGCACGAACGCGCCCTGTGACGGTCAGGCGACCAGCACCAGCGCCACGATGCTCGCCGTCAGCAGCGCGATGCCCGACATCTCGCGCAGTGTCGTGCGTTCACGGAACACCAGCGCCGAGACCGCGAGCGAGAAGATCACCTCCACCTGCCCCACCGCAAAGACCAGCGCCGCGTTCTGCAGGGTGAAGGCCGTGAACCAGCACAGGCTGCCGCCAAGGCTGCAAAGCCCCATCGCCAGCCCCGGGCGCGCGGCAGCGGCCACGCGGGCCAGCTGTGCCCGGTCGCGCCACGCCAGCCAGAAGGCCATGCCCATCGCCTGCGCGGCGGTCACAACCGCCAGCGTGACGACGGCGCGCAGCAGGGGCAGGTCGCTGGCCACCTCCAGCGTCGCGCCGCGGTAACCCACCGCCGAGACGGCGAACAGCGCGCCCGAGGCCAGCCCGAGCCCAGCGGCGCGGTTGAATACGCCCTGCCGCGCGACACTGTCCGGCCCCCGCGAGAGGACCAGCACGCCGGCCAGCCCGCCTGCGATCGCCGCCAGCGCCGCCGGTCCCGTCCGATCGCCCAGCAGCACGAAGCCGACCAGCGCAGTCTGCAGCACCTCGGTCTTCTTCAGGGTGATGCCCACGGCAAAGTTGCGCCGCGCGAAAAGCGCGACCACGCACCAGGTGGCCAGGATCTGCGCCAGCCCCCCGCCCAGCGCATGGGCCCAGAACGCGGGCGAAAGCCGCGGCAGCCCCGCGCCGGTCGCGCCCAGGGCCACCCCCGCCAGCAGCGCGGCGAAGGGGGCCGACCACGCGAACCGCGCGAATGTCGCGCCCAGCGCGGACAGCGCGCCCATGCTCAGCTGCTTCTGCAGCATGAACCGCAGCGTCTGGAAGGCCGCCGCGGCGACCGACAGGATGATCCAGGCCTCCATGCGGCCCGTGATGCCCCGGAATCACTCCCTGGGCCAGAGCGGATGCGGCACCGGGTCCTTCGCGCGCAGGAAATGCCGGCGGAAGATCTCGCCGTAGGAGCGGTAGAGGTAGCCGCCGTTGCGGCTCAGGTAATGCGCGCGGTTGCGGGCGTAGAGTCGCGGCAGTTCGTACCACGGCACGGCCGGGTGCATGTGATGGACAACGTGAAGGTTGTTGTTGAGGAAGATCCACGCCAGCGGGCCGCGATCCTCGATGATGACCGTGCGGCCGCTGGCGCGTTCGTGCGCGCGGTGTTCAAGGAAGGTGCGGATCTTCAGGATCGCCAGCCCGATGTAGGCCGACAGGAGGTAGGCCCAGACCGGGATCGGCGCCCAGAGCACCCAGGCCAGCACCAGCGCCGCCGCCGGCAGATGCACCAGCCAGGCCTGCGCCACGGCCCGGTCGCCCGCGCGGATCGCTCGCCAGTCCCCGGCCATGAAGGCGATCTGCCCGATCAGCGGGCCGAGGACAAGACGGCCGGCCAGCGTGTTGTTGACCCGAAGAACGGCCTGCACCCACCCCGGCAGGGTCCGCCACACGGCAGGGTCCCAGAAATTCGATTCCGGGTCGTCGTAGGGGTCGGTCAGGTTGGAATCCTGGTGATGGGCAAGGTGCGTGTCGCGGAACCGGCGGTAAGGCACCACCAGCGTCAGCGCGGGAAAGACCAGCGCCTCGTTCAGACCCTCGTTGCGGAAGGGATGGCCGTGCAGCGCCTCGTGGCACAGCGAGGAATGCCAGGCGATGAACAGCCCCGTCACCACGATGCCCAGCGGCAGCCAGGCCGCGGCGGCCCATGTGGTGCCCAGCGCCCAGCCGCCGTAGCACAGCGCAAGCAACGCCAGCGTCGGCCACTCGATCCGCGCGCCCCGCGCCCGCTCAGCCACGGCGCACCCCCCAGGCGATGCGCGCCCAGACACGTTCGTAGACGACATAGCAGCACAGCCCGACCCCGGTGTTGAGCACGGCGAGCATGCCCCCCAGCCGCGCCGACCCGGTCGCGACCAGCCCGACAAGGGCCATCGTGACCAGACCAAGGACATTCCAAAGAACAGCCTTCACCAACGTGCGCTGCCGCGTCTCCATCGTTCACCTCGTTTTCGTTGATCGCCATCTTGTTACCTTGAGCGGGCCCGGCTGCGGGAGTCCGTATATGGTTAACATTTTTCCGCAATGTTGTTATTTATGAACACATGAGTGAAAAAACCGACAAACGGCAAAGGGCCGACCTGTTCCGCACGCGCCTGTCCGAGGCGATGCGCCAGCGCGGCACCAGCCAGAGCGCGCTGGCCCGCGCCGTGGGCGTGGACCGCTCGACCGTCTCGCAGCTGCTCGCCGGCACCGGGGCGCGCCTGCCCAACGCGCAGGTGGTCGGCGAATGCGCCGCGACCCTCGGCGTCTCGGCCGACTGGCTGCTCGGGCTGACCGACCGCCCCGAAACGGCCGCCGACATCCTCGCGACCTCGCTGTCGCTGACCGAGGCGCCGCGCGCGCTGGTCGACGAACAGATCTTCGCCTGGCACCGCGAGGCGGCGGGCTACAAGATCCGCCACGTGCCCGCTGGCCTGCCCGACATGCTCAAGACCCGCGCGATGCTGGAATGGGAATACGCCCCCCACCTGGGCCGCAGCACCGACCAGGCGATCGGGGCCTCGCACGACCGGCTGGCGTGGATGCGCGGCACGCAGTCGGACTACGAGATCGCGCTGCCCATGTTCGAGATCGACAGCTTCGCGCGCGGCGAGGGCTATTACGAGGGGCTGCCGGTCACGGTGCGCCGCGCCCAGATCGACCGGTTCCTCGAGGTGACCGAGCAGCTCTACCCGCGCCTGCGGCTCTACCTGTTCGACGCGCGCCGGGTCTACTCGGCCCCGGTCACGGTCTTCGGCCCGCTCCTGGCGGTGATCTACATCGGCCGGAACTACCTCGCGTTCCGCGACACCGAACGGGTGCAGGCGATCACCGCACATTTCGACCACCTCGTGCGCGAGGCCGCCGTCACCGCCCGCGAACTGCCCGGTTACCTGCGCCGGCACCGGGACGCGCTCGCGCGCCGCTGACCGCACCCTGCCGCTGGCGCCCGCACGCGCGGCCGCCGGCGGATGCCTCCGGCGGGAGTATTTCGGGCAAGATGAAGACGAGGGGGCACACCCGTCTTCACCTTGGCACAAGTACTCCGGGGAGCGTGAGGGGCTGGCCCCTCACACCGGGAATCGTGCGCGGCGCAGCCGCACCGCCTGGCAGCGGCCCGGCTGCGCCAGGCGGTCAGAAGGGCATCGGGTGGGCGCGGTGCGCCGCGTCGATCTCGTCCAGCACTTCCTGCGACAGCGTTGTTTCGGCCGCATCGAGTGCAAGGTCGAGTTGCGCCATCGTCCGCGCGCCGAAGATGACCGAGGTCATGAAGGGGCGAGTCAGGCACCATGCCAGCGCCATCCGGGACGGGTCCAGCCCGTGGCGCCGCGCGATGTCCAGGTAGGCGTCCACCGCCGCGAAGGCGCGGGCGGTGGCGCGCCCGCCCAGCGTTTCGTTGAGCGTCATGCGCGAGCTCGCGGGCACCGCGCCGCCCTGGTACTTGCCGGTCAGCAGCCCCGCGGCCAGCGGCGAGAAGGCCAGAAGGCCGACATCCTCGTTCACGGCCAGTTCCGCGAGGTCGGTGTCGAACAGCCGGCACATCAGCGAATACTCGTTCTGGATGGCGGCGGGGCGCGGCCCGGCCGTCGCCTCGGCCGCGCGCAGCCATTGCGCCGTGCCCCAGGCGGTTTCGTTGGACAGGCCGAAGTGGCGGATGTTGCCCTTGTCCACCTGTGCCCGCAGCGCCTCGAGCGTCTCGTGCATGTTGCCCAGCGTCCGTGCGCGGTCCTGCCCGGAGGGATCGTAGCTCCAGTTCTGCCGGAACATGTAGCTGCCCCGGTTCGGCCAGTGGAACTGGTAGAGGTCGATGCAGTCGGTCCCGAGCCGCCGCAGCGACCCCTCGATCGCGCCCGGGATCGTCTCGGCGGTGATGGGCGCGCCGCCGCGGGCGTGGCGGAACCCCTCGCCGGAATGCTTGGTGGCCAGGATCACCGCGTCGCGGCGGCCGGACTTGGCGACCCATTCGCCGATGATCTCCTCGGTGCGGCCGACCGTCTCGGCCCGGGTCGGGTTGACCGGGTACATCTCGGCGGTGTCGATGAGGTTCACCCCCCGCTCGAGCGCGCGGTCGATCTGGGCGTGGCCCTCCGCGGGCGTGTTCTGTGTCCCCCACGTCATCGACCCCAGGCAGAGTTCGCTGACCATGAGGCCGGTGCGGCCCAGCGGGTTCATTTTCATGATGCGTCGGTCCTTTTTCCGGCTGTCTCCTCTTGGGCGCGAACCCTAACGTTTCTGACGGGCACGTCACCCCGGATTTTCCCGGGTCCGCCGTTGAGAACAAAAAAGGAACATACTATCCTCGCGGGCATGGAAACCGCCGCCGCCCTGCTCGATCGTCGCCCGCACCGCCGCCGCCCCGCGCTGGAGGTCGCGGGCGGCCTCGCCCTGCCGCTGGCCCGCGCGCACGAGGTCTGCGGCCCCGCCCGGCGCACGCTTGCGATGATCGTCGCCGGCGCGACCGGGGGGCCGGTGTTCTGGATCGCGCCGGGCTGGCAGGCGGGCGGGCTGAACCCCGACGGCATGGCGGCTTTCGCCGAGCCGGGGCGCTTCACCTTCCTCGCGCCGCAGCGCGCCGAGGACCTGCTGTGGACACTGGAGGAGGCGCTGCGCAGCGGCGCGGTGCCGCTGGTGGTGGCCGAACTGCCCGAGGCGCCGGGGCTGACACCGGTGCGCCGGCTGCACCTGGCCGCCGAGACCGGCGCGGCCGAGGGGGCGCATGCCCCGCTGGGGCTGCTGCTCACGCCGGGCGACGGCGGCGCGGCGGGCGTCGAGACGCGCTGGCACATGGCCCCCGCCCACGACAGCGAGACCCGCGCCTGGACGCTCGCGCGGCGCCGCGCGCG
>NZ_PHNT01000022.1 GCF_002834145.1 Roseovarius salinarum | reverse complement strand
CCGCCCGAGCGCGGCAACGCGTCCAGCGCGGCCTCGACGCCGCGCGGCGCGATGCCCAGCCGCCGCGCGGTCGCCCGCAGCCGGGCAAGGTGCCTCTCGCCGCGCACGGCGCCGGTGCCGGGCTCCCAGCGGAAGGTCTCGATCAGGCGAAAGTCCGGGTCAGGCGGCGGGCGAAGCTGGCTTTCCAAAGCGCCTCCTCGTATTCGCTGGCGGCGGTGCTGTCGTAGACGACGCCGCCGCCCACGCCCAGCGTGGCGCGGTCGTCCTCTTGCATCAGGGTGCGGATGGCGACGTTGAATTCCGAGCGGCCGTCGGGCGCCGCCCAGCCTATGGTGCCGCAATAGATGTCGCGCGCCCGCGGCTCCAGTTCGGCGAGGATCTGCATCGCCCGGATCTTCGGTGCCCCGGTGATCGAGCCACAGGGAAACAGTGCGCGGAAGATGTCGCCCAACCCGGTCGAAGGCTGCAGCCGCGCCGCCACGCGCGACGTCATCTGGTGCACGGTTTCGTAGCTTTCCACCGAGAACAGCGCCGGCACCTCCACGCTGCCGGGGCGGCTGATGCGCGACAGGTCGTTGCGCAGCAGGTCCACGATCATCAGGTTCTCGGCCCGGTTCTTCTCGTCGCTGGCGAGGAAGGCGCGGCGGCGGGCGTCCTCTGCCGGGTCGGCGCTGCGCGGCTGCGTGCCCTTCATCGGCGCGGTTTCGATCCGCCCGGCGGTATCGGTGCGGAAGAACAGCTCGGGCGAGCGCGACAGGATCGCCGGCAACCCCGGCTGATCTATCAGCGCGCCGTAGCGGACCGGCTGGATCCGCGACAGCGCGGCATAGAGCGACGGCGCGTCGCCGCGAACGGTCATGGTAATCGGGAAGGTCAGGTTGGCCTGGTAGATGTCGCCGGCGCAGATGTAGCGGTGCACCTGCCGGAAAGCCGCGGCATAGGCCGCACCGTCCCAGGCCGGCTCGATCTGCTCGGCGGAAGCCGGCGCCGGGTCCGGTTGCACGTGCGGCGCAGGGCCGTCGTAGACACCGAAGTGCAGAAGCGGCAGGCGGCGGTCGGCCGGCATGCACGCGTGCAGGCGGGGCTCCAGCGCGTGGCCGAGTTCGTAGCTGGCGTAACCCGCCAGCCATGCGCCCGCTGCGCGCGCGTCGTCCAGGGCACCCAGCGCACCGGGCACCTCATCGGCCTGCCAGGCCGTGATGTGCCGGACCGGGCCGGCGAAGCGGCACGACTGTCCGTCAGGGCCATGATCGAAGCGAATCTGCACGGGCGTCCTTTCTTCTGCGGTCCCCGCAACCTAGGGCGGCGCGCGCGGAGTTACAGCCCAAAAGCGGCCCTTGCGCCCGGATTTGCGATCCCCCTTGCACAGGCGCGTGTCATAGATATAACCCGCAACAATTTGCGCACCGCCCTTTCGTCGGTGCCCAAGCTTGCCCCGGGGATCACCATGCCGAAAAGAGACGATATCGAGTCCATCATGATCATCGGGGCCGGCCCGATCATCATCGGCCAGGCCTGCGAGTTCGACTACTCCGGCGCCCAGGCGTGCAAGGCCCTGCGCGAGGAAGGATACCGCGTCATCCTCGTCAACTCCAACCCCGCGACGATCATGACCGACCCGGGGCTGGCCGACGCGACCTACATCGAGCCGATCACCCCGGAAACCGTCGCCAAGATCATCGAGAAGGAACGCCCCGACGCGCTTCTGCCCACGATGGGCGGGCAAACCGGGTTGAACACCGCGCTGGCGGTGGCCGACATGGGCGTTCTTGACAGGTTCGGCGTCGAGTTGATCGGAGCCAACCGCGAGGCCATCGAGATGGCCGAGGACCGCCGCCTGTTCCGTGAGGCGATGGACCGGCTGGGCATCGAGAACCCCGCCGCCACCATCGCCAACAACATGGACGAGGCGATGGCGGCGATCGAGCACGTGGGCCTGCCCGCGATCATCCGGCCCGCCTATACCCTGGGAGGCACCGGCGGCGGCGTGGCCTACAACCGCGACGACTACGAACATTACTGCAAGTCGGGGCTCGATGCCTCGCCCGTCAGCCAGATCCTGATCGACGAATCCCTTCTGGGCTGGAAGGAATTCGAGATGGAGGTCGTCCGCGACAAGGCGGACAACGCGATCATCGTGTGTTCCATCGAGAACGTGGACCCGATGGGCGTGCACACCGGCGATTCGATCACCGTCGCGCCCGCGCTGACGCTGACCGACAAGGAATACCAGATGATGCGCAACGGCTCGATCGCCGTGCTGCGCGAGATCGGGGTGGAGACCGGCGGCTCCAACGTCCAGTGGGCGATCAACCCGGAGAACGGCCGCATGGTGGTGATCGAGATGAACCCGCGTGTCAGCCGCTCTTCCGCGCTGGCCTCGAAGGCGACGGGCTTTCCCATCGCCAAGATCGCCGCCAAGCTCGCCGTGGGTTACACGCTCGACGAGTTGGACAACGACATCACGAAGGTCACGCCGGCCTCGTTCGAGCCCTCAATCGACTACGTCGTCACCAAGATCCCGCGTTTTGCCTTCGAGAAGTTCCCGGGCTCGCAGCATAACCTGACGACCTCGATGAAATCGGTGGGCGAGGGCATGGCAATCGGCCGCACGATCCACGAATCGATGCAGAAGGCCCTTTCGAGCATGGAGACGGGCCTGTCGGGATTCGACGAGATCGAGATCCCGGGCGTGGCCGACCTGCGCTCGGACGGGGCCCCGGACAAGGCCGCGCTGATCAAGGCGCTCAGCCAGCAGACACCGAACCGGCTGCGCACCATTGCGCAGGCCATGCGCCACGGGCTCACCGATTCCGAGATCCAGGGCGCCACCGCCTACGACCCCTGGTTCCTGTCGCGTATCCGCGAGATCGTCGAGGCCGAGGCCGACGTGCGGGAAACTGGCCTGCCCAGCGACGCCGCGGGGCTGCGCCGTCTGAAGATGATGGGCTTCACCGATGCGCGGCTGGCAATGCTCACCGGCTTTACCGAGGCCGACGTGCGCCGCACCCGGCAGGGTCAGGGTCTGCACCCGGTGTTCAAGCGTATCGACACCTGCGCGGCCGAATTCGAAGCCCAGACGCCATACATGTATTCCACCTACGAGGCGCCCGTGATGGGCGAGGCGGAGTGCGAGGCCCGCCCGTCGGACCGCAAGAAGGTCGTGATCCTGGGCGGCGGGCCGAACCGCATCGGCCAGGGGATCGAGTTCGACTACTGCTGCTGCCACGCGTGTTTCGCGCTGACCGAAGCAGGCTACGAAACGATCATGGTCAACTGCAACCCCGAGACCGTCTCGACCGACTACGACACCTCCGACAGGCTGTACTTCGAGCCGCTGACGCTGGAAACCGTGCTGGAGATCCTGCGCGTGGAACAGGAAAACGGCACGCTTCACGGTGTGATCGTCCAGTTCGGGGGCCAGACACCGCTGAAGCTCGCCCGCGCGCTGGAAGCCGAAGGAATCCCGATCCTGGGCACCGCGCCGGACGCCATCGACCTGGCCGAGGATCGCGAGCGTTTCCAGGCACTGGTCAACCAGCTCGGCCTGAAACAGCCCAAGAACGGCATCGCCAGTTCCGACACGCAGGCTCTGGCCATCGCCGAGGACATCGGCTTCCCGCTCGTGATCCGGCCCTCCTACGTCCTCGGGGGGCGCGCCATGGAGATCGTGCGCGACATGCCACACCTCGAACGCTACATCGACGAGGCGGTCGTGGTGTCGGGCGAAAGCCCTGTGCTTCTGGACGGCTACCTTGCCGGCGCCATCGAATGCGACGTGGACGCGCTGTGCGACGGACGCGAGGTCCATGTCGCCGGGATCATGCAACACATCGAGGAAGCCGGGGTCCACTCGGGCGATTCCGCCTGTTCGCTGCCGCCCTATTCGCTGGATGCCGAAACCGTCGAGGAAATCAAGCGCCAGACCGAGGCGCTTGCGCTGGCGCTCGACGTGCGCGGCCTGATGAACGTGCAATTCGCGGTGCAAGGGCGCGACATCTTTCTCATCGAGGTCAATCCCCGGGCCAGCCGGACCGTGCCCTTCGTGGCGAAGGCAACCGATTCGGCCATCGCGTCGATCGCGGCAAGGCTGATGGCGGGCGAGCCGATGTCGCATTTCCCGCATCGCGGCCCCTACCCCGAGAATGCGCGCCCCGGCACTCTTCCCATGGCCGACCAGAGCACGCTCGCGGACCCGAACATGCCGTGGTTCTCGGTCAAGGAGGCGGTTCTGCCCTTCGCGCGGTTCCCCGGCGTCGACACCATCCTCGGCCCCGAGATGCGCTCGACCGGCGAGGTGATGGGGTGGGACGTGTCGTTCCCGCGTGCCTTCCTCAAGGCGCAGATGGGGGCCGGCACCGATCTGCCGGAAAGCGGGGCGGTATTTTTCTCGATTCGTGACGAGGACAAGAACGAAAAACTGGCGGAAACGGCGAAGGTCCTGACCGGGATGGGCTTTTCAATCGTTGCCACGCGCGGGACCGCGGCCTTTCTGGAAAACCAGGGAATCGGTTGCGAGGTCGTCAACAAGGTCTACGAAGGCAGGCCCAACATCGTCGACATGCTCAAGGACGGGCGAATCGCGCTTGTGATGAACACGACAGAGGGGGCCCAGGCCGTCGAGGACAGCCGCGACATCCGGTCTGTTGCGCTCTACGACAAGATACCCTATTTCACCACCGCGGCCGCGGCGCATGCCGCGGCACTCGCCATCAAGGCACGGCTGGAAGGCGAACTCGGTGTTATGCCGCTTCAGGGCACGCGGAGCACCGCGCGCGCCACTGGGAAAGAGCCAACAGCCTGATACGCCGGCCTTTTTCCCGGCCGTGGCAAAAACCGCGATGCAGCCATGAATTTTCGCCAAGGCGGATTTGTGCGGAGTGCATGAATTTCTTTGCATTTTGCGTTTGCGCCGGTGCGGTTTTTGACTAAATGACACTCAGGACACATTGAGTGTCCTGCAAGACCGCAACCCCCTCGAATTCAGGAGGCAGATATGACTCGCGACGAGCTGAACCGCGAACTCCGTATGCATAGTGCTTCCTGGCCGGCGGTTCTCATCATGTATGGGCTCATCCTTGGCCTGATGATCCTGTCCGCGATGTCCATCACCTGATCCAGGACGCACAAAGCAATCAAACCGGGCCCCTTCGCCCGGTTGCCTTTGCCAGGTGCAAAAAAACTGGCGGCGGAAGGCCTGCGCCCTCCGCCGCTTCTTTTTTTTCGTGCCGACCGTCCGTCAGGTGCTGACTTTCGGGTCGTCCGTGTCGATCTGCTGGGATGCCGCGTCGCCGACGTTGTCGACCCCGCGCTCCTCCAACAGCGTGGTCAGCCAGTTGGGGTCCATCTCCGGCACCGACGACAGAAGAAGGTCGGTGTAGGGATGGTGCGGCGGCGTGAACATGTCTTCCTTGGGGCCCTGTTCGACCACCTTGCCGTGTTGCATCACCACGACCTCGTCGGCGATGGACCGTACCGTCGCCAGATCGTGCGTGATGAACATGTAGGACAGATTGAGTTCCTGCTGCAGCCGGTCGAGAAGCCTCAGGATTCCCTCGGCCACGAGCTGGTCAAGCGCGCTGGTCACCTCGTCGCAGATGATGAAACTGGGTTCGGCGGCCAGCGCCCGCGCAATGCCGATCCGCTGTTTCTGACCGCCCGACAGTTCCGGCGGGTAGCGGTAATAGAACTGCGACGGCTCCAGTTCGATCAGGTCCAGCAACTCGTCCACGCGGTTCTTCAACGCGGCGCCCTTCAGCCCGCCATAGAACTGCGCCGGTCGCCCGATGATCTCCCGGATCTGGACCTTGGGATTCAGCGCGGTGTCCGCCATCTGGTAGATCATCTGCGCCTGACGCAACTGGTCCTTGGTCCGGTCGCGGTAGTTGGGCGGCAGCGTTTCACCCTTGAACTGGATCTGGCCTTTCATCGGCGGCAGCAGCCCGGTGATGCAGCGCGCCACCGTCGACTTGCCCGAGCCGGACTCGCCCACCACAGCCACGGTCATGCCCTCGTAGATGTCGAAGGACACGTCGTCGAGTACCTTATCGCCGCCGGTATAGGCGGCGTCGACGTTCTGGACGGACACCAGGGGCTCGGCGCCCTTGGGCCGCGATTTCTGGTCGCGCTTGAAACTGCGGACCGCCCAGAGGCTCTTGGTATAGTCCTCCTTCGGGTTCTTCAGCATCTCCTCGGTGGGCGCCTGCTCGACTTCCTCGCCCTTGAGCAACACCTTGATCGTGTCGGCCATCTGCGCCACGACCGCGAGGTCGTGGGTGATGTAGATCGCCGCGGTATTGTACTCGTCGACAATGTCACGGATCGCGGCGAGCACCTCGATCTGCGTCGTCACGTCGAGCGCGGTGGTCGGCTCGTCGAAGATGATCAGGTCCGGCCGGCAGGCCATGGCCATCGCCGTCATCGCCCGCTGCAGCTGACCGCCCGACACCTGGTGCGGATAGCGGAAACCGATCTCCTCCGGGTTGGGCAGACGCAACTTCTCGTAAAGCTGCATCGCGTCTTCCTGCGCCTCGAGCCGCTTCTGGATGCGGTACTGGATCGGCGCCTCGGTGTGCTGGTCGATGATCTTGTGCGCCGGGTTGAAGGACGCCGCCGCGGACTGCGCAACGTAAGCGATGCGCGAGCCGCGCAGCGCGCGCTTTTCCTCTTCGGTCGCGGTGCTCAACTCCATCCCGTCGAACTCGATCGAGCCCCCCGAGATGCGCGTACCGTCCCGGGCGTAGCCCATCGCGGCGGCGCCGATCGTGGACTTGCCCGCGCCCGATTCGCCGATCAGGCCCATCACCTCGCCCTTGTGGAGGGTCAGGTCGACACCCTTGATGATGTCGACCCAGCGCTCTTCCGAGTACCCCTGGATCTGGAGGTCATGGATTTCCAGCAGAACTTCGTTCTTCTTGCTCATGTCGATTACTCCTTCAGTCCGGAGGACCGGTGCAGCATCCAGTCGACCACGAAGTTGACCGCGACGGTCAACAGGGCGATCGCCGCCGCCGGGATCAGCGGCGTGATGTCACCGAACGAGATCAGTGTCGCGTTTTCGCGCACCATCGAGCCCCAGTCCGCCGTCGGCGGCTGGATGCCCAGGCCAAGGAACGACAGGCCCGCCACCAGCAGGAACACGAAGCAGAACTCGAGCCCGAATTCCGCCACCAGCGGCGCGGTCGAGTTCGGCAGGATCTCCTTGCGGATCAGGTACCACGTGCCCTCGCCGCGCAGCTTCGCAGCCTCGATGTAGTCCATCACCACGACGTTGCCAGCCACTGCGCGCGTCAGGCGGAACACCCGCGGCGCGTAGATGACGGCCACCGCGCCGATGATGACGGGGATCGAGGGGCCGAAGATCGACAGCATCAGCAGCGCGAAGATCAGCGACGGGATCGACATGATCACGTCGGCGATGCGGCCCATCAACTGGTCGAACCAGCCCCCCTTGGTCGCGGCGAGCAAGCCCGCGATCGCGCCGAGGAGGAAGGCCAGAACGGTGGCCGCCAACGCCAGCCCGACCGAGTTGCGCGTACCGTAGACGATACGGCTGAAGATGTCGCGGCCCAGTTGGTCCGCGCCCAGCAGCATGGTGTCGTCCGCCGGCGCGAAGGCCGACGCGATGACCTCGGCCTCGCCGTGCGGCGCGATCAGGGGGGCGAAGATGCCCATCACCAGGTAGGTGAAGATCACGAACATGCCGAAGGCCGCCGTGAGCGGCGCGGTCTTGAACTCCTTGGACGCCTCCCCCGGCAGGATCTGCACGAGGAATTCGCGGAAACCGTAGGCCGTCATGCCTGCCAGCAGGATCAGCGCGGCGGCGCCGGTCACGAACCACAGCGCAGACACCCCGCCCACGATGCCGATGATGAAGGACACCAGCGTCAGGGTGAACAGCAGCATGAACAGCGACCGCTTGTTGAAATATGCCGCGAGGCACGAGGCGCCGAGTAGCAGGGCGTAGTAGCCGATAACGAAAATGCTCATCTCTCTACTCCCTTACTTCGGATGCCGCAGGCGCGGGTTGGTCAGGATGGCGCCAACGTCTGCCGCGAGGTTGAGCAGGATGAAGGTGGCCGCGAAGATCAGGCAGCAGGCCTGAACAACCGGGAAGTCGCGCTTCGACACGGCGTCGACCAGCGCCTGGCCGATGCCGGGGTAGACGAAAACCACCTCGACCAGAACGACACCGGTGATGAGGTATGCGAGGTTCAGCGCGACAACGTTGATGATCGGCGCCCATGCGTTGGGCAGAGCGTGCTTCACGATCACCCGCCACGGTGGCACCCCCTTCAGCCGTGCCATTTCGATATAGGGCGAGGCCAGCAGGTTGATGATCGCCGCCCGCGTCATCCGCATCATGTGCGCGGTGACCACCAGGACCAGCGTCAAGGCCGGCAGGAAGGTCCGGTTCAGCAACTCCCAGGTCCCCATGTCCTCGCTCAGGCTGGAGATCGCCGGAAAGGCGCCCATGTTCACTGCGAAATAGAGGATCAGGATGTAGCCGAGGAAGAACTCGGGGCTGGAGATCGCCGACAGCGTGGCGACGTTGGCAACCCGGTCGAAGATCGAGTTGCGCAGCAGCGCGACGATGATGCCCAGCACGATCGCGAAGGGCACGGCGATGACCGCGGCGTAGGTCGCCAGGAACAGCGTGTTCATGAACCGCGGTCCGATCGTCGCGGTCACGCTTTCGCCGGTCACGATCGAGTTTCCGAAGTTGAACTGCACCGCGCCGCCAAGCCACTCGAGGTAGCGGACGATCGCGGGCTTATCGAGCCCCATTTCCTTGCGCAGCGCGGCGACGTTTTCCTCCGTCGCCCCCTGCCCCAGAACGGCCTGCGCGATGTCGCCTGGCAGCAGCTCGACCATGAAGAAGATGATGATCGAGATAATGAAAAGTATCAGCAGTCCGAGACCGAGTCGCTTTGCAACGAGCGATAGAATGTCTCCCATCTGTCCCTCCAGTTTCTGCCCCGGTCCGCGGCACCCTATGGGTGCGCCACGAGCGGCACGGCAGATTCTCTTGCCGTTTCCCGGACAGCATTTTTAGGCGGCGGTCTGCGGGAAGCGGCCTGTTGGTTCGGGAACCGCGTGCGGCGCATCGGCCGCCCCGGCCCAAACAGCGAAGGCCCGGCGCGTGTTCCGCGCCGGGCCCGTTCCGTCAGGTCATCAGGCGAACCACCAGCGGCTGCAGGCGCGGGCGCCGTCCATCTGCCAGCTCGGCGCGAGGTTCTCTCCGTGCTGGACGTTCTTGCGCCGCGCGTAGACGAAGTTGGTGAAGATCGGGATCACCGTGCCCCCGTCGTTGCGGGCCAGCAGCGCCATCTCGCGGTACATCTCCGCGCGCTTGGCGTCGTCCAGCTCCGCCTTGGCCTTGACCAGGAGTTCGTTGAACCGGTCGTTTTCCCAATGGCTCTCGTTCCAGGCCGCATCTTCCTTGTAGGCCAGGCTGTACATCACGTCGGGCGTCGGGCGGGCGCCCCACTGCACCATGCACCAAGGCTTTTTCAGCCAGACATCGGAGTAGTAGCCATCGTTGGGTTCACGCTTGACGTTGATGGTGATGCCCGACTGCTTGGCCTGTTCGGAGTACAGAACCGCCATGTCGACGGCACCCGAGACGACAGAGTCGGCGGTGTGCAGCGTGACCTCCAGCCCTTCGGCCCCGGCCTTCTTGAGCAGGGACTTGGCCTTTTCCGGATCGTATTCCCGCTGCGGGATGTCATCGGGCCAGTAGGGCATCGCCGGCGAATGGTGGAAATCGTTGCCCAGCGACGCCGTGCCGAAGAAGATCTTGTCGATGATCTCCTGGCGGTCCATCGACAGCTTCAGCGCGTTGCGCACGTTCACGTCATCGAACGGCGCCTGGTCGCAGAACATCGGGTGCGTGACCGTGGCGGCCGAGGGCACCTCGTCAATTGCGATGTTGGGATCGCGCTGCAGCAGCGACTTGGTCTTCAATTCGATCTGCGTCACCGCGTCGACGTCGCCGGTGACCAGTGCGGTCTGGCGCGCGTTCGGGTCGTTCAGGACGGTGATCGTGACCTTGTCGAAATAAGCGCCGTCGAGGTGCCAACCGTCGTGGCGCTCGAGCTCGTAGTTCACGCCCATCTCGGCGTTGACAAGGCGGTAGGGGCCGCAGCCGTCACCGGAACGCCAGTCAATCGAGCCATCCTCATTGGCCGGGCAGATCGCGAGGTGATAGTCGGTCATCAGCCAGGGCAGGTCGGCGTTGCCACCCGCCATCTTGACGGTGATCGAATTGTCGCCGTTGTCGACGATCTCCTCGATGTCCGACACCAGGGCCGCGGCCGCCGACGTCGTGTCCTCTCCACGGTGGTGGTTGAGCGACGCGACCACGTCGTTCGCCGTCACCTTGCGCCCGCTGTGGAACGTGGCGTTCGGGTTCAGCTTGAAGGTCCATTCCTTCGCGTCCGGCGTGGCAGACCATTCGCTGGCCACGTCCGGCCCGAGCGAGCCGTCGGGTTCGATCAGCGTCAGGTAGCTGCGGAAGGTATGCGCCAGCTGGATCATCGAGAACGACACGTAAGTGCCGGGGTCATGCGTGTCCGAGGTATTCCCGTCATGCGCGCCGAGGCGGAAATGCCCGCCGCTCTTGGGCTGGGCCTTGGCCGAGGTGGCCCACAGCCCGGTCGCGGCGGAGGCGGTCATGCCGGCCGCGAGCGAGTAGTTCATGAACGACCGGCGGGAAATCCTGCCCTCTCGGGCGGCCTCTGCCAGCCGGTCGATGAGAATCTGATCCTTGACCTTTGTCATGATGTCTCCCTGTGCGTTGGTCAGTTTTGTGTTGGAGCTGTCGGTCGAAGCCCTCTCGTCAAAAGCTTCCATCCCATGGATTTCTGTGGGCAGCCTGAATGCGACATAATATTACAAAAACACGAAATCCGCCACGCATCTACCCTCTTGTGGGGGGACTCACGATTTTTTTTAGCCCGACCCGGTAGATAACCGCGCTTTGCGCCCCCCGGTCGCCGCCCGGGAGAGAATCGCCCGGACAAGGAATGTCGCCACCGAAAAAGGCGGCCGACAATCGCCGGCCGCCTTCGCGTGTTCGCATCGCGGCGCCGGACAGGCCGGCGCCGTGTCATGCCTGCTTATGCGAACCACCAGCGGCTCGGTGCGCGGGCGCCGTCGCCTTCCCAGCTGGCCGCCAGCTGGCCGCTGTGCTGCACGTTGCTGCGCCGCGCGTAGACGAAGTTGTTGAAGAACGGGATGATCGTGCCGCCGTCGTTGCGCATCAGCATGCACATCTCGCGGTACATCTCGGCGCGCTTGGCGTCGTCCAGTTCGCCCTTGGCCTCGAGCAGCAGCTTGTTGAACCGCTCGTTCTGCCAGCGGCTCTCGTTCCAGTCAGCGTCGGACTTGTAGGCCAGCGTGAACATCACGTCCGGCGTCGGGCGCGCGCCCCACGACACGGCGGTGAAGGATTCCTTCAGCCAGACATCGGAATAGTAGCCGTCGTTCGGTTCTCGCACGACCTTGACGTCGATGCCCGCCGCCTTGGCGTGTTCGGAAAACAGCACGCACATGTCCACCGCGCCCGAGAAGACGCTGTCGGCGGTGTGAATGTCCACCGAAAGGTTTTCCATGCCCGCCTTCTTGAGCAGCGACTTGGCCTTGTCGGGGTCGTATTCGCGCTGCGGGATGTCGTCGGGATGATACGGCTGCACCGGTGACAGGTGGAAGTCGTTGCCGATGGTGGCGGCGCCGAAGGCGATCTTGTCGATGATTTCCTCGCGGTTGATCGACAGTTTCAGCGCGTTGCGCACGTTCACGTCGTCGAACGGCGCGGTGTCGCAGAACATCGGCATGGTGATCGCCGCGCCGGAGGGCACGTTGTCCACGGTGATGTCCGGGTTGCGCTCGAGCAGCGACTTCGTCTTGAGGTCGATCAGGGAAACCGCGTCGACATCGCCGGTGACAAGCGCGGTCTGCCGCGCGTTCGGATCGTTGAGCACCAGTATCTTCACGGCGTCGAAATAGGCGCCTTCGCCGTGCCAGCCCTCGTGACGCTCCAGATCCCACTGCACGCCCCATTCGCCATCGACGATCTTGTAGGGGCCGGAACCGTCGCCGGACTGCCAGTCGATGCTGCCGTCGTCGTTCGCCGGGCAGATGGCGAGGTGATAGTCCGTCATCAGCCACGGCAGGTCGGCGTTGCCGCGTGCCAGCGTCACGACGACGGCGTTCTCGCCGTCAGCCTTCACCTCGGTCACGTCGGTAAGCAGCGATTTCGCCGCGGAGGTCGTGTCTTCGCCGCGGTGGTGATTGATCGAGGCGACCACGTCGTTCGCGGTGACCGGCTTGCCGCTGTGGAACGTGGCATCCGGATGCAGTTCAAAGGTCCACTCGGCCGCGTCGGGCGTGGCTTCCCAGTTGATCGCGAGATCAGGCCCGAGCGAGTTGTCCGGGTTGATCATCGTCAGATACGACCGGTACTGGTGCGCCAGATAGATCTGCTGGCGCGAAACGTATGTCCCCGGATCGTGCGTGTCGGACGTGTTGCCGTCGTGGATGCCCCAGCGGAAGGTGCCGCCGCGCTTGGGCTGCGCGGCCGCCTGCTTCGTCCACAGGCCCGTGGCCGTCGTTGCCGTCACGCCGGCCGCCATTGCCGTCGACATGAAATCGCGGCGGGAAATGCGGCCCTTGCGGGCCTCGGCCGCGAGCTTGTCGAGCAGTTCCTGTTTCGTCTTCATCTATTACCTCCCGGAAAAATTCCTGGTTTCGGGCGCTGCACACTCCGCGCCGGGTTGTCCGGAACGGCGGCCGCGCGCGCCGTCCCGTCCGGCTCTGATGTGTCCAGGCCAGTCGGGCGGCGCTGGGAATGAAAACACGAAAATCGCCTTCCCGCTACCCTCGGCCTGCAATTTTCCCGCATCCGAACGATTCGACACGTCCCAAGGGATTGATCCGCCGGGCCGTCGTTCAACGCCGGCGGTCGCGCAGCGCCGCGAAATAATCCAGGCGCTTCTTCAGTTCGCGTTCGAATCCGCGTTCCACGGGTTGGTAAAGCACCGGGCGTTTCATTCCCTCGGGGAAATAGTTCTGCCCGGAAAACCCGTCCTCGGCGTCGTGGTCATAGGCGTAGCCCGCGCCGTATCCCTGCTCCTTCATCAGGCCGGTGGGGGCGTTCAGGATATGCTTTGGTGGCGGTTCCGAGCCGGTCTTCTTCGCCGACCGCGCCGCGGCCTTGAAGGCCGCGTAGCCCGCGTTCGACTTGGGCGCCAGCGCGAGGTAGATCACCGCCTGCGCGAGGGCGAGCTCACCCTCCGGGCTGCCAAGGCGTTCGTAGGTTTCCCAAGACCGGAGGCACACCACCTGCGCCTGCGGATCGGCAAGGCCGATGTCCTCGACGGCCATCCGCGTGATCCGCCGCGCGAGGTAACGGGGATCCTCGCCCCCCTCCAGCATCCGCGCCAGCCAGTACAGCGCGGCATCCGGGTCCGACCCGCGCACCGACTTGTGCAGGGCCGAGATCAGGTTGTAACGTTCGTCCCCCGACTTGTCGTATTTCGCCGCCCGGCGCATGAGCCGCGCCTGCAACGCCTGGGTGTCCAGGGGCTCGGGCGCGTCCCACGCGGCGATCTGTTCGATCAGGTTCAACAGGGCACGACCGTCCCCGTCGGACATTTCCAGCAGCGCCTCGCGCGCCGGGCCATCCAGTGGCAGCGCGCGGCCCAGCTCCGCCTCGGCGCGCTGCGCCAGCCGCTCGAGGTCGGCCAGGGAAAGACGCTCGAGCACTAGAACCTGCGCCCGCGACAGCAGGGCGGCGTTCAACTCGAAGCTGGGGTTCTCGGTGGTGGCGCCCACGAGAAGGACCGTCCCGTCCTCCATGTAGGGCAGGAAACCGTCCTGCTGGGCCTTGTTGAAGCGGTGGATCTCGTCGACGAACAGCAGGGTGCCCTGCCCGCCCGAGCGCCGGTGGCGGGCCTCGTCGAAGACTTTCTTGAGCTCCGCCACGCCGGTGAAGATCGCGCTGACCTGCACGAAATGCAGGTCGGTCTCGCGCGCCAGGAGCCGGGCGATGGTCGTCTTGCCCACGCCGGGCGGCCCCCAGAAGATCAGCGACGACAGGCTGCCCGCCGCCAGCATGCCGCCCAACGGCCCTTCCGGGCCAAGAACCTGTTCCTGGCCGATGACGTCATCCAGCGCGCCCGGCCGCAGCCGGTCGGCCAAGGGGCGGGGCGCGCCCTCCGGCGCATTGTCGGCCGTGGTGCCGGCCTGGTCGAACAGATCAGCCATCGCTCAGAGCCGGTAGCGCATGACGGCGCGACGGTCTCCGCGCCGGATCTCGAGCGCAAGCCGCCCCTCAACCCGCTGCAGAAGCCGCGAAAGCGCCTCGGTGTCTTCCACGGAGGTGCCGTTGACCGACAGCACGATGTCGCCGGGGCGCAGGCCGGCGCGCCGCCCGACCGGGCCGGGATCGTCCACCAGAACACCGCGGGCGTTCAGCGACAGGTCCCTGTCGGCGATGATTTTCGGGTTGACGGTCGAGATCGTCATTCCGGGGATGACCGCGTTGCGCCCGGTTTCCATCTTTGCGCGCGGCGGGTCGTTCGGCGGCGCGATCAGGTCGACCGACACCTTCTCGGTGGTGCCGTCGCGAACGCGGGTGACGGTGGCACTGGCCCCGATCCCGGAGACGGTCATGCGAAAGGACATCTCGGCGGGGGTGTTCACGGGCTCGCCGTCGACGGCGGTGATGACATCGCCCGCCCGGAACCCGGCCGCGGCGAAGGCGCTTGCGGGATGAACCTGCGAAACCACCATGCCGCCGGGCCGGGACAATCCCAGGCCTTCCGCCATGTCGGCGGTCACCGGCTGGCCGTTGAGCCCCGCCCAGGGACGGCGGAAGCTGTCGTTGCCCGCGCGCGCCTGGTCAAGGAACTGCGCCACAAGCGCCGACGGAATGGCGAAGCCGATCCCGTTGGAGCCGCCCGAGCGACTGAGGATCGCGGTGTTCACCCCGATGAGCCGGCCGTTGACGTCCACCAGCGCCCCGCCCGAGTTGCCCGGATTGATCGGCGCGTCGGTCTGGATGAAATAACCCCGCGCGTCGCCCGTGGCCGTGCCCGACCGTGCCAGCCCCGACACGATCCCGCTGCTGACCGTCTGGCCGACACCGAAGGGGTTGCCGATGGCCAACACCAGTTCACCCACTTGCACGGTGTCGCTGTCGCGCAGCTCAAGCGCCGGCATGCCCTGTGCGCCGTCGAGCCTGAGCACCGCGAGGTCGCTTTCCTCGTCGGCCAGCACCACCTCGGCGGAGAATTCGCGCCGATCGTTGAGCACCACGCGGATGTCCGTCGCCTGCCCGACAACGTGGTAGTTGGAGACCAGGAGACCGTCCTGCGACAGGATCACACCGGACCCCAGAGAGTTCTGCACGCGTTTTCGGGGCGTGCCGAAATCGCGAAACAGGTCCTGAAAGAAGGGATCATTGCGGAACGGGCTGACGCGCACGTTCACGATGCGCTTGGCGTAGATGTTCACGACCGCCGGGGCGGCGCGTTCAACCACCGGGGTGAAGCCCTTGCGGATCTCGGCCCGGTCTTGCGGCACCTGCATTTCCGCGGCGGCCGGTCCGGCGAACCCGAGAAGAAGGATGCAAAGTGCACGGATCATGGTGCTTGCCTCCACGTGACCTGGGACCTGTGATCGAGGATATGCGGAGCGCCGCGGGCCAATGCAAGCGGCATGAACGACAAGGACCCCCGCCATAAAGGCGAGGGCCCCTTTTTCAGACGGTACTGACGGGGCGGCCCCCGGTCACTCCCCGGCGGCTTCCTCGGCCGCCACGCGCGCGCGGTCCGCCGCGCCCTTCGCCTCGGGGTCGCGGTCGACGAACTCGATGATGGCCATCGGGGCCATGTCGCCGTAGCGGAACCCGGCCTTGAGCACGCGGACGTAGCCGCCCTGGCGCTCCTTGTAGCGGGGGCCGAGCACGTCGAACAGCTTGGCGACGTGGGCGTCCTGCTTGAGCTGCGCGGCCGCCTGGCGACGCGCGTGGATGTCGCCGCGCTTGGCCAGCGTGACCAGTTTCTCGGCGACGCGGCGCAGTTCCTTCGCCTTCGGCAGGGTCGTCTTGATCTGTTCGTGTTCGATGAGAGAGCCGGCCATGTTGGCCCACAGCGCCTTGCGGTGCTCGTGGGTCCGGTTGAGCCGGCGGTATCCTCTGGCGTGACGCATTGTCTTGTCTCCTTGGCTTTATGCTTTGTCCGGCCGGCGATGCGTGTCACCGGCTCTCCTTGGGGCGGGATTGCCCGGGGTGACGCGTGGCAGGTGTGCCCTGCCGCGACTCAGAACTGGTCCTCGAATTTCTTGGCCAGTTCCTCGATGTTGTCCGGCGGCCAGTCCTCGACGTCCATGCCGAGGTGCAGCCCCATGCCGGAAAGCACCTCCTTGATCTCGTTGAGCGACTTGCGACCGAAGTTGGGCGTGCGCAGCATCTCGGCCTCGGTCTTCTGGATCAGGTCGCCGATGTAGACGATGTTGTCGTTCTTCAGGCAGTTGGCCGAACGCACGCTGAGTTCCAGCTCGTCCACCTTCTTGAGAAGCAAGGGGTTGAATTCGAGGCCTTCTTCCTCCTCGCCGCGGGCGCCGGTTTCCGGCTCCTCGAAATTGACGAAGATCGAAAGCTGGTCCTGAAGGATGCGCGCGGCATAGGCGACGGCGTCGTCCGGGGTAACCGAGCCATCGGTTTCCACCTTCATGGTCAGCTTGTCGTAGTCGAGCACCTGCCCCTCACGCGTGGGCTGCACGTCGTAGCTTACCTTCTTGACCGGCGAATAGATCGCGTCGACCGGGATAAGGCCGATCGGCGCATCGTCGGGCTTGTTCTTGTCCGCCGAGACGTATCCCTTGCCCGTGTTGACGGTCAGCTCCATGTACAGGTCCGCGCCCTCGTCGAGGTGGCAGATGACGTGATCCTTGTTCAGGATCTCGATGCCTGCACTGTCCGAGATGTCGCCGGCCGTGACCTCGCCGGGTCCCTTCGCGTTGATCGACAACCGCTTGGGGCCTTCCACGTCCATTTTCAGCGAAACGCCCTTGAGGTTGAGGACGATGTCGGTGACGTCCTCGCGCACGCCCGCAACCGAAGAGAATTCGTGCAGGACGTTGTCGATCTGGACGCTGGTGATGGCCGCGCCCTGGAGCGAGCTCAGAAGAACGCGACGCAGCGCGTTGCCCAGTGTAAGGCCGAAGCCGCGCTCGAGCGGTTCCGCGACGACGGTCGCCTGGCGCACCGGATCGTTGCCGGGGCGGACGTCAAGCTGTGTCGGCTTGATCAGATCGGCCCAGTTTTTGTGGATCATGCGTCCCTCCATTCCTGTCCTGTCCCCATGTCCGAAGGACAGAACGCCCGAGGTTCAAAATGACGAAGCGGGGCCGCGTACGGATGACGCGGCCCCGGCTGGAAATTCGCGGTCAGACGCGGCGACGTTTCGGCGGGCGGCAACCGTTGTGCGGGATCGGCGTCACGTCGCGGATCGACGTGATGTTGAAGCCCACCGCGGCCAGGGCGCGCAGCGCGGATTCGCGGCCAGACCCCGGACCCTGAACCTCGACCTCGAGGGTGCGCATGCCGTGTTCCTGCGCCTTCTTGCCGGCGTCCTCGGCGGCCATCTGGGCAGCGTAGGGCGTCGACTTGCGCGAGCCCTTGAAACCCATGGTGCCGGCCGACGACCAGGAGATCGCGTTGCCCTGCACGTCGGAAATCAGGATCTTGGTGTTGTTGAACGAGCTGTTCACATGCGCCACGCCCGTGGCGATGTTCTTGGAGACCTTTTTCTTGCCGCGCGTGGTCTTGCGGGTATCGCGTGCCATTCTCTCTGCCCTCCCTTACTTCTTCTTGCCGGCGATGGGTTTCGCCGGGCCCTTGCGGGTACGGGCATTGGTGTGGGTGCGCTGGCCACGGACCGGCAGGTTGCGGCGGTGGCGTAGGCCACGGTAGCAGCCGAGGTCCATCAGGCGCTTGATGTTCATCTGCACCTCGCGGCGCAGGTCGCCTTCGACCGTGTAGTTGGTGTCGATGTGCTCGCGGACGGCCAGCACCTCGGCATCCGAAAGCTCGTTCACGCGACGCGTCTGGTCGATGCCCGCGGCCTCGCAGATCGACCTGGCCGAGCTCGGGCCGAT
Organism: Roseovarius salinarum; assembly: GCF_002834145.1. Taxonomy (GTDB): domain Bacteria; phylum Pseudomonadota; class Alphaproteobacteria; order Rhodobacterales; family Rhodobacteraceae; genus Roseovarius; species Roseovarius salinarum. The sequence goes on along the minus strand of NZ_PHNT01000022.1, from coordinate 14,381 downwards.
TCCGGTGATGTAGGTGAGCGCGATGGGAACCCGTTTGTGGGTCGGGATGTTAACGCCGGCGATTCGTGCCAAGTGTCATGTCCTTTCGTTGCGGTTCCGTAATCCCAGAACCTTTTTTCACAACGGAAGCCCGAGGCTTCGCGCCACCGGGCCGCAGCTGATCTGAGGTGATCGAATCCGCCGCTGAATCGCTTCGCGGAATCGGTTTCTCGGTCGAGATACGGCTAACTATTGGGTGAGGCGCGGCGCGTCAACCCCTTGTCAAGTCATTTGTGACGGGCGCCGCGCGGGCACCCGCCCGACGGCTTATCCGGTGCTCAGTCCAGCGCGTCCGAGATCGCCGCGCGCACCTCGTCGATCTCGCCCAGGCCGTCGACCCGGCTCAGTTTGCCCTTGGCATAGTAGTAGCCGATCAGAGGCGAGGTCTTCTTGTAGTATTCCATGAGGCGCTGGCGAACGCTGTCCTCGTTGTCGTCGGCGCGCACCGGCTGACCGGCGGCCCGCGCCTCCTCGGCGCGGCCCACGATCCGCTGGACCAGCGTCTCGTCGTTCACCTGGAGCTCGATCACGGCGTCCAGTGTCTCGCCCGTGTCCGCGAGCAACTCCTCCAGCGCATCGGCCTGCGCCAGCGTGCGCGGGAACCCGTCGAAGATCACCCCGCCCTTCTTGTCGCCCTCCAGCTTCTCGCGGATGAGCCCGATGACGATGTCATCGGTCACAAGGTCGCCGCGGGCCATGACGTCGGCGACGATATTGCCCATTTCGGTGCCCGAATCCTTGGCCTCTCGCAGCATGTCGCCGGTGGAAAGCTGGATCATGTCCCGGCTTTCGGCGAGGAACTGCGCCTGCGTGCCCTTGCCGGCGCCCGGCGGTCCGAGAAGAATGATGTTCATCTGCGTCCTGTCCCCTTCTTGCGAGCGCGCTTCTTTCCCTTGCCGCTCAATTGAGATTTCTCGATCAGCCCTTCGTACTGGTGCGCCAGCAGGTGGCTCTGGACCTGCTGTATCGTGTCCATCGTCACCGAGACCACGATCAGGACCGAGGTGCCGCCAAAATAGAAGGGTATCGCGAATTGGCTACGCAGAACCTCGGGCAGGAGACAAACTGCCGCAAGGTAACCCGAGCCGAGCACGAGCACCCGCGTAACGACGTACTCGAGGTATTCCGCGGTCTTCTTGCCCGGGCGAATCCCCGGCACGAAGCCGTTCTGGTTCTTGAGGTTGTCGGCCACGTCGTCGGGCTTGAACGAAACGTTGTAGGTGTAGAAATACGCGAAGAAGACGATCATCGCGGCAAAGAACAGAAGGTAGAGCGGCTGACCGGGCCCGAAATAGGCCATGATCGTGGACATCAGCGGGCTGGTCTCGTTGCCGGAGAACGTGCTGATCGTCGTCGGCAGCAGAAGCAGGGAACTGGCAAAGATCGCCGGGATCACGCCGGCCGGGTTGACCTTCACCGGCAGGTGCGAACTGCCGCCCTCGTAGATCTTCATGCCTGCCTGCCGGCGCGGATACTGGATGTGGATCTTGCGCAGGCTGCGCTCCATGAACACCACGAAGGCGATCACGGCGACCACCATGATCATCACGCCCACGATGACCGCCGGGCTGATCGCGCCCGACCGGCCCTGGCTGAGGAACTGCGCCAGTGCCGCGGGAACCTCGGCGATGATGCCCACGAAGATGATCAGCGAGATGCCGTTGCCCACGCCGCGCGCGGTGATCTGTTCGCCCAGCCACATCAGGAACATCGTGCCGCCCACCAGCGTGATCATGCACGAGGCGATGAAGAAGATGCCCGGGTCGGTCACGAGATCGCCCGACTGCAGGCTCACGGCCAGCCCGTAGGACTGCAGCGTCGCCAGGCCAACCGTCCCGTAGCGGGTGTACTGGTTGATCTTGCGGCGCCCCATCTCGCCTTCCTTCTTGAGCTGCTCGAGCGACGGCACCATGGCCGCAAGCAACTGCACGATGATGGACGCGGAGATGTAGGGCATGATGCCCAGCGCGAAGATGCCCATGCGGCCCAGCGCGCCGCCGGTGAACATCGACAGCATGCCACCGATGCTCGACTGCGCGCCGGCCATGAACTCGCGCAGCTCGGCGCCGTCGATCCCGGGCACCGGGATGTAGGTGCCCAGGCGATAGACCATCAGCAGTCCGATCGTGAACAGGATGCGGTTGCGAAGGTCCGTGGCCTTGCCGAGGGCAGCCCAGCTGGTGTTGGCCGCCATTTGCTCTGCTGCTGATACCATGCGCCGGTCTCTTTCATGTGACAGCGCCGCCCACGCCGTTTTCCGGCCCAGGCGGCGCTAGGAAAACTGTAGGGTCATGTAAGCGGCGCGGCCGCCGCCCACAACCTCTTATTCGGCCGCCTGCGGGGTCGTGACCGTCAGCGACCCGCCCGCCTGATCGACGGCGGCGACGGCCGCTTTCGACGCGCCGGTGACTTCGAGCGCGAGTTTCGCCGTCACTTCGCCCTTGGCGAGAACGCGAATGCCGTCGCGCTTGCGCCGAACCAGGCCGCTGGCCACCAGCACGTCCTCGGTGATCGGTTGTTTCGCGTCGATCTTTCCGGCGTCCACGAATTTCTGGATCAGGCCCAGGTTCACCACGGCATAGCGCTTTGCGTTGGGCTTGTTGAAGCCGCGCTTGGGCAGCCGCTGGTAGATGGGCATCTGGCCGCCCTCGAAGCCCTTGACAGCCACGCCGGAGCGGGATTTCTGGCCTTTCAGGCCGCGCCCGCCGGTCTTGCCGATGCCCGAGCCCGGGCCGCGGCCGACACGCTTGCGGCTGCGGGTCGCGCCGGCATTGTCGCGCAGTTCGTTCAGTTTCATCGTTCGCTTCTCCTGAAGCCGGATGTGACCCCCGAAGCGCATGGGGCCAAACACGGCATGACTTGGTTGTGAATCGTGGCCGCGAAGCCACCGGGCGCGTATAGACGGGATGACGCCCGCGCGCAAGGGCGGGGCGGCCACCGCGATCTGACGGGTTGATTTTCGCCGCGCCGCGCTAGGACGTAAAACATGAACCGCGCGCGGCGATATCACCTGGCCGGGCTGGCGGGCCTCCTGGCGCTGGCAACCGGCTGGGGGCCACCGGCGCATCGTGCCGACGCCTCCCCCGAATGCGCCCGCGACGCGATGCTGGTCTTCGACGGCTCCGCCTCGATGGGCGAGATCGGCCACGACCCGTCCCGGCCGACCCGGATCGAGGAGGCGCGCGCGGCGATGCGCCGGGCGATGCCGCGGATCACGCCCTACCGCCGCGTGGGGCTTCTGGTCTACGGACCCGGCGGGGCGGATGCCTGTTCGGGTATCGACCTGCGCTTTGCCCCGGCGCCCGATGCCGCCGGGGCGTTGATCGGCGCCATCGGGGCGCTGGCGCCCGGCGGATTGACACCCTTGGCCGCCTCCGTCCGCGCGGCGGCGCGAACCCTCGAGTATCGAGAGCGGCCGGGCATCGTTGTGCTGGTCACCGACGGAAACGAAACCTGCGGCGGGCGGCCCTGCGCCCTGGGCGGTGCGCTTGCCGCCAGCGCCCGCGACCTGACGGTGCATGTCGTGGGCTTTCGCGTGGTTCAGGATCCGTTTTCCTGGAACAGCCCCGAAGCCGACAGCTATGACGGCCAGACCGTCGCGAAGTGCCTCGCGGACCGGACGGGCGGGCTGTACGTGTCCACCGACACCGTCGACGAACTGGCCCAGGCGCTGCGCGTCACCCTGGGCTGCGCCCTTATCGGCCGGGCGCAGGATGTCTCAGGCCGGTCGGGCTGAGCCGCCTGTCACACGCGATTCCCCGAAAAGCAATGCGCCCCGACCGTCTCCGGCCGGGGCGCCTGCGGGGTCATCCTGTCCCGGGTCATTGCCGTGGGCCGGGCTTCAGCCCGGCGCGTGGCCAGCGGTCACCCGCGTTCCTCGACGATCTCGACCAGATGCGGGATCTTGGCGATCATTCCGCGGACGCTGGGCGTGTCTTCCAGCTCGCGCGTCTTGTGCATCTTGTTCAGCCCCAGCCCGACCAGCGTCTGGCGCTGTTTCTCGGGGCGGCGGATGGGCGAACCAACCTGCTTGACGACGATGGTTTTGGCCATGTCTCGCTCTCCTTACGCTTGCGCCGAAGCGTCGGCCTCGGCGGGCTTCTCGGCCGGCTTCTCGTCCTTGCGCAGGATGTCGGCCACCTTCTTGCCGCGGCGCTGCGCGACCATGCGCGGGCTGGACTGGAATTCCAGCGCGTTCAGCGTCGCACGGATCATGTTGTAGGGGTTCTGCGTGCCAACCGACTTGGCGACCACGTCCTGCACACCCAGCATCTCGAACACCGCGCGCATGGGGCCGCCCGCGATGATCCCGGTCCCCTGCGACGCGCTGCGCAGGATCACGCGGCCCGCGCCGTGGTGGCCGAAACCGTCGTGGTGCAGCGTGCGGCCCTCGCGCAGGGGCACGCGGATCATCTTCCGCTTGGCCTGCTCGGTGGCCTTGCGGATCGCCTCGGGCACTTCCTTGGCCTTGCCCTTGCCGAAGCCGACGCGCCCCTTCTGATCGCCCACGACCACCAGCGCCGCGAAGCCGAAGCGCTTGCCGCCCTTGACGGTCTTGCTGACCCGGTTGATCGCGACGAGGCGATCGGCGAATTCCGGTGCGTCGTCGCGGTCGCGACCTCCGCGGCGGGTATCTTCTCTTGCCATTGTCCTCGTCTCCTTAGATCTTCAGGCCGCCTTCGCGGGCGGCGTCGGCCACGGCCTTGATGCGACCGTGGAACAGGAAACCGCCACGGTCGAACTGGGCCTCGGTGATGCCGGCCTTCTTGGCACGCTCCGCGATCGTCGCGCCGACCTTGGTGGCGGCTTCGACGTTGTTCTTGCCCACCATCCCCAGATCCTTTTCAAGGGTCGAGGCCGAGGCCAGCGTCACGCCGCGGGTATCGTCGATCAGCTGCACGCTGATGTTCTTGTTCGACCGGTGCACGCTCAGACGCGGGCAGCCGGCGTTGACCTTGCGAAGCTTGTTCCGAACGCGCAGACGGCGCTTGAGGAACAGTTGTCTTTTGCTGTTTGCCATTTCTCGCGCGTCCTTACTTCTTCTTGCCTTCCTTCTGGAAGATATACTCGCCCTTGTAGCGGATTCCCTTGCCCTTGTAGGGTTCGGGGCGCCGCCAGTCGCGGATGTTGGCCGCGACCTCGCCGACCACCTGCTTGTCGGTGCCCTCGACGACGATTTCGGTCGGCTTGGGCACCGTGATGGTCACCCCGTCGGGCACCTCGAAGTCGACGTCATGCGACAGGCCGAGGTTGAGCTTGAGCGTGTTACCCTGCATCTGCGCACGGTACCCGACGCCCTGGATCTCCAGTTCCTTCTTGAAGGTTTCCTTCGCGCCGTGGACCATGTTCGCGATGATCGTGCGGGACATGCCCCATTGCTGGCGCGCGCGCTTGGACGGGCCGCGCGGCGTGACGGTGATCTGGCCGTCCTCGACCGCGATGGTGACATCGTCGGTGGCGGTGAAGCTCTTGGTGTCCTTGGGGCCCTTGACCTCGATGGTCTGGCCCGCGACAGTCGCCTCCACGCCGTCGGGAAGCGCCACGGGTTGTTTTCCGATACGAGACATCTCAGACCTCCTCAGAATACGGTGCAGAGCACTTCGCCGCCGATGTTCTGGCTGCGGGCGTTGGCATCGGACATCACGCCGCGGGACGTCGAGACGATGGAAACTCCGAGGCCCTGACGCACCTGCGGGATGTCCTTGACACCCATGTAGACGCGGCGGCCCGGCTTCGAGACACGCTTCATCTCGCGGATGACCGGCGTGCCCTCGAAATACTTCAGGCTGACCTCGAGCGCGGGATGGCCGTTCTTGCCTTCCACCTTCTCGTAACCGCGGATGTAGCCTTCCTCGGCCATCACGTCGAGCACCCAGGCACGCAGCTTGGAGCCCGGCACGGTGACCGTCGACTTGTGGCGCATCTGGGCGTTGCGGATGCGGGCGAGCATATCGCCGATAGGATCATTCATCGCAATTCTCCCTTACCAGCTCGACTTCACCAGGCCGGGCGCCTGCCCGTTGGAGCCCAGATCCCGCAGAGCGATCCTGCTGACCTTGAGCTTGCGGTAGTAGGCGTGCGGCCGGCCCGTCAGCTGGCACCGGTTGTGCAGACGGGTCGCCGAGCTGTTGCGCGGCAGCTTGGCCAGCTTCAGGGAGGCGCGGAACCGCTCCTCCATCGGCTTGCTCTCGTCGTTGATGATTTCCTTCAGCGCGGCCCGCTTGGCGGCGTATTTCTCCACCAGGCGCTGACGCTTGCGTTCGCGTTCGACCATTGCTTTCTTAGCCATGTCTCTTCCTTTCCGCCTCAGCTGGTGAAGGGCATGTTGAATTGCTTCAACAGCGCCTTGGCTTCGGCGTCGGTCTGCGCCGTGGTTCCGATGATGATGTCCATGCCCCAGACCTCGTCCACCTGATCGTAGTCGACTTCGGGGAAGACAATGTGTTCCTTGATGCCCATGGCATAGTTGCCGCCGCCGTCGAAGGCCTTGCCCGACACGCCGCGGAAGTCGCGCACGCGCGGCAGGGCGACAGTGATCAGGCGATCGAGGAAGTCGTACATCCGGTCACCACGCAGCGTGACCTTGGCGCCCAGCGGCATGCCTTCGCGCACGCGGAAGCCCGCGATCGAGTTCTTGGCGCGGGTGATGACGGCGCGCTGGCCGGCGATCTTGGTCAGGTCGTCCTGGGCCGCCTTCGCCTTCTTGGAGTCCTTCACCGCTTCGGCGCCGCAACCGATGTTCAGCACGATCTTGTCGAGCCGCGGGATCTGCATGTCGTTGCCGTAGCCGAACTCTTCCTTGAGCGCGGCACGGATGCTGTCGCGGTACTGCGTGCGCAGGCGCGGGGTGTAGCTGGCACTATCAAGCATCGATCACGTCCCCCGTGGTCTTGGCGACGCGCACCTTCTTGCCGTCGCGGAATTCGAAGCCGACGCGGGTGGGCTTGCCGTTCTTGTCGACGATGGCAAGGTTGCTCAGGTCGACCGGCAGCGCCTTGGGGATGCGCCCGCCCTGGCTTTGCTGGCTTTGCTTGGTGTGACGCACGGCCATGTTCACGCCGTCGACCACGGCTTTGCCCGCCGCGGGATCGACGGAGGAAATCGTGCCCTCCTTGCCCTTGTCCTTGCCGGCCAGCACGACGACCTTGTCGCCCTTTTTCAGTTTGGCTGCCATATCAGAGCACCTCCGGGGCGAGCGAGATGATCTTCATGTAACGCTTGGCGCGCAGTTCGCGCACGACCGGCCCGAAGATCCGGGTCCCGATCGGGTCGCCCGCGTTGTTGAGGATGACCGCGGCGTTGCGGTCGAAACGGATGGCGGTGCCATCCTCGCGGCGCACTTCCTTGGCGGTGCGCACGACGACGGCCTTGCGCACGTCGCCCTTCTTGACGCGGCCGCGTGGAATCGCCTCCTTCACGGAGACGACGATCACGTCGCCCACGCTGGCGTACTTCCGCTTGGACCCGCCGAGGACCTTGATGCACTGAACCTTCCGGGCCCCGGAATTGTCAGCGACATCCAGATTGGTCTGCATCTGGATCATGTGGTTTCTCCCGACCTTTGGGGGGCGTCCTTCGCCTGGTCCCCAGGGTTTCGTTCAAACCGGGCTGTTACCGCCTTATTCCGCGATAACCTCCCAGCGTTTCGACTTCGAGTAGGGGGCACACTCTATGATGCGCACGAAATCCCCCTTCTTGAACGCGTTGTTCGCATCGTGCGCGCGGTATTTCTTGGATTTCCGCACGGTCTTTTGCAGAACGGGATGCTTGAACCGGCGCTCGACCGAGACGGTGATCGTCTGGTCGTTGGCGTCGCCGGTCACGGTGCCTTGAAGAATACGTTTGGGCATCTCGCCGGCTCCTTATTCTGCGGCCGCTTGCGCGGCCTTCTCGTTGAGCACGGTCAGAACGCGCGCCGTATCGCGGCGCACCAGCTTCATCCGTGCCGGGTTTTCCAGCTGCCCCGTGGCGGACTGGAAGCGCAGGTTGAACTGCTCCTTTTTCAGCCGCGACAGCTCCTCGCGGAGCTGATCGGGGGTCTTGTCTCTGAGTTCCTTGGCGTCCATCGCCGGTTCCTTTCATCAGAAGTCGCGGGGCCTGCCCCGCGCTTTTCCAACAAAACGAACCCCCGACCGGGTCATCGGGGGCCCGAAAATTCCTTACCAGTCCTCGCGCACCACGATGCGCGTCTTGATCGGCAGCTTCATCGCTGCGAGGCGGAGCGCTTCCTTTGCCACAGAATCGGACACGCCGTCAATCTCGAACATCACGCGGCCCGGCTTGACCTTGGCCGCCCAGAAATCGACGGTGCCCTTGCCCTTGCCCATGCGGACCTCGGTCGGCTTGCTGGTCACCGGCGTGTCCGGGAAGATGCGGATCCAGACCCGGCCCTGACGCTTCATGTGACGCGTCATGGCGCGGCGCGCGGCCTCGATCTGGCGCGCGGTGATCCGCTCGGGCTCGGCCGCCTTCAGGCCGTAGCCGCCGAAGTTCAGCGCTGATCCGCCCTTGGCGTCGCCCTTGATGCGGCCCTTCTGCTGCTTGCGGAATTTCGTACGCTTTGGTTGAAGCATATCCTGTCCTCCTCAGCGGCGGCCGCCGGCGCCACGGGGCGCGGGACCTTCCTGGAGTTCCTGGGTCTTGCGATCGCGGGCCGAGGGATCATGCTCCATGATCTCGCCCTTGAAGATCCAGACCTTCACACCGATGATCCCGTAAGGCGTCTCGGCCTCCGCGTGGGCGTAATCGATGTCCGCCCGCAGCGTGTGCAGGGGCACGCGGCCCTCGCGGTACCATTCCGTCCGCGCGATCTCGGCACCGCCCAGGCGGCCGGCCACGTTCAGGCGGATGCCCTGGGCGCCCATGCGCATGGCGTTCTGCACGGCGCGCTTCATGGCGCGGCGGAACGATACCCGCCGCTCGAGCTGCTGCGCGACCGAGTCGGCCACCAGCGCGGCGTCCAGCTCGGGCTTGCGCACCTCGACGATGTTCAGGTGCAGTTCGCTGTCGGTCATCCTGGCCAGCTTGCGGCGCAGCGTCTCGATGTCCGCACCCTTCTTGCCGATGATGACGCCCGGACGCGCCGTGTGGATCGTCACGCGGCACTTCTTGTGCGGGCGCTCGATGATCACGCGGCTGACACCGGCCTGCCGGCATTCTTCCCCGATGAATTCGCGGATCTTGACGTCCTCGAGCAGGAGGTCGCCGTAATCCTTGGTGTCGGCATACCAGCGGCTGTCCCAGGTGCGGTTCACCTGCAGGCGCATGCCAATCGGATTGACTTTGTTACCCATTAGGCTTGCTCCTCGATTTCACGCACCTTGATGGTCAGCTCCGAGAACGGCTTCTTGATCGCGCCGAACCGGCCGCGCGCCCGCGGGCGACCGCGCTTCATGACCAGGTTCTTGCCGACGTAGGCCTCGGCGACCACCAGATCGTCGACGTCCAGGTTGTGGTTGTTCTCGGCGTTGGCGATCGCGGACTGAAGGCATTTCTTCACGTCCTCGGAAATCCGCTTGCGGCTGAAGGTCAGGTCGTTGAGCGCCTTGTCCACCTTCTTGCCGCGGATCATCGCCGCGACCAGGTTGAGTTTCTGCGGGCTGGTCCGAAGCATGCGAAGTTTCGCCATTGCTTCGTTATCGGCCACGCGGCGGGGGTTCTTTGCCTTGCCCATGACGCTTACCTCTTCCGCTTCGCTTTCTTGTCGGCGGCATGCCCGTAGTACGTGCGCGTGGGGGCATATTCACCGAACTTCTGGCCGATCATCTCTTCGCTGACCAGCACCGGGATGTGCTTCTGGCCGTTGTAGACGCCGAAGGTCAGGCCGACGAACTGCGGCAGGATCGTCGAACGCCGCGACCAGATCTTGATGACTTCGTTGCGCCCCGACTCGCGCGATGCTTCCGCCTTCTTCAGGACGTAAGAATCGACAAAGGGGCCTTTCCAAACAGAACGTGCCATGTCTTACCGGCCCTTCTTCTTTCTGGCGTGACGCGACCGCAGGATGAGCTTCTGCGATGCCTTGTTGGTGTTGCGGGTGCGCATGCCCTTCGTCGGCTTGCCCCAGGGGCTGACCGGGTGCCGGCCGCCCGAGGTGCGCCCCTCGCCACCGCCGTGGGGGTGGTCGATCGGGTTCATGACCACACCGCGCACCGACGGGCGCCGCCCCCGGTAACGGTTGCGGCCCGCCTTGCCGATGTTGATGTTGGCGTTGTCGGGGTTCGACACCGCGCCGACGGTCGCCATGCATTCCTGCCGGACCATGCGCAGCTCGCCCGAGCTCAGGCGGATCTGGGCATAGCCCCCGTCGCGCCCGACGAACTGGGCATATGTGCCCGCCGCCCGTGCCAGCTGGCCGCCCTTGCCGGCCTTGAGCTCGATGTTGTGGACGATCGTGCCGATGGGCATCCCGGTGAACGGCATCGCGTTGCCGGGCTTGATGTCGGCCTTGTCGCCCGAGATGACCTTGTCACCCTCGGCCATGCGCTGCGGCGCCAGGATGTAGGCCTGCTCGCCGTCATCGTATTTGATCAGCGCGATGAAGGCCGTCCGGTTCGGGTCGTATTCGATGCGTTGCACCGTGGCCGGGATGTCGGCCTTGCGGCGCTTGAAATCCACGACGCGGTACAGGCGCTTCACGCCCCCGCCCCGCCTGCGCGAGGTGATCCGCCCGGTGTTGTTGCGGCCGCCCGACTTGTGCAGACCCTCGGTGAGGGCCTTCACGGGGCGTCCTTTCCACAGCTCCGAACGGTCGATCAGCACCAGTCCGCGCTGGCCCGGCGTCGTCGGTTTGTACGACTTGAGTGCCATGCTTTCTGTCTTCCGTCTAGCAAACGCGGGGCATCGGCCCCGCTATGGTTGAAGGCGGCGTTGCCGCCCGGGTCATAGGGCCCCGAAGGTCCCCGGTCGAAAAATCCGTGGCCCCGGCAATGCCGGGGCCACGCGACGAGTCGCGTTTCCCTATCAGAGACCGGTGGTCACGTCGATAGTGTTCCCCTCCTCGAGGGTCACATAGGCTTTCTTGACATCGTTGCGCTTGCCGCGAATGCCGCGGAACCGCTTGTTCTTGCCCTTGGTGATGGTCGTGTTGACAGCCTTCACCTTCACGCCGAACAGGCTTTCCACGGCTTCCTTGATCTGCGGCTTGGAACTGTCCTTGGCGACCTCGAATACGACGGCGCCGGCTTCGGACGCCATCGTCGCCTTCTCGGTGATCACCGGCTTGCGGATGATGTCGTAGTGTTCGGGTTTCGCGCTCATTTCAGTCGAGCCTCCAGTGCTTCGACCCCGGCCCGCGTGAGCACCAGCGTGTCACGGCGCAGGATGTCGTAGACGTTTGCGCCCACCGACGGCAGGACGTCCAGACCCTCGATGTTGCGGGCGGCGCGGGCGAATTTCTCGTCCACCTCCTGCCCGTCGATGACCAGGGCACGCTTCCAGCCCAGGTCGGCGACCTGCTTTGCCAGCGCCTTGGTCTTGCCCTCGGCGGCGGCTTCCTCGATCACGACGAGCTCGCCCGCCTTGGCCTTGGCCGACAGCGCGTGCTTGAGGCCCAGCTTGCGGAACTTCTTGGGCAGGTCGTGGGCATGGCTGCGCGGGGTCGGCCCCTTGTAGATCCCGCCCTTGCGGAAGATCGGCGCGTTGCGGTCACCGTGGCGTGCGCCGCCGGTGCCCTTCTGGCGGTAGATCTTCTTGCTGGAGTACGAGGTCTCAGACCGGGTCTTGACCTTGTGCGTGCCGGCCTGCGCGCGATTGCGCTGCCAGCGGACGACACGGTGCAGGATGTCCGCGCGCGGCTCCAGCCCGAACAGATCGTCGGCCAGCTCGACCGAGCCGGACTTGCCGCCGTCCAGTTTGATCACGTCGAGTTTCATGTCACTGATCGTCCTTCTTCTCGGACTGGATGTCTGCCTCGGCCTCGGCCTTGGCGGCGGCTTCCTCGGCGGCCTGCTCCTCGGCGGCGGCCTGCGCGGCGGCTTCCTCCTCGGCGGCGGCCTGCGCGGCGGCTTCTTCGGCCTGCCGCTTGGCTTCCTCGGCAGCGGACTTCAGGGCCGCGGGCAGGATCGCGTTCTCGGGGAACGGCTTCTTGACCGCGTCCTTGATCGTGACCCAGCCGCCCTTGGCGCCGGGAACCGCGCCCTTGACCATGATCAGCCCCCGCTCGGCGTCGGTCTTGACGACCTGCAGGTTCTGCGTGGTCACGCGGGCCGCGCCCATGTGACCGGCCATCTTCTTGCCCTTGAACACCTTGCCGGGGTCCTGGCACTGGCCGGTCGAGCCGTGGCTGCGGTGCGCGATCGAGATGCCGTGCGTGGCCTCGAGGCCGCGGAAGTTGTGCCGCTTCATGCCACCGGCGAAGCCCTTGCCGATCGAGGTGCCGCAGACGTCCACGAACTGACCCTCGAAATAGTGGTCGGCGGTGATTTCCTCGCCCACGTCGATCATGTTCTCGGGCGCCACCCGGAATTCCGCGACCTTCCGCTTCGGCTCCACCCTGGCGGCCGCGAAATGGCCGCGCAGGGCCTTCGTGGTCCGCTTGGCCTTGGCGGTGCCGGCGCCCAGCTGCACGGCGCTGTAGCCGTGCCGGTCGGGCGTGCGCTGCGCGACGACCTGAAGCTTGTCGAGTTGAAGGACAGTAACCGGAACCTGCCGGCCGTCGTCCATGAAGAGCCGGGTCATCCCGACCTTCTTTGCGATAACACCAGAGCGCAACATTGCCGTGCCCTCCTTACACCGAGATCTGAACGTCCACGCCGGCGGCCAGGTCGAGCTTCATCAGCGCGTCCACCGTCTGCGGTGTGGGGTCGACAATGTCGAGAAGACGCTTGTGCGTGCGGATCTCGAACTGGTCGCGGGATTTCTTGTTCACGTGCGGCCCGCGCAGCACCGTGAACTTCTCGATCTTGTTCGGCAGCGGGATGGGCCCACGGACGTCGGCGCCCGTGCGCTTGGCCGTGTTCACGATCTCCTGCGTGCTGGCGTCCAGCACGCGGTAGTCGAAGGCCTTGAGCCGAATGCGAATGTTTTGGCTTTGCATGTCCTAGCCTTTCGCGGCTTTGGCGTTGATAGGAGGAGCACCGGCGTATCCGGTGCCCCTCGTCGAACCCAAGGGGCTCACTCGATGATCTTTGAGACGACGCCTGCGCCGACGGTGCGGCCGCCCTCGCGGATGGCGAAGCGCAGGCCGTCCTCCATGGCGATGGGCGCGATCAGCTCGACCGAGAACGACACGTNNNNTCAGCTCGACCGAGAACGACACGTTGTCGCCCGGCATCACCATCTCCGTGCCCTCCTTCAGCGTCACCGTCCCCGTCACGTCCGTCGTGCGGAAGTAGAACTGCGGGCGGTAGTTGGCGAAGAACGGCGTGTGACGACCGCCCTCCTCCTTCGTCAGGATGTACGCCTCCGCCTCGAACTTCGTGTGCGGCGTCACGGACTTCGGCTTGCACAGAACCTGCCCGCGCTCCACGTCGTCGCGGTTGATGCCGCGCAGAAGCGCGCCGATGTTGTCGCCCGCCTCGCCCGAATCGAGCAGCTTGCGGAACATCTCGACACCCGTGCACGTCGTCTTGCGCGTCTCCTTCAGGCCGACGATCTCGATCTCGTCGCCAACCTTGATCACGCCACGCTCGACACGGCCCGTCACCACCGTGCCGCGGCCCGAGATCGAGAAAACGTCCTCGATCGGCATCAGGAACGGCTGGTCCTTCGGACGCTCCGGCGTCGGGATGTAGTCATCAACCGCGGCCATCAGCTCCTTGACCTTCTCCTCGCCGATCTCGGGCGTGTTGCCCTCCATCGCCGCAAGCGCCGAGCCGGCAACGATCGGAATGTCGTCGCCCGGGAACTCGTACTCCGACAGAAGCTCGCGCACCTCCATCTCCACAAGCTCCAGAAGCTCCTCGTCGTCGACCTGGTCAACCTTGTTCAGAAACACCACGATCGCCGGAACACCAACCTGGCGCGCAAGAAGAAGGTGCTCGCGCGTCTGCGGCATCGGCCCGTCGGCGGCGTTCACGACCAGGATCGCGCCGTCCATCTGCGCCGCGCCCGTGATCATGTTCTTCACGTAGTCCGCGTGACCGGGGCAATCCACGTGCGCGTAGTGACGGTTGTCCGTCTCGTACTCAACGTGCGCCGTCGAGATCGTGATCCCACGCGCCTTCTCCTCCGGCGCACCGTCAATCTTGTCGTAGGCCTGGAAATCACCGAAATACTTCGTGATCGCAGCCGTCAACGTCGTCTTGCCGTGGTCAACGTGACCAATCGTCCCGATGTTCACGTGCGGTTTCGAACGGTCAAACTTTTCCTTTGCCATCGTGGCCTCCTTGTCTTTTCGGATG
>NZ_PHNT01000021.1 GCF_002834145.1 Roseovarius salinarum | reverse complement strand
GTCGCCAGGCCGCTCTCCTGCTGCTTCAGGATCGCGATGATCTGCTCTTCGCTGAACCGTGATCTCTTCATTCCATCCGTCTCCTTCGTTGGGACGGACTCTACCTCAAAATAGAAGAGGAAACGGGGCTCAGGTCAGTTGGGACGGACTCTACCTCAAAATAGAAGAGGAAACGGGGCTCAGGTCACTTCCAGGGCCGCCCTCGCCTGCAGCAGCTCGTCGCGGGTGGTGTTCAACTGTGCCTCGGTCTCCGACGCATCGCCCCGGAGCGCCTCGACCTCGGAGCGCAGGGCATCGCGTTCCGCGACGAGTGCCGACAGCATCTCGTCGTGCTCGGCGCGTTCATGGTCCATGGCGTCACGGTCGGCCTGCCGCGCACGGCGCAATTCCGCGGCGGTCACGTCGGCCATGTCGCAGGCCCGCTTCCACATCCCGTGCGCGAAGCGTTCGAATTCCTCTTTTTCATCTCGTCGGGCAGGTCCGGGGCGTTCGCGACCACCGCTTCCTCGGCGAGGATCTTTTCCTTGGCGGCCCGCATCATCCGGGAGAACTCGCGTTCGGATCCGCCGATCTCACTGAGCAGGTCCTTCCAAGGCATCCATTTGCCCGGGTTGTCGCGCCGGAATTCGCGCAGCCGTTGCTCGATCACCCGCGGGCGCTCATCTTTCGGGATCGTTGTCGTATCCGTCATCTCTGTGTCCTCGCATCGGTCGTGGTAGGTCGTTGGTAGGCGCACTACCGACACCTACCGACACCGCCCCCTGCAGGCCGGCGCGAAGGAAATGGGGGCGTTCGCGACGCAACGGAAAAATCGCGTCCCTGAGGTAAGCAATGCGGAGCCCAGACACTTCCTTTTGAATAAACGCCGGCAATTGATCCGCGACCCGATCCTTCCGATAAAGGCCAGAGAAACAACAGGCTGGCGGAACCAATGCCAGAAAGGGAGGGCAGATGAGCATCGAGAAGACGCTCTTCGCGGCGCCGACAAGATGCGCGGATCCATGGACCCGGGCGAATACAAGCACGTGGCCCTGGGCCTGCTGTTCCTGCGCTACATCGGCACTGCCTTCCAGCGAAAGTACGACGAGCTCCTGCCCGAAGGAGAGGAGGTGGCCGAGGACGCCGATGAATACCTTGCAGAAGGCATCTTCTGGGTACCCGAAGCCGCACGCTGGAGCACACTGGCCGCAAACGCCAAGGACAAGGGCATCGGGGTCAAGGTCGACAACGCCATGCGCGCGATCGAGGCCGACAACGAGCAGCTCAAGGGCGCGCTCCCGAAGGTCTTCGGTCGCGAGGTACTCGACCCGGCCATCGTCACCGGCCTGATCGACCTCTTCTCGAACATCGAGCTCGACGGCACGCCCAGGGACTTCGACCTGATCGGCCGCATCTACGAGTATTTCATCTCCGAGTTCGCCAGCAACGAGGGTAAGCGCGGCGGCGACTTCCATACGCCGAAGCCGGTCGTCGAGCTCATCGTCCAGATGATCGAGCCCGCGCGTGGCCGCCTGTATGAGCCCTGCCACGGGTCCGGCTCCTTCATGGTCCAGTCCGAGAATTTCCTGGAGGCGCACAAGTATCGCCGCGCCGACCTCGCAATCTACGGGCAGGAGCGGAACCACACGACCTCCGGCCTCGCCCGTATGAACCTCGCCATCCGCGGGATCGTCGCGAACCTGCAATGGAACGCCGAGCGCACGCTGCTCCGAGATGCCTTCCCGGACGAGAAGTTCGACTACGTGATGGCCAACCCGCCCTTCAACGTGTCCGACTGGTCCGGCGACATCCTGGCCGAGGATCGGCGCTGGAAATTCGGCACGCCCCCGGTCGGCAACGCCAACTTCGCCTGGATGCAGCACATCTACGACAAGCTGGGTAGGTCACCGCCCGCAGCAGGAATATCCCGCCGCTACCGTGGCCGACTTTCGCACCGACGTTCTCAGCAAGAGAATTGTTCAAAAAACCTGCGCCACGCCCGGCTTTTTTGTGCGGCCACCCAACCGGGCAGCAGGATCAGGCCGAGGTCTCCTGCGCGACATGGTCGGCGAAGCTGGCGAAGAACTTGGCGGCGAGCTTTTTGGCCGTGCCCTGCACCAGGCGGCTGCCCAGTTGCGCCAGCTTGCCGCCGATCTCGGCCCGCGCGTCGTAGGACAGGCGGGTGCCGCCGTCTTCCTCGTCCAGGGTCACGACCGCGCCGCCCTTGGCGAATCCGGCCGCCCCGCCGTTGCCCTGCCCGTCGAGCGAGAACTTCTCGGGCGGGGCCTCGGGGTGCAGCGTTACCGTGCCCGCGAAGCGCGCCTTCACCGGCCCGATCTTCAGGGTGACCTTGGCGGCGAACTCGTTCTCGCCGGTCTTTTCCAGCTCTTCGCAGCCCGGGATGCTGGCGCGCAGAACCTCGGGGTCGTTCAACGCATCATAAACCCGCTCGCGCGGTGCCGGGATGAAGACGTCTTCCTTGAGTTCCATAGGCTCCTCCTCAACAACATGGAAACTTGACGCGCGCCAGGATCTCGGCCCGGGACGCGGACAGGCGAGGGCGCACCAGGCGCCGGATGATCGATACGACCCTATGCATCGTCACGCGCGCCGCTGCGGCGGGCGGCGACGATCTGCGCGAGGATCGACAGGGCGATCTCGTCGGGCGTGATCGCGTGGATGTGCAGGCCAGCCGGCGAACGCACGCGGGCCAGGGCAGCGGGATCGGCCCCTTGCGCCACCAGCGTCTCGGACAGGGCCGCGAACTTCCGGCGGCTGCCGACGAAGGCGACATACTCGGGGTCGCGCGCCATGGCCTGCGACATCGCCCGCGCATCACCGGCCCCTTGCGTCGCGACGACGACAAAATCCGCGCCGGGCCAGGCCCCGACATCCATGAGGGTTCCGGCCTGCGCGTCGAACGCCCCCGCGGGAACATCGGCGCCGTCGGCATGGGCAAGCGTGCGATGGAAATCGAACCCCTCCGAAAGCCGGCCCAATGCCATCGCGACCGGGCCGGCGCCGCACACCAGCAGGCGCGGCTTGGGCAGTACCGGCTCGATGAAGATGTCCAGAGCCCCCCGGCTGGGGCATCCGTTGCGGGCGTATTCCACGCCCTCGTGGGTCTCGCCCGGGCTCACCCCGTCGGCGGCCAGAAGATCCTCGGGGCGCAGCGACAGGAACTTCGTGACGCCCTCGGCAAGGGCGGCCCGCGCCGCGCGGCCGACGGCGCCCCGCACGCATCCTCCCCCGAGAAAGCCTGCCAGGATGCGTCCGTCACCGTCCACAAGTGCCCGCGCACCGGGCCGGGCCGCGGTCGAGGCCATCGTGCGCACCACCGTCGCGACCGCGAAGGCGGCGCCTTGCCCACGCAGGCGGTGGATTTCCTGGTCCAGGTCGGGGTCGGTCGGCATCATCACGTTCACAGCCGGGTCAGCTCTTTTTCTAGGGCGGCCAGATCGTCGAGGGTGGTCGCCGGGTGGAACAGGTCGAGGTGCGGGAGCGCGGCCGCCATCCCGCGGGCCACCGGCGCATAGCCCGCCCAGCCCTTCAGCGGATTCAGCCAGACGACCTTGCAGCCGCGTTTCTTCAGCCGTTCCAGCGCGGCGGCGAGCACCTCGGGCGGATCGCTGTCATACCCGTCCGACAGGATCATCACGACCGTGCGACCACCGACGCTGCGCCGCGCCGGGCCATGGGCGAAGTCGGACACCGCTCCGCCGATGCGGGAACCGCCGCCGAGCCCCTCGGACAGAAGGCTGAGCCGGTTGACCGCGCGCAAGGGGTCGGGGTCGCGCAGGGCGTCCGAAATGCGCACGAGGCGGGTGTGGAACAGGTAGGCGTCGGTATCCGGGTCGGCCCGCATCAATCCCGACAGGAAGGCGAGATACGGCCGGGCATAGCGGATCATCGAGCCCGACATGTCGCACAATGTCACCAGTCGCACCGGGCGGTCGGGCCGGGCGCGGTTATGCAGGCGCAGAGGCTCGCCGCCGGTCGACAGGCTGGAACGCAGGGTGCGACGAAAATCCAGGCGCGCCCCACGGCGATCGGCACGGCTTCGGCGCGAGCGACGGTCACGCAGAGCCGCGCCCAACCGCCGGGCGACAGTCTCGGCGGCGCGGATGTCCCCGGGCGACACCAGCTCGCGCAAGTCGCGGCTGCGCAGGTGGCCGGCCTGCACCGCCTGCAGCCGGCCGGTGTCCCCTGCCCCGGCCGCATCCCCGGCGCCGTCGTCGGGGGCGTGCCGTTTGCCGGGCGCCGCACTCTCGTCCTGGTGATCGGTGCGGCTGTTGCGACCGCGCGCGGCGGCCGCATCGGCCGGCTTCGGCACGGCGCGGGGGCGGACACGGCCGGCATTCAGCCAATAGGCGTCGAAGGCAGCGTCGAACCGGGTGGCGTCCTCGGCCCGGCCGGTGCAGACGCACTTCAACGCCAGCCGCGCCGTCTCTGGATCGAGGGCGTCAAGCTCCGTCAGCGCCGCCTGCGCCAACGCGGTCTCGGCGACGCCCAGCGCGAAACCGTTGCCGCGCAGGTGGGCCATGAACCCCGCCATGCGCGCGGCAGGCCCCGGATCGCGGGCGGCAAAGCGCGTGACGCGACTCATGCCGCGCGACCCGCCAGGCGCGCGGCCACCTCGAGCGGGACGGCAGCGCGATCGGTTTCGGTTTTCAACAAGGTGGCCAGGCTGGCCACCAGCGCGTCGGGATCCTCCGTCAGGTCGGCCAGACCCAGCCCGGCCAGCGCCGCGGCGAAATCCAGCGTCTCGGCGATGCCCGGAACTTTCTCGAGATCCTCTTCGCGCAGTTTCTGGACGAAGGCGACGATCTGGCCGGCGAGGCGCGCCTCGACCTCCGGATTGCGCGCCTTGAGGATGGCCAGTTCGGTCTCACGGCCGGGAAACGGGATTGTGGCATACAGGCAGCGCCGGCGCAGGGCGTCCGAAAGGTCGCGGGTGCCGTTCGCCGTCAGGATCACGATCGGGCGCGCGGTCGCGCGGATCGTGCCCAATTCGGGCACGGTGATCTGGTAATTGTCCAGAACCTCCAGCAGGTAGGCCTCGAATTCCTCGTCGGCGCGGTCGATTTCGTCGATAAGCAACACCGGTGGCGTATCCTGTGTGATCGCCTGAAGGAGCGGCCGTTCCATCAGGTAGTCGCGCGAAAAGATGCGCTGTTCGACCGCGACACCCGATTCACCGTCATGAAATTCGGCCGCGGCGCGGATCGCCAGGAGCTGTTTCTGGTAGTTCCACTCGTAGATGGCGTGGGTCGCGTCGAGGCCCTCGTAGCACTGCAGCCGGATCAATCGCGTGCCGCGCAGATCGGCCAGCGCGCCGGCGACGGCGGTCTTGCCGACACCGGCCGGCCCTTCCAGCAGCAGCGGGCGGCCCAGCCGCAGGGCCAGGAACAGCGCCATTGCCAGGTCGTCGGGCGCGACATACCCGGTGCGAGCCAGGTCGGTCTGGAGGTCGCGGAAGCTCATCGTGGAAACCCCGTCGGTTGCGTCCGGGGGCGCGGGCTGCAGCGCGCACCCCCGGGGGTCATGTCAGCCGTGCAGGCCCAGGTTGTTCGCGGTCTTCCAGATACGCCAATGGTCGTGCGGCATGTGGCTCTGCCGCAACCCGAACGCCCGGAAGGCGTCATGCACGGCGTTCGAGAAGGCCGGCACCCCGCCGACGTTCGGGCTTTCGCCCACGCCCTTGGCGCCGATCGGGTGATGCGGGCTGGGCGTTTCGGTGTAGTCCGAGGTGTAGTTGGGCGTTTCCCACGTGGTCGGCAGGAAGAAATCCATCAATGTGCCGGTCTTGACATTGCCGATCTTGTCATAGGCGATTTCCTGGCCCATCGCGATGGCCAGCGCCTCGGTCAGACCGCCGTGAACCTGCCCCTCGATCACCATCGGGTTGATACGGGTGCCGCAATCGTCAAGCGCGTAGAACTGCCGGACCTCCCATTCGCCGGTATCCACGTCGATCTCCATCACGCAGATATAGGCACCGAAAGGATAGGTCATGTTCGGCGGGTCGTAGTAGCTGACGGCTTCCAGGCCCGGTTCGACCCCCGGAATTGGCTGGTTGTAGGCGGCATATGCCACGTCCTTCATGGTCTTGAACCGTTCCGGGGCCCCCTTGACGACGAAACGGTCAACATCCCATTCGACGTCGTCGTCGTGCACCTCGAGCAGGTAGGCGGCGATCATCTGCGCCTTGGCGCGGATCTTGCGTCCCGCCATGGCCGTGGCCGCCCCCGCCACCGGGGTCGAGCGCGACCCGTAGGTGCCCAGCCCGTAGGGCGCGGTGTCGGTATCGCCCTCTTCGATGGTGATCGAGTCGGCCGGCAGACCGACCTCGCTGGCCAGGATCTGCGCGAAGGTCGTGGCGTGGCCCTGCCCCTGGCTGATCGTGCCCAGCCGCGCGATGGCCGATCCCGTGGGGTGAATCCGGATCTCGCAGCTATCGAACATGCCCATCCCCAGGATGTCGCAGTTCTTGACCGGCCCCGCACCCACGATCTCGGTGAAGTGGGTCAGCCCGATGCCCAGGAGTTTGCGGGTTTCGCCACGCCTGAACGCCTCGACCCGCTCGGCCTGCTCTCGGCGCAGACCGTCGTAATCGACCGCCTTCAACGCCTTGTCCCAGGCGGTGTGGTAATCGCCGGAATCGTATTCCCAGCCCAGCGCCGAGGTATAGGGGAACTGCTCGGGCTTGATGAAGTTGATGCGCCGCAACTCGGCCGCGTCCATGCCCAGCTCGATGGCCAGAATCTCGATCATCCGCTCGATGAAATAGGCCGCTTCCGTCACCCGGAACGAACACCGGTAGGCCACGCCGCCCGGGGCCTTGTTCGTGTAGACGCCATCGACCCCGACATAGGCCGCGGGGATGTCATAGCTACCGGTGCATATGTGAAAGAAGCCGGCGGGAAACTTCGTTGGGTCGGCACAGGCGTCGAAGGCCCCGTGATCGGCCGTCACGTGACAGTCGAGCGCGGTGATCTTGCCTTCCTTCGTGGCCGCGATCTTGCCCTTCATCCAGTAATCACGGGCGAAGGCGGTGGACATCAGGTTGTCCATCCGGTCCTCGACCCATTTCACCGGCTTGCCGGTGACGATCGAGGCGACGATCGAGCAGATATAACCGGGATACACGCCGACCTTGTTGCCGAATCCGCCGCCGATATCGGGCGAGATGACGCGGATGTTGTGCTCTTCGATGCCGGACAGAAGGCTGGCGACGGTGCGCACGACATGGGGCGCCTGGAACGTGCCCCAGAGGGTCAGCTTGCCGTTGATCTTGTCCATGCTGGCGACGCACCCGCAGGTCTCCAGCGGGCACGGGTGCGTGCGGTGGTAATAGACCATTTCCTCGGCCACGACCTCGGCCTCGCCGATGGCCTGGGCCGTGGCGTCCTTGTCGCCTTCCTCCCAAAGGAAGATGTGGTTGTGATGCCGCCGCGGACCGTGGGCACCGTCGGCGCCGGCCTCGAGATCCTCGCGCAGCACGACATCCGACTCCAGCGATTTGAACGGGTCGGTGATGACCTCCAGGTCCTCGTACTCGACCTCGACCGCCTCGACGCCGTCGGCCGCGGCATAGCGATCCTCGGCCACGACATAGGCGACCTCCTGACCCTGGAACAGTACCTTGCCATCGGCCAGCACCATCTGCTTGTCGCCGGCCAGGGTGGGCATCCAGTGCAGGCCCAGCGGCTCGAGATCGGCGGCGGTCAACACCGCCACGACGCCCGGCACCTTCATCGCCGCCTCGGTGTCGATGCTCTTGATCCTGGCATGGGCGTGGGGCGAGCGCACGAAATCCCCGAACAACATGCCCGGCAGTGTCACGTCGTCGATGTAATTACCCTTGCCCTGGGTAAAGCGCGCGTCCTCGACCCGCTTGCGCGAGCATCCCAGCCCCTTCAGCGCTGCCGTGCGCTGTTCGCGATCCTCGAAATCCTTCATTGCGCCGCCTCCTTCGCCGCGTTCATCTCGTCCGCCGCGGCCAGCACGGCCTTGACGATGTTCTGGTAGCCGGTGCACCGGCACAGATTGCCGGACATGCCGAAACGCACCTCTTCCTCGCTGGGGTTCGGGTTGTCCTGCAAAAGCCGCCAGGCCCGGGTGATCATGCCGGGCGTGCAGAACCCGCATTGCAGGCCGTGATGCTCACGGAACATCTCCTGCAGGACGTGCATCCCCTCGGGGGTGGCCACGCCTTCGATGGTCGTGATCTCGGCCCCCTCCGCCTGCACGGCGAAAACGGTGCAGGACTTCACCGACTTGCCGCCGAGATCGACGGTGCAGGCGCCGCAATGGCTGGTTTCGCAACCGATATGCGCACCGGTCAGGTTCAGCCGTTCGCGCAGCGTGTGGATCAGAAGCTCGCGCGGATCGACCTCGATCGTGCGGGCCTCGCCGTTCACGGTCAGCGTAATCTCTGTCATGGCTTGCTCTCCTCCCGGTTCAGGCGCGCGACCAGGCGCGCTTGACGGCCCGGCTCAGCATCACGCCGGCCACATGCCGCTTGAATTCGACAGGGCCGCGATTGTCCTCGCTGGGCTCGATATCGCCCTGCATGGCGTCGACGGCAGCTTTGATGGCCGCGTCGTCGCAGTCGGTTCCGATCAACGCGGCGCCGGCGGCCTCGGAAAAGGCCGGCACATCCGACAGGTTGGTCATCGCGATCGCGGCGGTCGCGACCTTGCCGCCCTCTTTCGTCAACTGCACCGCGGCTGCCGCTGTCGCGTAATCGCCGATCTTGCGCTTCTGCTTCTCATAGGCCCAGCCGCCCGTTTGCACCGCGAAACGCATCCCGGTCAGGATCTCGTCATCCTCTCGCTCTGTCATGTAGGCGGCGATGTAGAAGTCGCGCGCCTTCACTGCGCGCGCGCCACCCGGTCCGACCAGGTCGAACTCGGCATCCAGGCATTGCATCAGCGCCGGCATGTCGTTGCCGGGATCGCCGTTGGCCACATTGCCACCGACGGTGCCCATGTTGCGCACCTGCGGGTCGGCGATCAGCATCGCCGTTTCGCGCAGGATGGGCGCCGCCTGCGCCAGCGCATCACTGGACACGATCTCGGACTGGGTGACCAACGCCCCCAGCCGCACCTGCCCGTCCTCGACCGAGATTCCACTCAGGTCCGACAACCCCTGAAGGTCGATCAGGTGAGGCACATCGGCCATGCGCAGTTTCATCATCGGGATCAGGCTGTGTCCGCCCGCCACGACGCGCGCGTCGTCGCCATGCGTTCCCAGCAGCGACACCGCCTCCGGTACGCTCTGGGGACGGTAGTATTCGAACGCCCCGGGTATCATGGGCTCCTCCCTCCGCAAGTTTCCTGGGAGAGGATGGTGCGAAGGAAGACCTGCCCGGACCACGCGCCGTGAACGAGCGCGCCACTCCTTGTCACGAAATGCGACCTGCGCGCATGAACAGCGTTCGCACCCGCAGAACCGCCCGCTACAGCCCCAACCGGTCGCGCACCTCGGCCAGATGCGACCGGCTGACGGGCACCTTCTCGAGCGCGGGCGCCGCGTCGAAATGGCAAACGCCGGTATCCTTCTTCCGCTCGAAGGTGCTGACGCGGTCAAGGTTGACCAGGTAACTGCGATGGGTGCGTGTCAGGACGCTGTCGGGAATCCGGCGCGCGACCTCTGAGATCGACCACGGGCAGAACAACTTCTCGTCGGCGGTGTAGACAAGCGTGTACCGCCCCTCTGCCCGCACCGCCAGGACGTCGTGCGGCTTGACGAAATGCGTCTGGGCGTTCTGCTCATAGGGCAGTCGCGTGATGCCGGGGCTGACGCCATCGGGCCCCGCGGGCGCGGGCGCCGCGGGCGCCACGCCCTCGACCGCGACCGGGGCAGGCAACGGGTCCGGCGCGGCCGGCGGCGGGCCAGGCGCCTCGTCCGGCTCGGCCATCGCCGGGGCGCCGCCATCGCTGCCGCGCCGCGACAGGCTTTCGACGAAGCTGGCGCCGGACAACAGGAAGCCCCCCGACAGCACGAACGCCGACAGCGTCACGCCGAAGGCCAGGATGTCGTTGCCCATCACGAGCCCGACCCCGTCGCTGGGCGGTGACGCCCGGAACCCGGTGCCCCACATCGCCACGAAATGAACCGTGAACACCGCCAGCCCGAATCCCAACGTGCCGACCAGGATGTTGACATGGCTGCGATGCGAATAGCACGCGAAGACCGACGTCACCCCCAGGACCATCGAGACCGCAAAGGCCAGCGCCACCCCTGAAACGGAATAGACCGGCTGGCACAGCTCGATCCCCGACATCCCGATATAATGCATCACCGGGATCCCGATCCCGATGATCCCGCCGGCCAGCACGATCTTGCCCGTCGTGCGCCGCCCGGTGTGCAGGACAAGCAACGCCAGGCCCGCGATCAGGATCGCCGTCAAAGCCGAGATCATCGTCGTCAGCGCGTCGTAGTAGAACAGCACCGGAAGCTCCAGGCCCAGCATCGCGACGAAGTGCATCGACCATATGCCCCACCCCAGGATGACGGCCGCGATCGAGATGACGATGCGGCGCCGCGTGTCGTCCAGGGCCGAGATGCCCCGGGTCAGCGACAGGCCCGAGAACCCGGCCATAAGCGCGATCGCGAGCGACGCAAGCACGAACACGCTATCGTGGCTATACTCCAGCATGGGTCAGTGATCCTCCCGACATGCAAACTATCGAAAAACGACGCGATGAACACGGGGCAAGAGGCTATCGCGTCGGTCCTCCGCCATCGGCCAAGCGGGAACGTGGCACGGCAGTTGCCTTCAACATCTCCAGCGCCTTTATTGAAAAGTGGCGCACAAGGGGCTGAGCTGGATCAACACGATCGTGGGCGACATCCCGCATGATCGGATCATCCTGGAACTGGTGGAAGCCATCGTGGATCGCGAAGGCGATGCCGTTGCCCGTGCCGTCGCAGAGTTGCGTGAGCGCGGCGTGCGAATTGCGCTGGACGATTTCGGCATCGGCCAATCGACGCTGGAACGCCTGCAACGGGTGCCGGTGGATTTCGTCAAGATCGACCGGCATTTCATAAATGCAGCATTCAATACGCGGCGCGACCGCGATATCCTCAACGGCATCATCGACGTGGGCCTTGTCAGCGACGCGGCAACGGTGGTGGAAGGCATCGACACGCAGGCGCAACTCGACCTTGCGCAGGAGCTCGGCGCGACCCATGCGCAAGGTTTCTTTCTCGGGCAGCCGGCCCCGATCTCACATTGGTCGACACCGGTGCAGGCCTCGGCGTCATCCCATTCCACGCCGACGAACTTGGTGAAGCTGCCACATCAGATGTCGCATCCCGGAAGGTAGTCCGGCCGTTTCCTGAACAGCTCAGGCGCAAACGGTGGCCGGGTACCAACCTTCCACCGCTTTCCGGGTCATGCGATCTGTGGACCGGCGGATGTCCCTGACGCGTCCAAGCGTGGTTTACTCCTCGGATACCAAATTGCTGCCACAATTCCTTGGAACAGAAATCGAGGGCAGTAGAAAAATAGTAACGGGCAGGTGCCATGCCGAGCATACAGATGATCAGCGCCGCGGGGATCACCGCGACGGACACGAGCGGCAACCCGACGACGCTCGGGCAGACATCGCAGGGAGAGGGGTCGCATCTGGGCTCCATCACGCTGGACACGGCCGCGGATTTCCAGGAGGTCACGCTCGACGACAGTGCCGGGCGCGCCGACTATTTCGAGGACAGCGAGGCGCAGACACTCTCCAACGCCACGACGATCGACGGCACCACCTACGGCGCCGGCACGAACGTCGAGTCCGAGTACCGAATCACGCTTCAGGACTCCGACGGCAACAACTACTTCGCCTGGGCCGTGGAGGTGGAGGACGGAGACGGCACCGGCTACGAGAACGTCGTCGGCCTGACCTTCGAGGGCGGCAACGTCCCGCCGCGCGGGGAGGAGTTGACCGTCGTCGACAACACCGACCTCTTCGCCCTTCCCGGCAACAACACGCAGGAGTTGCAGTACTCCGACGGCGTGCCCTGCTTCACGGCGGGCACCCTGATCGAGACGCCGTCCGGCCCGCGCCCGATCGAGACGCTGCAGACCGGCGACCGCGTCATGACACGCGACAACGGGCCGAGGACGCTGCGCGGGGTCGCCCGCCGGCGCCTGTCGGGGGCCGCGCTGCGCGATGCACCCCATCTGCGCCCCATCCGGTTCGAGCCCGACAGCCTCGCCCCCGGCATACCGGCGCGGCGGACCTGGCTCTCGCCCCAGCACCGCGTCCTGATCGCGACTCCGCGCAGCGAACTCTATTTCGGACTGCCGGAAACCTTCGCCAAGGCAAAGCACCTTGCCGGCCGCGCCGGTATCAGGCGCGACGACCGGGCCGACAGCGTTACCTATTTCCACCTTTTCCTCGAGGACCACGAGGTGCTGCTCGCCGACGGGATGTGGTCGGAAAGCTTCTTTCCCGGCAGCACGATCCGGCGCGACGGCGACGCCGATCTGGTGGCCGAGATGGCGGAACTTTTCCCCGATGCACTGGAGCCCGACGGCAGCATGACGCTGGTGCGCCCCGAGCTGCGCGGCTGGGAAACCGCGCTGCTGCCCGACTGTACCTGTTCCTGAACAAGGAAACCAAAGTGGCCAACGTACCAAGTCAATCACTAAGTCGGCACCAATGACGTGGGACACCAGCGCGCGTAAAATCAATCACTTGGGCTCATTTCGGGAATCCCCTACGGGCTGCCACTTATCCTTTTAAGTTATTGGTTTTGTGGCCGAAATTCAGAAGGCTGAATTTCTATACATTCTCTAATGCAAGCGCACAGGCTGCCCGAAAGCCCCATAGACGCTCACGAAGACGTGACCGCATGTCGCACCCTGTCCTTTCTGTGGGCTGCGTTTGTTCCCCGAATGCGCTAAGCCTACGACATGAGAACCGGCAAGATACCATTTCGCTTCGACATGACGGACCTTTTGGGCCGCGCCTGCCAACGCTACACCAAGCATGTTGGCGACGTGACCTTGAACCTTCCCTTCGTCAGTATCGCGGTGAACCCGAAGGACAAGGAACGGCAGGTTGCGCGGGAACTTGTCATTCGCCTTGCTGACAGGCGCGTGCTTTCTGCGTGGGAATGCTGCGACGGCTGCATTGATAACGCGCTTACGTCGCTCCGTGAGATACGCGGCATTCTGGTAGATAAGCAGGTTGAACTTGCCGACCTACAAGACGGTTCGCTTTACCTGCTTGTTGACGCCATGGCGTTAGGCATTCGGCAATTTCTTACCTACGAAGAATTGCTTAACAGGTCCGACGATGCCCCGCCGCACCCGCGTTTCGGAGAATTCTACCGCCCGCCCGACATTCGGGAAGCCTACTTTGACGCGCTGGAAGTGCTGCGTGGGCACCTTAGCCGGTGCTTGGGCCAAGTTGCTGCGATTGGCGGCATGGACCTTCCGCAAGACGGCTTGGTGAAGAACTATCAGGGCGGTTGGCAAATCGAAGCCTACGAAGCCTTGCCAATCGAACATGACAAGCCGTCGTAAAAAGAAACCCCGGCTGCGTCGGTGCACGCGAACCGGGGGCAGTTGCCCTTGGCACTAGGGATTGTTTGTCAGGGGTGTTCGCACAGGGCCGCGACGGTTGACCGCTGATCGGCGGTGCGCGCCCGCAGGCAAGCGCGCATGCGTCGTCCCTCGCCTTGGTCAACCACGCCATCCTGAGCCGAGGACGGACGGCAGCCGCGGGCGCACGCGCTGCAGTTTGGCTCCGAACCAGAGCGAAATGGCCAGAGGCGGCAAGGCAGCGGCAAGAAACATCGCTTGCGGGCCATGATTTGCCGCCAGGACGCCCGCCAGCGCCGGCCCCAGCACACTGCCGATGGCCATGCCGAGCAGGGCCGCCGTGAAGCCCAGCGTGCCGCGTCCGGGGAAAAGCCGCAGGCTCCAGAACGAGAATACCGCACTCACCATCATGATTGCCGCGCCGTGCAGCCCCGATGCCGCGAGCACCGCGCTCCATGACGTCGGTGCCAGGCCAACCAGCGCGAGCGAAAGCGCCCCCGCAGCAAAGATCACGCAGAAAAGCGGTGCGAGGCCGTACCTGGCCTCCAGCCGGCCGGTGGCCAGGCCGAGCACGCCGCAGATACCGTAGCCGAAAAAGATCACCGTCGCGGCGGCCGCGTCGGGCAGGCCGGGCAAGCCGCCGGCCGCCGCCACCCGGTCGGCCGCGAAGGAAAGGAAAACCGCGTTCGTCATGCCAAAACACAGCGCGGTCGCATAAAGCGGCATCGCCGCCCGCTGGGTCAGTCGCGGACGCGGCGCCATGACCTCGGGCCCCGGCTCCGGGCCGAAGTCTCCCGGCAAACCGGCGTGGACGATCTCGGCGATCGCGTTGCGGGCGGGGCGCAGGCCGCGCCTGGAGGAGGGCACACCGACCCGGGCGGCCACCGCCAGCCCCAGCCCGCCAAGTGCAAAACCGATCCATGCAACGCGCCAGCCCACCACGTCGTGGGTCACGGCCACCGCGAGGCCCGCGGCGGCGAGGACGCCGAATGTCGTGCCCGTCGATATGATCGAAAGGGCACTGGCGCGCGCCTCGTTCGACAGCACACGCTCGGCGGCGTCGTTGAACGGCGCCCAGCACAGGCCCGCGCTTGCCCCGGCCAGCGCGATTCCAACTGCCAGAACACTGGGCGCCCCGGCGGATGCCACCGCCACGAAACCCGCCGACGCAAGGATCGCGCCGGTCGTGACGGGCAACCGCGCCCCGTAACGCGGACCGAGCCAGGCGCTGGCCAGCAGCGCCAACAGGAACGCCAGGAAACCGCCGCTGGCGATCAAGCCGGCCGTCGACGTCGAAAGCGTGAATTCTTCGCGAAAAGCCGGCAGGAAAAGCCCGAAGCCCATGCGGGCGGGCCCGAAGGCAACCGCGGTGGCGACGAAGCCGGCCAACGTCAAACGAGCGGCTTGTGACATCCGGAACCTCGCGCGGAACGTGTTTGATCGGCAATGGCGGGGTCATCCCGCCGGCAAGGCAGCTGGACCGGGGGCCGGCACCCCGACTGACGGTTCATCGCCTGCGCGAACGGGCCGGAGCCTGTTCTTGCGGGTTGCCGTCTCCATCAGGATTGCGGTTGTCCCTGCCGGTCCTCATTCATCCTGCCACTGGGGCGCGCGCTTCTCGATGAATGCGCCGATGCCTTCCTCGGCGTCGTGGGCGAGCATGTTTTCGACCATCACCTCGGAGGCGTATTCATAGGCATCGGCGAGCGGCATCTCGCGTTGCGCATAGAACGCGCGCTTGCCGGTGGCGAGCGTCATGCTGGATTTCGAGGCGATCTTGCGCGCCATGTCCATGGTGGCGGCCTGCAGTTCATCCGGGGGCACGGCGCGGTTGACCAGCCCGATATGCGCAGCGCGATCGGCCGATGTCATGTCGCCCGTCAGCAGCATTTCCATGGCATGCTTGTTGGCGGCATTGCGTGACAGCGCCACCATCGGCGTGGAGCAGAACAGGCCGATGTGCACCCCGGGCGTGCTGAACTGCGCGGTTTCGGACGCGATCGCCAGATCGCAGGTTGCCACCAGCTGGCAGCCGGCCGCGGTGGCGATGCCCGCGACCTCGGCCATGACCGGCTTGGGGCAATTCACGATGGCCTGCATCACACCCGAACACTGGCCCATCACCCTGGTGAAATAGGCTCGGCCACGATCGGGGGCGGCCCGGCCGGCCGTCATTTCCTTGAGGTCGTGACCCGCGCAGAAGGCCGGCCCGTTCGCGGCGAGAACGATCACGCGCACCGCGGGATCCGCCCCTGCCTCGGCAAATGCCGTGCCGAGTTCCGACAGCATCGCCTCTGACAGGGCGTTCCGCCGCGCGGTGTCGTTCAGGGTCAGACGCAGGATACCGTCCTTGTCGAGATCACGCAGCAGGATGTCACGCTCTTGCACGGGTCAGTTCCTTTCCGGGTGCTACAGGATGTTGATTTCCACGCCGTCGGCGAGGGTGTTGGCGATGAAGCAATAGCGATGCGCGCGGTGCTGCATCCTTTCCAGTTCGGCATTGTCGATCTCGAACCCGGTGTCGAAGCGCACCACCGGGTGCAGGTCGATGCGTGTAACGGCCATGCGCCCGCCTTCGGTCTTGCCCAGATGCGCGACAGCGCGATCGTGATAGCTTGCCACCGGCCAGCCGGCCTTGGCCGAGAGCGCGAGGAAGGTCATCATGTGACAGCTCGAAAGAGCCGAGGCGAGCGCCTGTTCGGGGTTCGTGTTGCCTGGGTCGCCACCCCAGTCCGGGGCTGCGTCCGCCATGACCTCATGGCCGGCGTTGTAATGCACCGTGTGTGCATTGGAATACTGCCCTGCCTCCAGGGCCGGTTCGGTGCGCTGCCAATGCAGCTCGATGGAAAGGTCGGACATCTGCAGGCCTGCCCTCTGTGGTGTGGAATTCCCGGGTTCGTTTCAGGCGGCGGCGAGTTTCTTCTTGGGGTCGAAGAACGGGGTTGGCACCACGGTTGCCCGGGCCGGCCCGGACGGCAGCGCAACCTCGAGCTCCGTGCCCGGTTCGGCGAAAGCGACCTGCACCATCGCCAGCGCGATGTTGCGCTCCAGGCGCGGGGAATACACGGCCGAGGAGACCTTGCCGACGCGCTCGCCCCGCGCGGAGACGGGCCAGAAGGTGGTGTTCGGCCCGGTAAAACGATCGGCATCGATCTCCAGCCCGACCTGTTTGCGGCTCACGCCGGTCGCGCGAATGCGACGCAGGGCAGACTTGCCGATGAACTCCGCGTCCATCTCGGTGTTCACCAGCCGGTCGAGGCCCAGTTCGAACGGGTTGGTGTCGATGTCCGCGTCGGCATGATACGACAGCATGGCGCCTTCGATCCGGCGGATCGTCGAGGTGTGGCCGGGCTGAAGCCCGAAGGGCGCGCCGGCGGCCATGATCCGTTCCCAGAGCTCGTCACCGCGGCTGCCGTCGCGCAGGTAAAGTTCGTAGCCCAGTTCGCTCGACCAGCCCGTGCGCGACACGATGAGCGGGATGCCGTCCAGCTCGACCTCGCGCAGCCAGTAGTACCGCAGGTCCATGATCGCGTCGCCAAAGAGCGCGCGCATGATTTCGCCCGACTTCGGGCCCTGCAGCTGCAGGGGCGAGACATCGGGTTCACGGATCGTGACATCCATGCCCGAATGCACCGCCACGCCCTGCGCCCAAAGCAGGATGTCGCTGTCGGCCAGCGACAGCCAGAAATGGGTCTCGCCCAGCCGCAGCAGGACGGGATCGTTCAGGATACCGCCGTCGGCGTTGGTGATCAGGACGTATTTGCACTGCCCCACCGCCATGTTCGACAGGTCGCGCGGCGTCAGAAGCTGCGTGAAGCGCGCGGCATCGGGGCCGGTGATCTCGACCTGGCGTTCGACCGCGACGTCGCACAGGATCGCGTCGTTGACGAGGTTCCAGAAATTCTGCTCCGGATCGCCGAAATCACGGGGTATGTACATGTGGTTGTAGACCGAAAAGCCCTGCGCGCCCCACCGCACCGTGGCATCGAAATAAGGGGATTTGCGGATCTGCGTGCCGAAACCGAAATCATGCTGTTGCGCCATGTCGTTCACCCTGGTTTGACCACCGGTCGCAAATGCCCGGGGCCGTTCTGATCACCGGCGGAAAATAACGCGTCACTTGGTCGCGCGTGTGCCAAATTCCCCGCCCGAAACAGACCTTTCAGGCCGATTTCGCCCCCCGCGGCAGACCGATCGGTCCCGTGCGCCGGGCAACCGGAAACCGGCGCGCCTTCGGTTTCGCCGCGCGCCAGTCGAATGCGCCGGCGCACCGAACGCCGGGGGCCCTGAGCGTGTCAGGCCCCCTGTCCACCGTGGGCCGACCCCGGGCCAACCTCATGTTTTCAAAAGGCTTTTGCGCCTTCGATGCTGTGGCGGCTGATCTGCGCAGCTTTGGCGTATTCCGGAATTTCGTTGATTCCCGAGGAATTCTTATCACAATATGAGAACCCGTCTCTTATTGTGAAACGATTCGGTCAACATGCATCTCGACCGCCTCATCACCGTCATGGAAATCGTCGCGGTTGCGGGACGCCCCGTTTCGACCGCGGAAATCCAGAAGGCCACGGGATTCCCCAAGCCGACCTGCTACAGGTTGATCCAGACGCTTCTGGACCAGGGTCTGCTCGCGGCACCGTCGGGCGACGGGCGTGTCGTGATCGGTGACCGGCTGATCCGGATCGCCCTTCTCGGCAAATCCGACGTGGACGTGCGCAAGGCGGCCGCGCCGCTGCTCAAGGCCGCGGCGGTCCAGTTCAACGAAACAGTTTTCCTTGCCCGGTTTCGAAACGAACAGGTCGAGATCATCCACGTCGAAACGCCCGATGATCCCGGGCGCGCCTTCGTTCACCCCGGACTTGGCGTGCGGCCGATGCATGCGTGTTCGTGCTCGAAGGCGATCGCGGCCTTCGCCGAACCCGAGTTCCAGGACTCGATCATCAGCGGCAGCCTCAGGGCCTACACCGAGCACACCAAGACAACCGATGCGGAATTGCGCACGGAATTCGCGCGCATCGCCGAGCGCGGCTTCGCCGACTGCAACCAGGAGATCGACATCGGCATCGCGAGCGTGGCGGCACCGGTCTCCATCGGCAACATCGGCGCAACCTTCAGCGTCGGCGCCGTGGGGCCGATCCGCCGCCTCGGCGAAGCGCACCGTTCGGAAATCGGGCAGCAGCTTGTAGACTTGGCCGACCGCATCGGCGGGGCCATTCAACTTTGCAACGTGGCCGAGGTTTGAGGAGGCCGAGACCACGCCGCCAAGAAGAAGGAAAAGGAAGATCCGCCGGCCCGTGACGGGCCACACCATTCCAGGGAGGAGAAAAAATGACCCTAAGACCGGACCCGACATTCCACGCCACCGCGCAGCTTGCCATGCAGGCGCCGGTGGAAAACTATGGCTTCACCGTGATGCTGAGCCCCGATGGCGCGCAGCCCGACGGGATCGCCGTGGTCGACCTCGATCCGGAATCCGCGGATTACGGCAGGATCGTCCACACACTCCTGATGCCCTACAAGGGCGACGAGTTCCATCACTTCGGCTGGAATGCATGTTCGGCATCGCTGTCGCCGCTGTCGGGCCACGCCTTCCTTGAACGGCGCTACCTGATCGTGCCGGGCATCCGGTCCTCGCGGATCTATGTCATCGACGTGAAGGAGCCGCTCGAGGCCAAGATCCACAAGATCATCGAACCCGAAGAGGTCTTTGCCAAGACCGGCTATTCCCGCCCCCATACGATCCACTGCGGCCCCGAGGGCATCTATGTCTCGACGCTGGGCGGCGGCGGCGCCGACGGCACCGACGGCCCGCCGGGCATCTTCATCATGGATTGCGAAACCTTCGAGATCATCGGCCAGTACGAGATGGACCGGGGCCCGCAGGACAAGCACTACGATTTCTGGTGGAACCTGCCGCAGGACTACATGGTCAGCTCCGAATGGGGCCTGCCGCCGCAGTTCGAGAACGGGATCGTGCCCGAGGACCTGCTGTCCAACAAGTACGGGCATTCGATCCATTTCTGGGATCTGCGCAAGCGCAAGAACATCCAGACGATCGACCTCGGGGAAAACCACCAGATGGCGCTGGAGATCCGGCCCGCCCACGACCCGAAGAAATCCTACGGCTTCTGCGGCGTCGTGGTGGACACCACCAACCTGCAGGGCGCCATCTTCACGTGGTGGCGGGACGCGGACGGCACCTGGCAGGCCGAAAAGACCATCACCATCGACCCGCGCCCCGAACAGCCCGAGAACCTGCCGCCGCTCCTGCAGGGGTTCGAGGCGGTGCCGCCGCTTGTGACCGACATCGACCTCAGCCTGGATGACAAGTACCTCTACGTCGCCTGCTGGGGCATGGGCGAGATGCACCAGTACGACGTCAGCGACCCGATGAACCCCGAACTGACCGGCAAGGTCGAACTGGGCGGCATCGCACGGGGCGCCAAGCACCCCGGAGGTGGCGATTTCGCCTTCGGCCCGCAGATGGTCGAGATCAGCCGCGACGGCAAGCGGGTCTACTGGACCAACTCGCTCTATTCCAGCTGGGACGAGCAGTTCTATCCGGGGCAGGACGGCGGCCAGATGGTCATGGCCCGTGTCGGCGAGAACGGCGGGCTGGAGCTCGACCCGGATTTCTACGTCGATTTCCCGAAGGGCTACCGTGCCCACCAGATCCGGCTGGAAGGCGGGGACTGCTCGACCGACAGCTTCTGCTACCCGAACGTCTGAATGGAACTGGATACAAGCACGATGACGGCCCTTTGGGGGGCCGTCGTCCTTTCCGGTGTCTACCACGGGGCCAATCCGGGCATGGGCTGGCCGCTGGCTGTCTCCGCCGGCCTGATGGAGGGCCGGAACAGGGCGATGCTCAACGCCATCGGGGCGCTGGCGGTGGGGCACCTTCTGGCCATGCTGG
This sequence comes from Roseovarius salinarum, assembly GCF_002834145.1. GTDB lineage: Bacteria > Pseudomonadota > Alphaproteobacteria > Rhodobacterales > Rhodobacteraceae > Roseovarius > Roseovarius salinarum. Next base: position 19,194 of record NZ_PHNT01000021.1, on the reverse strand, counting down.
CAATCCTGCTGCCATTCTCGGTGATGTCCGCCATGGCCAGGTGGCAGACCGAGATCCGCATCGGTGCCGGTGCGCTGGTGATCGCCGTGGGGATCTACCTGCTGCTCAACCGCCGCCATCCCAGGTTCCTGTCGCGCATCCATCCCACGAAACTGGCGCTCTGGTCGTTCCTTGCCGCGATGGCGCATGGGGCCGGGCTGATGCTCGTGCCGATCTACCTTGGCATTTGCGGGCTCGACGTGGCCGATACCGGGCACGACGCCGCGCGCGCGCTGATGGGGCAGAACATCGCCTCGGCGTTCCTCGTTGCGCTGGCGCACACGCTCGCCATGACCGTCGCCGGCGGCGTGATCGCCGTGGCGATATACGCCTACTTCGGCCTGAAGTTCCTTTCACACACGTGGTTCAACCTCGACGTGGTCTGGGCCCTGAGCCTGGTGCTCGTGGGCGCGCTCGGCGTGTATTTCGCGCTTCGCGGCCACTGACCCGGGCGCAGGTTGGCAGGCCGCGGCGGGCGGCAGAACCTTCGTTCGCCGCGCATGGCGCAGGCCAAGACCCGTCTTGGAGCCCGCTTGCGCGCGGCGCCTCGGCGCGCCCCTCGATGGCCGGGTCGGCTCAAAGCGGCCTTTGCAGCAGGGAAATCAGCGCACCCGTCAGCAACAGCGCCGCCGCGGCGACAAGACTGACGCCGATGTTGCCGAAAATGTCCCCGACCAGCCCGGCGCCATAAGGCCCGATCGTCTGCGCGATGGCGAAGATCACCGTGAAGAGGCTGATCGCCCGCCCCCAGGCTTCAGGCGGCAGGTTCTGGCGCGTGAAATTGGTGACAGCCCCCGGCGCCATGAAAACCGACAGGCCGAACACCACCGCCGAGACCAGCAGCGCGGCGTTGTTGGGCAGCACAACCGGCAGAGCCGATCCGATGGCGATGCTGATCAGGATCAGCGCCAGCGGCACGCCGGACGCGTGGCGCGCGAACACCGGCCGCCAGACAAGCGGGGAAAAACAGATGCAAAGCCCAAGGATGACCCAGATCAGGGCGATGAATCCGGCGCCGGCGGCCTGCTCCGTCATCCATGCCGACAGGAAGGTGAGATAGACGATATAGCCCATCCCGAACCCGGCGTAGCCGGCCAGCTCCGGCAGCATGCGACCCAGCGGCAACGGGCTGGACGAGGCCGAGGATTGCACCGGCGCGCGCATTTGGAAGGCCGACCAAAGCCCCAGCGGCAGGACGGCCATGCTGACCATGCCGATCGCGATCCAGCCGGCAGGCCACGCGCCCGGGCCATGGACGTCAAGCATCAGGGGTAGCGCCGCGCCCGACAGCACGATACCCAGGCCCCCGCCGGATCCGAAGAGGATGGCGATCGCCAGCGCGTTCCGCCGTGGATTGTCGCGATACAGGCCGGCGGTCAGCGCGCCCGCGGTGGAAAAGGACATCGCCCCGAAGACGCCCGCCAGAATGCGCCACAGCGTCTGCCACCACAGCGTTGCATCGAGCCCGGTGGCCAGAAGCGCCAGCGTGGTGGTGATCAACCCGAAGGCAAACAGGCGCGAGGGCGAGATGTGCCGGATCAACAGCATGGTCAGGACCGCCCCCGCGATATACCCAAGCGCGTTGGCCGTGTTCAGCCATCCGGCCTGCGCGTAGGTCCATCCCATCTCGGATTTCATCGCCGGCAGCATCAGGCCATAGGCAAACCGCGCAAACCCGTTCGTCACGGTCAGGCCAAGTGCCAGCCCAGCCAGCACCAGCCCCGGGCGGGCGGGGGCGGCGGTCATCCGCCGATGTCCGGAAATGCGGGCAACAATGACATTGGGCTCCTCGCGAGGTCCGGCATTCCGCGAGCGGACTGCCAGCCCGTGCAACGTGCCAATGGCCAGCCCGGCATTCAAGCCGGTTCGCCGCGAAAGCGGGACAACCCGCCACGACGGGCCGTGCACCCGGGCAACGCGAAGGCGTGCCCGTCACGCTGCGGGTCACCGCTCGGGTCCTGTCCCGGGGCGATAGGCCATCATCGGCGGGCGAACCGCGGTGGCCTGCCGCCGCCCTCGGTGTTCACCCGGTCGGGTGATCGCATCGGCGCGCCGCCATGGCCCGCCCCGAGAAGGCAACCCGCTTGGGCCTGTGCGGAACATCCGCCGCATGTCCGGCGGTGCCCCGGGCGAGGCCGGAGCCGAAAAGGTCACGCAAGGGCCGGCGCGCGCTGCCCCCCTGTCAGCGGCACGTCTCGAACGAGGCCGCAATCGACCGCAGGAACCGGGGGTAGAAGTCCGCGCCGGTGGCGATCTCGGTGCCCATCGGGTCGATCACCGCGGTTCGTGTCCCGGTGCCCGAGAAGACGGCATCGAGGATGCCCGGGTCGAACTGCGGTTCCGCGAAGGCACAGGCGATGTCGCGCGCGGCGACCATGTCGCGGATCGCCTCCACCCGCGCGGGGCTGGGATCGCTGGCGTCGCTGAGCGCGATCGCGCCGGCGGCGGGGATGTCGAAGCGGATCTCGAAGTACTGGTAGGCATCGTGGAAAACGATGAATTCCACCTCCCGCAGCGGCGCGAGGGCGGTCGCGATCTCGGCGGTCACCGCCTCGATCTCCTGCTTGCCGGCGGCGGCGTTGGCGCGATAGGTTTCCGCGTTCTCCGGGTCAAGCTGCGCCAGTTCCTCCGCGATCACCTCCAGCCAGGCCTTGCCGTTGGCCGGGTCCATCCAGGCGTGCGGATCGACACCTTCGTGGTCATGGGCACCGCCGTGGTCGTGCTCTGCCTCATGCTCATGGGCGTGGTCGTGATCGTCGTGCGCGTGGTCGTGGCCGTCGTGCGCATGGTCGTGGTCGTCGTGCGCGTCCGCCTCGGGGGCATGGTGATCATGTGCCGCGAAGGTGGCGCCGGTGCGGATCTCCAGCGTGCGCGTCTCGGGCTGATCCAGCAGGCCGACGTGCCGCGCGTCCCCCGCCAGCGTCTCGATCGTGCGCGCCAGCCACGGGGTCAGCGGCGCCCCCACCCAGAACACGACGTCGGCCGCCTCCAGCGCCGCGGCCTCGGAAGGGCGCAGGCTGTAGCCGTGCGGCGAGGCACCGGGCCGGACGATCAGGTCGGGCGTCCCGACGCCCTGCATCACCCGCGCCGCCAGCGAATGCACCGGCGCGATATCGGTGGCCACCTTCGGCGGCTCCGCGGCGACGGGTGCCGCGAGAAGGCCGGCGGCGACGGCGATGGAAGCGAAGTTCATGGACCGCATGGACATGTCCTTTTTCCGTGATTACATAACAGCTCCGAGAGGGGTATATGATACAGTATATCATTGCAAGGCTAACCGGAGGCCCACGGGAACGATGACGATCACGGCATTCCAAACCCACGATCACGGCCAGTGCATTTCCGATGCGCTCGCCAGCGCCGATCGGTTCTGCGCGGACCGGAACCTGCAGATGACCCCGGCGCGCCGCCGCGTGCTTGAGATCCTGCTGGAGGCGCACCGCGCGATGGGCGCCTACGACATCCTCGACAGGTTACGCGACGAGGGCCTCGGATCGCAGCCGCCGGTGGCCTACCGGGCGCTGGATTTCCTGACGACGCACGGCTTCGTCCACCGGATCGAAGGGCTGAACGCCTTCATCGCCTGCACCCACCTGGACCACCGCCATGCGCCCGCCTTCCTGATCTGCCGGGCCTGCGACCGCGTCGTCGAGGCCGAGGTCGACCCGGCCGGGGGCGAGTTGGGGCGTGCCGCCGCTGACGCCGGGTTTGCCATCGAGCGCACCGTGCGCGAGGCCATCGGCCTGTGCCCCGCCTGCGCATCGGCACCGACGGCATGACCGCCCCGCTGGTGGAAACGACCGGGCTGGGTGTGAGCTACGGCGACGTGACGGTGCTGGAGAACGTCGATTTCTCGATCGCGCCGGGCGAGATCGTCACGGTCGTCGGGCCGAACGGGTCGGGCAAGTCCACGCTCCTGCGCGCGATCCTGGGCGGGGTGACCGCGGCGAAGGGGCGGGTGCGCCACGCGCCGGGGCTGCAGATCGGCTACGTCCCGCAGAAGCTGGTGCTCGACCACACGCTGCCGCTGACGGTGGCGCGTTTCCTGTCGCTGCCCCGCCGGGTGACACACGCCGAGGCGCGCGACGCGCTGCAGCGCGCGGGCGTGTCCGGGCTGGAGGGCCGGCAGATGGCCGCGCTTTCAGGCGGCCAGTTCCAGCGCGTTCTGCTGGCGCGCGCCTTGCTCAGCCGTCCCGACCTGCTGATCCTCGACGAGGCCACCGCCGGTCTGGACCAGCCGGGCGCCGCCGCCTTCTACCGCCGCATCGAGGAGGTTCGTGAAGAAACCGGCTGCGCCGTGCTGATGGTCAGCCACGACCTGCACGTGGTGATGAGCGCCTCGGACCGGGTGATCTGCCTCAACGGCCACGTCTGCTGCGAGGGCACGCCGCAAGTGGTGGCCGCAGCACCGGATTACCGCGCGCTGTTCGGCGAGGGCACGCGCGGGGCGCTGGCGCTCTACCAGCACCACCATGACCACAGCCACGAACACCTTGAAGGGGCCGAGTGATGTTCGACGACTTCATGACGCGTGCCACGCTGGGCGGCATGGGCACCGCGTTGGCCGCCGCGCCGCTGGGCTGTTTCGTTGTCTGGCGGCGCATGGCCTATTTCGGCGATGCCACCGCGCACGCCGCGATCCTCGGGGTTGCGCTGTCGCTGGCGGTCGAGCTGCCGATCTTCGCCGGGGCTATGGTGATCGCGCTGGTCATGGCAGCGGCGGTCACCCTGCTTTCGGGCCGCGGCTATGCGATGGACACGCTGCTGGGCGTCATGGCGCATTCCGCGCTTGCCTTCGGGCTGGTGGCGGTGTCCTTCCTGTCGGGAATCCAGCTGGACCTGATGGCCTATCTCTTCGGCGACATCCTGGCCGTCTCGCGCGGCGACCTGGCGGTGATCTGGGGCGGCGCGGCGCTGGTCGTGGCGCTGGTGGCCTGGCGCTGGTCGGCGCTGCTGACGGCCACGCTGAACCCCGACCTGGCGCGCGCCGCCGGGATCGACCCGAGGCGCGAGGCGATGGTGCTGACGCTTGCTTTGGCGGTGGTGGTCGCCGTGGCGATCAAGGTCGTGGGCGTGCTGCTGATCACGGCCATGCTGATCATCCCCGCGGCCACCGCACGCCCCTTCGCCCGCACGCCCGAGGCGATGGCGCTGGTCGCCGCCGGGATCGCCGTGGCCGGCGCCTGGACGGGTCTGCAGGCCTCTTACCACCTCGACACCCCCACCGGCCCCACCATCGTTTGCGTCATCGCGATACTTTTCGCCGCCTCGACGCTGCTTACCCGGCTCCGCGGGGTCAACTGACAGCGGCACCGGGACGGTCGCGCCCGATGATGGGGCAGCGCCGGCATTCCTCGGTGACCTGGACGCGGCTTTCGTCGTCATGCCCCGCTTTTCCCAGGGCGCCGAGCGTGACGTGCCCTGCCCCGGCGCGCGACGCCCTGCGGCATCGCGGTCGAGCACGAGGGCGTCCGGCCCGGCCGCGATGTCCGACAGGGAACGGTCCGTGTCGCGGGCCGGCTCGCTCCGGCGCGGCTTGCGGCCACCATCGAAGCAAAGGCGGCCACCGCCTGCGAGGGCAAGGGCCGGCCGGGCGTGATCTTGCACCCCCGCGCCCGCGCCGCAAGACCGGGGCACGCCGGTGATGACGGAATGCAGGGTCACCCACGGGCCGCCCTGCACCTGCAGGAACAGGATATTGCCGTGCCGCCGGACATCCGCGAACCTCCGCCCGCTCCGCGCGCTGTGCAGGTCGCGGGCGCTGGACCCAATGGCATCGCGGGCCGACGCAACCCAACAGCCGCGATCCGGCGGCCAACGCCGTTTGCCGCAACGCAGCGGCGGCATGCCGCCACCTACGGCAACCCGGGCATCGCGCCATGCGCCGTTGGCCGCCCGCGCAGCCGCGCGGGCCTCAGGTTCCGTCCGCCACGACGACGGTGACGTCGAAACGGCGCCGTGGCTCGGGTGCATCGCGCCATTGCCGGGCATAGGCCAGGCCGAGGCCGGTCCGTCCCGCGCCCACGGCGGTGAAGGTGAAGGTCGTGTGCCCCCCGCACCCCAGCTTGCCGTCGCAGTCGGGGTCCTGCCGGTAGCTGCGGTCGTCCAGCCGAAGAACCTCCGGGTTGATCCTCGTGACCGCCCAGGAATGCCCCGTGCTCGGGCTGGCCGGCAGCCGCAGGCGGAGCGTGTCGCCCGCCGCCACCCGCACCGTGCGGCCGTCGTCGGCCTCGGTCAGCGTTCTTTCCTCCGCCCCTTCGCCGTCGGGTGCGGCCGCCGTCACGGTCAGGGCGGAATCGTCGACGTAGAGCCCGCCCGGCGCGCGCAGGCGCAGGGCCACCGCCCGTGGCAGGTCCCCCTGCCAGCGGATCGTGATCCGGTCGCCGCTGGTGACGGGCGCGGCGAAGCTGCGCAGCGTCCGCCAGCCGCGCGCCCGGTCGAGCACCGCGCACCCCGGCCCCCGTCGCAGCGTCCGCCGCGCGCCGCGGCTGAGCTGGCTGGCCGGCAGCGCCTCCAGTCGGAAGCCGTCACGCATCGCGTCAAGTTCCGAGGGGCCACCTGTGACCCGCGCCTCGACCCGCGCGGCGGTGAGCGGGACGTCGAACCGCGTGAGCAGGTTGTAGCTGTGCGACGGGTGCCATCCCCAGCACTTGTCGCTGGGCGGGGCGGTGACCGCGCCGGTCATCCGGCCGTGCAGGCAGGCGTGCTGCTTGCAGGAAAACGCCACCGCGCCCCTCGGCCGTTCCCCGTCCGCATCGTCCTTCGATAGCAGCCTGATGTCGAGGAATTGCCCGCAGTCGTGGATATCCACCTCGACGGTGGCCCCGCCCTGGACCAGGGCCTGCGCGACCTCGGCGCTGATCCCGCCGGTCACGCCGCCGGCCTCGTACATGCGTTCAATGCGCTCGCGGGACGCTGCCGTGTCGAAATACCTGTCGCCCTCGTCGCGCGGATCGCGCAGGCCGAATCGGTGATAGTTCGCGCGGTCCTGACGAAGCACCTGCCAGGGCTCTTTCAGCCGCGCACCCTCGCTGTTGTAAAGGTCCTGCCGGCCGATGCGGGCGACGTAGGACTCGGTCACCGGCCCCGGGGGCACGCAGCCGTCACGCGGTGGTCCCGCGCCATCGGTCCGGTTCGCGGCCGCGGCCTCGGGCGCCACGGCGTAACGCCGGATCACGGTGATCCGGCTTTCGGGCCGGTCGGGCTGCCACGGCGTCATGCGCGCGGCGGCCGGGCCGGCGCCCAGTTCGGTCCTGCGCGGGGTGGCCGATGTCGCGCGCCGTTGCGCATCCGTTCCCACAAGATGGAAGGGCGAGCCCCCGGGGACCGGTCCGATGCTGCCGTCAGCATCGAGCCGCGCCAGCCAGCCCGAAGCCACCTGCGGCGCCGCACCCTCGGTTGCGACGCCAGGGGCACTCAGCCCCGCCGCCAGATAGCCGCCCGGCACGGCCGATAGGTCGCTTGGCCCGTCGGTACCGGGACGGGCACGGCCAAGCCGGGTCTGCCGGCCGATCATGCCGTCGCGGTCGAGTTGCAGGAACCACGTATCCCAGTCCCACTTCGCATCCGGGCGTGGCGGCTGCGGCGACATGAACGACGAGGTCTGCGCCGCCACGAGGATCCCGTCCTCGCGCACCGCAAGCGACGGTGCGGTGTCCAGCCGCTCGCCCCCGTAGGCGTTCTGCCAACGGACATCACCGCGCGGCCCGAGCCGCATCACCCAGACATCACCGCGCGCGCCGCCGCCCTGTCCGAAGGACCGCGTGGATCCCGCGACCACGTAGCCGCCATCGTCAACGGGTGCGATACGCCAACCCGCGTCGACCCCGTGTGCCGCCGGCCCCGCCGGCCCGCCATAGGATTTCTGCCACAGGATGCGCCCGGCATTGTCGAGCCGCACCAGCCAGAGCGCGCCACCGGTGGCGAAGGCCCCGCGTCCCGAGGTGAGGCCGGCGGCGATGAAGCCACCCGCCGGAACCCGGCGGATCGTCATGCCCGCGTCGATCTGGTCACCGCCGATACGGCGCTGCCACAGAAGGTCGCCCGCGGCGTCGAGGCGAACGAGCCACATGTCCATGTCGGGCACGTCCCCGGGGCGGGCGTCGGTCGCGCGGGCATGTGTCTCGCCCACGGCGATCACACCGCCATCGCGCGTCCGCGCAATCGACGACAGGCGATAGTGCCGCCCCGCGCGCGTGCCGTCGGGGCGGGTGTCGTCGAAACGCCGGCCCCAGGTGACCTCGCCCGTTGCGTCCAGCTTGACGATCCAGGACCCGCTTACCGCGTCGGGGGCCACGACGGACGGGCCGCCGCCCGCGCCGGCGGCGGGCGTGAAGAAATCGCCGACAAGGATCTGTCCGCCGTCGGGCGTGGCGCGCGCCTCGCGCAGGGCACCGGGATCCTGCGCGTGATAGGCGTGCTGCGTCTGCACGCCGCCCCGCTTGTCGAGCGTCCAGCGCACGAACGCGAGATCGGCGCGCGGCGTCGGGTCCGACGCCGGCCCATCGGCCCCGCCTTCGACGCTGCCGAACGCCACCGCGCCACCCTCGGGCCGCGGCAGAACCTGCGCGACGGCGACCGTTTGCGCGCGCTCCACCGCGCTTTCGTAAAGCGCGAGCCAGCCGGCGTGCGCCGGGCGGGCCTGTGCGCCGATGACGGCGCTCGCCGCCAAAAGGATCAGCGTGATCTTGAAAAGGCTCGCTTGTCTCATGTCGCTCCTCTGCCTGGCGGCGGTGCGCCGCCCCCCGGCCGCACCATGCGAACGTGCACCGGCGGTCGCATTGATCGTGATTAAGAGGGGCGTGTGGCGCCGGGTGCACGACCCCGCCATCGTGACCGGCGGACCGGGCCGTGTTACGCGTGCGGTCGGCGGCCATGCGCGCCGCGACACGGACGGGACACGACCGGATGGACATCACCTTTCACGGCGCCGCGGGCGAAGTCACCGGCTCGTGCCACCTCGTGCAGGCGGGCGGGCGGCGCGTGCTGCTCGATTGCGGGATGGTGCAGGGCGGCGATGACAGCGATGCGCGCAACCGCGCGGCCTTCCCCTTCGACCCGGCCGAGGTCGACGCGGTCGTTCTCAGCCACGCCCATATCGACCACTCGGGCCGATTGCCGCTGCTGGTCAAGCGCGGGTTCAAGGGGCCGGTCTACACCCATGCCGCGACGCGCGACCTGTGCAAGATCATGCTGCGCGACAGCGCCGCGATACAGCAGCAGGATGCCGAACGCGAGACCCGCCATCGCAAGCGCGCGGGGCAGGCCCCGGTTGCGCCGCTCTACACCGAGGCCGACGCCGAGCGTGTGCTCGGCCGGGTCCGGACGCTGTGCTACGGCGAGGTCACGGAGGTCGCGCCGGGTCTGACGGTGCGGCTGTCGGACGCCGGGCACATCCTCGGCTCTGCGATCGTGGAGCTCTGGGGGGACGGGGCCGACGGGCGGCGCAAGCTCGTGTTCAGCGGCGACCTGGGCCACCGCGGCAACCCCGTCCTGCCCGATCCGGCGCGCGTCGCGGAGGCCGACCTCGTGGTGATGGAGAGCACCTACGGTGATCGCAACCACCGTCCGTGGCACGAGACATGGGACGAGATCGGCGACATCTTCGCGGCGGCGAAACACGAGAAGGGCAACATCCTCATCCCCGCCTTCGCGGTGGGCCGCAGCCAGGGGCTGATCTCGGCCTTCCAGCGCGAGTTCGCGACCTGGGGCCTGGGCGACTGGCGGATCTTCCTCGACAGCCCGATGGCGATCCGGGCGACGCAGGTCTACAAGGGCCACCTGAACCTGGTTGACGAAAGCGTGCGCACCCCCGCGCACGGCGACGGGCCCTACGCCCTACCCAACCTCGAGTTCACCGAATCGCCCGAGCTGTCCAGGACGCTGAACGCCATCCACGCCGGCGCGGTCATCATCGCGGGCAGCGGCATGTGCACCGGCGGGCGCATACTGCATCACCTCAAGCACAACCTGTGGCGCCCGGAGGCGCACGTGATGATCGTGGGCTTCCAGCCCGCCGGCGTTCCGGGCCGGCGGCTGGTGGACGGGACGGAGCACATGGACATCTGGGGCGACCGGATCCCGGTGCGCGCGCGGATCCACACCGTCGGCGGGCTATCGGCCCATGCAGACCAGGACGGGCTGGCGCGCTGGTACGGCGGATTCGCCGGCACCCCGCCCGTCGCGCTCCTGCACGGCGAGGAAACGGCGCGCGCGGCGCTGGCCCGGCGGCTGCAGGCCGATCACGGGGTCGCGCCCGTGCAGCCCACCCCCGGCACCCGCATCACGCTTTAGACCCCGGACGCGGTGCGACGAAGGCCGCGCCGGTGATGCCGGTGATCCGGACGAGGTGATCCCGGTTGCAAGCCGCACGGACGCGGGTTTATCGCGGCGGGCCTTGGCGCAGGGCCATGCATGCAAGATGACGCGGCAAAGACCCGCCGCCCTTGAATTCGCCCCTTTGATCGCTGTCAATGTGGCCATGGCCCGGCCTCCATATGGTAGGGTCAGTGCGCCGGCGCCGCGCGGCCCGTGCAGGCGGCGGCCCAGAGAGGGGAGCGGTTCGTGCCCGACAACCAGACCGTCGGCCATATCATCGCGCTGGAAGGCGGCATCGCCAGCATCCGCTTCGCGGACCGCGTGCCGCCCATCGGACGCCGCCTGGCCACCCTGTCGGAGCCGGAAATGACGATCGAGGTCGCCGGCCTGCCCGGCCCGGACACCGCGCGCGGGCTTGTTCTCGACCCGCGGCCGGGCTTGTGCATCGGCATGGGCGTGCGCGACACCGGCGGCCCGCTGACGGTCCCGGTGGGCGAGTCGCTGCTGGGGCGGATGCTCAACGTCTTCGGCGAGGCGATCGACGGCAGGCCGGCGCCCGAGGGGGCGGCGCGCCGTTCGATCCACGGCGCGCCCGTGCCCCTGTCACGGCGGCGCGTGGACGCCGGGATCTTCGAGACCGGCATCAAGGCCATCGACCTGCTGTGCCCGCTGGAGCGCGGCGGCAAGGCGGGGCTGTTCGGTGGCGCGGGCGTGGGCAAGACCGTTCTCATCACCGAGATGATCCACAACATGGTGGCCGAGTACGAGGGCGTGAGCCTGTTCTGCGGCATCGGCGAACGCTGCCGCGAGGCCGAGGAGCTGTACCGGGAGATGGACGCGGCGGGCGTGCTGGAGCGCACGGTGATGGTGTTCGGGCAGATGAACGAAAGCCCCGGCGTGCGCTTCCGCGTGGGTCACGCGGCGATGACGATGGCCGAGTACTTCCGCGACGACCGCCGCCGCGACGTGCTGCTGATGATCGACAACATCTTCCGCTTCGTGCAGGCGGGATCGGAGGTGTCGGGCCTGCTGGGCCGCATCCCCAGCCGGGTCGGCTACCAGCCGACGCTGGGCACGGAACTGGCCGGGCTGGAGGAACGGATCTGTTCCACCGACAGCGGCAGCATGACGTCTATCCAGGCGGTCTATGTTCCCGCCGACGATTTCACCGACCCGGCGGCGACGCACACGTTCTCGCACCTGTCGGCCTCGATCGTGCTGTCGCGCAAGAAGGCCTCCGAAGGGCTTTACCCGGCCATCGACCCGCTGAAATCGGTCTCCAAGATGCTCACGCCCGGCACGGTGAGCGCGCGCCACTACCGGGTCGCGCGGCAGGTGCGCAACACCTTGGCCGAGTACGAGGACCTCAAGGACATCATCGCGATGCTGGGGCTGGAGGAACTCACCGAGACCGACCGAGCCACCGTCCGCCGCGCCCGCCAGCTGGAGCGGTTCCTGACTCAGCCGTTCTTCTCGACCGAGGCGATGACCGGGCAGGCCGGCCGGCTCGTGTCGCTGGACGACACGCTGGCCTCATGCGAGGCGATCCTTCGGGACGAATTCGAGGACATGGACGAGGGGAAATTCTACATGATCGGCACGGCCGGTGACCTGCCGCGCGCGGGGGCGCAGACCGATGCGGCTTGAGCTGGTCACCCCGCGCGAGATCCGCGTCGACCGGCCCGTCACACGTATCGTGGCCGAGGGGACGGAAGGCACGTTCTGCCTTCTGCCGCGGCACGTCGATTACGTGGCCCGGCTGGTGCCGGGCATCGTGGTCTACGATTGCGCGGACGGCCCCACCCTTTACGCCGGCACGACCTCGGGCACGCTGGTCAAGCAGGGCGACGAGGTGCTCGTCTCGACCCGGCACGCGGTGCTGGGCGACGATCTGGAGCATGTGCAGCGGCGCGTGGCCGAAACCTTCCACGCGCTCGAGGAAAGCGAGCGCGCCGAGCGCGCGACGCTGGCGCGGCTGGAAGCCGAGTTCATCCGCCGGCTGCAGGGGCTGGACGAGGCGACGCCATGACCGACGCGCCCGACGACACGCCCGACCGCGACGCCGACCGGATCGCCCGGCGGGCCGAACGAATGCGCGAGTCACGAAAACGGCACGACCGCAGCCCGCTTTACGGCATCGGCATGTTCGGGCTCGTCGGCTGGGCGGTGGCGGTGCCCACCCTTCTGGGCGTCGCGCTGGGGCTGTGGATCGACGCGCGCGTCGACAGCGACATGTCGTGGACGCTGGCGCTCTTGCTGGCGGGCGTGGCGCTGGGGTGTCTCAACGCGTGGTACTGGGTGCAACGGGAGGGCCGCGATGACTGATGCCATGCCCTGCCGCGGGCGCGCACCATGACGGTGCCCTGGGTCATGCTGGCGCTGGCGTTCGCCGCCGGGCTGGCCGTGGGTGCGGCCTATCTCGGCGTGCTCTGGTTGTCCGTGCGGCACCTGTCCGGGGGCGGCACACGCGCTTTCGTGGCCGGCGCGTTGGCGCGCGCGGCGCTGGTGGTGGGGGCCGTGGCGGTGGCGCTGGCCGCCGGGGCGGGGCCGCTTCCGCTTCTGGCCGGGCTCGCCGGTTTCGCGGTGGCCCGCACCGTTGCCACGCGCGCCGTGCGCAACGCGACGCAGGAGGAGTGAGCGATGGAGATCAGCCCCGACACATGGATCATCGCGGAATGGCGGGGCCTGCGCCTGAATGCCACGATCGTCTTCACCTGGGTGGTGATGGCGGTGCTGGTCCTTGGATCATGGGCGATCACGGCAAGGCTGTCGGGCGGCGAGACGGTGTCGCGCTGGCAGGTGATGCTCGAGGTCGTCGTCGGCACCATCCGCGACCAGATCGCCGAGATCGGCACGCGCGGCCCGGACCGGTACCTGCCCTTCATCGGCACGCTGTTCCTGTTCATCGCCGCGGCCAACATCCTTGCCGTCGTGCCCGGCTACCAGCCGCCGACGGGGTCGTTGTCGACCACGGCGGCGCTGGCGATCTGCGTGCTGATCGCGGTGCCGCTGTTCACGATCGCGCAGCGCGGCCTGACGGGCTATCTGCGCGGGTTCCTGCGGCCCTCGCCCCTGATGCTGCCCTTCAACATCATCGCCGAGCTGTCCCGCACCCTCGCGCTGGCCGTGCGGCTTTACGGCAACGTCATGAGCGGGACGGTCATCGTGGGGATCCTGATCAGCGTCGCCCCCTTCTTCTTCCCGGTGCTCATGCAGCTGCTGGGGCTGCTGACCGGGGTGATCCAGGCCTATATCTTCGCGGTTCTGGCCATGGTCTACATCGCCTCGGCCTCGCGCGCCGGGCGCCCCCGCGGCGATGACACCACCGACGACACGGACCGGACAACAGAAACGGGAGAGTGACCACCATGGACCCATCCACCTGGATCGCGATCGCCTCGATCGCCACCGCCGGGCTGACCATCGCCATCGGCTCCATCGGCCCCGCCCTGGGCGAAGGCCGCGCCGCGGCGCAGGCGCTGGCCGCGCTGGCCCAGCAGCCCGACGCGGCACCGACCATCACGCGCACGCTGTTCGTGAGCCTGGCGATGATCGAATCCACGGCGATCTACTGCTTCGTGGTGGCGATGATCCTGATCTTCGCCAACCCCTTCACCGAGGCTGCGGCGCAGGCCGCGGGGGGCTGAGACCGTGCAGCTCGACTGGCTCACCGTCGCGGCGCAGATCGTCAATTTCCTCGTCCTGATCTGGCTGTTGCAGCGCTTCCTCTACACGCCGATCACGCGGGCGATGGCGCAGCGCGAATCCCGGATCGAGTCGCGCATGGCCGAGGCGCGCGAGGCCCGCGAGGAAGCACGGCAAAAGGCCGAGGCGCTCGACGAAGAGCGCGCCGAGCTCGAGGCCGACCGGGACGCGCAGATGCGCAAGGCCCGCGAAGAGGCCGAAGAGCTCCGACAACGCCTCGAGGCCGAGGCCCGCGAAGAGGTGGAGAAGGAACGCGCGGCCTGGCAGGAAAAACTGGAGGTCGAGCGCGCCGAGGCGCTGCAGGACATCCGTACCCGCATGTCGCGGCAGGTCCTCAAGGTCACGCGACAGGTCCTGGGCGAACTCGCCGACGCCGACCTGGCCGATCGGCTGGCCAGGGTTTTCGTCGAAAGGCTTTCGGCGCTCGACGATGAGGCGCGAACGCGCCTGCAGCAGGCCGCCGCCGACATGTCCGCCCCGGCCACCGTCGAGAGCGCGGTGGAGTTGCCCGCCCCCGTCCGGGCCCGGATCACCCGCGCGATCCACGAGACCGTGGCCGAGGACATCGAGGTCAGCTACCGCGAGAACGCCGATCTCGTCCTGGGGCTGCGCCTGGGCCTCGGCGACCAGACGGTCGAATGGTCCGCCGCGCGGCACCTCGACCGCGTCGAAAGCGCCATGGCCGAGGCGCTGGAGGCCGCCCGCGCCGAGGCGGGCACACCATGAAGACCCTTGACGATACCACCGGTGCCGGGGCCTTCGACCCGCTCGACCGGGCGCTCGAGCGGACCCCTGCGGAGCTGGAGATCGAGGACCTGGCCCGCGTGGTCAGCGTCGGCAACGGCGTGGCCCACACGGCCGGGTTCCGCGACCTTCAGGCCGATGAACTGGTGCTGTTCGCCGGCGGGGTCGCCGGCATCGCCGCCAACCTGCGCGAGACGCGCACCGGCGTGATCGTCCTGGGGCCGGCCGAAGGTGTCCGCCCCGGCGACCGGGTCCGGCGGACACGGCGCGTCGCCGATTTTCCGGTAGGCCCGGAGCTTCTGGGCCGCGTCACCGACCCGCTGGGCCAACCACTGGACGGCGCCGGCCCGTTGCGCACGGCGGAACGACAGCCCATCGAACGCCCCGCCCCACCGATCATGCAGCGCGCGCCCGTCGACACGCCGCTTCAGACCGGCATAAAGGCGATCGACGCCGCCGTGCCCGTGGGGCGCGGCCAGCGCGAGCTGATCCTCGGCGACCGGCAAACCGGCAAGACGGCCGTGGCCGTTGACACCATCCTGAACCAGCGCGACAGCGGGGTGGTCTCGATCTATTGCGCGGTGGGCCAGCGCGCCGCGGCGGTGGCGCGCGTCATCAAGGCATTGCGCGAGGGCGGCGCGCTGGACCGCACGCTCGTCGTCGTCGCCGGCGGCGAGGCGCCGCCGGGGCTTCAGTTCATCGCGCCCTATGCCGCCACCACCGCCGCCGAAGCCTTCATGGAGCAAGGGCGCGACGTGCTGATCGTCTATGACGACCTGACGCGGCATGCCCGCGCCTACCGCGAGCTGTCCTTGCTGTTGCGCCGTCCGCCGGGGCGCGAGGCCTACCCGGGCGACATCTTCTACATCCATTCGCGGCTCTTGGAGCGCGCGACGCATCTGCGCGCCGAACATGGCGGCGGATCCTTGACCGCCCTGCCCGTGATCGAGACGCAGGCGCAGGACATCTCGGCCTACGTGCCCACGAACCTGATCTCGATCACCGACGGGCAGGTCTACCTTTCACCGGGGCTTTTCGAGAAGGGGCAGTTGCCGGCGATCGACATCGGGGCCTCGGTCAGCCGGGTCGGCGGCAAGGCCCAGCTGCCGGCCTACCGTGCCGTCGCGGGCGACCTGCGGTTGCTGTACGCCCAGTACCAGGAGCTGGAAACCTTCGCGCGCTTCGGCACCCAGGTCGACGCCGAGGCACGCCGGCGCCTGACGCGGGGCCGCCGGGTGCAGGAAGTGCTGCGCCAGGACCAGGGCCGGCACCTGGACGTGCCCGATCAGATCGCTTCGCTCCTGGCGGCGACCGAGGGGCTCCTGGACGCCATCGCGCCCGACCGGGTGGCCGAGGCCGAGACCGCCTGCCACCGTGCCGTCCGCCGCGATTGCGCCGCGCTGCGCGACCGGATCGCGCGCGGCGAGCCGCTGGAAGACGACGACCGGGCCGCGCTGCTGGACGCCATGCGCGCGGCCCTGGCACCGCTTCGCGAGGAGGACGGCGATGGAGACGCTTGAAACCATCGCCGCGCGCATCGAGACGACCGAGGAAATCCACGGCATCGTGCGCACGATGAAATCGCTCTCGGCGGCAAGCATCCGCAGCTACGAGCGCGCGGTCGAAGCGATCGGGGAATACGAGCGCACGGTCACGCTGGGCATGCAGGCGGTGCTGCGCACGCAGGGGGCGGGCCGCCTCCGGGCGCGCCCGGCCAAGGGACGGCGGTTGGTGATCGTGCTGGGCTCCGACCGCGGCCTTTGCGGGCGGTTCAACGACCGCGTGGCCGGTGCCGCGCGGCCCGTGCTGGGCGGTGGCGACACGTTTCTCGCGGTCGCCGGCCTGCGCGCGGCCGCGCGGCTCGAGGCGCAGGGCCACGCCGCCGATATCCGCTTCGCCCTGCCCGGCTCCGTCGCCGGCCTGACCGAGACGGTTCGGGTGATGGCCGCGCGGATCGACCGGGAAACCCGGCACGGCCGTGCCGGCGCCGTCACGCTGGTGTTCAACCGCCGGCAGGCACAGGCGCTGGCCGAACCGGTGCAGCGCCAGCTTCTTCCGGTGTCCGACCGGTATCTCGATGCGCTGGCCACGCGGCCGTGGCCCTCGCGCAGCTTGCCCGCGCATCGCGCCGACGGCGACCGGCTGTTTTCCTGGCTGTTGCACCAGCACCTGTTCGTCATGGTCTACCGCGCGCTGGCCGAGTCGCTGGCCAGCGAACACGCCGCGCGGCTGGCGGCCATGCAGGGGGCGGAGCGCAACATCGAGGAGCGGCACGCCGACCTGCGCGCCGATTACCGCCACAAGCGGCAGGAAAGCGTGACGCGCGAGCTGCTGGACCTCGTCTCGGGGTTCGAGTCCGCTCGGGGCGATGACGCGAGTGCATGACCGTCCCTTCACCGGACATGCACGATCCGCCGAGCCACCACCGGGGACCGGACCGGTGCCATGATCGAACTGGACCTGTCGCGGAATTTCGCGCCGCAGCGGTGCAGGCAGGACAGTTCCCCGCGGCCAGGTTTGCGATGCCCGCGCGTGTGTAAGCCCGCTTCCGATCGGGACGCCACGGCGGGCAATACAACATCGGGGGTGTCATTCACGCGCGCGAGGATGTCTCGGCTCCCGTGCCGACTGTGTCGGCGCACGGCCGTCCAATTGTCGTTGGCGCTTATCATGATCGCCCCGGCCAGCCAGGGCCTATACTCATTGACGGTCAAAGCCGGAAGATGACAGTGGCGGCGAGTGCGATACCTGACAGGAAGACCTTCGGGCAGCGCTCGTAGCGGGTTGCGACGCGGCGCCAGTCCTTCAGGCGGCCGATCAGGCGTCATTCGTCATTGTCCTCGGACCAATGGCGCACCAATGGCTCATCCCCCTTTTTGACCCGCAGGCTGGTCGCCGTGCGATGTGCCTTCAGGTAGGTCGCGTCGATCATCACGGTCTTCTCCTCAGACTCCTCGGCCGCCAGTCCCGCCAGGATCCGGGCGAACACGCCCTTCTCGCTCCAGCGCTTCCAGCGGTTGTAGAGACTCTTGTGCGGAGTGTACTCCCTGGGCGCGTGACACCAGCGCAAGCCGTTGCGATTGATGAAGATCATGCCCGACAGCACGCGCCGATCGTCGACGCGAGGCTTGCCGTGGGAGTTGGGGAAGAAGGGCTCAATGCGCGCAATCTGCGCATCCGTCAGCCAAAACAGATTGCTCATGTCACCGCTCGCTTTTCGAGCACTGGATCATGAGCTTACCGTTCAATCAATGGATCCTGAGCCTGGCCTGCGAAGCGCAGGCCACGAAAATATGCGCTGGGCCGGCACCATGACGTCACGGGTGAAAATTTGCTTGATCAAATCGCCAGATCGGGTTGACCGTTCCATCTGGAAGTAGCCAAGTTTAACCAGATCGGCACACAGCCCTTTTCCGCAATGGACCGGATGTCCAAACACGATTAGCAATCTCCCGTGACACCACCCGGCGCCTTCGACTTGCTCTTTGCGGCGCAGCTGGACCCGGCAGCGCTGATTGACCCCGAACGCGATCGCTTCGTGAAGGCGAACGCGTCGGCGGAGGCACTTCTGGGTTATGATCGGTCGGAGCTGGCAGCCATGAGCCCAGCGGACATCCACCCCCACGAACTCGCGCGGCTGAACGCCTTCATGTCCAATATCAGGCGCGCGGGCAGCTGGACCGCCGACGACCTGTCCTGCCGCACCCGGACAGGTGACACGGTGCCGGCGCTGATCCGGGCACAGGTGATCGAGATCGACGGCCGGGAACTTGTTCTTGTGCTGATCCGCGACCGCCGCGAACACCGGTTGGCCGAACTCGGCGCCGCAGTGCGCCAGCTTACGCACGACCTCAAGAACACGCTGTCGTCCGCGCAACTGATGTGCGACCGGCTCGCCACAGATGACGACCGTCGCGTGCGACTTAGCGCCGAAAGCATCACACGCGCGCTTGAACGAGCCGTCGCGCTTTGCCGCGACGCCGCCGGCGCCGGCCGTGCCCGCACGCCAGCCCCCGAGCGGGAACGCTTCCTTCTGGCCGACGTGATGGAGGAGCTGGAGGCCACCGCGGTGGGCGCGACGTCCCTGCCCCGGCGGCTGACCGACGACAGCGCCGGGCCAGTCCACCTCGACGTGGATTTCGACCAGACCTACCGCATCCTTCTCAACCTCGTGCACAACGCCTTCGCCGCAGGGGCGGGCCACGTGGCGGTCACCGGGCAGTCGGACGCGCGGGGCGCAACGCTGGAAGTGGCCGACGACGGCCCCGGTCTTCCGGAAGAGGGGCTGTGTCCCAACGCTTGGTGTAAGAGGCCGCGCGCGGCGCCCCCGGCGTAGCGCGGCGCGCGGCCGGTGGTGACGCTGGCGGCCACCGTCGATCTTCGGCAAAG
>NZ_PHNT01000020.1 GCF_002834145.1 Roseovarius salinarum | reverse complement strand
GCGCGCGACCGTGTCGCGCGCGCCTCCTGCTCGATCATGTCGCCGGCCGGCGCGGGCGCCGGGCCCTGCCCGGCGAACCGCGCCAACGCCCAGGCCGCGCCGGGGGTGTCGGCCAGCCCTGCCCGGGCCGTCAGGCCGAGCGCGCGGGCGTCCTCCATCGCCCGCTCCATCATCGCCGCCTCGCCGCCGAACAGGTGCGCGCAGCCCGTGATGTCGAGCATCAGGGCCGCCGGCGCCTCCGGCGCGACCCAGGGCGAGAACCGCCCGCCCCAGCGGGTCAGCGCGTCGAGGAAAGCGGCCTCCGCCGGCGCATCCTGCGGCCGCACGACAAGCTGGGGACACATGGCAAACGCATCCCGCAGCGCCTGGCCCTCGGCCAGACCGGCCGCCCGTGCCCCCGGCGAAACCGACGACAGGACCTGACGCGCCCCGTCCTCGGCCACCACGCCGAGACAGGCCTCTCCGGGCAGGCCCAGACGGCGCAGAACCCGTTCGGCCCCCAGGTGCGGAAACCACAGCGAAAGGATGCGGCGGCCAGGCATGAGACACAAATGTTCCTGAATTGTTCCGGCGATTTTCTAGTGCGCGCCGCCCGGCGAGTCGAGTCCGCGCCGGCCGCCGCCGTCGCCAACGGCTCACGGGGCGTCGCTGCGGCATTGAAAAGACCCGCGCTTTCGCCCAAGCTTTCCCCGGCATATCAGGGAGGACAGGAAAATGCGCACCAAGGCCGCAGTTGCACTCGAGGCCGGCAAGCCGCTCGAGATCATGGATGTGAACCTCGACGCGCCCAAGGAGGGCGAGGTCCTGGTCGAGGTGAAGGCCACCGGCCTGTGCCACACCGATGACTTCACGCTTTCGGGCGCCGATCCGGAGGGGCAGTTCCCGGCGATCCTCGGCCACGAGGGGGCGGGCGTCGTCGTCGAGGTCGGCCCCGGCGTGAAATCGCTCAAGCCCGGAGATCACGTGATCCCGCTTTACACGCCCGAGTGCCGCGAGTGCGAGTACTGCCTCAATCCCAAGACCAACCTGTGCCAGGCGATCCGCGGCACCCAGGGCCAGGGCGTGATGCCCGACGGCACGTCGCGGTTCTCCATGACCGACGGCACGCCGCTGCTGCACTACATGGGTTGCTCGACCTTTGCCAACCACACCGTCCTGCCCGAGATCGCGCTGGCCAAGATCCGGTCCGACGCGCCCTTCGACAAGGTCTGCTACATCGGCTGCGGCGTGACCACCGGCATCGGCGCGGTCGTCAACACCGCCAAGGTCGAGATCGGCGCGACGGCCATCGTCTTCGGATTGGGCGGCATCGGCCTGAACGTCATCCAGGGGCTCAGACTCGCCGGCGCAGACCGGATCGTGGGCGTGGACATCAACCCCGACAAGGCCGACATGGCGTGGAAGTTCGGCATGACCGATTTCGTCAACCCCTCGGAAGTCGAGGGCGCGCTCGCGCCCTACCTCGTGGAAATGACGGGGGGCGGCGGCGATTACACCTTCGACGCCACCGGCAACGTCGACGTGATGCGCACCGCGCTGGAATCGGCGCACAAGGGCTGGGGCGAGAGCGTCATCATCGGCGTGGCCCCCGCGGGCGCCGAGATCGCCACCCGGCCCTTCCAGCTGGTCACCGGCCGCGTCTGGAAGGGCACGGCCTTCGGCGGCGCATCCGGGCGCACCGACGTGCCCCGCATCGTCGACTGGTACATGGACGGCAAGATCGAGATCGACCCGATGATCACCCACACGCTCACGCTGGAGGAGATCAACAAGGGCTTCGACATGATGCACGCGGGCGAGTCGATCCGGTCGGTCGTGGTCTACTGATCGATCCGCCCGGGCGCGGCCTGCAGGTCTGCGGGCCATGCTCATTTGATCGAACACCGCCATGTGCGCAGGTGCAGGTTGCATCGCACCCGCACCCTGTTACGTCGCGGGACGACGCAAGACAGGAAAGGACGCGCAACCATGAGCGACACCGGTTATACCCCGCCCGAGGTCTGGACGTGGGAAGGCGAAAGCGGCGGCCAGTTCGCAAGCATCAACCGCCCCGTCGCGGGCCCCACCCACGCGCGCGAGTTGCCCGTTGGCGACCACCCCTTCCAGCTCTACTCGATGGGCACGCCCAACGGTGTCAAGGTCACCATGATGTTCGAGGAGCTGCTGGCCGCCGGCCACGCGGGGGCCGAGTACGATGCATGGCTCATCCGCATCGGCGACGGCGACCAGTTCTCGTCCGGCTTCGTCGAGATCAACCCGAACTCGAAGATCCCCGCGCTGGTGGACCATACCGGCGAGGCCCCCCTGCGCGTGTTCGAATCGGGCGCGATCCTGCTGCACCTGGCCGAGACGTTCGGCGCCTTCCTGCCCGCGGACCGCGCCGCGCGCACCGAGACGCTCAACTGGCTGTTCTGGCAGATGGGCAGCGCGCCCTACGTGGGCGGCGGCTTCGGCCATTTCTACGCCTACGCGCCGGAAAAGATCAAATACGCCATCGACCGCTTCACGATGGAAACCAAGCGCCAGCTCGACGTGCTCGACCGGCAGCTGGCCGAACGGCCGTGGATCGCCGGCGAAAGCTATACCATCGCGGACATGGCGATCTGGCCGTGGTACGGGCAACTGGTGCTGGGCCGGCTCTACGGCGCGGCGACCTTCCTTGACGCCGAGAGCTACGCCAACGTCCTGGCCTGGGCGAAAAAGATCGACGCGCGTCCCGCGGTACAACGCGGCCGCATGGTCAACCGCACCTTCGGCGACGAGTCGATGCAGCTGCACGAACGCCATTCGCCCGCGGATTTCGAGACCCGAACGCAGGACAGGATCGGCACCACCGGCTGAGCGGTCACGCCGGAGCCGGGGCTTTCGCCGGCCGCCGGGATCGGGCATGAAGGCGCAAAGGAGTCCGCCCATGCCCGACCGTCCCCCGCTTCTGGCCGTCCTGATCGATGCCGACAACACCTCGCCCAAGTGGACGAAGTCGATCTTCGAGGAGATCGCGGCCATGGGCGAGGCAAGCGTGCGCCGCGTCTACGGCGATTTCTCGTCCCAGCAGATGACCGGCTGGAACAAGGTGCAGGCGGAATTCGGACTGGTGCCGCATCACCAGCCGTCGAACACCGTGGGCAAGAACGCCAGCGACATCGCCCTGGTCATCGACGCGATGGACCTGATGCATTCGGGCCGTTTCGACGGCTTCGTTCTGGTATCCTCGGACAGCGATTTCACCCGGCTGGCCAGCCGGCTGCGCGAACAGGGGCTCGACGTCTACGGCATCGGGGCGCGCAAGACGCCCGAAGCCTTCCGGCAGGCCTGCAAGCGGTTCATCTACCTGGAAAACATCGGCGAGGCACCCGAGGAGAAACCGGGCACGGCCCGCACCAAGAACCTGCAGGAGGCCCGCGACCTGCTGTTCAAGGCGATGGATTCCATCGACCAGGAAAGCGACTGGTACGCGCTGGGCCGGCTGGGCCAGCAGATCACCGCCGCCAACCCCGATTTCGATACGCGCAGCTACGGCCACAAGAAGCTCAGCGACCTCGTGGCCGACATCAAGGTGCTCGAGACCCGCCGCGAGGGCAACCAGCTCATGGTCCGCCGCGTCGACTGACGGCCGCGCGGGCAAACCGGCTCGCCGACTTCATCTTGCCCCAAATACTCCGGGGTGAATTGGCGCACAGCGCCAAGAGGGGCAGCGCCCCTGCCGACGTGCGCCACCCGCGCCGAGGCCGGCTCAGTTCATCAGACCCGCATGGCGCATCGCGTCGTCGACCAGCGCCCGGGTCTCGTCGCTCAGCCCGGTCAGCGGCGAACGCACCTCCTCGCTGCAAAGGCCCAGCCGCGACATGGCGTATTTTACGCCCACCAGGCCCGGCTCCGCGAAGATCGCCCTGTGCAGCGGCATCAGCGTGTCCTGCAGGTCCAGCGCGCGGGCATAGTCGCCCTCCAGCGTGGCGGCCTGCACCTGCGCGACCCGGCCCGGCGCCACGTTCGCGGTGACCGAGATCACGCCCTGCCCGCCCTGGGCGTTGAAGCCGTGGGCGGTGGGGTCCTCGCCCGAGATCTGGATGAAATCCTTGCCGCAGGCGATGCGCTGGTCGCTGACGCGCGCCAGGTCGCCCGTGGCGTCCTTGACCCCGACGATTCGGGGCAGTTTCGCCAGCTCGCCCATCGTCTCCGGCGTCATGTCCACGGCCGAGCGCCCGGGGATGTTGTAGATCAGGATCGGCAGTTCGCAGCAGTCGTGCAGCGCCGTGAAATGGGCGATCATGCCCCGCTGGGTGGGCTTGTTGTAATACGGCGTGACCACCAGCGCCGCGTCCGCGCCGACCCGTGCCGCGTGCTGCATGAAACGAATCGATTCCAGCGTGTTGTTGCTGCCCGCGCCGGCGATCACCGGAATGCGCCCGGCCACGGCGCGCACCACGGCCTCGACGACCTTCTCGTGCTCGTCATGGCTCAGCGTGGGGCTTTCGCCGGTGGTGCCCACCGGCACCAGGCCGTTGCTGCCCTCGCCGATGTGCCATTCGACCAGTTTCTCGAGCGTATCGAAGTCCACCTCGCCGTTCCTGAACGGCGTCACGAGGGCCGGGAAGGATCCTTTGAACATGACACGCTCCTTTCGTTTTCGTCGGCCTCCGCCGCGTGCGCCCGCTGCAAGCGCGCGCGAATCTAGCGACGGCCCGCCGATCTGCCAACCACGGGCATGGACGCCCCGCGCGCGGGCGCATAACGTGACGTCGTCTATCCTTCGCCCAAGCGGGAAATGCAAGAGATGTTGCGCGTTCTTTGTCTCGCCGTGGCGCTGGTCCTGTCCGGTGCCGCTGCCCGCGCCGAAACCGGCGCGCCCGCGGCCCCCCGCCCCCTGTCGAGCGCGCTGCAGGCCGTGGATGCCGGCGACTGGAACACGGCCGCGAAACTCGCCGCGCGGGCCGGCCCGGCCGCGGGCGAGCTGATCGAATGGTACCGTCTGCGCGCGGGCCGCGGGACCCCGGCCGAAGTGCTCGACTTCCTGTCGCGCAACGGCGACTGGCCGGGGCTGGAATACCTGCGGCGCCGGAGCGAGGCGGCCTTCGCCAAGGCCACCATGCAGCAGGTCTTCGACTTCTTCGCCAACAACCCGCCGCAGACCGGCATCGGCGCGCTGACCCACGCGCGCGCCCTGACCGAGGCCGGGCGCAAGGGCGACGCGCAGGCCGAGGTCGTGCTGGCATGGCGCACGATGGACCTCAGCCCCGCCGAGCATACCGCCTTCGTGCAGATACACGGCGATCTGCTCGAACCGCATCACGCCGCGCGGCTCGAGATGACGCTGTGGCGCGGATTGCTCGACGCCGGCCAGATGATGCCGCTGGTCGACGCGGAAACGCGCAAGCGCGCCGAATTGTGGCAGATGCTTCGCAAGGATGCCAGCGGGGTTGCCGACCGGATCGAGGGGCTGACCGGGGCGCAGCGTCGCGATCCCGGTATAGCGCACGCCCTGTTCAACCGTTACATCCGGCGCAACGAGACCGACAAGGCGATCGCGGTCATCCGCCGGCAGAGCCGCGTGCGCGGCGGCCTGGGAGAGCCGCGTCGCTGGGCAGGGTGGCGGCGCGCGCTCGCACGGTCGCAGATGCGGGCGGGCAAGCCGGCGCTTGCCTATGAACTCGCCGCGTTCCACCAGCTGGCGCCCGGCGCGGCCTACGCCGATCTCGAATGGCTCGCGGGCTATATCGCCCTGCGCCACCTCGATCAGCCCGAAATCGCGCTCGACCATTTCCAGCGTTTCCGCCAGGCCGTGGAAACGCCGATCTCGCTGGGCCGGGCGGGGTACTGGATCGGCCGGGCACAGGAGGCGCTGGGCAATTCCGAGGCGGCGGCCATCGCCTACGGACGCGGGGCGCATTACCAGACCAGTTTCTACGGCCTTCTGGCCGCCGAACGCGCGGGCGCGCCCGCCGACCCGGATCTTGCCGGCGACGAGGCCTTCCCCGATTGGCGCGCCGCGGAGTTCACGAAAAGCAGCGTGTTCGAGGTGGGTGTGCTGGCGCTGGCCAACGGCCGCCTTAACCTCGCGGAACGCTTCCTGCTGCATCTGGCCGACGGGCTGGAGCGCGAGGCGCTGGGCCAGCTGGGCCGGATGCTCGACGAGTTGGGCCAACCCCACCTCCAAGTCATGCTGGGCAAGCGCGCGGCGCGGCGGGGCATCGTGCTGCACGGCCCCTACTACGCGCTTCACCCGATGCAGGAGATGGACCTGCCCGTGCCCATGGAACTGGCGCTGGCCATCGCGCGGCGCGAAAGCGAATTCGACTTCACCGTCGTCAGCGGCGCCGGCGCCCGGGGGCTGATGCAGCTCATGCCGGGCACGGCGCGGGACATGGCGCGCACCCTCGATGTCACCCACGAGGAAGGCAAGCTGCGCAGCGACTGGCGCTACAACGCCCGTCTGGGCGCGGCCTACCTCGCCGGGCTCGCCCGGCGCTTCGACGGCAACGCGGTGATGATCGCGGCCGGCTACAACGCGGGCCCGGGGCGGCCGCTTGACTGGATGGACCGCTACGGCGACCCGCGCGCGGGCGGTGTATTGGGCGGCGACATGGACGTGATCGACTGGATCGAGCACATCCCGTTCCGCGAGACCCGAAACTACGTCATGCGCGTGGCCGAAAGCCTGCCGGTCTACCGCGCGCGGCTGGGGCAGGCGCCCCACCCGGTGCCCTTTTCACAGGAATTGACGGGCGGCACCCTGCACGCGCCCGGGCGGACGCAATAACGGCGGCGCGGTCAGCGCTGGCCGGGAAGCGTCGCCTCGAAATCCGCCTGCAGCCTGCGCGCGTCCGCGTAGTCGGGTTGCTGTCCCGGCCCGTCGGTCTGGCCCAGCTCGGCCGACACCGTGCCGGAGATCGCAAGCCCCTCGCCGGACTTTTCCAGAGCGGTGATCTTCACCACCGGTTCACGGTCGTAGCTGCTGGCGTATCCCTTGAACATTCCCTCGGTGAGGTAACGGACCGAAACCTCGCGCCCGTCCAGTGGCGCCGTCGTGCCGGGCACGTTCATGTCGATCATCAGCGCGCCTTCGGTGTCCAGCATGCCCGCCCCCTCGGGCTGGCCGAACAACGTGACCGCATGGATCGCGCCCCAGTCCATGAACTCCGATTGCGATCCCTGCGGGTGCTGCAGGATCAGCCATTGCGTCTCCACGCCGTCGAGCGTGCCGGTGATGGTGCCCGCGACCTCCTGCGCCGCCGCGGGGGCGGACCACGCCACCAAAGCGCAGACCGCCCCCGCCAATGCCGTTCTCAACATCGCAACCTCCCCCCTGTCCCTCTCGGCCGTTGGAGAAAGGTAACACGGAACGGCAGCGCCCCGAAGGCACGTTTTCAGAACGCCCGGCGCCAGGCAAGGCGCAGGCGCCAGTCGCCCTTGCTCTGCACGCCGTTGAGATCCTGGTAGACGGGCACGCCCAGCTCCAGCCCCAGCTTGTGGCCCTTCAGCGCGCCGCGCCGTGCCGTCAGGTCCGCCCCGGCGAACACGATCACCTTGTCACCGCCGGAATTGCGCGGGTCAGCCCCGGTGGCGGCGCCGACGATATTGGGGTCGATGCCGTCGATCGCGCCCATGGTGCGCGCCTCGACCCCGCCCGACAGGCTGATCCACGGCGCCGCGCGCCAGCTTGCCCAGGCGACCGCGGTCGCGCCGTCGCCCAGCGCATAGCCCTCGTCGTTGGTGCCCAGACGCACCACGCCCCCGAGTTGCGCCCCCCAGTTCCACGCACCGCGGCCACGCTGCAAGGTGATCGCCGGGCGAAGGTCGACCGTACCGGACCCGAGCTGCATGCCGTATCCAAGGCGTTTCACCGGCCGCGTGCCCATCGGCGAAAGCACCCGGTCGGTTTCGGTGATCGAACCCGTCGGCAGGCTCAGCCCGAGCCGCGCCACGGACGCGTTGCGGCCCTTGCCCGCCAGCCCGAACAGCGCGCCCAGCTTGATGTCGCCCAGCCCGCGGCTGTGCGTGGTGAAATCGCCCAGCACGGTCGTGCCCACCGGGCCGGCATAACTGCGCATGGTCATCGATTTCTCGACATAGGGCAGCATCGCCATCAGCGTCAGCCGGTCGGCCACGCCGTACATCGCGCCCAGCATGTGCATGTCCTTGGTCATCTCGCGCGGGGCCACGCGCAGCGTGGGTGGCTGGCCGGGACGGCCGAAGAACCGGTTGGGCAACGCGGTGACGATGTAATCGGGGCTGACGTCCGTGGTGCCCATGCGGCTGCCCGACATGGACATGCCGCCGTAACGATAGCTCAGCATCAGTTTGCCCTGCGGCGGTGTGTGCCGGCCGGTGACGCCGATGGGTCCGTGCATGTGGCCGTGGGCCATCTTGCCGCCCGCGGGCTTCGCCATCGCGGTGTCCTGGGCCGCCGCGGCACCTGCCGCCAGCCCCGCGCCCAGAACGAGGGCCGGAATAAGTTGAAGTTTCATGTATGCGTCCTTTCCGTGCGGGGCGACCGGCCGAACCCGGCACACCCCGTGTGTCCTGATTGTCATTTCGCTGGAAAATCAGGTGGAAAGGGGTGGCGCGCGCGGGGCGTGGGCCACGACCCGCCGCGGTGCCGGCACGATCCGAGCGGGCAGGACGACAGGTATGCCCGAGGCGGCGAAGACGGGCCTTGCGGGGTCCGGTCCGGCGCCCGTCAGCGCAGCGGTGGTACCGAAGAAGGGACAGGGATCGGCCGCCGGACCGTTCGACACCGGCTGCCCCGTGTCGAGCGAGACATAGACGATCTCGCCACCCGAGCAGATCGCCATCAGCCCCGGCGCGGGCGCCGCCATCACGAACGGAACGGCGATCACCCGCAGCGCGAGCACGAGGCCCAGCAGCAAAGCCAGCGCGCCGCGCCGCCCTGCATGCCCGGTGCCCGCCGGGGTAAGTCCCGTTCTCATGCGTCCCTCGTTGCGCGGTGCGCTCGCCGCGGGCGGTGCCCGTCGTTGTCGTTGGACGACAAGGAACAGCGAAGCCACGCATCCGACCAGCCGCCAAAACGTCGCAGGTCGCGCGCGCCTCAGGCCGCCGCGCGGCGCTGGCGCCAGATGGTGAACAGCCCCGCCCCCACGATCAGCGCCGTCCCCAGCGCCACGTTCAGGCGCAACGTCTCGCCGAAGACCATCATGCCGATGGCGCTGCCGAAGACGAGTTGCAGGAAGGCGAAGGGCTGGACCGAGCTGGCCTCGGCCACCTCGTAGCACTTGATGAGCGTGTAGTGCCCCAGCGCCCCGGTAAGGCACAGCAGCCCCATCCAGCCCCAGTCGGGGGTGGTCATCGGCTCCCAGAACCACGCGCCGACGGCCGTCATCGCCACCGCGCCCACGGTCCCCGTCCAGAAGAAACTGGTCGCCGCCGTGTCCAGTCGCGCGACATAGCGCGTGAGCAGCCCGTAAAGCGCGAACATGAAGGCCGCGGCCAAGGGCACCACCGCCTGCGGCCGGAACACGCCGAACCCCGGCTCGAGTATGATGACAACCCCGACGAAACCCACCCCGATCGCCGCCCAGCGCCGCCAGCCCACGCGCTCGCCCAGCACCGGCCCCGACAGCGCGGCGATGAGCAGCGGGTAACAGGCAAAGACCGCGTGGCTTTCCACCAGCCCAAGCAGCGTGAAGCCCAGAACCATCACGCAGATCTCGGCCACCAGAAGCACCGCCCGGAAGCCCTGCACCAACGGCTGGTCCGTCGCCGCGGCCGCGCGCAGCCCGCCGGCCTGCCGCGCCGCGAGGGTCATCACGAAGGCCGCGAAGAACCAGTAGCGGATCATGATGACCATGAAGACGTTGTATTCGCCCGCCAGGTGACGCGACAGCCCGTCCTGCGACGCGAAGATGAAGGTGGTGGCCACCATCAGCAGGATACCCAGGCGCGTGTTCTGTTCGGTCATGCCGCGCGCTCCAGCCGGGCCGTCGTCATGTGGCGTTTCCGCCCGAAGCCCGGCGCCCGGGTCACCGCGAAACCCGCCTCGGCCAGTCCCCTGCGCACGGCGCCCGCCGCGGTGTAGGTCGCCGCCGTACCGTCCGGCACCGTATGGCGCGCCACCTGCACCAGCAGCGCGGGCTCCCACAGTTCGGGGTTCCGGGCGGGCGCGAAACCGTCGAGGAACCAGGCGTCGGCCCGCCCTTCCCAGGCTGGCAAGGTGGCCCGCGCGTCGCCCTCGACCAGCGTGAATGCCACGTCGTCAAGCGCGATCTCGCACGCGCCCATCCCGCAGTGCGGCGCGAGCTCGGCAGCAACATCCGCCAGGTCAGGGAAGGCCGCCAGCGCCCGGCGCATCTCGTCGACGCCCAGCGGGTGCATCTCGAAGGCGGTATAGTGCAACGTGCCCCCCGGGCCCGCGCGCCGCCACAGGTCCAGCGCGGCCAGCATGTTCAGTCCGGTGCCGAAGCCCAGTTCGGCGATGTGAAACCCGGCCCGGAACCGCCCGGGCAGCCCGTTGCCCGACAGGAAGACGTGGCGCGCCTCCGCCAGCCCGTCCTCGAGGCTGTAGTAGGGGTCGTCGAAACGGCGCGACACGGGGACACCGCCCGCGCGCCACTCGATCTCCGCCGCCTGCTGGTCGTGCATCGCGCCTTCCTGTAGGGACCGGTTCCGGAATGCCGGCGACCATGACGGGGAGGCGCGGAATTGGCAATGGCGGATGTCACGGTGATGGGCGCGGGGGTCTTCGGGCTGTCGGTGGCCTTCGCCTGCGCGCGCCGCGGCGCGCGCGTCGCGGTGATCGAACGCACGGGCATCGCCGCGGGCTGCAGCGGCGGCGTGGTCGGCATGCTCGCCCCGCACGCCCCCGAGAAATGGAACGCCCTCAAGGCGTTCCAGCTCGACAGCCTGCTCGCGGCGCGAGACCTCTGGACGACGGCCGCAGAGCTTTCGGGTATCGACCCGGGCCATGCCAGGGTCGGCCGGCTGCAGCCGATACGCGACGCGCGCGGCTTGGAACTGGCCCGCGCCCGCGCCGCTGCGGCGCGGGAGCTATGGCCGGACCATGTCACCTGGGAGGTCATCGAGGCGCCCGCTGGTGCCTGGACGCCGGCCAGCCCCACCGGCCTGCTGATCCGCGACACGCTGAGCGCGCGCGTGAACCCGCGCGCGGCCTGCCAGGCGCTCGCCGGCGCCATCCGGGCCTCGGGCGGCACGATCACGGCTGGTGACACGCCGCCGGACGGCGCCCGCCCGGTGGTCTGGGCGACCGGCGTCGCCGGCCTGCGCGACCTGTCGGCCGCGACCGACCGCGCGGCCGGCAACGGGGTGAAAGGGCAGGCCGCCCTGCTGGGGCTGAACGCGGCGGGCCAGCCGCAGATCGCCGCCGACGGCGTGCTGATCGTGCCGCACGCCGATGGCACGGTCGCGGTCGGCTCCACCTCGGAGCGTGACTACACCGCGCCGGACACCACCGACCAGCAGCTCGACGCCTTGCTTCTGCGCGCGGGCCAGGTGCTTCCCGTGCTCGCGGCGGCGCCGGTCATCGAACGCTGGGCCGGGCTGCGCCCGCGCGCGAAAAGCCGCGCGCCGATGCTCGGCCCCTGGCCCGGGCGCCCCGGTCACTACATCGCCAACGGCGGCTTCAAGATCGGCTTCGGCATGGCGCCCGTTGCGGGCGAGGTCATGGCCGACCTTCTGCTCGACGGCATCGACCGGATCCCCGAAAGTTTCCACCCGGAGGCCTCGCTTTAGACGGGCGAACGGCCGGAATACCCGACAGGGCGGTCCCTGACATTCATCTTGCCCCAAATACTCCGGGGAGCGTGAGGGGCAGCGCCCCTCACCGGAACGAAAAAGAGCGCGGCGCAGCCGCACGTTTCAGCGGGCGCTGGCCTGAAGGCACTGGCGGCCGTCGGGGGCGCGCACCCATGCGGCGCCGTCGTCCCAGCACAGTTCGGCCGTCTCGCCCGCGATCAGCGGCGCGGTCGCGCGAAACTCGAAGGCCGCAAGCGCGCCGAGTTGCCGTTCGGCCAGCAGCATCAGCAACTGCGCCAGAAGCGGACCGTGCACCACCAGCCCGGCATATCCCTCGACCTGCCGGGCGTAGTCGGCATCGTAGTGGATGCGGTGGCCGTTGAAGGTCAGCGCGGAATAGCGGAACAGCAACGTTGCGTCGAAATCCGCCGTCTCCCACAGCGCCTCGTCACGCCGGGCCTGCGGCGGGGTCGGCGCGGGGGCATCCGGGTCGGGCTCCGGGCGGTACACGAGATCCTGCCACTCGGTCACGCACAACCGGCCCGCCTGCCGGATCTCGTGGCGCAGCGTCACGAAACCCAGCGGGCCGCTGCGGCCTTCCTTGAACGCGGTGCTTTCGGCGACCGAGCGGCGTGCGGCGGCTGTCCCCGCCACCAGGGGCCCGTGGAAGGTCAGCCGGCCACCCGCCCACATGCGCCGCGGCAGCCCCATGTCGGGGATCACCCCGCCCACCTTCGGGTGCCCGTCGCGGCCCAGTGCCACGGGCGGCTGCGGATCCCAGAAATACAGCTGGTGGAAGAACGGCGGCAGCGGCGTCCCGGTGTCCACCGTCGGACGCCGCCCCAGCGCCGCCTGAAGCGCGCGGGCGCGCGCGGGATCCATCGCGGCGTCAACGATTTGCATCTCGTCGGTCATGGCGAGAGAGTATGAATCGCGATCAGCAGGGACAAGACGCATGCCGCCAACCGTTGCCACGCTCGACCACCTGGTGCTCACGATCGCCGACATCGCCGCGACCTGCGCGTTCTACCGCGACGTTCTCGGCATGCGCCCCGAACGCTTCACCGGCGCGGACGGCGCCGCGCGTTGGGCGCTGGTATTCGGCGACCAGAAGATCAACCTGCACGCGGCCGGCCACGAGATCGCGCCACATGCAGCGCGGCCCGCGCCCGGCTCGGCCGACCTGTGTTTCCTGACGCAAGCGCCGATTTCGGACTGGCTGGCCCATCTGGGAAACAGCGACGTGACTGTGGAACTCGGCCCGGTGCCGCGCACGGGCGCCACGGGTCCGATCACCTCTCTCTACATCCGTGACCCGGACGGCAATCTGCTCGAGATCGCCGCACCGGGGTGATGCGCGCCTCAGCCGGTGGCGGCCTTGCGCAAGGTGCGCATCCGCCCTTCAAGCACCTTGCGGTAACGATCGTTCTTCAGGTTCCCGTCCGCGTCGAACTCGTCACCTGCATGCGCCACGCAAAGCATCGGGCCATCCAGCACGTCGGGCTGCAGCGGGATCAGGCAGCTGCGCAGCATGAACTGGCCGGTTTCCCCGCCCGTGCGCCCCGCGTTGGCGGACATGACGACCGTCGGCGTCTTCTTGAACACCGGCCCCTCGACCCGGCTGAGCCAGTCCAGCGCGTTCTTCATCACGCCGGAAATGCCCTTGTTGTACTCGGGCGAGGAGATCACCAGCGCATCGGCCTCGCGGATCTGGCCGGCCAGGCGTTCGACCGCCTCGGGCACGCCCTCGGCGTCCTCGAGATCCCCGTCGTAAAGCGGGAAGCGGATGTCGGCCTCGGTCACCTGAGCGGGGCCGAAGGCGGCGACCGCCTCGCGCAGCAGCATCCGGTTGTAGGAGCCCGCGCGCAACGATCCCGAGATGGTGACTAACTTGGGGTCTTCCATGAAGGGTGCCTCCTGTTCCGTATCTTCACTTGCCTTGCGCCGATATGGCGCGCGCGTGCGCCACGGGCAAGCGGCGCGGTTGCACACGGGCTGTGCAGGGTTCCGCCGCCGTCATTCCCCGTCCTCCAGCGGCTCGATCAGCTCCGGGCCTTGCGCGCGGTTGGAGTTGACGGCCCGGCTGACCCGGTGGGCCGTCACCGCGCCCTCGGGCGCGGGATGCATGAGCCGCGCGGCGCCCCGCCCCTCTTCGCCCAGCCAGAAGCCCCAGTGCTCGGGCGCGACGATCACCGGCATGCGGTGGTGGATGTGGGCCACGTCCGGGCTGGATTCGGTGGTGACGATGGCGCAGCTGGCGATGCGCTGGTCGCCGCGCTCCCAGACCTGCCATACGCCGGCGAACACCAGGGGCGCGCCGTCGGCGGCACGCACGAACCACGGCAGCTTGGTTCCGTCGGCGCCCCTGGACCATTCGTAGAACCCCGCCGCCGGGATCAGGCAGCGGCGGTTTCGGCAGGCACTGCGGAAGGCCGGTTTCTCGGCGATGGTCTCGGCGCGGGCGTTGATGAGCAGCGGGCCGTCGTCGGGCGTGTCGTACCAGTGCGGCACGAACCCCCAGCGCATGGCGCCGAGATGGCGGCCGCCCTCGCCCAGCGACACCGCGTGGACCGGCATTGTCGGGCACACGTTGTAGTTGGGCACCGGCGGCAGGTCGTTGGCGGGCCGCGCCGCGAAAAGCCGCGCCATCGCGTCGTCGGGCAGGGTGACGGCGAAACGCCCGCACATCGGCCTACGCCTGCGCCAGCAACGCGGAGTAGCGCAGCAGCCCCCAGCCGGTCAGTTCCGCCTCGACCCGCGCCCAGGTGGCGCCCATGCCGATCGGATCGGCGCCCGCGGCGCCGGCGATCTGCGACAGGCTGCGCCGCCCGTCGATCGCGCCGATCAGCGGCGCCGCCTGTTTCGGCAGCTCCAGCCGCCCAGAGACGCCGGCGAAATTCACCGGCGGCGCCTGTCCCTGCCCCACGGCGCGCGCCAGCCCGCGGGCCTCCACGCCCACCAGGTGCGGCACCAGCGCCCGGTTGCGCCCCGTGGCGGGGGCCCGCGCCTCGTCGGCGGGAACGGCATAGCCCACGTGCGTCTTGATCGTGCCGCGCAGCTTCTCGGCCACCGCCATGGCCCGGTCCGGCGACATGCCCGCGGGCACCTCCACCAGTCGCGCGAGATCGTAGAGCACCGGCATGGTGAAACCCGACAGCGCCCATCCCGTCGCGCCCAGCGTGTCCAGAAGCGTGCCCACGTCGAAGGGCGTGTCCTGCGAGTGCAAAAGCAGGTCGAAGAAACCCGCGTCGCTCGACATGTGATCGCCCAGGTTGGGGTTGCAGCGGAACGGGTGGCCCTCGGGCACCTTGTCCATCGCGGCGCGCGCCGCGGCGAGCTTCTCGGGCGCGGAAAGATCGCCGTAGAGCGCCTCGAAGGCTTCCTGAAGCGGATAGACCCCGGCACGGCCGTGGGGCGCGTAGACCATGAACCCCAGCCCGCCGCCGGGCGCGAGCGCATCGCGCAGGGCCCGGAAGCCGGCGGCGGGGTCCGGCAGGTGGTGCAGCACGCCACAGCAGTCGATATAGTCGAACCGGCCCAGCCCGGGCGCGTCCAGCAGGCTGCCGGTGACGAAGGAGATGCCCGTCAGCCCCCGCGCGGCCGCGCGGGCCTCGGCGACTTCACGCGCGGCGCGCGACAGGTCGATATAGGTGATCTCGCACGGCCGCCCGGCGCTGGCCATGAGCTGGGCGAGCTGGATCAGCCCGTCGCCGGTGCCGCCACCGGCCACCAGCGCGTGCAGGGGCTGCGACCAGTCGCGCTGCCCGCCGAACAGGAAATGGTCGATCTCCAGCGGGTGCGAGGGCGAGCCCGTGATCAGCCGGTCCTTTTCCTCGGCCGGGTCGCGCTCGGGATAGGGATAGGCCTCGTATTGGTCCTCGACGGAAACCATTCGCATCTTCTCATCATCGGCGGGGCACAGGATAGAGCCGACCGCGCGGCGGATGTAAAGCCTCGTGCACCTTGACACCGATCAACGACGCCTTCGTGCCACCGCCTAGGATCGGGGCGAACGACACGCGCCACACCCTGATGACCCTGCGCCACCTCGCCCCGCTGTTCCTGTTGATCCTGACCGCCCTGCCCGCCGCCGCCCAGCAGGTCACCGCGCATGTGTTCTGGCAGGAGGGTTGCCCATATTGCAACCGTGCCCGCGCCGCGCTGGCCGAGATCGCGGCGCAGGATCCCGCGCTTGGGGTCAACGCGATCGAGCTCGGTCCCTCGGCGGACAACAACCGCCTGTTTCAACGGGTGAACGCCGCGCTTGGAATCGACCGGCCGGCAGTGCCGCTGGTGGTGATCGGCGCCCGCCACCAGGTGGGATTCGCCGGCGCGGCCACGACGCAACGCTACCGCGACATGGTCGCGCTGTGCCGCGAGGTGCCCTGCCCCGACCGCGTGGCCGATCTCCGCGCCGGGGCGCAGGCGCCCGTGCCGCCACCAGCGGACACGGCGGCCCCGCCCCTGCCGGAGACGGTGACCCTGCCGCTCGTGGGCGAGATCACGCTCGACCGGCTGTCGCTGCCCGCGCTCACGGTCGTTCTGGCCGGCGTGGACGGCTTCAACCCCTGCGCGATGTGGGTGCTCGCGCTGCTGATCGGGTTGCTGCTGGGGGTCGAGGATCGCCGGCGCATGTGGACGCTGGGCGCGGTGTTCCTGCTGGCCACGGGGGCGATGTATTTCGCGGTGATGGCCGCCTGGCTGAACGTCGTGCTCTGGATCGGGGCGGCCGGGTGGCTGCGGCTGGCCATCGGGGCGCTGGCGCTGGCGGCGGGCGTCTATTACCTGCGCGAATACTGGACCAACCCCGAGGGCGTGTGCCGCGTGACGCCCGGCCAGCAGCGCCGGCGCATCCGCGACCGGCTCGACGCGCTGGTCAACCGGCCCGGCCTGGCGTTGGCCGCCCTCGGCGTGGCGGCGCTGGCGGTGGTGGTCAACCTGGTGGAGCTGCTGTGCTCGGCCGGGGTGCCGGCGGTCTACACGCAGGTGCTGGCGATGCACGACCTGCCGGCGGGTGCGCACTACGGCTATCTCGCGCTTTACCTCGGGGTCTTCCTGCTGGACGACACGGCGATCTTCGTGACGGCGATGGTCACGCTGCGGGCCGTCGCGGCCACGGGCCGGTTCAGCCGCATCTCGCACCTTGTGGGCGGGGTGGTGCTGCTGGCGCTGGGTGCGGTGATGGTGCTGCGCCCCGACCTGCTGGGCTGACGGTCGGGCGGCGCACGGGGGGCGCTGCCCCCGTCGCCCTTGCGGGCGACTCCCCCGGAGTATTTCGGGCAAGATGAAGGTCGGGGGATGGGTGGCCCGCACCCTTGACCCGCCCGCGCGCAGGCCGCAGAAGAGCCCCATGCTGATCTACAAGATACTCCGCGGCCCCGAGTGGGAGACGCTGCGCGCCGAGGGCCGGACCGACGGCGCGCCGGTGGACGTCGCGGACGGCTTCATCCACCTCTCCACCGCCGACCAGGCAGCCGGGACGGCCGCGAAGCATTTCGCGGGCGAGGACGGGCTGATGCTGGCCGCCGTGGACACGGACACGCTGGGCGAGGCCCTGCGTTGGGAACGCTCGCGCGGCGGGGCCCTGTTTCCGCATCTCTACCGCGCGCTGACGCTGGCCGATCTCGCCTGGATCGTGCCGCTGCCGCTGGCGGACGGTGCGCACCGCTTCCCCGAGTGCGTGGCAGGCCATGTCGACCCGGCGCGCGCGCAGTTCGACCGGTTCAAGGCGATGGAGCGCGACCGGCCCGTGGAGATGCTCAACCTCGTGCGACTGCGAGAGACCGCGGCCTACCCGGCCGACCATGCACTGGCGGTGGCGGGGCTGTCCGGGGCTGAGGCCTATGCCCGCTACGGCGCCGAAACCGCGCCGATCCTCGACCGGCTGGGGATCACGATCCTGTGGCGCGGCGGTTTCGAGGGGGTGCTGATCGGCCCGCCGAACGAGCACTGGGATCACCTGTTCATCGCGCGCTATCCCACCGCGCACGCCTTCCTGGAGATGGTGACGGACCCGGCCTACCGGACGGCGGTCGTGCACCGGCAGGCGGCGGTGAGCACCTCTCGGCTGATCCGTTGCCGGCCGGCCGAGGCCGGGGGGCGCTTCGGATGAGCATGCTTGAACGCACGGGCCTCGCCGCGCTGCGCCGTATCGACCCCGAGCGCGCGCACAGGCTGGCGATTCTCGCGCTGCGTGCGGGGCTGGCGCCGCGGCCCGGCCCCGTCGCGTCGCCGCGGCTGCGCACTCGGGTGGCCGGGCTGGACCTGCCCAACCCGGTCGGGCTTGCCGCCGGCTTCGACAAGAACGCCGAGGCCCTGGGGCCGCTGTCGCGGGCGGGCTTCGGGTTCCTGGAAGCGGGCGCCGTCACGCCGCAGCCGCAGCCCGGCAACCCGCGGCCGCGGCTGTTTCGCCTGCCCGCCGACGATGCGGTCATAAACCGCTTCGGGTTCAACAACGACGGCATGGAGGCGGTGGCGCGGCGGCTGGCCGGGCGGCCGGCGGACGCGGTCATCGGCCTGAACCTGGGCGCGAACAAGGACAGCCCCGACCGCGCCGAGGATTTCGCGCGCGTGCTGGCGCATTGCGGCCGGCACCTCGATTTCGCGACGGTGAACGTGTCCAGCCCAAACACCGAGAAGCTGCGCGAGTTGCAGGGCGCCGAGGCGCTTTCGGCGCTGCTGGCGGGCGTGATGGAGGCGCGTGACTGGCTGCCCCGGCCGATCCCGGTGTTCCTGAAGATCGCGCCCGACCTGTCCGAGGCGGAACTCACGGAAATCGCCGACGTCGCGCAGGCGGGCGGCGTCGCCGGGATCATCGCCACCAATACGACGCTGTCGCGCGAGGGGCTGACGAGCCCCGCGCGGGACGAGGCGGGCGGGCTGTCGGGCCGCCCGCTGTTCGACAGATCAACGCGCGTGCTGGCGCGGCTGTCGAAAATCACGGACGGGAAGATGCCGCTCATCGGCGTGGGCGGCATCGCCTCGGCAGAGGATGCCTATGCCAAGATCCGCGCCGGCGCGCGCGCCGTGCAGCTCTACACCGCGCTGAGCCTTCACGGCCTGTCGCTGGTCCCTCGGATCACCGAAGGGCTGGATGCGCGGCTGGCCGAGGACGGCTTCGCCACCGTGGCCGACGCCGTGGGCACCGCAAGGGAGGATTGGCTTTGATCACCATCTGGCACAACCCGCGCTGCACCAAGTCGCGCGAGACGCTAAAGCTCTTGCGGGACCGCGGGCTCGATCCGCGGGTGCGCCGTTACCTCGACGACCCGCCGTCGGCCGAGGAACTGCGCGCCGTCCACGCAAGGCTGGGCGTGCCCGCGATCGCGATGATGCGGCCCAAGGAGGCGCTTTTCCGCGAGCTGGGCCTGTCGAAGGACGACGACCCGGACAGGCTGATCGAGGCGATGGCCGCGCATCCCGGGCTGATCGAACGGCCCATCGTGATCGCGGGCGCGCGCGCCGCGCTGGGCCGGCCACCGGAGTCCGTGCTGTCGATCCTGTGATGCCGGAGGGGGCGCGGAACGCTTGATTCCGCCCGGCGCGCGGCCTCTACTGGAGAAAGTCAGACCGGGCAGACGCGATGAGCATGACCCCCGCACGCACGGTGATGAGCTGGATCGACGCCGTGGTGTTCGATCTGGCCCGGCAGGTGCGTTGGACCTTCCTGCCGCCGCTGATGATCTACCTGGCCGCCGGGATCTCGGGGCTGACGGCGATCGTCGGCACCTTCTTCGTCAAGGACTACCTCGGGCTGTCGGCGGCCTTCCTGGCCGGGCTGAGCTTCTGGGCAGGGCTGCCCTGGGCGCTGAAGATGCCGCTGGGCCATTTCGTCGACCTGATCTGGCGGTGGAAGTGGCTTCTGGTCTACCTGGGCGCCGGCCTGATCGCGGCCAGCCTGACGATCATGTTCTTCCTGATAACCTATCGCGACTGGATGGCCGGGATCCTGCCGGTGTCGGCGTGGTATGTCACGGCCCAGCTTCTGGCACCCACCGGATACGTGATCCAGGACGCGGTCGCCGACGCGATGTCGGTGGAGGCGGTGCCCAGGGTGGACGCCGAGGGCAACCCGCTGAGCGACGAGCGCGAGCGCGAGCTGCACACCACCATGCAGACGCTGGGCCGCTTCGCGGTGATCACCGGCACCGTGCTGGTGGCCGCGCTCAACATCTACATGTTCCGCGGCGTGGAGGGCATGAGCGAGCCGCAGAAGGTCGAGACCTATGCCGACATCTACCTGATGGCCCTCGCGATACCGGCGATCTCGGTGTCCGGCGTGATCCTGGCAGCGCTGCAGAAGATCACCGCGCGCCGGCGCCTGCGGCGGCAGGGCTGGCACGAGGGCGAGATCGACGCGGTGCTCGATCGCGTGAACGAGGCCTCCGAGGCCAACCCGTGGTATTTCGTCGGCGGCGGGCTGTTCGTCGCGCTGACCATCGCGATCGGCGTGTCCGACGTGCCCTATTCCCAGGAGCTCGTCTTTGCCGGCTCTATGGCCATCGTCATCGTGCTGATGCGTCAACTCGTGGCCGTGCTGGAGCCCGCCAAGGCGCGCGCGCTGATCGGCACGGCGATCATCATCTTCGTGTTCCGCGCCGTGCCCCTGCCGGGCCCCGGTTACAACTGGTTCTCGATCGACGTGCTGGGATTCGACCAGCGGTTCCTGTCGGTGCTGTCGCTCATCACCTCGGTGCTGACGCTCGTCGGGCTGGTCGTGTTGCGGCCCTTGATGGCCACCCATTCGATCGTCTGGATCGTCATCGTCCTGACCCTCGCCAACGGCGTGCTGTCGATGCCCAACATCGGCCTTTACTACGGGATACACGAATGGACCGGCCCGTTGACCGACGGGATCGTCGACGCGCGGTTCATTGCCATCATCGACACCGCGCTCGAGTCGCCGCTGGGCCAGGTCGCCATGATCCCGATGCTGGCCTGGATCGCGCGCAACGCGCCGGCGAACCTGAAGGCCACCTTCTTCGCCGTCATGGCGTCGTTCACCAACCTCGCGCTGTCGGCCAGCAGCCTGCTGACGAAATACCTCAACCAGATCTTCGAGGTCACCCGCGAGGTGCGCGATCAGGAGACGGGCGAGGTCGAGGTTCCGCAGGACTACTCCGAACTGGGCTGGATCCTGTTGAGCGTGGCGGCGATCACCGTTCTGGCACCGCTTGTAACCATCTTCATCGTGCAGCGCACGCGGCTGCGGACGCGCGACTGAGCACGGGAACCGGCCGCGGGACGGCTTTGCCCCGCGGGATACCCCGAGCAAGAAGAAGGGCGCGCCCGGTCAGCCCGCCGCCGCGCGTTCCAGTGCCGGGTAGCGAAGCCCGAGCGTCACGCCGCGTGCGACGAAGCTGACCAGCAGCGCGGCCCAGAGCCCGTGATTGCCCAGCGCGGGAACGAGCGCGACGACGGCGAGGACGTAGACGGCGAGGCTGACGGCCATCATGTTGCGCATGTCGCGGCTGCGGGTGGCGCCGATGAAAATGCCGTCGAGCATGAAGGCCGCGAGCCCGAGCACCGGCGCGAACACCATGTAGGGCAGGAAGACGCGCCCCTCGGCCTGCACCTCCGGGGCCTTGGCCATCAGGTCGATCACCGCGCCGCCCGCCAGCGCGAAGGCGGCGGCCAGCCCGAACGTGGCCACGAGCCCCCAGAGGCTGGTCATCCACGCCGCGCGGCGCAGGCGCATCGGGTCGCGTGCTCCCATCGCCTGGCCCACCAGGGCCTCGGCGGCGAAGGCGAAACCGTCGAGGGCGAAGGCCGTGATCTCGAGGAATTGCATCAGCACCTGGTTGGCCGCCAGGGTCACGTCGCCGAACCCGCTGCCGAGGAACAGGAATGACAGGAAGACGCCCTTGAGCATCAGCGAGCGCAGCAGGATGTCGGTGTTCACCGCCGCCATCTCGCGCAGGCGGGCCCGGTCGAAGACCCGGGGCCAATCCCGCCACGCGGACCGGGCGAAGGCGTCGCGGCACAGCCAGATGCCGAAGGCCAGCCCGCCCCACTCGGCGATGAAGGTGGCGCGCGCCACCCCGACGACGCCCCAGTCCAGCCCGAGAACGAACCACAGGTCCAGCCCGATGTTCACCCCGTTCATCAGCACCTGAAGCGCGAGGACGGCGCGCGTGCGCTCCTGCGCGATCAGCCAGCCCGTGACGCCGTAGATCGCGATGAGCGCCGGCGCGCTCCAGACGCGCACGCCCATGTAGCCGCGCGCCAGCCCCTCGACCTCGGCGCTTGCCGGCGCGAGGGCGAAGGCGGCCGCGAACAGCGGCAGCTGCAACACGATGATCGCCAGCCCGCCGGCCAGCCCGATCATCAGCGCGCGGGTGAGCATGGCGGCCACCTCGCCCGCCTGCCCGGCGCCGTGGGCACGGGCCGTCAGCCCCGAGGTGCCCATGCGCAGGAACCCGAAAAGCCAGTAGAGCGATGTCAGGATCACCGCCCCAAGCCCCACCGCGCCGATGGGCGCGGCCTGCCCCAGCTGTCCCACCACGCCGGTGTCCACCGCGCCGAGGATCGGCACCGTGGCGTTCGAGATCACGATGGGCAGGGCGATGTGCAGGACGCGGCCATGAGTGATCGGCGCGCCCCGCGGCGGGGCCGTGTCAGCCATCGCGCCGTGGCATCAGGAAATGTCCCGTCGCCTCGGCGAAGGGGCGGCCGCGGTTGTCCTGCCAGGCCTCGGCGCGCACGCTGGCGTAACGTCGGCCCGAGCGCGTGACCTGCGCACGCGCATAGGCATCGCGCGGCAGCCCGGCGCGCAGGTAGTCGACAGTGAAGTCGATGGTCTTGGGCAGCCGTGGCAGATCGCCGGCGGCCAGGCTGTCGGGGTCGAGCCGGCCGCTTTCGATCTCTTCCCACAGCATCGCCCAGCTCAACCCGATGATCGCCGCGACCTCGAGGAACGCCGCGGTGGCGCCGCCATGCAGCGCCGGCAGCGACGGGTTGCCGATGAGCTTTTCGTCGTAGGGCATCACGGCGGTCAGCTCGTCGCCGCGCCGGTCGAAGTGGATCCCGAGAAAGCGGATGTAGGGCACGCCCTCGACCAGCGCGTTGAGCGCCGCGTCGCGCCGCTGCTTGACCATCTGCACGGGGTCGGGGGTGGGCCGGGCCATCACGCGCCCTCCACGGTGAAGGCCCCGGTGGCCGCGGCAACCGGGCGCGTTTCGTCGTCGTCCATCGCCGTGGCCCGCACGAAGGCAACCGACCGGGTGATGTGATAGCAGGTCGCCCGCGCCCGGATTCGCTGCCCGGGCGTCGCCGGACGCATGTAGTCGATCCGCAGGTCGATGGTGGCCGTGGTTCCCGGCGAGGCGGGATGGCTCATCGCCGCTGCGCCACAGCAGGTGTCCATCAGCGCGGAGACCGCGCCGCCGTGGATCACGCCCGTCTCCGGATCGCCGACGAAACGTTCGTCATACTCCATCGCGATCTCGGCAGTGCCGTCACCGATATCGGTCAGCGCCATGCCCAGCGCCTGCGAATGCGGGATCATCCCGATGAACTGTTCCGCGATCCTCGTCTTGTCCGCGCACATGGCCGCCCCCTTGAATCCGGGCCTTTTGTCGCCGCATTCCGGCCCGGGTTCAAGGGCGGCGGTTGCCCTCGCGGCCGCTTGATCCTACCCTTTCCGACCAGAGGAGCCCGGGGCCGATGTCCGAAACACGTCTGTCGTTCAAGGAAATGTGCGCGAAGTTCGACGTCACGCCGCGCACCCTGCGGTACTACGAATACATCGAGCTTCTGGCGCCCGAACGCGAGGGGCGCGCGCGGTTCTACGGCCCGCGCGAGATCGCCCGCATGACGCTGATCCTGCGCGGGCGACGCTTCGGTTTCGCGTTGGAGGACATCCGCCAATGGCTTCTGATCTACGAGCGCGAGGGCACGGAGGCGCAGATGCGCAGCTGGCTGGACCTTGCCGACCGGCAGCTCAGGGAGCTGGCCGCGCAACGCGAGCAGCTCGACGAGGCGATGGCCGAGCTCAAGCAGCTGCGTGACGAAACCGCCAAGAGCCTGGACTGATGTT
Organism: Roseovarius salinarum; assembly: GCF_002834145.1. Lineage (GTDB taxonomy): Bacteria > Pseudomonadota > Alphaproteobacteria > Rhodobacterales > Rhodobacteraceae > Roseovarius > Roseovarius salinarum. The sequence goes on along the minus strand of NZ_PHNT01000020.1, from coordinate 23,912 downwards.
CAGCCATGTCATGCTGGGCGCCGACAACCTCGCGCGGCAGGTCGCCTTTTTCGACGCCGTGCTTGCGCCGCTGGGCCTGGAACGGCGCGAGAGAATCGAGCAGGCCGGCCCGGCCGGCGTGATCTGGTACGTGCCGGGCCAGCGCTGGCCGCAGTTCGCGATCCGCGCACCGCTGAACGGCCGGCCCGCCAGCCCCGGCAACGGCGTGCAGGTCAGCTTCGCCGCCCCCGACCGGGGCGCCGTCGACGCGGCCTGGAGCGCGGCGGTGAAGGCCGGCGGCACCGACGAAGGCCGCCCCGGCCGGCGCCCCCGCTACGCGCCGGATTTCTATGCCGCCTATTGCAGGGACCCGGAGGGCAACAAGCTGTGTTTCGTGCACGCGGACGCCATCGGGCCGCCATCCGACGCGGACTCCGGCACCTCGGGAAAGTGACGCGACGTTCTGGTTACGTAAACGTCAACCATTGTTGTATCACCGGAGCGCGGGGCCCACCTTGGGTGCATGAGCAAGCCAACGGCAGAAGCCCGGACATGAGCGACGAGACAATGACAATCCGCCAGATGTGCGACGCGTTCGACGTGACGCCGCGCACGCTGCGGTTCTACGAATCCAAGGAATTGCTGGCGCCGCGCCGAGAGGGCCAGAAACGGCTTTACACCAAGCGCGACCGCGCCCGGCTGAAGCTGATCGTGCGGGGCAAGCGCTTCGGCTTCAGCCTCGAGGAGATCCGCCAGCTTCTGGACCTCTACGACATGGGCGACCAGCAGCTCACGCAGCTGGAACACACCTATGCCATCGCGCAGGACCGTCTTCAGGCGATGATCGCGCAGCGCGACGAGCTTGACGAGGCCATCGCGGAACTGCGCGAGCAGATGCGCTGGGGCGAACGCATGATCGCGTCGCTCAGGCAATCGAAGGACGCGGCCGAGTAACGCGCGCCGCCGGCCGACAGGACAGGCAAGGGAGACGAGAATGCCAAGCTACACGCCGCCCACCCAGGACATGCAGTTCGTGCTGCACGACATGCTCAAGGTCGCCGAAAGCGACCTGCCGGGTTACGACGAGCTGGACCGCGAATTCACCGGCGCCGTGCTCGGGGAAGCGGGAAAGCTCGCCGCCGAGGTCCTCGCGCCCCTGAACCCGGTGGGCGACGCGCAGGGCTGCACGCTGGAAAACGGCGTGGTGCGCACACCCGACGGCTTCAGGGACGCCTTCGAACAGGTGCGCGCGGGCGGCTGGCCCGCGCTCGACTGCGATCCGGACTACGGCGGCCAGGGCCTTCCCTACCTTGTCAGCACGGCGGTGGGCGAGATGTTCTCGTCGGCCAACATGGCGCTGAACATGTACCAGGGGCTGACGCACGGCGCCTACAACGCGATCCACGCCCACGGGTCGGACGACCAGAAGGCAACCTACCTGCCCAGGCTGGCCACCTGCGAATGGGGCGGCACGATGAACCTGACCGAGCCGCATTGCGGCACCGACCTCGGGCTCATCCGCACCAAGGCCGAGCCGCAGGACGACGGCACCTTCCGGATCTCGGGGCAGAAGATCTGGATCTCGTCCGGCGAACACGACATGGCCGAGAACATCGTCCACCTCGTGCTCGCCAGGATCCCCGGCGGGCCGGACGGCGTGAAGGGCATCTCGCTGTTCATCGTGCCCAAGTTCCTTGTCAACGCGGACGGCAGCCTGGGCGCGCGCAACGCGCTGTCCTGCGGCGGGCTCGAGGAAAAGATGGGCATCCACGGCAACGCCACCTGCGTGATGAACTACGACGGCGCCACCGGCTACCTCGTGGGCGAGGAACACGCAGGTCTCAAGGCGATGTTCACCATGATGAACGAGGCCCGCCTGGGCGTCGGGCTGCAGGGGTATGCCCAGGGCGAGGTCGCCTACCAGAACGCGCGCGACTTCGCGCTCGACCGCCTTCAGGGCCGCGACGTGACCGGCGAAAAGAACCCCGACGGCCCCGCGGACCCGATCATCGTGCACCCCGACGTGCGCCGCAACCTGATGGACCAGAAGGCCTTCGTCGAGGGCGCGCGCGCCTTCACGTTCTGGGGCGCGCAGATGATCGACGCCAGCCACCGCGCCGGCGATGAAGAGGCCGAGGCCGCGATCTCGCTGCTCACCCCGGTCATCAAGGGTTTCCTGACCGACAAGGGCTTCGAGACCACCGTGCTGGCCCAGCAGACGCTGGGCGGATCCGGCTTCACCCGCGAATGGGGGCTGGAGCAGTTCGTGCGCGATGCGCGGATCACCATGATCTACGAGGGCACCAACGGCATCCAGGCGCTCGACCTGGTGGGCCGCAAGCTGCCCAAGGACGGCGGCAAGGCGATCATGGCCTTCTTCGACATGGTGAAGGGCGACATCAAGGAAATGAGCGGCGAGGACGCGGATTTCGATTCCGCGTTCCTCGAGCCGCTGAAGGCCGCCAGCAAGGACCTGCAGGCTGCAGGCACCTATTTCATGCAGAACGGCATGAAGGAACCCAACAACGCGCTCGCGGGGTCGTACGATTTCATGCACCTCTTCGGGCATGTCTGCCTCGGCCTGATGTGGGCGCGGATGGCCCGCGCCGCCAGGGCCGCGCTGGAGGCGGGCGACGGCGACGCCGATTTCCTGAACGCCAAGATCGCCACCGGGCGCTATTACATGGCCCGCCAGTTGCCCGTGACGGCCGCGCACCTCGCGCGCATCCAGAGCGGCGCCGACCCGGTGATGGCACTGGACGCCGGGCAGTTCTGAGGCCACGCAACACGCGGGGCGCCGCCACGGCGCCCTGCGAAAGGAAGGACACGATGCCGAAACGCTTTCGTCTGACCCGCCGCTTCAACGCCGCGATGACCGAGGACGCCTATCGCCGCCTGCGCCGCTTCGCCGCCGAGGCGGGGCTGGACGAAGGCGAGGCCCTGTCGTTTCTCTTCGAGCATTTCGACAGCGTGATCGACGAGGAGGTCTTCACGCACCGCCTGCGCCAGTTCAACTCGGAACTCGAGGCCCGCAAGCGCTGACCGTGGCAGGAGGAGCCGCCATGACATCACACTGGATGACCGACGACCACCGGATGATCGCCGAGATGACGGCGAAGTTCATCGCCGAGGAATGGGCACCACATTTCGACCGCTGGCGCGAGCAGGGCCAGATGGATCGCGAGACATGGCAACAGGCCGGCGAACTCGGGCTGCTGTGCCCGTCCATCCCCGAGGACTACGGCGGCGCCGGAGGCGACTTCGGCCACGAGGCGGTGATCTGCATCGAGCAATCGCGCGCCAATCTCGCCAGCTGGGGCAACCCGATCCACTCGGGCATCGTCGCGCACTATATCCTCGCCTACGGCAGCGAGGACCAGAAGAAACGCTGGCTGCCCCGGATGGTTTCGGGCGAGATGGTGGGCGCGCTGGCCATGACCGAACCCGGCGCGGGTTCCGACCTGCAGGGCATCAAGACAAAGGCGGTGCGCGACGGCAACGCCTGGCGCCTGTCGGGGCAGAAGACCTTCATCACCAACGGCCAGCACGCCGACCTGATCGTAGTGGCCGCCAAGACAGACCCGTCGGCCGGGGCCAAGGGCGTGTCGCTGGCGGTGGTCGAAACCGGGGGCGCCGAGGGCTTCTCGCGCGGGCGCAATCTCGAGAAACTGGGGATGCACGCCAACGACACTTCGGAGCTGTTCTTCGACGAGGTCGAGATCCCGCCCGAGAACATCCTCGGCGGGCAGGAGGGCCGCGGCTTCTACCAGATGATGGAACAGTTGCCGCAGGAACGGCTGATCATCGCCTGCGGCGCGCAGGGAGCCATGGAGGGCGCGGTGGAGCGCACGGTCCGCTACGCGCAGGAACGCGCGGCCTTTGGCGGCCCTCTGACACAATTCCAGAACACACGGTTCAGGCTGGCCGAGTGCCAGACGAAGACACAGGTGGGCCGCGCCTTCCTCGACGCCTGCATCGCCGAGCACCTGCGCGGGGAGCTGACCGTGGAACGCGCGGCGATGGCCAAGTACTGGCTGACCGACACGCAGAGCGAGGTCCTCGACGAGTGCCTGCAGCTGCACGGCGGTTACGGCTACATGGCCGAGTACGACGTGGCCAACATGTGGGCCGACGCGCGCGTGCAGCGTATCTACGGAGGCACCAACGAGATCATGAAGGAACTGATCGCCCGCGGCTTCACCGGGGACGCGGAGAAAAGATGAAAGGGCGAGCGGAGATGCCGGTATGCCTCCGGCGGGAGTATTTCGGGCAAGATGAAGCCGGGGGTCACCCTGCCCCGGCCACCGGCCGCCTGGCATCCGGACCGGGACAGGGCTTCACCTTGCGCGGTCATCGGCTCTCCAGCCTGTACCGCAAGGGCAGGACAACACAATTAACGTTAATGCACGGTGAACGGCACCCTTCATCTTGCCGGAAATACTCCACGGGGGTGCGGGGGTGTGAAACCCCCGCGCCGGGCCGCGCCCGTAACGCGAACGCGAGGACAAGCAGACCATGACCATCAAGCTGCACTGCTTCGGCGAATCCGGCAACGCCTACAAGGCGGCGCTGGCGCTCGAGCTCTCCGGCCTGGACTGGGCGCCGGTGTTCGTCGATTTCTTCGGCGGCGCCACGCGAACCCCCGACTACCGCGCGCTCAACGAGATGGGCGAGGTGCCCGTGCTGGAGGACGGCGCGTTCCGCCTGACCCAGTCGGGCGCGATCCAGCAGTGGATCACCGACCGGACCGGCAGGTTCGGCGGCGCGCCCGGGGACCGCTACGAGGTGCTGCGCTGGGTGCTGTGGGACAATCACAAGCTGTCGAGCCAGGCGGGCATGGCGCGTTTCCTGATGAACTTCATGCCCGAGGAGAAGCGCCCCGCCGAGGTCATCACCTTCCTGCAGGGCCGGCTGAAGGGCGCCTACAAGACACTGGACGCGCATCTCGAGGGGCGGGACTGGATCGTGGGCGACGCGATGACCAACGCCGACCTGAGCTGCTGCGGTTACCTGTTCTACCCCGAGCCCTTCGGCTTTTCGCGCGCCGACTGGCCCCGGATCGACCGGTGGCTTTCGAACATCGAGGGCACGCCGGGCTGGAAACACCCGTATGACCTGATGCCCGGCTCCCCCGCGGACCGGGCCCGAGAAAGGAGCAAGCGATGACCGACGCCTACATCTATGACGCCGTGCGAAGCCCGCGCGGCAAGGGGCGCACCGACGGCGCCCTGCACGAGGTCACCAGCGTGCGGCTGAGCAGCCTCGTCCTCGACGCGTTGAAGGCGCGCAACGGCTTCGACGGCCACGCCGTCGAGGACGTGATCTGGGGCAACGCCACGCAGGTCAAGGAACAGGGCGGCTGCCTTGCGCGGACGGCCGTCCTCGCCTCGGAACTGGACGAGGCGATCCCGGGCCTGTCCATCAACCGGTTCTGCGCCAGCGGCATGGAGGCGGTGAATCTCGCCGCCAACCAGGTGCGCGCGGGCGCGGGCGACGGCTACATCGCCGGCGGGGTCGAGATGATGGGCCGCGTGGAGATGGGCAGCGACGGCGCGGCCATTGCCGTGGACCCTTCGGTGGCGATGGAAAGCTACTTCGTCCCGCAGGGCATCTCGGCCGACATCATCGCCACCCGGTTCGGGATTTCGCGTGACGACGCCGACGCCTTTGCTGTCGAAAGCCAGAAGCGTGCCAAGGCGGCCTGGGACGACGGGCGGTTCGCGCGCTCGGTCGTCACGGTGCGCGACCGGAACGGGCTGCCCATCCTCGACCGGGACGAGCACATGCGCCCCGAGACGGACATGCAGAGCCTTGGCGGCCTCAAGCCCAGCTTCAAGGACATGGGCGAGCAGATGCCGGGCTTCGACGCGGTGGCCAAGCTCAAGTACCCGCACCTGGAGCGGATCGAGCACATCCACCACGCCGGCAACTCCAGCGGCATCGTGGACGGCGCGGCCGGCGTGCTCGTCGGGTCGAAGGCATTCGGCGAGAAATGGGGGCTCACCCCGCGGGCACGCATCCGCCAGACCACCAAGATCGGCACCGACCCCACGATCATGCTCACCGGCCCCGTGCCGGCGACCGAGAAGGCGCTGGCCGACAGCGGGATGGCGATGTCCGACATCGACCTGATCGAGGTGAACGAGGCGTTCTCGTCGGTCGTGCTGCGATTCATGCAGGCCTTCGACGTCGACCATGACAAGGTGAACGTGAACGGCGGCGCCATCGCCATGGGCCACCCCCTGGGCGCGACGGGGGCGATCATCATCGGCACCCTGCTCGACGAGATGGAACGCACCGACAAGCAGACGGGGCTGGCCACGCTCTGCGTCGCCTCGGGCATGGGCGCGGCCACCATCATCGAGCGCGTTTGAACGCCGGAGCGACAGGAGATTGAAGAGATGACCGATTTCGAGATGGACAAGGGCGCCGACGGCGTCGCCGTGATCCGCTGGGACGTGCCCGGCAAATCCATGAACGTCATGAGCCGCGAGGGCTTCACCGAGCTCGAGACGCTGGTCGACGACGCTCTCGCCGACGAGGGCGTCAAGGGCATCGTCATCACCAGCGGCAAGGACGACAGCTTTGCCGGGGGCATGGACCTGAACGCGATTGCGCGGATGCGCGACGAGGCCGGCGACGCCCCCGCGCAGGGGCTGTTCGACGGGGTGATGGGCATGCACGCCATCCTGCGCAAGATCGAGCGCGCCGGCATGGACGACAAGAACCGCGGCGGCAAACCCATCGCCGCCGCCCTGCCCGGCACCGCGCTGGGCATCGGGCTCGAGATCCCGCTGGCCTGCCACCGCATCTTCGCCGCCGACAACGCATCGGCCAAGATCGGCCTGCCCGAGATCATGGTGGGCATCTTCCCCGGCGCGGGCGGCACCACGCGGCTGGTGCGCAAGATGGGGGCGATGGCGGCCTCTCCGCTGCTGCTGGAAGGCAAGCTGAACGATCCGAAGAAGGCGAAATCGGCCGGCGTGGTCGACGAGGTCGTGCCGGCGGACGAGCTGCTGGACAAGGCCAGGGCCTGGGTGCTGGAGGCCGGCGACAAGGACATCGTCAAGCCGTGGGACGAAAAGGGCTACAAGATGCCCGGCGGCGCCCCCTATCACCCGCAGGGCTTCATGACCTTCGTGGGCGCGAGCGCCATGGTCAACGGCCGCACGCAGGGGGCCTTCCCCGCGGCCAAGGCGCTGCTCTCGGCGGTCTACGAGGGTGCGCTGGTGCCGTTCGACACCGCGCTGAAGATCGAGGCGCGCTGGTTCGTCAACGTGCTGATGAACCCCTCCTCCAGCGCCATGATCCGGTCGCTGTTCATCAACAAGGAAGCGCTGGAGAAAGGCGCCAACCGGCCCGACGCGCCCGACCAGCGGGTGCAGAAGCTGGGCGTTCTCGGGGCCGGCATGATGGGCGCGGGCATCGCGCTGGTTTCCGCGCAGGCGGGCATGGAGGTCGTGCTGATCGACCAGGACCAGGCGGCGGCCGACAAGGGCCGCGCCTACACCGCCGACTACATGGACAAGGGTATCAAGCGCGGCAAGGCGACCGAGGAGAAGAAGGTCGAGACACTCGGGCGAATTACCGCCACCACCGACTACGGCGCGCTCAACGGCTGCGACCTGATCATCGAGGCGGTCTTCGAGGACCCGGCGGTCAAGGCCGAGGTCACGCGGAAGGCACTGGCCGAGGCGGGCGGCGACTGCATCTTCGCCACGAACACCTCGACCCTGCCGATCACCGATCTGGCCAAGGCCTCCGACACCCCCGAGCAGTTCATCGGCATCCACTTCTTCTCGCCGGTCGAGAAGATGCAGCTGGTGGAAATCATCAAGGGCAAGCAGACCGGTGACCGCGCGGTGGCCAAGGCGCTGGATTACGTCCGGCAGATCCGCAAGACGCCGATCGCCGTCAACGACGCGCGTTTCTTCTACGCCAACCGCTGCATCATCCCCTACATCAACGAGGGCATCCGCATGGTGGCCGAGGGGGTCACGCCGCCGCTGATCGACAACGCGGCACGGCAGCTCGGTTTCCCCGTGGGGCCGCTGCAACTGGTCGACGAGACCTCGATCGAACTGGGGGCCAAGATCGCCCGGGCCACCAAGGCGGCGATGGGCGACGACTATCCCGACGAAGCCGTGGACGAGGTCATCTTCTGGATGGAAGGCGAGGGCCGGCTGGGCCGCAAGGCCGGCGCGGGCTTCTTCGACTACGACGAGAAGGGACAGCGTCAGGGCTACTGGCCGGGGCTGGCCGAGCGCTACCCGCCCAAGGACGACCAGCCCGAGCTGATCGAGGTACAGCACCGCCTGATGTTCGCGCAGGTGCTCGAAGCGGTGCGCGCGCTGGAAGACGGCGTGCTGGAGGACATCCGCGAGGGCGACGTGGGCGCGATCCTCGGCTGGGGCTTCGCGCCATGGTCGGGCGGGCCGTTTTCCTGGCTCGACATCCTTGGCGCCCCCTATGCCGTGGAACGCTGCGACGCGCTGGCCGGCCGCCACGGCCGGCGGTTCGACGCCCCCGCCCTTCTGCGCGAGATGGCCGAGAAGAACGAGACCTTCTACGGCCGCTTCGGCCAGCACGCGCAGGCGGCCTGACGACCGGCCCGTGCGCGGCGCGCCCCCGCGACGGGCGCGCCGCCCCTCAGAAGGCGTAGCCGAAGCGCGCCGCGTCCGCCGCGCAGACCCGGCCCCAGGTTTCGGCATCGGCATCGGTGAAATAGGCGCGGTAGTCGCGCCCGCGCTCCGAACGGTTCGTCACCGGAACATCCAGCCGGAACCCCAGATGCGCCCAGAGCGGGCCGGCGTCCTCCTCCAGGTGTTCCAGCCGGATGAACAGGCGGGCGTGTTCGCGCCCGTCGGCGGCCGTCATGTAATGGCCGTAGGGGTGCGCGCGCATGTCCGCCTGCACCCGCGGTGCGTTGACGAACCCGCTGAAATCCAGGTGCCGCGCCAAGCGCACGTGCGGGTGGTCGAACCGCTGGCCGCGCAGCCAGTGGTAATAGCTCACCGCCCTGTCCCAGGGGTTGCGCACCAGGGTGAAGGTGAAGGCCGCCGCGATCTCGTCGCACGTCACAAGTCCGTCGATGTCGGCCAGCGTCGAATGCTTCCACAACCGCCCGGCGGTCGCCAGCCCCTTCAGCCGACCGCGCCGGCGGCGCGCCTTCGGGGTGTCGCCCACGAGGATGTCGTCGGCCATCGCGCGCCGCTCCAGCGCGGCGGCCATCGCCGTACCGCCCGTCTTGGGAATGTGCACGAAGATGTAGTTGCGCCCGCGCGAAATGATCATGCGCCCAACGCTAGGCCGCCGGGGCGGCCCGAACAAGGCGGCGCCACCTTCGCTGTTGCCTGTGCCGGCAAAGCCAATACTGTCGCACGGGCCCCGCCGGTGTGCGGAAAGGAATCAGGGAGGATCACATGGGCTGGATGACCGACGAGACCGGTCTTGACCGGAACACGGCGAACTACACGCCGCTCACGCCGCTTTCGTTTCTCAAACGCGCGGCACAGGTGTTCCCCGACACCGAGGCGGTGATCTATGGCAGTTTCCGCAAGACCTATGCCGAGTATGCCGAGCGGGTGACGCGGCTGGCCTCGGCGCTGGCGGGTCTGGGCGCCCGGCCGGGCGACGTGGTGGCCACGCTCATCCCGAACCTGCCCGCCCAGGCCGAGGCGCACTTCGGCGTGCCCGCTTGCGGCGCCGTGCTCAACACCATCAACACCCGGCTGGAAGCGGACACCGTCGCCTACATCCTCGACCACGGCGAGGCGACGGTGCTGATGGCCGATCCGCAGTTCCTGCCGGTGGCCGCCGAGGCGATCGAGCGGATGGACGGCCCCGCCCCCACGATCATCGAGGTGGCCGACGACCAGGCGGGCGTGCACGCGCACGGCCACTACACCGAGTACGAAGCGTTCCTCGCCTCGGGCGATCCGGATTTCGAATGGATCATGCCCGAGGACGAGTGGGAAAGCCTCAGCCTGAACTACACCTCCGGCACCACCGGCCGGCCCAAGGGCGTGGTCTATCACCACCGCGGCGCCTACCTGAACGCCATGGGGCAGGTCATCAGCTGGCGGATGACGCTTCGCCCCCGCTACCTGACGATCGTGCCGCTGTTCCACTGCAACGGCTGGTGCCACACCTGGATGATGCCCGCGGTGGGCGGCACGCTGGTGTGCTGCCGCGACATCACGGCCAAGAACATCTACGACGCCATCGCCGACGAGGGCGTCACGCATTTCGGCGGCGCGCCCATCGTGCTCAACGCCATCGTGAACGCCACCGAGGACGAGCGCCGCGACTTCGACCACACAGTCGAGGTGTTCACCGCCGGTGCGCCGCCCCCGGCGGCGACGCTGCGCGCCATCGAGCCGCTGGGGTTCAACGTCACGCAGGTCTACGGGCTGACGGAAACCTACGGACCCGGCACCGAATGCCTGTGGCACCCAGAATGGGACGAGTTGCCCGACGAGGACCGCTACGACATCAAGGCGCGCACAGGGGTCGCGATGCCCTTCATCGAGGACGCCACCGTCATGGACGCGGACACCATGAGGCAGGTGCCGATGGATGGGGAAACGCAGGGCGAGATCATGTTCCGCGGCAACGGGGTGATGAAGGGCTACCTGAAGAACCCCGAGGCGACGGCCAAGGCCTTTGCCGGCGGCTACTACCACTCCGGCGACATCGCCATCCAGCACCCCGACACCTACATGAAGATCCTCGACCGGTCGAAGGACATCATCATCTCGGGCGGCGAGAACATCAGCTCGGTCGAGGTGGAAGGCGTGTTGATGATGCACCCCGCCGTGCTTCTGTGCGCCGTGGTCGCAATGCCCCACGACAAGTGGGGCGAAGTGCCCTGTGCCTTCATCGAGGCCAAGGACGGCGCCGATGTAACCGAGGACGAGCTCATCGCCTTCGCGCGCGAGAAGCTGGCGGGGTTCAAGACGCCCAAGACGGTGGTGTTCCAGGACCTGCCCAAGACCTCGACCGGCAAGATCCAGAAGTTCGAGCTGCGCAAGGTCGCGCGCGCGCTCTGAGCCGCGCGATTGCCGCGGTCGCAGGGGCCATGCTATCGTCGGGGTCAAAGGCAGAGCAGGCCCCGGGCAGATCATGACAGCCCTCAGCGAATACCAGCGGCTCGAAGCGTCGGGCCTGTGGCGCGAGTCGCCGCAGGCGCAACGCTGCGATGTTATCGTGTCGATCGGCGACGCGACCCTCGTGATCACGGACCTGCGGGAACGGGTGCTGGCGCACTGGTCGCTGCCTGCCGTGGCGCGCGCCAACCCCGGGCATCTTCCCGCCATCTACCACCCCGACGGCGACCCGGGGGAGACCCTGGAACTTCCCGCCGACGAAACGGACATGATCGCGGCGATCGAGAAGCTGCGCACGGCGATCGACCGGCGCCGGCCGCACCCGGGTCGCCTGCGGTTGACCGGCGGGCTTCTTGTGTTGCTCGGCCTCGCGGTGCTGGCGGTGTTCTGGCTGCCCGGCGCCGTGCGCGACCACGCGGTCTCGGTGGTGCCGGCGGTCAAGCGAACCGAGATCGGACAGGCGCTGCTGGCGCAGATGCGCCCGGTCACGGGCCCGCCTTGCACGGCCAATGGCGGCGAGGCCGCGCTGGACAAGCTGGCCCGCCGCCTGCCGGCGCGGGCCGGGCCGGGCCGGATCGTCGTGCTGCGGGGCGGCGTGCGGCAGGCCGCGCATCTGCCCGGTGGCCTGGTGCTTCTGAACCGGTCGCTGGTCGAGGATTACGAGGAACCCGACGTCGCCGCGGGCTACATCGTGGCCGAACGGTTGCGCGCGCGGGTGCGCGACCCGCTGGCACGGCTTCTCGATCACGGCGGGCTGGTGGCCAGCCTGCGCCTGCTGACCACGGGCGAACTGGCCACCGAAACGCTGTCGGACCACGCGCACCACCTGCTGCAAAGCGCCCCGGCGCCTTTGCCGGACGAAACCCTGCTGCGTGGTTTCGAAGGCTGGTCCGTGCGCGCGCGGCCCTATGCCTACGCGCGCGACGTTTCCGGCGAAACGACTCTCGGGCTGATCGAGGCGGATCCCTTCGCCGGCAAGACACCGGACCCGCTGCTGAGCGACGGCGACTGGCTGCGCCTGCAGGGCATCTGCGGAACATGATTGCGCCGCGCCGCGCGGCCGCCTTTGCCTACCTGATGAATCCCGCGTTGCCGAAACCCGCCGCCCGGACCGTGGCCATGGCCGCGTCCAGCCGCGCCTGGCTGCGGAACGGGCCCGCCAGCACCATGCTGAACCTCCGGCCATCGCGGTCGAACTTGCCCAGCCGCGCCGGCAGCCCCTGCCCCGCCAACCGTTTGGCGGCAGCGCGCGCAGCGGCGCGGTCGGGATAGACGGCGGCGCGGATGTAGCGGTGGCTGGCCGGTTCCGACGCCGTGCTGTCGCGGCGCGTCACGGTCTGCTCGGGCCGGGCGGAACGGCTGGAAACGCGCGCGGTCCGGGTCTTCGACGTGGCCTCGGGCTTCGTCGGGGCGGGCTTGGCCGCTCCCCGCGTGGACAGGCGCGCGACCGGCGCCGGCCGCGCCTCCACCGGGCGCTCGACCAGCCGACGCGGGACCGTGTTCGTCCACATCATCTCAGTGCGCGCCTTGCCCTGCGGGGTCTGGTGGGCGCGCCTGAGGTTCAGCCGGTCATCCTCCCACACGGGTTTGTAGCCCTCGGGCACATGGACGCCCTGCTTGGCCCGAAGCTGCTTTTCATAGACGTGCCGCGGCGCGATCCGGACGTTGCGCCCCGTTCCCGGCGTGACGGGGGGCTCCGCTTGCGGACCGCAGCGCACGGCAAATCCCGCGTTGTTGCGCATGTGCTGGCGCGTCATCGGGCTGCGCCCCGGGCAGGGCGCGGCCGCCATGTCGGGCGCGGTGCGCACCGCGACGCGCCTCGGCGCGGGTTTGGCGGGGGCGGGCGTGGCCGTCTTTTCGCGCGGTTGGCGCTGCGCTTGCGCCGTGGCCGGCGTCACGCGGACCCTGCGCACGACACGCTCGGGCTGGCGTTCGGGCGCCGGCGTGGCCGCCGGCTCGGGCTTGGCGGCCGTGCGTCGCGAACCCGGCAAGCTGGGCTTGAAACCGCAGATCACCTTGCGGTTGCGCGTCACGCGCGGCACCCACTTGGTGTCCCCGTCAATGCCGGCACGGACAAAGACGCACCCTTCGCTGTCCACGTACTGGCGCTTGTCGTAGGACGGCGGCGGCATCTCGGCCGGTCCGTCGCTGTTCCTGAGCGTTTTCGCATGCACCAATCCGGTGCTGCAAACCGCCGCGATGGCAGCCATCGCGATGACACGTCGCATATTCATCTTGCCCCCACAGGATGTGCGGGAACTCTGCCTCAATTTTTCAACCGAGTAAACAGTTTATGGCCTACACCGTCCCGTAGATCCGGTCGCCCGCGTCGCCGAGGCCGGGCAGGATGTAGCCGTGTTCGTCCAACCGATCGTCCAGAGCGGCCGTTATCGCCGGCACATCGGGGTGCGCCTGCGCCAGCCTGTCGGCCCCTTCCGGCGCCGCCAGCAGGCATAGGAAGCGCAGGTCGCGCGCACCCGCCTGCTTGAGCCGATCCAGCGCCGCGACGGCCGTGTTGCCGGTGGCCAGCATCGGGTCCACGACGATCACGCGGCGCGCGTCAAGCGCGTCGGGCACCTTGAAATAGTATTGCTCGGGCTGCAGCGTTTCCTCGTTGCGCTGCATCCCGACGAAGCCCACCCGCGCCCACGGCATCAGATCGAGCATCCCGTCGAGCAGCCCGTTGCCGGCCCGCAGGATCGAGATCAGCGCGAGGTCGCGGCCCGCCAGGTCGGGCGCACTCATCGGCGCCATCGGCGTTTCGATCGCCGTTTCGGTCATCGGCAGGTCGCGCGTGACCTCGTAGGCCAGAAGCTGGCTGATCTCGCGCAGCAGCTGGCGGAACATCGCCGAGGTGGTGTCGCGCTGGCGCATCAGGGTCAGCTTGTGCTGCACCAGCGGGTGGGTGACGATGGTCAGCGTGTCGCTCATGACGGATGCCCCGGCCTTGTTTCCACGCCTGCACCCTCGCCCGGCTGGACGCGCGGTGCAAGCCGGCAGGCAGTCATCAGGCGCGGCTGCGGTGCGACCCGAAGGTCATCGGCAGGAGCTCGCCCAGCGTGACGGCGGTGCTACTGCCGCGCGTCGTGCCCATGACCACGCGCAATTCCGGGCCGGCGAACTCCGCCATGCGCTGGCGGCAGCCGCCGCAGGGGCTGACCGGCGCGGCACCATCGGCGATCACCGCGATCTCGGCCAGCTCGGTCTCGCCGGCGGCGACCATCGCGGCGATGGCCGCGGTTTCGGCGCACACGCCCTCCGGGTAGGCCGCGTTCTCGACATTGCAGCCACGGTAGACGCGCCCCGACCCGCCGCGCACCGCCGCGCCGACGCGGAACCCCGAATAGGGCGCATGGGCGTTTTCGCGCACGGCGCGCGCTTCGTCCAGCAAGGTCATGGGCCTGCGGTCTCCTTCGTGCGGGGGCGCCGGGGCCGGTGCCCCGATTATCATTGCGTGCCCCGCCCCGGTTTTGCAAGCTGGCGGGCATGGCGCTGCCGCCACGGCCGGCGCCATGGATGGGAAATAGTTCAACGTTGAACCATCCGGCGCGAGGGAGGGACCGTTGACCGACAACCAGAACGAAACGCTGCGCCAGGCGGCGCTGGAGTATCACGAGCAGCCCAAGCCCGGGAAGCTCGAGATACGCGCGACCAAGCCGCTGGCCAACGGCCGCGATCTTGCCCGCGCCTATTCGCCCGGCGTGGCGGAGGCCTGCCTCGAGATCAAGGCAGATGAACGCAACGCCAGCCGGTACACCGCGCGCGGCAACCTCGTTGGCGTCGTCACCAACGGCTCGGCCGTGCTGGGACTGGGCAACATCGGCGCGCTGGCCTCCAAGCCGGTGATGGAGGGCAAGGCGGTGCTGTTCAAGAAGTTCGCGGGCATCGACTGCTTCGATATAGAGCTCGACGAATCCGACCCCGAGAAGCTGGCCGAGATCGTCTGTGCCCTCGGGCCCAGCTTCGGGGCGATCAACCTCGAGGACATCAAGGCGCCCGATTGCTTCATCGTCGAACGGATCTGCCGCGAGCGCATGAACATCCCGGTGTTCCACGACGACCAGCACGGCACCGCCATCGTGGTGGGCGCGGCCGCCACCAACGCACTGCACGTCGCCGGCAAGCGCTTCGAGGAGATCAAGATCGTCTCAACCGGCGGGGGCGCCGCCGGGATCGCCTGCCTGAACCTGCTGCTCAAGCTCGGCGTGCGCCGCGAGAATGTCTGGCTGTGCGACATCCACGGGCTGGTCTACGCCGGCCGCGAAGAAGACATGCCCCCCGAGAAGGCGGCCTTCGCCCAGCAAAGCGATCTGCGCGACCTCGACGAGGTGATCGCGGACGCCGACCTGTTCCTCGGCCTGTCGGGGCCCAACGTCCTGAAACCCGAACACGTCGCGAAGATGGCCGACCGCCCGGTCATCTTCGCGCTGGCAAACCCGACGCCCGAGATCATGCCCGACGTGGCACGCAAGGTGGCGCCGGACGCCATCATCGCCACCGGCCGCAGCGATTTCCCCAACCAGGTCAACAACGTCCTGTGTTTTCCCTTCATCTTCCGCGGCGCGCTGGATGTGGGCGCCACGCAGATCAACGACGCCATGCAGGTGGCCTGCGTCGACGGCATCGCGGAACTTGCGCGCACCACCACCAGCGCCGAGACGGCGAAGATCTACAAGGGAGAGCAGCTGACATTCGGCGCCGACTACCTGATCCCCAAGCCCTTCGACCCGCGGCTTTCGGGTATCGTGTCGAGCGCGGTGGCGCGCGCGGCGATGGAGTCGGGCGTGGCGGCCCGCCCCATCGCGGATCTCGATGCCTACAAGGCCGACCTGGACGCCTCGGTCTACAAGTCCGCGCTGCTGATGCGCCCGGTGTTCGAGGCCGCGGCAACCGCCGAGCGCCGGATCGTGTTCGCCGAGGGCGAGGACGAACGCGTGCTTCGCGCGGCGCAGGCGATCCTTGAGGAGACAACCGAACATCCCATCCTGATCGGGCGGCCGCGCGTGATCGAGCAGCGCTGCGAACGCATGGGGCTCGAGATCAGGCCCGAGCGCGATTTCAACATCGTCAACCCCGAGGACGACCCGCGTTACCGCGATTACTGGGGCAGTTATCACGAGCTGATGGCGCGACGCGGCATCACCCCGGACCTGGCCAAGGCGATCATGCGCACCAACTCCACCGCCATCGGCGCGATCATGGTGCACCGCGGCGAGGCGGATTCGCTGATCTGCGGCACCTTCGGGGAATTCCGGTGGCACCTGAACTACGTGCAACAGGTGCTGGGCACCGAAGAATACCACCCTCACGGCGCGCTTTCCATGATGATCCTCGAGGACGGGCCACTGTTCATCGCCGACACCCACGTGCGGCAACTGCCGCAGCCGGCCGACTTGGCGGAAACGGCGATCGGGGCCGCGCGCCACGTGCGCCGCTTCGGGATCGAGCCCAACGTCGCGCTGTGCTCGCAGTCGCAGTTCGGCAACCAGGCCGAGGGCAGCGGCAAGCGCCTGCGCGACGCCATGGCCCTGCTCGACGAGGCCCCGCGCGATTTCTGCTACGAGGGGGAGATGAACGTGGACGCGGCGATGGATCCCGAGCTGCGCGCGCGCGTCTTCCCGGGCAACCGCATGAAGGGGCCGGCCAACGTCATGATCTTTGCCCATGCCGACGCGGCCTCGGGCGTGCGCAACATCCTCAAGGCCAAGGCCGGCGGGCTCGAGGTCGGGCCGATCCTGATGGGCATGGGCAACCGGGTGCACATCGTGACACCCTCGATCACCGCGCGGGGATTACTGAACATGGCGGCCGTCGCGGGCACGCCGGTGGCGCACTACGGCTGACGGTCGAGCCTTTCCAGCCGGCCGTTTCGCCAAGTGTAGTACAGCACGCAGCCTTCGGCGCCGACGCGGCCGCACATGCTGCCGTGGGTTTCCATCCGCAGCACACGCTCCGGCGTGATGCTATAGGCCACGTCGTCGAACACCTTGTCGAAGCCCCCGTCGGCCCGCGCGCGGAAGATGGTCCTTTGGCAACCGCCGTTGCCGCAATAGAAACTGGCCATCGCCCCGCAGGACACCGCCCCGTAGTCGAGCAGGATGTCGCGGCGCCCGTCGCCGTCGAGGTCCGCCCGCCGCGCAAAGCCTGCGCCGAAGGACGTGTTTGCGCCGCATTCGCCGCGCACCTCGGCGCGGGCGCGGGCCACCGGGTTGTCCGGCGGCACCGCGGCCTGCGGCATCCGGCACGTGCGCATCGCCGCGTCGATCGCCTGCGCCGCCCCGGACAGCGAGAATTCCTGGCGCGCTGCCAGGCCGCCCGGATCGAGGGTGATCGCCCCGCGCCGGCCCACCTTCATCGCCGCGACCAACGACGGGTGGGCAGCCGGGTCGAAGGGCGCGCTGTATTCGTGGTGGTTGACGGCCGCCGTCTGCGCCAGGCTGAGCGTGCCGGCGACGCGGCCGTCCACGCTGATCCGCGCCGTTGTCTTCTCCGGCAGCGCGCCGCCACCCGCGATCATGAGCTTGAACCCGATCTCGCCGCCCTCCGCGCAATCCAGCGCGAGGCAATAGAAATGACCCGTCTGCGCGTCGTTCACCGGGCAGGTGACGGCACCCCGGTCGCCGTCGACCGCGTTGGTGTAGCTCTGCCAGGCCGGCTGCGCCGCGGCCGGCCTGCCGACCAGCGCGGCCCCCGCAAGGAGTGCGATCCCAAGGATGGCGCGCATCGTTTCCTCCCCCGCCGTCTTCGGTCAGGCTACCTTGCCTCGCGTGTCCCGCAAACCGCGAATTCTCCGCGCGGTCGGGGTGCGCGCCTTCGCGTTACCGCAAACAGCGTCAAGGCGGCGCAGGCCG
Organism: Roseovarius salinarum; assembly: GCF_002834145.1. Taxonomy (GTDB): domain Bacteria; phylum Pseudomonadota; class Alphaproteobacteria; order Rhodobacterales; family Rhodobacteraceae; genus Roseovarius; species Roseovarius salinarum. Next base: position 5,974 of record NZ_PHNT01000020.1, on the reverse strand, counting down.
CGCGCTTGCGCGGGGTGCCGACCGCGCGTAAACCGCCCCGGAATGCACCGGCATACTGTGGAGGAGGGACAGATGCGCTACGCAGAGGTATACGAAGGCTGGAAGGCCGACCCGGACGGTTTCTGGATGGAGCAGGCCAGGGCCATCGACTGGGACCGGATGCCGTCCAAGGCGATTTTCGAGACCGATGCGCCCGTCCCCGAGTGGTTCGTCGACGGCATGGTCAACACCTGCTGGAACGCGGTGGATCGCCACGTCGAACAGGGCCGGGGCGAGCAGACGGCGATCATCCACGACAGCCCCGTCACCCACACCAAGCGCGAGATCCCCTATGTCGAGCTGCGCAACCGCGTGGCCACGCTCGCCGGCGCGCTGAAGGCCAAGGGTGTCGAGAAGGGGGACCGCGTCATCATCTACATGCCGATGATCCCCGAGGCGCTGGAAGCGATGCTGGCCTGCGCCCGCATCGGCGCGATCCACTCGGTCGTCTTCGGCGGCTTTGCCAGCCACGAACTGGCGGTGCGCATCGACGACTGCAAGCCCAAGGCGATCATCGCCGCCTCCTGCGGGATCGAGCCCGGCCGGATCGTCCACTACAAGCCGTTGCTCGACGGTGCGATCGACCAGGCCGACCATGCCCCGGACTTCTGCGTCATCTTCCAGCGCGAACAGGAAGTGGCAGACCTCAAGCCCGGGCGCGACGTGAACTGGCACGGCTTCCAGTACGGCGTGGAGCCGGCGGCCTGCGTGCCGGTCGAGGGCAACCACCCCGCCTACATCCTCTACACCTCGGGCACCACCGGCCAGCCCAAGGGCGTCGTGCGCCCCACCGCGGGGCACCTCGTGGCACTGAACTGGTCGATGAAGAACCTCTACAACGTCGACCCGGGCGACGTGTTCTGGGCCGCCTCCGACGTGGGCTGGGTCGTCGGGCACAGCTACATCTGCTATGCCCCCCTGATCCACGGCAACACGACGGTCGTGTTCGAGGGCAAGCCGGTGGGCACGCCCGATGCCGGCACCTTCTGGCGCGTGATCTCGGAGCACAACGTCAAGAGCTTCTTCACCGCGCCCACCGCCTTCCGCGCGATCAAGCGCGAGGACCCCAAGGGCGAGTTCGTGAAGAAATACGACCTGAGCTGCCTGAACACGCTCTACCTCGCCGGCGAACGCGCCGACCCCGACACCATCAACTGGGCGGCCGATCAGCTGGGCGTGCCGGTGGTGGACCACTGGTGGCAGACCGAGACCGGCTGGGCGATCACCGGCATCCCGATGGGCATCGAGGAGATGGAGATCAGGATCGGATCGTCGGGCGTGCCGATGCCGGGCTACGACGTGCAGATCCTCGACGAGGCGGGGCATCCCCAGGGGCCGGACACGCTGGGCGCGGTGGCGATAAAGCTGCCGCTTGCGCCGGGCACCCTGCCCACGCTGTGGAACGCCGAGGACCGGTTCCGCAAGTCGTATCTCGACCATTTCCCGGGCTACTACGAAACCGGCGACGCGGGCATGATCGACGCCGACGGCTACCTCTACATCATGGCGCGCACCGACGACGTCATCAACGTGGCCGGCCACCGGCTGTCCACGGGCGGCATGGAGGAGGTGCTGGCCGATCACCCGGACGTGGCCGAATGCGCGGTGATCGGGGTCAGCGACGACCTGAAGGGCCAGAGCCCCGTGGGCTTCGTTTGCCTGACCAAGGGCGTCAACCGCCCCGGCGAAGAGATCGTGAAGGAATGCGTTGACATGATCCGCGACCAGATCGGCCCCGTCGCCGCCTTCAAGACCGCGGTGATCGTCGACCGGCTGCCCAAGACACGCTCGGGCAAGATCCTGCGCGGAACCATGGTCAAGATCGCCGACGGCGCAGAGTTCAAGACCCCCGCGACGATCGACGACCCCGCGATCCTTGACGAGATCCGCGAGGCGCTGGCGACGGTCGGCTACCCGAAGGGCTGACGCCCCGGGAATACGACAGGCCGGACCGTGGGTACGGTCCGGCCCGGCGTTGCGTGGTGGGGCGCGGTCAGTTTCCGTGGATGACGGTCAGGCCGGTCGTCCCGTTGCCGTGCTGGTTGACATTGGCCGAGGTGCCGCGGCCCGTCTGGATGACGAGGTTGCACTGGTCCTTGCCGTGCTGGCGGACGCCTGCGCGATGGTTGTTTCCCTGTTGCCGAACCACCGCGCGGTTGCCCCGGCCCTGCGTGACGAAGATGTCATCGTTGTCGCCACGGTAATTGCCATGGGCATCGAAGGGGCCGGACGGGTTGCAGCCGGCCATCCGGCTGACGGTGCGGGCGACATGGCCTTTCCCGACGCTGACGGAAACGCCGGTGCTGCCGGCCTGCACCTCGGGCGCGGCGATCATTCCAGCGACGAGGGCGAGCGGGGCGAGAAGAAGGGTGCGTTTCATGGTGATGTCCTTTCGGTATGCAGTGGTGGATTTGCCGTGTCGGGTTTCAGATGTCCGCGGCGTCGTCCTGCGCGGCGCAGCGCAGGCGCTGGCCGTCCACGTCGAGGTGCAGGTCGACGTCGTAGCTGCCGGGCGTCCCGCCCAGGACCGCCTGGCCAAGCGTGGTCATGCGGCCCGCGCCAAGCGTGAAGTCGCCCGACTGGTCGATCATCGTGCTGCCCGCGCCGCTGCTCTGGCGGATGGTCATCTCGTAGTGGCCGTGCGTCGCGACGTCCGACTTGACCTTGCCGCTGATCTCGACCGAACCGCCAAGGTCGCGGATCGCGATGGCGCAGCGCACCGGCGCGTCCTGCGCGGTGCCGCCCGCGGTGGCGTTCGTCGTCTGCCCCGCCAGCGCGGCGGCGCCGACGGCGGCGGCCAGGGCACAAGCCGCCAACGGCGCGCCCTGGACGAATGTGTGGAAGAGGGTTTTCATGGTCGGCATCCTTTCCGGCGGGGTCGGGCACGGCCCGCCGCGGGCCGCGCCCGGCATGGCGGGTTTCAGTCCTGAACGATCACGGCGACGTTGCCGCTGCCGCGCTGGTGCGTCTCGGCGTCGTTGCCGTTGCCGGCCTGGATCACGCCGACGGCGTTGTTGCGGCCACGCTGGTGCGTCTCGGCATTGTTGTTGCGGCCGAACTGGGCGGTGCCGCTGATGTTGTTGCGGCCGCGCTGGCTGCTGGCGGCGCTGTTGTTGCGGCCGCGCTGGCCCACGACGCTGACGTTACGGCGGCCGTCCTGGCTCAGGATCGACGTGTTGCCGACGCCGCGCTGGATGACGGTCATGCGGTTCTGCCAACCGCTCTGCGCGGTGCCCACGGCGTTGGCGTGGCCGCCCTGCGAGATCGAGACGCGGTTGCTGCCGGCCTCGGCGGCGGTGACGCCTGCGCCTGCGACGATCAGGAAGGAAAGTGCTGCGGTCTTGATGGTGTTGGTAAAGGTCATTTTCGAGGTCCTTTCATGGTCTGCGTGGTCGGTTTCTTTCGTCTCCTCCCCGGGCGAGCCGTCTGCCTTGTGACGGCCTCCCGTTTCGGGATGGCAAGTCGACCATGGGGAGGTTTCGCGACGACACGCAATAACGCGGCCAGGCTATCCGATTTCCCGGGCCCGCTATCCGATAACAAACTCATTTCTTGTTTCCATTCAGGAGTTTGCCGGAATTTCCGATGCCTCGTGACTGGCCGGATCCTGCCCCGATGTCGCCGCCTTGCGCGCCCTTGACGGTGCTGTGTCATCGGATAACAGCACCGTTTTGCCGCCACCCTGCGCGCAGGGCGCGCGCCGCCGCGCGAGTCGGCGCCGCCTCCGGCGGGTTGCAGGCTTTGCCGCGCGGGTCGGCCCGGCGAGGGCCCGGAGCACCGGCGCAACGCCGCGGGGCCGGTCCCGATGCGACCGAATCTAGCGGCGCCGCCACAGCCGGCGCAGGCCGTCCACGCCTGTGGCGTTCCGACGTGACTGCGGCCGGGGCGCCACCCGGCCCGGTCCGCGTTCCCCTGCGCACACGAAAAAGCGGGCCGGAAAACTCCGGCCCGCTCGGGCGGGGAACAGCGCAGGGGCGGTGCTCAGATCATCGCGAAATCGGGGAAGACCTGGCGCGCGCCACGGTCACGCTCGAAACGACGGAACCGGCGGCGCTCGGTCCGACTCATCGGTGCGGGCCATTGCGCGGTCCGGGTGCGGTCGGTGCGGGTCATGGTGTGTCTCCTCGGGGTTTGGCGTGTGCATCCTTGCGATGCCATCAGCCTCCCCCGCCCCGGCCGGACAGGCAATATCGCGCGCCCGTCACGGGATAACCTGCCCGCTGTCATCCGATTGCACCGGCAGCCGGTGGACGCGTCAGAAAAGGCGGGTCCAGACGGCGCGCAGATCGGCCACATGGTCGCGCCCGTAGGCGGCAATGCCCACGCTCTCGACCGTCTCGGGGCGCAGGCGCGCCCGCAGAAGCCCGCCCCGGGGCGCGAAGGCCTCGAAGGGCAGGCGCACTTCCTGCCACTGCCCGTCGGTGTCGAACGGCGCCTGGTAGAACTGCCAGGGCAGGACCGATCCGCGCGTGCGGATGTGAACGAAATAGCGCTGCCCGTCGCCCTTCACCCGCAACACGACACCCCGCGCCCCGGCCGGGAGCGGGGCGTCAAGCGCCACGCGCGTCTGTATGAACCCGCCGCGGTTCTCGGTGCTGACCGTGCCCGACAGGTGCAGCACCGGGCCGTCCGGGCCGGGCTCGACCGTCACCCGACCATCGGACACGCCGCCCATCACCCGGTCGCTCAGGAAGGTCCAGGTCTCGGGCGGCGGCGGCGTGTAGGCGTCGGGCATGGCTTCCTCGGCATGAAGCGGCGCGGCCAGGGCGATGGCGGCGAGGATCGAGCGGATCAGGCGCCGCGCGCCGGCCAGGTTTGTGCGGCGTTGCATCACACGAACTGCTCCCGGATCAGCCGCTCCTCAAGCCCGTGGCCGGGGTCGAACAGGATGCGGTGGGCGATGGTATCGTCCGATTCGATCTCGACCCACAGCACGTTCTCGACCCATCGGCTGTCAGCGTCGGCCATGACCGGGCGCTTCTCGGCATCGATGACGTCGAAACGCACGTGCGCCGACTTGGGCAGCAGCGCCCCGCGCCAGCGGCGCGGGCGGAAGGCGGCCACCGCCGTCAGCGCCAGCACGTCCGACCCGATCGGAAGGATCGGCCCGTGCGCGGAATAATTGTAGGCCGTCGAACCCGCCGGCGTGGCCACAAGCGCACCGTCGCAGACCAACTCCTGCAGGCGCAGGTGGCCGTCGATCGAGATCTTCAGTTTCGCCGCCTGCGGGCCGCCGCGCAGCAGCGAGACCTCGTTGATCGCCAGTGCCTCGTGGATCGTGCCGTCCACGCACATCGCTTTCATGGAAAGCGGGTTGATGACTGCTTCCTCGGCCTTTGCCAGCCGCTCCAGCAGGTCGCTCTCGCTGTATTCGTTCATCAGGAAACCCACGGTGCCCCGGTTCATCCCGTAGACCGGAGCGTCCAGGTCCTGCGTGCGGTGCAGCGTGTGCAACATGAAGCCGTCGCCGCCCAGCGCGACGATCACGTCGGCCTCGTGCTCCGGCACGTTGCCGTAGCGCGCGATCAGCGCCGCGCGCGCGGTCTGCGCGACGGGATCGTCGCTGGCGACGAAGTTGATCCTGGTCGGCATCCGCCCGGTCCCGTTTCCGAAAATGGGTGTCGAGGGTCGGATCGAACCACAAGTTTCCCTCCGGCGCCACCCGTGCCGGTCCCAAGGGTGCAATTGTCGCTTTACAACCTTCCCCGCCCCGGGAGTTTCCGATAGGAAATCGCGCAGATCCATGCAGCAGGGAGTCGGATTCATGGCCCATGACGGAAACAGCGTCGCACCGGACCCCGGTTTTTTCACCGAGTCTTTGTCGTCGCGCGACCCCGAGGTTTTCGGCGCGGTGTCGTCGGAGCTTGGTCGCCAGCGCGACGAGATCGAGCTGATCGCGAGCGAGAACATCGTTTCCGCGGCGGTTATGGAGGCG
>NZ_PHNT01000002.1 GCF_002834145.1 Roseovarius salinarum | reverse complement strand
GCTCGGATTGATCGATGGCTGGTTCGAGGATTACAACGAGAACCATCCGCACTCAGGGCTGAAATGGCGCTCGCCCCGCGAGTTCATCGCAGCTCAAACCGCAACCGCCTGAGTGTCCGGCGAAACGGGGGCAAGATCAGGGAAAATGTCTACCCCCAGCGCGACTTCTGTTCCCCGCACACGCGGGGATGAACCGACTATCGGGACGGGTGATACATTCCGCATCCCCTGTTCCCCGCACACGCGGGGATGAACCGCTGGTCACATAGGGCCTGATCTCCTCGAACGTGCTGTTCCCCGCACACGCGGGGATGAACCGGCGACAGAGGCCCAGCGGCGGCTTTGGCTCATCTGTTCCCCGCACACGCGGGGATGAACCGGTAGCGGAGGTGGCGAGCTATCGTGGTTCAACCTGTTCCCCGCACACGCGGGGATGAACCGCCGACGATCGACAAGATGGCGCACACGGGCGCTGTTCCCCGCACACGCGGGGATGAACCGGGGGTTTGTCATACCAGAACGGGAGGGCGTCGCTGTTCCCCGCACACGCGGGGATGAACCGGTGGACGACGCAACCTTCCGCCGGATGTGGCTCTGTTCCCCGCACACGCGGGGATGAACCGGCAGGCGGTAGGCTGAGTGGCTACCGGGCAGACTGTTCCCCGCACACGCGGGGATGAACCGATCGAGGTCGAGAACCGCGAGGGGCAGGCCTACTGTTCCCCGCACACGCGGGGATGAACCGACACCCAACAGCCATGCGGTTCAACTGTGCCTCTGTTCCCCGCACACGCGGGGATGAACCGGGGGTGACGCATGATCGCTCAAATCCAGGCGCCTGTTCCCCGCACACGCGGGGATGAACCGCCACATTGCCCGCACCCCTTTGCTTGAGGCTCCTGTTCCCCGCACACGCGGGGATGAACCGTCGGGCCGCACGTCCCGGCACGCCATCCAATGCTGTTCCCCGCACACGCGGGGATGAACCGCGCCAACGGGCTGTGTCCCGTGAAGTGGTGTAGGAACTGGCGTCGACCTGCTTCTTCATGGCTGGTGTCGCTCGTTCACTGTGCGGCGATCATTGTCGCCGCGTCGGTATCGTTACACACGGCCGTCAGCTTTTCCACCGGCATGTAGCGGCGCGAGACGGCCCATTCGTCGTTCTGCTCCAGCATGAGCGCGCCGACCAGGCGGATGACGGCCTCGCGGTTGGGAAAGATGCCGACCACGTTGGTGCGGCGCTTGATCTCCTTGTTGACGCGCTCCAGCGGGTTGGTGCTGTACAGCTTCGAGCGCAGGCTCTCGTCGAAGGCCATGTAGGCGAGGACGTCGTGCTCGTTCGGGCTGCGATCGCTCCCCCGGAGCGATCGCTCGACGCCCTCACCGTCCATGAGCTCGGCGACATCCCGGAACCGGTCACGAAGGTTGTCGGCCACCTCGCGCCAGCGGGGATGGCGCTGGTCGCGGTCCTTTTCGGCGAAGACGGTTTTCACCACCGCGCTGACCACCGGCTTGTTGGCCTTGCCCACGCGGGCCAGGAGGTTGCGCTGACCCGAAGGGCCGTGCAGCGAAAATGCACGCGGCAGCGCTGCCAGCCGGCGCCCAGGACCTTCCTGGCAGCCGCCTTCAGGCCCTCGTGCGCGTCGCTGATGACCAGCTGCACGCCGCGCAGCCCACGACGCGTGAGAGACCGCAGGAAGTCGGCCCAGAACGGTGAACGGGGACCGTGGCCGCGGTGCGGCCGCGCAAGCCCCGTGAACGCCTCGGAGGGCATGACGGTGATCCCGAGGATCTCGCGGCGTCCGTCCGAGTTGACCGCCACCGCCACTATCACGGCCATCGAGACGATCCGGCCGCCCTCGCGCAGCTTCACGTAGGTGGCGTCGCGCCACAGGAAGGGCCGTCGACCGCGCCGACCGTCCCCCGGACGGTCGGGAATTCGGTCCGGGGGACCGAATTCATGCGGTTCGACCCCTCAAGGGGGCGGTTCAGGAACGCCTGCACCCGCTCGTCGATCTCCTCGCAGAGCCGGCTGACCTGGCTCTTCGAGGTGCCCGTCAGCCCCATGGCACGCACCAGATCATCGACGGCGCGGGTCGAGACGCCGTGGATGTAGGCCTCCTGTACGACCGCCATCAGCGCCTTCGCTGCTGCGCGCGGACCTTCGGTTCTCGGCCGTCCGGCGCGGCTCCAGGAAGGTCGGAAAGTAACTGCCCTTGCGCAGCTTCGGGATGTTCAGGCCGATGGTGCCGGCCCTGGTATCCCACTGCCGCGGTCGGTAGCCGTTGCGCTGGTTCTCGCGGTCCGGGCTGCGCTCGCCATGCCCTGCGCCGCAGACGGCGGCCACCTCATTCTACCTACGATCGGTCCCCCGGACCGATCGCTTCACGGTCGAATTCCATCAGCCGCTGCGCGGCGTCCTGGATCAAATCGCGCAGGAAATCGTTCGACACGCTTGCGCGGCCGCATCTGCGGCCACGGTCGCGTCTCACCATCGCTCTTGGCGATCACCCCGGGAAGGTCGATCGTTCGGCATGGTTCTCGAACCCATGGCGACCCATGCCTCACTCTCGGTCATCGTGCTCTCCTTCGTTGTCATCGGTCTTTTAACAACCTCAGACTACGAAGAAGCGCGGTGGCCGCCAGAACGGCCGCGCGCTGCGCTACGCCAAATGGCTCCGCGCGCGGCCTCTTACACCATCCCGTGGGGCACGACCATGTCACGGGCCTCGCGCATCGCGTCGGCGGCGTGAAGAAGGGCCTTTGAGGGGATGCAGCCCGCGTTGAGGCAAACCCCGCCAAGCGTGGCGCGTGGATCAACCATGACGGTTTTGCGCCCCAGATCGGTGGCCCGAAAGGCGCAGGCGTAACCGCCCGGCCCGGCACCCAGAACGATGAGGTCGGCGTGACTGTCAGACATGAATCTCCCCTCAAACCATGATTCGGCGCGGATCGGCGATAAGCCCGGCAAGATATGTCACGAAGCGTGCCGCATCGGCGCCGTTGATCACGCGGTGATCATAGCTGAGGTCCAGCGGAACCATGGGTACGGGGCGGGGGGTGTCGCCGTCCCAGACCGTGACGGTTTCGCTGCGGGTGATGCCAAGGATGGCCAGTTCGGGCGGGTTGACGATGGGCGTGAAGCCTATGCCGCCGATGCCGCCAAGATTGGTGATCGTCATGGACGCGCCGCCCATTTCATCAGGGCCGACCTTCCGGTTTTGCGCCCGTCCGGCAAGGTCTGCGATTTCGGTTGCGATCTGCCAGAGGCCCTTGCGGTCGACGTCGCGGAGCACCGGAACCATGAGGCCATGGGCGGTGTCGACGGCGATGCCGATATGCACGTAGTTCTTGAGGGTCAGGGTTTTGCCGTCAGCCGAGAGCGAGGCGTTGAAGCGCGGAAACTCGCGCAGCGCGCGGGCGAGCGCCTTGGCCTGAAACGCCAGCGCAGTGAGCTTGACGCCGCGCGCTTGCGCCTCGGGCTTGAGGTCCTTGCGAAGCTTCTCGATGGCGGTGACATCGGCGCGGTCGTGGTGCGTGACCTGCGGGATCAGCGCGTTTGCCGCCCCCAGATTGGCCGCTGCGACCTGTGCAAAACGGCTCATCCATTCCTCGGTGACGGGGCCGTATTGGCTGTGGTCCACATCCCAGTATGAGGTGTCGCCCGCAGGGGCGGCGGCGGGCTTGCCGCCCTCCAGATCTTCAAGGGCGATGCTTGTTCGGCCCAGATCCTTGGCAAGTTTTTCCAAGTCGATGCCCTTTTCGAGAGCGCGGGCCCGAACCGAAGGTGGTGCGATGATGTCACTCATGTCCGCCCCCTTACCAGCTGGCCGAGATGTATTGGGTTTCCATGAATTCGAGCATGCCTTCATGCCCGCCTTCACGGCCCAAGCCCGATTGCTTGGTACCGCCGAAGGGGGCGGCAGGGTCGCTGACCAGGCCACGGTTGAGGCCGACCATGCCGTATTCGAGCCGTTCGCAGACCTGAAGCGCGCGTTTGAAGTCTTCCGAGAAGACATAGGCGACAAGGCCGTATTCGGTGTCATTGGCGCGGCGGACGACCTCGTCCTGGTCCGTGAAGGTCTGGATCGCGGCAACCGGGCCGAAGATTTCGTCATGCACGCAGTCTGCGTCTTCCGAGACATTCGAAAGCACCGTTGGCGGGTAGTAGAACCCCTTGCCCTCGGGCACGGTGCCGCCGCATTCCACCGATGCCCCCTTGGCCACGGCATCGGCGACGAAGTCAGCCACCTTGTCGCGCGTATCGGCATTGACCAGCGGGCCCACATCGACGCTGGGATCGGTGCCGTCGCCCAGCTTGAGCGCGCTCATCCGGTCGGTGAGGCGCTTTGTGAACTCTTCGGCGATGTCTTCATGCACGTAGATCCGGTTGGCCGCCGTGCAGGCCTCGCCCAGGTTGCGCATCTTGGCCAGCATGGTGCCCTCGATGGCCACGTCCATATCGGCATCGTCGAAGACCACGACCGGGGCATTGCCGCCCAGTTCCATCGCGGGTTTCAAGACCTGATCGGCGGCGCCTTTCAAAAGCTTCTGACCAACGCCGGTGGAGCCGGTGAAGCTGACCACGCGCACGCGCGGGTCATGCAGCATGTGATCGACCAGCGCGCCGGTCCGCCGCGAGGGCAGGACGTTGACAAGACCTTTGGGGACGCCGGCCTGTTCGAGAAGCGGCATGAGGGCGAGCATGGTCAGCGGTGTCTCCGAGGCGGGCTTGATGATGACGCCGCACCCGGCCGCGAGCGCCGGGGCGATCTTGCGTGTGCCCATGGCGGCGGGGTAGTTCCATGGTGTGATCAGCACGGCAAGGCCGGCGGGCTTGTGCTGGACCATGATGCGCGCGCCCGAGGCGGGCGCGTGGGTGATCATGCCATCGGCGCGCACGGCTTCCTCGGCGAACCAGCGGAAAAATTCGGCGGCATAGGTGGCCTCGCCCTTGGCATCGACCCCGGCCTTGCCGTTTTCCAGCGTGATCAGGTGGGCGAAGTGATCAAGGCGGGCGGTCATCAGTTCCCATGCGCGGCGCAGCACTTCGGAGCGTTCGCGCGGGGTGCGGGCCGCCCAATCCTTCATCGCGGCATCGGCGGCGTCGAGGGCGGCATCGGCATCGGCGATATCGGCGGAGGCGACGGAGGCCAGAACCTCCTCGGTGGCGGGGTTGTTGACGTCGAAACGATCCGACGTGGAACGCCATTCGCCGTTTATATAGAGATCGGTGAATTCCATTTTGGACCCCATGTCTTAGAGCAGGTGGCGGAGCGGATGCTCCATCCGGCCCGCGAATTCGGAGAGAAGGCTGACGGCCTCGGTTGCGGTCAGGTGGTGGCTGGCGCATTCAAGCGTGATGGACAGACCATCGCCCGCCGGTGTCAGGGTCAGAACTGGCGCATCCTCGGCCCCGAGGCTGACCGAAGTAATCCGGCTGAGCCGCAGATCGCGCAGGATCAGGTCCGGCACAATGTCCTCGTCCGTCGCTGTGATGGCGCCAAGCGGACCCGCGGGCACCGTATACCCGCGGCGTGCGCCGAAGCTCTCGACCGCCACCATAGCACTGTCACGCCCGAGGCTGGCGGCGGCCAGTCCTGCGAGCAATGCATTTTCGTCCTCAAGGCCGGCTGTTTCGGAGGCCCAGGCCTTGAAGGCGGCGACCCCGTCGTGGGGCAAATCCGCCGTAAGACGACGCGAGACAGCGGTCGTGCTTTGGGACGCTTCGGAGGGAAGGGCCTTGAGCACCTCGATATCCTCGGCGTGGTAGGGCTGTGGGTGGCCCGCCTCGACCAGACGGCCAAGATCAAGGCCCTGTTCCAGCGCCAAGCGCCGCGCCTTGGGGGAGGCGAGGATGCGGCCATCGGCACGCGGTTTGGCACCGGGGGCCGGTTCCGGTGGGGCGGCCGCGTTTGCCGGGGCCGGGGCCTTATCGGCGGAGGCGGGTTTGGCATCGCCATCCCGAGCCGGCCGCGGGGCGGCGGCCTTGGGGCTTGCCGCTTCCGCGATGCTGCGCTGCACGGGGGCGCCGGGTTTGTCGGTGGAAATGATGGCGATCACGTCGCCCACCGGGGCCTCTTCGCCCGCTTCGGCCAAAAGGGCCGCGACAAAGCCGTCATGCCCGGCCTCGACCTCCATCGTGGATTTGTCGGTTTCCACCTCGAAAAGCATATCACCCGAGGCGACGGCGTCGCCCGGCGATTTATGCCACGCCACGATCAGGCCGGTATCCTGCGCCATGCCAAGCGCGGGCATGATCACCTCGGCACCTTCGGGCAGTGTGGTGCCTTGGGCCGGGGCCTCTGCCGGTGGTTCTGACGGGGTGTCGGCGGGCGCGGCCTTGGTCAGGGTTCCACTGTCCTCGGCGGTGTCGGAGATCAGCGCGATGACATTGCCGACAGGCACCTCGGCCCCTGCGTCGGCCTGCACATCTGTCAGGTAGCCATCGGCGGGGGCTTCGACCTCCATCGTGGCCTTGTCGGTTTCCACCTCGAAAAGCGCATCGCCGGATTTCACCGCATCGCCGGGGCTTCTGAACCAACTGACGATCAGGCCGGTATCCTGCGCCATGCCGAGGGCCGGCATGATGACCTCATGCGGCATGGATCATCTCCCTCGACATGAGTTTGCGGGCGTTCTCGGCCACCGTTTCGGGGGTGGGCACGGTGATGTCCTCCAGCGCCGGGCTGAACGGCACCGGCACATCCATCGCCCCCATGCGCAGCGCCGGGGCGTCGAGGTGGTAGAAGGCCTTTTCGTTGATCCGGCTGGCGATCTCGCCGGTGATGCCGAAGCTTTGATGGCCTTCGTCCACGACGATCACGCGGGAGGTTTTTTTGGCCGATTTGAGTATCGCGGCCTCGTCCAGCGGCACGATGGTGCGCGGGTCGATCACCTCGGCCTCGATGCCTTCCTTGGCGAGGATTTCGGCGGCGGTCTCGCAGACCTGCACCATCGAGGAGTTGCCGATCAGGGTGATGTCGGAGCCTTCGCGCTTGATGTTGGCCTCGCCGAAGGGGATCAGGAACTCCTCTTCGGGCACCGGGGCATTGTCATTGTACATCAGCTTGTCTTCGAAGATCACCACCGGGTTGTCATCGCGGATCGCGGTCTTCATCAGGCCCTTGGCCTCGTAGGCCGAGGAGGGCATGGCCACTTTCAGGCCGGGGATATGAGCCACCAGCGCGTGCAGGGATTGCGAATGCTGCGCGGCGGAGCGCCGGGTGGCGCCGAGGTTCGTGCGCAGGACCAGTGGCACATTGAGCTTGCCGCCCGACATGTAATAGGCCTTCGCCGCCTGATTGCAGAGCTGATCCATGATCAGATAGATGAAATCGCCGAACATCAGGTCGACGACGGGGCGCGTTCCGGTCAGGGCCGCGCCTACCGCAAGGCCCATGAAGCCCGGCTCGGCGATCGGTGTATCGACGACCCGCTCGGTTCCGAATTCCTCGACCAGACCGCTGAGCACCTTGAAAGGCGTGCCCGCCTCGGCCACATCCTCGCCGATGATGAAGACGGTCTCGTCACGGCGCATTTCCTCGGCCAGGGCTTCGTTGACGGCCTGGGACAGGGTGATATCTCGCATGGGTCGTCCTCCTCAGGCCGTGTCGCGTTCAAGCGCGTGTTCGATGTCGGTATAGACGTGCATGTCGACCTCGGATTGGTCGGGGTAGGGGGCCGCTTCGGCATAGGCGACGGCCTCTTCGGCGTCTTTCTTGACCTCGGCATTCATCGCTTCGATCTCGTCCTCACCGGCAATGCCCTGTTCCACGAGCCAGCTGCGGAACTTGATGATCGGGTCCTTGTTTTCCTTCCAGTCCTTCTCTTCATCCTTCGAGCGATAATATTCGCGGTTGATGTCGCCCACGTGGTGGCCGTGGTAGCGATAGGTCATCAACTCCATGAAGAAGGGGCCTTCGCCCTTGCGGGCGCGGGCAACGAGTTTCTGTGTCAATTCATTGACCGCCAGAACGTCTTGCCCATCGACCTGATGCGCCTCGATTCCGAAGGCCTCGGCCCGCGCGGTGATCGAGCCAGCGGCGATCTCCTCGGTCCTGGTGTATTCGGAATAGCCGTTGTTTTCGCAGGCGTAGATCACAGGCAGCTTCCATAGGGCGGCCATGTTCATGACCTCGTAGAGCAGGCCCTGCGCGGTGGCCCCGTCCCCAAAGAAACATACCGTGACATCGTCTTTGCCCAGCAGTTTGGAGGTGAAGGCCGAGCCGGTGGCGATCCCCATGGAGCCGCCGACGATGGCGTTGGCCCCGAGGTTGCCATTGGACTGGTCGGCGATATGCATCGAACCGCCCTTGCCGCGGCAATACCCCTCTTTTTTGCCCAGAAGTTCGCAGAACATTTCCTTGAACTCCGCACCCTTGGCCACGCAGTGCCCGTGGCCACGGTGGGTCGAGGTGATCTTGTCATCGGTCGTCAGCGCTTCGCAGATGCCGACGGCGACGGCTTCTTCGCCGGAATACATATGCGTCAACCCCGGCATTTTGGCCGAGAGATACAGCTGGTTCGCGTTGTCTTCGAAGGTGCGGATACGCACCATCTGGCGGTACATCCGCATGTAGTCTTCGGTGTTGGTTTTTGTCTTGGCCATGATAGGTCTCCGGTGCGGTGCGTCCGTCATTACGCACCCCGCGGGCGGCGCCGCAGGGTGCGCCGGCGTTCCGCGCCTCAGTAGCGGTTGGCGATCGGCAGGTCTTCGGCCGGGAACAGGCTGATTACTTCACAACCCGTCTCGGTCACGACGACTTCTTCTTCGATCCGTGCGGCGGAGTACCCGTCGGTGGCGGGGCAGTAGGTTTCCAGCGCGAAGACCATGCCGGTCTGGATTTCCATCGGGTGATCGAGGCTGACCGCGCGGGAAATGATCGGGCGTTCGTGCAGCGCCAGCCCAAGGCCGTGACCGAACTGCAGGCCAAAGGCTGCATCCTCATTGGGGAAGCCGAGCGATTCCGCTGTCGGCCAGACTTCGGCGACCTTGTCGGTGGTGACACCGGGCTTGATCATGGCGATGGAGGCGTCGATCCATTCCCGTGCTTTCACATAGGCATCGTTCTGTGCGGGCGTAGCGCGGCCCACGTTGAAAGTCCGGTAGTAGCAGGTGCGATAGCCCTGATAGGACTGGAGAATGTCGAAGAAGGCCTGATCGCCGGGGCGGATCAAACGGTCGGTGAAATTGTGCGGATGCGGGTTGCATCGCTCGCCGGAAATGGCGTTGATCGCTTCCACGTCGTCAGAGCCCATCTCGTAGAGCAGCTTGTTGGACATGGCGACGATGTCGTTTTCACGCACGCCGGGTTTCAGCTCTTCGTAGATCATGTGGTAAACGCCATCGACCATGGAGGCCGCCTGGGTCAGAAGCTGGATCTCGTCCCAGTTCTTGATCTCGCGCGCGGACAGCATGATCTGCTGGCCGTCGACGACCTTGATGCCTTCTTCCTGAAGCGCGTGGAACATCGCGGTTTCCGCATAATCCACACCCACAGGCATATCGGCCATGCCCGCATCCTTGATCAGTTCGGCGATCATCTTGGCGTATTTGCGCATCAGGCCGAATTCGGGGGGGATGGTGCCGCGCATGCCGACAACGCCGGCAAGGCAGTGATCGGGCTCCAGCCAGTCGGAATAGCGCTGATGGTGCACAGCGGCGGAGCCGAAATCCCAGACATAGGGGCTGTCATCACCGGTCAGCAGGCAGAAACGGCACATCTTGTCCCGTTCCCATTCGCCGATCTTGGTGGCGCTGACATAACGGATGTTGTTCACGTCAAACAGCAGCAGAGAACCAGCATGGGAGTTCTGCAAGGATTGACGGGTGCGGGCCAAACGATAGCGGCGCAACCGGTCATGGTCGACGCGGCGTTCGAAGTCCACGGATGTGTGACCATGGGCCGGCAGCTTTTCGCGCCATTGCCAATTGGTCTCAAGGTCCTGTGGGGTGAGCAGGTTGGGCATGAGTGCGTTGCCTGGACGTTCTGACATCGGAAACTCCTGTTGGGTGCGGCCAAGCGCACCCGATTTGTTGCGAAAAATCAGGTGAGTGTGGGCCTACTTCGTAACCCAGCCACCATCGATCGAGATCATCTGACCGGTCATGTAGTCGCTGTCATCGCTCGCCAGGAACGACGCGGTGCCGGTGATGTCTTCGGGATAGGACACACGTTTGATCACCAGGTTGCTCTCGACGATATCCTCGTAGGCTTGGCCCTCGCGCTCCTTGAAGCCGATATCGACAAGGTCCTTGTCGAGCTGCTCCCACAGCGGGGTTACAACCACGCCCGGGGCGTAGCCATTCACGGTGATATTATGCTCGGCCAGTCCCAGCGCGCCGCATTCGGTCAGCGCGAGGCAGCCGTATTTCGATGTGCAGTAGACGGTCACATCCACCAGCGGCTTGCGGCTGGCGATGGAGCCGACATTGATCAGCTTGTAGGGGTGGTCCTTCATCGGGCCCTGGGCGATCATCTGCTTGGCCGCTTCCTGCATGCCCAGCCACATCGCCTTGGTATTGACGTTCATGATCATGTCCCAGTTGTCTTCGTCGATATCCATGAAGAACCGGGGCTTGTTGAGGCCGGCGTTGAAGAGCGCCACGTTGATGTTGCCGAAGGCCTCGACAGTGGCGGCGACGGCGGCGGCGTTGTCCTCGCGCTTGGTGACATCCATCCTGACCGCGATCGCCTTGCCGCCCTCGGCGGCGTTGATCTTGTCGGCCACCTCCTTGGCGGCATCGAGGTCCAGATCGCCGATGCAGACATTCGCGCCTTGCGCCGCGAAGCTTTCGGCATTGGCCGCCCCCATGCCGCGCGCTGCTCCGGTGATCAGCACGTTCTTACCTTTCAGGCGATTGGGGTCCATGGTGTCTCCTCCTCAGTCATAGTGTCCCGTTTGGTCATAAGAGCGCATGGGCCCGCTCCTGGGCCCTGCGCAGCGCGTCGCGCGGGGGCGTTATTCCGCGCAGCATGTCGTGAAGTTCCTCGCCGCAGATCTGGATGATGTCGCTGATCTCGGGGACGGGCGGGCGCGGCCAGAACTGCAGCTCGTCGCGCCAGGACATGGCATCGACGGCCTCGAAGATCGCGCTGGCCCGGCGCACTTCCGGGTCGGAGCCGACAGAATAGCGCGGGTTCGTGCGGCTGCCGTTCTGGACGTAGAGCTTCTGCGCTTCCGGCGAGGTGAAGACCATGAGCGCCTCGATGGCCGGGCCGACGCGTTCGGGCGGCAGGTTGGCCGGGATGCCCATGATATAGCCGCCGACAGGCGCGACGGAGCCTGCACCGGGCCCCGCAGGATGAGGCAGATAACCGGTCTGCCCATAAGCCGGAGACGTCTCGTCGAGCTCGAAATAGGGGGCCAGCAGGGTATAGCCGTAGGCCATCGGAACATTGCCCGTCGCATAGGGGCGGATGCGCTCGTACCAGGACATGGAAAGAATGTCGGGGGGCGAGTAGCGCAGCATTTCGAGCAGGAATTCCGCCGCGTGCAGGCCTGCCTCCGTGTCGATCATCGGCCTGTAGTCCCGCGTGGCGAGATCGTCCGTGCGAAAGCCCCCGGCGTGACTCTGCAAGTCGATCACCGGCTGGCCGAAATCGGCCATGGCCATGAGGAAGGTATGGCCCAGGGCCGTGCCGCGGGCCGCGTTCCAGGCGATGCCGTAGCGGCCGCGTGCCGGATCGTGAAAATGCGCGGCGGCTTCGAGCAGCATGTCTGTCGTGGCGGGCGGCTGAAGGCCCGCACGGGCGAAGAGGTCCTTCCGGTAGAAGAGCAATTCCGGCGTTGTCTGGGCCGGAACGCCGTAGGGGCGGCCGCCCCAATGTGCCGCCTGCCAGCCGGCGGTATGGAAATCGGCCGGGTCGATCCGCGCGATATCCATGGCCTCGTCGAGCGGCATGAGCATCCCGCGCTCGGCATAGAAGCCGACCCAGGGCAAATCGAGCGCGATGATGTCATAGCGGCTGGATTTGCGCTCCGCGTTGCGGATCGCTTCTTCGCGCAGCCGGTCGATGGAGAAGGCGCGCTGATGAATCTGCGTCCCGATCGCCTGTTCGAACTGGCGCTTGAGATTGTCCATGACCATGAAAGTCGGATCGCCATGCACCAGGACGCGGATCCCGCCGGAGACCTTCAACGGTTCGGGGAGAACCTTGAGCGGCGGGATCGATTGGGCGGAGAGATACGAGCCACCATAGTAGTAGTCCTTGGCGTCGGCAGAGCGCTCGCGTCCGCCGAAGTGCGACGTGGCGAGCCGTTCGATCCGGCTGGAAAGCTGCATCCACTGGTCGAGCAGTTTTTCGCTCGGATGCATGGAAAAGCTCTTGCCGCTCTGCGTGCGCGGGCGCTGTTCGATAAGCCCGGCTTCGATCATCTCCTTCAGACGCCGGTTCGCCGTGGCATAGGGCACCTGGCTCGCACCGATGAGCGAGGTGGGCGTGACAGTCTTCGCATCCAGATGGCCGCGGATGAGGTGCAGCGACATGCGGTAATAGGGGTTCGGCGCGTAAAGCTCGATAGAGGCTTCGAGTTCATCGCCGAAATCTTCCAGGAAGGACACGATGCGCAACATGTCGGCCTTTGCCTCGGGGGAGGCAACGTAGCTTTTGCCATGTCCGTTCATCGCATTCATGGGGCTTGACCGTGCCTTTCGCGGGGCGGGGTGCGTTTCGGGTTGCGAATTGTTCAGTTTGGACGAATTCGAATCGGCCATCATGTGTCTCCTCGCCTAAAATGTTCAAAATGACAGCAACACCGTATCGCGAAGCGGTCCGATTTGGATGTATAAATATCCAAAATGGATATATAGCCTGCATTCGCGAAGGGGCGACCTGAGTCACTCTTGGGCAGATCGTCCGATGAGTCGGAGGATGCGCCCTCGTGAGGAGACGGGGGCGAGACCTTACAAGGAACAACTCGGGAGGAGACCCAAATGGACTATCGCAATGCCCTTGCCGCGACGACTGCGGCAGCCGCACTCACGATTGGCAGCACCGCTTTCGCCGACACCATGACCATCGGTATCACGCAGAACAATGTCGGCGTGGACAGCTACCAGACGACCTATGAACAGGCCTTCATCGAGGCGGCAGAGGCCAATGACAACGTCGAGGCCGTCGTGCTTGACGCGGGCGGTGATGTGGCGCGCCAGATCGCCCAGATGGAAGACCTGATCCAGCAGGAAGTCGACGCGATCATCATCTGGCCGACGAACGGCGAGGCCGTGATCCCCGCCGTGCGCAAGGCGCATCAGGCCGGGATTCCCGTTATCGTGACCAACTCGAACATTGCCGAGCAGGGCTTCGACTTCGTCGCCAGCTTCTCGGGGCCCGACAACATCACGCAGGGCAAGCGCTCGGCCGAGATCATGTGCGACAAGTTCAAGGACATGGGCATCGAGGACGAGGCCAAGGTCGTGCACATCACCGGCCAGCCGGGCTATACGACGGCCATCGAACGCGCCAAGGGCTTCGACGACCGCCTGCCCGAGATCTGCCCGAACGTCGAGCAGATCGACAAGCAGCCAGGCGACTGGAACCGCGAGAAATCGCAGAAGGTGATGGAAGCCTTCCTCGTGAAGTATGACGACATTGACGGCGTCTATGCAGGCGACGACAACATGGGCGTTGGCGCACTGAACGCCGCCAAGGCCGCGGGCCGCGAAGGCATTATTTTTGTCGGCGCGACCAACTTTGCCGTGGGCTACGAGGCCATGGAGCGCGGTGAATACTGGGGCTCGATCTACCAGTCGCCGGTGGATGACGCCAAGGCGGCGCTGCAGACGGCGGTCGACGTGCTGGAAGGCGAGGACGTGCCCTTCCTGAACTACTTCGACACGCCGAAGATCACCCAGGAAAACATGGACGAGTTCGACAAGCCGGTCTTCTGAGATCTGTCAGCGGACTGGGCGCGGCATTGCTGCCGCGCCCGGATCGTGCACGAAAAGCCTGACAAGACAATCGACCTTGGAGGGGTTTCATGTCCCGTGTTTCCGGCCGTTCCTGCATCGTGACCGGTGCAGCCCAAGGCATTGGCCGTGCCATCGGCGAGGCGCTTCTGGTCGAGGGCGCCGACGTCTGTTTCGCCGATATCAACGGCGACAAGGTCGCCGAGGTGGCCGAAGCGAACAGGTCCCGAGGCCCGGGAAAAGTCACCCATGCCCGCGTCGACGTGACGAAGCGCGACCAGGTTCGCGCGATGATCACGCACGCGGTCGACCTGTTCGGCAAGCTCGACGTGAAATTCAACAATGCCGGCGTCAACAAGCCGATGAACTTCCTCGACGTGACCGAGGAAAACTGGCGTTTCATCACCGATGTGAACGGGCTTGGCTGCCTGATCGGAATGCAGGAGGCCGCCAGGCAGTTCATCCGCCAAGGCAGTTTCGGCAAGATCATCAACACCGCCTCGATCGCCAGTCGGCAGGGCTTCGACAATGTCGCGCCCTATTGCGCCAGCAAGTGGGGTGTTGTGTCGCTGACGCAATCGGGCGCGCGCGATCTGGCGAAACACGACATCACGGTGACGGGCTTTGCGCCCGGAGTCGTGGCGACCGAGATGTGGGAGCAGGTCGACCGGGACCTGATGGAGATCGGCGCCGCCGAACGGCCCGGACAGGCGATGGAGGCGTTCTCGGCCGAGATCCTTCGGGGCCGGGTCGCCACGCCACAGGATGTCACCGGAACGACCACGTTCCTGGCATCGAAAGAAAGCGACTACATGACCGGTCAGATCGTGATGATCGACGGTGGAATGACGCTAATATGATCGCCCGAGCGGCGATGAAAGGGAGGCTCCAATGTCAGGGCTGACACGAAAGGACATCGGCGGCTTTCTGGCCCGGCAGGGCATTCTGGTCGCCTTCGTGCTGTTCATTATCGGGTTCACGATCGCCAATGCGCGCTTTCTTGATCCCGACAACATCATGGGTGTCGTGCGCTCCTCCGCGATTCTCGGCGTGATGGCACTGGGCGTCACCTTTGTCGTGATCAGTGGCAACCTGGACCTGTCGGTGGGGTCGATGATGTCGTTTTCCACCATCGTCGTGCTGGACCTGCACGACAAGATCGGCCCGGCCCTTGCGATCCCGGCGATGTTCGCGATGACCCTGTGCCTGGGGGCCTTCATCGGGTTTCTCGTGGGCTACCTGAAGCTCAATTCGCTGATCGTGACCCTGGGGATGCTCTCGGCCATCCACGGGCTGACGCTGACCTATTCGGGCGGCAAGAACATGGACATCGCGGACAAGGAAGGCACCTGGTTTTCCGTGTTCGGCCAGGGTGAGGCGCTGGGCCTGCCGGTCCCGATCCTGATATTCGTGTTGCTGGCTGCGGTGCTCGGGATGCTGCTCTCCAAGATGCCCTTCGGCCGCAAGGTCTATGCCGTGGGCGGCAACGGCACCGCGGCGACCTTCTCGGGAATCCGGCGCGCGCGCGTCGTGTTCGGCTGCTACCTGATCAGCGCCTTCTGCGTGGCCACCGCGGGGCTCATCCAGGCCTCGCGCTCGCTCGGCTCGCAGAACACCGTGGGCCAGGGGCTGGAGCTTGAAGTTCTGGCCGCCGTCATCCTTGGCGGCGCCTCGCTCATGGGCGGGTCGGGAACGATCTTCAAGACGGTGGTCGGCGTCCTGATCCTCGGCTTCATCCAGAACGGCCTGCTGCTCATGGGGCTGCAATTCTATGTCCAGTATGTGGTCACCTGGATCATTATCATCCTTGCTGTCTGGCTCGATATCGCGGCCAAGCGCGGCAAGCTCTGGTCCCCGATCGCGTAAGGAAGCAAGCGACATGCAACCTGGAACACTTTCCACCTTCCTCAAGCGCGGGGCCATCTGGGGTTTCATCGTGCTCGAGCTGATCTTCTTCACCGTGGCGGGCGAATTCCTGTCGGTCAGCGACAAGGCGTTCATGGACGTGGACAACATGCTGCTACTGTTCAAGCAGTCCGCGCCCATCGGCATCATCGCCATGGGCATGACCATCGTCATGATCAACGGTAATATCGACCTGAGCGTGGGCGCGACTTATGCGCTCTGCGCCATCGTGCTGCTGGATTCGATGACATGGCCAATGTTCGCCGGTCTCGGCGACTGGGTGATCCCGGTCTCCTGGCTGCTGGCGCTTGCGACGGGTGTGGCGCTCGGCGCGCTCAACGGGCTGATCGTCTGGAAGACCGGTGTCGATGCGTTCATCGTCACGCTGGGCTCCATGCTGGGCTATCGCGGCCTCGTCTTCATGTATAACGGCGAGCAGCCGACCAGCCATCTCAACTGGACGCTGGTGGATTTCGCCGAGGCGCAGTTCCTGGGGCTGCACACGCCGACCTGGTTCCTGCTGGGCGTCACCGTGGCGATCTGGTTCCTGATGAACCGCACGGTGCATGGCCGCAACGCCTATGCCATCGGCAACAACCGCGAGGCGGCGGTCAATGCCGGTATCCGCGTCGGTCCGCACATGATGATCAACTTCATGATCATCGGCTGTTTGGCCGCGCTTTCGGCGGTGGTGTTCTATTCCGAGAGCGGCTCGGTCAACCCCAATGACGGCGAGCTCTACGAGCTTTGGGTGATTACCGCCGTCGTTCTGGGCGGCACCAAGCTCACCGGCGGGGCGGGCTCGATCATCTCGACCTTCGGCGGCGTGGTGGCGATCCAGCTTCTGCGCAAGGGGCTGGCCCATATCGGCGCCGATACATCGACCGTGAACCTGGTGATCGGTCTCATCCTGATCGCCGTGCTGTTCCTTGACCGGCAGCTCAACGTGAAAGGCAAGGAGGAGTTGAAGGTATGACCGAGCAAATCCCCGTCCTGCGACTGGAAGGCATCGTCAAGACCTTTCCAGGCGTGCGCGCCCTCGACGGTGTCTCGTTGAGCATCATGCCCGGCGAGGTCCACGCCCTGATGGGCGAGAACGGCGCCGGGAAATCCACCCTGATGAAGGTGCTGGGCGGCATTCACCAGCCCGACGAAGGCCGGATCATCATCGAGGAACAACCGGTCGTCATGGCCGGTCCACTTGATGCCAAGGCAAAGGGCATCGTCTTCATCCACCAGGAGCTCAGCCTCGCGGACGAGTTGAGCGTGGCCGAGAACATCTATCTGGGCGAACTGCCGCGCAAGCGGTTCGGCCTTGTGGACTGGGCCGAACTGGAGGCCAAGACCAACGGGATCCTGGAGAAACTGAAGGTCGGTTTCGATGCCAAGACCCGCGTGGGCGACCTGTCCATCGCCAACCAGCAGATGGTCGAAATCGCCCGCGCGCTGACCGTCGATGCCAAGGCGGTGATCTTTGACGAGCCTACCGCCTCGCTCACGGATGCGGAAAAGACCGTGCTGTTCGAGGTTATCGCCGACCTCAAGGCGCAGGGTGTCGGCATCGCCTATATCTCGCACCGGATGGAGGAGATCTTCAGGATCACCGACCGGATCAGCGTGCTGCGCGACGGCCAGTACCAGGGCACAGTCAACACGGGCGATACCGACGAGGAGGGCGTGACCCACATGATGATCGGGCGCAAGCTCGATCTGTCGCGCAACGAAAGCCACCACGAGCTGGGCAATGTCGCGCTGGAAGTGCGCGGCCTGAGTTGCGGCGATCTTTACCGCGATGTCAGTTTCGAACTGCGCCGCGGCGAGGTGGTCGGGTTCTACGGCCTCGTCGGCGCCGGCCGCACCGAGATCGCCGAGACGCTGTTCGGGCTGCGCGACCCCTCGGCCGGCACGATCCTGTTGGACGGCGAAGAGGTGAGAATCCACTCGCCCCACGATGCGATCGAGCGGGGCATCTCGCTGGTTCCCGAGGACCGCAAGGCACAGGGGCTGGTCCTCGGCATGAACTGCCGTGACAACATGACCCTGCCACAGGTCGATGACCTAAAGGCCGGGCCCTTCGTGGCCGATGGCGCCGAGATCGCGATCTTCGACCAGTACCGCGACAAGCTCGACATCCGCACGCCGGGCTGGAAACAGCTGGTCGGCAACCTGTCGGGCGGCAACCAGCAGAAGATCGTCATCGGCAAGTGGCTGTCGATGCACCCCAATGTCCTGATCGTGGACGAGCCCACGCGCGGCATCGACGTGGGCTCGAAGGCCGAGATTCACAACCTAATCCGCGACCTGGCCGCGCAGGGCTATGCAGTGATCGTGATCTCGTCGGAAATGCCCGAGGTACTGCATGTGTCCGACCGCATCGTGGCGATGTACTCGGGGCGGATCATGCGAACCTTCACATCCGAAGAGGTAACCGAAGAAAACCTCATCGCAGCAATATCCGGCCTGGAAACCCAAAAGGTGGCCTGATGCGGGTCGGGTTCGCCGGGCTGGGCCGGATGGGCGCGCATATGGCGCGCAATCTGTCCCGTGCAGGGCACGAGGTGACACTATGGAACCGGTCGCCTGACAAGGCCCGGGATCTGGCGGCAGAGCTGCGCTGTGATCTGGCGGACAGCCCCCGTGAGCTGTCGGATGCGGCTGTGCGTTCCGGGCACATCCGGTCAGCCATTCCGATAACATCCGGTCAGTGATTCCGATCGGATCCGGTCATGGATTCCGGGGTATCCGGTCTCCCCGGTTTCTGGCCGCGAGGCACGCTGCTGGGCGATCATGCAACGGGTTAGCCTTGCCGTCATCGAGGACGAGCAGGGAGCCCCAGGATGAGACGATTGCCGATGCGCAAGATTGCAGACGCCCTCCGCATGAAGGCCGGCGGCCTGTCGACGCGACAGATCGCGGCGAGCCTGAACATTGGCCAGTCGACGGTCAGCGAGTATCTCAAACGGGCGCAGCGGGCGGGGCTGTCGTGGCCGCTCCCGGACGGTCTCGACGACGCCGCGCTGGAGCACCATCTTTTCGCGCCGGTGGGAGGTAAAACCCGCCGCGGGTTGGCGGAGCCGGACTGGGCGGCGGTCCATCGTGAGCTCAAGCGCAAGGGTGTCACGCTGTCGCTGATCTGGGAGGAGTACCGTGCTGCGCACCCGAATGACGGGTACGGATATAGCCGGTTCTGTGAGCTGTATCGTCGCTGGGAAGGGCGGCTTTCGCCCACCATGCGCCAGCACCATGTGGCCGGCGAGCGCGTTTTCGTCGATTATGCCGGTGACACCGTTGAAGTGGTCGATGGCGAGACCGGCGAGGTGCGATCCGCACAGATATTCGTCGGCGTGCTTGGTGCCTCGAACTACACCTATGTCGAGGCCAGCTGGACCCAGAGCCTGCCGGACTGGATCGGCGCCCATGTTCGGATGCTCGAGTTCTTCGGCGGCGTGCCCGAGCGGATCGTCTCCGATAATCTCAAGGCCGGCGTCACCAAGGCGTGCTTCTTTGAGCCACGGATCAATCGCACCTATGCCGACATGGCCGCCCATTACGGCACGGCGATCCTGCCCGCGCGTCCATACAAGCCGCGCGACAAGGCCAAGGCAGAAGTCGGGGTCCTGCTGGTGGTTCGATGACAGCCGCGACTGCCCGAGCGCGCCCATGACCCGGCCCAAGGCTTCCTTGTCCCTGACCGGGCTGTTGCCACGCCGCTTACGCGGTGCAGCATCATCGCCGAGAAGCCGCTCACGGATGTAAACACCAAGCGGTTTGTCACCCGCTTGCTCTTCGAGCCGCGCCCGCTCAGCATAGGTCAGGCGCAGCGAGAAGGGCGGAGGGTACTTTGCTTTCTCCGCCTTCTATGTGGCTATCCTGTTGAAGTTAATGTCTAAGATGCTCATCGCCGCACCTCAGACTGTCAAAGTCTACAGATGCGAGATGACGCTCCCACTCTTCGAGAGTCTCAAAAAGCGCGTTCGAACTTTCTTCGTCGAGGCGCGCCATTCCATTCCTTCTTGTTTACGCGTCGTTCCGGGCCCGCGGGGGAAACCGCGCCGGCCTGCCGGGGTCTTGGCGTCAAAGCGCCGGGCAGGGAGCGTGGCACCGGCATCGCGGTCAGTTCGGCGAACCGTGGTTCCGCGAAGTCCGCGGCGAACAAGGGTTTGGACAGGGTCTAAAGATGACTGCAAAGTAAATTTGGAAAAATCACTTTACCAATTTCGGATTCTCTTTAGACTTGGCTTCACTTCGTGAGGATCATGGCCGGCGCGCGGGGACGCGTTCGGCCGAAGGGAGGACCAATGACGAACAATCCGATTTCACGCCGCTCGGCACTGACCGGCATCGCGACGGCCGGCGCCGGCGCACTTGCGGCACCGGCCATCGCCACGGCGCAGGGCCAGACCACCACGTGGAAGATCCAGACATCCTGGCCCGGCGGCATCGGGCTTCAGATCTTCGAGGAGTGGGCGAACTCCATCGTCGAGAAGACGGGCGGCGAACTGGCGTTCGAACCCTTCGGCGCCAAGGATGTCGTGGGCGACTTCCAGCTCTATGACGCGGTCAAGAACGGCGTGCTCCAGGCCGTCAACCCGTTCACCATCTACGCGCAGGGCATCATCCCCGCGGCGATGTTCCTGACCAGCTATCCGCTGGGCCTGCGCAACCCGCACGAGTTCGACACCTTCTACTACGGCCTCGGCGGGCTGGAGATGGCGCGCGAGCTCTATGCCAAGCAGAACATGTATTTCGTCGGCCCCATCCACCACGGCCCCAACATCATCCACTCCAAGGTGCCGATCCGCTCGGTCGACGATTTCGCGGGCCGCAAGATGCGCGCGCCCGGCGGCATGGTGGCCGAGCTGTTCTCGGCGCTCGGCGCCAAGACGACGCTGCTGCCCGGCTCGGAAATCTTCCCGGCGCTGGAAAAGGGCACCATCGACGTGGCCGACTACGTCGGGCCGGCGGTGAACTACGCCCTCGGCTTCAGCCAGGTTACCGACTACATCTCGATGGGCCCGCCGGGCTTCATGTCGGTCTACCAGCCGGTCGACATCATGGACCTGACCGTGGGCATGGAGGCCTGGAACGCGCTTTCCGACGAGATGAAGCAGTTCGTCGAGATGGAGGTGCACAGCTACTCCGACATGCATCACGCCGCGATCCAGAAGGCGGACCAGGAGGCCTGGGACAAGTTCGAGGCCGACGGCGTCGAGGTCACGCGCCTGAGCCAGACCGACATCGAGATCATGACCGAGGTCGCGGTGCCGATCTGGTACAAGTACGCCAACCAGGACAAGGATGCCGCGCGCGTGTTCAAGACGCAGCTCGACTACATGATGTCCGGGTCGCTGGGCTATGTGACGCCCGACATGATCGAGGGGCAAGAGCTCAAGCTCTGATGCCTTCCGAGCATTTCGCCTGAAACCCCGCGCCCCCGGCCCGCCCCGGGGGCGCGGTCGCGATGCGACCTACCGCACGGACCCGAACCGCATGCCCAGCATAAACTTCATCCTACCGCACTGGCTCTATTGGGGCGCGCTCATCGTCTTTCCTCTTGTCGCCATGTTCATGGCGCGTCGCGGAACGACGCATGGGTATTCCCGGCCGATCGGCTACCTGATCCTGGTGACCGGCGGCCTACTGGGGCTGCACCGGCTTTACCTGCGCAACCTGTGGGGGCTGCTCTACCTGCCGCTTTTCTTCGCGATCCTGTTCGCCAACGCGCAGGGCCGCGATGCGCGCGAGCTGCACTCGGAGGCGTCCAACGTCGTCAAGAGTGCCCAGCGCACCATCGAGCGCCTCGAACCGAATGTGGACGGCGCCGACGAGAAGATCGCGGAGTTGCGTGCCCAGCTCGACGAGGCCGAGGAGGGCAGCTTCGGCGAGATCCGCGCCGAGCGCATGCTCGAAAAGGCCGAAACCGGCCTGGAAGAGGACACCGCGCGCCTCGAACAGGCCCGCGCGGACCTGCAGGCAACGAAGCCGGAGCTTGCCGATGCGCAGGCGGCGCGGGAATTGTGGACCAACGTGGCGTTCACCGCTTTTCTCCTGATCTGCGCGTTCATCCTGCTCGATGCCGTCCTGCTGCCGGCGATGGTGCGCACAGCCAACGAAAGGCTCGACGCCGCGCGCCCCGAGGCCGGTGCGCCGGGCAGCCTCGAGGCCATCGAGCACGCCGCCGAGAAGCGGCTGGACGAGGTCGAGGCCGACGAGGTTCAAAGCGACATGGCCCACATCGGCACGGGGTGGACCGGCGCGATCGACCGCCTGTCCTACTACGCCGGCGAATTCGTCAGCTACTGGGCCGTGATCGCGGTCTTCTGCTACTATTTCGAGGTGGTCGCGCGCTATGTCTTCAACTCGCCCACGATCTGGGTGCACGAGGGCATGTTCCTGATGTTCGGCATGCAGTACCTGATCGCGGGCGCCTATGCCGCGCTGACGGACGCGCACGTCAAGGTCGACGTGTTCTATGCCGAATGGTCGGCGCGCCGCAAGGCGGCCGTGGACCTCGTGACCTCGATCTTCTTTTTCATATTCGCAGGCACTCTGCTGGTGACGGGATGGATCTTCGCGATGGACGCCACGCGCGTCGGCGAGGTGTCCTTTTCCGAGTGGAAGATCGCCTACTGGCCCTTCAAGTGGGCCATCGCCGTGGGCGCGGTGCTGCTGATCCTGCAGGGGATCGCCAAGCTCGCCCGCGACGTCGCCGTCCTGCGCAACAGCTTCAAGGGAGCCTGACCCATGGGTCTCGAGATGGAAATCGGCTGGCTCACGGTCCTGATGTTCGGCAGCCTGATGGTGTTGCTGATGGCAGGGCTTCCGCTTGCCTTCGTGACCGGCGGCCTGGCCTGCGTGTTCCTGTTCATCCTGGGCGATGCGCAGACGCTGAACATCGTGCCGAGCCGGATCTTCCCGCTGATGACGAACTACCAGTTGTCGGCGATCCCGTTGTTCATCTTCCTCGCCGCGATGCTCGAGAGGGCGGGGATCATCAACGAGATGTTCGATGTCATCTACAAGCTGCTGGGCGGCGTGAAGGGCGGGCTGGCATCCGCGACGATCATCGCGTCGACGATCCTGGCCGCGATGGTCGGCGTGATCGGTGCCGCCGTGGTGACCATGGGCATCATCGCGCTGCCCGCGATGCTCAAGCGCAACTACAACCCCAAGATCGCCATGGGCTCGATCATGGCGGGCGGCACGCTGGGCATCCTGATCCCGCCGTCGATCCTGGCCATCATCTACGCCGTCGTCGCGGAACAGTCGGTGGGCGAATTGTTCATCGGGGCGGTGCTGCCGGGGCTGCTGCTGTCGGGGATGTACATTGCCTATGTCAGCATCATGTGCCTCGTCGACCCGGCCAAGGGGCCGCCGATCCCGGTGGAGGACCGCGTGAGCACGGTCGAGAAGCTGCGCCTGCTGGGCAACATGGCGGCGCCGCTGTCACTGATCGCGGTGGTGCTGGGCGTGATCTTCGCGGGCGTGGCCACCCCGGTGGAGGCCGCGGGCATCGGCACCTTCGGCGCCTTCATCGTCGCCGCGATCCACCGCAAGCTGAACTGGCCGACCGTGCGCGAGGCCTGCCTGACCACGCTCAAGGCCAGCGCGATGGTGATCTGGATCATGTTCGGCGCGACGATCTTCGTCGGGCTCTACGTGCTCGAGGGCGGACAGGAATTCGTCGAACAGACCATGACGGGGCTGGGCCTCGGCCCGTGGGGCATCCTGATCCTGATGCAGGTGCTGCTTGTCGCGCTTGGCATGTTCCTCGACTGGGTGGGCATCCTGCTGCTCGCGGTGCCGATCTTCGTGCCGATCGTGAAGGCGCTCGGGGCGGCGGCCTTCGGGCTGGGCGACGAGGGTGACCTGGTGCTGTGGTTCGGCGTGCTCTACCTTGTGAACATGCAGATGAGCTTCCTGTCGCCACCCTTCGGCTACGCGCTGTTCTACCTGCGCGGGGTGGCGCCGGCGGACATCCCGATGAGCGACATCTTCAAGTCCGCGCTGCCGTTCCTGTTCCTTCAGATCGTGGGGCTTGCCGTGTGCATGCTGTTTCCGCAGATCATCACCTGGTTACCCGAGATAGTATACG
Organism: Roseovarius salinarum; assembly: GCF_002834145.1. GTDB lineage: Bacteria > Pseudomonadota > Alphaproteobacteria > Rhodobacterales > Rhodobacteraceae > Roseovarius > Roseovarius salinarum. The sequence goes on along the minus strand of NZ_PHNT01000002.1, from coordinate 259,993 downwards.
GCTAGATCCCGGCCGGCCGGCCGCACGCCGGCCGGCTTCGGGTTTTTCAAGGCACTCCTTCAGGGATTGCCGGGCATGATCGCCATTGGATCGCCGGGCCTGCGCCGTTTTCATGGGGCGCAGGCCCGGAATTTCGAATGGCGCACGCGATGTCGGACAGCCCATACCATCTGCCAGCCGGCGGCCTTCCGCCGCAGACGCAGCTCCTGACGGGCCGCGCGGCCTTCACCGAAAGCTACGCGGTGATCCCGGCCGGAACGCTTTCCGACATCGTGGCCAGCCGCCTGCCGTTCTGGCAGGACAGTCGTTTCTGGGTTCTGGCCCGGCCCCTGTCGGGGTTCGCCGAGACGTTTTCGCAATACCTGGCCGAGGTTCAGCCCGGCGGCGGCAGCGACTGCCCCGAAACCGCGACCGGCGTCGAGGCGGTACTGTTCGTGATGTCCGGCGAGGTGACGGTGACGATCGGCGCGGCACGGCACGTGTTGCGGCCGGGGGGGTATGCCTATCTGCCGCCCGGCGCGGACTGGCGGCTGCGCAACGACGGCGATACGCGCGCCGTGTTCCACTGGATCCGCAAGGCCTATTGCGCGGTGCCCGGTCTCGCGCCGCCGGAGGCTTTTGTCACCGAGGACGCCGCCGTCACGCCCGATCCGATGCCCGACACCGACGGCCGCTGGGCCACCAGCCGCTTCGTCGACCCCGACGACATGCGCCACGACATGCATGTGACCATCGTCACCCTGCAGCCGGGTGCCGTGATTCCCTTTGCCGAAACACACGTGATGGAACACGGCCTTTACGTGCTTTCGGGAAAGGCGGTCTACCGTCTCAACCAGGACTGGGTGGAGGTCGAGGCGGGCGATTTCATCTGGATGCGCGCCTTCTGCCCGCAGGCCTGTTACGCCGGCGGGCCGGGGCCGTTCCGCTATCTGCTCTACAAGGACGTGAACCGGCACATGCCGCTGGCCCCGCCCGGCACGGTCAGCCCCCCGGCACGGTGACCGTCAGCGGCCGCTCGAACCGGTGCTCCTCAAGGTTGTCGCCCGGGCCGATCCGATCGATCACCGCGTAAAGCCCGCTTGGCCCCAGCGGCGCCAGAACGCCGTGCCAGACGCCGCGCAACAGGTTCACGCCCTGGGTTGACGCCGTGATGAAGGCCGCTGGCGGGCCGGGTGCGCCGCCCGCGTCCTCGGCCACGACGACCAGCATGGGCACGCCGTTCAACGGCAGGAACGCCTGGCTGCCCAGTGGGTGCCGCTCCATCATCGCCAGGGCCAGCGGCGGATCGAAGCCGTCCGACTCGAACAGGCTGAGGCCGGCGCGCCCGTCGCCGAAATCCAGACGCGCAAGATCGTGGTAGCGCCCGCAGCGTCCGCCATTGACAAGGGCGTCCGGCGCGCCTTCGGCCGCGATCACGTCGCCGTAGGGCCTGAAGGCGACGCCGTCGATGGGGCGGGCGTGCAGGGGCGCGGCGGTCATGGAAGCATGTCCCTCAGCCGCCACAGCGCGATCCGTTCCACCTGCCGGCAGGCCTCGGCGCGTTCGGTGGCGGTGTCGTTGTCGAGCCGGGCGCGGAAGGCCCGCAGGATGCCGGGCGTGTCATGATCCCGCACCGCGATGATGAATGGAAAGCCGTGTTTCTGAATATAGGCGCCGTTGAGCCGCTCGAACTCGGCGCGCTCGGCATCGGTCAGCGCGTCCAGCCCCGCGCCCGCCTGTTCGGCGGCGCTTTCCGGGGTCAGCCGGCGGGCCGCCGCCAGCTTGCCGGCAAGGTCGGGGTGGGCGCGCAGCACCCCCAGCCGGGCATCTTCGCCCGCGCGGCGGAAGACGCGGCACAGCGCGTTGTGCACGCCGTCGGCGCAATCATGCGCGGGGCCGAGTTCCAGGTCGAAGGCGCGCTCCGCGATCCAGGGGGCCGATTCGAAAACGCCGCCGAAACGCGAGACGAAAGCGGCGCGACTCATCTCGCTGGGCCGCTCGACCGGGGCAGGCGGGTGGACCTGCGCCCAGTGCCGCGCGATGTCGATGCGCCGCGGGCACCACGCGCCGCCCGCTGCCATGACGTGGTCGACAAACCGTTTCACCCCCGCGACGCGCCCCGGCCGTCCGGCGAGCCGGCAGTGCAGGCCGACGCTCATCATCCGGGGCCGGCCGTCGGCCCCTTCGGCGTGCAGCGTGTCGAAGGTATCGCGCAGGTAGGCAAAGAACTGCTCGCCCGTGGCAAAGCCCGGCGCGGTGGCAAGGCGCATGTCGTTGGCGTCCAGCGTGTAGGGGATGACGAGCTGGTCGCGCCCGGAAAGCTGCCGCCAGTAGGGCAGGTCGTCGTCGTAGGCGTCCGACAGGTAGTCGAAGCCGCCGTGCTCGGCCGCCAGCCGCAGCGTGTTCTCGCTGCATCGGCCGGTGTACCAGCCCCGCGGGGCCGTGCCCACGACCTCGGTGTGCAGCCGCACGGCGTCGGCGATGGCCGCGCGTTCCTCGTCCTCGGCCATGTCGGCGTGTTCGATCCACTTCAGCCCGTGGCAGGCGATTTCCCAGTCCGCCTCGGTCATCGCGGCCACGGCCTCGGGGTTGCGGGCCAGCGCGGTTGCCACGCCGAAGACGGTCACCGGGACACCGGCGCCGGTGAACAGACGGTGCAGGCGCCAGAAACCGGCCCGTGCGCCGTAGTCGTAAAGCGATTCCATGTTGTGATGCCGCCGCCCCGGCCAGGGGTGCGCGCCGGGGATGTCCGACAGGAAGGCCTCCGAGGCGGAATCACCGTGCAACAGGCACATCTCGCCGCCTTCCTCGTAATTGACGACGAACTGAACCGCCACGCGCGCGCCGCCGGGCCATGCCGCGTCGGGCGGGGTGCGGCCATAACCGCGCAAGTCGCGCCCGTATCGTGTCATCGCGCCCTCCTGCCTGCCTTGGCCCCCGTGATACCCCGGAACGGCGCGGGATGCCCTTCGGCAATTCCTGAAGGTGCATTCGCGCGGTCCGGCCTCTCGCCACGGCGGCGCAGGCGGCATATAACGGGCGAAGGCGCGATCACCGCAAAGGGGGCGAGATGGCGGGATACCTGACCACCCACGTTCTGGACACCGCCCGCGGCCGGCCCGCCGCCGGCATGACCGTGGAACTTTACCGTATCGAGGACGAAGGCGGGGGCCGGGTGTTCCTGCGCGCGCTGGCCACCAACGCCGACGGGCGCACCGACGGCCCGATCCTGCCGGAGGCCGAATTCGTTCCGGGCACCTACGAGCTGGTGTTTCATGCCGGTGCCTACCTCGACCCCCACATAACCGACGCGCCGGTGCCGCGGTTCCTCGACGAGATACCGATCCGCTTCGGCATGGCCGAGGCCGTGCATTACCACGTGCCGTTGTTGCTGTCGCCCTACGGGTATTCGACCTACCGCGGCAGCTGAGGCGCGGGCGGGCGTCATGGCGCCGGGGTGGGCGCCGCCGCTTCGCCGGACAGCGCCTCGCGGATGCGCGCAACCATGTAGTCGATGAAAAGCCGCGCCTTCGGGTCCTGCCGCCGGCGGTGGGTATAAAGGCAGGCCAGTTGCACCGGCACCGGCGGCGTCCGGTCCAGCACCGGCACCAGCGCGCCGGAGGCAAGGTGCTCGGACACCTCGAAATGCGGCTTGAGAACGATGCCGTGCCCGCCGAGCGCCCATGCGGTCAGCACGTCGCCGTGGTCGCACTCGAACGGCCCGGACACCGGCACGCGTCGCACGCCCTCGTCCGTTTGCAACGGCCACTGGAACTCTGGCGCACCGGGATAGCGCAGGTTCAGGCAGGCGTGGTCGTCGCCCTTCAGGCTGTCGGGGCTGTCCGGGTGGCCGCGCCGCGAAAGGTAGGCCGGTGCGGCGCACAGCACCCGGCGGCAGTCGGCGATCTTCCGGATGCGCAGCGTGGAATCCTCGGGCAGACCAAGGATGAAGGCGGCGTCCAGCCCCTCGGCCGCGAGATCAAGCTTGCGGTCGGACAGCCGCAGGCGGATGTCGATCAGGGGGTAGGCCTCCTTGAACCCCGGCACGGCGGGCGCGATGATCCGCTGGCCCAGCCCGAGCGGCGCGGCGACATGCAGCGTGCCGCGCGGCGTGTGGGTGACCGAGCTGACCTCGGCCTCGGCCTCGGTCACCGATTCGAGGATCTTGCAGGCGCCGTGGTAGAACAGCCGCCCCTGTTCGGTGGGGTTCAGCCGACGCGTGGTGCGCTGGAACAACCGCACGTCGAGGTGATCCTCGAGCTGGGCGATCCGGGCCGAGGCAACGGCGGCCGAGATCCGCTGGTCGCGGGCGGCCGCCGACATGCTGCCCAGTTCGAACACCCGCACGAAGGTGCGCACGTTGTCGAGATAGGCCATGGGCGACTTTCAGTTCCTGTTTGAAGCAGCTAGGGTTTTTTAACCGATAACGGACAATCGAACGGCGCGCTAGGGTCGCGCCCGGCGCGACGGCACCGGAGGACGCAATGCTTGACCCCGCGATCATCTGGGACTGGCTCGGCCTGTTGCTGCGCTGGTTCCACGTCGTCGCAGGTATCGCCTGGATCGGCTCGTCCTTCTATTTCATCGCGCTGGACCTTGGCCTGCGCGACGCGCCGGACCTGCCCGCGGGCGCCCACGGCGAGGAATGGCAGGTTCACGGCGGCGGCTTCTACCACATCCGCAAGTACCTGGTCGCGCCCGACCGGCTGCCCGCGCATCTGACGTGGTTCAAGTGGGAAAGCTACGCCACCTGGCTGTCGGGCATGGCGATGCTCGCCGTGATCTACTGGGCGGGCGCGGAGCTTTACCTGATCGCCCCCGCGAAGGCCGATCTGGCGGTCTGGCAGGCCGTTGCGCTTTCCGCGGGCGTGCTGGTGGCGGGGTGGGGCGCCTACGACCTGCTGTGCCGGTCGGGGTTGGCCCGGCAACCCGGCTGGTTGATGGCGCTGCTGTTCGCGGGTCTGGTGGTGTTGGCCTGGGGCCTGGTGCAGGTCTTCACCGGGCGCGCGGCGCTTCTGCACCTGGGCGCGGTGACGGCCACGATCATGTCGGCCAACGTCTTTCTCGTCATCATTCCCAACCAGAAACGCGTCACAGCCGACCTGCGCGCGGGACGTCAGCCCGACCCGGCGCTGGGGAAGGCGGCGAAGCTGCGCTCGACCCACAACAACTACCTCACGCTTCCGGTGCTCTTCCTGATGCTGAGCAACCATTACCCGCTGGTCTTTGCAACGCCGTACAACTGGGCCATCGCCGCGCTGACCTTCCCGGTGGGGGCTCTGATCCGGCACTATTTCAACGCGCGGCACGCGGGCGCGGGCAACCCGGTCTGGACATGGGGCGCCGCCGCCGCGCTGGTGCTGGTCGCCATGTGGCTGTCCGCCCGGCCGGTGGCCGAGGCGGACCCCGAGGCTGACACGGCAACGGCCGCACCACGGTTCGCCGCGGCCGAGGGGTTCGATCAGGTGACGGGGATCGTGCAGACGCGCTGCGCCATGTGCCACGCGCGGGACCCGCTCTGGCCGGGGCTGCGCCATGCGCCCAGGGGCGTGGTGCTGGAGACGCCCGCGCAGGTGGCGGCGCAGGCGCGCGCCATCTACCTGCAATCGGGGCGCAGCCGGGCGATGCCGCCGGCCAACCTAACGGCGCTCGCGCCCGAAGAACGCCGGGCGATCCGTGACTGGTACCGGGCCGCCGACGCGGCGCCATGGCGGCTGGCCGGGCGCTAGTCGCCCCAGTTCCACGGCCGGCCGGCAAGATAGACCTGCGCCACCGCCCGGTCGTCGCCCAGCGTCTGCAGCACGAACAACTCCTCGGCCAGCGTCTCGACCCGCTCCATGCGCCGCGCCATCGCGGGGGTGGCGCGCGCATCCAGCACGACGACATCCGCCTCGCTGCCCGGCTCGAGCGTGCCGATGCGATCCTCGAGTCCCAGCGCCACCGCGTTGCCCCGCGTGATCCAGTGGAAGGCGCGCAGCGGGTCCAGCGTCTGCCCCCGAAGCTGCAGGACCTTGTAGCCCTCGGCCAGCGTGGCCAGCATGGAATAGCCCGTGCCGCCGCCCACGTCGGTGGCAATTGCGTTGACCAGCCCCGCGCGCCGCAGGCCGGCGTCATCGAACAGCCCGCTTCCCAGGAACAGGTTGGAGGTGGGGCAGAACACCGGCTTCGCCCCCGCCTCGGCCAGCGCCGAGACCTCGCGCGCCGACAGGTGCAGGCAGTGGCCCAGCAGGCTGCGCGGCCCCAGCAGCCCCCGGCTTTCGTAGATGTGGGTATAGTCACGGGTGTCGGGGAAAAGCTCCGCGGCCAGCGCGACCTCGTCGTGATTTTCCGACAGGTGGGTCTGCAAGTAGCAGTCGGGATGCTCCGCCAGCAGGGCGCCCGCGGCGTCGAGTTGCGCATCCGTCGAGGTGATCGCGAAGCGCGGGGTGACGGCATAGGCCAGCCGCCCGTGCCCGTGCCAGCGCGCGATCAGGTCCCCGGACTCGTCATACCCCCGCTGCGCGGTGTCGCGCAGCCCCTCGGGGGCGTTGCGGTCCATCATGACCTTGCCCGCGATCAGCCGCATGTCGCGCCGCGCGGCCTCCGCGAACAGCGCCTCGGCGGATTGAGGATGGACCGAGCAATAAGCCGCAGCCGTCGTGGTGCCGTGGCTCAGCAAAAGGTCCAGGAACCGCGGCGCCATCGCCCGCGCGTGGGCCGCCTCGGCAAAACGCATTTCCTCTGGAAAGGTATAGGTGTTCAGCCAGTCCAGAAGCTGCGCGCCCCATGAGGCGATCACCTGCACCTGCGGGAAATGGATGTGCGGGTCGATGAACCCCGCGCTCAAAAGATGTGGGCGGTGGTCAGTCCGGGGCACGTCGCCCGCTTGCGCGGCCACCCCGGTGTAATCGCCCATGGCCGCGATCCTGCCGCCGTCGATCAGGATCGCACCGTCGGCGTGATACGCCAGCGCGGCCGTATCCGACGGCCCTTCCGGTTCACGCCGGAACGACAGGACGCGGCCACGCAGCAACCGTGCGGTGTCAGCCATCGGCCGCCATCCCCTTCGCGCCGGCCTCCGACCGGCCGGCCAGCGCTGCCATGACCTCCGCCGCGGTGGCCACCGCGATCGCCTCGGGCCGCTTGTCCGATCCCGCCGCGGTGCCGATCGGGCAGGTCAGGCCGTCGAGGTTCGACCCCGCCGCGCGGTCCCGGTGCCAGCTTTCGAAACGCGCCCGCTTGGTGGCGGAGCCGACAAGCCCGACATAGCGCGCGTCGCGCCGCTCCAACGCGGCAGTCGCAAGAAGGAAATCCAGCGCGTGATCGTGGGTGAGCACCACGAAGGCCGCGCCGGCGGGGGCCCCGGTGATCTCCGCCTCGGGCAGGGCGGTCAGCCGTGTCTGCACCGCCGCGTCCACGCACGCGATCTGCTCGGCGCGGTCGTCCACGACCGTGCAGGCAAGCGGCAGGTGCTGAAGATGCCGGGCCAGGGCCCGGCCAACGTGGCCCGCCCCCATGATCAGGACACGGGGCAGGGCGGCGGCGGCTTGCCGCGCCCGTTCGACGGCGGCCGCGCGTGCGGACGCGTCGAGGCGGACCAGCGACAGGCTCACGCGCCCGCCGCAGCACTGGCCGAGGTCGGGACCGAGGGCGACCGCCATATCGCGCGATCCCGCCCCGTCCGCGAGCAGGTCGCGCGCCGCGGCGATGGCCTCGTACTCGAGCCGTCCGCCGCCGATGGTGCCCAGGCAGGCGTCCGCGGCCACGATCATGTCCGTGCCCGCGCCGCGCGGGGCCGACCCGGCGGTCTGCGTCACGCTGACCTGCACGCAGTCGGGGTGGGCGGCGAAGAACGCCCCGAGGGTGTCGGGCGCGATCATGCGGGCGCCTCCTTCCGGCGCTGCATGCGTTCCACCGCCATCAGCACGCGCTCCGGCGTGGCCGGCACATCGAGACGCGGGCATTCGCTGTAGTCCGCCACGCTGGCGACTGCCATCGAGATCGCCTCGAGCACGGAGACGGCCAGCATGAAGGGCGGCTCGCCCACGGCCTTGGAGCGCCTGATGGTCGGTTCGCGGTTCTCGGACCAGTCGGCCAGCGTCACGTTGAATTCCCGCGGCATGTCCGACGCCAGCGGGATCTTGTAAGTGGACGGCGCGTGCGTGCGCAGGCGGCCCTCGTCGTCCCACCACAACTCCTCGCTCGTCAGCCAGCCCATGCCCTGCACGAACCCGCCCTCGACCTGCCCGCGGTCCACCGCCGGGTTCAGCGACCGGCCCGCGTCGTGCAGGATGTCGGCGCGCGCGACACGGTATTCGCCCGTCAGCGTGTCGACCTCGACCTCGGAACAGGCCACGCCATAGGCGAAGTAGTAGAAGGGCCGCCCCTTGCCCGACGCCCTGTCCCAGTGGATCTCGGGCGTCTTGTAGAACCCGGCAGCCGAGAGGTGCACCCGCGCCTTGTAGGCGCGGCGCACCAGCGTGTCGAATTCGACGATGCGGTCGCCCACGGCCACGCCGGCGCGCGTGAAGCGCACGTCCTCGGGGGCCACCTGCCATGTCTCGGCAGCAAAGGCGCGCAGGCGCGTCTTGATCTGCTCGGCCGCGTCGAGCGCGGCCATGCCGTTGAGGTCGGATCCGCTGGAGGCGGCGGTCGCCGAGGTGTTGGGGACCTTGTCGGTGGCGGTGGCGGTGATCTTCACCCGCGCGATCCCGACGCCGAAGGCGTCCGCCACCACCTGCGCGACCTTCACGTGAAGGCCCTGGCCCATCTCGGTGCCGCCGTGGTTGAGCTGGATCGAACCGTCGCTGTAGACATGGACCAGCGCGCCCGCCTGGTTGTACCACGTCGCGGTGAAGGAGATGCCGAACTTGACCGGCGTCAGCGCGATGCCCCGCCGGATCACGCCACCGCGCGCGTTGTGATCCAGGATCGCCTTCCGGCGCGCGCCATAACCGGCGCCGCGTTCCAGTTCCTCGGTCAGGCGGGGCAGGATGTTGTCCTCGACCGTCTGGTGATAGGGGGTGACGTCGCGCCCGTCGTCCGCGTCGCCGTAATAGTTCGCCTTGCGCACGTCCAGCGGGTCGCGCCCCAGCACATAGGCGATTTCCTCGATCATGCGCTCGGCCACCACCAGCCCCTGTGGTCCGCCGAAGCCGCGGAAGGCGGTGTTCGAGACGGTGTTGGTCTTCTGCGGGCGGCTTTCGAGCCGCACGGCGGGATAGAAATAGGCGTTGTCGGCATGAAACAGCGCGCGGTCGGTGACCGGCCCGGACAGGTCGGCCGAAAAGCCGCAGCGTGCCGCGAAGGTGCCGTCGACGCCCGTGATCCGGCCGTCGTCGTCGAAGCCCACGTCGTAGTCCGCCACGAAATCGTGCCGCTTTCCGGTGGCGATCATGTCCTGGTCGCGGTCGGGGCGGATCTTGACCGGCCGGCCCCAGCGCCGCGCGGCCAGCGCGGCCACCGCGCAGAACAGGGTCATCTGCGTTTCCTTGCCGCCGAAACCGCCGCCCATGCGCCGCACCTGCACCGTCACGGCGCTGGCCGGCAGGCCCAGCACGCCGGCCACCATGTGCTGCACCTCGCTGGGATGCTGGGTGGAGCTGTGGACGAACATGTCGCCGTCTTCGCCGGGCAGGGCGACCGCCACCTGGCCTTCGAGGTACATGTGGTCCTGCCCGCCGATCGTCATCCGCCCGGCGATGCGGTGCGGCGCCTGCGCCAGTGCGGCAGCGGCGTCGCCGCGCGCCAGCGTCAGCGGCTCCGTCACCAGCGGGTAGCCCGCCCGTCGCGCGGCATCCACGTCGCAGGCATGGGGCAGCACCTCGTGGTCGATCCGGGCCAGCCCTGCCGCCCGCCGCGCGGCGTCGCGGGTTGCGGCGACCACCGCGAAAACCGGCTGGCCGTGGTATTCGACCTCGGCTTCGGGGAACACCGGGTCGTCGCCGCGCCCCGTCGGGCTGATGTCGTTGCGGCCGGGAATGTCCGCGGCGGTGAGCACGCCCACCACGCCCGGCGCGGCGCGCACCGCCGACAGGTCCATCGCGCGGATGCGGCCGCGGGCCACCTCCGCCGTGCCGAGGTAGGCATGCAGCGTGCCCTCGGGCAGGGCGACATCGTCGGTGTACCGCGCCCGCCCCGTGACATGCTTGGCCGCGCTGTCGTGGGCCAGCGGTCCGTGTGCGGCATCATCGGCCACCCGGCCGGCACGGTATTCCGGCTTGCCCTCAGGCATGGGCGAGCCTGGCGGTTTCGCCGTTCTGTTCCAGCACGAAACGATGCAACAGGTTCTGCGCGGCCCGCATGCGGTAGTGCGCGGTGGCGCGCCAGTCGGTGATGGGGGCGAAATCCCCGGCCAGCGCCGCCGCGGCGGCATGGGCCGTGGCCGGCGTCAGGGGCCGGCCCGTCAGCGCGGCCTCGGCACGGGGCGCGCGACGCGGGGTCGCCGCCATGCCGCCGAAGGCAAGGCGCGCGGCGCCGATCATATCGTCGCCGCCCATGGTCACGCTGATCCCCGCGGCGAGGGCCGAGATATCCTCGTCCCGGCGCTTGGAGATCTTGCAGGCCGCATCGCGCTGGGCCGGCGCGGGGCAGGGGACGTGGATCGCCTCGACGAACTCGCCCGGCCGCCGGTCCTGCGTCCCGTAGTCGATGAAGAAGCTCTCCAGCGGCATCGTCCGCCGGCTGTCGCCCTGCCGCAGGGTGAGCGTGGCGCCCAGCGCGATCAGGGCGGGCGGCATGTCGCCGATGGGCGAACCGTTGGCGATGTTGCCGCCCACCGTGCCCATGGCACGGATCTGCGCGCCGCCGATCCGGTGAAGGTAGGCATCCAGGTGCGGAAAGACCCCGGCCAGCGGCCCGAGTGCATCGGCGTAGCTGACGCCGGCGCCCAGCGTGATGCCGTCCGCGTCGGTCTCGATCCGCCGCAGGTCATCCAGACCGCCGACAAAGACCGCCGGCGCGATCTCGCGCAGCTCCTTGGTGACCCACAGCCCCACGTCGGTGCCCCCCGCCACGAGCGTGGCCCTGGGGTGGTCTTCAAGAACCCGGGCCAGATCGTCGGCGTCGGCGGGGACGATCGCGGGGGCCTCCGGCGGGCCGGCTGTGACGCGCGCGCCGTCGCGCAACGCGGCGAGCCGGGTTGCCATCGCGGCCCGGCCGCGCACCAGCGGATCGTCTTGCGGCGTGCCGTGGTCACCGGCCGCCCGTGCCGCGCGCAGGATCGGCGCGTAGCCGGTGCAGCGGCACAGGTTGCCCTGAAGCGCGGTTTCCACCTGCCGGTCGGTGGGCGCGGGCGTTTCCATCCAGAGCGCGGCAAGCGCCATGACGATCCCGGGCGTGCAGAAACCGCACTGGCTGCCGTGGTGATCGACCATCGCCTGTTGTACCGGATGCAGCGGGCCGTCGGGCGCCGAAAGGTGTTCGACCGTGACGACATGGCAGCCGTCGAGCGACGCAAGCAACCGGATGCAGGCGGTGACGGGCGCGTAGCGCAACGAGCCATCGCGCAACTCGCCCACCAGCACGGTACAGGCGCCGCAGTCGCCCTCGGCGCAGCCTTCCTTGGTGCCGGTCAGGCCGCGCCGCAGCCGCAGGAAATCAAGCAGCGTGTCGGTCGCGCGCAACTCGCCCGCGGCCACGTCGGTTTCGTTGAGCACGAACCGTATTTCCTCGCGCGCATGCATCGGCGCAGGCCTCCCAGGTCGCCGGCGGATCGTCCGCCTGTCGCCGGCACCCAGTCTAGGGGTGGCGGTCGGACGGGTATACGCCACCTGCGACAAAGATAATTCAGGAAATGTTTGAAAATAAGGGGACCGTCCGGGCAGCGGGCCGATGTTGCCGCGTTTGAGTTAGATCAAGGCGGTTGCGGAAATTACATTCGATGTTCAGAATATCACGGAATGACACACGGAGGGAGGACACCACCGTGACGAACGCCAAGAGACCCACGCTCTGGCCCTGGCTGATGGCCGCCATCGTTGCCGCAGCGCCGCTCGCCGCGCAGCAGGCGGACGACGCCGGGTCGGCCAGCACGGCGGATCACTCGAAGTTCGAGGCCTTGCAGAAGGATTTTGCCTCCGGCCCCGAGGTGACCGAGGCCTGCCTGAGCTGCCACACCGAGGCCGATGACCAGGTGATGCACTCCATCCACTTCAAATGGGAGTACGAGCATCCCGAGACCGGCCAGCTTCTGGGCAAGCGCAACGTCATCAACGCCTTCTGCGGCAGCGTCGCCGGCAATGAGCCACGGTGCACCTCGTGTCACGCCGGCTACGGCTGGGACGACATGCGCCAGAGTTCGGCCCAGGCGCAGGCGACGCCCGACTGCCTCGTCTGCCACGACCGGTCCGGCCAATACACAAAGACCGCAACGGGCGCGGGGCATGTCCCGCTCGACCCGGTGCCCGAGGGCGCCAAGACGATCACGGGCAAGAAGGCCTGGGCCGTGGACCTGTCGGAGGCCGCGCAGAGCGTGGGCCAGCCCACGCGCGCCAACTGCGGCAGTTGCCACTTCTACGGCGGTGGCGGGGACAACGTGAAGCACGGCGACCTGAGCTCGGCACTTTACGAACCCCCGCGGTCGGTCGACGTGCACATGTCGCCCGACGGCGAGAACTTCACCTGCTCCGAGTGCCACGTGTCGGACCGGCACGAATGGGCCGGATCACGCTACAACGTGCAGGCCACCGACCCGCACGGCACCGGCAAGCCGGGCGAGAAGCGGCGCGTGGCCACCTGCGAAAGCTGCCACGGCAACGAACCGCACCCGGTCACGCTGAAGGGGGTGAAGCTCAACGACCATACCGACACGCTGGCCTGCCAGACCTGCCACATCCCCGAGATGGCGCGCGGCGGCGTGGCCACCAAGACGTGGTGGGACTGGTCGACCGCCACGAAGATGGACGAGGCGGGCAAACCCTACAGCGAATCCGACTTCGTCGAATCGGACGGCGACCACCGGCACACCTACATCTCGAAGAAGGGTGATTTCCGGTGGGAGGAAAACGCCAAGCCGATCTATGCCTGGTTCAACGGCCAGGTCGAATACACGACCGCCGACCGCAAGATCGATCCCGACGAGGTCGTCGAGATCAATCCGCTGCACGGCACGCCCGATGGCGCCGACAGCCGGATCTGGCCGTTCAAGCGCATGGCCGGGCGCCAGCCCTATGACAGCGCACGCAACGAACTGGTCTACAGCCACGTCTGGGGCCCCGAGACCGACACCGCGCTTTGGACGAACTACGACTGGTCCAAGGCGATCGCCGCGGGCATGGAGGCCGCGGGCGAGGAATACTCGGGCGAGTACGGCTTCGTGGACACCTACATGTACTGGCCGACCACGCACATGGTGGCGCCCGCCGAGGACGCGCTTGATTGCGAATCCTGCCATGCGGAGGACGGGCGCATGGCCGGGCTGACCGGCGTGCACATGCCCGGGCGCACGCCGTTCACCGCCGCGGGTATCTTCGGGCTTGTGATGGTGCTGGCCGCCCTGGGCGGCGTGATCCTGCACGCGATTGTCCGGCTGACCACCGGCGGGAAAGGGGGCGATCATGGCTGAACGCTACGTCAAGGTCTATCCGCGGTTCGAACGGTTCTGGCACTGGTCGCAGATGGTGCTGATCCTGGTGCTGCTGTTCACCGGGCTGGGGCTGAACGGGCTGCACGACATCGTGCCGTTCGGCCCGGCGGTGATGGCGCACATCGTGGCGGCCGGACTGCTGATCCTGCTGTGGATCTTCGCGATCTTCTGGCACTTCACCACCGGCACATGGGTGCATTACGTGCCGACGGGGCAGGGGCTCTTGCGGGTCGCGCGGTTCTATGTCTACGGCATCTTCAAGGGTGAAAAGCACCCCTTCCGCAAGGCGTACTGGCGCAAGCACAACCCGCTGCAGGCGCTGACATACCTGGCGCTCAAGCTGATCCTGTTCCCGGCGGTCTGGATCACCGGGGTGCTGGCGCTGACCTACAACTTCTGGGAAACCGCGCCCGAGGCGACCTTCTGGGCCGGGCTGGTGTCGAACATCCACCTGCTGGCGGCCTATGCCATCGCCGCCTTCGTGATCGCGCATGTCTACCTGCTGACCGTCGGTCACAGCTTCCGCGAACACGTCAGGCCGATGATCACGGGCTTCGACAAGATCGACCTGACGCCGGAGGAAGAGGCCTATCTCCAGGCCGACGAGCCGGCCCGGATCCGGCCGCGGTGAGGCCGCGCGCCGCCGCGGGGCGGTGTCCGTCGCCTTGTCGGACGGGGCGGACGCCCTTGCAAGTGAAAACCCCGCACGGTCCGGACCGTGCGGGGTTTCGTGATGCCACCTGAGAGAAAGAGAGATGCGGGTGGCGAAGCGTCAGCGGCCCCAGCTGCGGACCGGGCCGCAATCCATGTGAACGAAGTTGCTGCCGGAATACCGTCCGACACCGCCGCCATGGCACGCCATCGCCGCCCGGTACATCTGGTTGACCGAGCGGGAGTTGAGCCGCACGTCGGCCGCCTGGCCGTAAAGGTGCCGCGAGTTCTTCGCCACCCCGCTGGAGCGACGCCGCAGCATCTTGTTGGTCGCCGGGCTGCGGTAGCCCGACAGCAGCATGTAGGGTTCGTCGACCTCCAGCAGGTTGTGCGCCGCGGCGAGGATGTCGATCGTGCGCGTGTCGATCTCCTTGACCTCGTCGGTGCGCCAGTCCCGCATGAAGACCGTGATCTCGCGGATCGCATCGCGAATGTAGTCGCCCTCGATCCAGTAGATCATGTTGAGTTGCTCGCCGGTGCGCGGCGAGGTCATCTTGAGCCGCCGGACATCGCCCGCGCCGCGCAGGAGGCCGAAGGCGTTGGAGTATGTCGGGGCTGCCGTGACAGCGGTTGCCGCGAATGCACCCAGTAGGGCGCGACGCGTCACGCTGCGGGATTTGTGTTCGGTCATGTTTCGCGCCTGTCCCGTCGCTTGCCGTTGTTTCGCCGCGTTACCGCGGTCTTCCATCCACCCCCAGGATGCACCGGTTTTATGACATATCGGGAATCATCGACCAAGCCCGGTGCGTCGAAAAACGACGGTTTCAAGGAATTTCGGCGGTATTTCGCGCAAAAGCCGCCTGTGTGGCCACTTTGCCCGCTTCGATGCAGGAACGCCCCGCTTCGGCACGAACCGACACCCTTGCAATGTCGTTGAACAAAATTTGAGTGGACAAGCAGTGCGCGCGCGCGGAAAAATCGTGCTCGACCTAGTCGTCTGGCACCTGGATTTGCATGGGGTATTCGATGTTCGCCGTCTTTCGCACCTACCTGACCCGCTTGACCGCCCTCACAGCGCTGTATGTCATCGCCCTGCCGGCCGAGGCCCAGGTAACCGCCTTCAAGCAGGCGGTCGCCGAGGGAGCGGCGCAGAACCCGTCCGTCGCGTCGTTCTACCAGGCGCGCGACTACGAGGGAATCTGGACCGACGAATCCGAAGTGCACCGCGCGCGCCGCGCCGCGCTTCTGGAAGCGATCGGCATGACGGCGGCGCACGGGCTGCCCGCGCGCCGCTACGACGCGGACGGTCTGCTGGCAGCCATGCGTTCGGCCGACACGCCGCGCGAGCTGGGCTTTCTGGAGGCGCGCCTCAGCCTGACCTTCGCCCGGCTGGCACAGAACATGCGCACCGGCGCGCTCAAGCCCAAGCAGGTGGTCAACGGCATCAAGCGCGAGATTCCCTACCGCAGCGCGAAGCTCAACCTCGAGGTGTTCACGCGGGCCAGCCCCCGCGCGTTCTTCCGCGCGCTTCCCCCCCAGACAAACGAGTATGCACGGCTCATGAAGGCCAAGATGCGGCTTGAACAGGCCCTGGCCGAGGGCGGGTGGGGCCCGACCGTGCCGGCACGTGCCATGAAGCCGGGCCAGCAGGGGCGGGCCGTCGTCGCGCTGCGGGATCGGCTGATCGCCATGGGCTACCTCGACCGCGGTGTCAGCCGCCGCTACGACTCGCGCCTCGAAGGTGCCGTGCTGCGCTTCCAGCAGGACCACGGGCTGAAGGCCGATGGCGTGGCCGGCGGTGACACGATCCGCGAGATCAACACGCCGCTGCGCGAGCGCCTGCAATCGGTGATGGTCGCGATGGAGCGCGAACGCTGGCTCAACCGCGACCGCGGCAAACGCCACGTGCTGGTGAACCTCACCGATTTCAGCGCACGCATCGTCGACGATGACCGCGTGACCTTCCGCACCAAGGCGGTGGTGGGGATGGATGTGCCCGACCGCGAAAGCCCCGAATTCTCGGACGTCATGGAACACATGGTCATCAACCCGACATGGAACGTGCCGCGCTCCATCGCCGTGAACGAATACCTGCCGCAAATGCAGGCCAACCCCGGCGCGGCCAGCCACCTGCGTCTCTACACCGCCAGCGGACGGCAGGTCAGCCGGGCATCGGTGAACTTCAACGCCTACACGCGCAACACCTTCCCGTTCAACCTCAAGCAGCCGCCGTCGCCGCGCAATGCGCTGGGGCTGGTGAAGTTCATGTTCCCCAACCGGCACAACATCTACCTGCACGACACGCCGGCCAAGCACCTTTTCCAGCGTGACCGCCGTGCCTACAGCCACGGCTGCATCCGGCTGGAGCAGCCGTTCGAGTTCGCCTACACGCTGCTTGCGCGGCAGATGGAAAACCCCAAGCCGTTCTTCCACAGGATCCTCGACACGGGCCGCGAAACGCAGGTGGACCTGGAAAAGCAGGTCCCGGTGCACATCATCTACCGCACGGCCTTCACCACCCCGCGCGGGCAACTGCAATACCGCGATGACATCTACGGGCGTGACGGCAGAATCTGGCAGGCGTTGTCCCGCGCAGGGGTTTCGCTGCGGGGCGTTCAGGGCTAAACCCTCCCCGACCCGAGGGGAGACAGATGTCCTACACGATCGCGCAAATCGCCGAAGCCCTGGGCACGCGGGCCTGCGGCGCCACGGACCTTGCAGTGACCCACGCGGCGGAACCGGCCGACGCGGACGCGGGCGCGCTGGCGCTGGCCATGAAGCCCGAGTATGCCGAGGATCTCGCAAAGGGCGCCGCGCGGGCTGCCCTGCTGTGGGAAGGGGCCGACTGGCAGGCTCTGGGACTGGACGCCGCCGTTCTTGCGCCGCGGCCACGCTACGCGATGTCCGGGCTGACCCGGATGATGGACACCGGGCAAGACCGCACCACGGGCATCCACCCCTCGGCCGTGATCGACGAGACGGCCCGGCTGGGCGAGGGCGTCAGCGTCGGACCGCTGGCGGTGATCGGATCCGGCGCGGTCATCGGCGCGGGCACCGTGATCGGGCCGCAGTGCTTCGTCGGCGCGCAGGCACGGATCGGCGCGGGCGGGCTGCTGCGCGAAGGCGTGCGGATCGCCGCGCGGGCCGTGATCGGGGCGCGGGTGATTGCCCAGCCCGGTGCCGTGGTGGGGGGCGACGGCTTTTCCTTCGTCACGCCGGAGGAATCGGCCGTCGAGCGGGTGCGCGACACGCTGGGCGACCGTGGCGAGACCCGCGGCCAACCCTATGCGCGCATCCATTCGCTGGGCTCGGTGCGGATCGGGGATGACGTGGAACTGGGGGCGAACTGCTGCATCGACCGCGGAACGATCCGCGACACGGTGATCGGCGACGGCACCAAGCTCGACAACCTCGTGCAGATCGGCCACAACGTGAACGTCGGCCGTGACAGCCTGCTGTGCGCGCTCACGGGCATCGCCGGCTCCACGCGCATCGGGGACAACGTCGTTCTTGCCGGCCAGACCGGGGTCGGTGACAACCTGTTCATCGGCGACAACGTGATCACCGGCGGCGGAACCAAGGTGCTTGCCAACGTGCCCGCCGGCCGCGTCGTGCTGGGCTACCCGGCTATGAAAATGGACAGCCACATCGCGACCTACAAGGGATTGCGTCGCCTGCCGCGGCTTTTCGCGGATGTCGCGGCGCTCAAGAAAGCTGTTTTCAAGCAGGACGCGAGCGACTAAATCCACGGCAGCGAGCGCAAGAGGACGGGATAGATGGAAGTCAAGGACCGCGTCATCGAGATCATCGCCGAACAGGCGGTGCTCGATCCTGCCGACGTCACCATGGACAGCACGCTGGACAGCCTCGGGATCGACAGCCTCGGGCTTGTCGAAAGCATCTTCGCCATCGAGGAGGCATTCGATATCTCCGTGCCGTTCAACGCCAACGAGCCCACCGAAAGCGATTTCGACATCTCCTCGGTCGCCGCCATCGTGAAAGGCATCGAGAAGCTCGTGGAAGACCAGAAATCGTGAAACGCGTCGTCATTACCGGGGCGGGGTCGATCAATTCGCTCGGCCACACCGTGCCCGAAACGCTCGCTGCCATGCGCGAGGGCCGCTGCGGCATCACCGAGCTGGATTTTCGCGATGTCGAGCGGCTCGCGATCCGCATCGGCGGGCAGGTCAAGGGGTTCGAGGCCGACAAGCGGTTCAACCGCCAGCAACTGGCGCTCTACGACCGTTTCACGCAGTTCACGCTCGTCGCCGCGCGCGAGGCGATCATGCAGTCCGGGCTGGAATTCAGCGGCGAACTGGCCGCGCGTGCGGGTGTGGTGCTGGGCAACTCGGGCGGCGGGATGACCACGCTCGACGAGAACTACCGCTCGGTTTACGAGGACGGCAAGAACCGGGTGCATCCCTTCGTGGTCCCCAAGCTGATGAACAACGCGGCGGCCAGCCACGTGTCGATGGAGTTCAACCTCAAGGGGCCGAGCTTCACGGTGTCGACGGCCTGCGCGTCATCCAACCATGCCATGGCGCAGGCCTTCCAGATGGTGCGGACGGGCATGACGCCCGCGATGATCACCGGCGGGTCGGAATCCATGCTGTGTTTCGGCGGCGTGAAGGCCTGGGAAGGATTGCGCGTGATGTCGCGCGACGGGTGCCGTCCGTTCAGCGCCAACCGCAACGGGATGGTGCAGGGCGAGGGCGCGGGCGTCTTCGTCTTCGAGGAATACGAGCACGCCCGCGCCCGCGGCGCCGAGATCCTGGCCGAGGTGGCCGGCTACGCGATGTCCTCGGACGCGGCAGACATCGTGATGCCGTCCAAGCAGGGCGCCTCGCGGGCGATGGCCGGTGCGCTGCGCGACGCCGGCATCCCGCGCGAGGAGGTGGGTTACATCAATGCGCACGGGACGGGGACGGCGGCCAACGACAAGACCGAAAGCGCCTCGGTCGCGGATGTTTTCGGCCCCCACGCCGACAGCCTCATGATCTCGTCCACCAAGTCGATGCACGGCCACCTGATCGGCGCCACCGGCGCGGTGGAACTGCTGGCCTGCATCATGGCGGTGCGCGACGGGATCGTGGCGCCGACCATCGGCTATGACGAACCCGACCCGGAGTGTGCGCTGGACGTGGTTCCCAACGAAGCGCGCGAGGCGCCCGTCGAGGTGGCCTTGTCCAATGCCTTCGCTTTCGGGGGCCTCAACGCTGTCCTGGCACTGCGGCGCGCGCCGTGAGCACCGGCTTTGCAATCGGACAACCGTAAAGGGCGCCGCCCCTTGACCGGACGGCGCCCCTGCAAACACGAGCTGTTTGATCGGTGCCTCAGTTCCGAACGACCGACGCGTTCTCGTAACCGTCGGTGAAGCCGGTGAGTGAAACCGGAATGTTGATGTTCTGGTTCGGCGCCTGCGCGGGAACGATGCGCAGCGTTGCCTCCGCCCCGCGCTTGAACGCCTCGACGTCTTCGGACGTCAGGCCGATCCGCGCCATGCAGCCGACCTGGTTGCAGAACACGAACTGGTAGCTCTTGGCCTTGCCGTCATCCACCGCGATCTGCATGCCCTGCGTCAGCAGCGTGCCCAGGGGCACGATGACGGTGGCACCGGCCTCGGCCTGGCCACCTTCCGGCAGACGGAACACGCTGATCTCGGCAACAGGACGCTGCACATCCTCGTTCTGACGCAGCAACTGGTAAAGCTGGCAGGGGTCTTCCTCGGCCTCGCTGCGGAAACAGCGAAGCTTCCAGTCGCCGTATTCCTCCTTGATGTAGGTCGCCTCTTCGCGCTGCTGGACTTCCTCTCCCATCGAGAGTGTTTCGTCCGCTGCGTCCTGGGCGGAGACGGCTGCGCCCGTGACGAGGGCCGCAACAAACGTCAGTGTCGAAATGGTCTTTCGCATCGGTTCACCATTTGCTGAAGGAAATTGGATCACCAGCCACGTAACACGGCAAGTCGGGTCTGTCAGGCCAAAATCTGCCGCGCACCGTCGATCGTCAGGTGAGCGCCCGGCGCGCCGGAAGACGACAAAAAGGGGCGCGATGGCCCCTTTTTGCAATCCACTCCCTGCCAGACTGGCCGGCTTAGTATTTGGCCGGACGCTATGACAGTTACCGCTATCCGTCAACAGGCAACGCGGAACAATTTCCGCAAAAAAAGGGCCGCACCAAGACGGTGCGGCCAGTCTGACAGGGAGGAAGTCACCCCGGGGGAAGAGGACAAACCCCCGGATGAAAAACACACTAGCGGGCAATCGTTAACTTAGTATGGTCATGGCAAGGAAAAATCTTGCCGGAGGGCGGTGCATGCATTCCCGGGTTTTCATCGGCGGCGGCGGCAAGGATTACGCCGCGCCCCAGGCGCTGGCCCTGGGCATGGCCAACCGCCACGGGTTGATCGCCGGGGCAACGGGCACGGGCAAGACGGTGACCCTGCAAATCCTGGCAGAGGGGTTCTCGGCCGCCGGCGTTCCGGTGTTCCTGTCCGACGTCAAGGGCGACCTCGCCGGCCTGGCCATGCCCGGCGCCTCCGATTCCGGGCTTCATGGCGCGTTTACGGATCGTGCCCGCAGGATCGGCTTCGACGGCTATCGATACGAAAGTTTCCCGGTGACGTTCTGGGACCTTTTCGGCGTCCAGGGGCATCCGGTGCGCACGACCGTGTCCGAGATGGGGCCGCTGCTGCTGTCGCGGCTGATGGATCTCACGCCCGCACAGGAAGGGGTCATCAATATCGCCTTCCGCGTCGCCGACGAAGAGGGCATGCCGCTGCTCGATCTCGCGGATCTGCAGGCCCTGCTGACCTGGGTGGGCGAGCACGGCCGCCGACTGTCGCTGCGATACGGCAACGTCTCGCAGCGTTCCGTCGGGGCGATCCAGCGCCAGTTGCTGGTGCTGGAGAACCAGGGCGGTGCGCGGCTGTTCGGCGAACCCGCCCTCGACCTCGGCGACCTGATGCGCGTGGACGGCGAGGGGCGCGGGCGCATCAGCATCCTTGCCGCCGACCGGCTGATGCGGGCGCCGCGCCTTTATGCGACCTTCCTGTTGTGGCTGTTGTCAGACCTGTTCGAAACGCTTCCCGAGGTGGGCGATCCCGACAGACCGCGCCTGGTCTTCTTCTTCGACGAGGCACACCTGCTGTTTGACGATGCCCCCGATGCGCTGATCGACAAGGTGGAGCAGGTCGCCCGCCTGATCCGGTCGAAGGGCGTTGGCGTCTATTTCGTCACGCAGAACCCGGACGATGTGCCCGGCGACATTCTCGGCCAGTTGGGCAACCGCGTGCAACACGCGCTGCGCGCCTATACCGCGCGTGACCGCAGGGCCCTGATGCGCGCGGCGGAAACATATCGCCCGAATCCGCGTTTCGACACCGCCGACACGATTCGCGACGTCGGCGTGGGCGAGGCGGTGACCTCGATGCTCACCGGGGACGGCGCGCCGGGCGTCGCCGAACGCACGCTGATCCGCCCCCCGTCGTCGCGGCTCGGGACAATCACCGAACAGGAACGCGCCGGGATCATCGCGGGCTCGCCGGTGGCCGGGACATACGACCACCGGCTGGACCGTCATTCCGCCCATGAAATGCTGGCCGCACGCGCGACGGAGGCGGCACAGGCCGCCGAGGCGGCGGAAACGGCCGTGAGGGACAGGCCGGCGATGGCGCGCGAGTTCAATGCGGCACGGCGCTACACGGGCAGGAGAGTGGGCCGCTCGAGCGCGCAAGGCGGCACCTTCGGGGCGGAGATCGGAAATGCACTGCGCCAGGCGGTGGTCAGCGAACTGAAGGGCACCACGGGCCGGCGCATCGTGCGCGGAATCCTGGGCGGTCTGTTCAAGGGCCGCTGACCGGGCGGGGCGGGAGGCCGCCCGCGCCTATTTTTCCGGAATCAGCCCGCGCGGGCTGAACCGGAGCACCACCAGCAGAACCACGCCCATGGTCAGCAGGCGCATGTGCGCGGCGCTTTCCAGCAGGTGCACGCGCAGCGCGTTGTCCTCGGCCATCGGCGCGGTGATGGTGGCCATGAACCATTGGCCCATCGGCTCCACCTGCACCCAAAGGAACCACACCAGGAACCCGCCAAGAACGGCACCCAGATTGTTGCCCGAGCCGCCCACGATCACCATCACCCAGATCAGGAAGGTGTAGCGCAGCGGCTGGTAGGTGGTGGGGATGAGGGCACTGTCCAGCGTGGTCATCATCGCGCCGGCCATGCCGCAGACGGCCGAGCCGAGGATGAAGACCTGAAGGTGGCGGCGGGTGACGTCCTTGCCCATGGCCTCGGCGGCGACCTCGTTGTCGCGGATCGCGCGCAGCATCCGGCCCCAGGGACTTTTCAGCGCGAGTTGCGCCAGCACCAGAAGGGCCGCCACGACGGCCGCGAAGAACCCGGCGTAAATGACCTTGACGAAGAGCGACGACGCGGTGACCGGGTCGAACCCCATCGCCTCGGCTTTCGCCACGAAGCCGGGATCGGACTGCAGGTCGATCTCATACGGCACGGGGCGGGGGATGCCGGTGACGTTCTTGACCCCGCGGCTCAGCCAGTCCTCGTTCTTGAGCACGGCGATGATGATCTCGGCGATGCCCAGGGTGGCGATGGCCAGGTAGTCCGAGCGCAGCCCGAGCGCGGCCTTGCCGATGATCCACGCCGCGCCCGCGGCCAACAGCCCGCCGACGGGCCATGCCAGGACGACCGGCAGGCCGAGCCCGCCGAGGTAGCCGGTTTTCGCCGGGTCCACGGCCTCGACCGCCTGAACGCCCGCATCGAAGATCCAGCGGTAGACGAAGAACCCGACCACCAGGATCGTGACCATCGCCGCCGCGCGCCGGCGCGAGGGGCGCATCCGGTACCGCACCACCGCCGCCGCCGCGATCACAGCGGCGCCGAAAAGCAGTCCCAGCATGATGCGCCAGCCGCCCGCGGCCCAGGCTTCGGTCACGGGCGGCATGGCCACCAGCACGGTCGCCAGCCCGCCCAGCGCCGTGAAGCCCATGACGCCGACGTTGAACAGCCCCGCGAACCCCCATTGCAGGTTCAGCCCCAGCGACATCACGGCGCTGACGAGCCCCATGTTCACGATGACCATTGCGGTGTTCCAGCTCTGCATCACGCCGGAAAGCACGATGAGCCCCGCGACGAAGGCGAACAGAAAGACGTTCCTGAGTGTTTCGTTCATACCGCTTTCCCCCGGAACAGCCCCGTCGGCCGGAACAGCAACACGATCAGCAGGATCACGAAGCTGACGGCGAACTTGTAATCGGTGCTCAGCAGCTGCACGAGGCCCGACGGCTCGAGCGACTCGGGCAGCAGGTGGCCCAGAACCTTCTTCCACGCGTAGGTCACCATCACCTCGGAAAAGGCGATGACGAAGCCGCCGGCGATCGCACCCAGCGGGTTGCCCAGCCCGCCGACGATGGCGCTGGCAAAGACCGGCAGGAGAAGCTGCAGGTAGGTGAAGGGCTTGAAGGACTTGTCGAGGCCGTAAAGGACGCCGGCCACCGTCGCCAGCGCGCCCACGATCAGCCAGGTGATCATCACCACGCGGTCGGGATTGATCCCCGACAGCAGCGCGAGATCCTCGTTGTCGGAATACGCGCGCATCGACTTGCCGGCGCGGGTGTGGTTGAGAAACCAGAACAGCAGCGCCACCACGATGACGGCGGTCACCAGCGTGATGCCCTGCGTGGTCTTGAGCGCCAGACCCTCCTGCAGGCCGGTCATCTTGCGAAAGTCGAAGGCCGTGATGATGAAGCGCTCACCGTCGGCGAAGCGCTGGTCGCCCGGTCCGATGATGAAGCGCACCAGCCCGTTGAGGATGAACATCACCCCGATCGACACTATCACGAGGATCACGGGCTTGGCCCGTTGTTCACGGTAGAAGCGATACACGACCCTGTCGGTGATCAGCACCAGCGCCATGCAGCCGACGATCCCGACGGGCAGGGCGAGCAGGGCGGTGGGCAGCGGCCCGAGGCTGACACCCATGGATTGAAGCCACCACGTCATCAGGATCGTGACCATCGTGCCGAAGGCCATGGTGTCGCCGTGGGCGAAATTGGAAAACCGAAGGATCCCGTAGATCAACGTCACCCCCAGCGCACCGAGGGCCAGCTGGCTGCCATAGGCGATCGCGGGCACCAGAACGAAGTTCGACAGGGCCACGATGGCGTTGAGGAAATCCATCAGCTGCACCTCCCGGCCGGCTGGAACGCCACCGACACGCCCGAGGCCACGCATTTGCCGTGGAAATCGGCAACGGAAAAGCTTTCCACAGATTTATCCCCAGAATCTGTGGATAAATGTCGGGAAAACACAAGCGCGGACCGGGCAAACGGGGCGGCGCAAGCCCCGTGACGATGCGCCGTCAATGTTCTTTGCATCCTCATCCCCCCAGAAAACTCTGCCGTACTTCCGCGTCGGCCAGAAGTTCCTTGCCGGATCCGGTGTAGGCATTGCGCCCCTGCACCATGACGTAGCCCATGTCGGCGATCTCCAGCGCCTGGCGCGCGTTCTGCTCGACCATCAGGACCGGAAGGCCGGTGCGCGACACCTCGATGATCCGGTCGAACAGTTCGTCCATGACGATCGGGCTCACGCCGGCGGTGGGCTCGTCGAGCATCAGGACCTTCGGCTTGGTCATGAGCGCGCGCCCCACGGCGACCTGCTGGCGCTGCCCGCCCGAGAGTTCGCCGGCAGGCTGCCGGCGTTTCTCGCGCAGGATGGGAAACAGGTCGAAGACCTGCTCCATCGTCTCGCTGATGTCGTCGGTGCGGATGAACGCCCCCATCTCGAGGTTCTCCTCCACCGTCATCGACGTGAAGATGTTGTGGTTCTGCGGTACGAAGCCCATCCCCTTGCGCACCCGGGCCTGCGGGGTGAGGCGGGTGATATCCTCGCCCGCCAGCCGCACCGCGCCGCCGCGCAGGTCGAGCATGCCGAACACGGCCTTCATCGCGGTGGACTTGCCGGCACCGTTCGGCCCCACGATCACCGCGATCTGGCCGCTGTCAACCGACACGGTGCAGTCATGCAGGATGTCGGGGCCGCGCCCGTAGCCGCCGGTCATGTTCTCGCCGATCAGGAATGGGCCGTCGGCGCCGGGGGCCGGGCGGGCCTCTTCCTCGGTGCCGGCCGGGCGCAGCTCGCCCATGCCATCGGGGTTGGCGATGGTGCGGTCCTTGTTGCCGCGGTCGTCGTACGGGCCGCCGCTCATCCTTGCCCCCACGCTCCGCGTGCCGCGGACTTTCCGAAACGCTTTTTCATATCAGTTACTTACCTTCGTGTGCGCCACGAATTCCGCGTGCAGGGCGCGATGGGCATCGGTGTAGCCGGAGGCGATGCCATAGGTCACGACCTGCACCGTGCGCTGGGGCAGAAGCAGCACCGTGTTGGCATAGACGACCTCCATGTCGTCAAACGCCAGTCCATAGACGATGGTTTCCGCCGCGCGCCCGTCGATCTCTGCCGGTTTCGTTTCGATCGTCTCGACGGCCTCGGCAGTGCCGTCGATGGACGCGGCCGAGTTCTCGATGACCGCCTCGCGCACCAGTTCGGGTGTCAGCCCGTCCTCGGTGCCCACCGGTTCGACCACCAGCTGCCCGTAGTGGCGCGCGCCGATCCGGTAGCTGGCGGCGATGTCGGCGTTGGGCGGCTGGGTGCGGGACCATTCCTCGGGTGCATCGCAGAACGACACGCCCTCGCCCAGGTCGCGGCATCCGTCCTCCACGGCGTAACGCCAGGTGCGGTCGGACAGGAGTTCGACCGCGCGGCCCTCGATCGTCGCAGTGCCCACGACCTCTTGCGCAGATGCCGGCGCTGCGCCCGACACCAGGACGGCCAGACCGAGCAAGACGGGCAGGATACGGGCACACCTCATCCGGCGGTCTCCTTTTCCTTGTTCTTCAGCCCGGTGCCCAGATAGGCCTCGATCACGCGCTCGTCGGACTTGATCTCGTCAAGGGTGCCCTCGGCCAGCACCTTGCCCTCGGCCATGCAGATCACCGGGTCGCAAAGCCGGTCGATGAAATCCATGTCGTGTTCGATCACCACGAAGGTGTAGCCACGGTCCCGGTTCAGCGACAGGATCGCGTCGCCGATCGTCCTGAGCAGCGTGCGGTTCACGCCGGCGCCGACCTCGTCGAGGAAAACGATGCGCGCGTCCACCATCATGGTGCGGCCAAGCTCCAGAAGCTTCTTCTGTCCGCCCGAGAGGTTGCGCGCCTTCTCGTCGGCAAGGTGGTCGATGGTCAGGAATTCCAGAACCTCGTCCGCCTTCCGGGCCAGCGCGCGCTCCTCCTGCGCGATGCGGCCGCGGTGCAGCCATGTCTTCCACAGCGACTCGCCCGACTGGTCGCCGGGAACCATCATCAGGTTCTCGCGGACCGTCATCGAGGCGAACTCGTGCGCGATCTGGAAGGTCCGCAGCAGCCCCTTGTGGAACAGCGTGTGGGGCGGCAGGCCCGTGATGTCCTCGCCGGCCATCGTCACGCGCCCGGAGGTGGGTTTAAGAACGCCCGCGATCACGTTGAAAAGGGTGGTTTTTCCGGCGCCATTCGGCCCGATCAAGCCGGTGATGGTGCCCGGTTCGATTGCCAGGTTCGCGCCATCGACGGCATGAAAGCCGCCGAAATGCTTGTGAACGTCCTCGACGACGATCATGCATGTCCCCCCATCGGGCCGGTTGGCGGCCCGGAATTGTTGGATCAGCCCGGGCGCGGGCCCGGGCTGACCTTTGCCTTGCGGCGCGCGATCAGCGGTACTGAACCGTCGTGATCTCGCCGTCCTTGATCTCGATCTCGCGATAGCTGCCGGCCGACTCGCCCGGTTCGATCAGCTCGACCGCGGTCGCGCCGACATAGTCGACGTCGCCGCCATCGGCAAGAATGTCGAGCGCCTTGCCCAGTTCGCCGGGAAGGATTTCCTCGCCGGGCGCATTGGCCACGTCCATCACGTGCCCCTTGTATTCGGCGGGGTCCGAGCTTCCCGCGGCCTGCATGGCCATCAGGATAAGGGCCGCGGCGTCATAGGATTCACCGGTGAAGGGCGATGTCGCGTCGAAGGCATCGCCGACCATCTCCTCGAACTTGTCCTTGCCGGGGCTGTCGGTGCCCGGCAGCTGGCCGGTGGAGCCGTCGATCATCGTGCCGAAGTTCTCTTCGAGCTTCGTGCCGATCATCCCGTCGGGGAAGTGGAAGGTGCTGAAGGCGCCGGTGTCGAGCGCCGAGCGCACCACGCCGCTGCCGCCCTGGTCGACGTAGCCCGCGACGACAAGGCGCTCGCCGCCCGCCGACGCCAGCGCGCCCACCTCGGCGGAATAGTCCGCCTTGCCGTCCTCGTGCGCGGCGCTGATGGTCACCGTGCCGCCGGCCTCCTCGAAGGCCTGCTCGAAGCTGTCGGCGAGACCCTTGCCGTAGTCGTTGTTGGTGTAGGTGACGGCGACCTCTTCGATGCCGCGGTCCATCAGGATGTCGGACATGATCTTGCCCTGGCGGGCATCCGACGGCGCGGTGCGGAAGAAGAACCCGTTGTCCTCGATGGTGGTGAGCGCCGGCGAGGTCGACGACGGCGAGATCTGGACCACGCCGTTGGGCTTGGTCACGTTCGACAGGACCGAGGTGGTGGCACCCGAGCAGGCCGCGCCGACGATCCCCTTCGCGCCTTCCGCGGTGACCAGCCGCTCGGCGGCGGCCGTGGCCGCGGAGGCGTCGATGCAGGTCGTGTCACCCCGCTCGGCGGTGACCGTCATGCCGTCGAGCAGCTTGCCGCTGTCACTGACTTCCTTCATTGCCATCTCGGCGGCATCCGCCATGTGCGGGGTCAGCGACTCGATCGGGCCGGTGAAGCCCATCAGGACGCCAAGCGTGATCTCCTCGCTGTGGCTGCCGGCCGCGACCGGGCCGGCGGCAAGCGCCATCGCGGCGCTGGTCATGAGCAGGTTCTTCATTGAAACTCTCCCTGGTTGGTTCCGTTGGTTCCGGCGCGAGCTTATTCATCCCCGCCCCCCTTGAAAAGCCTTGATCCGGCGCCGTCCCGCCGGGACTGCACGGTGCGGCGGTTTTTCGGTGGCCGTTTTCGTCCTAACTTGGGTGCAGTGATCCCGGCGCGCGCCGATCGTGCGGCGCCATTTCGCAGCCACGGAGGCCCGAATGACACGTATCGCGCGAAACCTTGCCCTGGCTCTCGTTGCCGCGGTTGCCCTGGGCGCTGCGCCCGCGGGCGCGGCGTCCCTGCAGACGGCCGCGGGGCCGGTTCAGGTCACGCGCGTCGCGGACGGGCTGACCGAACCCTGGGCCATCGGCTTTCTGCCCGACGCGAGCATCCTGGTCACCGAGCGGGGCGGCCGGCTGCTGCGTCTCACGCAGGACGGCCGGCACGCGATCGACGGTGTTCCGCCGGTGGCGGCGGTGGGGCAGGGTGGCCTGCTGGATGTGCTGGTGCCACGGGATTTCGAGCAGACGCGCGAGCTGGTGTTCACCTATGCCCGGCGGCAGAACGGCGGGGCCGGCACCGCGGTGGCCCGCGCGCGGCTGGCCGAAGACACCCGCCGCCTTACCGACTGGCGCGTGATCTGGGAAATGACACCGGGCACACGCGGCGGCCGCCACTTCGGGTCACGGGTGGTCGAGGCCCCCGACGGAAACCTTTTCGTCACCGTGGGTGAACGCGGCGACCGGCCGTCGGCGCAGGACCTGGGCCGCGCGAACGGCTCCGTGCTGCGTATCGCGCGCGACGGCAGCATCCCGCCCGGCAATCCCTTCGCGGACCGCACCAACGCGCTGGACGCGATCTGGTCCTACGGCCATCGCAATCCCCAGGGCGCGGCACTGGACCTGTCGGGCAAGCTCTGGGTGGTCGAGCACGGCGCGCGCGGCGGGGACGAGATCAACCGCGTCCGCCGCGGCGCCAACTACGGCTGGCCGGTGATCGCTTACGGCACGCATTACTCCGGGGCCAAGATCGGCGTGGGCACGCACAAGGAAGGTATGGAGCAGCCCGATTTCTACTGGGATCCGTCAATCGCGCCGTCGGGCATGATAATCTATTCGGGCAAGCTCTGGCCGGAGTGGAAAGGTCATTTCCTCGTCGGCAGCCTGAAGTTCGACCATATCTCTCACCTGGCCGGACGCCCGCTGGAGGAAATCGAGCGAATCAGTGGCCCGCAAACGGGCCGCGTTCGCGACATCGCCGAAGGCCCCGAAGGCGGCATCTGGTTCCTGTCGGTTGACACGGGCGCGCTCTACCGCATGACGCCGTGACGCCCCACGGGCGGTGCCTCAGACCGACAGCCGCGCCGCCTGTGTGCCGCGCTCGCGATAGGGCGTGGTGTTGTAATGCGCGCGGTAGCATTTCGAGAAATGCGACGGCGAGGCGAAGCCGCAGGCCAGGGCCACGTTGATCACGGTCATGTCGGTCTGCATCAGGAGGTTGCGCGCCTTCTGCAGCCGCAGTTCCATGTAGTACCGCTTGGGGCTGCGGCTGAGGTAGCGGCGGAACAGGCGTTCCAGCTGCCGGGTGGACATGCCCACCTGCTTGGCCAGGAGCGCCGGGCTGATCGGCTCCTCGATGTTGGCCTCCATCATCTGGATGACCTGGCTCAGCTTGGGATGGCGCACGCCGATGCGCGTGGGGACCGACAGCCGCTGGGTGTCCTGGTCGGTGCGGATCGAGGAATAGATCAACTGATCCGCCACCGCGTTGGCCAGCTTCTCGCCGTGGTCGTCGGCGATCACCTTGAGCATCAGGTCGATCGACGAGGTGCCCCCGGCGGTCGTCATCCGGTTGCCGTCGAGCGTGAACACCGATTTCGTCAGTTCCACCTCGTCGAACTCCTCGGCGAAGCTGTCCTGGTTTTCCCAGTGGATCGTGGCCTTCTTGCCGTCCAGCAGCCCGGCGCGCGCCAGGACATAGGACGCCGTGCAAAGCCCGCCCATCCTCAGCCCGCGCCGCGCCTCGCGGCGCACCCAGTTGAGCAGCCGCTTGGTCGTGGCGCGCTGGATATCGCCGCCGCCGCACAGCAGGACGGTATCGTCGCGGGTCAGTTCCTCCAGCCCCATGTCGAGCTGGAACCGCGACCCGGCCGAACAGGTGATGATCCCGTCGTCGGAATCGCCGGCCACCTTCCATTGGTAAAGCTCCGCGCCCGCCATGCGGTTGGCGATCCGCAGGCACTCGACCGCCGCCGCGAAGCTCAGCAAGGTGAAATCGCTCAGTAGCACGAAAACGAAACGCCGCGGGGCACCGCGCGTGTCCACCTCGACCTTGGGCGTGTCCGTCTGCATCGGCAGTTGGTCCTTGACGGCTGTCCGGATTGGTCCGCTCCTCTTTCACGAAATCGCCGCGTTTGACAAGGGCCGGACAAACGATTCGCGCCGATTCGTGCAAACCGCGTGTGGCGTCCGGCCGGCACCTCTAGTATAGAACGATCCCGGACGTGCGAAAGCGGAGATCGACGATGATACAGTGGCAGAAATCCGATTGGCGGGACAAACCCCGGGTGCAGATGCCCGACTACACCGACGCTGCGGCGCTGCGCGAGGTCGAGGATCGCCTGTCACGCTTTCCGCCGCTGGTTTTCGCCGGCGAGGCGCGCAAGCTCAAGGCCGAGCTCGGCGCGGCCGCCCGCGGCGAAGGCTTCCTGCTTCAGGGCGGTGACTGCGCCGAGAGCTTCGAGCAGTTCTCGGCCGACGCGATCCGCGACACCTTCAAGGTGATGCTGCAGATGGCGATGGTGCTGACCTACGGCGCCAAGGTGCCCGTGGTGAAGGTGGGCCGCATGGCCGGCCAGTTCGCCAAGCCGCGCAGCGCGCCCACCGAGGTCAAGGACGGCGTCGAACTGCCGAGCTACCGCGGCGATATCGTCAACGAGCTGGCGTTCACCGAGGCCGCGCGCATCCCCGACCCGCAGAAGATGCTGCAGGCCTACACCCAGGCGGCGGCCACGCTGAACCTGCTGCGCGCCTTTTCGACCGGCGGCTATGCCGATGTTCACCAGGTGCATTCCTGGACGCTGGGCTTTACCGAAAGCGAGAAGGCCGCGAAATACCGCGACATGGCCAACCGGATCCGCGACGCGCTGGACTTCATGAAGGCCGCCGGCGTGGACAGCGACCGCGCGCACACCCTGCAGACGGTGGATTTCTACACCAGCCACGAGGCGCTGTTGCTGGAATACGAGGAGGCGCTGTGCCGGCAGGACTCGACCTCGGGCAACTGGCTGGCGGGCTCGGGCCACATGATCTGGATCGGCGATCGCACCCGCCAGCCCGATGGCGCGCATGTCGAGTTCGCCCGCGGGGTGATGAACCCCGTCGGGCTCAAGTGCGGCCCCAGCATGACCTCCGACGACCTCAAGCGCCTGCTGGCCACGCTGAACCCCGACAACGAGCCGGGGCGGCTGACCCTGATCGCGCGGTTCGGCGCGGGCCAGGTGGGCGATCACCTGCCGCAGCTGATCCGTACCGTGCAGGAGGAAGGCGCCGAGGTGCTCTGGGTCTGCGACCCGATGCACGGCAACACCATCAAGTCGGGCTCGGGCTACAAGACGCGCCCATTCGACGCGGTGTTGCGCGAGGTGCAGGAGTTCTTCGCCGTCCACCGAGCCGAGGGCACGATCCCCGGCGGCGTGCATTTCGAGATGACGGGCCAGGACGTGACCGAATGCACCGGCGGTGTGCGCGCCGTCAGCGAGGAGAACCTGTCGGACCGTTACCACACCGCCTGCGATCCGCGGCTCAATGCCAGCCAGTCGCTCGAACTGGCCTTCCTCGTGGCAGAGGAACTGTCGGGGCGGCACGGCGGGCACGCGGCACAAGCGGCCGTGTAGCGCCGGATCGCGCGGCCGCCTTTCAGTCGTCGCAGGTCACCAGCCGAAGATGCGGCGCCCTGGTCGGTCGCAAATTGGCGGCCTTGCTGCCCACCCCTGCGGTGCCCGCGGCCCGCGCGGCCGCCGCCGACAACGGCGTGCTGGATATCTCCACGATCCCGAACCTCCGCGGGGTGCGGCCCGGGCGGGCCGCGCCCTCGGTCGCGAGGCTGCCAAGCGCGCGTGACACATCCCCCAGATCGCTGCGCAGAGGCAGCAGCGTCAACCCGCCCGTCAGCGCGGGTCGACCCGGGCCGCCCGGCGCGCGCAGCGTGACCCGAACGGCGGCCGGCCCATCGAAAAGCTCTGTCAGCGCGTCGGCCAGCGCGTCGCGATCGCCGGGCACGACGAAGGCGCTCAGCGGCATGCCCCGCACCTCCATGCCCATCAGGTCGGCCAGGTGCGTGCCGGCGATGCGCAGGCGTGCCAGCCCGGGGGCGATGCGTTCGGCGATGAAGGCGTATTCCAGCCCCGCGCCGATCCGGCGCGGATCGATGTCACTGCGCCGCGGAATCGCGGCGCCCGCGTTGCGCAGCGCCTGCCAGTGGTCGACCACCGCGGCACGCGCCCTTGCGCCGGGACCGGTGTGCCTGGCGGTTACGAAAGAATGGTTTCCCGTGTCATCCATGATGTCACCCGATGTCGCGTCATACGCGCCATCATGCCACGGGCGCCGCGGATTTCGCTAAAATTCCTTGCATCTGGTTAACCGCCCGCGGCACCGGCCGCGGGCGCGCTTGCCAGCGCGCCGGCGAATGGCTAGGACGGTGCGGCACCGGAACAAGGAGTACCGGCGTGCTGAATTCCATGACCGCGATCGCCACGGCGCAGGGCGCCCGCGACGGCCACGCCTGGAGCTGGGAGCTGCGCGGGGTCAACGGCAAGGGGCTGGACCTGCGGCTGCGGCTGCCCGACTGGATCGAGGGCCTCGAGGCGCCGCTGCGCGCACGCCTGACGGCGGCCCTGTCGCGCGGCAACGTCACGCTCACGCTTCGCGTGCGCGCCGACGGCGCGCAGGGGGATGCCGCGCTGGACCCCGCCGCGCTGGACCGGGCGCTTGAGATGATACGGCAAGTCGAGGCCCGCGCCCTGGAAAAGGGCCTGTCGCTGGCCCCGGCGCGCGCGGCCGACATCCTGGGTCTGCGCGGGGTGCTGGACGCGCCGGGAACGAACGAGGCCGCCACGACCCTGGCGGCCACGCTGCTGGAGGATTTCGAAGCCGTCCTCGGGGCCTTCGGTGAAATGCGCGCGGCCGAGGGACGCGCCCTGCGCGACGTCCTTGACGGCCAGGTTGACGAGATCGCGCGGCTGACCGACGCCGCGGCCGAGGCTGCCGAGGCCCGCGCGCCCGAGATGGCCGAAGGGTTCCGAAACGCGCTGGCGCGGGTTCTCGACAACGCGAACGGCGCCGACGAACAGCGCGTGGCGCAGGAGCTTGCGGTGATGGCCGTAAAGGCGGACGTGACCGAGGAAATCGACCGCCTGCGTGCCCATGTCGGCGCGGCGCGCGAGCTGCTGGCACAGGGGTCGCCGGTGGGGCGCAAGCTCGATTTCCTGGCCCAGGAATTCAACCGTGAGGCCAACACGCTGTGCTCCAAGGCGCAGAACAAGCGGCTCACGGCGGTGGGGCTGGAGCTGAAATCGGCGATCGAGCAGATGCGTGAACAGGTCCAGAATGTCGAGTAGAACCGGCCGGCGCCGCGCGCCGCGAAACAAGGGAGCCCGCCGCCGTGCCTGATCGCCGTGGCCTGCTGATCATCCTGTCATCGCCCTCGGGCGCGGGGAAATCCACACTGTCGCGCCGGCTGCGCGACTGGGACCCGACGATTTCGTTTTCGGTTTCGGCCACCACGCGCGCCCCGCGCGCGGGCGAGGTGGACGGGCGGGACTACCATTTCCTGACGGAGGCGGGGTTCAAGCGCGAGGTCGCCGACGGCGGAATGCTCGAACACGCGCATGTCTTCGGCAATTTCTACGGCTCGCCCAAGGGGCCGGTGGAAACGGCGATCGACGGCGGCGCCGACGTGCTGTTCGACGTGGACTGGCAGGGCGCCCAACAGATCCAGAACTCCAGCCTCGGGCAGCACACGCTGTCCATCTTCATACTACCGCCGTCGATCGACGAGCTGCATCGCCGCCTCAAGACGCGCGGCCAGGACAGCGCCGAGGTGATCGCAAAGCGCATGCAGAAGAGCTGGGACGAGATCAGCCACTGGGCGGAATACGACTACGTCCTGATCAACGACGACCTGGACGAGACCGAGGCGCGGCTCAAGAGCATCGTCACCGCGGCCCGGCTCAAGCGCATCCAGCAACCGTGGCTGAACGAGCACGTCAAGCAACTCCATGCCGAATTCGAGGAGATGACATGACCCTTTACGCACTCGATGGCCACGCCCCGCAACTGCCCGACGACGACGATGTCTGGATCGCGCCCGACGCCAACGTGATCGGGCGGGTGATCCTTGGTTCCGGCGCCTCGGTCTGGTTCGGCTGCACGCTGCGCGGCGACAACGAGCCGATCACCATCGGGGCGGGCACCAACGTGCAGGAAAACACGGTGATGCATACCGACATGGGCTATCCGCTGACCGTCGGCGCCGGATGCACGATCGGCCACAAGGCGATGCTGCACGGCTGCACGCTGGGGGAAAACACCCTGATCGGCATGGGGGCCACGGTGCTCAATGGCGCCCGGGTGGGGCGCGATTGCCTGATCGGGGCGGGCGCGCTGGTGACCGAGGGCAAGGAGATCCCCGACGGCAGCCTGGTCATGGGCGCGCCGGGCAAGGTCGTCCGCCAGCTCGACGCCGATGCGATCGAGGCCCTGAAGGCCAGCGCACTGCACTACCAGCAGAACATGCGCCGGTTCCGGGACGGCCTGCGCGAGGCATGACGGCAGGGGCGCACAGGTGAGCACCGAGGAGATATCGGCGCTTCTGGAGGCGATCCCGCTGCCCGCCGTCCTGATCGGGCAGGGCGAGCGCATCCTCGGCGCCAACCGCCATACCCGCGGGCTTCTGGGCGAGGGCATCGTGGGGCGCCACTTCATCACGGCGCTGCGCCAGCCCACGGTGCTGGATGCCATCGAGGCCTGCCTGAGCGACCATGAACCGCGCAAGACCCGGTTCCTGAGCAGCGACGGGGCGCAGGACACCACCTTCGTCGTCTCCTGCGCCTTCGTCGAGACGCGGCTGGGCAGCGGGGTGCTTGTCTGCTTCGAGGACATCACGCATTTCGAACAGGCGGGCCAGATGCGCCGCGATTTCGTCGCCAACGTGAGCCACGAGCTTCGCACGCCGCTCACCGCGCTTCTGGGCTTCATCGAGACGTTGCGGGGCCCTGCGCGCAACGACCCGGAAGCAGCGGAGCGGTTCCTGGCCACCATGCAGACCGAGGCGATGCGCATGGAACGCCTGGTCAAGGACCTTCTGTCGCTCAGCCGCGTGGAAAGCGAGGAGCGCGTGCGCCCGACCGACCGGGTGGACCTGGCGCAGGTGCTGACCTCGGTGCAGCAGTCCCTGCAGCCCTTGGCCGACGAGGCCGGCGTGACGCTCACCTTTGCCGGCACCGATCAGCCGGCGCCGATGCCCGGCGATTCCGACCAGTT
Organism: Roseovarius salinarum; assembly: GCF_002834145.1. Classification (GTDB taxonomy): domain Bacteria; phylum Pseudomonadota; class Alphaproteobacteria; order Rhodobacterales; family Rhodobacteraceae; genus Roseovarius; species Roseovarius salinarum. Next base: position 224,318 of record NZ_PHNT01000002.1, on the reverse strand, counting down.
GCATCAGGTGTTCACCAACCTCTTGGAAAACGCGATCAAATACGGCGGCGCGGGCACGCAGGTGACAGTCGACCTGGAAACCGTGAGCCACGAGCCCGCGTTGCGCGGCCCGGCGGTGATCGCCCGTGTCCGCGACACCGGACCGGGCATCGCCGAGGTGCATATTCCGCGGCTGACCGAGCGGTTCTATCGCGTGGACAGCCACCGCTCGCGCGAGATGGGCGGCACCGGGCTGGGGCTGGCGATCGTGAAGCACATCATCAACCGTCACCGGGGGCGGCTGCGAATCGACAGCACCCCGGGCGAGGGCACGCAGTTCACCGTCATCGTGCCGTGCGACATCCGTGGATGACGTGCGCGGGGCCGAGACTCCGGCGGCAAAACGCACCGTCATAAAACTGTTACATATCTGTAACAAAAGCGTCGCCGACGACCAATAGCACCGCGGATGAGGCCATCACCTGGGTGGTCTGCTGCAAACGAAATCAGGAGCTCTAAGCATGTCCTTTGTTAAACTGACCGCCTCCGCCGTGGCGATCGCGGCCGTGTCGGCGACCGCTGCCTCGGCGCGCGACCAGATCCGCATCGTCGGTTCGTCGACGGTCTTCCCGTTCTCGACCGCCGTCGCCGAGCAATTCGGCAAGACCACCGACTTCCAGACGCCGGTCGTCGAATCGACGGGTTCGGGCGGCGGCCTGAAGCTGTTCTGCGCCGGCGTCGGCACCGAGCACCCGGACATCACGAACGCCTCGCGCCGCATGAAGGCCAGCGAATTCGAGATGTGCCAGGAAAACGGCGTGACCGAGGTCACCGAAGCGGTCGTTGGCTATGACGGCATCGTGGTCGCGAACGAGAAGTCGGGCGCCGACTTCGAACTGACCCGCGCCGAGCTGTGGGAAGCCCTGGCCAAGACCGGCCCCAAGCCCACCTCCTGGGACGAGATCAACCCGGCCCTGCCGGCCACCGAGATCGAGGTTCTCGGCCCGCCGCCGAGCTCGGGCACCCGCGACGCCTTCGAAGAGCTGGTCATGGAAGCCGGCTGTGAAGAGGCCGGCGGCGAGGACTGCGGCGAAACCGGCATGGAAATCCGCGAGGACGGCCCCTACGTCGAGGCCGGCGAGAACGACAACCTGATCGTCTCCAAGCTGGAAGCCAACCCCGACGCGCTGGGCGTCTTCGGCTTCTCGTTCCTCGACCAGAACCGCGACGTCATCAAGGGCGCCACGGTCGACGGCACCGAGCCGACGTTCGACCTGATCGCCTCGGGCGACTACCCTGTGTCGCGTTCGCTGTACTTCTACATCAAGAACGCGCACGTCGGCGTGGTCCCGGGCATCCAGGAATACGCCAACGAGTTCATGTCCGAGCAGGCCGCCGGCCCCGACGGCTACCTGGTCGAAAAGGGCCTGATCCCGCTGCCCGACGACATGTTCGACAAGATCAGCAGCAACGTGGCCAACCTCGAGCCGATGACCGGCAACGAGTGGGACTGATCCACGCCTGAAGGACGGCAGGGGGCCCGCGCGGCCCCCTGCGACCCCGGCGCGCCGCCGCCGCAATCGCACCACAACAAATTCCCCCGGGGGCATTGATGATCGCCGTTCTGACCGCTTTCGTGCTGGTGCTGGCGCTGGCGTCCTATTTCCTGGCGCGGCATCGCGCGCAGGTGATGTCGGGCGGGCAACCGGCAAGCCTGCATTCACGCCCGTCCTACCACGGCGCCTACAGCCTTCTCTGGGTGCTTCTTGCCGGGATCGGGTTCCTGATCCTGCTGACGGTCGTGCCCAACTACATCATGACGCAGACACTGCTGTCGCAGATCGGCGAGGCCGCGCCGGATACGGCGTTCATCGAACGTCAGCTCATCCTGTCGGACGCCAAGGCGCTGGCCGAGGGGCGGGTCGCCTCGCAGACCGGCGAGCTTCGCCAGCGCATCGCGGCCGAGTATTCCTCGATATCCACCACATGGACGTGGGTCCGCATCGTGCTGGTCGTGGGCGCGGCCATGCTCGCGGCGGTGACGACCCAGCGATCGGTTTCGCCGCAGTACCGCGCGCGCAACCGGACCGAGAAGGTCGTGCGCGCGATCCTCGCCGCGATGGCGACCATCGCGATCCTGACCACCATCGGGATCGTGCTGTCGCTGATCTTCGAGACGATCGGTTTCTTCGCCGAGCTCGACTGGCGCATCGACAAGTTCCTGTTCGGCACGACCTGGAGCCCGCTGTCGGGCGTGCACACCGGCAACATGGACCCCGACAACGTCGGCGCGATCCCGCTGTTCGCCGGCACGCTGCTGATCACGCTCATCGCCATGCTGGTCGCGATACCGGTGGGGCTGTTCGCCGCGATCTACCTCAGCGACTTCGCCACCAAGAAGGTGCGCGGCACGGTCAAGCCCATGCTGGAAATCCTCGCCGGCATTCCCACCGTCGTCTACGGCTTCTTCGCCGCGATCACGGTGGCGCCCTTCCTGCGCAACACGGGTGAATCCATCGGCATCCCGATTGCCAGCGAATCGGCGCTCGTGGCCGGGGTGGTCATGGGGATCATGATCATCCCCTTCATCTCGTCGCTGTCCGACGACGTCATCAACTCGGTCCCGCAGGCGCTGCGCGACGGCTCCTACGGGCTGGGCGCGACGCGCGCCGAAACCATGCGCCAGGTGGTGTTGCCGGCGGCGCTGCCGGGGATCGTGTCGGCCGCGCTGCTGGGGTTCTCGCGCGCGGTGGGCGAGACGATGATCGTGGTCATGGCCGCGGGGCAGGGCGCCAACCTGACGGCCAACCCGCTGGAGGCCGTGACCACCGTGACCGTGCAGATCGTGATGCTGATCACCGGCGACACCGAGGCGGACACCGCCGCCGGGCCGGCCTTCACGCTCGGCTTCACGCTGTTCTGCATCACGCTTCTGATGAACATGCTCGCGCAGCGGCTGGTGCGCCGTTACCGCGAATCCTACGAATAAGGACCGGATCATGGCGGACACGACGGGACATCACGGGTCTCTTCTGGGGCGGCGCAGCCGGGGGCTGAAGAAGCGCCGCTTCGCCGAGGCGCGGCTGAAGGGCTACGGCATCACCGCCATCGTGGTGGCCGGGCTGGCGCTGTTCACGCTGCTTTACTCGGTGGTCAGCCAGGCGGCGACGGCGGTGACAGAAAGCTATGTCATCCTGCCGGTGACGATCTCCGAGGAGGAGCTGGGCATCGAGGAAGGCCAGCGCGATCCGAAAACGCTGCTGCGCGCCAACTTCAACGGTCTGACCAAGCAGACCCTGCGCGACACCTTCCCGGCGATCGAGGGGCGGACGGCCAAGCGCGACCTCTACGACATCGTCTCGACCGGCGCGACCTTCGAACTGGCCGAGAAGGTATCGAACAATCCCGACCTCGTGGGCCAGACGATCGATTACCGTTTCCTCGCCTCGGACGTGACCGACCTTTACCTCAAGGGCGAATACGGCCGGCTGGAGCAGATCGAGACGCGCGGCAAGCTGTCGGTGACCATGCGCGACGGCACCGCGGTGATCTCGACGTCATCCAACGACTTTGCCGAGGCGCTGACGGCCGTGAAGGCGCAGCTCGTCGACGATGCCGCCCGGCTGCGCCGGCAGGCCGCGCGCCAGAACAACGCCGTGCAGGTCTATCTCCAGCGGGCCGAGAACGCGTCCAACGAGGAAAAGCGCGAACGCAACACGCGCCGCTCGGAAGCGGCCGCGAAGAAGCGGGACCAGTTGCTGCAACAGGCCGCCGAACTCGAGGAGCGGGCGGCGGGCACCCGCGGGGCCGAGGACCTCGACGAGGAAAACCGCTCGCTGCTGATCCACGTCGCCGGCGGCTGGATCAAGCTCACGCGCCTCGACCGTTCGCAGGCCGAGGGCGAGATCATGACGCCGCTGGACGCCGGCCCGGTCGAGAACGTGGACGACTGGGCGTTCTACATGACCGAGCTGCCCGAATCCGCGCGCAAGGTGTCGGACACGCAGGTCGTGGTGATCGAGGACCTGCGCGCGTCCGGCCAGATCGACCAGGTGTTCAACACCCGTTTCTTCACCGCCGCCGACTCGCGCGAACCGGAACTGGCGGGGATCTGGGGCGCGATCGTCGGCAGCTTCTGGACGATGCTGGTGACCTTCGGTCTGGCGTTCCCCATCGGCGTGGCCGCGGCGATCTACCTCGAGGAGTTCGCGCCCAAGAACCGCTTCACCGACTTCGTGGAGGTCAACATCAACAACCTCGCCGCGGTGCCCTCGATCGTCTTCGGGCTTCTGGGGCTGTCGGTGTTCCTCGGCATCTTCGGCGTGCCGCGATCGGCGCCGCTGGCGGGCGGCATCGTGCTGGCCCTGATGACGTTGCCCACGATCATCATCGCCGGCCGTGCGGCCATCAAGGCGGTCCCGCCGTCGATCCGCGATGCCGCGCTGGGGGTCGGCGCCTCGAACCTTCAGGCCAGCTTCCACCACGTCCTGCCGCTGGCGATGCCGGGCATCCTGACCGGCACGATCATCGGCATGGCCCAGGCGCTGGGCGAAACCGCGCCGCTGATCATGATCGGCATGGTTGCCTTCATCGTCGATGTCCCCTCGGGCATAACCGACAGCGCCACGGTTCTGCCCGTTCAGGTGTTCCGCTGGTCGGACTTTCCCGAACGCGCCTTCGAGGCCAAGACCGGGGCCGCGATTTGCGTGCTGCTGATCTTTCTGGTTCTCATGAACGCGCTGGCCATATTCCTGCGCCGGCGCTTCGAACGGCGCTGGTAGAAAAAGGATCACGCCAATGTATGACGCCCCAAAACACGAGCCCACCTTGGAACAAAAAGAAATCAAGTTCGCCGCGCGGAACGTGCAGGTCTATTACGGCGACACCCACGCCATCAAGGACGTGGATGTCGACATCGAGGACAACACCGTGACGGCCTTCATCGGCCCGTCGGGCTGCGGCAAGTCGACCTTCCTGCGGTGCCTGAACCGCATGAACGACACCATCGACGTCTGCCGCGTGGAGGGCGACATCCTTCTCGACGGCGAGGATATCTACCACAAGGACGTCGACCCGGTGCAGCTGCGCGCCAAGGTCGGCATGGTCTTCCAGAAGCCGAACCCGTTCCCCAAGTCCATCTACGAGAACGTGGCCTACGGCCCCAGGATACACGGCATGGCGCGCGACAAGAGCGATCTCGACGAGATCGTTGAGCGCTCGCTCAAGCGCGCCGCGCTTTGGGACGAGGCGAAGGACCGGCTCGACGCGCCGGGCACCGGGCTGTCCGGCGGCCAGCAACAGCGCTTGTGCATCGCCCGCGCGGTGGCCACGCAACCCGAGGTCCTGCTGATGGACGAGCCCTGCTCGGCACTCGACCCGATCGCCACGGCGCAGGTCGAGGAGCTGATCGACGAGCTGCGCGAACAGTATTCGGTGGTCATCGTCACCCACTCGATGCAGCAGGCCGCCCGCGTCAGCCAGAAGACCGCCTTCTTCCATCTGGGCTACCTCGTCGAGTTCGGCGAGACCGGCACGATTTTCACCAACCCCGAGGATGAGCGCACCGAGAGCTACATCACGGGTCGCATCGGGTAAGGACACGCATCATGCAGGACGAACACATCGTTTCTTCCTACGACCGCGACCTGGAAACCATCCAGGCGCAGATCATGAAGATGGGCGGCCTCGTCGAGGAGGCGATCATGAACGCCGCCGTCTCGCTGGAAAAGCGCGACGAGGAACTGGCGGAACAGGTCCGCCAGGGCGACCGCGCCATCGACGGGCTCGAGGAAACGATCAACGAGGAAGCCGCCCGCGTCATCGCGCTGCGCGCGCCCACGGCCATCGACCTGCGCGTGATCCTCACGGTCATGAAGATCAGCGTGAACCTCGAACGCATCGGCGACTACGCCAAGAACATGGCCAAGCGGACCACGGTGCTGGCGCAGATGAGCCCGATCAACGGCTCGCCCTCGGCGCTGCGCCGCATGGCCAAGGAGGTCGAGCGCATGCTCAAGGACGTTCTCGATGCCTACATCCAGCGCGACGCCGCGCTGGCGCGGGACGTCATGCAGCGCGACCACGACGTCGACCAGATGTACAATGCGCTGTTCCGCGAGTTCCTGACCTTCATGATGGAGGATCCGCGCAACATCACCGCCTGCATGCACCTGCACTTCATCGCCAAGAACATCGAGCGGATGGGCGACCACGTCACCTCGATCGCCGAGCAGGTGATCTATCTCGCCACCGGCGAAATGCCCGAGGAGACGCGGCCAAAGGGTGACAAGACGGCGGTCGATCCCGAGCTGAGCCCGGGAGACTCCGCATAGGAGCACCCGCCATGGCTCAATCATCCGATCATCCCAACGTGCTTCTGGTCGAGGACGAACCGGCGCAGCGCGAGGTGCTTGCCTATAACCTGGAGGCCGACGGCTTCCGCGTCACCAAGGCCGAGAACGGCGAAGAGGCGCTGATGCTGGTCGAGGAGTCCGCCCCCGACATCATCGTCCTCGACTGGATGCTGCCCAACGTCTCGGGCATCGAGGTCTGCCGCCAGCTCAAGACCCGCAACGAAACCCGCGGCGTGCCCATCATCATGCTTTCGGCACGCTCCGAGGAGGTCGACCGCGTGCGCGGCCTCGAAACAGGGGCCGACGATTACGTGGTCAAGCCCTACTCGGTGGTGGAGCTCATGGCCCGCGTCCGCGCGCAGCTGCGCCGCGTGCGCCCCTCGACCGTGGGAGAGCGGCTCGAATACGACGATATCGTGCTCGATTCGGAAACCCATCGTGTCACGCGCGGCGACAAGCCCCTCAAGCTGGGACCGACGGAATTCCGCCTGCTGAGCACCTTCATGGAAAAACCCGGCCGCGTGTGGTCGCGCGAACAGCTGCTCGACCGCGTCTGGGGGCGCGACATCTACGTCGACACGCGCACCGTGGACGTGCACATCGGGCGCCTGCGCAAGGCGCTTTGCCAGCACGGTGGCAATGACCCGCTGCGCACGGTCCGCGGCGCGGGCTACGCCCTGGGGTGAGCGACCGAACCCGAACGGCCACCGGATGGCCCCGTGCACGACAAGCTGGGGGCATATTCATGCCATCTTCACACATCACCGTTGTCGCGTGGATGTGTGGGGCATGCGTGAATGCGGGCGAACAGCACGAAACTGACGGGAATACCGCCTTCGACCGCCACGGCATGGGCCGGCCGTGTCAGTGTCGTTCCGGCGCTTGCCGTGCTGGCACTTGGCGCATTGGTCCAGGGGCTAACGTATCTCAACCATGACGTGGCCTGGGTGCTCGACTCGTCGGTTCGGCTCCTGCGTGGCGGCACCTTCGGAGAGGATGTCGTCGCGGCCAACCCCCCGCTGATCTGGTGGCTCTCGGCAGCCGTCGCCGGCGTCGCCGACCTTCTGGGCACCGATGCGATCGCGACCTTCCGGGGCACTGTTTTGCTGCTCGCGGCGGTCGCGCTGGTCGCGGTCGATCGCGGTCTTTCCGGGCATTTCGAACGGCCGGCGCGCAGTGCGCTTCTCGTGTTGCTCGCACTTCTTTTGACCATTCTGGTTCACCGCGACTTCGGCCAGCGCGAGCACCTGGCCATCATGCTCTGCCTGCCTTGGCTGACCCTCGCCACGGCCCGGGCCGAAGGTGGCACGTGGCGCCCCCGACATGCGGCCCTTGCCGGAGTCGCGGCCGGCATCGGCATAGCCTTCAAACCCCATTTCCTGGCCGTGCCCGCATTGATCTGGACCTATCTCGCCCTGCGCCGCGGCGGGTTCCGGCCGGTTCTTACAGTGGAAACGGCCGCGCTCGTCGCCACCGGCGTTGTCTATCTGCTGACCGTCTGGCTGTTCGCCGCGCCCTATCTGACCGAGGTCATGCCGCGCATCTCGCAGGTCTACTGGGGGTTCGGGGCCCCGTTGTCCGACGTGATAATGGCGCGGTTGCCGGTGGTCTTGTTTTGCGCACTTGCACTTGGCGTGTGCGGGGCCGGGGGCTGGCGCAGCGCGCCGACCGTTCCCGCCCTGGCCGCCGCGGGGTTTCTCGTTGCCGCGCTCGCGCAGACCAAGGGGTATTCCTATCACTTCTACCCGGCCCTGACGCTGGCGCTGATGTCACTGGCTCTGGCCGTCCTGGCCGCCCCGTCACGGCGTTTGGGCGTGCTCGCCGCGCTGTCCCTTGGCGCGGGCGTCGTCATCGCGGGGCTGCAGGCCGGTCCGACGCTGGTGAACCGCTCGGCGGCCGGCACTTATGGCCAGAGGACCGCCTGTCTCGTCGACATGGTACGGGCCAACGTGCCGGCGGACGCGGGCTTCTTGGCGGTGTCGACCCATCCATATCCGGGGTTTCCCGTCGCGAACTATTCGGATCGCGCCTGGATCGCGGCAACCAACAGCCGCCTGTTCCTGCCCGCCATCACCCGCCTTAGGGCCTTACCGACACTGACCGGCGAGCAGGCACGGGTTCTCGAGCTGGCGGAAACTTCCGAGCACGCGGCGATGCGCAGGGACATGTCCCACGATCCCGCGCTGGTCTTCGTCGACGCGCGTACCGTTCGCCACGCCGTCGGCAGGCTGGCGATGGATTTCATAGCCTTTTTCCGCGAGGACCCGGAGTTCGCCACGCTCTGGGCCGACTATCGCGAAATCCCGTCCTGCGCCCCGGGTATTCGCGCGTTCCGTCTGGCAAAGGAGTCCTGAAATCATGCAAACGTCAGCCCTCTCGACCACCGCCGTGGTGATCCCGTGTTTCCGCGCCGCGGGAACCATCCGCGACGTCGTCGCCAGGGTGCCGGCCGGGATCGAACGCATCTACTGCGTCAACGACGCAAGCGACGACGACCTCGCCCCGGTGCTCGAAGAACTCGAGGCCGAGGACAGGCGGGTGAATGTCGTGACCCATGCCGTCAACGGCGGCGTCGGGGCAGCCACCGTGACCGGTTACCGGGCCGCGATCGCAGGGGGCGCGCAGGTCATCGTCAAGCTCGACAGCGACGGCCAGATGGATCCGCGCCTCATCCCGGCCCTGATCGAGCCGATCCTGCAAGGCGAGGCGGATTACGTGAAGGGCAACCGGTTCTTCGACATCGAAAGCGTGCAGCACATGCCCACGGTCCGGCTGATCGGCAACGCGGGGCTTTCCTTTCTCAACAAGCTTTCGTCGGGTTACTGGCATCTGTTCGACCCGACGAACGGCTTTACGGCGATCCACGCCGAGGTCGCGTCGATCCTGCCGCTGGACAAGCTGCACAAGCGCTATTTCTTCGAAAGCGATCTGCTGTTCCGCCTTGGCACCGTGCGCGCGGCGGTTCGCGACGTGCCGATGGAAGCCGTATACGGCGACGAGACAAGCGGCCTGAGCGAACTGGACGCGCTGTTGAAATTCCCGGGCCTGCACCTGCGCAACCTTTGCAAGCGGGTATTCTACAACTACCTGTTACGCGATTTCAGCACCGCCTCTCTGAGCCTGATCGCGGGGTTCGCGTTGCTGGTGGGCGGCGGGCTGTTCGGCGCCTCAGCGTGGCTCGAAAGCGCGCGCACGGGTGTTCCGGCCACGGCGGGCACGGTCATGCTCAGCGCGTTCCCGGTTCTCGTGGGCGTGCAGCTTCTGCTGAATTTCCTCAGCCACGACATCGCATCTTCACAACGGCCCGCGCTACACCGCGAACTCGGGCGTGTCAGGGTTCTGCGGGCCTCCCGCCGCCCCCAACAGGTCGGCACGCAGGGGGAAGGTGCGCCACGCGCGCGCGCAGCGGGAGCGCGGGACTAGGATCGGCGGACTCCTGAACCGCAACGGAGCCTTTCGTCACCCGGGCCGGGCAGTTCCGGGCACCAGCCGCGCCGTCAGCTCGATCAGCCCGCAGGCGGCGACGTTCGACAAGAGCAGCAGGGGCCGCGCCAATATGGCGATGGACGCCGCCCGGGCGAGCGACAGGCCAAGGAACGTGAGCACACCCGCCGCGCCCGCCTCGGCCACGCCGAATCCCGCGATGGATACCGCCAAGGCCCCCACGACGTTGAGCCCGGCAAGCATGATCCAGCTTTCGAAAAGGTCCAGCGGATGACCTGCCGCGCCGAAACCGGCAGCCACCCCGCAAGACGCGGTCAGCCACAGGGCAACCGGCAGAAGGGCCGCCATCGCGCGGTGGCCTCCGTGGCGCTCCGGTGGCGGGGTCAGCGGCGGCCGGCGTCGCGGCCACAGCCGCTGGACGAGCGCCACCATGGTCGCCACCGCACCGTCGGCCCAATAAAGCAATACCCCCGCCACGACGGTTCCGGCAAACAGGAGCGGCGGCGCTTGCCCGGCGCCGGCCAGCCCCGCGCAACCAAGCCCTCCAAGGACGCAGATGTCGCGAAGGCGCGCTTCCCCGACCAGTCGTGCGCCTTCTCCAATCGGCATGCCGAGCATCCGGTTCGCGATCACCGGGAAAGCGACATCTCCGGCACCCGACGGCGACAGCACGAAAACAAGCTGATGCCGCGCAGCCAGGGTGATCCAACGGCCCGCCCGGGGCGCGCCGGGCATCTGCGTGATCGTTCGGAATGCCGTGCCGCGCAGGACCAGAACCAGAACGTAAGCCGCGAACGTCGGCACAAGCAATGCCGGCCGTACCCGGGAGATATCGATCGAAAGGCCACCCGCAAACCATACGATCAATGCCAGAAGGCCAAGGCTGACCGCGCCGGCCTGCAGATAGCGCATGCTCCTAGACGTCATAGCCGTAGCGTCTCGCGTGTTCGCCGCAGATTTCCCGCACGGCGGCCACGTCGCGCAGGTCTTCCCCCGCCGGCGCGGGGTTCACCCGCTCTTGAAACAGCGCCGGGTCCAGATCCGGCGGCATGTCCAGTCCCAGCGCGGCGAACACGCGCTCCAGTGCCGCGTTCCGCACGGTATCATTCGCCGTGAACACGTCCTCGCTGCGCACCAGCGCATACCGCTCGGCCTCCTCTGCCAGCCCGGCGATGCATGTGTTGCACCAATTCCAACGGTGCAGGGCCTTCTCGAATGGCCGCAGCTGCCGCCAGCCTTTCGGGCGGGGACTCGGATAAGGTTTCGCGAAGGGCACGTAATCGATGACGTGCCGATACCGCGCCGACGCCTTGAAGGTCGTCATGGACTGCGCCCATTCCCCCGGCGCGCGTACCATGTGAACGACACGCACCGGCCTGTCGGGGCGTGCCAGCAGGTCCGTCACGGGGCACAGGAACGGGTTGATCTCGATGTAGGTGCCATCCTCGCCGTGACGGCGGTCCTGATGCCACCGGGCGAACCGCCGCGTGAAGCCGGGCAACAGGCCGGTATCGTTGCGCAGATTGCCAAGCATCAGCAAGTAGCGCGAGGGTGCGGGCTCGTGCTCGGCCGTCACATGCGGGCAATGGCGATGGATCAGCCGTTCGAGGAATACCGTCCCCGTCCGCCCGGCTGACAGGACGTAGAGCAATGGCTGCCGTGCGCTCATCCGCGCCCGACACCCGGGACGGTGCCGGCATAAACGACCCCGATGGATCCCTTGATTGCCCCCGATCTCACCCCGTCTGCCCCTTGTGCGTTGCCTCGCGCGAACTATAGCCGAACGCCGAAACCGGGGGAACCGGTGGAATACCTTGCCCGGTCGGCTTCGCCGCTCAGCGGGGCAGGGCGTCCTCGTCCTCGGCCCGGGTGGCCAGCCAGTCGCGGAAGGTCGCGAGCGCCGGGTCGCGCGCACGGTCGGCCGGCCACGCCAGGTAATAGGCACCGGGGCTTTCCGTGGGCCCGCCCCAGGCGGCCACCAACCGGCCGGTGGCAAGATCCTGTTCCGCCAGGTAATCGGGCAAAAGGGCCACGCCCATCCCGTGCAGCGCCGCCTGCGTGATCGTCGAGAACTGGTCGTGGACCGTTCCGGCCCCGGTGGGGGCGGGGGCCTGCGCGCCGTGCGCCGCCGCCCAGGCACGCCATGCGTCGGGACGTGTCTGTATGTGCAGCAGGGGTAACCGCAGCACGTCGGCCGGGCCGGTGATGCGTTCGCCCGCGAGCAACGCCGGCGCACAGACGGCGATCACGCGCTCGGTGCGCAGCCGCAGCGCACGCGTGCCGGGCCAGTCGCCCGTACCGAACCGGATCGCGGCATCGAAGGGCTCGGCCCCGAAGTCGAACGGCGCCAGCCGCGTGGTCAGGTTAACCGTCACCTCGGGATGGCGGCGCGCGAAATCGGCCAGCCGCGGCACCAGCCAGCGCATGCCGAAGGTCGGCAGGATCGCAAGCTCCACAGTGCCGCCCGAGGGGTTTGCCGTGAGCTTGAGCGACGCTCGCGCGATCTGGTTCAGCGCCGCGCGCACGTCCCGGGCGTAATCCGCCGCTTCGGGGGTCAGCTGTAGGCCGCGGCCCGCGCGGCGCACCAGCGTGGCGTCAAGCTGGGTCTCGAGCGCCTGCACCTGCCGGCTGACGGCGCTCTGGCTCAGGTCAAGCTCGCGCGCGGCGGCGGTGACGCTGCCGAGGCGGTCCAGCGCCTCGAGCGCACGCAACGCGCCGATGCCTGGCAGGAAGCGACGGGGCGGGGCGGTCATACTTGCGATTTCTGCATACAAGGATGCGGAAAAGTCGTTGGAACAAGCAGATCCATGGCGTTATCGTTAAGTCAAACATGCAGTTGGCGCAATGCAAAGGATACACCGATGACGCTGGATTCCCCGGATCTATCCCCCAAGGACGCCCCCGACCTTGCCGCGTTCGACTGGCAGGATCCACTGCGGCTGGCCGACCAGCTGGGCGAGGAGGAACGCATGATCGCCGACAGTGCCCGCGCCTACGCCCAGGAGAAACTGCAACCGCGCGTCATCGAGGCCTTCAACGAGGAGCGCACGGACCCGGAGATCTTCGCCGAGATGGGTGAAATGGGCCTGCTGGGCACGACAATCCCCGAGACCTATGGCGGCCTTGGCGGCAACTACGTGGGCTACGGCCTTGTCGCCCGCGAGATCGAGCGTGTCGATTCGGGCTACCGCAGCATGATGAGCGTCCAATCCAGCCTGGTGATGTATCCCATCTACGCCTATGGCACCGAGGACCAGCGCACCCGCTACCTGCCGAAACTGGCGGCAGGCGAATGGATCGGCTGTTTCGGCCTGACCGAACCGGACGCGGGCAGCGATCCCGCGGGCATGAAGACCCGCGCCGAGAAGACGGACAACGGGTATCGCCTGACCGGGACGAAGACATGGATTTCCAACAGCCCCGTCGCGGACGTCTTCGTGATCTGGGCCAAGTCCGAGGCACACGGCGGAAAGATCCGCGGTTTCGTGCTGGAAAAGGGCGCCAAGGGGCTTTCCGCGCCCAGGATTGACGGCAAGTTGTCCTTGCGCGCGTCCATCACCGGCCAGATCGTGATGGAGGACGTCGAGGTCGGCGAGGACGCGCTTCTGCCCAACGTCGAGGGCCTGAAGGGGCCGTTCGGGTGCCTGAACCGCGCGCGCTACGGCATCGCCTGGGGCGCGATGGGCGCGGCCGAGTTCTGCTGGCACGCCGCGCGACAATACGGCCTTGACCGGCAACAGTTCAAGCGCCCGCTGGCCCAGACGCAGCTGTTCCAGAAGAAACTGGCCGACATGCAGACCGAGATAACGCTGGGGCTGCAGGGTGCGTTGCAGGTGGGCCGGCTGCTCGACACCGGCCAGGCCGCGCCCGAGATGATCAGCCTCGTCAAGCGCAACAACTGCGGCAAGGCGCTGGACGTCGCGCGGCAGGCCCGCGACATGCACGGCGGCAACGGCATTTCGGCCGAATACCAGGTGATCCGGCACATGCTGAACTTGGAGACCGTGAACACCTACGAGGGCACGCACGACGTGCACGCCCTGATCCTCGGCCGGGCGCAGACCGGGTTGCAGGCGTTTTTCTGACGGTTCGGAAACGACGCGGGATTTGCAAGGGGCGCGCAGGCCGCTAACGTGGCGGCATGACGCCCGCCGTGACCGTGACAGCCCCGGGCCGCCGCGCATGAGCGGCGGGCTGGGCATCCTGTGGCGCGAAACCGCGGCCGAGCGCTTTTCCGCGCCGGCGCTGGAAGAGCGCGTCGACACCGATATCGTGATCCTGGGTGGCGGCTTCACCGGCTGCGCCGCCGCGCTTCGTGCCGCGGGGCAGGGGGCCGATGTCGTCCTGCTCGAGGCCGACACCGTCGGTCACGGCGGCTCGGGACGCAACGTCGGCCTTGTCAACGCGGGGCTGTGGATGCCGCCCGAGGATGTCTGCGAGACGCTGGGCCGCGCCGCGGGCGAGCGGCTCAATGACGTGCTTGCCCGGGCGCCAGACCGCGTCTTCGGCCTGATCGAGCAGCACGGGATAGAATGCGAGGCCACCCGCAGCGGCACGTTGCACCTCGCGCATGGCCCCGGGGGCATGGCGGAGTTGCGCCGCCGCGAAGCGCAGCTGGCCGACCGCGGCGCGCCGGTGGGGCTGATGGGGCCCGAGGCCGTGCACGACCGCACCGGGACCGATCGTTTCCCCGGTGCGCTGCACGACCCCCGGGCCGGCACGGTGCAACCCCTTTCCTATGCGCGCGGGCTGGCGCGTGCGGCGCGCGAGGCGGGCGCGCAGGTGTACGAGGCCAGCCCGGCACTTGCTGTCCACCACGCCGCCGGCGCATGGCACGTCGAAACCCCCACGGGCGCCGTGCGGGCCCGCGCGCTGCTGGTCGCGACAAACGCCTATCACCGGACGACGAAAGCCACGGCCGTGCCACGCGTGCCGGTCGTCAATTTCTTCCAGATGGCGACGGAGCCGCTGGGCGACAATGTCGCGCGCGACATCCTGCCGGGACGCGAGGGATGCTGGGACACCGGCCTTGTCATGACCGCGCTGCGCCGAGACAGCGCCGGGCGGCTCATCCTCGGTGGCATGGGTGACGCCGACGCCGCCGGCATCCAGCGGAGCTGGGCCGCGCGCAAGCTGGCGCAGCTTTTCCCGCAGCTTGCCGCGACAACGGTAACGCACGCATGGTCCGGGCGCATCGCCATGACGGCCGACCACTTGCCCCGCATCCACCGGCTGGGGCCGGACGGCTACGCCGTCTACGGCTACTCGGGACGGGGCATCGCACCGGGAACGGTGTTCGGGGAAGCGTTGGCGCGCGCGTTGCTGACCGGCGGGGAGGCCGAATTGCCGCTGGACCCCGTGGAGTCCTACGGCGAAAGGATGGTCTGGATGAAGTCGGCGTTTTTCGAGACGGGGGCGCGCATCTATCATCTTGGCGCCGCGCGACGGCGGTAATCCGGCGCTGCATCAAAGCGCATAATCAATATTATGTTAAATATCTATTCACTGGCCGTGGTGCCGCCTAAGCGCCGAAATTGTTTTCTCGCAACCGTTTGCACCACGATCCTGACGCATCGCGTCGACGTGAAACATTCGACCGTCGGATCGCGTTCTGCGCTCGCCCTGAAACAACGACGCGACTCCATCCCTCACGGTTTCAACCTGCCCTCGACAAGAACCGCCGCTTGCGGATATGAGGAATGTCCCAAAGGATTTTTGCCATGACGTCTTTCTTGATCCTCAACGGACCGAACCTGAACCTGCTGGGCACGCGCCAGCCCGAAGTTTACGGCCGCACCACCCTGGATGACATCGAGCGCATGTGTCATGACAAGGCCGGCAGCCTCGGCATCGAGGTGGAGACGGCACAGAGCAACCACGAAGGCACGCTCGTCGAGCATATCCATGCCGCCCGCGGCGTGCATGACGGTATCGTGCTCAATGCCGGGGCCTACACGCACACGTCGGTGGCACTGCGCGACGCCATCACCGGCGTGGCGCTTCCGACGGTCGAGTTGCATCTGTCGAACATCCATGCGCGCGAGGCGTTCCGCCACCATTCGATGATTGCGGGGGTCGCGCTGGGCGTGATCTGCGGCTTCGGCGCGGCCGGCTACCCGCTGGCCATCGAGGCCCTGCTCGGCGCGCTGGAGGACCGCGCCGGATGATCGAGACGTCCCGTCTCAACGCGCTGCTGGATGCCCCCAGCATCGAGGCGTTGTGGGACAGGCACACGCGATTGATGGCCGACTACGGCTTCGACCGGCTGATCTATGGCTACAGCCGCTACCTGACGCAGACGTCGCTGGGCGATCCGGACGATTTCCTGATGCTGACGAACCATCCGGCGTCCTACACCGACACCTTCATCGGCAAGGGCCTGTTCCGGGATGCGCCGATGCTGCGCTGGGTGTTGTCCAACACCGGCGCCTGTTCCTGGGCGGAACTCGAGCGGATGGAAGCGGATGGCGAACTGACGGACCGCGAACGCGCGGTCGTGGCGTTCAACCGGGACAACGACGTGACGGCGGGTTACACCATAAGCTTCAAGTCGTTGTCGCCGCGGGCCAAGGGGGCGGTTTCGCTGGCGGCACGGTCGGGCATGGCCCAGCAGGACGCCGACGCGGTCTGGGCGCGTCACGGCGACGACATCCTGGCGCTGAACAACGTGGCGCATCTGAAGATCCTGTCGCTGCCCAACGCCTCGCCCTCGCGTGCGCTCACCCCCCGCCAGCGGGAGGTGCTGGGCTGGGTCGGCGACGGCAAGACGGTGCAGGACATCGCGACGATCCTCGATCTCACCCCGGCCACGGTGGAAAAACACCTCAGGCTCGCCCGCGCGGCTCTGGGGGTGGAGACGACGGCGCAGGCGGTACTCAAGGCCGCGTTCCAGAACCAGATCTTCATCCTCGACGGGTAACGCGCGCAGGCTGCCCCGGTGCGCCCGCGCCCGTTTCCTGCGAAGGGCAGGCAAAGTAGGGTTTTCCTGACTTTCGTGACGCGACGTTAATTTGCAGTATGCAAGCGTTCCGTGAGTGGTGGCTTTGTCAGCCAGGGAACATTGCCCGGGGAACCCTTGCAATTACAAGGCTCTGCCCCGGGTTCTTGTTGGCCGGCTCCTTCGACCACCTAGATCGCGTTCCGACCCGCTGTTTCCCATCCCCAATGCACAGCGGCAAAAAAGGTGCCGCCCCCTCGGGGGCGGCACCGATCATTTCGCCTGCGATGGACAACCCGGGTGCTCCGGGCGGGCTCAGCCCTGCGCGGCCTTGGCGACTTCCTCGGCGAAGTCTTCCTTTTCCACCGTGATGCCTTCGCCCACCTCGAAGCGGACGAAGCCGGCAATCTCGGCGCCCGCCTCCTGGGCGGCCTCGGCGACGGTCTTGTCGGGGTCAACGACGAAGGCCTGACCCATCAGCGTGACCTCCGACATGTATTTCTTCATGCGTCCCTCGATCATCTTCTCGATGACCTGCTCGGGCTTGCCGGATTCGCGGGCGATCTCCTTTTGCAGCTCGCGTTCCTTGTCGACCACGGCGGGATCGAGCGAGGCCTCGTCCAGGGCGGCGGGGTTCGAGGCCGCAACGTGCATCGCGACCTGCTTGCCGAAGGCCGCGTCGCCCTTGAGCGCCACGAGAACGCCGATCTTGCCCATGCCGTCGGCCATGGCGTTGTGCACGTAGGAGACGACGGTGTCGCCCTCGATCTTCGCCATGCGGCGCAGCGACATGTTCTCGCCGATCTTGGCGATCTTGTCGGTGATGGTCTCGGACACCGACTTGCCGTCGATCGTGGCCTCGGCCAGCGCCTCCACGTCATCGGCCGTCATCGCGGCCTCCGCGATCTTGGCCACCATCTCCTGGAATTCGGCGTTCTTGGCGACGAAGTCGGTCTCGGCATTGACCTCGACGGCCACGCCGCGGCCGTCCTCGACGCGCACCGCGACAAGCCCCTCGGCGGCGGTGCGCCCAGATTTCTTGGCGGCCTTGGCCAGCCCCTTGGTGCGCAGCCAGTCCAGCGCGGCGTCCATGTCGCCATCGCATTCGGCCAGCGCCTTCTTCGCGTCCATCATGCCTGCGCCGGTCTGGTCGCGCAGTTGCTTCACCTGTGCAGCAGTGATCGCCATTGTCGGCTCTCCTCGGATCGTTGTCGCCCCTCTCGGGCGGGGTAATCGGGGGCGGGATACCCTGCCCCCGGTGTCAGTTTCGTGACTGTCAGCTCTCCGCCGGCGTCTCGGAGCTTGCTTCGGCCGGGGCCTCGGCCTCGCCCGTTGCCTCTTCGGCGGCGGCGGCCTCTTCCTCGGGGGCCTCTTCCATGGCGCCGACGTCGACGCCCGCCGCGCCAAGCTGGGCCGACATGCCGTCAAGCGCGGCACGGCTGACCAGGTCGCAGTAAAGCGAGATCGCCCGCGCGGCGTCGTCGTTGCCCGGGATCACATGGGCCACGCCACCGGGCGAACAGTTGGTGTCGACCACCGCGACGACGGGAATGCCCAGCTTGTTGGCCTCGGCCACGGCAAGCGCTTCCTTCTTCACGTCGATGACGAACAGCATGTCGGGCAGCCCGCCCATCTCGCGGATACCGCCCAGGCTGGCCTGCAGCTTCTCCTGGTCGCGTTCGAGGCCCAGGCGCTCCTTCTTGGTCATGCCCTCGGCGCCGGCCTCGAGGATCTCGTCGATCTCCTGCAGTCGCTGGATCGACTTGGAGACGGTTTTCCAGTTGGTCAGCGTGCCGCCCAGCCAGCGGTGGTTCATGTAGTACTGGGCGCATTTCTCGGCCGCCTCGGCGACCGGCTGGCTGGCCTGGCGCTTCGTGCCCACGAAGAGCACGCGCCCCCCCTTGGCAACGCATTCGCGCACGGCGTTGAGCGCCGCGTCAAGCATCGGCACGGTCTGCGTCAGGTCGATGATGTGGATGCCGTTGCGCGCACCGTAGATGAACTCGCCCATGCGGGGGTTCCAGCGCTGCGTCTGGTGGCCGAAGTGAACGCCGGCTTCAAGAAGCTGGCGCATGGAGAACTCGGGTAGAGCCATGATCGGTTTCCTTTCCGGTTTCGAGCCTCGGCACGGGATGAGAAGCATTGCTTCAACCGGTGGACCGGCGGGGATGTCTCCCCCGGCGGCCCGCCCGTGCCTGCGGTATGGATGGCGCGCATATAGCCCCCCCGCGTGCGGGGTGCAACCCCCTGCCCCGCGTCGCGCCTAGAGCAGCGTGCGCTCGATGAACCACCACGCGCCGACCAGCGCGATGACACCCGAGGCCGGCATCGCGACGTAGCGCCGGTAGGCATTGAGCTGATCGCAGTAGACCACGGCGAGAAGCGACAGCAGGAACAGCCCGGCGATCGGCAGCGCGAAGACCGACAGGTCGGTCATCTGCAGGGGCGCGGCGGGGCGCCAGCCGCTCCATACCGCCGCCGCGATCGCCGCGAGCGTCAGCGCGCCATAGGCCACCTGCGCCACCCGCAGGTCACCGCGCTGGCGGTCGGCCTGCACCGCCATGAACACGATCAGGAAGGCCACGGCGATCACCGTCAGCTGGCCCAGTTCAACGCCCACGTTGAAGCCGATCAGCGCGGGCACGAAACGGTCGGCCGGCAGGCCGAATTCGGCCAGAACGCTGGCAAACCCGAGCCCGTGCAACAGCCCGAAGACGAAGACGACCACCGGCCGCCACGCCGTCAGCCCGCGGGCAAGGATGTTCTCGACCGCCACGAAGACGATAGACGCCGCGATCAGCGGCTCGACGATGCTGGCCGGCACGGTGACGATCTTGAGCGCGGCCAGCGCCAGCGTCACCGTGTGTGCCAGCGTGAAGGCGGTGACCTGCCACAGCAGCGGCCCCAGCCGCGTGGACAGGAAGAAAAGCCCCAGCACGAACAGGATGTGATCGAGCCCGAGCGGCAGGATATGGTCGAACCCCACGGGAACATACTGCGCGAACGCGGCCCAGCCCGACCGCGCGCCGCCGCCCGACAACGGGATCTCGGGGCTGGTCTGCCCGCCCGAAAGATAGCCGGTGAACCCGTCCTCGACCCCCATCTGCCGCAGGATCAGCGTGCCGAAGCCCTCGGCCCAGGTCAGCGTGACGTTGCGCGCGCCCTCCGGAAGCGAACCTTGCAGCGTCAGCGTCGATGCGCGCGGAAGCTCGGCGTTGCCGACCTCGGGGATCCGCGCCCCGGCCAGGGCCAGCGGCACCGGCTGTCCGTCCGCGTAAAGCGCGATGCCGTCGCGAATCCGCGGCCACGCCTGGTCAAGCCGCTCGCGCAGCTGTGCCGGGGGCAGCGCGCGCAATGCATCGTAGGCGCCGGATTTCTCGGTCTCGTTGGTGTTCTCGATCGAATCCAGGTCGATGCCGGCGATGAACGCCTCGAGGTTCAGGCGCAGTTCAAGACGGGCCGACTGACCCTCGACGGTCAGGTCGCCCACCGCCGGCGTCACCTCGTGCGCCGCCACCGAGATGGCGCCGGCCAGCCACAACAGGCTTGACATCACGACGGCCCGAAGGCCCCTTGCGCGCATGTTGGTCTCGTTCGCCCCGTTCCGGTCCCGCCGCATCATTCCGACCCTCGCATTTGTCCTTGTCGCCTTGCAGGCCGCGGGCCCGCTGCACGCGCATGAGTTTTGGATCGAACCGCTGACGTTTCAAGCGAAAACCGGGGCCGAGGTCGCGGCACATCTGCGCAACGGCGAGGAATTCGAGGGCACGCCACAGCCCTATTCGCCCCGGCGCACGGCCCGGGCCGAGGTTCGGCTGGGCGGCGAGACGCGCCCGATCGAATCGCGCGCCGGCGACCTGCCCGCGCTGCGGGTGACCCCGCGAACCGAGGGCTTGATGGTGCTGGCCTACGAGGCGCGCCACCGCAACGTGACATATGAAAGCTGGGACAAGTTCGCGGCCTTCGCCGCGCACAAGGATTTCCCCGACATCGCGGCGCGCCACGACGCGCGCGGCCTGCCGCGCAAGGATTTCACCGAAACCTACACGCGCCACTGCAAGGCGCTGGTCGGCGTGGGCGATGGCCGGGGCCGCGATGCGCGACTGGGGCTCGAGACGGAATTCGTGGCGCTGGCCGATCCTTACGCGGAAGGCCTTTCGGGCAGCCTGCCGGTCCGGCTGTTCTACCGCGACGCGCCGCGCGCCGACGCGCAGGTCGAGGTCTTCGAACGCGCCCCCGGCGGCGAGGTGCGCATCTTCACCACGCGGACCGATGCGCAGGGCCGCGCCGAGGTGCCCGTGCGGCCCGGCCACGACTATCTGCTCGATGCCGTGGTCCTGCGGGAACCCGCACCCGAACTGGCCGAGGCGCGCGGCGCGGTCTGGGAAACGCTCTGGGCCTCGCTGGTGTTTTCCGTGCCGGGTTGAGCGCCCTTTGCCCGCCGAACGTGCAACCGGCCGGCGCGCCATGCCCGGGGCGCGCATGAGGCATTGTCGCGCGCCTTCAATCTGCTAGAAACTTGCGGACGCAAAACGACGGTCAACCATGACAACGCCATTCGACGACGACCCCAGCAACCGTGGCCCAGGCCCGTTCGCCGGGCTGCGCGCAAGCTTTCTGACCGGGCTTGTCGTGATCCTGCCGGTGGCGCTGACCATCTGGCTGGTCTGGACGCTCATGGGCTGGGTGGACAGCGTGGTGCTGCCGCTGATCCCCTACAAGTTCAATCCCGAGCAATACATCGGTATCCCCCTGCGGGGTCTGGGGCTGATCATCTTCCTGATCTTCACCGTGATGGTCGGCTGGGTGGCCAAGGGCCTGATCGGCAAGTCCCTGATCCGCTTCGCCGAATCGCTGGTGGACCGGATGCCTGTGGTTCGCTCGGTCTACTCGGGCGTCAAGCAGATCGCCGAGACCGTCTTCGCCCAGAGCGAGCGCAGCTTCGAAAAGGCCTGCCTGATCCAGTACCCGCGCAAGGACATCTGGGCCATCGCCTTCATCTCCACCACCGCCAAGGGCGAGATCACCGAGAAGGCCGAAACGGGCAGCGAGATGCTCAGCGTCTTCCTGCCCACCACGCCGAACCCCACCTCGGGCTTCCTGCTGTTCCTGCCGCGCGAGGACGTGATCGAGCTGGACATGTCGGTGGAGGATGCGGCCAAGCTGGTGATCTCGGCCGGGCTGGTCTACCCCGACCAGCTGCCCGACCCGGACAGCCTGCCGGTCAAGCGCGGCCTGACGCGCCGCCGGGCGCGCAAGAAGGTCAGCTGAACATCGCCTGCAGGTCGGTTGTGCCGCGGCGATTAAGGTCGTCACGATGCGTGGCGAGGAAGGCGTCGGCGGCGGCACGGCCCGCGTCCTTGAGCCGGTGCAGCAGGTAGGGCGTGGGCATCATCTTGGTCGCGACGGAAAGCTCGCGCATCAGCGCGTCGTCGGCGATCATGTGCACGCGCAGCCGGTCGAAACGCCCCCCGCCGCCCGCCATCTGCTCGATCGCGCGGGCGAACCGTCCGCCTTCGGTGCCATCGTCATCGACCAGCCGCTTGAGAAAGGCGATGGTCCGCAACTCGCGCAGCAGCGAGCTGTTGAAGCTGATCTCGTTGATCCGGTTCTGGATTTCCTGGGGGCTGCGCGGCACCTCCTCGCGTTCCAGCGGGTTGATGTTCACGATCAGGATGTCGCCGGGCAACTCGCGGTCGAACAGCGGGAAAAGCGCGGGATTGCCGGTATAGCCGCCGTCCCAGTAGTGTTCGCCGTCGATCTCGACCGCCTGGAACAGCGTGGGCAGGCAGGCCGAGGCCAGAAGGCTGTCGGTCGAGATCTCGGCGCCGGTGAAGATTCGAATCCTGCCGGTGCGCACGTTGGTGGCCCCCACGAACAGCCGCGGTCCGTCCTCGGCGCAGACGGCATCGTAGTGGAATTCGCGCGCGATCGGGCGCAGCGGGTTGGAATAGAACGGCCCGTAGGCATAGGGCGACAGCACGCGCGTCATGGTGTCCGCGACCGTGTAGGGCAGCGCGTTTTCCATCGCCGAGCCCATCGCCCCCGGCACCGGCATCACGCCGGTCATCCAGCTTGGCATGCGCATGTCCTGCACCGCGCCCAGGCGTTCCCAAAGCCAGTCGAGCGTCTCTCGCGCGCCGTCGCGGCCGCCTTCGAGCCACCCGGCCTTGAAGGCCGCACCGTTCATCGCCCCGGCGGAGGTGCCTGAAATGCCCGCCACCTCTATCCCGTCGTCGTCGAGCAGCCGGTCGAGCACACCCCAGGTGAAGGCGCCGTGCGCGCCCCCGCCCTGCAGCGCCAGGTTGATCCGCTTCGTCATCTGTCCCCCTGTGGCTCGCCACGCCATGGCGGGCCGGTCCACCGCCTAGAGCGCCGTCCAGCCGCCGTCGACGCTGATCGTGGTGCCGGTGACCTGCGCGGCGGCGTCCGAGCACAGGTACACCGCCGTGCCGCCGATCTGCTCGACGGTCGCGAACTCCTTGGACGGCTGGCGCTTGAGCATGACATCGCGGACCACCTGGTCGCGGTCCATGCCGTATTCCTTCATGGTGTCGGGGATCTGCGCCTCGACCAGCGGCGTCAGAACGTAGCCCGGGCAGATCGCGTTGGCCGTGATCGGCTCCTCGGCGGTCTCCAGCGCGGTGGTCTTGGTCAGGCCCACCACCCCGTGCTTGGCGGCGATGTAGGCCGACTTGAAGGGCGACGCCGTCAGCCCATGCGCGCTGGAGATGTTGACCACGCGGCCCCAGCCCGCCTCGCGCATCATCGGCAGCGCCGCGGCCGTGGTGTGAAAGGCCGAGCTGAGGTTGATCGCGATGATCGCGTCCCATTTCTCGGCCGGGAACTCGTCGATCGGCGCGACATGCTGGATGCCCGCGTTGTTCACGAGGATGTCGCAGGCGCCGGCCTGCTCGACCAGCGCGCGACACGCGTCCGGCTTCGACATGTCGGCGCGGATGTAGCGCGCGGTCACGCCGTGCTCCTGCGCGATGCTCTCCGCCAGCGCGTGATCCTCGTCGTTGTCCGTGAACGAGTTGAGCACGACGTTCGCGCCGGCGCGCGCGAGCTCCTGTGCGACGCCCAGGCCGATGCCGGAATTCGATCCAGTGACGATGGCGGTCTTGCCTGCGATGGTCATGTGGGCCCTCCGGGTGCTGTGGTCGCGCGGAGTGTACATGCTGCAGCTGCGAAGAACAGGGGCGAAATCCCGGCGCCCGGCCGTAGGGCACCCCCGCACCGCGAACAAAAAAAACGCCGGCACAAGGCCGGCGTTCAGTTATTGAGGCAGGTTTCATACAGGCAAGAAACCTATCGAGCAGTGACCCCTTTATACGCAATCCTGCGCCGTCATCCAAGCTAAAAGTTTGAAAAGGCGTGAATCCGCTTTTACGGTGGAATCCAGCATTACAAGGGCCGCGGGGAATTGTTGCTGCTATGAGACCAGTCTTTTTCTGCCCGGGGCGCCTGGCCGCGACGGTTTCAGCCCTGATTATCTCGTGTCAAGCGGCCATGTCCGAGCCGGCGCATGGCATAGCTATGTATGGCGACCCGGCGCTGCCACCGGATTTTGTATCACTGCCCTATGCCAACCCTGACGCCCCCAAGGGCGGCACCATCCTCACCGGCAACGTCGGCGGCTTCGATTCGCTCAACCCCTTCGTCCTCAAGGGGACGCCGCCGTGGCAACTCCGGCACTTCGCCCACGAGTCCCTCATGGGGCGATCGTGGGACGAGCCGTTCACGCTTTACGGGCTTCTGGCCGAATCGGTCGAGACGGGACCGGAACGGAAATGGGTGGAATTCACCCTGCGCGAGGGTGCGCGATTCTCCGACGGAACGCCAGTCACCGTCGAGGACGTGATCTGGTCCTACCGCACGCTGGGCACCGAGGGGCACCCGCGTTACCGCGGCTTCTGGCAGAAGATCGACACGATCGAGGCCACCGGCCCGCGCAGCGTTCGGTTGACCTTCAATACCCGCGACCGCGAGCTGGCATTGCTCGCGGGCATGCGCCCGATCCTGAAGAAGGCGCAGTGGCAGGGCAAGGATTTCTCGGAAGCCGGGATCGAGGACATACCCATCGGCACCGGCCCATACGTTGTCGACAGCTACGAGATCGACCGCCGCGTCGTGCTGCGGCGCAACCCGGACTACTGGGGCCGCGATCTGCCGTTGCGCCGTGGCACCCACAACTTCGACGAGATCCGCATCGAGTTCTTCGGTGACAACACGGTGCTGATGGAGGCCTTCAAGGCCGGTGTCCTGAGCTACAAGCGCGAGTTCAACGCCGAGAAATGGCGCACGCAGTACGATTTCCCCGCCGTGCAGCGCGGCGACATCGTGAAATCCGAGATCCCGCACGAGAAACCCTCGGGCATGACGGGGTTCGTCATGAACACGCGGCGCGCGCCGCTGGATGACTGGCGGGTGCGCGCGGCGCTGATCCACGCCTTCAACTTCGAATACATCAACGACACGCTGACGGGCGGGCGGCAACCGCGCATCACGTCGTATTTCTCGGGCTCCGAACTGGCGATGCGCGACGGCCCCGCGCAGGGGCGCGTGCGCGAATTGCTTGAGCCCTTCGCCGACACCCTGCCGCCGGGCGCGCTGGAAGGATACGCGTTGCCGGTCTCCGACGGCACGAAGCGCAACCGCCGCAACCTGCGCAAGGCGATGCGCCTTCTCCAAAGGGCCGGATGGACGGTGCAGGACGGCCTGCTGCGCAACGACGCGGGCGAGCCCCTGCGCCTGACCGTGCTGCTCAAGCAGGACGCGCTGATCCAGCAGGCCAGCGCGATGATGGACATCTATGCGCGCGCGCTCGAACGGCTGGGCATCGAGCTGGTGATCCAGTCCATCGACAAGGCGCAGTACAACGAACGCGCCGCGCGCTATGATTTCGACCTGACGTTCTTCCGCCGCGCGCTGTCGCTCAGCCCCGGCAACGAACAATACTATTACTGGGGCGCGGAGGCCGCCGAGCGCCCCGGCAGCCGCAACCTGATGGGCGTGAAATCCCCTGCTGTCGAGGCGATGATCGACACGATGCTTCAGGCCGACGACCGCCCCGAGTTCGTTTCGGCAACCCGCGCGCTCGACCGCGTGTTGACGGCGGGCCGCTATGTCATCCCCATCCATCGCTACGCGGTGGGGCGCATCGCCCACAAGGACGAGATCAGGTATCCCGAGGACAACCTGCCGATTTACGGGGATGGAATCGGATTCCTGCCTGTTGTATGGTGGCACGAAGCAGACGATTGACCTGCCTCCAAGGCGGGCACCGAGGCAGACAAGCACAAGACAGGCAGGACAACCAAGAGGCAGACCCATGAAGAAAGCGATCGCCCTGGCTCTCGTGGCCATGCTCGCGGGATGTGCCACGGTCGACGGGATCGGCCGAGACATCTCCGGCGCGGCGCGCGGCGTGCAGAGCTGGTTCTGACACGCGGCACGGCAACCGGACGCCAAAGCGAAAAACTCCTCGATCGTTCCGGCCACCCGGGTGCGCCGGGTCTTTCGCGCGTGAAATACGGTCCCGGTCAGATAAGCGAGGTCACCCAGAGGATCGTCGCGTCCTCGTCGCTGACCGAGATCACGTTGTGCCCCATGGTCGCGTCGTAATAGGCGCTGTCGCCGCGGCGCATCTCGATCGGTTCATAGAATTCCGTGTACAGCCGGATGACACCCGTCAGGACATACAGGAATTCCTCGCCGTCGTGGCGCACCCAGCCATCGAACTCGCTGACGTCCCGCGCGCGCACCCGCGCCCTGTAGGGCAGCATCCGCTTCTTGCTCAGCGTGTCCGCCAGAAGCTGGTGTTCGTAGGTCGCGGTCGGCTGATGCGTGCCCTCGCCCGCCCGCGTGAGCGCCAGCCGCCCGTTGATCCGGTCGCGTTGCGGCGGCGTGAAGAGCTGCGGCACCGAGATTTCCAGCCCCACCGCCAGCTTCTTGAGCGCGTCGTAGGTGGGCGACATCTGCCCGTTCTCGATCTTCGACAGCGTGGACCGCGCCAGGCCCGCCTGGCTCGCCGCCCGCTCCAGCGTCCAGCCGCGCGCCTTGCGCAGTTCGCGCACGCGGCTGCCAAGGTCCAGCGGTTCGCCCGTTTCCTCGGCGCCGCTTTCGCGCGCGATGCGGATCAGGTTGCGCGGGTCGGATTCCGTCATGCGCCGTCTATACGGGGCGCCCCCCTCTCTTGCAACTGCCCGGCCCGCTGCCGTATCGGGGAACCATGCAGTCCGTTTTCGACCAAGGCCCGCCGCCGCCCTGCCCCGCGCCCTTCAACCTTGCCCGCTACGTGCTGGAGGCTGGGCAGGCCGCGCCCGACAAGGTCGCGCTGGCCATCCTCGGGCTGACCGGGGCGGAGCGCTGGAGCCATGCGCGCCTGACCGCGGCCGTGCGCGGCACGGCGACGGGGCTGCGGCGCGCCGGGCTCGCGCCGGGCGACCGGGTGCTGATGCGGCTGGGCAACACGGTGGAGTTTCCCATCGCCTACCTCGGTGCCATCGCGGCCGGGATCGTGCCGGTGCCCACCTCGACGCAGCTGACGGCACCCGAGGTCGGGAAACTGATCGCTGCCGTGACCCCGACCGCGATCCTGCGCGACCCCGATGTCGCCTGCCCCGCCACCGACCTGCCGCTGATCGGTCCCCGCGACCTGCACGCGATGCATGACCTGCCGGCCGCCGAGTGGGACATGGGGGATCCGGACCGGCCGGCCTACATCATCTTCACCTCGGGCACATCGGGGGTGCAACGGGCGGTCTGTCACGCCCACCGCGCGATCTGGGCCCGGCGCATGATGCACGACGGCTGGTACGGGCTGCGCGCTGACGACCGCCTGATGCACGCCGGCGCCTTCAACTGGACCTACACGCTGGGCACCGGGCTGATGGACCCGTGGAGCCTGGGCGCCACCGCCCTGATCCCGCAGGCGGGCACGGACCCGGCGGCGCTGCCGCTTCTGATGAAACGCCACGACGCGACGATTTTCGCCGCCGCGCCGGGAGTTTACCGGAAAATCCTTGCCCAGCCCGAAAGCCTGTCGCTGCCGCGCCTGCGCCACGGGCTGTCCGCGGGCGAGAAACTGTCGCCCGCCCTGCACGACGCCTGGGAGAGCGCGACGGGCACCGGGCTGTTCGAAGCCTACGGGATGTCCGAATGCTCCACCTTCATCTCGGCCAGCCCGGATCATCCCGCGCCGCCGGGCACGCTGGGCCGGCCCCAGAAGGGCCGCCGCGTGGCCATCGTTGACGTCCGGGGCACGCCCGTGCCCCTCGGCGCCGAGGGCACCATCGCGGTGCACCGCGACGACCCGGGGCTGATGCTGGGCTACCTCGACGCGCCCGAGGCCACGGCGGAGAAGTTCGCGGGAGAGTGGTTTCTCACCGGCGATCAGGGCAGCATGGACGCGGACGGCCATGTCACCTATCTGGGACGGGGCGACGACATGATGAACGCCGGCGGTTACCGGGTCTCGCCCGTGGAAGTGGAGGCGGCGCTGGCCCAGCACCCGGGGATCGACCAGGTGGCGGTGACGGACGTCGAGGTCAAGCGCGACGCGCGACTGATCATGGCCTTCTACACCGGGCCCGCGCCGCTGGCCGACGCCGAGTTGTCACAATTCGCCGCCGCGCGGCTGGCCCGCTACAAGTGCCCGCGCGGCTTTTTCCATGTCGAGGCGCTGCCAACGGGCGCCAACGGCAAAATCCTGCGCCGCGAACTGCGGCCGATCTACGAGGCCCGGCATGGTCAAGCTTGACATCATCTCCGATCCGATCTGCCCCTGGTGCTACATCGGCAAGACGCTTCTCGACCGTGCCCTGGAGTCCCGGCCCCACCACCCCTTCACGGTCGAGTGGCACCCTTTCCAGTTGAACCCCGACATGCCGAAGGACGGCATGGACCGCCGCACCTACCTCGAGGCGAAGTTCGGCGGTCAGGACGGTGCCGTCGAAGCCTACAAGCCCGTGCTGGAGCGCGCGGAGGCGGCCGGCCTCGACATCGACTTCGGCGCGATAACCCGCACGCCCAACACGATCGACGCCCACCGGATGATCCACTGGGCCGGGATCGAGGGGCGGCAGACCCCGATGGCGATGGCGCTGTTCCGCGCCTATTTCGACGAGGCGCGCGACATCGGCGACGCCGAGGTTCTGGCCGACATCGCCGACGGGCTGGAGATGGACGCCGCGCTGATCCGTCGCCTGCTGGCCTCGGACGCGGACGTGGACGACATCCGCGCCCGCGATACCCAGTGCCGCGAGATGGGCGTGACCGGCGTGCCCACCTTCATCGTGGCCCGCCAGCACGCCGTGCCCGGCTGCCAGCCCACCGACCTGTGGCTGAAGGTGATCGACGAGCTGGTCGCCGACGACAAGGAGGCCTGAACAGGCGATGCGCGGGCTGGTCAAGGCACTCACCCTTCTGGCGATGCTGGTGCTGATCGTGCTGGGTGGCACGGTCTATTTCCACCTCGTCGAGGGGTGGAGCTGGCTGGACAGCTATTTCTTCACGGTGGTGACGCTGTCCACGGTCGGGTACGGCAACCTCGTGCCGGCCACCGCCGCGGGCAAGATCGGCACCACGGTCTTCATCTTCGTGGGCCTCGGGATCTTCGCCGTGGCCATCCAGCAATTCGGCTCCTTCGCGGTGAAAAAGCGCGAGGAACACACCGAGTGGCTGATCGCCCACCTCGGTCACCACACACCCCCGCGCGAGGAACCGGCCGACCCCGCGAACGAACCCGAAAGCCCGCGGGAGTGACCGCGCCCCGCGAAACGCATTCCACCGACGCGCCCGGCAAGGTGGAATTCGTGGCGCTGATGGCCATGCTGGTGGCCACCGTCGCGTTTTCCATCGACGCGATGCTGCCCGCGCTGCCCCGCATCGGCGCGGAGCTTGCCCCCGGGGCCGCCAACCGCGCGCAGCTCGTCGTGGGCACCTTCATCCTTGGCCTGGGCACCGGCATCTTCTTCGTCGGCCCGCTGTCCGACAGTTTCGGGCGCAAGAGGGTGATCCTGGCGGGCGCGGGCGTTTACAGCGCGGGCGCGGCACTGGCCTGGGCCGCGCCGACGCTCGAGTTGCTGCTGGCCGCGCGCGTGCTTCAGGGGCTGGGGGCGGCCGCCGCGCGCATCGTGTCGCTGGCGATCATCCGCGATCTCTACGCCGGGCGCGAGATGGCACGGCTCGTCAGCTTCGTCATGATGGTCTTCACGCTGGTGCCGGCCGTCGCCCCGCTGGTGGGCACCGGCATCATCGCGCTTGGCGGCTGGCGCGCGATCTTTGCCTGTTTCGTGCTGTTCTCGCTTGCAACAAGCCTCTGGCTGGGCTTTCGCCTGGCCGAACCGCTGCCCGCCGAGCACCGCCGCCCGTTCCGCCGCGCCGCGCTGTGGGCGGCGGTGCGCGAGGTGCTCTCGCATCCCGGCGTGCGCATCGCCATCGCCGTGCAGACGCTGTGCCTGGCAACGCTGTTTTCCTCGATCAGTTCCGTCCAGCAGATCTTCGGCGACACCTTCGGACGCGCCGAGAGCTTTCCCTACTGGTTCTTCATGATGGCCCTGGTGGCCGGGTCCGGCAGTTTCCTGAACGCCTCGGTCGTGGTGCGGCTGGGGATGCGGCGGCTGATCAACACGGCGCTGACCGCCCAGACGGTGTTGAGCGCGATCATGGTGGCCGTCTTCGCCGCGGGGCCGCCCGAGGGCGCGGGGTTCGCCCTCTACCTTGTCTGGCAAACGACGATCTTCTTCCAGGCCGCGCTGACGCTGGGCAACCTGAACGCGCTGGCAATGGAACCCCTGGGGCACATCGCGGGCATGGCCGCCAGCGTCATCAACGCGATGGCCACGGTGGGATCCATCCTGCTGGCCGTGCCCGTCGGCCTGGCCTTCGACGGCACGCCGGTGCCGCTGATGGCCGGTGTTCTGACCTGCGTCGCCGCCGGCCGGTTGCTGATGACGCGGCTGGCACGCGCCGCGCAATTCGAGGGCTGACCGCGTCACTTTTTTCAGTATACCACCGCATACTATCTTTCCTGACGGCGCGTTATGGGGTATGAGGCGGCCAAGCTGTCTGCCCGTGCCCATCCGGCGGCCGGGCGAACCGACAACCAGATCGAAGGGGATCACCGATGGCCGACACACCCAATCCCGACATTGTCTACACCAAGGTCGACGAGGCGCCCGAGCTTGCCAGCGCCTCGCTTCTGCCGATCATCGAGCGGTTCGCCGCCGCGGCCGGCGTCTCGGTTGGCACCAAGGATATCTCGCTCGCCGGGCGGATCCTGGCCGCGTTTCCCGAACATCTGCCCGAGGGCCAGCGCGTGCCCGACGACCTGGCCGAACTGGGCCAGCTGGTGAAGACGCCCCACGCCAACGTCATCAAGCTGCCCAACATCTCGGCCTCGGTGCCGCAGCTGGTCGAGGCGATCCGCGAGCTTCAGGGCCAGGGGTTTGCCATCCCCGACTATCCCGAGTCCCCCGCGACCGAAGCCGAGCAGGACGCGCGCGCGCGCTATGACGCGATCAAGGGGTCGGCCGTGAACCCCGTTCTGCGCGAGGGCAACTCGGACCGCCGCGCGGCGGTCGCCGTCAAGAAGTTCGCGCAGGACAACCCGCACCGCATGGGCGACTGGAGCGCCGACAGCAAGACGCGGGTCGCCTCGATGGACGACGGGGATTTCCGCTCCAACGAGGTGTCGGCCACGCTGGACCGCGAGGCGACCGCCCGAATCGTGCTGGAAACCGGCGACGGCGAGACGGTGCTCAAGGACGGCGTCACCTACCCCGCCGGCACCGTCGTCGACGCCACCTACATGAGCGCCGGGAAGCTCGATGACTTCCTCGCCCGCGAGATCGAAAAGGCCAAGCAAGAGGGCGTGCTGTTCTCGCTGCACCTGAAGGCCACGATGATGAAGGTGTCTGACCCGATCATCTTCGGCCACGCCGTCAAGCAGTGGCTCAAGCCGGTGTTCGACAGATACGGCGACGAGCTGAAGGCCGCCGGCGTGGACCCGAGTTCGGGCCTCGGCGACCTGCTGGATCGCGTCCGGGACCGCCCCGAGATCATGGCCGCCATCGAGGAGGTGCGCGCCGAACGCCCCTGGATGTACATGGTGGATTCCGACAAGGGCATCAGCAACCTGCACGTGCCCTCGGACGTGATCATCGACGCCTCGATGCCCGCGCTGATCAAGGCGGGCGGCAAGGGCTGGGGCCCGGACGACAAACAGCACGACGCCGTCTGCGTCATCCCCGACAATTCCTACGCGCCCGTCTACGACGAGACGATCGCGTTCTTCAAGGAGAACGGCAAGCTCGACCCGGCGACCGCCGGAACGGTGCAGAACATCGGGCTGATGGCCCAGAAGGCCGAGGAATACGGCAGCCACCCCACCACCTTCGAAATCCCGCAAACGGGCACCGTGAAGATGGTTCTGGACGACGGCACGGTGCTGCACGAGCACAAGGTCGAGACGGGCGACATCTGGCGCGCCGCCAGCGCCCGCAAGGCGCCGATCGAGGACTGGGTCAACCTTGCCATCGCGCGGCAGAAGACCACCGGCTACCGCGCGATCTTCTGGCTGGACGAGACCCGCGCCCATGACGCGGAGCTGATCAGCCACGTGAAACCCATCCTCGAAGCCAAGGGCGTGGCCGACAAGTTCGAGATCATGGCCCCGCGCGAGGCGACCCGCGCCAGCCTCGAGACCATCACCAGGGGCGAGAACACGATCGCGATCACCGGCAACGTGCTGCGCGACTATCTCACCGACCTCTTCCCGATCCTTGAACTGGCGACCAGCGCCAAGATGCTGTCGATCGTCAAGCTGATGAATGGCGGCGGCCTTTTCGAAACCGGCGCCGGCGGCTCGGCGCCCAAGCACGTCCAGCAGCTTCAGGCCGAAAACCACCTGCGCTGGGATTCGCTGGGCGAGTTCTGCGCGCTCGGCGAAAGCCTCAAGTTCCTGTCCGAGGCCCGCGACAACGCCCGCGCGAAGGTGCTGGGCGAAGCCGTGGAGGCCGCCACGCAGGGCATCCTCGACAACGGCCGGTCGCCGTCGCGCAAGGTGGGCGAGCCCGACAACCGCGACAGCCACTACTGGTTCGCCCGCTACTGGGCCGAAGCCTTGGCCGCGCAGGACGACGATCCCGAACTGGCCGAGGAATTCGCGCCGGTGGCGCAGGCGCTGGCCGAGAACGAGGCGAAGATCACCGGCGAACTGGCAGCGGTGCAGGGGCAACCGGCCGATACCGGCGGCTACTACCACCCCGACCCGGACAAGCTGGCAAAGGTGATGCGCCCCTCGGCCACGCTCAACGCGATCATCGGTTAAGGAGCGAAGGGGCCGGATCATCCGGCCCCTTCACCATTCAAGGAAGCGCGCAATGTCCAAGATCAAGGTAGACAATCCCATCGTCGAGATGGACGGCGACGAGATGACCCGGATCATCTGGGACTTCATCAAGACGAAGCTGATCGAACCCTATCTCGACATCGACCTGCTCTATTACGACCTCGGCATCGAGAACCGCGACGCGACCGAGGACATGGTCACCGTCGAGGCCGCCGAAAAGACCAAGGAGGTGGGCGTGGCCGTAAAGTGCGCCACCATCACCCCCGACGAGGCGCGGGTCGAGGAATTCGGCCTGAAGAAGATGTGGCGCAGCCCCAACGGCACGATCCGAAACATCCTCGGCGGCGTGGTGTTCCGCGCGCCGATCATCTGCCGCAACGTCCCGCGGCTCGTCCCGGGCTGGACCCGGCCCATCGTGATCGGCCGCCACGCCTTCGGCGACCAGTACCGCGCCACCGACATCCACTTTCCCGGCCCCGGCAAGCTGACCCTGAAGTTCGAGGGCGAGGACGGCGAGGTGATCGAGAAGGAGGTCTACGATGCCCCCTCCTCGGGCGTCTACATGGGCATGTACAACCTCGACGAGTCGATCCGTGATTTCGCCCGCGCGTCGATGAACTATGCCCTCGGGATGGGCTGGCCGCTCTACCTGTCGACCAAGAACACCATCCTGAAACAGTACGACGGCCGGTTCATGGCGCTCTTCCAGCAGGTGTTCGACGAGGAATTCAAGGACAGGTTCGAGGCGGCCGGCATAGAGTACCAGCACCGGCTGATCGACGACATGGTGGCCTGCGCCATGAAGTGGAACGGCGGCTTCGTCTGGGCCTGCAAGAACTACGACGGCGACGTGCAGTCCGACACGGTGGCGCAGGGCTTTGGCAGCCTCGGGCTGATGACCAGCCAGCTCATGACCCCCGATGGCAAGATCATGGAGGCCGAGGCCGCCCATGGCACCGTCACCCGCCACTACCGCCAGCACCAGCGGGGCGAGGAGACCTCGACGAACTCCATCGCCTCCATCTTCGCGTGGACGGGCGGCCTCAAGCACCGGGCCAAGCTCGACGGGAACACGGAGCTGGAGCATTTCGCCACCACGCTGGAACGCGTCGTAGTCGAGACCGTCGAGGCCGGGCACATGACCAAGGACCTCGCGCTGCTGGTCGGCCCCGACCAGGGCTGGCTGACCACCATGGGCTTCCTCGAGAAGGTGGACCGACACCTCGAAAAGGCGCTGGCCGAGGGCTGAAAACCGCCCTCGGCAGGGGCGCCCGCAAGGCACCAGCGGGCAAAGGCGGGCGGTTTTCCGGCGCATCGTGCGCCGGCGGGCTTGTCCTCGCCCATGGACGCGGGCCATGTAGGGTGCAGCAGACCCCTCAGCGAAAAAGGTCCGTTCCGCGATGCACTACGTCTATCTCATCCTTGCCGTCGCCGCGGAAACCGTCGGCACCAGCGCGTTGCAGGCGAGCCAGCAGTTCACGCGGCTCGCACCCTCGGTTCTGGTCGTGGTCGCCTACGCGCTGAGCTTCTACCTGCTGGCACTGGTGCTGCGCACGATCCCCGTGGGCGTGGCCTATGCCGTCTGGTCGGGGCTGGGCATCGCCTTCATCGCTCTCATCGGCTACGTCGTCTTCGGGCAGAAGCTCGACTGGCCCGCGGTGCTCGGGATGGCGATGATCCTGGGCGGCATCGTGGTGATCCAGCTGTTTTCCAAGACCACCCCGCACTGAGGTGCGGGGCCGCTCAGGCCCCGTCGATCTTGCGCAGGCGCTTGAACAGGCTGGACGTGTCCCAGCGACCGCCGCCCATGTTCTGCACCTCCTTGTAGAACTGGTCGACCAGCGCGGTCACCGGCAGCGATGCCCCGCTCTCGTTCGCCGTCTGCAGGCAGATGCCCAGATCCTTGCGCATCCAGTCCACCGCGAAGCCGTGGTCGAACTCATCGTCGAGCATTGTCTCGTAGCGGTTCGCCATCTGCCAGGACCCGGCCGCGCCCTGGCTGATGACCTCGACCACCGCGCGGCCGTCAAGCCCCGATTTCTCGGCGAAATGCAGCGCCTCGCTGAGTCCCTGCACAAGCCCGGCAATGGCGATCTGGTTGCACATCTTGGTCATCTGGCCCGCGCCCGAGTCCCCGATGCGGCGGCACATCTTCGCGTAGGTCGTCATCACCGGCTCGGCACGCTCGTAGGCCGCCGCGTCGCCACCGCACATGATCGAGAGCTGCCCGTTCTCGGCACCGGCCTGCCCGCCCGAGATCGGCGCATCCACGAAATCCAGGCCCGCCGCCCGGGCCGCGTCGTAAAGCTCGCGCGTGACCAGCGCCGAAACGGTGGTGTGGTCGACAAAGCACGCGCCCTTGCCCATGCCGGCAAATGCGCCGTCATCGCCCAGGCAGACGCTGCGCAGGTCGTCATCGTTGCCAACGCAGGCCATCACGAATTCGGCGCCCTCGGCCGCCTCGCGAGGGGTGGGCGCGCTGGTGCCGCCATGCGCCTTGACCCAGGCCTCGGCCTTGGTCGCAGTGCGGTTGTAGACGCAGACGTCATGGCCGGCGGCCTGCAGGTGCCCCGCCATCGGATAGCCCATCACGCCAAGTCCCAGAAATGCCAGTTTCGCCATCGGTTCTTCCCCTGTATTGATCGCGCGCAGGGTTTCCGACTCTGGGTCCTGATGCAAGATCGAATGGGGTGGCGATGGCCGTCGTCTTGAAATGGCTGCTGCGGCTGGCGGCGGGTATGGTGGGGCTGGCGCTGCTGGCCCTCGTGGCCGTCTGGTTCCTGCTGTCGCGGTCGCTGCCCGAGTACGACAAGACCCGCGCGGTCGCGGGGCTCGACGCGCCGCTCGAGATCGCGCGCGACAACGCCAACGTGCCGCATGTCTTCGGGCAGACGGACACCGACACGTTCTTCGGCCTGGGCTACGCCCACGCGCAGGACAGGCTGTGGCAGATGACCATGCTGCGCCGTACCGTCCAGGGGCGCCTGTCGGAGGTCTTCGGCAAGCGCACGCTGACGGTGGACAAGCTGATGCGGCGGCTGGACCTCTATCGGCTGGCGCGCAGGTCGTTCGAGGCGCAGGATGCAGGCACGAAGGCGGCGCTGCGGGCCTATGCCGCCGGCGTCAACGCGCGCCTGACCGAGATCAACGAGGAGGCGCTGGGCCGCGGCGCGCCAGAGATGTTCATGTTTCCCGCGCCCGTCGCGCCGTGGCACCCCGCCGATTCCATAGCCATCCTCAAGCTGATGGCGGTGCAGCTGTCGAGCCACCTGGATGCGGAGGTGCTGCGCGCGCGCACCTCTCTGGCGCTCGAGGACGAGGCCCGGCTGGCCGACATCCTGCCCGACGCGCCGGGCAACGGGACGGCCGCCCTGCCCGAGTATGCCAGCCTCTGGCCCGGCACCGACCTGCCGCGCCATGCCACCGCCGGGAGGAACGCGCCGCCCCATCCGCTGTCGCCGATTGCCCCGCGGGGGTTGGCCGGCGCCTCCAATGCCTGGGCGGCGGCGCCCGGGCGGGCGGCGGCGGGCGGCACCCTGCTGGCCAATGACCCGCACCTGGGGTTCACCGCGCCGTCGCTGTGGTATCTCGCGCGGCTGGAGCTGGAGTCGGGCGGCGTGATCGGCGGCACCATCCCCGGCATCCCGGCCGTCCTGTCGGGCCGCAGCGCCGATCTGGGGTGGGGAATCACCTCGTCCTACCTCGACGATCAGGACGTGATGATCGAGCAACTCAATCCCGACAATGCCGAGGAATACCGCACGCCGGAAGGGTTCGAATCCTTCGTCACCCGTCGTTCCATCATCGAGATCAAGGATGCCCAGCCGGTCACGCTGACCCTGCGGTGGACGCGCAATGGCCCGGTGCTCGCCGGCCCAGGCACCAAACCCGCGTCCGACCCTTACAACCTGGCGTCCGTGACGCCCGAGGGCCACGTCGCCGCGCTGTCCTGGACGGCGCTGAGCCCCGAGGACACGACGATGAGCGCGGCGATGGCGCTGATGCGTGCCGGCTCCGTGAAAGAGGGCATCGCCGCCGGAGAGGACTTCATCGCGCCATCGCAGAACCTGATCCTGGCGGACGGCGAAACCATCGCGATGAAGACCGTCGGCGCCATGCCGCGCCGCGCCGAAGCGCACGAGACCCGCGGCCGCATGCCCGCGCGCGGCTGGATCGCGACCAACCGGTGGCAGGGGCGCATCCGCTATGCCGCCAACCCCGGCTTCGTCGCGCCCGAGGGCGGTATCCTTGGCAACACCAACAACAAGACGGTCGAGCGCCCCTTTCCCCTGCACGTCAGCCACGACTGGGGCGACACGCAGCGGATCAACCGCTGGCGCCGCCTGATGCAGTCGCGCAAGGTTCACACGCGCGACAGCTTCATCGAGGCACAGCTGGACGCGGTCAGCTTCACCGCCCGCGCGCTGTTGCCGCTGATCGGGGCAGACCTGTGGTTCACCGGCGAGTCGGCCCCCGAGGGCACGCCCGAGCGCCTGCGCCAGCGCGCGCTGGAGCTGCTGGCCGACTGGAACGGCGAAATGAACGAGCACCGTCCCGAGCCGCTGATCTATGCCGCCTGGCTGCGCCACCTGCAGAAACGGCTGATCCGCGACGAACTTGGCCCGCTCGCGCAGGAATATCGCCACGTCGAGCCGCTGTTCATCGAACGCGTCTACCGCGACGTGGACGGGGCGAGCGCTTGGTGCGACGTGAGGCAGTCGAACCCGCGGGAAACCTGCACCGACATCGCGCGCATGGCGCTCGACGATGCGCTGGTCTGGATCGGCGACCGCTACGGCCGGGCGCTGGAAAGCCTGCGCTGGGGCGATGCGCACCAGGCCACCCACGACCACGAGGTCCTGGGCGAGGTGCCGCTGCTGCGGTATTTCGTGAATATCCGGCAGTCGACGTCCGGCGGCGACAACACGCTGATGCGCGGGCGCACCGCGGGAACGGGCGAGATGCCGTTCCGCAACGTGCACGGGGCGGGATACCGCGGTGTCTACGATTTCGCTGATCCGGACAGCTCGGTCTTTATCACCTCGACCGGGCAATCGGGGCACTTCCTGAGC
Source organism: Roseovarius salinarum (assembly GCF_002834145.1). GTDB lineage: Bacteria > Pseudomonadota > Alphaproteobacteria > Rhodobacterales > Rhodobacteraceae > Roseovarius > Roseovarius salinarum. Next base: position 186,176 of record NZ_PHNT01000002.1, on the reverse strand, counting down.
CGTCATTACGACGATCTCGCCCAGCTCTGGCGGCGTGGTGAATACATCCCGATGTCGCTGGACCCGGAACTGGCGCGCGCGGCGTCGGTCGGCGTGACGAACCTGGTGCCCGAACCCGCCGAAAAGTAGCGGCGCGGTCAGATCGTCTCGAACTGCGCCGCCTGCTTGTCCGACCACCGCACCGTGAGAGCGAACCCGTCCTGCGTCTGGCGCTCGTCCTCGACCACGCCCTGGTCGAACAGCCAGGCGCGGCGGCGGCCCTCGTCGAAACCCAGGTGGACCTCGGTCACATGCGTGTCCCTTGCGAGCTTCGCGTCGATCGCCGCCACCAGCGCGTCGATCCCATCGCCCGTTGCGGCCGACAGCGCGAGTACATCGTCAGTGCGGGCGGCCTTCGTCAGCGCGGCCTGGCGGCGGTCCGCATCGAGCTGATCGATCTTGTTCCACACCTCGATCCGCGGCGTCGATTCCCTGACGCCGAGGCTGTCGAGGATGGCATGCACGTCCTCGTCCTGCGCCTCGGTCTCGGGGTGGGAGATGTCGCGCACATGCACGATCAGGTCGGCCTCAAGCACCTCCTCCAGTGTGGCGCGAAAGGCCGCGACCAGCTCGGTCGGCAGATCGCTGATGAAGCCCACGGTGTCCGACAGGATCACCTCAGGCCCGCCGCCGGGCAGTTCGATCCGCCGCATCGTCGGGTCGAGCGTGGCGAACAGCATGTCCTTTTGCATCACCTGCGCGCCGGTCAACCGGTTGAACAGCGTGGACTTGCCCGCGTTGGTGTACCCCACCAGCGCGACGATCGGAAACGGCACCTTGGCGCGCGCCTTGCGGTGCAGCTGACGGGTGCGCACCACCTTGTCGAGCTGGCGGCGCAGCCGCACGATCTGGTCGTCGATGGCACGGCGGTCGGCCTCGATCTGCGTTTCGCCGGGGCCGCCGACGAAGCCCAGCCCGCCGCGCTGGCGTTCAAGGTGCGTCCACGCGCGCACCAACCGCGTGCGCTGGTAGCTGAGCGCGGCCATCTCCACCTGCAGCACGCCCTCGCGCGTGGCCGCGCGGTCGCTGAAGATTTCAAGGATCAGCCCCGTCCGGTCGAGGACCTTGACGTTCCACGCGCGCTCGATGTTGCGCTGTTGAACCGGGCTGAGCGGCCCGTCGATCAGGACCAGCCCGATATCCTCGGCCTCGATGAGCGCGCGCAGCTCCTCGATCTTGCCGCGTCCGAACAGCGTGCCGGGATTGGGGTGATTCAGGCGCACGATCTCGGAGCCGGCGACGTCCAGCCCGGGCAGCGCCCGCGCAAGTGCCACCGCCTCCTCCAGCGCGTAGGCCGGGTCGCGTCCGGCGCGCCGCTCCGGGATGTCCGGGTGCAGCACCCAGGCGCGGGTCGCCTGCGGCGCGGTATCGGTCAAGACGACCCGTCGTCGCCCTCGTAGAGGCTGATGGGCTGAGACGGCATGATGGTCGAGATCGCGTGCTTGTAGACGAGCTGCGACTGCCCGTCACGGCGCAGCAGGATACAGAAGTTGTCGAACCAGGTGATCACGCCCTGCAGCTTGACCCCGTTGATCAGGAACACGGTGACCGGCGTTTTTGTCTTGCGGACCTGGTTGAGGAACGCGTCCTGGAGGTTCTGTCGGTCGGAAGCCATGGGTAATCGTCTGCCTTGTTTTTTGCTTGTGCCGCGCCGCGGCGGCATCGCGCCCGTGCCGCACCAGTATGTCGTGCCCTTGCACGAGTTTCCAGACCAAAAATCAACCCGTTGCCGCACGCTTCACCGGCGCCGTCTCAATCGCGCCACAGCGCGGGGTTGAGCAGCGCGATGATGGCCAGGGTTTCCAGCCGGCCCACGATCATGGCCGCGCAATAGACCAGCTTGGCCGCCGCGCCGATGTCGGCCAGCCGCAACGGGTCTTCGCCGACCACCACGGTCAGCGGCCCGGTCGTCGACAGCGCCGAGATGGCGAGCACGATCGCCTCCTGGAACCCCTGCCCGAGCGCCGCCATCACCACCGTCACAAGCGCCAGCGACAGCGCGAACAGCATGAAGAAGATCCAGGCGATGAAGGCACCCTGGCGGCGGATGCGCCGTGATCGCGGCCCGGCCCGGCTGACCGAGGAAGGGTGGACCAGCCGCTCCATCTCGCGCCGGCCGTTGAGATAGAGCGCATAGACCCGCAAGAGCTTCACGCCCCCCGCCGTCGTGGCCACGCCGCCGCCCACCAGCGACAGGCCCAGCAGGATCAGCCCCGGCGTGCCCAGGCCCGACCAGTCGCGCGCCGCCGTCCAGTCTGCGCTTTCGAAACCGGTCGTGGACAGGAACGACAACACCGTGAACGCCCCGCCCCAGAGCGCACGGGCGGCCGTCTCCAGGTTCTCGACCGAGTCGACGTCATAGGCCGCGATCCAGTGGCGCGCGAACAACAGCAGCGGCACGCCCACGACCAGCATCACGCCTAGCCGGAATTCCGGGTCGTTGTAGAAACCCGGCCGCGCGCTGGTCAGCGTATCCGACGAGAACGTCAGCCGCGACAGCGCGAACAGCAGGAAAACGAAGATCGCAAGCTCCGCGCCGAACCCCCCGCTGCCACCGGACAGCCCGCCCACGGGCGAGATCCCGCTGGTGGCCATGGTCGACATCGCGTGAATGAACGCCACGAATGACCGTTCCCCGCCGACCACGAGCAGGATCCACAACAGCAGCGTCAAGCCTGCATAAACAGGGGCCAGCGTGGCCGTGATCTGTTCGATCCGTTTCGACGCGTTGGCGCGTTCGAAACGGTCCAGCCGGGTGTCGCCCTGCCCCGGCTCGGCGGTGGCCGTCACCTCGAACCCGCCAAGGTTCAGCGGCGCCAGCACCGCCGAGGCCGCGATCCAGATCAGCAACCCCCCCAGCCAGCCGACCAGGCCGCGCCACAGGTGAAGGGTTTCGGTCAGTCGCCCGGGGGTGTCGAACAGGGTCGCGCCCGTCGTTGTCAGCGCCGAGACCATTTCGAAATAGGCGTTGAGAAAGCGCGTGGTGCCAAGTGCCTCGTGGAACGGCACGGCCAGGAAAAGCGGCAGCGCCGACAGTGCCAGGAACAGCGACAGCAGGTTGTTCAGGTCGCTTTCCACACGGCGGCGGCGCCCGGACATGGCCACGGCGATCATGGCGATCGCGGCGATCCCGAGAAGCCCCGAATACCCGAAGCTGCGCGCGACATGGTGGTCCTCACGGGCCAGCGCATGGATGCACGGCAGGAACATCGCCAGCGCGGCCACGCCGGCCAGGTTGAGAATCAGCGGATAGCGCAGCAGCCGGCCCGTCATCGTGTCCCGCCCGCGTCAGAAATAGTCGATCGAGACCTGGAGCAGCTGCTCCACGCGGCCCACGTCGGTGGCCAGCGCGAAGATGACCGCCACGTCGCCCTCCTCGATGCGCAGGCTGCCCGAGGGCTTGACGATGCGGTCGCCCTTCTTCACCGCACCGACAAGCACGCCCTCGGGGAAATCGATGTCGCGGATGCGGCTGCCCGCGATGACCGAGGTCGACATGACCTCGGCCTCGATCACCTCGGCCTCCGCGTCGCCGATCGAATAGACGCCGCGCACCCGCCCGTGCCGGATGTGGCGCAGGATCGAGCTGACGGTGGTGGCGCGCGGGTTGATATAGGCATCAATCCCCATCGGCCCCATCAGGGGCACCAGCGTGGGGTCGTTCACAAGCGCGATCGCGAAGGGGCAGCCCTCGGCCTTGGCGCGCACCGCGGCCAGCATGTTCGTCTTGTCGTCGTCGGTGACCGCCAGGACGGCGTCGGCCCGCGAAATCCCCGCCTCCGCCAGCAGCGTTGCGTCCAGCGCGTCGCCGTTGAGCACGATCGTGCGCTCCAGCGCGTCGGCCGCGCGCTCGGCATTGGCACGGTTGCGCTCGATCACCTTGGCGCGGATCCGGTCCGCGCGCGTCTCCATGGCGCGCGCCACCGACAGGCCCACGTTGCCGCCCCCGAGGATCACGACCCGCTCCTGCTTGTGTGCGCGCTTGCCGAAAACCTCGAGCGTTCGATCGATGTCCTCGTTGGGCACGAAGACATAACAATCGTCACCCGGAAAAAGCTGGTCACCGGCCTCCGGCGCGAACAGGCGCCCCTCGCGCCGCACGCCCAGCACGACGGCGCGCAGCGTCGAGAACAGGTCGCTGAGCTGGCGCAGCGGCGTGTGCACCACCGGGCAGTCCTCGGCGAGCCGCAGCCCCAGAAGCTGCGCCTTTCCGCCCAGGAACTTCTCGGTGTCGAAGGTGGCGGGCGCGGCCAGCCGCTGCAGCGCGGCCTCGGCCACCTCGCGCTCGGGGCTGATCACCACGTCGATGGGCATGTGATCGCGCCGGTAGAGATCGGAATAGATAGCATCCAGGTAGGACTGGCTGCGCAGGCGGGCGACCTTGCGCGAGATCGCGAAGACCGAATGGGCCACCTGGCAGGTGACCATGTTGACCTCGTCCGAATAGGTCGCGGCGATGATCATGTCGGCATCGCGGGCGCCCGCGCGTTCCAGGATATCGGGATAGCTGGCGAACCCGGCGATGCCCTGGACATCCAGCGTATCGGTTGCGCGGCGCACGAGATCGGCGTTGTTGTCCACCACCGTGACGTCGTTGCGCTCGCCCGACAGGTGGCGCGCAATCTGCCAGCCCACCTGGCCCGCCCCGCAGATGATGACCTTCATGGCCCTCGCCCCGTGTTCACTGACGGTGTTGAATGACAGACGGGGGGTAAGCGGTCAATTGCTTTGTCCCGGCGGGCGCGGCAAACCCTTGGGCCGCAAGACCCACCGATCCACTTTACCTTTATTTGGCAACGACTTACCCGGCGGCCTTGTCATCGTCGGCAGTCTCGACCTCGGCGAAACGGCCACCGGCCTTGCCGGTCGTGACAACGCCCAGCGACTTCAGCTTCCGGTGCAGGGCGCTGCGTTCCATGCCGACGAAATGCGCCGTGCGGCTGATGTTGCCGCCGAACCGGTTGATCTGGGCCAGCAGGTATTCGCGTTCGAAGGCCTCGCGCGCCTCGCGCAGGGGCATGGTCGTGACCGCCCCCGACAGGACGACGCGACCGTCGTCGGCCGGTGTCTCGGCCTCGCCGGGCAGCTCGCGCCCCTCGATCTCGCCCGATCCGTCGCCCAGGATCAGGACGCGCTCGATCACGTTGCGCAGCTGGCGCACGTTGCCCGGCCAGTGCATCGTCTGCAGCAGCGCCCCGGCTTCCTCGCTCAGGGCGCGCTGCGGCAGCCCCTGGGTCCGGTGGAACTCCTCGATGAAATGGGCGGCCAGCAGGGGAATGTCCTCGCGCCGCTCTTCCAGCGACGGCACCGTGATGGGCACCACGTTGAGCCGGTGATACAACTCGCGCCGGAACCGCTCGGCGGCGATCTCGGCCTCGAGATCGCGGTTCGTGGACGAGATCACGCGCAAATCCACCGCGACCTTCTCGGAGCCGCCCACGCGCAGGAACGTCTGGTCGACGAGCACCCGCAGGATCTTGGATTGCGTGCCCGGCGGCATGTCGGCCACCTCGTCGAAATAGATGACGCCGCCGTTGGCCTCTTCGAGAAGGCCCGGCTCGACGCCGCGCTCCTCGCTTTCGCGCCCGAACAGGACCTCCTCCATCCGGTCGGGCTCGATCGAGGCACACCCCACGGTGACGAACGGCCCCTCGGCACGCGCCGAGTTCGCGTGGATGTAGCGCGCGGCCAGCTCCTTTCCGGACCCGGCCGGCCCCGACAGCATCACCCGGCCGTTCGAGCGGGTCACCTTGTCGAGCTGCCCCAGCAGCGTGCGGAAGGCGGTGGAGTCGCCCAGCATCTGCGAGGGGCTGGTGCCGCGCCGCTTGAGCGCCTGGTTCTCGCGGCGCAGGCGGCTGGTTTCCATCGCGCGCCGGATCACGACCAGCAACTGGTCGATGTTGAAGGGTTTTTCGATGAAGTCGTAGGCACCCTGCTTGATCGCCGCCACGGCGATCTCGATGTTGCCATGCCCCGAGATGATGACGACGGGAACGTCCGGGTAATCCCGCTTGACCGTCTTGAGGATGTCGATGCCGTCCATGCGGCTGTCCTTGAGCCAGATGTCGAGGACCAGCAGGGCCGGCGGCGCATCGCGGATTTCGCGCATGCAGTCATCGGAGTTGCCGGCCAGACGCGTGCCGAACCCTTCGTCCTGAAGGATATCCGCGATCAGTTCGCGGATGTCGCGTTCGTCGTCGACGATCAGAATGTCGCTCATCATGCCCTCACACGGCCTTTCTGTCCCCGATTTCCGATGCCAGCGGCAGCCGCAACACCGCCATCGCCCCGCGGTGGGCGCCCTCGGCGAAGGGCGGCGCGTCCTCCAGCGCAAGGCTGCCGCCATGCTCCTCGATGATCTTCTTCACGATGGGCAGGCCAAGCCCCGTGCCCTTCTCGCGCGAGGTGACGTAGGGTTCGAACAGCCGCGCGCGGTCCTGCGGCAGGCCGATGCCGTTGTCCATGATGCGGATCTCGGCCTCGCCGTCGCGCACTTCGCTGGTGATGCGGATTTCCGGCTCGAACCCTTCGGGTGCACCTTTTTCCTTAAGGGAATCAATGGCTTCCCCGGCATTCTTGATAAGGTTCGTCAGCGCCTGGCTGATCATGGTGGCGTCCAGGTCCGACCAAAGCTCCTCATCGCAGTACTCGGCGCGGAAACGCACGTCGGGCCGGCCCGTCTCCTGCAGCGTGGCCGCCTCGCGCAACAACCGCGACAGGCTTTCCTTTTCCTTCTCGGGCTCGGGCATCCGCGCGAAACGCGAGAACTCGTCGACGATGCGGCGCAGGTCGTTGGTCTGTCGCACGACCACGTCGGTCAGTTCCTCGAGGTCGGCGGCCTGCGCCTCGTCGAGGTGGCGGCCGAACTTGCGCTTGATGCGCTCCGCCGACAGCTGGATCGGCGTGAGCGGGTTCTTGATCTCGTGGGCGATCCGGCGCGCCACGTCGCCCCAGGCCGCCATGCGCTGCGCAGTGACCAGTTCGGTGACGTCGTCGAAGGCCACGACGTAACCTTCGCGCTTGCCGTCCTCGCCGCGGCGGGTGGACATGCGCACCAGCAGGTTCTCCACCTGCCCGCCACGGCTGACCTTGATTTCCTCCTGCACGAAACCCGACGCGCTGGCACGCAGACGGTCGAACAGCGCGCTGAACTCGGGCACGGCCACCGACAGGTGCAGCGACTGCTGCTCTTCCTGCCAGTCCAGCAGGCGTTCCGCGGCACGGTTGACGAAGGTCACACGCCCCTCCGGGTCGAGGCCCACCACCCCGGACGACACCGAGGTCAGCACCGAATCGAACAGGCGGCGGCGGCGCTCGATCTGCTGCGTGCTGGCCAGAAGCGTGTCGCGCTGCGCCTTGAGCTGCCGGGTCATCTGGTTGAAATAGGTGCCCAGCATGGCGATCTCGTCGTCACCCTGTTCCTCGCGCACCTGCACCGAAAGGTCGCCCTCGCCCACGCGCTGCGCCGCGCTGGTCAACCGGCCCACCGGGCGCGACAGCCGCTCGGCGAACCACAGCCCCAGCCAGATGGCCGCCAGGATCAGGATCACCGCGAAACCGACGTAGAGCAGCCCGAACTCGAACAGCACGCGGCCCCGCTCGCTTTCGCGTTGCTTGTAGAACCGTGCGGTTTCCTGCGTCTCGTCCAGCAGCTTCAGGATGTCGCCGTCCACGTTGCGGCTGACGTAAAGCAGGCGGTCGGGAATCTCCTTGAGCGGCAGCAGGGCGCGGAACTCGTTGTTGTCCCAGTCGCGGATCACCTGCACGCCCTCCTCCAGCGCGGTCTGGATCCGCGCCTGCGAGGGTTCCTCGTAGTCGAACAGGTAGGAGCGTTCGCCGCGCGCGCGGATCTCGCCGGTGCCGTCGATCACGAAGGCCTCCTTCAGGCCGCGCTGGATCTCGTGCTGCGCGTCCGACAGCACCTTGCGGATGTCGCCGTCATCGAGAAAGACGGCGGCCTTCTTGGTCGCGTCGATGACGGAGGCGACGACCCGCGCATCGGCGATCAGGTCCTGCCGGTGCTCATCCTCGTAGGCCTTGGCGGCCGCGACAGAATTGTCCACGACGCGCCCCACCCGGTCGGAGAACCATGCCTCCAGCCCCATGTTCACCGACAGCGTGGCGAACACGGCCACCGCCACCGTGGGCAGCAGCGCCATGACGGCAAAGACCCACGTCAGCCGCAGGTGCAGGCGCGAGCCGGCCGACCGCTTGCGCCGCGCGGCCACCATGCGTGCCACCCGCTGTAGCACCAGCGCGGCGACAATGATGATGTAGACGAGGTCCGCCAGAAGCACCAGGCGCAGCCACTGACCGGTCGCGCCCTGGTCGAGCGGCCCCATCGCAAGGAAGGTGGCCAGCGCCAGCAGCGGCCCCAGGACCACCAGCCCGAGCGTCGCCACGTTCTGCACGCGCCGCCGGCGGCGCAGGCGGCTCAGCCGCTCCCAGAAAGTGAGTGTTCCGCTTGCCACGTCGCGCCCTCGTCCCCCTGCGCGGAAATGCCGGTGAGCTGCCGAATCCCGTAGCCGAGACAGGGGGTGCCCCATTTCGGCCACAGGTCTGTTGCGCTTTTACATCAATTTCCGACGGCGAGTCACGCGAATATCCAGATCGTTGATCTTCTTGCGCAGGGTATTGCGGTTGATGCCGAGAAGCTCCGCGCATTTCGCCTGGTTGCCGCCGGTGGCATCCAGCGCGATCTCGATCAGCGGCAACTCCACCTCGCGCAGGATGCGGCCGTAAAGCCCGGCGGGGGGCAGCATGTTGCCGTGCAGATCGAAGTAGCGGCGCAGGTGCCGCGCCACGCTGGCGGACAGGTTCTCGGCCTCGCCCGCCTGCCCCAGCACCGGTTCGGCGGCGGGCTGGCCGCCCAGGATCGTCTCGACTTCGCCGCGCCGGATCTGCTCGGCGTGGGCCGTCAGACCCAACCGGCGCACGGCATTCTCCAGCTGGCGCACGTTCCCCGGCCAGCTGTAGGCGCGCATCAGGTCAACCGCCTCGTCCGACAGCCAGCGCGCCGGCTGGCCCTCGCGCTCGGCCCGGGCAAGGAAATGCTCGGCCAGCAGCGGGATGTCGTCGACGCGCTCGCGCAGGCTGGGCACCTCGACCGTGGCACCGCCAAGACGGTAGAACAGGTCGTCGCGAAGCGTGCCGTCGCGCGCCACCGCATCAGGGGCATGCCGGCTGGTCGCCATGAAACGCGGTGTGTGATCGCCCGGCGCGTCCATCATGCGCACAACGCGCGCCTGCGCCTCCGAATCGAGGTCGGTGACCTCGTCGAACACGATGGTGCCGCCCTTGGCACGCGCCATCACGCGTGCCGGCCCTTCCAGATCCTGCAGGTCGGCCGGCGCCACCGTGACGAAGGGCAGCGTGCGCCGGTCCGAGAAATCGTGGATCGCCCGGGCGATCAGCGACTTGCCGGTCCCCGATTCGCCGCAGATCAGCACCGAAAGGTCGGTGTTCATCACCCGCGCCACCAGCCGGTAGAGGCCCTGCATCGCCGGCGTGCGCCCGACCAGCGGCAACTCCTCGGGGCGTTCGTCGTCGGCCTGCGGCTCAGCCCGCGGTGCGGGCCGGCGCCGGCTGGCCTCCAGTGCGCGGGCCGTCCGTTTCATCAGGTCGGGCAGGTCGAACGGCTTGGGCAGGTAATCGTAGGCCTCGGCCTCCTCGGCCTGAATCGCGGTCATGATCGTGTTCTGTGCGCTGATCACGATCACCGGCAGCCCCGGGCGGTCCTGCGCGATCTTGGGCAGCATCTCCAGCCCGTTGCCGTCGGGCATGACCACGTCCGAGATCACCACGTCGCCCTTGCCCTCGCCGACCCAGCGCATCAGCGTTGTCAGCGACGAGGTCGCGTGCACCCTGCACCCGGCCCGCGTCAGCGCCTGCGTCAGCACCGTGCGGATCGTGCGATCGTCGTCGGCGACAAGAACCGTACCGTCCATCAGCAATTCTCCCTTTCGTGCTCGGCTGCCAGCGGCAGCGACAGCCGGAACACCGTCTGCCCCGGCACGGAGGACACGGCGATCCAGCCGCCGATGTCCGAGACGATCTTGGCCGCCAGCGCCAGCCCCAGCCCGGTGCCGTTCTCGCGCCCCGAGACGAAGGGGTCGAAAATGTCCTCGGCGATCTCGGGCGGCAGGCCGGGGCCGTCGTCGATGACCTCGATCTGCAGGGGCAGCGCCCGGCCCGAGCCGTCGCGGCCGCGCAGGTGCAGCGATCGTTCGTAGTAGGTGTGCAGGCGGATCGTGCCGCCTGCCCCGCCCGCGGCCTCCGCGGCGTTCTTCAAGAGGTTCAGCACAACCTGCAGCAACTGGTCGGGATCGCCCCAGGCCAGCGGCAGCGAGGGGTCGTAATCCTCGATCACCGTCATGTCGGCGGCAAAGCCCACGATGGCCGAACGCCGCGCGCGGTCGAGCACGTCGTGGATGTTCACCGGCTGCATGTCGGGCGCGCTGATGTTGCCGAACTGCTCGACCTGTTCGAGCAACCCGACGATGCGCCGCCCCTCGCTGACGATCAGGTCGGTCAGCTCCAGGTCCTCGGCGCCGAGGTTGAGCGACAGAAGCTGTGCCGCGCCCGTGATCCCGGCCAGCGGGTTCTTGATCTCGTGCGCCAGCATCTCGGCCATGCCGATGGCCGATTTCGCCGCCGATTTCACCGAGTGGCTCTGCGTCACGCGCCCGGCCAGTTCGCGCGGCGAGATCAGCAGGACCATCTGCCCCGGCTGCCCCGCCAGCGGCGCGATCTGCAGGTTGCACTGCATCGGTGGCCGGTCGCCGGACCCGACGTCGACATCGTTGACGAACAGCGGCGCCCCGGTCGCACGCGCGCGGGCGAACGCGCCCTCGAGCGGCGCATCGACCATGACGCGATCCCACACCGGCGCACCGGCGAGGTTGCGCTCGGAACTCATCAGGAAACTTTCGGCCGCCGGGTTGGTGCGCGCGATCCGGTCGTCGGCATCCAGAATCAGCGCGGGCACCGGCAATGACCCCCAGATCGCATCGTCGGTCGCACTCATGCGGCCGCCCTTTCGCCCGCGTCCAGCGCGACCGGCAGTCGCCGCAGCACGCACGCCGGGTCGTCGGCGGTCAGCACCTCGCGGCGCAGGGCGGGCGGCGTGCCCGCGCCATCCATGTACCAGCCCAGGTGCTTGCGCGCCACGCGCGCGCCGAGTGATTTGCCGTAAAACGTGAGCATCGCCTCGTAATGCCCTGCAACCATTGACTTGAACTCATCCTCGCACGGGATTTGCGGGGCCGGCGTGCCAAAGATGTCCCTGGCAATCCGGGCCAGCAGCCAGGGCCGGCCCTGCGCGCCACGCCCCACCATCACGCCATCCGCGCCCGACAGCCCGAGCGCGCGGCGCGCGTCCGCCGCGCCGGTGATGTCGCCGTTGGCGATCACCGGGATCCCGACCGCCCGCTTGACGCGCGCGATCGCGGCCCAGTCAGCCTGCCCCTTGTAGAACTGGCACCGCGTGCGCCCGTGGATCGTGACCATCTGCACGCCGGCCCGCTCGGCCCGGCGGGCGACGTCCGGCGCGTTCAGCATGTCGTGGTCCCACCCCAGGCGGGTCTTGAGCGTCACCGGCACCGAAACGGCGCCCACGACCGCCTCGATCAGGCGCAGCGCGTGGTCGGGCTCGCGCAGCAGGGCTGAGCCCGAGGCGCCGCTGCCGCTGGCCGAGGTGACCTTCTTGGCCGGGCAGCCCATGTTGATGTCGATGATGCGCGCGCCCATGTCCTCGGCCATGCGCGCGGCCTGGGCCATCCAGCGGGCCTCGCGCCCGGCGAGTTGAACGGCCGTGTTTTCCAGCCCCGCGCCCAGCTCGGCGCGCGCCCGCGCGTCGGGCTTGGCCTGCACCATTTCCTGGCTGGCGACCATCTCGCTGACGACCATCCCAGCGCCGAACCGGGTGACCAGCGCACGAAACGGCAGATCGGTGATCCCCGCCAACGGGGCCAGGAAGACCGGCGGCGCCAATGTCCTGTCTGTCAGGGAAACACCCATATGCCCAATCCTTGTGCAGCATTTGCCTTCTAGCGGAACAATGCGGTGTGAGCAACGCTTACAGGCCGCGGTTGACCAGCCCGGAGCCGCCCTTGCCCAAATTTTGGGCGCACGGCGGGCGTTGCGCCCGCACCGGCGCCGGCGTAATCAGGGGCCATGAGTTGCGCCGCGATCATCGTCGCCGCCGGCCGCGGCACCCGCGCGGGCGGCCCCCTGCCCAAGCAGTGGCAGGCGCTGGCCGGCCGGCGCGTGATCGACTGGACGGTCGACGCCTTCGCGCATCACCCGGGCATCGCGCGGATCATGCTGGTCGTGCATCCCGCGGACCGCGGTCTTTTCCCGCCGCGCAAGGCTGTGTCCACCGTCGATGGGGGCGCGACCCGTGCCGACAGCGTGCGCGCGGGGCTGCAGGCTCTCGCCGGCGCCGGGGTCACGCGGGTGCTGATCCACGACGTCGCCCGCCCGTGCGTGGCGCCGGAGACGATCCGCGCCGTTCTCGCCGCGCTGGACGACCACGCGGGCGCGGCCCCCGCCCTGCCCGTCACCGACGCGCTCTGGCGCGGCGCGGCGGGCGTCGTCACCGGCACGCAGCCGCGCGAGGGCCTGTTTCGCGCGCAGACGCCGCAGGGTTTTCACTTCGACGCCATCCATGCCGCGCACGCCGCGCACGACGGGGCCGCCGACGATGACGTTGCGGTGGCCCGGGCGGCGGGCATTGACGTCGCCATCGTTCCGGGAGATGAGGCAAACCTGAAGATCACGGCGCCGGGGGATTTCGCCCGCGCCGCGCGCATCCTCGGGGGGCAAATGGATATCCGCACCGGCAACGGCTTCGACGTGCACCGTTTCGGACCGGGTGACGATATCACCCTGTGCGGCGTGACGGTTCCGCACGACCGCGGGCTGAAGGGGCATTCGGACGCCGACGTCGGCCTGCACGCGCTCACCGATGCGCTTTACGGCGCGCTGGCCGAGGGTGACATCGGCACCCATTTCCCGCCAAGCGACCCGCAGTGGAAGGGGGCCGAAAGCCATGTCTTCCTGCGCCACGCCGCAAGCCTGGCCCGCGACACCGGGTTCGAGATCGGCAACATGGACGTCACCCTGATCTGCGAGCGGCCCAAGATCGGCCCCCACGCCGCCGCGATGCGCGCGCGCATCGCCGAGATCGCCGGCATCGACGGTGGCCGGGTCTCGGTCAAGGCGACCACGTCCGAAGGGCTGGGCTTCACCGGCCGGGGCGAAGGCATTGCCGCGCAGGCCACCGTCACCCTGGTGCGGCCATGACCGGCGCGCGAATGATCGCCACGCTGGGCGGTATCGGCCTGCTGCGCCCGGCGCCCGGCACATGGGGGGCGGCGGCCGCGCTGCCGCTGGCCTGGGCGCTGCACCTGCTGGGCGGGCCGTGGCTGTTGATCGCGGTGACCGGCATCGCGGCGCTGGCGGGCGTCCGGGCGATACCCCGGGCGGTCGGCCCGGGCGAGGATCCCGACCGGCCCGAGTTCGTGATCGACGAGCTCGCCGGCCAGTGGATCGCCCTTTGGCCCGTGTCGCTGGGCGCCTGGGGCACCGGTGCCGATGTCCTGGCCCTCTGGCCCGGGATCGTGGCGGCCTTCGTGCTGTTCCGGCTGTTCGACATCGCAAAGCCCGGGCCGGTGGACCGCGCCGACCGACGCAAGGACGCGGTGGGCGTGATGCTCGACGACGTGATCGCGGGCCTGTTCGCCGCGGTGGGCGTGGTGATCCTTGCCGCGATCGGGCACGGGGTGATGCTGCTGTGACGGCGCGGGCCCTTCTCGACGCGGCCCGCGCCGCCGGCGTGACGATCGCCACCGCCGAAAGCTGCACCGGCGGCATGGTCACCGTGGCGATCACCGAAGTGCCGGGATCCTCGGACGTCTTCGACCGCGGGTTCGTCACCTATTCCAACGCCGCCAAGAGCGAGATGCTGGGCGTGCGGCCCGGCACCCTCGAGGCCCACGGCGCCGTGTCCGAGGCCGTGGCCACCGAAATGGCCGAGGGCGCGCTTGCGCATTCGGCCGCGAACCTTGCCGTGTCGATCACGGGTGTCGCCGGCCCCGGCGGCACGCCCGCCAAGCCCGAGGGCATGGTCTGTTTCGGCCTCGCCGGCGCCGGCCGGCCCACACGCGCGGAAACCTGCCGGTTCGGCGCGCTGGGCCGGGCCGAGGTGCGCAGGCTGTCGCGCGATCACGCGCTGGAAATGCTGCGCGGCGCGCTCGGCTAGACGCGATCAGCCGGCCAATTCCGCCATCAGCGTTCCGGGCGCCGCGTCCTGTTCGATCAACTGCCAAAGGCGATCCGCGCTGGCATGGCCCAGCAGCGTGTCGGCCTTCGCCCGGATGCGGGCGGCACGCGCCCCGAGCGGCTGCGGCGCGTCGAGGTCGTGGAAAAGCGCGTGCTGCGCCCCGTCCGACAGGTGCACCGTGACACGCGCCTGAAGTTCGCTCAGCCCCTCGTCGGGCCGCACCGACACCCGGTCGCGCAGGTCCACGACGGCGGGTTCGGCGCAAAGCGCGTCGGTGAAGGTGCCGGGGCGGGCCGTATCATGGCCGGTCAGGGCCATCGCCACCGCCATCGCGTAGCTGAACTTGGCTTCGAGCCCGGTGCGCGGCGCCGCTATGGCGCAGACCCGCAACCAGCGGGGATGCGTGGCGACCTCCACCCGCTCCACCGTCGCAGGGTCGATGGCCGGGGCCTCTGCCAGCGCCTCCAGAGTGGCGTGCAGCCCGTGGCAGCAGGCGTGGAACTTGTGATGCACTCCCTCGAACAGCCAGTCCCGGCCCAGCCCGTCGAGCGCCCCGGCCGCGCCCGCGCCATGGTGCGTGGGGCCGAAGCCCTGCGGGCCTTCCAACCCTCGCGTGTCCGATGTCACGCCGTGGCGGGCCCAAACCGCGGCCTCCACGCCGGTGGAAGCCGCCAGCCCCGCGTTCAGCGGTTTGCCCATGGTGCCGAACTGCCCCTTCAGCCCCGAGGCGCGCGTGGATGCGAGCCCCAGCGCCATCACGGTCTGGTCGTGATCCAGCCCAAGCAGCCGCGCCGCGGCCAGCGTGGCGCCGAAGGCGCCGGCGGTGGCCGTCTGGTGAAACCCCGTCTGGTAGTGCCCGCGCCCCAACCAGAGCCCCACGCGCACCGAGGCCTCGGCACCGACCAGCGCGGCCGCCTGCACGTCGGCGCCCGAGGCGCCAGCCAGTTCGCCGGCGGCCAGCGCCGCCGGGATCACCGCGACCGACGGGTGGCCGATATGGGCGAAATGGGTGTCGTCGTAGTCCAGTGCGTGGCTGGTCGCCCCGTTGACCAGCGCCGCCATGCGCGCGGGGGCCCGCACTGGGGCACCCACCAGCGCAGCCTGCGGCGCGCCACCTTCTTCACGCGCTTGCGCGCGAAGGGCGCGGGCCACGGGCTCGTCGCGGCCGGCGAACGCGACGGCGCACCAGTCCAGCAGCGACAACCGCAGAACCTGCGCCGCCGGACCCGCCGGTGCCGCATCCCGGGCGAAACCCGCAAGAGAGTCGGTGATGCCGTTCACCCGTAAAGCTCCTGCGCCCGTGCCTCGAAAGCGCGCACGATCCGCTTCATCGCCTCGAAGAAGAACATCTCCGCCGCAGATTGCAGCAGGCGGTTGCGGAAGGCGAAATCCACGTGGAAATGAACCTTGCAGCCCTCGGGCGCATCCTCGAACCGCCATTCGGACTTCATGTGCTTGAACGGGCCGTCGAGGTACTCGGTCTCGATCCGCTTCTCGTCGGGCCAGAGCACCACGCGGCTGCCGAATCGTTCGCGAAACACCTTGAAGCTGATAACGAGGTCGGCTTCCATCACCTCCGCGCCGTCGTCCCGCGGCGTCACCTTCCGCACGCGCGCCGCGGCGGTCCACGGCAGGAACTCGGGGTAGCGGCCGACGTCGGCGACGAGATCGTACATCTGCTGCGGATTGTAGGGCAGCGTGCGGGTTTCGGAATGCGTCGGCATGGCGCCCCGGGATTTCGCGTGGACAGTCCGCCGCTATTTCGTAGACTGGCCGACGATTTGCAAGGGGCGCG
Organism: Roseovarius salinarum; assembly: GCF_002834145.1. Lineage (GTDB taxonomy): Bacteria > Pseudomonadota > Alphaproteobacteria > Rhodobacterales > Rhodobacteraceae > Roseovarius > Roseovarius salinarum. The sequence continues at coordinate 170,058 of NZ_PHNT01000002.1, read as the reverse complement.
AGGGACGCATGTCCGGCAGGGACCATGTCATCGACGAGATGATCTCGGCCAAATCCATCGCGGCGCGGGTCGAGGCCCTGGCCCGCGAGATCGCGCGGGAGTTCGAGGGCAGCGAGAAACTGGTCATGGTCGGGCTGCTGCGCGGCAGCTTCGTGTTCATTGCCGACCTGGTGCGCGAGCTGAAGATGAACGTGGAGGTGGATTTCCTCGAGACCTCCTCCTACGGCAACGCAATGGAATCGAGCCGCGAGGTGCGCATCCTCAAGGACCTGCGCGGCGAGATCGAGGGCGCGGATGTCCTCGTGGTCGAGGATATCGTCGACACCGGGCACACGCTGGCCCATGTCCTGCGCCTTCTGGAAGGCCGCAAGCCCGCCCGGTTGCGCACGATCGCCCTGCTGGACAAGCCGTCGCGGCGCGAAACGGATGTCCGGGCGGACTGGACCGGTTTCGAGATCCCCGACGAATTCGTCGTCGGCTACGGCATCGACTACGCGCAACGCAACCGCAACCTGCCCTACATCGGCAAGGTGCGGTTCACCGGCCCGTGAACCCGCGCTGGCTGTTCCGCATGGCGCGCTGGGCGCAGCGCCCGCCCAGCGAACGGCGCGTGAAACTGGTGCTCGGTATCGTCGCCGCCTGCGTCGCGCTTTTCGTGATCGAGCGCTACGTCGGCTGGCCCGACGCGCTGTCGGTCGAGCCCGGTTTCTGGCACGGCCGGTGAGCGCAAAGACATTTGCGGGGCGGCGCAAACGAAACGGGCCGCCCCAATCGGGACGGCCCGCCTTGACGAATTGCGGCGTGATCGCGTCAGCGCTTGGAGAACTGGAAGCTGCGGCGGGCCTTGGCGCGGCCGAACTTCTTGCGTTCCACGACGCGGCTGTCGCGGGTCAGGAAACCGGCGGCCTTCAGCGGGCTGCGCAGCACCGGGTCGTAGAGCTGCAGCGCACGGCTGATTCCGTGCTTGACGGCACCCGCCTGACCGCTCAGGCCGCCGCCCTTGACGGTGGCCATGACGTCGAACTGGTCCTCGACACCGGCGACCTGGAAGGGCTGGCGCAGGATCATCTGCAGCACGGGGCGCGCGAAGTACGCTTCCAGCGCCTTGCCGTTGACGCTGACCTTGCCCGAGCCGGGCTTGATCCAGACACGTGCCACGGCATCCTTGCGCCGCCCGGTCGCGTAGGAGCGGCCCAGGCTGTCGCGGACCGGCTCGCGCGGGGTTTCGGCCTCTTCGGGGGTGGCCGCGGCGCCTTCGGCCACGGTGTTCAGCTCGTCGAGGGATTTGATTTCTTCAGCCATCAGTACGCCACCCGCGTGTTCTTGGAGTTCATGGACTTGACGTCGAGCATCTCGGGCTGCTGCGCCTCGTGGGGATGCTCGGGGCCGGCATAGACGCGGAGGTTGGTCATCTGCTTGCGCGCCAGCTTGTTGCCCGGCAGCATCCGCTTCACCGCCTGCGTCACGACGCGCTCGGGGTGGTCGCCCTCGAGGATCTCGGCGGTCGTGCGCGACTTGATGCCGCCCGGGTATCCGGTGTGCCAGTAGTTGGGATTGTCGCGCTTCTTGCCCGTCAGCTGGACCTTGTCGGCATTGATCACGATCACGTTGTCGCCCATGTCCATGTTGGGCGTGAAGGAGGCCTTGTGCTTGCCGCGCAGGCGCGTGGCGACGATCGAGGCAAGGCGGCCGAGAACGATGCCCTCTGCATCGATCACGATCCACTTCTTGTCGATGTCCGCCGGAGTCGCAGAGAATGTCTTCATCGCGGGGAACCCTTGGTTGCGGTGGCGGACGCGTTGCGCACGCCCGTCGGAATTGATGGGCGGGTTATAAAGATCGCGGCGTCCAAGTCAATACGGCTCTCCCAGCTTTTATTTTGAAATTTCAATGCGATGCTAAATAGGTATCAATTTACCCCACTGCCGTCGGGGCGTAGCCCCCTGCCCTGGGCCGGCTACTTGGGCGGGATCGAATAGGTCAGCGAGGCCCGCGCGACCGGCGCGTCGTCACCGTCGGAAAAGACCAGCACGTCGCCCACCGCCAGCACGCGGCCGAGTTTCAGCAACCGGCAGTCCGCGATCAGGTCGGTTCGGGCGGCCGGCTTGCGCATGAAGTCGATCGAACAGTTCGTCGTCACCGCAAGGGCTTGGGGCCCGATCATCGCCAGCACCGCCAGGTAGACCGACACGTCGGCCAGCGCGAAGATCGACGGCCCGGAGACCGTGCCGCCGGGGCGCAGGTGGCGGTCGGCCACGTTCAGACGCACGCGCACCCGCATCTCGCCCACGTCCTCGACCGTGAAATCGCCACCGACCTGCGGGAATTCCCGGTCAAGGAAATCCCCCAGCTCTGCCGCAGTCATTTTCAGCCCCATGCTTTCCTCCCTGTCGTGTGTCGCGTAAAAAAGGCCACAACCGAAAGGGAGGAACAAGATGCCAATTCTGGAACGCTCCGATCAGGGTCCCGTCGCCCGCCTCACGCTCAACCACCCCGAAAAGCTCAACGCGCTCAGCGACGCGATGCTGGCCGCGCTGCAGGACGAGTTCGACCGGCTGGCCGGGGACGAGGACATCCGGGTCGTCACCCTTGCCGGTGCAGGCAAGGCGTTCTGCGCGGGCCATGACCTGCGCGAGATGACGCAGGGCCGGCAGGCCGAGGACGGCGGCCGCGCCTATTTCGCCGATCTGTTCGCGCGCTGCTCGAAGGTGATGAGCACGATCCGCAAGCTGCCCCAGCCGGTGATCGCGCGACCCCACGGCATCGCCACCGCCGCGGGCTGCCAGCTGGTGGCGTCCTGCGACATGGCCGTGGCGGCCGAGGGCACACGTTTCGGCGTCAACGGGGTGAACATCGGGTTGTTCTGCTCCACGCCGATGGTGGCGCTGTCGCGCAACATCCCGCGCAAGCAGGCCTTCGAGATGCTGACCACGGGCGAATTCATCGACACCGATCGCGCGCGCGAACTGGGGCTGATCAACCGCGCCGTCCCGCACGAGGACCTGGAGGCAGAGACGATGGCGCTGGCCGAAACCGTGGCGGGCAAGCTGGGCACGGCCGTGCGCATCGGCAAGGAAGCCTTCTACAACCAGATCGAGATGCCGCTGGACCAGGCCTATGCCTATACCGGCGAGGTCATGGTCGAGAACATGCTCGACCGCGACACCGCCGAGGGCATCAGTGCCTTCCTGGAAAAGCGCCCGCCCGAGTGGCAACAATGATCCCCGTGGGGGCGGTGTCAGTGTTGCCGATCCGGCCCCACACTGTTTCGCACCCCGCCATTTTTCCGCCACATTCTATCGGGTAGCTTGTCAACACGGTTCCAACCGGACAGTCCCAATTCGTGCGTGGGCCACCGCCGGCATCCTGTCTCGCTCGGCCGGTCTCTCTCCGACGGCCATTCCCCGTCGCGGTGGCCCACGCCGATTTCCCTGCCGCCGCTCCGCCGGCCAAGCGCCACCTTGCCAGCCGCCCCTTTCCGAATCCCGCCCGCTCGACTAGATCCGCGGGCATGACGGAAACACTTCACATCGTCGGCGGCGGCATGGCCGGGGCCGAGGCCGCATGGCAGGCCGCGAACCGCGGCGTGCCTGTCGTCATCCACGAGATGCGCCCACAGGTGGGCACCTTCGCGCATCGCACCGGCGACCTGGCCGAGATGGTGTGCTCCAACTCGTTCCGCTCGGACGACGACGAACAGAACGCCGTCGGCCTGCTGCACTGGGAAATGCGCCAGGCCGACGGGCTGATCATGCGGATGGGGGACAAGCACCGGCTTCCCGCGGGCGGCGCGCTGGCGGTCGACCGCGACGCGTTCTCGGCCGATGTGACCGCGACGCTGCGCGACCACCCCAACGTGAGCGTGGAAACCGCCGAGATCGACCGGCTGCCCGACGAAGGCACCTGGATCATCGCGACAGGCCCGCTCACCAGCGCGGGGCTGGGCGGGGCCATCGCCGCCGAGACGGGCGCGCAGTCGCTGGCGTTCTTCGATGCCATCGCGCCCATCGTCTACGCCGAAAGCATCGACATGTCGGTGGCATGGCAACAATCGCGCTACGACAAGGGCGAGACGGAGGCCGAGCGCACCGCCTACATCAACTGCCCGATGGACCGGGACACCTACGAGGCGTTCATCGACGCGCTTCTGGCCGCCGAGAAGACGGAATTCCACGAGGGCGAAACCGCCGACTACTTCGACGGCTGCCTTCCCATCGAGGTCATGGCCGAACGCGGCCGCGAAACCCTGCGGCACGGCCCGATGAAGCCGCGCGGGCTGACCAACGCCCACAAGCCCGACGAAAAGCCCCATGCCGTCGTGCAATTGCGCCGCGACAACGCGCTGGGCACGCTCTACAATATCGTGGGCTTCCAGACGAAAATGAAGTATGGCGCGCAAGTCGATGTTTTCCGGATGATTCCCGGGCTTGAAGAAGCACGGTTCGCGCGCCTTGGCGGGATCCACCGGAACACCTTCATCAATTCGCCGCGCCTGCTGGACGCGCAGCTGCGGATGCGCGCGCGCCCGCACATTCGTTTCGCCGGCCAGATCACCGGGGTCGAGGGGTACGTGGAAAGTGCCGCGATGGGCCTGGTGGCGGGCCGGCTGGCGGCCGCCGAACTGCAGGGCCACGAGATAGCGCCGCCCCCGCCGGAAACGGCCGTGGGCGCGCTGGTCACGCACATCACCGGCGGCGCGGAGGCCAAGACCTTCCAGCCGATGAACGTGAACTTCGGCCTGTTTCCGCCGGTCGACGGCATCAAGGGCGGGCGCCGCGCGCGAACGGAACGCTATCGCGCCTACACCGACCGGGCCAAGGCGGCCTGGCGCGACTGGCTGGCGCAGACGGCACTGGACGCGGCGTGATCGGCCAGCGTATCATGGGCGCATGAGCGACACGGGCTTTCTCGACCGCGCCTACGGTGTCTCCGGCACAGAAGAGACGCGCCGGCTCTACGACGACTGGGCGGCCACCTACGAGGCGGAGGTGGGCGAAAACGGGTATGCCACGCCGGGGCGCGTGGCCCGGGCGCTGCACGCCGTGGCCCCCGATCCCGGCCGGCCACTGCTCGATTTCGGCTGCGGCACGGGTCTTTCGGGGCTGGCCCTCAAGCTCGCCGGGTTCGAGGCCGTCGACGGCGCCGACCTGTCGGCGGAGATGCTCGAGATCGCGCGCGAAAAGCAGGTCTACCGTCACACCTGGCAGGTCGAACCGGACGCGGGCGACCCGTTCGAGGCGGGGGCCTACCCCCTTGTGGCGGCCATCGGCGTGATCGGGGCCGGCGCGGCCCCGGCCGAAACCTTCGACACGATCATGCGCCTGCTGCCCAGGGGCGGCCTGTTCGCCTTTTCCTTCAACGATCACACGCTGGAGGATCCCGCGTTCGAAGGCCGGATCAGCGAGTGGGCCGACACCGGCAACGCGCGGATGCACTTCCGCGAACACGGTGATCACCTGCCCGGTATCGGTATCGGCTCCACAGTCTACGTGCTTGAAAAGACGTGAATTTCATCACAAGGTTCGCGCCGTCGCCCACCGGGCCGCTGCACCTGGGCCATGCCTTTTCGGCCATGCTTGCCCATGACGCGGCCGTCGCGGCGGACGGGACCTTCCATCTGCGCATCGACGACCTGGACAAGAGCCGCTGCCGGCCCGAGTGGGAAACGCAGATCGAGGACGACCTGTCGTGGCTCGGGCTCGACTGGCCGCGCCCGGTGATGCGCCAGTCCGACCGGCTGCCGCGCTACCGTGCCGCGCTCGAAGGGCTCTGGGCGCGCGGGCTGCTCTATCCTTGCGGATGCAGCCGCGCCGACATCCGCGCCGCCGCCAGCGCCCCGCAGGAGGGCGTGCTGCCCCACGGCCCCGACGGGGTGATCTATCCCGGCACCTGCCGCCCCGCCACCGCCCCCCGTGGCCCGATGGCCGAGGGCGCGGTGCTGCGCCTCGACATGGCCCGCGCGCTGGCCACGCTGGACAGCCCGCCGGGGTTCTCCGAAACCGGCGCCGGACCCGCCGGCGAAACCGGCCGGATCACTGCCACCCGGCTGCACGAGACGGCCGGTGACGTGGTGCTCGCCCGGCGCGGCCTCGGCGCCTCCTACCACCTCGCGGTGGTGCTCGACGACGCCGACCAGGGCATCACCCACGTCATCCGCGGGCAGGATCTGTTCGAGGCCACGCAGATCCATGTTCTGCTGCAGCGACTGCTCGGTCTGCCAACGCCTGTCTACCGCCATCACCGGCTGATCCGCGACGACGCGGGACGGCGGTTGGCCAAGCGCGACGATGCCCGCGCCATCGCGACATACCGCGCCGAGGGCCTGCGCCCCGCCGACCTGCGCGCCATGGTCGGGCTCTGACCCGCGCTTCTTCTTGCCTGAAAAAACCTCGGGGGGCCGCCCCTCGGCCTCAGCCCGCCTCGGGCGCCATGATCTCCACTTCCGCGCCGTCGCGGACGGCGGTGTAGAAACAGCTGCGCCGGTTGGTGTGGCACGCCGGCCCTGCCTGCTCCACCAGCAACAGCAGGCAATCGCGGTCGCAGTCCACCCGCATCTCCTTGAGCGTCTGCACATGCCCACTGCTTTCGCCCTTGACCCAGAACGCCCGCCGCGAGCGGCTCCAGTAGGTCGCGCGCCCCGTCTGCAGCGTGCGCGCCACCGACTCGGCGTTCATCCAGGCCATCATCAGGACCTCGCCGGTGCCGGCGTCCTGTGCGATCGCCGGGATCAGCCCGGCCGCGTCGTATTTCAGTGTCGCGGGATCGAAAGACATGTCGTGAAATCCTTTGGCCTCCGGACGTTTGACGCCTATTTATTGGGTCAGCAGCGAAAGGGAAAGCCATGAGCAGCGAGCCCGACCTGATCAAGCTCTACTCCGCCCGCATTCTCGAGCTCGCGGCCGAGATCCCGCACCACGCGCGCCTGCCCGAGCCGCAGGCGAGCGTCAAGAAGCGTGCGCCGTTGTGCGGGTCCACGGTGACGGTGGACGTCACCTGCACCGACGGGCGCCTTGGCGAGATCGGGCTCGACGTCAAGGCCTGTGCCCTGGGCCAGGCCGCGGCATCGGTCGTGGCGGCGAACGCGGTGGGCTGTACGCCCGATCAGGTCGCCGAGGCGCGCGATTCGCTCAAGGAGATGCTCAAGCACGACGGCCCGACGCCCCCGGCCCCCTTCGACGGGCTCGAAGTGCTGCGCCCCGCGCGCGACTACAAGAATCGTCACGGCTCGATCATGCTGTCGCTGGAGGCCCTGACCGAGGCGATGACACAGGCCTGCGAAACCAGCAGCTGCGCCTGACCGCCGCACCGCGCGGCTTGCCAAAAAAAGCCGCCGCGCTTCCCGTCGGGGAAGGCGGCGGAGCAAGGTGCGGCACCCGTCACGGCCCCGGCCCGGGCGGGGGAGGCAGACCCCGCGGGGACAGGTTGGGCAAGGGCCGGCGACCTTGGCGCATCCGGACGGAACAGCGGGATGCGGGCAGAACAGGTACGGCGGGCCGCAGGCAGATTTCGTCAGACGATCGAGGGCAGATAAAGCCCGGCCACCAGCATCACGACCAGAGCCGCCCCGCCAAGGGCATCGCCCAGGAGCGTGTCATGGCAGCGGCGCGCGGCGGTCACGATCTGGCGGAACATGGGATTTTCCTTCCTCCGTCATCCGAGTTGCCACTTTGTTCTCACTTTTCGTTGCCGCTGTAAAGAACTTTTTTAGAACATTCGTGAACGAAAGGGGTTTCCGCTCATCCGACCGAGATCAACCGGATCCCCTGGTCCTGCTCCATGAGCCACAGCAGGTGCCGGGCCGCGGCTCCTCGGCCAGCGACAAGTCCCGGGTCGTCGGCCAACAGGCGGCGCGCGTCGCTCTGTGCAATTGCCATCAGGGCGGCCTGCGCCTCCATGTCGGCGATTCGGAACCGGGGCAGCCCGGACTGCGCGGTGCCGATCAGATCGCCCGCGCCGCGCATCTCGAGGTCCACCTCGGCGATGCGGAAGCCGTCCTCGGTGTCGCGGAGCGTCGTCAGGCGCCGTTCGCCCGTCTCGCTCAGCGGCGGCTGGTACATCAGCAGGCAGGTCGAGGCTTGCGTGCCCCGCCCCACGCGGCCGCGCAGCTGGTGCAGCTGCGCCAGCCCGAAGCTTTCGGCACGCTCGATCACCATGATCGTGGCGTTGGGCACGTCCACGCCCACCTCAATCACCGTCGTGGCCACCAGCACGCCGGTTTCGCCGCGCTGGAAGGCGGCCATCGCGGCATCCTTCTGGTCGGGCGGCATCTGCCCGTGGACAAGGCCCACCTTCCCCTCGCCCAGCGCCGCGCGGAGCCGGCGGAACCGGTCCTCGGCGCTCGACAGGTCGACGCTTTCGCTCTCCTCGACCAAGGGACAGACCCAATAGGCCTGGCGCCCCTCGGCCACGGCGCGGCGCAGGTGATCGACGACCTCGTCCATGCGGCCCTGGCTGACCAGCGCGGTCTTGATCGGCTGGCGGCCCGGCGGCTTCTCGTCGAGGATCGAGACGTCCATGTCGCCGTATTGCGCCAGCGCGAGGCTGCGCGGAATCGGCGTTGCGGTCATCACCAGAACGTCCACGCCCGCGCCCTTGCGCCCCAGTTCCAGCCGCTGGTTCACGCCGAAACGGTGCTGCTCGTCCACGATCGCAAGCCGCAGGTCGTGAAACGCCACGTCCTTCTGGAACACCGCGTGGGTGCCGACGAGGATCTGCGTCTCGCCCGAGGCCAGCGCGGCCAGCTTGCCGCGCCGCTCGGCCCCCTTGTCGCGGCCCGTCAGGATCTCCATGCGCGCGCCGGCGGCCCGGGCCAGCGGTTGCAGCGCCTGCAGGTGCTGGCGGGCCAGCACCTCGGTGGGGGCCATCAGCACGCCCTGCCCGCCCGCCTCCACGGCGATCAACAGGGCCTTGAGCGCCACCAGCGTCTTGCCCGCCCCCACGTCGCCCTGCAGCAGCCGGTTCATGCGGGTCTGCGCCCCCATGTCGGCGGCGATCTCTGCCAGCGCGCGCGTTTGCGCCCCGGTCAGGGCATAGGGCAGCGCCTCGACCACGCGGGCCTGCAACGCACCGGTGCCAACGCTCACCCGGCCCTTGCCACGCCGCAACCTGGCCCGCGCCAGCGCCAGCGTCAGCTGATGCGCCATGAACTCGTCGTAGGCCAACCGTTCACGCGCGGGGTCCGCCGGCGACAGGTCCGCGGCCTCCTGCGGGTGGTGCGCGGCCTGAAGCGCCGCGCGCCAGTCCGGCCAGCCGGCCTGCGCCTTCTGCACCGGGTCGATCCAGTCGTCCAGTTCGGGCGCACGATCCAGCGCCGATTGCACGGCGCGGGCCATCGTCTTCTGCGTGACCCCGGCGGTCAGCGGGTAGACGGGCTCGTATGCGGGGATCTCGCCGGCCTCCTCGGGCGGCAGGATATGGTCGGGGTGAACGATCTGCGCCACGCCGTCGAACAGCTCGGCCTTGCCCGAGACGACGCGCCGCGCGCCGGTGGGCAGCACCCGGCGCAGGTAGTCCGAACGCGCGTGAAAGAACACCAGCTGGAAGCTGGTCGCCGCATCCTCGACCGTCACGCGGTAGGGGCCGCCGCGGCGCGCGGGCGCGCGATGCTGTCCCACCGTGACCTCGACCGTCACCACCCCGGGCAGCTCCGCACCCTGAACGGTGGCGCGCCTGCGGCGGTCGACCCCCGCGTAGGGCAGCGTGAACAGCAGGTCGCGGGGCTTGTGGATGTCGAGCTGACCAAGGTGCTGGGCGGTTTTCGGGCCGACCCCGTCGAGCGAATCGAGCGCCGCGAACAGCGGGTAGAGCGCCTCGGGCCGCCCGCTCATGATTGCCCGACGAGGTCGAGCCAGCCGTCCTCGTCCAGGATCGCGACGCCCAGCTCGCGTGCCTTGTTGGCCTTCGATCCCGCCCCCGGGCCGGCGACGACCATGTCGGTGTTGCCCGACACGCTGCCCGAGACCTTGGCGCCCATCGCCTCGGCCCGCGCCTTGGCCTCCGCGCGGGTCATCCGCTCCAGCGTGCCGGTGAAGACGATGGTCCGGCCCGCGATCGGGCTGTCGTCCGCGCCGGCCGGCGCCTCGACCGGCTCGACCTTCAGCTGCGCCAGCAACCGGTCGATGCCGGCGCGCTCCTCGGGCTGGGCGAATGCCGTGACAAGCGCGCGCGCCATCGTGCCCCCGACGCCGTCGATCCCGGTGAGCCGTTCCCATTCCGGTCCCTGCTGGTCGGCGGCGGCATCCATCGCGGCCGTGAAATCCGCCCAGGTGCCGTGGAAACGCGCGATGGTCCGGCTGGCCACCTCGCCCACGTGGCGGATGCCCAGTGCGAACAACAGACGGTCGAAGGGGATGGTGCGGCGCGCCTCGATGGCCGCGAAGAGGTTCTCGGCGCTTCTCGCGCCCCAGCCCTTGACCTGGGCCAGCGGGGTCGCGCCGAGGTCTTCCAGCCGCGCCTTCACCGCGTCGCGGTCCCAGGCGTCCAGCCCCGCCGCCTCGGCCAGCCGCAGGCGCGCCTCGGGGCGGTCGTCGGCCTCGACCCGCGCGATGCGCTCGGCGGCGGGCACGACGGCCTTGTCGCCGGCTTCGTCGCGGGCCTTCAGCGTGAAGATGTCCGCCGGTTCGCGCAGCCAGCCCAGCCGGTAGAACTGCGCCACCTGTTTCTCGCCCAGCCCCTCGATGTCGAAGGCCCCGCGCGAGACGAAATGCCTGAGCCGCTCCACCGCCTGGGCCGGGCAGATCAGCCCGCCGGTGCAGCGGCGCACGGCGTCGCCCGCCTCGCGGATGGCGGCGGAGCCGCACTCGGGGCAGGTGTCGGGGAAGTCGTATGGCGTGGCGTCGGCGGGCCGGCGCGACAGGTCCACGTCGTTGATCTTGGGAATCACGTCGCCCGCGCGGTAGACCTGCACCCAGTCGCCTTCGCGGATGTCGCGGCCCTCGCGGATCGGGGAGCCGGAGGCGTCGCGGCCGGCGATGTAATCCTCGTTGTGCAGCGTCGCGTTGGACACCACGACGCCGCCCACGGTCACCGGGGCGAGGCGGGCGACCGGGCTGAGCGCGCCGGTGCGGCCCACCTGGATGTCGATCGCCTCGAGCCGGGTCCAGGCGGTCTCGGCGGGAAACTTGTGCGCGATCGCCCATCTTGGCGTGGTGGAGCGGAAGCCCAGGCGTTGCTGCAGGTCCAGGTCGTCCACCTTGTAGACCACGCCGTCGATGTCATACCCCAGTTCGGCGCGTTGCTGTTCGATCCGCGCGTAGTGGTCCAGCATCTCCGGCACCCCGTCGCAGCGCACCGTCAGCGGGTTGGTCACGAACCCCAGACGGCCCAGCCGCGCGAGCGCGCCCATCTGGGTGTCGGCCAGCGCCTCGCTCAGCGCGCCCCAGCCGTAGGCAAGGAACTTGAGCGGCCGCGCGCGGGTGATTTCCGCGTCGAGCTGGCGCAACGACCCGGCGGCGGCGTTGCGTGGGTTGGCGAAGGTCTTGTCGCCGGCCTCGGCCTGGCGTTCGTTGAGAGCCGCGAAATCGGCGTGATCCATGTAGACCTCGCCGCGCACTTCCAGGATGGCCGGCGCCGTGTCGCCCAGGTTTCGCGGGATCTCGTCGATCGTACGGGCGTTGGCGGTGACGTTCTCGCCCTCCTCGCCGTCCCCCCGGGTGGCCGCCTGAACAAGCCGGCCGCCCTCGTACCGCAGGCTCAGGCTCAGCCCGTCGATCTTGGGTTCGGCGGTGTAGGTCAGCGGCGCGTCGGCCCCGAGCCCGAGGTAGCTGCGCACGCGGGCATCGAAGTCGCGCACATCGTCCGCGTCGAAGGCGTTGCCCAGAGACATCATGCGAACGGCATGGCGCACCTTGGCGAAGGTCTCGGACGGCGCGGCGCCCACCCGGTCGCTCGGGCTGTCGGCACGTTTGAGTTCGGGAAAGCGCGCCTCGATCTCCGCGTTGCGCGCCTTGAGCGCGTCATACGCGGCGTCGCTCATGATCGGCGCGTCGCGGGTGTGGTAGGCCGCGTCGGCGCGGGACAGCAGATCGGCCAGGCGCGCCAGTTCGGACTCGGCCTCTGCCGCGCTCAGTTCCTCGACCGCCTTGGTGTCACTCATGTCCGCGCCCCCGAACGGATTGTCGCCGGGGTGTGCCATCGCGTTCCCCGGTCCTGCCCGTCCGTGATAGGGCGCGCCGGTCCGGAGGTCCAGCCTCGGCCGCCGGGGGCTGCGGCCTCAGGCGCCGATGGCCAGCCGCTCGTCGTCCATCTCGCCGGGCTCGGGGTCGCGCAGCACGTAGCCGCGCCCCCAGACCGTCTCGATGTAGTTGTCGCCGCCCGTCGCCTCGCTGAGCTTCTTGCGCAGCTTGCAGATGAAGACGTCGATGATCTTGAGCTCGGGCTCGTCCATGCCGCCGTAGAGATGGTTGAGGAACATCTCCTTGGTCAGCGTCGTGCCCTTGCGCAGCGACAGGAGCTCCAGCATCTGGTATTCCTTGCCGGTCAGATGCACCGCGGTGCCGTCAACGTCCACCGTCTTGGCATCGAGGTTGACGTTGATCCGCCCTGTCCGGATGACCGACTGCGCGTGCCCCTTGGAGCGGCGGATGATCGCGTGGATCCGCGCGACCAGCTCCTCGCGGTGGAACGGCTTTGTCAGGTAGTCGTCCGCGCCGAAGCCGAACCCCTTGATCTTGTTGTCGGTATCGTCGGCACCGGTCAGGATCAGGATCGGCGTCTCGACCCGGGCGAGCCGAAGCTGGCGCAGCACGTCGTGGCCGTTCATGTCGGGCAACCCGAGGTCCAGCAGGATCAGGTCGTAATCGTAGAGCTTGGCCAGATCGACCCCTTCCTCGCCCAGATCCGTCGTGTAGACGTTCAGGTTGGCATGGGTCAGCATCAGCTCGATGCTCTTGGCGGTCGTGGGATCGTCTTCGACCAGAAGCACACGCATCTGTCATCTCCGCTTGGGTCAGCTTTCGACACCCGAGACTGACCAGAAATGGTTAACTGCCAGTTACCGACATGGAACAATTAGCGAATTCCCCTCATGGTTGTCTATAGTCCTTGAGCGCCGTCGCCTTGAGCGCGGCCTCCCCGTGCTCGGTCACCGCACGCACCCATTCCGCGAATTCCTCGGCGCTCAGGCCATAGCGGCGCTGCGCCTCGGCCTGCGTGATCAGCCCGTAGGTCACGCCGCGCACCACCGCCAGCTTGCGCGAGGCGACCCAGCGTCGCGTGTCCGCCGGCGGCAGGTCCGCTTGTGTCATGACCGTGCCGTCAGGCAGCGTGACGGCCCTTTTTCCATCCACCTTCTTGAGATACATTGCACTCACCCTCACTTACCGGGGGCCGAAACTGGGTCGGGCGCGCTTAAGGCGCCGTGTACCCGGCCCTTGAGAGTGCTTAGGATTTTCCTATATTCCGCCGGACCCTGACCCCGGAGGCCACCGATGGCACTGGACACCGACACGCCCCTCAATTCGCTGGGCTTCGCCAAGCCGCCGGCGCAGACCCGCGTGGTGGTGGCCATGTCGGGCGGCGTGGACAGCTCGGTCGTGGCCGCGCAACTGGCAAGCGAAGGCTACGACGTCGTCGGCGTCACGCTGCAGCTGTACGACCACGGCGCGGCGCTGGCCAGGAAGGGCGCCTGCTGCGCGGGCCGCGACATCCACGATGCCCGCCGCGTGGCCGAGGAAACGGGGTTTCCGCATTACGTGCTCGACTACGAAAGCGTCTTCCGCGACGCGGTGATCGACGAGTTCGCCGACAGCTACCTCGCCGGCGCGACGCCCGTGCCCTGCATCCGCTGCAACGAGCGCGTGAAGTTCCGCGACCTTCTGGAGACGGCCAGGGACCTCGAGGCCGACTGCATGGCCACCGGCCACTACATCCAGCGCAGGACGGGCGCGCACGGCCCCGAGCTTCACCGCGCGGCCGATTCCGCCCGCGACCAGAGCTATTTCCTGTTCTCCACGACGCCCGAACAGCTGGAGTACCTGCGGTTCCCGCTGGGACACCTGGAAAGCAAGGACGCAACCCGCGCATTGGCCGCAAGGCACGGGCTGCAGGTGGCCGACAAGCCCGACAGCCAGGATATCTGCTTCGTGCCGAACGGCGATTACGCCGCCGTGATCGAGAAGCTGCGCCCCGGCGCGGCCGAACCTGGCGAGATCGTCCATGCCGACGGCCGCGTGCTGGGCGCGCACCGCGGGGTGATCCACTATACCGTCGGGCAGCGCCGGGGGCTGGGCATCGGAGGTCTGAGCGAGCCACTCTACGTGGTCCGTCTCGACGTGGAAAACCGCCGCGTGATCGTCGGCCCGAAGGAAATGCTTGCCACCCGCATCGTGCCCGTGCGCGAGATCAACTGGCTCGGCGATACCCCCTTCGCCGAGGCGGGCGAACACCATGTCTCCGTCAAGGTGCGCTCCACCCGTGCCCCCGGCGAGGCGATCGTGCGCCCCACGTCCGCCACCGCGGCGCGGGTCGAGCTCCTGACCCCCGAAGAGGGCGTGAGCCCCGGCCAGGCCTGCGTGTTCTACGAGACCGGGGGCACGCGCGTGCTGGGCGGCGGCTGGATCTGGAGCGGCTGACCGGCACGACGGTCGCCTGCCCCTTCATCTTGCCCCAAGTACTCCGGGGTGAATTGGCCGCAAGGCCAAGAGGGGCAGCGCCCCTCGCACGCCGCTACAACCGGGCCAGAACCGCCCGCGCGGCGCGCATGCCCGGCGCCTCGCCCGTTTTGCCCAGCCTGTCCATCGTCACGCGCATCGCCTCGAGCTGCGCTTCGGGCGCATCCAGCATCGCGCAGACGGCCTGGGCCATCGGCGCCGGGCGGCAGGCGGCGCCGATGAACTCGGGCACCACGCGGGTTTCGCTGACAAGGTTCACCAGCGTGAGCGTGTCCACGCGGATCATGCGCGGGATGATCTGGCGGCTCAGCCAAGACAGGTCATAGCCCACGACCATCGGGGTGGACGCCGCCGCGAGTTCCAGAGAAACGGTGCCCGAGGCCGCCAGCGCGCCGTCGGCCGCCGCGAAGGCCGCGCGCTTCTCGGCCAGGAACGCCTGGGCGTCGCGCCCCGTGGGGTCGAGCAGAACGGGTGCGCCCGGCCAGCCTCGCAATGTTTCGTGCAGCATGGGCGCCACCGATGGCGCGGCGGGCAAGACCACGCGCAGGCCGGGGCGGCGGGCCACGACCTGCCGAAGCGTCTCGGCGAAACGATCGGCCAGCAGCGCCACCTCGCCCCGGCGCGATCCCGGCAGGACCAGCAGCACCTCGGCCCCCGTCAACCCGTGCCGGTCGCGAAAGCCAGCCGCCTCGGCGGGTGTGGCGACCGGTTCCGACACCACGGGGTGGCCCACGAAATCCGCCGCGATCCCCTCGGCCTCCATGTAGGGCGGCTCGAAGGGCAGCAGGCACAGCACCTGGTCGATGAAACGCGCCATCTTCCGTGCGCGCCCGGGCCGCCATGCCCAGACGGAAGGCGCCACGTAATGCACCGTCCGCACGGGCGCGCGTGCCCGCACGCGGCGGGCCACGCGCAGGCAGAAATCGGGGCTGTCGATGGTAATCAGCGCATCCGGCCGTGCCGCCAGCACGGCATCGGCCACCTGGTTCTTGCGCCGCACGAGGTGGGGATACCGCGGCAGCACCTCGGCGATCCCCATGAGGCTGAGCTCTTCCATCGGAAAGAGGCTGTTCATTCCCTCGGCCTGCATCAGCGGGCCGCCCACGCCCTCGAAGGACACCTCCGGCGCCAGCTGTCCGAGCCCGCGCATCAGCGCGGCGCCCAGCCGGTCGCCCGACGGCTCGCCGGCAATCAGGAAGACGCGCATCACAGCTCCTGCGCGGCCAGGAACAGCCCGCGATCGCACACCGCCTGCAGGGTTTCCGCCCGGTCCAGGATCATCACGCGGTGCGCCTCGATCACCATGCCGGCAAGGCCGGCGTCGGCCACGGCGGCCACGGTGCGCGGGCCTATCGCCGGCATGTCGATGCGCAAGTCCTGCCCGCGCTTGGCTGCCTTGACGTAGACGCCCTCGTAGCCGCGGCGCAGCGTGTCCGGCGTGCGCGCGACGAAATCCAGCAGCGCGTCGGTGCCCTGGATCGTCTCGATTCCGAAGCACTGGCCGCCGGCCACCACCGCGCCCTGCCCGATGTCGAGCGGCGACAGCGCCATCAGGATGTCGGCGGCGCGCGCGGCATCGCGGGTTTCCGCCTTGCCCGGCGCCGAACCGGCGAGCAGCCCGGGCGCGGCCGTGAGATCCGGCAACAGCTCGTGCGCGCCGACGACCGCCACGCCCTGTTCCTCGAAGACGGCGATCACCTCGCTGAGCAGCGCGTCATCGCCCTGCCCCATTGCCGCCATGAGCCGCGGCGCCAGCGCCGTCATCGTCGCGTCGAAGCGCCCCGGATCGAGCGGTGGCCGCGTCAGGTGACCGGCGAACACGAGACGGGACACCTTCGCCTGCGCGAGACGCGCGAACAGGCTGCCGAGTTCCTCGAGCCCGTGCTCCTCGGCACGGCCACCAAGATCATTGGGCACGCCGGCAAGGCCGACGATCAGCGCGTCCGGATAGGCCTCGGCCAGCCGCACGGGCAGCCGGCCGCCGCAGGCAAGGATGGCCAGGTCGCCGCCCACGCCTCAGCCCTGCCCGGGGCCCGGGGTGAGGAACGACCGGTCGCTCGCCCCGGTGACGAACTCGACGATCTGGCGGACGTAGGCGCTTTGCGTCTCTTCGCCCAGCCGGCGCGCGCGGTCCTGGAAGGTGCCGTCGCCCTGCGCCAGCATCTGGAAGGCCGCGCGCAGCGCCGTGATGTCCTCGCGTCCCACGCCGCGGCGCTTGAGCCCGACAAGGTTGAGCCCGTCCAGTTCGCCGCGCGGTGCCTGCACCAGACCGTGCGGGATCACGTCGTTGGTGACCATCGTCACCGCGCCGATGATCGCGCCCTGCCCGATGCGCACGAACTGGTGCACGCCCGACAGGCCGCCAAGGATCACGTCATCCTCGATCACGCAATGGCCCGCCAGCGCCGCGTTGTTGACGATGATCACGCGGTTGCCGATCTGCACGTCGTGGGCGACGTGGCAGCCCGCCATGAACAGCCCGTCGTCGCCCACGCGGGTGACCCCGCCGCCACCTTCGGTGCCGGTGTTCATGGTGACATGCTCGCGGATGCGGTTGCGCGCGCCGATCACCAGCCGCGTTTTCTCGCCCCGGAACTTCAGATCCTGCGGGATCTCGCCGATGCAGGAGAACGGAAACACCAGCGTCTCCGCGCCGATCTCGGTCCGCCCGGTGACCACGACGTGGGATTTCAGTTCCACGCCGTCGCCCAGTCTGGCCTCGGGGCCGACGTGGCAGAACGGGCCGATCTGCACGCCCGCACCCAGTTCGGCGCCCGGCTCGACCACGGCGCTCGGGTGGATCTCGGTCTGTGCCATCGCGGTCATTCCTGCGGCAGGTCCATCATCGCCGTGAATTCGGCCTCCGCGGCCATCTGCGCGTCCACCTGTGCAAGGCCCGAGAACTTCCAGACCTTGCCGCCGGGCTTGCCGCGCAGGGTCGTCATCCGCATCTCGAGCACGTCGCCCGGCCCCACCATCCGGCGGAACTTGCAGCGGTCGATCGACATGAAATAGACGAGCATGTTGCGATCCTCCATGCCGAGCGCGGTGCCCACCATGACGGCGGCCGTCTGCGCCATCGCCTCGACGATCGTGACGCCGGGCATGATCGGCTTGCCGGGGAAATGCCCCTGGAAATGCGGCTCGTTCATGGTGACGTTCTTGATCCCGCGGGCGGACTGGCAGCCGTCGATATCCTCCACCCGGTCGACCAGCAGGAACGGGTAGCGGTGCGGGATGATGCGCTGGATCAGGTCGATATCCGCGCGTTTCAGGGGCTCGCTCATCAAGGGTCCTTTCGGGCAGGGCCTGTGCGCCGTCTGCGTAGCAACTCGGCCCGAAAGGGGCAAGCGCCGCGGGCTGACGCGCCGCTAGTCGCCCTGCTGCCCGTCCTCGCGGCCATCGCCGACCGCCCGGTTCACACGCTCGATCGCCAGGTCGGTGATGTCGATGACGTCCGCGCTGAGCAACGTGCTGCGCTTGTCCAGCACGACGACCCCGCCGGCTTCGCGCATGACCCGCGCGAGGATCGGTTCGACCCGTTTCATGAAGGTCACCGGCGCGCGTTCCCGGCGCCGTTCGAGATCGCGCACGGCGCGCTCGTTCTCCTTGCGGATGCGGCGCACCTTCTTGTCGAAGGCATCCGCCGCATCGCGGAACGCCTCGGGCGACATCTCGGGCCGCTTTTCGGTCAGCGCCTTTTCCTCGGCCTCCAGCTCGGCCTCCAGCTTCCTGTTGTCCTCGATGATCCTCTCGCGCTCGGCCTGGATGTCGGCGCTGATGCTCTGCCCGTATTCGGTATTCCGGAACAACCTCTCGGGATCCAGAACAAGCACCTCGCTCTGGACGACGCCGACGTCCTGCGCGCGCGCCGCCGGGGGCGTCATCGCGGCGGCGATCACGACCCCCAGTGCGACCGCGACCAGGGCCAGGCGTCGGGCTGCGCGAAGGCGCTGCATCCGGCGTTCAGAAGTCGGTCGAGACGGTCAGGTCGAAACCCTGGGTGACGTCGGTGGGCTCCTTCTCGATCGGGTGCGAGAAGTTGAAGCGCAGCGGTCCGAAGGCGGATTCCCAAAGCAGCGAGACACCGATCACGTGACGGGCGTTGAACCCTTCGGACACCACCGCCCCGGTGGCATTCGTGGTATCGACGTCCCAGATCCCGCCGATGTCGTAGAAGGCGCCGCCGGTCAGACCGTATTCCTCCGGCAGGCCCAGCGGGAACTCCGTCTCGAGCTTGAGCACCGAGTAGAAGTTACCACCGAGATGCTCGACGTTTCCGGCATTGATCTCCGCGGGTCCGAGCCCGTTGGGATCGAAGCCGCGCATGACCTGGCTGTTGAAGCGGGTCGTGGCGCGGCTGTTCTGACCGCTGCCGAAGTTGATCGCGCCGCTTTCGAAGACGGCCCGCAGCGTGACCTCCTCGTGCCACACCTTGGTCTGGGCAACGGCGCGCCCCGTGGTGCGGATGAACTCGTTGTCGCCGCCGAGCCCGGCAAATTCCTGTTGCACCTCCACCAGGACGCCCGAGTTCGGATCGAGCCCGGTTGTCCGGGAATCGTAGTTGTACGTGTACCCGAGGGCCGAGGACGTCCGGCTGCCCTGGGCGACCTCGGCCGCGAGGATGCCCGAGGTGCCGGTGTAGTTGTCCATGTCGTTGTACCGGAAATTGTAGAACACGCCGAGGCGGGTGCGTTCACCGGTCGGGAAGGTCAGGCTGGGCCGGAAGGTGCCGGTCGTGGTGTCATACGCCGAGAAATCGCTGTCGGTCTCCTGGAAACCCAGGTTCAGGCCGAACGCAACGTCGCGGCCAAGGAACGCCGGCTCGGTGAAGTCCAGCGAGTAATTGGCGGTCTGGTCCGTCAGGCTGAACGACAGGCCGGCCTGCTGGCCGCGGCCGAGGAAGTTGCGTTCGCGCAGGCTGGCGGTCAGGCCGATACCACGGCTGGACGAGTAGCTCCCGCCGAAGCTGAACGACCCGGTCGTCGTCTCTTCGACATCCACGTCGATGACCACCTGGTCGGGTCGCGAGCCTTCGCGGGCGTCGACCTCGGCCTTGCTGAAGTAACCGAGCGCACGGATGCGTTCCGCCGCCTGCCGGATGGCGCGCGGGTTGAAGGGGTCGCCCTCCACCGTCTCGAACTGGCGCCGGATGACGCGGTCCAGCGTCGTGGTGTTGCCCTCGATGTCGATCCGTTCGACGAAGACGCGCGGTCCGCGCACCAGCGCGAACTCGACGTCGAGCGTCAGTTCACGATCGTTGCGGGTGATCCTGGGCTCGACCCGCAGGAAATCGAGGCCGTTCTTGACCGCAAGGCGTTCCATGCGGGCGATCGAGTTCTCCACCAGCGTCGGAGAATACACGACACCTGAACGGATCTTGAGCACGTCCTGGTACGCCTCCGGATCGGCGCCCTCGTGTTCGCTGACGGTGGTGATCTCGCCGAAGGTGAACTGCTGACCTTCCTGGATGTTGAAGGTGATGAAATAGCCGTCGCGTTCGCGCGTCAGTTCCGCGTTCACGCCCGTCACGCGGAAATCGACGTAGCCGCGCGACTGGTAGAAATCGTTGAGCACCTGCTTGTCGAACTCGATCCTGTCGGCGACGAAGGTGTCCTTGGCGATGATGGCCCGCAGCAGCCCGGCCTGCTTGCTTTCGAGCACGCGACGCAGGCGCCGGTCGGAGAAAGCGCGGTTGCCCACGAACCCGATGCGCTGCACCTCGATGTTCTTGCCCTCGAAGATCTCGAAAACGAGATCGACGCGGTTGTCGCTGCGCCGGATGATGCGCGGCGTCACCTTGGCCGCGACGCGCCCGTTCTGCACGTAGGATTCGGTGATCGCCGCCGCGTCACGCTCGGCCTGATCGGGGTTGAAGACCTGCCGTGGACTCGACGAGATCACCCCCTCGAGATCCTCGTCCTTCAACCGCCGGTTGCCCTCGAAGCGGATGCGGTTGACCGTCGGATATTCCTTGACGCGAATGACAAGCCGGCTGCCCTGCGGGTCGACCTCGACCTCCTCGAAAAGCCCGCTGCCGAGGATGCGCTGATAGGCATCGTTCAGCTCACCGGCCGAAACGGTCTCGCCGCGCGCGATTCCCGCGTAGCTGAGGATCGTTTCGGGTTCGACTCGCTGGTTGCCCTCGATCGAAACGGATGTGAAGCGGTAGTTCTGTGCTTCCGCGCTTCCGGCGAGCGCCAGAAAAACCAAGGAAAACAGAACCGTGAAAACCGTTCCTAAACTTGCTGCTCTTGCGCGGGCCCGCGGCGATCGCGATGCCCCACCCCCGTTGGTATTGGTCATTTTTCTAACCCAGTCAGACATCCCTCGGAAACGTGAGTAACCGGTCTGAGTGGGCTTGTCAAAATCACCTTTGGGTGGGCTGCGCCCCATCTGCAACAGTGTCGGTCCCGCGCCTCACGCGGTCAGCATCGACCCCAGGAATGCACCGGCGAGAAGCGCGGCGAACACCATCGCGGGATAAAGCAGGCGGTCCCAGTTCAACTGCACCAGCACGTTCAGGCCCTGATATCCGCTCATGACGAGTTGCATGGGTAGATTCCCCCGATTTCGCTTCGTTTGCCACCAAGAATGGCGAGCAAATGTGTCCGAAATTGGTCGCGGAACCTGCGAAACCGTGGCGATTGCCGGGCCGTTTTCAGTTGCAGAACAGGTCATTGCCGAGGGCGAAGACCATCAGCGACAGGATCACGGCCAGGCCCAGTGTCATCAGGACACGCAGCGCCGCATCGCTGGGCGGACGGCCGGTGGCGGCCTCGTAGACGTGAAACAGCAGGTGCCCGCCATCCAGCACGGGAATCGGGAACAGGTTGAGCAGCCCCACGGCAGTTGAAAGCACCGCGATGAACCACACGAAACTCTCCACGCCCTGGCTTGCCATGGCGCCGGAGACTTCCGCGATGCCGATCGGGCCCGACATGTTGCAGCTGCTGATGGCGCCCGTGACCATGTGGTAGAACCCCGAAAGCGAGTTGGTGACGACCCCCCAGGTCTGCGCGGCACCCGCCCCTACCGCGGCCAGCGGCCCGAGGCGTTCCGTCGCCGGCTCGAAGGCGAAGCCGCCGGCGATCCCGATGCGCCATTGCGTCTGGAACCCGCCATCGGGCAGCGGTTCGTCCATCCGGCGCGGTTCGAGCGTGAGATCGAGCGTCCGGCCGTCGCGCCAGACCGTAAGGTCCAGCGGGCGCCCGCCGGAGGATTCCACGATCTCCTTGAGTTGCGAAAAGGCCGCGACCGGGTCGCCGTCCACGGCCGTGATCACGTCGCCGGGCTTCATCCCCGCGTCGTAGGCTGCCGATTGCGGCGCAAGCTGGCTGGCCAACGGCGGCATCGGATGCGGCCCCTGCACGACCCGGGTCTTGCCATCGCGTTCCACCGTGTAATCGATGACCCGCTTTTCCGGCAGGGCGGCGACGAAATCGTCGAACGCGTCTTCTTCCGCGAAATCGGGCACCGGCCGGCCCGCGATCTCCAGCAGCCGGTCACCGGCCTGCAACCCGTCCGCCGCCACCGGCAGCGGTTTCACCTCGCCCACGGTCAGCGGCTCGGCGACCTTGCCCTGCACCATCATGATGCCGCCGAAGACCAGTATCGACAGCACGAAGTTGAACAGCGGCCCGGCCACGACCGTCGCGCTGCGGGCCCACAGCGGCGCGCCGTGCATCGTCGTGCGGCGTTCCTCGGGCGACATGGCCTCGTAATCCTCCGACGCCTTGTCGCTGGCCGCGCCGGCGTCGCCGTGGAACTTCACGTAACCGCCGAAGGGCAGCGCGGCGATCTGCCACTGCGTGCCGTGCCTGTCGGTGCGCGCCCATATCACCGGTCCGAAGCCGATCGAGAAGACATCCGCCTTGATGCCGGACCAACGGCCGACGATGTAGTGGCCGTATTCGTGGATCGCCACGATAACCGAAAGTGCGACCACGAAGGCCAGCAGCGTCATGAAAAAGCCGCCGAACTGCGGCAACAGCGTCGTATCCAAGGCTCGCGTCCGTGAATTGCGTGATCAAAGCAGCCGGTCAAGGCCGGCCCGAGACAGATGGTCGATCTCGAACACGGTATCAAGTGTGATCTCGGCATCAGTGAGACGCCGATCGGACGACAGCGTGTCGAGAACCTGCTCGACCAGCCCGCTCATCTGCGTGAATCC
This sequence comes from Roseovarius salinarum, assembly GCF_002834145.1. Lineage (GTDB taxonomy): Bacteria > Pseudomonadota > Alphaproteobacteria > Rhodobacterales > Rhodobacteraceae > Roseovarius > Roseovarius salinarum. Next base: position 147,276 of record NZ_PHNT01000002.1, on the reverse strand, counting down.
GATGCGCCCGGCGATGAAGTGATCCAGGGCGCGTTCCTTCGCCGCGTTGAACGCCGCGCCACTCAGGCCGCCCGTGTCCATGACCCCGCGCGCCAGGGCCAGCGCGGGATAGCGCGCCACGTCGGGCGCGCGGAACCTCAGTTGCCCGATCTCCGCCAGATCCAGCCGGGCCACAGGCAGCTCGGCCCGGTCGGGCCAGTTGAGCGCATAGCCGATGGCGTGGCGCATGTCCGGGGCACCGACATGCGCCATCAGCGCACCGTCGCGGAAACCCACCAGCGCATGCACTAGGGATTCGGGATGCACCAGCACCTCGATGCGGTCGGGGTCGATCCCGAAGAATTCCCGGGTTTCAATCAGTTCCAGCGCCTTGTTGAACATCGAGGCGCTGTCGATGGTGATCCGCTGACCCATCGCCCAGTTCGGGTGTGCCGACGCCTGTTCGACGGTCGCGTGCGCGAGGTCGGCCAGCGGCCAGTCGCGAAACGCCCCGCCCGAGGCGGTGAGGATCACCCGCTCGACCGCCGCGATGTCCTCGCCCACGAGGGCCTGGAAGACGGCCGAGTGCTCGCTGTCCACCGGCAGAACGCGCGCGCCCGCCCGCCGCGCGGTCTGCATCAGCAGCGGCCCGGCCGTCACCAGGGATTCCTTGTTGGCCAACGCAAGGGTCGCGCCCTGCTCCAGCGCGGCCAGGCCGGGGGCCAGGCCCGCCACGCCGACAATGGCCGACATCACCCAGTCGGCCGGGCGTGCGGCCGCCTCCAGCAGCGCGGCGCGGCCGGCCGCCGCTTCCACCCCGCTGCCGGCAAGCGCCGCGCGCAGGTCGTCCAGCAGATCGTCGTGTGCCGTCACCGCCACCTGTGCACCGAGGGCGCGGGCGTCCGCGGCCAGCCGTGTCACGTTGCGCCCGCCCGTCAGCGCGACCACCTCGAACCGCTCCGGCGTGCGCGCGATCAGGTCGATCGTGTTCTGCCCGATCGAGCCCGTCGCCCCCAGGATCGAGACGCGCCGACTCATGCCGCGCCTCCCGGGACCCCGCTCGCCCATCGGACCAGCGCCACCAGCGCGGCGGCGGCCAGCATGGCGTCGAACCGATCCAGCAGCCCGCCGTGGCCGGGGATCAGCGCCGAGGCATCCTTGACGCCGACGCGCCGCTTGACCGCGCTTTCGGCGATGTCGCCCATCTGCGCGGCCAGCGCCAGCGCCGCGCTGAACACGACAAGCCACGCGCCCGCGCCGGTCGGCGCCATGAAGGCCCAGCCGACGGCCGCCGCGCCCAGCCAGCCGGCAACCGTGCCCGACCATGTCTTCTTGGGGCTCACCCGCGGCCAGAACCTGGGCCCGCCCAGAAGGCGCCCGGCGAAATAGCCCATCACGTCGCTGGCCACGACCACGCAGATCAGCCAGATCACCCAGACCACGCCTGCCTCGCCGCGCAGCGCCAGCAGGCCCAGCCCGGCCAGCGCCACAACCGGCAGATAGACCAATGCGATTCCACGGTCCTGCGGCACCGCGGCGGCCCCGGCCACGCCGGCACCGGCGACCACTGCGGCCACCGCCCAGCCCGGCAGAACGGGAAGCGCCAGCAACGCCCCGCCGAGGGCCGCGCCAAGCCCGATCGCCACCGCGGACCGTGTCCGCCCCCGGCCCAGAAGGCGCAGCAGTTCCCAGCACATCAGCCCGCAGGCCGCGGCGATCAGCAGGCGAAACCAGATCCCGCCCAACAGGACACCGGCCAGTCCGGCGGCGACCAGCACGCCGGCCGAAGCCAGCCGCACGGCAAGGTCATCCCATTTGCCCGCAGCCGTCATGCGGTGACGGCACCGAACCGTCGGTCGCGCGCGCCGTAGCTGCGCACGAGCCGGGCGAAGATATCGCAGGTGAAGTCGGGCCAGAGCGTGTCGATGAACTCGTATTCGGCATAGGCCGACTGCCACAGCAGGAAGTTCGATATCCGCGCCTCGCCACTGGTGCGGATCACGAGATCGGGATCGGGCAGCACGCGGGTATCAAGGTATCGCGGCAGGGTTTCCTCGTCCACCTCGGCCGGGTCGAGCCGACCGTCGGCCACGTCCTGCGCCAGCCGTTGCGTGGCACGCGATACCTCGTCGCGACTGCCGTAGTTGAGCGCGATGGTCAGGTGCACACGGTCGTTGTGCGCGGTCATTCCCTCGAGTTCGTCCATCATCGCGACCAGCTTGTCGTCGAGCTTCACGCGATCGCCGATGAAGCGCACGCGCACGCCCTCGTCGCGCAGGGCGCGCGCCTCCTTGGTGATGTAGCGGCGGAACAGGCTCATCAGACCGGCGACCTCGGTCTGGGTGCGCTTCCAGTTCTCGGTCGAGAAAGCGAAGATCGTCAGGTATTTCACGCCCAGATCGGGGCAGGCCTCGACGATCTCGCGCACGCGCTTGGCGCCCGCGTGATGGCCGAACAGCCGCGGCCGACCGCGCGCACGCGCCCACCGGCCATTGCCGTCCATGATGATCGCCACGTGGCGCGGGCCGGGTGCGCCGCCGGGATCTGACGCCTGTGTCTTCGGGGCCGCCTGCGTCATCAGACCTGCATGATCTCGGATTGCTTGTTCTCGAGCGCGTCGTCCACCGCGGCGATGTATCTGTCGGTAAGGTCCTGCACCTCGTTCTCCCAGAACTTGGCGTCGTCCTCGGACAGGCCCTGGTTCTTTGCCTTCTTCACCTGGTCCATGCCGTCGCGGCGCACGTTGCGGATGGCAACGCGGGCGTGTTCGGCGTATTGGGAGGCGACCTTGCCCAGCTCCTTGCGGCGCTCCTCGTTGAGCTCGGGGATGGGCAGCATGATGATCGTGCCGTTGGTCTGCGGATTGATGCCCAGCCCGGATTCGCGGATCGCCTTTTCCACCTTGTTCACAAGGCTCTTGTCCCAGACGTTGACGGTCACCATCCGCGGTTCGGGCACGTTGACCGTGCCCACCTGGTTGATCGGGGTCTGCTGGCCGTAGGCCTCGACCGTCACCGGCTCCAGCATGCTGGCCGAGGCGCGGCCCGTCCGCAGCGATGCGAATTCGCTGCGAAGGGAGGCCATCGCGCCGTCCATGCGGCGCTCCAGATCGTCGATATCGATTTCGATGTCGTCCGCCATCTTGTTTCCTTCTTGCGGGTTGCGCGGGGTCCGCCCCTGTTTATCCGTAACCGTGCACCGTTGTATAGGCACCGTTTCCGGCAAGGATCCCGCTCAGCCCGCCGGGTTCGTCCAGCGAAAAGACGATGATCGGCAGGTTGTTGTCACGCGCAAGGGCAATGGCGCTGGCATCCATGACGTTGAGGTGTTTCTGGAGCACCTCGTCATAGGACACCTGGTCGTATCGCGTGGCATCGGCGTGCTTGATCGGATCCTTGTCGTAGACGCCGTCGACCTTCGTGCCCTTGAAGATTGCCTCGCAGTTCATCTCGTTGGCGCGCAGCGTGGCCGCGGTATCGGTGGTGAAATAGGGGTTGCCGGTGCCCGCGGCGAAGATGCAGACGCGCTTTTTCTCAAGGTGACGCACCGCGCGGCGCCGGATGTAGGGTTCGGCCACCTCGTCCATGCGGATGGCCGAGATCACGCGGGTGAACACGCCCAGCTTTTCCAGCGCGCTCTGCATGGCCAGCGCGTTCATCACGGTGGCCAGCATCCCCATGTAGTCGGCGGTTGTCCGCTCCATTCCCTGCGCGCTGCCCGCCAGGCCGCGAAAGATGTTGCCGCCGCCGATCACCATGCAGACCTCCACGCCCATCTCGTGGACCGACTGCACCTCGCGCGCGATTCGCTCCACCGTGGGCGGGTGCAGCCCGTAGCCCGCGTCGCCCATCAGCGCCTCGCCCGAGATCTTCAGCAGCACACGCCGGAACGTCGTCCTGGGGGCTTGGCTTTCGGGCATGGGCAGTCTCCGTCGGGGCCTGTTGCGCAATCGCGCGCAAGATGTCGGAAAAGCCGGGAAGGTGCAATCGCAGAGTCCCCCGCTGCCGGCGTGCGCGTGATACTGCCTCGCGTCGCGGCCGTATCTGCCCTATCTCGGGCGGTGATGACGAAACTGTCCGATATCCCCGGCGACCGTCCGGTACTGATTGCCGGGCCGACGGCCAGCGGCAAGTCGGACCTGGCCACGCGCATCGCCGAGACCGCCGGGGGGCGCATCGTCAACGCGGACGCCATCCAGGTCTTCGCCAACTGGCGCGTGCTGACGGCACGGCCGACGCCCGAGGACGAGGCCCGCGTGCCCCACGCGCTCTACGGTCACGTTGCGGCCACGGACGACTACTCGGTGGGCCATTGGCTGCGCGACCTCGCGCCGCTGCTGAACGCCCCCGAGCGGCCGATCATCGTGGGCGGCACCGGGCTGTACTTCATGGCGCTGACCGAGGGGCTGGCCGAGATCCCGCCCACGCCCGCGCGGGTGCGCGCCCGCGCCGACAGGATTTTGGCGCGCGAGGGGCTGACCGCCCTTCTGGAAGACCTCGACGCAGCCACCCGCGCGCGCATCGACACCAACAACCCGATGCGCGTCCAACGCGCGTGGGAGGTCCTGGAAACCACAGGACGCGGCCTGGCCGACTGGCAGGCGGACACCCCGCCGCCGCTGCTGCCCCTGTCGGCCTGCACGGCGATCCTGGTCGAGGCCGACAAGACCTGGCTCAACGGCCGGATTGCCCGGCGTTTCGACAAGATGCTCGCGGCCGGCGCACTGGACGAGGCACGCGCCAACCTGCCCGGCTGGGATCCGGCTCGGCCGTCTGCCAAGGCGATCGGCGCCCCCGAGTTGATCGCCCACCTGCGTGGCGAGATCACGCTGGACACGGCCCGCGAACGCGCCAGCATCGCGACCCGCCAGTTCGCGAAACGCCAGCGCACCTGGTTCCGGCGCCGCATGGCCACGTGGCGCCGGTGGCCCGCCGGTGAATGACGGGATTTCGAAAACACGACATTTGACCCTGACAAGACCCGCAGAATCTGGCACTCGCCTTCCAGACTGGAACAACCGGGGCCGAATCGCCACCTGCCGATGAGCTATACCGCGCAAATCATGACGCTGGCCCAATGGGTTCAGGGCGCGGCCTGGCGGGCCGAACTGCCACACAGTTGCGACAGCCATGCCTTCGTCTGGATCACCCGCGGACAGGGCCGCTGCATCGTCGAAGGGGTCCGCCGCGGCTTCGGCATGCACAATGCGCTTGTCATCCCCGCCGGCACGATGTTCGCGATCGAGGTCGGCAAGCAGGCCTTCGGCATGGTCTGCCTCGTCCCGCCGGGGGGGACCGTCCTCATGCCCGACACCTTCCAGCACCTGAGGGTGCGCGACGTTCATGCCCAGGCCGAACTGACCAGCCTGTTCGAAGTCATGCAACGCGAGCAGAACGGCCGGCGCCCCTTCGCCGACGAGGCGCTGAATGCCAACGCCTCCCTCATTACAGTGTGGCTGCGCCGGGCCATGATCGATCACGGCGAGCGCCCACCGGATAGCCCCGCCGCCGAGCGGCTGGTCATGGCCTATTGCGCCCTGGTGGAGCGCGATTACCGCTCGGGCCGGACGATGGGCGACTACGCCCAGATCCTCGGCGTGACGCCGACGCACCTGTCGCGCAGCTGCCGCAAGGCCTGCGGGCTGACCGCCGCGGAGCTCCTGACCCAGCGCACGCTGCATGCCGCGCGCGAACTCCTGGCCGAGACGCGCGAACCCGTGCGCAACATTGCGCGGCATCTCGGGTTCTCCAGCGCGGCCTATTTCTCGCGCTTCATCCTGCATCACACCGGGCACAGCCCGACCGACCTGCGCGCGCGTGAAACGAGGGCCGCGCAGACACGACCGGCCGCGAAAGAAAGTTGACCGCCTCGCCTGCGACGACGGCCGTCAGCTGCCCATGATGATGCGGACGTAATTCCTGGTTTCGCGATAAGGCGGGATACCACCGTGCTTGCGTACCGCTTCGGGCCCCGCGTTGTAGGCCGCCAGCGCCAGCCGCCACGAGCCGAACCTGCGGTACTGCGTCGCCAGGTAGCGGGCGCCTCCGTCAAGGTTCTCATACGGATCGTGCGGGTCCACCCGCAGGCGGCGCGCGGTATCCGGCATCAACTGCGCCAGGCCAATCGCGCCCTTGTGCGACTCCGCGGTCGGCCTCCAGGCCGATTCCTGCTGAACAAGCCGCAGGAACAAGTCGGCGGGCACGCCGTGACGCTGCGCCGCGGCGCGCGCCATGTCGAGATAGCGGCCCCGATAGGACCCGTCGTAGGGCTCGGATGAGCCCCACTTGGTGGGTGTGCGCACCTTGCCCGAGTCGAGCCCGAGACTGCGCTTGGATTTCAGCGAGGCGCGCTTGTCCAGCACACTGGTCTGCGAGGCGAAGACGCCGCCCGTGTTCTTCGTCGAAAGGAAATCCGCACGGGCCACGCCCGGCAGAACGAACGCCACCGCCAGTAGCGAGATCGCCAGATTTCGCATGATGTCACGTCCCCCGCAAAATCCGTCACACGGATGTATCCATTATGCAGATTCCGGCGCGGATTTCCAGATCCGCTGCTCGCTCGCGCCGCGGCAGGCGCGGAGTTGCCGGCGCGCCCGGACAATTTTAATCTTTCCTTCACCGCGCTGCGGTGGTGTAACCCGACAGACACGCAGCGCGCACCGATTCAAGGGGGAAAGCGATGGCCGGATCCGTCAACAAGGTAATTCTCATCGGCAACCTCGGCCGCGACCCGGAAGTGCGCACCTTCCAGAACGGTGGCAAGGTCTGCAACCTGGCGGTCGCGACCTCGGAGACCTGGAAGGACCGCAACACCGGCGAACGCCGCGAGCGGACCGAATGGCACCGCGTCGCCATCTTCAACGAAGCGCTCGTGCGGCTGGCCGAGCAATACCTGCGCAAGGGCTCCAAGGTCTATCTCGAGGGCAAGCTGGAAACGCGCAAGTGGCAGGACCAGTCCGGGCAGGACCGCTACACGACCGAGGTGGTGCTGCGCCCCTACGCCGGCGAGATGACGTTCCTCGACGGGCGTGACGGCGGGGGCAGCGGCGGCGATTACGGCGGCGGCCCCGGCTACGGCGGTGATTACGGCGGCGGCCAGAGCAGCGGCGGCCCCGGCGGCGGCGCGCCGTCCTCGGACATCGACGACGAGATCCCGTTCTGAGTCACGCCCCGTGCGGATGCGTTTCGCTCTGGCCTTTCCCGGCGGCAGGGTATAGGGCCCGGCCATCAATTTCCGGGAGATCACAGGCATGGACCTGCGCAACATCGCGATCATCGCGCACGTCGACCATGGCAAGACCACGCTGGTGGACCAGCTTCTTGCCCAGTCAGGCGCGTTCCGCACCGGCCAGCAGGTCGATGAGCGCGCGCTCGACAGCAATGACCTCGAACGCGAGCGCGGGATCACGATCCTTGCCAAGACGACGAGCGTGACCTGGAAGGACACGCGCATCAACATCGTCGACACCCCCGGCCACGCCGACTTCGGCGGCGAGGTGGAACGCATCCTGTCGATGGTCGATGGCGTGGTGCTGCTGGTTGACGCCGCCGAGGGCCCGATGCCGCAGACCAAGTTCGTCACCGACAAGGCGCTTGCGCTGGGGCTGCGGCCCATCGTGGTGCTCAACAAGGCCGACAAGCCCGACGCCGAACCCGACCGCGCCCTCGACGAGGTGTTCGACCTGTTCGCGGCGCTGGACGCCAGCGAGGACCAGCTCGATTTTCCCCACCTCTATGCCTCGGGTCGCGACGGCTGGGCCGACGCCGAGCCTGACGGCCCGCGCAAGGACCTGTCCGCGCTGTTCAAGCTGATCATCGATCACGTGCCCGCGCCGCGCCAGCTGGCCCGCGCCGACGAGGATTTCCGCATGCTGGCAACGACGCTCACGGGCGACCCGTTCGTCGGCCGGTTGCTGACGGGCCGCGTGGAATCGGGCCGGCTGCGCGTGGGGGCCACGGTGCAGGCGCTGTCGCGACTCGGCGAGAAGGTCGAACAGTTCCGCGTCAGCCGCATCCAGGCGTTCCGCGGCCTGGCGCACCAGGAAATCGAGGAGGCGCAGGCCGGCGACATCGTCAGCCTCGCGGGGATGTCCAAGGCCACCGTCGCTGACACGATCTGCGCGCTGGCCGTGGAGGAGCCGCTGGCCGCCCAGCCGATCGACCCGCCGACCATAAGCGTCACTTTCGGTATCAACGACAGCCCGCTGGCGGGGCGCGACGGGAACAAGGTGCAAAGCCGCGTGATCCGCGAGCGCCTGATGAAAGAAGCGGAATCCAACGTCGCCATCCGGGTGACCGACACACCCGGCGGCGAGGCCTTCGACGTCGCCGGCCGGGGCGAGTTGCAGATGGGCGTGCTGATCGAGAACATGCGCCGCGAGGGTTTCGAACTGTCGATCTCGCGCCCCCGCGTGCTGTTGCGCGAGGACCAGGACGGCAACACGCTGGAGCCCGTAGAGGAGGTGACGATCGACGTGGACGACGCCCATGCCGGCGCGGTGATCGAGAAGCTGACCGGCCCGCGCCGCGGCGACCTGGCCGAAATGAAGCAGGCCGACGGCGGCAAGACGCGCATCGTTGCGCATGTGCCCTCGCGCGGGCTGATCGGCTATCACGGGGAATTCCTGGCCGACACCCGCGGGACCGGTGTGCTCAACCGCGTGTTCCACGGCTGGGTGCCCCACCGCGGGAACATCCCCGGGCGCCGGGCCGGTGTGCTGATCTCGATGGAAAACGGCGAGTCGGTCGCCTTCGCCCTGTGGAACCTCGAGGAGCGCGGCCGCATGTTCATCGGCCCGCAGGAAAAGGTCTATCAGGGCATGATCATCGGCGAACACAGCCGCGAGAACGACCTCGAGGTCAACCCGCTGAAGGGCAAGAAACTGACCAACGTGCGCGCCTCAGGCTCGGACGAGGCGGTGCGCCTGACCCCGCCCACGAAGCTGAGCCTGGAGGAGGCGATCTCCTACATCGACGACGACGAGCTGGTCGAGGTCACGCCGAACGCGATCCGCCTGCGCAAGCGCGAACTCGACCCCCATGCGCGCAAGCGCGCGGCCAAGGCGGGCTGAACCGCCGCGCGCGTCAGTTGCAGGGAATTTCCTGCATCTCGACGTGTTCTTCCTTCACGAGCTTGCGGTCAACCCGGTAGATCGCCGGGTATTCGACCAGTTCGATCCGCCCGTTGCGCTTGATGTACTTGCGCACCGGCTCCTTGATCTTCACCTTGGTTTCCTCGTACTGCGCGGGCACGACCACGCGCTGGTAGCACGCGATGAGACGCGCCTTGCCCTGCTGCGTCTCCGCGGCCGCGGGGGCGGCAGCGGCACAGGCCCCTGCCGTCAGGATGATTGCCCTCAGCATTCCGTTCTCCGTTTCCGACTGCTCTGCGCGGGAAACCCTGGCGGGGGAATGCGGCAGGATTCGGAACGGGGTGTGGTCGTTGCGTGGTGTGTGGTCAGAGGCGGCCGATGGCGGGCCGCGATGCCCGCCGGCGCCCTCGCCTGGGCAGGACGCGCGACACCGGCCGCGCGCCCCCTTGGCCGGCGGCGCCCGCTTACTTGCAGGGCGCCTTGTGCAGTTCGTAGTGGCCTTCCATGTCCACGTACTTCTTGACCATGTAGATGGCCGGGTAACGCATCTTCACCATCTGGCCGTCGTGGTGCTCCCACTTCTTCTTGGCGGGATACTCGAGAACCTTCTTGGACTTGTACGTCGCAGGCACCCACACCTTGTCGTAGCAGGCGACCTTCTTGCCTTCCCAGGCGAGCGCCGGTGTCGCGGCGGCCGCCATCGTGATAATTGCACCCGTGATAATAGCTTTCATCATACTTCTCCGTTCTGGACCAGTAGTATCCGAAATCGTAGCCAATGCCGCCGCCCCGACGCGAGTTCAAAAAGCGCGAAAACAAGGACGCGGTGTGTCAGACCGCTGATTTTTACCGGATTCGGTCCCGGTGTGTCCGGCAGGCCATAGTTTCGCCACATTCCGGAAAAGCACCTGAACTCCCTACTGTTTATCTGACAGCGACAATTCACGCGTCTTCGACGCCCGGTTCATGATCGGGAAACGCCTTTCGGCAACCACCCAAGGTGATTCGGCATGCATGTCGCCGGTCGCGCACACGTTTCGTCCCTGGCCAGCCCCCGGCGCGGTGACGGCGGATCGCCGCCTAGTCCGGCAGTTCGACGATCACCAGCTCCCGCTCGGCCGCCCCGCGGGCGTGGGCCAGCGCGGCCTGGTAGGCCTCGGAGCGATAGCACGCCTCCGCTGCGTCGAGCGACGGGAACCGCGCCACGACGTTGCGTTCACGCTCCGCGCCTTCCAGCTGCACGTAGCGCGTGCCGCGTGCGATGAACTCGCCGCCGTGCGCGGCGATCGCCGGGCCGGCAAGTTCCGCATACCGGCCGTAGGCGTCCGGGTTCGTGACATGCACATGCGCGATCCACAGCGCCGGCATCGCTTCACCCCTCGAGCACGGCCTGCGCGGCCTTGATCGCCGCGTCGGCATTGCCGGCGTCGCGGCCGCCGCCCTGCGCCATGTCGGGGCGGCCACCGCCGCCCTTGCCGCCCAGTTCAGGCACGGCGGCGCGCACGAGGTCCACGGCCGAGACGCGGCCTGTCAGATCCTCGGTCACGCCCGCGGCAACGGCTGCCTTGCCGCCGGTGTCGGCGATCAGCAGGACGGCGCCCGAGTCCAGCCGCGCCTTGTGCGCGTCGATCAACGCCGGCAGATCCTTGCCCGACACGCCATCGAGCACCTGCGCGAGGAACTTGACCCCGCCGACCTCCTGCGCCTGCGGCTCCGCGCCCTGCCCCGTGCCTCCGCTCATCGCCAGTTCGCGGCGCAATTGCGCAACCTCGTTTTCCAGCGCGCGGCGTTCGGAAAGAAGGTTGCGTACCCGGTCGACCACGTCATCCGGCGATGTCTTGAGCTCGCCGGCGAGCCGGGCCACCCGGCCGTCCTGCGCGCTGAGATGGCGGAACGCCTCCGGACCCGTCAGCGCCTCGATCCGGCGCACCCCGGCACTCGAGGCCTGGTCGCTGGTGGTGACGAACAGGCCGATATCTCCGGTGCGGCGCACATGCGTGCCGCCGCACAGTTCGATCGAGTAGGTCCTGCCATCCAGTCCCTTGCCCGAACCTTCGTCGGCGCCCATCGAGACGACGCGCACCTCGTCACCGTATTTTTCACCGAAAAGCGCCTGCGCGCCCACCTCTCTGGCATCATCGAGCGCCATGATCCGCGTCTCCACCGGCGCATTCTCGCGGATGTGGGCGTTGACCTCCTCTTCGACGCGCGCGCGCTCTTGCCCGGTCAATGGCTTGGTATGGCTGAAGTCGAAGCGCAGGCGGTCGGGCGCGTTCAGGCTGCCGCGCTGGGCAACGTGATCGCCCAGGGCGCGGCGCAGCGCCTCGTGCAACAGGTGCGTTGCCGAATGGTTCGCGCGGATCGCCGTGCGACGGTCGTGGTCGACCTCCAGCTGCGCCGCCGCGTCGCGCGAGATCGTGCCCTCAGTCACCTCCGCGAAATGGATGAAGACACCGGCCGTCTTCTTCGTGTCGGTGATCCGCGCGGTGCCATCCTCGGTGCGCAGCGTGCCGGTATCACCGACCTGTCCGCCCGCCTCTGCGTAGAACGGCGTCTGATTGAGCACGAGTTGCACGGTCTCGCCCTTGTCCGCGCTGTCAACGCGCTTGCCGTTCTTCACAAGGGCCATGACCTGGCCCTCGGCGGTCTCGGTATCGTAGCCCAGGAAATCGGTCGCGCCCACCTCGTCGGAGATGTCGAACCATATCGCGGAATCGGCCGTTTCGCCGGAACCGGCCCAGGCGGCACGCGCCTTGGCCTTCTGCTCGGCCATCGCGGACTCGAACCCCTCGATGTCCACGCTGCGGCCCTTCTCGCGCAGCGCATCCTGCGTAAGGTCAAGCGGGAAACCGTAGGTGTCGTAGAGCTTGAACGCCGCCTCTCCGGGCAGCGGCTTGCCCTCGGGCAGGCGCCCCAGCTCGTCGTCGAGCAGGCGCAGCCCGCGCGACAGCGTCTTGCGAAAGCGCGTTTCCTCGAGCTTGAGCGTCTCCTCGATCAGGGGCTGCGCGCGCCCCAGTTCCGGGAACGCCTGGCCCATCTGCGTGACCAGTGCCGGCACCAGGCGATGCATCACCGGCTCGCCCGCGCCCAGAAGGTGGGCATGGCGCATCGCGCGGCGCATGATCCGGCGCAGGACGTAGCCGCGCCCCTCGCCCGCGGGCATCACCCCGTCGGCGATCAGGAATGAGGTCGAACGCAGGTGATCCGCGATGACGCGGTGGTGCACGTTGCCCGGCCCGTCCGGTTCGCCGTCGGTCGCGTTGGCGCTGGCCTCGATCAGGTGGCGCAGCAGGTCGGTGTCGTAGTTGTCGTGCTTGCCCTGCAGCAGCGCGCCGATGCGTTCCAAGCCCATGCCGGTGTCGATCGACTGGCTGGGCAGGTCCTGCCGGCTGCCGTCGGCAAACTGCTCGTACTGCATGAAGACGAGGTTCCAGATCTCGACAAAGCGGTCGCCGTCCTCCTCGGGGCTGCCCGGCGGGCCGCCCCAGACCTCGGGCCCGTGATCGTAGAAGATCTCGGAACACGGCCCGCAGGGACCGGTCGCGCCCATCGACCAGAAGTTGTCGTCGCTGGCAATGCGGATGATGCGCTCATCCGGCAGGCCGGCGTATTTCTTCCAGATCGCCGCGGCCTCGTCGTCGGTGTGGTAGACGGTGACCAGCAGCCGATCGGGATCGAGGCCGAATTCCCCGGTCAGCAGATCCCAGGCAAAGGGGATGGCCTGCTCCTTGAAGTAGTCGCCGAAGCTGAAGTTGCCCAGCATCTCGAAGAAGGTGTGATGCCGCGCGGTGTAACCGACGTTGTCGAGGTCGTTGTGCTTGCCGCCGGCGCGAACGCATTTCTGGCTGGTGGCCGCGCGGACGTAGTCGCGCGTCTCGACCCCGGTGAACAGGTTCTTGAACTGCACCATGCCCGCGTTCGTGAACATCAGCGTGGGGTCGTTGCGCGGCACCAGCGGCGAACTTTCGACGATGCGGTGATCGTTGCGCTCGAAGAAGTCGAGGAAGGTGGACCGGATCTCGTTCAGCGTCGGCATCTGCGTCTCTTTCACGGCTGCGGTTGCCAGGGGCTGTGCCGATTTAGCCGTGCCGTGCGCCGGTGTCCACCGCAAGAAAAACGCCCGGGCGGCACGGCCCGGGCGTCACGCCGCGAAACGGGCCGCTTCAGGCCTCGACGACGTCGCCGCTGTCGTCGCCGGGCTCTCCGCCGTTCTCGCCCATGTCGAATTCCAGCCCGTGGGCGGCCCGGATCTTGTCCTCGATCTCCAGTGCCACGCGCGTGTTCTGCTTCAGGAAGGTCTTGGCGTTCTCGCGGCCCTGGCCGATGCGCTCGTCGCCGTAGCTGAACCAGCTGCCGGACTTCTCGACCACGCCGGCCTTGACCCCGAGGTCGATCAACTCGCCGGTCTTCGAGATGCCCTCGCCGTACATGATGTCGAACTCGACCTGCTTGAACGGCGGCGCCACCTTGTTCTTGACGACCTTTACGCGGGTGGAGTTGCCCACGACCTCGTCACGGTCCTTGACCGAGCCGATGCGCCGGATATCCAGCCGCACGGAGCTGTAGAACTTCAGCGCGTTGCCGCCCGTGGTGGTCTCGGGGCTGCCGAACATCACGCCGATCTTCATGCGGATCTGGTTGATGAAGATCACGGTGCAATGCGAGCGGCTGATCGAACTGGTCAGCTTGCGCATGGCCTGGCTCATCAGGCGGGCCTGGACCCCCACGCTGGAATCGCCCATGTCGCCCTCGAGTTCGGATTTCGGCGTCAGCGCGGCGACCGAATCGATCACCACCATGCTGACCGCGCCGGAGCGTACCAGCGTGTCCACGATCTCGAGCGATTGCTCACCGGTGTCGGGCTGGCTGATCAGCAGTTCGTCAAGGTCCACGCCCAGCTTCTGCGCGTAGATCGGGTCGAGCGCGTGCTCGGCGTCGACGAAGGCGCAGACACCGCCCTTCTTCTGTTCCTCGGCGACGCAATGCAGGGTCAGCGTCGTCTTGCCCGAGCTTTCCGGGCCGTACACCTCGACGATGCGACCGTTGGGCAGCCCGCCGATCCCCAGCGCGATGTCCAGGCCCAGCGAACCGGTGGAGGTCGCCGCGATGTCCTGCACAGGGTTGTCCGAGCCCATCTTCATGATGGAGCCCTTGCCGAACTGCCGTTCGATCTGCGCCAGCGCGCTGTCGAGGGCCTTTTGCTTGTCCGCCGATTTCTTGTCCGTCATCGAAAGAAGGTCTGCCGTTGCCATTGTGTTTGATCCCTTATTTCACACCCGCCCACGGGCAGCAATGATAGGCTTTGTTCCCGCCTTGTTCCGCCCTGTATGAAGACATAATGAGAACATTTCAAGAATATTGTGCTTCGCGCCGAGTTTTGACATGAAGGGTTAAGGAGTGGTTTACAACACCCCCGACAACGGGGCGGGAGCGGCGGCATGCTGGTGTTTTCGAGGGCGAAACTGGTGTTCCTGTCGGTGCCCAAGACAGGAACCACCGCCTATGCCGAAGCCCTCGCCCCGCAGGCAGCGATGGTGGTGCGCGACCCGCCCGAGCTCAAGCACGCGCCGGTGTTTCGCTACAACCGCTTCTTCCGTCCGGCGCTGGAGAAATTCATCGGCGAGGACCTCGATGTCGTCGCGGTCATGCGCGAGCCGGTGGACTGGCTGGGCAGCTGGTTCCGCTACCGGCGGCGGCCCTTCATGGAAGGCCGGCCCAATTCGACCCATGGGATAAGCTTCGACGACTTCGTGCTCGCCTACACCAGGGGCCAGCGGCCGGGGTTCGCCAACGTGGGCTCGCAGACCAAGTTCCTGGAGCCGCAGCGCAACGGCACGCGCGTGACCCACCTGTTCCGCTACGAGGACCAGGCGGGATTGCGCGCGTTCCTCGAGGCAAGGCTGGGCACACGGATCGAGACGCATCGGCATAACGAATCGCCGCGCCTTCCCCTTTCGCTGTCCGCGGAGGTCGAGACAAGGCTGCGCCGCAAGTGCGCGGACGAGTTCGCGCTTTGGGACGGCATCGGCGAGAACGGCGCCTACCGGCCGCTGTCCGACGCCGACGGATAGGCCCCGCTCAGGTCTTCGGTCCGGCGAGCTGGCGGCACACCGTCTCCGTCAGATCCGAAAGCGAGAACGGCTTGGGCAGGAAGACGGACTGTGGAATCGTCTGCTGCAAGTCGCCGAAAGCCTCCTCGGCGTAACCGGAGATGAAAACCACCCCCACCTCCGGGCGCATTTTCACCGCCTCCCGCACCCAGGTCGGCCCGTCGACGCCCGGCATGATGACATCGGTCACGAAGAGATCGACGTGCAACGACGCATCCTGCAGGATCTCCAGCGCGTCCTCGGCGGACTCGGCCTCGAGCACGGTGAACCCGCGCATCTGCAACGCCCGCGCCGCGAAGGCGCGGACGGGCGCTTCGTCTTCCACCAGAAGGATAACGCCGCTGGCGGAACCGGTCGCCGGCGTCGCCTCTTCCGCCTCGGGGGCCTGCGCCGCCGTGTCGTAGGCCGGCAGCAACACCTCGAAGGACGTGCCCTGACCCGGCGTGCTGTCGGCGAAGATGAACCCGCCGGTCTGCTTGACGATGCCATAGGCCGTGGACAGCCCAAGCCCCGTTCCCTCGCCGGTCCGCTTCGTGGTGTAGAACGGCTCGAACACCTTCTGCAGCTTGTCGGGCGCGATGCCCTCGCCCTCGTCGCGGACGCGCACGCAGACGTAGCGGCCGGCCGCCACCACCGCGCGCTCGCGGTGCAGCGGCGACTCCAGCGTGCGGTTGGCCGTTTCGATCGTGATCTCGCCGCCGTCGGGCATCGCGTCGCGGGCATTGACCACGAGGTTCATCAGCACCTGTTCCAGCTGCCGCCTGTCCGCCCGGATCGACCACAGAAGGGGATCGTGGCTGAGCGAGAGCGTGACCTTTTCGCCCACCAGACGGTTGAGCAGATGGGTCAGGTCCGCCAGCGTGTCGCGCAGGTCCATGATCTCGGGGCGCAGGGTCTGCTTGCGGGAATAGGCCAGCAGCTGGCCCACCAGCGCGGCCGCCCGGTTGGCATTCTGGTTGATCTGCAGCAGGTCGCCGTAGTCGGGATCGCCCGCGTCGTGGCGCATCAGCAGCAGGTCGCAATGGCCCGTGATCGCGGTCAGCAGGTTGTTGAAATCATGCGCGACTCCACCGGCCAGCTGGCCGATCGCCTGCATCTTCTGGCTCTGGACGAACTGTGCCTCCAGCGACTTGAGCTCGGTGGCATCGCTCAGCACCGCGATCAGGATCGTCTCGCCGTCTTCCCGGGCGGGGTTCAGCATGACCTGCACGAATGTCTCCCGGTCGTCGCGGCGCACCCGCAGGAACTCCGAATGCACCGTGCCGCGACCGTCGGCGGCGTCGGCCAGCCAGTCCGCCACGGGCCGACCCAACCCCTCCAGACGCTCGGCCAACCGGCCGCCCCCTGCCTCGGGCAGGCACAGGAGATCGCGCGCGGGCCGGTTGGACAACACGATGTTCCCCGATCGGTCCAGTTTCAGCAAGGCCACCGGCAGCGCGTCGAAGAACGCCCAGCCATCCGGCTGACAATCCGCCGCGGTCACCTCGGGCAGAAGGAACACCTCGCGCCGGCCGGCCTGCGCGTCCCGGGCGACGGCCATGCAGCCCGTCAGACCGTCGGCCGTTGCCACCTCGTTGATCTGGCCCGAGACCAGCGGCCGGCGCGGGAAGACACGTTCGAGGTTGCGGGCGCGCTCCCCGATCAGTTGCCGTGCCGCGGGGTTCATGTACAGGATCGTGTCGTTGCGCCCCGCGATGAGCATCGGCAGGCGAACCGAATCGCCGCTCGCGGGCGCGTTGCCCGCCCGCTCGATCCGCCAAAACAGGTGGTCGGCGCCGATACGCTGCGCCGAAACACGCAGACGGCCTGCGCGCGTCACGGCCTCTTCCACGGCGGCCCCGCCGTTCTCCGCCCGCGTGGCGAGGCGAAAGACAAGCGCCGCGGGGTCCGCCAGATCCCCGCGCAGCACCTCCGCCACCGTGGCGGCCTGCCCCGCGCCGCCGTCACGCGCGACCTTGCCGCGTTGCACGATCGCGCCGTCCGGCCCGGTCAGAAAGGCCGCGGCGGCGTCGGTTTCGATCAATTCGCCGACCGCCCGCAAAAGCCGGCGATCCCGCGCGACGGCCAGACGCCTGATCGCCACGATCAGCAAAGCCGTCACCGCCAGCGTGCCCGCGACCGCCACCAGCGCCAACCGCGCGAGGGGCTGCGCGACGATCAGCGCGCCGGCCGCGAAGCACATCGCGACCAGCAGCAGGATCGACGCCCGGGGCCGCAGTATGCGCGCGGCATGTCGGGCGGGGTCTGCGAGGGAGCCGGAAATGGCCAAGCGACTGTCCCCTGCTTGCGGCATCTGCGCGCAAGCCTTGCGCGGAAAGCCTTAAGCAAGGCTTAAGAAAAGTCGGGGCGTCGCGTCAAGGTTGCATGGCTCCCTCTAAACACGACAGAGCTGCGCGAGGAAGAACCCGTCGCCGCTTTCGCCCACCGGCCAACCGCGCCGCGTCACCGCCTTCCAGCCGGCGTTGCGGGCAAGAAAGGCGTCGATCTGCGCGTCGTTCTCGGCGTGCAGCACCGAGCACGTCGCATAGGCCAGCACACCGCCGGGCGCGACGAGGCGCGCCGCACGGTCGAGGATCTCGGCCTGGACCCGGCCCAGCCCCTCCAGGTCCGCGGGCGCCAGGCGCCACTTTGCCTCGGGCGCCCGGCGCCACGTGCCGCTGCCCGAACAGGGGACATCGCACAGGACCAGGTCGAAGGGCGCGGCGGCGTCCACGGCGGTGGCCTCCAGTCGTGTCACGGCAATACCGGCACGCCTTGCCCTGTCCGGCAGGTCGCTCATGCGCTCCGGCGCGGCGTCATGGGCGAAGAATTCGCCCGTGCCCCGCGCGGCCAGGGCAAGCGTCTTGCCGCCACCGCCCGCGCAGAAATCGAGCACGCGCGCGTTGCCGGCCACCGGCAGGCATTCCATGGCCGCCTGCCCAGACCCGTCCTGCAATTCGACGAGGCCCTCGCGATAGGTGGCCGCCTGGGCGACGCGCCGCGCGGCTTCCGTCACGCGCAGCGCGGTCGTCGCGATGGGGTCCGGCACTGCCGTCACGCCCTCTTGCGCAAGCGCCTCCCGCGCTTGCGCCGGGGTCGCCTTGCGCAGGTTGGCGCGCAGCATCAACGGCGCGCGGTCGCGCAACGCCAGCGCCGTCGCTTCGGCACCGGACCCGAGCGAGGCGCGGAAAAGGGGGATAAGCCAGTCGGGCAGGTCCCAAAGGTCGCCTTCGGTCATTGGCGGGGCACCGGCCGCGGCCTCCGCGTCCGTCAGGGGGGCGGGCGCGTGGCGCGCGCCGGTGAAAACCTCCGACGGGTCGGCGCCCTGTTGGCGCAGCGCGCCCAGCATGAGTGCACGGCCGGTCCTTCCCCCGCCCATGCAGGCGCAGGACCTGTACCGCCGCAGGACATGAAAGACATGATCGCGCACCGCCGCGCGGTCCTTAGACCCGGCATAGCGCGCCCCGCGCGCCCAGCCCGTCAGGGCCTTCTCGGCCGGTGTGCCGCTGCCCACTGCATCCAGCACCCCGATGGCCGCCTGCACGCGCGCGGCGGGCGTCACCGGCCCGCCCCCAGGTCAGCCGATCCGGTAGTTGGGCGACTCTCGGGTGATCTGCACGTCGTGGACATGGCTTTCCTTCAGCCCCGAACCCGTGATGCGCACGAAGTGGCACCCGCCGCGCATGGCCTCGACACTGGCGCAGCCGGTGTAGCCCATGGCCGCGCGCAGCCCGCCGACCAACTGGTGAATCACGTTGCCGGCCGCGCCCTTGTAGGGCACCTGCCCCTCGATGCCCTCGGGCACCAGCTTGTCGGACGCCGCGTCCTTCTGGAAATAGCGGTCGGCAGAGCCCCGTGCCATCGCGCCCAGCGATCCCATGCCGCGGTAGCTCTTGAAGCTGCGGCCCTGGTACAGGATCACCTCGCCCGGGGATTCGTCCGTGCCCGCAAGCATCGAGCCCACCATCGCGCAGGAGGCCCCCGCCGCGATCGCCTTGGCGAAGTCGCCCGAGTACTTGATGCCGCCGTCGGCGATCACCGGCACGTCGCCCGCGGCCTCCGCGCATTCGAGGATCGCGGTGAGCTGCGGCATCCCCACGCCGGCCACCATGCGCGTGGTACAGATGCTGCCCGGCCCGATGCCCACCTTGACCGCGTCCGCGCCCGCGCCGATCAGCGCCCGCGTGGCCTCGGCGGTGGCGACGTTGCCGGCCACGACCTGAACCTCGTTGGACAGTGCCTTGGCACGCGTCACCGCCTCGGCGACCCCGCTGGAATGCCCGTGCGCGGTGTCGATCACGACCATGTCGACGCCCGCGTCAACCAGCGCCTCTGTCCGCTCGAAGCCGGCGTCGCCCACGGTGCTGGCCGCGGCCACGCGCAACCGGCCGAGGTGGTCCTTGCAGGCCGTGGGGTTGAGCACCGCCTGCTCGGTGTCCTTGAGCGTCAGCAGCCCGGTCAGCTTGCCCTGCGCGTCGGTCACCAGAAGCTTCTCGATGCGCCGCGCCTTCATCAGTGCCTTCGCCTGCTCGCGGTCGGCCGGCTCCTGCAGGATCGCCAGGTCCTCGCCGGTCATCATGCGATGGACCGGCGTGTCGTCGGCCTCGGCAAAGCGCATGTCGCGGTTGGTCACGATCCCGACGACGCGGCCGGTGTCATCCACAACCGGGAAGCCGGTGACGCGGTACCGCTCCTGCAACGCCTTGGCATCGGCCAGCGTCTGGTCGGGACGCAGGGTGATGGGGTTGTAGACGATGCCGCTCTCGAACCGCTTGACGCGCCGGATCTGGCTCGCCTGTTCCTGGATGTTCAGGTTGCGGTGGACCACCCCCATGCCCCCCGACTGCGCCATGCAGATCGCCATGTCGGCCTCGGTCACCGTGTCCATGGCCGAGCTGAGCAGCGGGATGTTGAGGTCGATCGTCCGCGTGACGCGGGTGCGCGTGTCGGCCGTGTTGGGCAGCACGTCCGAGGCCGCGGGAACGAGCAGTACGTCGTCGAAGGTCAGCGCCTCGCGAATCGCCATGGCATGTCTCCGTGGGGCAAATCGTTTGGCGCTTCCCTATTGCACGGATGGACGGAGGGGAAAAGGCCATTCCTGCCTTGTCGCGGGCTTGTCCTTGGGGCACCGTCGCGTTCGTTGCAGGTTCTCACGCACGGAACGACACGGAGGCTCCATGACCCGGCACGGATACCAGGGCGGGCGGCTCGACCTGCCCTTCACCGGCATCGCGACCTTCGGCAAGCGCCCGCACCAGCCGGACTGGTCCGCGCTGCGGGCCGACGCGGCGATCCTCGGTGCGCCCTTCGACGCGGGCACGCAGTTCCGCGCCGGCGCCCGCTTCGGGCCGAGGGCCGTGCGCGAGGCCAGCACGCTTTTCAGCTTCGGACACGCCGGCGCCTACGATCACGAGGACGACGTCACATACCTCGGCCCCGAGGTGACGATAGTCGACATGGGCGACGCCGACATCGTGCACACGGATACGGATCAGAGCCACGCCAACATCGCCACCGGCGTGAGGGCGGCACTCGACGCCGGTGCCCTGCCGGTGGTGATCGGCGGCGACCATTCGGTCAACATTCCCTGCATCGAGGCCTTCGAGGGCCGGGGCGACATCCACGTCCTGCAGATCGACGCGCATCTCGATTTCGTCGACGAACGTCACGGGGTGACGCGCGGCCACGGCAACCCGATGCGCCGCGCCGCCGAGAAGGACCATGTCACCGGGCTCACGCAGTTGGGCATCCGCAACGTCAGCTCCACCGCGCGGGAGGGATACGAAGACGCGCGCGCCCGCGGTGCCGACATCCTGTCGGTGCGGCAGGTGCGCCGCCTGGGCGCGGATGCCGCCGCCGCGCGCGTTCCGCCCGGCGCGCGCGTCTACATCACGATCGACATCGACGCCTTCTGCCCTTCCATCGCGCCGGGCACGGGCACGCCCAGCCACGGCGGCTTCCTCTACTACGAGGTGCTGGAACTGCTGCAGATCGTCGCCCACACCCGTGAGGTCGTGGGCATTGACTTGGTGGAGGTCGCGCCCGATTACGACCCTTCGGGTTCCACCTCGATCCTCGCCGCGCAGCTTCTGCTCAACACGCTGGGCTTCGTCTTTCACGCGCGAACGACGGGATAGCCCCTGATCCGACACGCCGTGGCCGGGGCCGGGGCGCGCGGGTGCCGTCGGGTGCCGCCGTTCGTGGCCGCGCGTTTCCGGCAGATGCCCCCGCAGCCCGCGCACCGCGGCGAGATGACGCCGCCAGCCGTGAATCTGCCGCAAGCCGGCCTTTGCGCGGGCCGCCCGACGCATATGTTGGCTGCACGCGAACAGCAGGCAGGACACCGACATGAGCCAGGACCCCCTTGTCGTCTTCACCCCGTCGGGCAAGCGCGGCCGCTTCCCCGCCGGAACGCCGGTGCTGACCGCCGCGCGGCAGCTGGGCGTGGACCTCGATTCCGTCTGCGGCGGCCGCGGCATCTGTTCGAAATGCCAGGTGGCGCCGTCCTACGGCGAGTTCTCGAAACACGGTGTCAATGTCGCCCCGGACGCGCTGTCGGACTGGAACGAGGTCGAGGATCGGTACAATCGCAAGCGCGGCCTGAAACCGGGCCGGCGGCTGGGCTGCCAGGCGCAGATCATGCGCGACGTGGTGATCGACGTGCCCCCCGAAAGCCAGGTGCACAAGCAGGTCGTGCGCAAGGCCGCCTCGGTACGCACCATGATCATGGACCCGGCGACGAAACTCTATTTCGTCAGCGTGGCCGAGCCGGACATGCACGAGCCCACCGGCGACCTGGAACGGCTGGCCCAGGCGCTGAAGGCGCAATGGGACATCCCCGACGTGACCGCCGACGCCAGCCTTCTCGCCCGGCTTCAACCGATGCTGCGCAAGTCCGGCTTCGAGGTGACGGTCGCGCTGCACAAGTCCCACACCGACGACGTCGCGCAGGTGCTCGAGGTCTGGCCGGGGCTGCACGAATCCGGCCTGTACGGCCTTGCGATCGACCTGGGCTCCACCACCGTCGCCGCGCATCTGACGGACCTTGAAACCGGCGACGTGGTCGCCGCCTCGGGCATCATGAACCCGCAGATCCGCTTCGGCGAGGACCTGATGAGCCGGGTGAGCTATGCCATGATGAACCCCGGCGGGGCGCAGGAGATGACGCGCACGGTGCGCGAGGCGATCGACACCCTCGCCACGGAGATCGCGAAGGAGGGCGGGATCGACCCCGCGCTGATCGTCGAGACGACCTTCGTGTGCAACCCCGTCATGCATCACCTGCTGCTGGGCATAGACCCGGTGGAACTGGGACAGGCGCCGTTCGCATTGGCCACGTCCGCAAGCGTCGCGATGCCCGCGCGCGAGCTGGGGCTGACGGCGATCAACGCCCGCGCGCGCAGCTACATCCTGCCGTGCATCGCCGGTCACGTGGGCGCCGATGCGGCCGCCGTGGCGCTGTCCGAGCAGCCGGGCAAGTCCGAGGACCTCGTGCTGATCGTGGACGTGGGCACCAACGCCGAGATCATCCTGGGCGACACCAGCCGCGTGCTCGCGTGTTCCTCGCCCACCGGGCCGGCCTTCGAGGGTGCGCAGATCAGCTCGGGCCAGCGCGCGGCGACCGGCGCGATCGAGGCGATCCGCATCGACCCCGAGACGAAGGAACCGCGCTTCCGCGTGATCGGCTGCGACAAGTGGTCGGACGAGGCCGGCTTCGCCGAGGAAACGGCCGCGACGGGCATCACCGGCATCTGCGGTTCTGGCATCATCGAGGCGGTGGCCGAGTTGCGCATGGCCGGGCTGATGGACGACTCCGGCCTGATCGGCTCGGCCGCGCAGACGGGCACCGACCGCTGCGTGGCCGACGGGCGCACCAACGCCTATCTCGTCCACGACGGCACGGCCGAGGGCGGCCCGCGCATCACCGTCACCCAGGGCGACGTGCGCGCCATCCAGCTGGCCAAGTCCGCGCTTTACGCGGGCGCGCGGCTGCTGATGGACGAACGCGGTGTCGACCGGGTGGACCGTGTGGTGCTGGCCGGCGCCTTCGGCGCACATATCTCGGCCAAGCACGCGATGGTGCTGGGGATGATCCCCGACGCGCCGCTCGACAAGGTGTCGAGCGCCGGCAACGCCGCCGGCACCGGCGCACGCATCGCGCTGTGCAACGTGGCCGCGCGGGCCGAGATCGAACGCACGGTGCGCGAGATCACCAAGGTGGAGACCGCGATCGAGCCGCGGTTCCAGGAGCATTTCGTCGCCGCCAACGCGATCCCGCACAAGACCGACCCGTTCCCCGAGCTGGGCAAGGTCGCCCCGTTGCCCCGGGTCAGCTTCAACACCGGCGCGCAGGGCGATGACGGGGACGGCCGGCGGCGCCGGCGGCGGCGCGGCGCGTGAGCGACAGGCGCGGCAGGCGACCGTTGTCCGGCGGTGCGCCTTGCGGCGCGCAGGGCATCTCGGCGTCGGCCGCTGGCCGCCGCCTCGGGCGGGAGTATTTATGGGCAAGGCGAAGACCGGGTGGGCCGGCGCGGCCGGCTCAGGTGTTCGAACGCCAGAAGCAGCGGTCGAAATCCACGTATTCCAGCATGTCCTCGGTGGTGCCGACCGGCGTGATCCGCGAGCAGCCTTCGAAGGCATCCTCGGATTCGTAGACGGAGACGACGCCGGTTTCGGCCTGTGGCGCATCGATGCACAGGACGCCGCCGGACTCCAGCGTCTTGACCCGGCGGTCGGCGCCGTCGGCCTCGACCGCGAAGAGATGCGCGCGCGCGCTAAGGTTGCGCACGCAAAGCCGCCCGGCGGCGGTGTCGCGCGGCGGCACCTGCGGCGCCGTCCCGGAGGAGCCCGCCTTTGCCCCTGCTTCGCCTGCGGGATCATCACGATCCGCGTCCGCCGTATCGCCGTCATCGCCGAAGCCGGCAAGGTAGGCGATGACGTCGCGGCGCTTCTGCGCATCGGGCAGTTTGAAGGGCATCCTGGCGCGTGCGTCCTCGTCCCCGAGGTGGTCGCGCAGGAAGGCGCTCGGCCCCGCGAGATACGCGAACAGGTTTTCCTTCGTCCAGACCAGCCCGGCCGCGCCGGCGTCTTCCATGCTCCGGGAATAATCGAAGCCCGCGCGGCTGCCGGCCGCCCGGCCGATCACGCCAGTCAGCGCGGGACCGACGCGGTTTTCCGCCCCTTCGCCGATGTCGTGACACGCCGCGCACTGCCGGAAGACCTGTTCGCCCTTTTCGGCGTCCTGCGCGGCCGCGGCCGGCGCGAGCAAGCAGGCCAAGATCGCTGGCCATAGCCGTTCAGGTTTCATGTGCCGCCCTCCGTTTCCCTGTCGAAAGATCGCGGATTTCGCGCCCTTCGGTCAAACACGGCGACCCCGCGCGCCGCACACAAAGAGGTGACCGCATCGTGACCCCGCGGTGATTGCCGCGTCGTTACACTTCTCCCCGGAGAAACCCATCGAACCGGCACCAGAAACCCGAGGAGGAGACGGAAATGAAGCGCACCCTATCCACCGCCATCGCGACGCTGGCCCTGGCCGGCGGCGCCGCCTTGGCCCAGGACGCCCCTTTCGGCACCGAGACCGAGATCGGCTATGCCGCCGATCTCTGGGGCGTGCTGGAAGAGATGAACATGGTCGGCGCGGATGCCGTCCGCGCCTTCCCCTACGAGGGCGTGGCCCCGCACGGCATGATGCTAGAGACCTTCTACACCGAGGCCACGGTGAACGGCCACACCGGCGACCTGCTGGTCAAGCGCAACTACGGCCCCGAGGGCGTGAGCAAGGAACAGGTGCTCGCGAACCCCGACAAGCACCTTGGCGCGGTGACGGTCATGTTCCGCCGCGAGGCGGGCTACGACGCCGACAACGACAACTGGTTCTGGGCCAAGTACCTGCCCGACGGCTCGCTCGACAAGAACCCCAAGGGCATGGAACTGGCCGGCCGCGTCGCCAAGGGCGCCGACAAGGGCTGCATCGCCTGCCACTCGGGCGCCGGCGACTACGTGTTCACCACCGATGCCATCGGCGCCGGCATGGAGTGACATCGCCGGCGCACAGCGCACCGGCCCGCCGGGCCGGTGCGCGCCCCGGCGCCACGATCGCCCTTGAACCCGGCCCGCGCCGGGGCTAGAAACTATGCCGGCGCGGGTGTAGTTCAGAGGCAGAACGCCAGCTTCCCAAGCTGGATGTCGTGGGTTCGATTCCCATCACCCGCTCCATGCCTCGGCTCAGGCGATTTGTCTGGTCAACCACGCCTCGCACATTCCATAGAACGCGATATCCTGTGCGTACCATCGGGTCAGGTTATCGATCGCTTTCTGGCTCAGATCGGGATGATCGTACGGATTGATGTGCGCGCGCGCGGGATCGCTCGACAGTTCGATCGAGTCGCGCGGCACGTCGAGACGGTCCAGAAGGATATCGAGATCGGCTTCGAAGTGTTCCTGCCGGATGATCCAGACCGGCGGGTGTGTCTTCAGGAAATACCCCATGAACATGAACCAGTCCGTCTGTTCCATGGCCGTGTGCTCGACCGAATTCATCGCGCAAAAGGCATCGCGCCCCCGGTCGTCGGTGAGGAACAGCGCTTCGGCAAGATCGTTGGCCTCCGCGAAGGTTTCGAAGGCCAGCGCTTCGTCAGGGCTCCACTTTCCGTTGGCATGGCGTGGCCATCCCTTGCGCTTTCGGCTGTAGAAGCCGGAAACGAAACGCGTGAGCGGATGCCGGATCGAGAAGAAATATGGTTCGTCCTTCGGCAGGTCGCGCAGCCTGATGCGGTGCGGGTGTTTGACGATCTCCACCGGTGCGGCGCCGGATTTGATCTGCTTTGCCACCAGCCCGATCTGGTTGCCGGCCGTCTTGCCGATGTGAAGGAAGTTGACCTTGCGTCGCTCTGTCATCGCGGCTCCCGAATGCGGCCAGGGTTTCAACATGCCTTCGAAGCGTGACGATGGTCTTTTATCACGCCCCGGTGTTGGAAACGATCGTGCCGTCAGTATTCGGCAATCCCTGCGCGCGCAAGAGCGTCCCGCGCGATCTCCATCGCATGGCCATTGATCCACTTTGGGCCGTGGCGATGTGCCCTTTCCGTGTTAGGTTTTCAGCAGGCAAGAAAGAGTGATCCGTTCATGAAACTCACAGTCAACAGCGAAACCCACGACCTGGACGTCGAGGAGGACATGCCGCTGCTGTGGGTGCTGCGCGACGAACTGGGCCACACGGGCGTGAAATACGGCTGCGGCATCGCACAGTGCGGCGCCTGCACGGTGCACATCGACGGGCAGGCCGTGCGGTCCTGCCAGGTGAGGGCGGCCGATGTCTGGGGCGGCGTGACCACGATCGAGGGGCTGGGCACGCCGGAGGCGCCGCACCCTGTCCAGGCGGCCTGGATCGAGCACCAGGTCGCGCAGTGCGGCTACTGCCAGTCCGGGCAGATCATGCAGGCCGCCGCGCTGCTGGCGCAGGTGGCCGACCCATCCGACGGCGACATCGACGACGCGTTGTCGGGCAACCTGTGCCGTTGCGGCACCTACACGCGCATCCGCGCCGCGGTGAAGACCGCGGCGGCAAGAATGCAGGAGGGCTGACCGATGAGCCGGCTGGGAAAGATCGCGCGCCGCACGTTCCTCGTCGGCTCCGCCGCCGTCGCGGGCGGTGTCGCCTTCGGCTACGTCATGTATCGCCGCGACCCCGGCAACCCGATCGCCGAGGGGCTGGGCGCGACCGAGGCCGCGATCACGCCCTACGTGCTGGTCACGGGCGGGGGCGTGACGCTCATCACACCGCGGGCCGACAAGGGCCAGGGCGCGATCTCGGTCCAGGCGGCGCTGCTGGCCGAGGAACTGGACGTGGAGCTGGACCGGATCGCGACGGATTTCGGCCCGCCCTCGGCGGCCTACTACAACACCGCGCTGGCCGAGGAGGCGGTGCCGTTCCGTGCCACGAATCACGGAGCCATGGCCGAGACCCTGCGCGACGTGATGGACGTGCCGATGAAGCTGCTGGGCATGCAGATCACCGGCGGCTCCACCACGGTGCCCGACGCCTTCGACAAGCTGCGCCGCGCGGGGGCCGTCGCGCGCGAGACGCTCAAGGCCGCCGCAGCGCGGGAAACGGGCGTGGCCGCCGACCGGCTGGGGACCGAGGCGGGGGCCGTGCTGCTGCCCGACGGCCGGCAGATCCCCTACACCGATCTGGCCGCGACGGCAGCGCAGGTTGAGCCGGTGACGGACGTGGCCCTGCGTCCGCCCGACAACTGGCGCTACATCGGCAAACCGATGCAGCGCGTTGATATCGTTGCGAAGTCCACCGGTCGCCAGGACTACGGCATCGATCACGCGGCCGACGGGATGCTGCACGCCGCGGTGCGGACCAATCCGCGCCGGGGCGGCGCGATGATCGGGTACGACGCGTCCGCCGCCGAGGCGATGCGCGGGGTGAAACAGGTGGTCCCCGTCAGCGGCGGCGTGGCCGTGGTGGCCGACAACACCTGGCGTGCCTTCAAGGCCGTCGAGGCCATCGAGGTGGACTGGGGCCCCGCCCCCTACCCTCCGGAGATGGAGGGCCACTGGCAGGCGCTGGCCGACAGCTTCACCGGGGACCGGGTCGACAGCCGCTTCCGCGATACCGGCGACGTGGCGGCCGCGCAGCAGGGCGCCGAGGTGATCGCGGCGGAGTTCCGCGCCCCCTACCTCGCCCATGCGCCGCTTGAGCCGGTGAACGCGACCGTCCGGGTCGCCGAGGGGCGCGTCGACGTCTGGACGGGCACGCAGATCCCCCGCTTCGTGCAGGCCAACGTCGCCGGGATCGCCGGGGTGGACCGCGCGCAGGTGCACGTGCACGTGGCCATGATCGGCGGCAGCTTCGGGCACCGCCTCGAGGACATGGTCGTGCGGCAGGCCACCGAGATCGCCGTGCAGATGCCGGGCACGCCCGTCAAGCTGACGCTCAGCCGCGAGGAGGACACCGCCCAGGACTTCCCCCGCCAGATCGCCATGGCGCGCGGGCGCGGCACGGTGAAGGACGGGCACGTGGCCAGCCTCGACCTCGGGATCGCGATGCCCTCGGTGATGGCCTCGCAAATGGGCCGCCAGGACCAACCGGTACCCGGGCCGGACCTGCAGATCATCGCCGGCGCCTGGGACCAGCCCTTCGCGATCCCCGATTACCGCGTCACCGGCTACCGCGCGCCCGAGTTGGCGCCGATCAGCTCCTGGCGGTCGGTCGGCGCGTCGTCCAACGGGTTCTTCCACGACGCCTTTCTCGACGAGTTGATCCATGCCGCCGGCGCCGACCCGCTGGAGGAACGCCTGCGGCTGTGCGACCACGCCCCGTCGCGCGGGGTGCTGGAGGCCGTGGGCGAGATGTCGGGCTGGGGCAGCCCGCCAGGCCCGGGACAGGGGCGCGGCGTGGCCTTCGTGCTGTCGTTCGGGGTGCCCTGCGCCGAGGTCGTCGAGGTCACCGATACCGGCGGCGGCATCCGGCTCGACCGAGTCTGGGTGGCCGCGGACGTGGGCCGCATCGTCGACCCGGTGAACTTCGAGGCGCAGATGACGGGCGGCGCGATCTTCGGGCTGGGCCATGCCATCAACTGCGAGATCACCTATTCCGGCGGGCAGGCCGAGCAGCGCAACTTCGACAGCTATCCGGGGGGTCTGCGCCTTTACCAGGTGCCGCGGGTCGAGGTGCGCGGGCTGGAAACCGCGGCCAAGATCCGCGGCATCGGTGAGCCCCCCGTGCCCCCGGCCGCCCCGGCGCTGGCCAACGCGATCTTCGCGGCCACCGGGCAGCGGCTGCGCGAGATGCCCTTCAACCGGCACGTCACCTTCATTTGATCCGCGCCCGGCGGCTTTGACAGGCGCCCGCCCGCGCGGTATCTGAACGCATGTTCATTTCACATGAGGGAGGCGCCCCATGCGCATCGACGACACCGCCGCCATCGTGACCGGGGCCGCCTCGGGGCTGGGCGAGGCGACCGCCCGCCATTTCCGCGACATGGGCGCGCAGGTCACCCTGCTGGACCGCGACGCCGACCGCGGCAGCCGGGTGGCCGGCGAGATCGGCGCGACCTTCGTGGAAACCGACGTGACCGACGAGGGTTCGGTCACCGCCGCGGTGGACAAGGCCGGGTCGGCCATGGGCCGGATCACCGCCGCGGTGAACTGCGCGGGCATCGCCACGGGCGAGAAGACGCTGGGCCGCGACGGCCCGCATGCCCTCGACAGTTTCCGCAAGACCATCGACATCAACCTTGTCGGCACGTTCAACGTGGCCCGCATCGCCGCGGCGGCGATGGCCGGCAACGCCCCCGGCGCGGACGGCGACCGTGGCGTGATCGTCAACACCGCCTCCATCGCGGCGTTCGAGGGGCAGAAGGGGCAAGCCGCCTACGCCGCCTCCAAGGGGGGGATCGCCGGGCTGAGCCTGCCGATGGCGCGCGACCTGTCACGCGAGGGCATCCGCGTGATGGCGATCGCGCCGGGGATCTTCCTCACGCCGATGATGCAGGGATTGCCACAGGACGTGCAGGAAAGCCTCGCGCAGGACGTGACCTTTCCCAAGCGGCTGGGTGACCCGGCCGAGTTCGCCCATCTGGCGCGGTTCATCGTCGAATGCGGCTACCTGAACGGCACGGTGATCCGCCTCGACGGGGCGCTGCGGATGCAGTGAGGCGCAGGCGGCACCGCGGTGTCTCAGGCGCCCTCCGTCTCGATCTTGAGCGGCTCGCCGCAGTGCTTGCAGTGGATGGCATCGGGATCGTGGCGGTTCAGCCCGCATTCCGGGCACTTGTAGCGCACCTTGGCCGGCGAGAAGAGCGCGCGCGCCAGCTGCAGGAAAAGCCCCACGCCGATCACCATGATCCCCACCGCCAGCAGCCGGCCCAGTTCCGTGGTCATCGTGATGTCCCCGAAACCGGTCGTCGTCAGCGTGGTGACGGTGAAGTAAAGCGCGTCGACATAGCTCTCCAGCGCGGGTTCGCGCACGCGCAGCAGGTAGACCAGCGCCGTCATCGCGAAGATGAAGACCAGCAGGTTCACCGCGGCCATGATCGCGTCCTCGTGGCGGCGGAACGTCAGGGAATCCCGCCGCAGGTCACGCAGCAGGTGATAGGAATGGATCAGCCGCAGCGAGCGCAGCAGGCGCAGCGCGGCCAGCCCCTGGCCCATGAACGGCGCCGCGACAAGCGAGGCCAGAACGAGGATATCCACGGTCATGTGCACCTGCCGCAGCAAGCGCCAGGGCCGGTCCGAGATCCACAGGCGCATCGACAGGTCGATCAGGATCAGCACGCCGATCACCGCATCGGCCAGCAGGATCCAGGGCGCCAGCGGCATGGCGGCGGTCGCCACGAAAAAGGCGATGGTCGCGGCGTCAAAGGCCAGCAGCCCGTAGCGGAACCGCGTGGCCCGCCGGCTGCGCCCCTCGTAAAGCAGTCTGATCGTGCGTTTCACCCGCCGCCTCCCGCCGGTCCGCTGGACCCGGTCAACCTAGATCGGGCGCGCGGCCGGCGCAAACCCGGCGCGGTGTCATTCGGCCGCCTCGGCCTTTTCGGCCAGCGTCAGCCATTCCTCCTCTGCCGCGCTCAGTCTTTCCTGCCGCGTTGTCAGTGCCCTGGTCGCCTTCTCGAACTTGTCGGGATCGCGTGTGTAAAGCCCCGGATCGGCCAGCACCTGTTCGAGCTTGGCAATCTCGGCCTCGAGCGTTTCGATCTCGCCGGGCAATTCCTTCAGCCGGTGCTGTTCGGTGAAACTCAGCCCGGGCGCGCGCCCCTTCGACTTCTGCTTCGGCTTTTCTGCCCTTGCCTTTGTTTTTCCCGATTTTTCCCCGGTTTCGATCGCGGCGTCACCGCCCCGCTGCGCCTGGTAGTCGGACCAGCCGCCGGCATAGACCGTGGCACGCCCGTCGCCTTCCATGGCGATCGTTGCCGTCGCCACGCGGTCGAGGAAATCACGGTCGTGGCTGACCAGCAGCACCGTGCCGTCGTAGTCGTCCAGCAGTTCCTGCAGAAGGTCCAGCGTTTCGATGTCCAGGTCGTTGGTGGGCTCGTCGAGCACGAGCAGGTTGCTTTCGCGCGCCATCAGCCGGGCCAGCAACAGTCGCGCCTTCTCGCCGCCCGACAGTGAGCGGACGGGCGCACGCGCCCGGGATTCGGGGAACAGGAAATCCTTCAGGTAGCCCACAACGTGCCGCGGCTGGCCGCGCACCATGACCTGGTCCGCCTGCCCCGAAACGCGCATCTCGGGATCGTCGGTCAGCGTCTGCCAGAGCGTGG
Source organism: Roseovarius salinarum (assembly GCF_002834145.1). Classification (GTDB taxonomy): domain Bacteria; phylum Pseudomonadota; class Alphaproteobacteria; order Rhodobacterales; family Rhodobacteraceae; genus Roseovarius; species Roseovarius salinarum. The sequence continues at coordinate 115,846 of NZ_PHNT01000002.1, read as the reverse complement.
CATCGGGATCGAGCTGGGCGCGCGCCTGGTCGAACACCGCCGGTTGCAGGTTCGTGCCGTGGGTCACGGTCCCGGCGTCGGGCGCGACCTCGCCCATCAGGATCTTCAGCAGGGTGGTCTTGCCCACCCCGTTGGGTCCGACCAGCGCGATCCGGTCGCCACGCAGGATCTTGATCGAGAAATCGCGCAGGATCGGCTTGCCGTCGTAGGCCTTCGCCACGCCCTCGGCCTCGATCACCTTGCGGCCCGATTTGGGCCCCGACTCCAGCGCCATCGCCGCCGTGCCCTGCCGCGCCGTCTGGGCCGCACGCTCGGCGCGCATCTGCTGCAGCTTGCGCAGGCGACCCTGGTTGCGCTTGCGCCGGGCCGTGATGCCTTCGACGGCCCATTTCGCCTCGGCCCTGATCTTGCGGTCGAGCTTGTGGCGCTGGGTGTCCTCTTCTTCCCAGACCTTGTCGCGCCATTCCTCGAAATGCGCGAACCCGCGCTCCTGCCGGCGCAGGATTCCCCTGTCCAGCCAGAGGGTTGCGCGGGTGAGTTCACGCAGGAACGCACGGTCGTGGCTGATCAGGACGAAGGCGGCGCCGGTCTGGCGCAGCGTCTCCTCCAGCCAGGTGATCGCGGCGATGTCGAGGTGGTTGGTGGGCTCGTCGAGCAGCATCAGTTCGGGTGCCTCGGCCATCAGCTTGGCCAGCGCGGCGCGGCGCCGTTCCCCGCCCGAGGCGGTGTCGGGGCTGATCGACGGGTCGAACCCCAGGCCCTCCGCGGCCATCTCCACGCGATAGGCCTCGTCCGGGTCCAGCTCACTGGCGGCATAGGCGCCGAGGCTGTCGTAGCCTGCCATCTCGGGATGCTGGCGCATGTAGCCGACCCTGACACCGGGCGGAACGGTGCGCGCGCCGGTGTCCGGCTCCACCAGCCCGGCCATGATCCGCATGAGCGTGGACTTGCCCGAGCCGTTGCGGCCGACCAGCGCCACACGGTCGCCCGGGTGGATCACCGTCGAGACCTCCGAGAACAGCGGATCGCCACCGTGGGAAAGCGAGATGTCGGAAAGTTGCAGAAGCGGGGCGCGTGCCATGCCTGCCAGCTATCCACGCAGGCGCGGCGCGTCAAGCTACTGCGCCGCCGCCCGCAGCAGGCGCTTGCGCGCGGGCGGGATGGCCGCGATTTCCAGGCCGGTGAAGACATGCAGCGTGCCAAGATCCCGGTCGACCACCGCATGATCGCTGACCCAGCCGCCCATCAGCAGGTAGGTCCGCAACAGCGGCGGCATGCGCAGCATCGCCTGCTTGGCGTCGGGCGTGCGCCGCCGAAGCTTCTGGGCATAGCGGAAAACCGAGGGCGCCTTGACCCGCGGCAGCCAGCGGCGCGGCGCGAGGTGGCGTTCCTTGAGCATGGCGAAGGCGTCCAGATAGGCGTCTGCATCGGTGCCGTGGAACGACGAGCAGCCGAAAAGCATCTCGACGCCATGCGCATCGACGTAGCGGGTCATCGCCCCCCAGGCCACGCGCAGGATGTCGGGATCATTCACATCGGGATGGATGCAGAACCGGCCCATCTCGACCATTGGCCCCTCGAAGGTGCTGAGTGCGGAAAGCTCGTAGTGCTGGGCCGAGTAGCTGCGCCCGATCTCGGCCCCGCGTTCAAGCGGCAGCATCCTGAAGCAGCAGACCAGTCGGCCGGTCGCCGCCTCCTCGACAAGGATGTGGGTGCAGATCTCGTCGAAGGTGTCGGCATCGCGGCCCGTGCGCGTGGCGTCGCCCACGAAGGTGATGAACCGCAACCGCTGCGCGGCGGCAACGTCGTCGTCCGTCTGCGCGATACGGGTGCGGTAGCGTCCCTTCTTGAGCGTCATCATGCCGCGTCCCCCGACCGACCGTTACACCACGCCGTCATGCGGCCCCGCCTAGCACGACGGACGTGACAGCGCCGTGACGCGCCGCGTCAATCGAGCGCCTGGCCAAGATCGAAGTTGCCGATGTTGCCCAGCAACTGCCGCAGGAAGCCCTTGCCGACGACCGAGGAATCCGTCACCCGCCGCGACAGGCGGACAGGGCGGCCATCTTCCAACCCGAAGCGTTCGATGTTGGCGATTGTGTCGGTGTCGTCGAAGCTGATCGCGACGATCTGGCGATCGATGACCTCGGGCGCGAACATGCCGCGCTCCCTGAAACGGCTGCGAACATAGTAATAGTCGCCCCCGCTCAGCAGGCCCGAGGCCGAGGGCGCGCCGATCTGGTCATCCACCGTGGCGCGCGTGTCCACGCCCACCACCAGCTCCTCGAGGTCCGACTCGGGCGGAACATATCCGTGGTTGGAGTACTGGGCCGAGCAGCCGGAAATCAGCAGCGCCAGCCCGAGAAGCCCAAGCGCCGCGCGGATGCGGAGTAACGTGCCAGCCATGACTGCCCTCTTGATATCGGCCCGGTATGCCTTTTATCCCGCTTACACCACCCGCGCCGCCGGGTTCAAGAAAGGAAGCGTGCCCGCCCAATGCCCGAGACCGGCCCCGCCGCCCACCGCCTCCGCGTCGCGGACCTGTCGCCGCGCCGTCCCACGCCGGTGCATGTCGCGCCCGACTCCGCCGCGCGCGACGAGATCGCCCGGGCCCTTGGGCTCAAGTCGTTGCGCAAGCTGTCCTTCGACGGCCAGGTCGCCGCGCAGGGCCGGGCCGACTGGCGGCTCGAGGCGCGGCTCGCCGCGACCGTGGTGCAGGATTGCGTGGCGACGCTGGAGCCGGTGACCACCCGGATCGAGGAAACCGTGATCCGGCAGTATCTTGCCGATCCGCCGCCGCTTCCGCCGGGCGACGAGATCGAGATGCCCGAGGACGACACGATCGAGCCGCTAGGCGATTGGATCGCGCTGTGGGATGTCATGGTCGAAGCGCTCGCGCTGGCGGTGCCGCAGTTTCCCCGGGCCGACGGCGCGCCCGACGGCGATGCATCCGCCGCGCCGCCCGGGGCCGACCCGCTGCCGCGGGACGAGAACCCTTTCGCGGCGCTTGCCGGCCTGCGGGACACGCTGAAGGGTGACGAGAACGACTGAGAATCCGCTTGCCTCGGCGCGGATTCACTGTATTTTCGCGCCTTCATCTGGATTTGGGGTTGAACCGGCGGCGCGTTGACGATTATCAGCCGCGGACCCCCCGTGGAAACGGGCCGCTACGGCCCAATGAAAATCGAGGTTGCGACATGGCTGTCCAGCAGAACAAAGTATCGAAATCGCGCCGCAACAACCGTCGCGCCCACGACGCGCTGACAGCGGCCAACCCGGACGAATGTCCCAATTGCGGCGAACTCAAGCGTCCGCATCACGTCTGCGCGGCTTGCGGCCACTACGCCGACCGCGAGGTGGTGGCCATGGCCGAAGAGGTCGACCTGGACGACGACGCGGCCTGAGCCTGCATGGACTGACGCCCGCATGACCGCGCCGCAGCATCAGGCCAACGCGGGTGCCGGGCGCACCATCATCTCGGTCGACGCCATGGGCGGCGACCGCGGCCCGGCGGCCGTGGTGGCGGGAATCGCGAAATCCGCCAAGAAGAATCCGAAGATCGGGTTCATCCTGCACGGCCCGCGCGAGACGCTGGAGCCGCTTCTCGCCAAGCGACGTCATCTCGAGGATCGGTGCGAGATCCGCGATGCCACCGACATCGTCACCATGGACGACAAGCCCGGCAACGTGCTGCGGCACGGGCGCAACACATCCATGTGGTCGGCCATCGATTCGGTGCGCAACGGCGAGGCGACCGTCTGCGTCTCCTGCGGCAACACCGGCGCGCTGATGATGCTGTCGGTCATGCGCCTGCGCAAGCTGGAAGGCGTGACACGCCCGGCGATCGCGGTGCTCTGGCCCTCGCGCAACCCGCAGAAATTCAACGTCATGCTCGACGGCGGCGCCGACATCCGCGCCGACGCCCGCGACCTGCTGCAGTACGCGCTCATGGGCACGTCCTATGCGCGCAACGGCTTCGGGCTGCAACGACCGCGCATCGGGTTGCTGAACGTCGGCACCGAGGAGCACAAGGGCCGCCCCGAACTCAAGGAGGCACACGGCCTGATCGCGGCAAACGCCGACGAGGCGGGTTTCGAATTCGCCGGCTTCGTCGAGGGCCGCGACATCCCCGGCGACGTCTGCGACGTGATCGTGACCGACGGGTTCACCGGCAACGTCGCGCTCAAGACCGGCGAAGGGATCGCCAACCTGATCTCGGACCTTCTCAGGGAAGCGTTCAAGTTCACGCCGCTGTCGCGCCTGGCCTCGGTGCTGGCCTACACCTCGATGCGGCGGTTGAAGAAACGCATCGACCCGCGCCGGCAGAACGGGGGCGTGTTCCTCGGCCTCAACGGCACCGTGGTCAAGTCGCACGGCGCGGCGGACGCAACCGGCGTGTCCTCGGCCGTGAAACTGGCCTTCGAGCTGGCACAAAGCGGTTTCTCCGAAAAACTGGCGGCCCGGGTTGCATCTGCCTCGTTGTCCGCCCAAGATGCCACGACCGCAGAAAAAAACCACGGTGACCGCGAATGACGCGACGCGCCCTTGTCGAAGGTGTGGGGCACTACCTGCCCGAGCGCATCGTCCCCAACAGCGAATTCGAAAAGACGCTGGACACCAGCGACGAATGGATCCGCAGCCGCTCGGGGATCGAACGCCGTCACTTCGCCGCAGACGACGAGACGACGTCGGACCTCGCCATGCACGCCGCCCGCGCGGCGCTCGACAGCGCGGGGCTCGCCCCCGACGACGTTGATGGCATCATCGTCGCAACCTCCACCCCTGACCTGACGTTCCCGTCCGTGGCCACAATGCTGCAGCAGAAACTGGGCATGACGCGCGGATTCGCCTTCGATCTGCAGGCCGTATGCGCCGGCTTCGTCTATGCGCTGAGCACTGCCAACGCCATGATCCTGTCCGACCAGGCGGAGCGGCTTCTGGTCATCGGCGCGGAAACCTTCAGCCGGATCATGGACTGGACCGACCGCTCGACCTGCGTGCTGTTCGGCGACGGCGCGGGCGCGGTGGTCCTCGGCCCGGGCGAGGGCGACGGCTCCGCGGCGGACCGCGGGATCCTGTCGTCGGACCTCAACTCGGACGGTCGCTACCTCGACATGCTGTACGTCGACGGCGGGGTGTCGACCACGGGAACGGCGGGCAAGCTGCGCATGCAGGGCAACCCCCTGTTCCGGCAGGCCGTCGAGAAACTGACCACGACCGCCGATGCGGCTCTGGGCAAGATCGGACTGACGGGACAAGACATCGACTGGATCGTGCCGCACCAGGCCAACATCCGGATCATCCAGGGCACGGCCAAGAAGATGGAGGTGCCGCTCGACCGCGTGATCCTGACCGTCCAGGACCACGGCAACACCTCCGCCGCGTCCATTCCGCTGGCGCTGTCGGTGGGCGTGGCCGAGGGCCGCATAAAGCCGGGTGACCTGGTCCTGACCGAGGCCATCGGCGGCGGTCTCGCCTGGGGGTCGGTCGTCCTGCGCTGGTGATCGCACCAAAAAAACGGGGCAAGTCATCCGTTTAACGCATCGGTTTCAAGCGTTCTTTATTGACTCGAAAATTCTCGTCCCCCTATGCTGTTTCAATAACGAGAACAGGACGGGGGGAACGCGATGACCAACAAGACGCTGACGCGCATGGATCTCAGCGAGGCGGTGTTCCGCGAGGTCGGCCTTTCGCGCAATGACTCCGCGCAGCTCGTGGAAAGCGTTCTCCAGCACATGTCCGACGCATTGGTCCGCGGTGAACAGGTTAAGATATCCTCGTTCGGGACCTTCTCGGTGCGCGACAAGTCGGCGCGCGTCGGCCGCAACCCCAAGACGGGCGACGAAGTCCCGATCGAGCCGCGGCGCGTTCTCACGTTCCGCCCCTCGCACCTGATGAAGGAGCGGGTCGCCGCCGGCAACAAGCGCTAACGGGGCGAAAGGGGCCCGCCTGCCATGCCGAAATCCGCGGATGCCTTCCGCACGATCAGCGAGGTGGCCGACTGGCTGGGCACGCCGGCGCACGTCCTGCGCTTCTGGGAAAGCAAGTTCGCCCAGGTCAAGCCGGTCAAGCGTGCCGGTGGCCGCCGGTATTACCGGCCCGCGGACATGCAGCTTCTGGGCGGCATCAAGAAGCTGCTGCACGAGGACGGCATGACCATCAAGGGCGTCCAGAAGATCCTGCGCGAACAGGGCGTCAAGCACGTCGCCAGCCTGTCGCCGCCGCTTGACGACATCGTGGACGAAAGCCGGACGATCGAAGGGGTCGCCCGGCCCGAAGCGGACAGCCGCCCGGCGCAGGTGCTCGATTTTCCGCCCCAGGGCAAGAACGGCGAAGCTGTTGCCGAAAACGGGGCGCCCGAGACCGCCACGCAAGACACGCCTGAAGCCGAAGACGCACCGGCAGCCGAAGCGACACATCAGGCCCCGGGCGCCCCCGAGCCTTCCACCGGGTCGGCCGAAACCGCGGCCGAGGCCGGGACTGGCGCCACGGCGACCGGAAACGAGGATGCGACGGGCGACGCCGCACCGTTTCAGGACAGCGATGCCGCGCCCGATACCTCGCGACCAGCCGGGGCGTCCGAAGCGGAATCGACGGGTCCCGCCGGCGGGACCGACGACGCCGATAAACCGCAGACCGAAGGAACGCCGCCGGCACAGCACGCCGCGGACGATACCGACACCGGCGACACCGCGCCCGCAGACACCGGCGAGGATGCCGCCGGGCCGACCAGCCAACCGGACGCTGCCGGCGCCACGTCGGCCTTCGGCGGCGGGCCGGCACCGGCCTTCCTGCGCGGCGGTGCAGCCCCCCCCGCGCCCGGGCAGGACGCCGCGTCGCGCGGCGAGCAGCAAGCCAGCGAAGGAGACGGCGGCGCCGACGAAGCGGCCTCGACCGAAGACACCGGCCCGCCCGAACACCTCGGCTGGAGTTCCCCGCCGCGCCCCGCGGTGGTGGATGTGCCCCCCGACCCGGACGACACCCCGGCTCCGACAGCCGAACCCGGCCTGCTGACCCGGCTGGCACGCTCCGGCCGCGACCTGCCCGAGGACACCGCACGCGAGATCGCCCCGTCGCTGGACAGGCTGCGCGAACTGCATGCAAGAATGGCCCCGGACAGGGGCAAATGACCTCGGCCGGGATGGTGAAAGGGCGGGCGATTTTGCCAGAATCCCCCTTGTCCCTGCCGCGAAAACAGGTATGAAACGCAGACCATCGGGCTATAGCGCAGCTTGGTAGCGCGTCCGTCTGGGGGACGGGAGGTCGCAGGTTCGAATCCTGCTAGCCCGACCATCGCCACCCGCCCCGGCCCTCGCACGCGGACCAAGGGCGCCGCCGGGGCAGCACGGCCATGCGGGGCGCGGTCATGACCGGTGTTCTTTCCAGCCAGCAGATTCGCGGAATGATCGAGGCGGACCAGATCCGCGTCGCGGCGCCGACCGATCCCGACCAGATCCAGCCCGCCAGCCTCGACCTTCGGCTGGGCAGCGTGGCCTATCGCGTGCGCGCCTCCTTCCTCGCCGGCAAGGGGCGCAGCGTTGCCGACCGGCTGGACGAGTTCGAGATGCACCGCGTCGACCTGTCGGAGGGCGCCGTTCTGGAAAAGGGCTGCGTTTACGTCGTGCCACTGTTGGAGGGGCTCGCGCTGCCCGAGGGTGTGCAGGCTGTGGCGAACGCCAAGTCCTCGACCGGCCGGCTCGATCTGCTGACCCGCGCAATCACCGACGGCGGCGAGGAATTCGACCGCATCGCACCGGGCTACGACGGCCCGCTCTACGCCGAGATCTGCCCGCGCTCGTTTTCCGTGCTGGTGCGGCCGGGGATGCGGCTCAACCAGATCCGGTTCCGCGCGGGTCAGGCCGTGCTGGACGATGCCGCGCTGCGCGCGCTGCATGCCGAGACCCCGCTGGTGGACGGGCCGGCGCTGATCGATTCCGGCCTGGGTTTCTCGGTGGACCTGCGCCCGGCGGCGGGGCAAACGCTGGTGGGCTACCGTGCCAAGCCGCACGCCGGTGTCATCGACCTAGGCAAGATCGGTCACTACGCTCCGGGCGATTTCTGGGAGGAGGTGCACGGCGACAACGGGCACATCATCCTCGACCCCGGCGCCTTTTACATCCTCGTCAGCCGCGAGGCGGTGCATATCCCCCCCGATTACGCTGCCGAGATGGCCCCCTACCTGGCGATGGTGGGGGAGTTCCGGGTGCACTACGCGGGGTTCTTCGACCCGGGCTTCGGCCATGACGGCGCCGGCGGGGCCGGATCGCGCGGGGTGCTCGAGGTGCGCTGCCACGAAGCGCCCTTCGTGCTCGAACACGGGCAGATCGTGGGCCGGCTGGTCTATGAACGCATGGACGCGCGGCCCGAGCGGCTGTACGGCGCCGCGCTGGCCTCGAACTACCAGGGCCAGGGGCTCAAGCTGTCCAAGCATTTCCGCACGGCCTGACGCGGCCGCGCCGGCGGATCAGAACCTGCCCATACGCCGGGTCATGCGCATGGATTGCTTGGCGCGCTTGGTGGTCTGGCCGGTGTCGGGGCCGTGGCCGCCGTCGTCGTCGCCGTCCTGGTTGCCCTTGGCCCGCTTGCCACGCTTGCCGACGGCATCGATGCCGGCGTTGATGCCCTTGCCGATGACGCGGCGCATCACCAGACGGACGACCATGTTGATCAGATGATTGGCGTTCATCGCGCCCTCCTTTGCCTGCTCGTGTGCGATATAACCCGCGACTGTGCAGATTTCAGGGCACCGGCCGCGGTCAGTCGTCGAAAAGTTCATCCTGCCCGCCACCCCCGGGCTCTTCGCCTTCCTCGTCGCCCTGCGCATCGCCAAGGCCGGGCATGTTCCCCGGCGGTGGCCGGCTGTCGAGCAACCCGGCCGAGCGCAGTTCGGCCAGCCCCGGCAAATCGCGTGCGCTTTCCAGCCCGAAGTGGTCGAGGAAGGTCTGCGTGACCATGAAGGTCACCGGCCGGCCCGGCGTCATCTTGCGCCGCCCGAAGCGGATCCACTCGAGCTCCAGCAGCTGGTCGACCGTGCCGCGGCTGACCGAAACGCCGCGGATCTCCTCGATCTCGGCGCGTGTGACCGGCTGGTGGTAGGCGATGATCGCCAGTGTCTCGGTCGCCGCGCGCGACAGCTTGCGCGTCTCCACCACCTCGCGGTGCATCAGGAACCCGAGGTCGGGCGCGGTGCGCATCGCAAAGGCGTCGCCGACCTTCACCAGGTGCACGCCGCGCCCCTCGTAGCGGCGGCGCAGGTGTGCCAGCGCCTCGCCCACGTCGCAGCCGTGGGGCAGGCGTGCGCCGATGTCCGCGGCGGTCAGCGGCTCGGCGCTGGCGAACAGGATCGCCTCGCACATGCGCTCCTGTTCGGCCATCGGCGGCGCCTCGAACAGGGTCTGTTCCCGTTCGGGCGCTGTCTTGTCCGCCTCGTTGCCCGTGTCGCCCGCGCGCTCGTCGCTCATTGGCGATCCTCCCGGCGGCGCAGTTCGATGGGCGCGAACGTCTCGCTCTGACGCAGTTCGATCCGGCCTTCCTTGACCAGTTCCAGCGCGGCCGAAAACGTCGCCGCGGTGGCCGAGCGGCGCTTGTGCGGCTCACCCAGCCAGTCCGCGGGAAGGTAACGGGCGATGTCCGTCCAGGTGCCGGCGAAGCCGATCATGTCGCGCATCCGCTCCAGCGCCTCCTCGGGGCTGTAGATCGCGTCGCGATCCATGGCGTAGGGGCGGAACTCGTCGCGCGTGCGGATGCGGGCGTAGGCCTGCATCAGGTCCAGCAGGGTGGCGGTGTGATGCACGCGGCGCACGTGGGTCTGCGTCTCGGGGATGCCGCGCGCAAAGAAATCGCGGCCCAGCCTGTCGCGGGCCATCAGCTTCGCCGCGGCCTCGCGCATCGCCTGCAGCCGCTCCAGCTGATAGGCCAGATGCGCGGCCATCTCCTCGCCGGTTGGGCCGTCCTCGGCCGGGTCGGGCGGCAGCAGCAGCCGCGACTTCAGATAGGCCAGCCAGGCCGCCATGACGAGATAGTCGGCGGCCAGCTCGATTCTCAGCGCACGCGCCTCCTCGACGAAGGCGAGGTACTGGTGCGCCAGTTGCAGGACGCTCACCCGGCGCAGGTCCACCTTCTGCGACCGCGCCATCGACAACAACAGGTCGAGCGGCCCCTCGTAGCCGTCCACGTCCACGACCAGCGTCTCTGCGGCCATCCGGTCGGCCACGTTTTCCACGTTGCTACCGTCCTCGAACCTTTCGTCAGCCATGCCACGCATCCCCCGTCAGGGCTTCAAGCTTTGCCTCCAACGCGGCGATGTCAACCGGCTTCGGGGCACGGCGCATGGCAAGCGCCGCCTCGGCACGCGACAGCGCGGCGCCCGCCAGTGGCCCCGCGGCCTCGGCCACGGCCTCGCGCTCTGCCAGCGTCGCGTTGCAATACAGCGCCACGTCGCAGCCCGCGTCCAGCGCGGCGCGCACGCGCTGCTCCGGGCAGCCCTTGAGCGCCTGCATCGACAGGTCGTCGGACATGACCAGCCCCGAAAAGCCGATGTCGCGGCGGATCGCCTCCATCACCACGGGCGAGGTCGTGGCCGGCCGGGGATCAAGCGCCGTGTAGACCACATGCGCCGTCATCGCCATCGGCAGGTCGCGAAGCGCCCGGAACGGGGCGAAATCCGTCTCGCGCAGGGCCGGCATGTCCGCGCCCACCACCGGCAGCGCGTGATGGCTGTCGGCCCGCGCGCGTCCATGCCCGGGAATGTGCTTGACGACCGGAAGAACCCCGCCGTCCATCATCCCCTCCGCGGCCGCGCGGGCCACGCGCGCCACCGTCCCGGCATCGGCGCCGAAACACCGGTCGGCCAGGAAGGTGTGGGTCTGCAGCCCGGCGATGTCGGCGGTCGGTGCGCAGTTCACGTCGATTCCCAGCTCCGACAGTTCGGCCGCGATCAACCGGTACCGCATCCAAATGGCCGCCGAGGCGCGGTCACCGGCAGTCGCGGCATGCGCGCGCGGGCTGGGCCATTCGCGCCAATGCGGCGGGCCCAGACGCTGCACGCGGCCGCCTTCCTGGTCGACGAGGATGGGCGCGTGCCGGCCAACTGCCCCGCGCATCTCGTCGCAAAGCGCGCGCAGTTGGGCGGGCGCCTCGACGTTGCGCGCGAACAGGATGAACCCCCAGGGCTGCGCCCTTGAGAAGAACCGCGCTTCCCGCGATGTCAGCCGCGGCCCGTCCGCGTCGAGGATACAGGCCGCCGGCGCGCTCACCGCGTGACCACGGGGATGCACTCGGCCCCTTCCGAGACCAGCGCCGAACAGAAGCGGCGGGCGTCCGCCAGATCCTCGAACCCCATGGCGCGCAGCCGGTAGAAGATGCGACCCCCGCTTTCGGCACGCTGGATCACCCGGTCCTTGTCAGACAGGACCGAGGCGAATTCGTCGCTGATGCGGCGCCATTCGTCGCGCGCGACCTCGGCGCTCTCGAAGGCGCCCAGCTGGGCAAGCCGGGTGCCGGCGGGAATGTTTTCGGGGTCCACGTCGCGGGGGCCCGAGGCCGCCGCCGTGTGCGTGACGGATTTCAGCGCGGCGGGCCGCAGCTTCGGCCGCAGCGAGCGGCCAAGCCCTGCGGCGGCATCGCTGTCTGCTTCGGTTGCCGTATTCTGCTGGGCCGGGGCCGTTGGTTCCGCGTCCGCGCGGGTGGCCTCCGCGCCGCTCGCCTCGTCCGCCTCGGGGCTCTCGGACAGGGGCATGGCCCCCTCCGACAACTCTTCGGCCAGCGCCAGAACCGCGGCGCGCTGATCCTCGGCGTCGGCCACCGCGGGTTCCGCGGCGGGCTGCGCGTCTGCCTGCGCGGTCCCGGCGTCGAGATCCAGCGGCGCCGGCGCCAGCACGACACGCTCGGGCGCGTCGTCGGCCGGCTTGCCCGCGGCCACCTGGTTGACCGACAGGCCCTGGTTGAGGGCGGGCTTGCCGCCGGGATCATCGGGCTGGACGCGCATCGGCCCCTCGGCCGCGCGCACCACCGGCACGCCGCTCACGTCGCGGGCGACCAGCTTGTATCCCCAGACGCCGATCCCGACGACGAGCGCCAGGGACGCGAGGGCCCCGACCCCGTGCACCAGCCCGGCCAGAGATCGCGATGTGGAATGGGTGTCCGATTCAGATTGCCCGTACGCAGCCCTTGGGTGCGTTGCCTGCATTTCTGCCATGTCTCGCCTCGCTCCCTCCGGCGGTGCATGGCCGCCGGGGTTTCTTGCTGTGCCTCGCCCCGGCGTTGCGCGGTTTGTTACCGCATCTCCTGCGCCGGAGTGACCCCAAGAATACCAAGACCGGCAGAAATAACAACGGTCGCGGCGCGCGCCAGCGCGATTTTCGCCGCGCTCGTGGCCGCGTCGCCTTCCTGGAGGAAGCGCAGGCCCGGATTGTCGTGGCCCAGGTTCCACAGCGCGTGCAGCTCGCTGGCCAGATCGTAAAGGTAGAACGCGACGCGATGCGGCTCACCCATGCGCGCGGCGATCTCCACCTGGCGGGGCCACTCGGCGATCTTGCGGGCCAGCGCCAGTTCGGCCTCGTGCGTCAGGATCGACAGGTCCGCGCCGGCCAGCGTGGCGTCGTCCACCGCGATCCCCGCCGCCTGTGCCTTGCGCAGCACCGAGCACACGCGCGCGTGTGCGTACTGGACGTAGAACACCGGGTTGTCCTTCGACTGCTCGAGCACCTTGTCGAAGTCGAAGTCCAGCGGCGCGTCGTTCTTGCGGGTCAGCATGACGAAGCGCGTGACATCCGCGCCGACCTGGTCGACCACGTCGCGCAGCGTCACGAAGGTGCCGGCGCGCTTGGACATCTTGAACGGCTCGCCGTTCTTGTAGAGCTTGACGAGCTGGCACAGCTTGATCTCCAGCGGCACCTGCCCGTCGGTCAGCGCGGCCACGGCGGCCTTCATCCGCTTGACGTAACCGCCGTGGTCGGCGCCGAAGACGTCGATCAGCATGTCGAAGCCGCGGCTGACCTTGTCGTAGTGGTAGGCGATGTCGGGGGCGAAATAGGTCCAGCTTCCGTCGGACTTGGCGATCGGCCGGTCCACGTCGTCGCCGAACGCTGTGGACCGGAACAGCGTCTGTTCGCGCGGCTCCCAGTCCTCGGGCGTCTTGCCCTTGGGCGGCTCCAGCACGCCCTTGTAAAGCAGGCCCCTGGCCTCGAGCGCGTCCAACGCCTCCTCGATGCGGCCGGTCCCGTAGAGGGATTTCTCCGAGAAGAACGTATCCATCTCGACGCCGAGCGCGGCAAGATCATCGCGGATCATCCCCATCATCGCGTTGATCGCGAAGGCGCGGACCTCGGCCAGCCAGACCGCCTCGGGCTGGTCGACATAGGCATCGCCCACCTGTGCGGCCAGCGCCTCGCCGACGCCGATCAGGTAGTCGCCGGGATAGGTGCCGTCCTCGAAAGCCACGGCCTGCCCGTGCGCCTCCAGATAGCGCAGGTAGACCGAGCGGGCGAGCACGTCCACCTGTGCGCCGCCGTCGTTGATGTAGTATTCGCGCGTCACCGCGTAACCGGCGAAATCCAGCAGGCTGGCCAGCGCGTCGCCGAAGACCGCGCCGCGCGTGTGGCCCACGTGCAGCGGCCCCGTCGGGTTGGCCGAGACGTATTCGACGTTCACCCGCGTGCCCTGCCCCATCGCGGAGCGGCCGAAATCGTCGCCGGCCGCCAGCGCGGTGCGCAGCACCTCGTGCCAGGCCGATGCGGCCAGCCGCAGGTTGATGAAGCCCGGCCCGGCGACATCCGCGGACTCGATCCGGGCGTCGGCCGCCAGCATCGGGGCCAGCGTGGCAGCGATGTCGCGCGGCTTGGCACCGGCGGGCTTGGCCAGCACCATCGCCGCGTTCGTGGCCATGTCGCCATGCGCGGGGTCGCGCGGGGGTTCAACGGTGACGTTCGCGAAATCCAGCCCCGCGGGCAGCGCCCCCTCGGCCTGCATGGCGGCGAGGCTGTCGACGACCAGCCCCCTGGTCTCGGAGAAAAGGTTCATGTCACGCCTCCAGACTGACGCCGTGCGTGTACCAGAGGCACCCGGGGGGTCAAGGGCGGCGCGGCTTGTGTCCCGCATAACACGGTCTGCATATTTCCGTCGGGTCACCCCTGCCCAATCGACGCGCGAGCGCATAAACTAACTTCACCACTCACACGAGTAACGGGGGATCAGCCAATGTTTCGTGCAGGACTTCTAACCGCCCTTTTCGCCGGGACCGCGACCGCCGCGATTGCCGGCTCGCCCGAGCCCGCGCCCATGCCGGAACCCGCCCCTGTTGCCCCGCCGGTGGAGGACTGGAGCGGCGCCTTCATCGGCGTGCAGGCCGGTGGCGCGCAGGGTGATGTGGACTGGCTGTTCCCGCTGGCGGGCACGCGAGCCGACCATGACAACGACGGCGGCTTCGGCGGCCTCTACGCCGGCTACAACTGGCAGTCGAATTCGCTGGTCTACGGCTTCGACGCGGAGTTCAACGCGGCCGACATTTCCGGCAGCACGCCCTGTCCGAACCCGGCCTTTTCGTGCCAGACGGAGTTGAACTCCTTCGGCTCCATCCGCGGCCGGATCGGCGGTGCGATGGACAGGTGGCACATCTACGGCGCGGCCGGTTATGCCTTCGCCGACGCCGATGCCCAGTCCATCAACGTGGCGACCGGTGCACCGTTCTATGCCGCGGACACCTCCGAAACCCTCGATGGCTGGACCATCGCGTTCGGCGCGGAGCGCAAGCTCGGCTCGAACACGGTCCTGCGGGGCGAGATCGCGCATTACGATTTCGACACGGCCAACTACTTCCAGCCGTCGGTCGCCCCGGCCAACATCGGGTTTTCCCACACAGCGCTGAAAATCGGCTTGCACCTTAAATTCTGACGCACCACGGCGGAGCGCCTTCAACACGCGCCGGGCACGACCCGCAGAATCCCGCCGCCGATCCCGTCGGCCAGATCGCTGGCCAGAAACAGCATGGCGTGGCGCGCCGCCGCCGGTGGCGCGCCGGATAATGCACAAGGCGGCAGACACACCGCGTTGACGCGGCCGGCCGGCCAAGGGCCGGTTGCGTCCAGCCCGGTCGCGAGCCTGGCAAAGGCGGGCGCGAAGGCGCTCGCCTCGGCCGGCGCATCGGCGCCCGCCGCCGCATGCGCGATCACGACACGCCCGGAGCCGGCCACGAGCGCCGGGCCAAGCGCCCGCGTCAGCGCCGCCACCGACTGGATGGCCGTGCCCGGTCGGGCCGGCACCGCAAGCGCCTGAAGGTGGACCAGCGCATGCAGGGGCGAGTCGGCCCAGACCTCGCCAAGCAGGCGGCAGGGCGCCGGGCGCATCGGATCGAGCGCCAGCGGCTCCACCCGCCTTGGCGCAGCACGCGCCAACGCCAGCACCGCCGGCTCATCGCGATCCAGCGCCACGACGCGCGCGCCGCCATCGCTGAACGCGCGCACGACGTCACCGCCGGCCGGCCCGCCGGCACCGGCGATCAGCACGGTCCGCCCCTCGAGATTCCAGACACTCTGCACGGGCCGCAGCCTAGCCGCGCCCGGCTGCGGAATCTTTAACCGCCGTTGGCCGCCCCTGCCTCGCGGTCCGGGACAAGGGCCACGACATGCGTGCCGTCGGCGTCGCCCGGCTCATCGCCTTCGGGGATGATCCGCAAGCCGCCGCGGTCGCTGACCTCGGCCAGCGCGATCGCCTCGGGGTTGTCCGCGCGCCATTGGTCGGGGCCGTACCCCTCGCTCAGCGGCGTCGCGCACACCTGCCAGCCCGCGGCCATGCGCCGGGCCAGTTCGTAGTATCCTTCCCCGCCGGCGATGGCACGCCCGCCCAGGGTTGCCGGCAACTCGTGGCGGCGGCTGTCGTGCTTTGCACGCTTGAGCTGAAAGACGTTCTCGCGCCCGAACTCGGGGGCCAGGTCCGTGGCGACCAGCGTGTTGTAGGCGTCGTTGTCGCTCATGGCCACGACCTGGCCATAGCTCATCAGCTCCACATGGTCCTCGGCGGCCTCCGACAGGATGTCGCCGAAGAAGACCGGCAACCCCGCCTCCCGGGCACTGCGCAGGCGACTGCGGTTGGCGTCGGCCACCAGCGCGGGGACCTCGAGATCGCGCAGGGTCTCGGCCAGCGCGGCGGCCAACTGCGAACCGCCCACGAGGATCACGCCCGGCGTCTCGGCACTGGCCAGCCCCAGCGCGCGGGCCAGCGGGCGCAGCGCGAAGCCGTGAAGCAATACCGTGGCCGCGACCAGTGCGAACGCCAGCGGAGCGATCCGCTCCGCATCGGCAAACCCCAGCGCCAGCAGGCGTTCACCGAACAGCCCGGCCACCGCCACCAGCACCACGCCGCGCGGCCCCGTCAGCGCCACCAGCCAGCGTTCGCGCCACGGCACGCGCGTGGCCAGCAGCGCGCCCAGCACCGTCACGGGGCGCACCAGCAGGACGACAACCGCGACGAAAGCGCCGGCGCGCCAGTCCAGCGCGGCCAGCGTGGCAAGATCCATCGACGCGGCCAGCAGAATGAACACGCCCGAGACCAGCAGCACGGTCGCATGCTCCTTGAACCGGCGCAATTCGCCGAAACTGGGCAGGTCGGCGTTGGCCACCGCGATTCCCATCACCGTCACGGCCAGCAACCCGCTTTCGTGCAGCACCGCGTCCGAGACGGCGAAGACGGCAAGCAGCAGCGCGAAAAGCACCGGCACCTTCATGTACTCGGGCACCAGCGCGCGGCGGAACGCCTGCGCCAGGCACCAGCCCCCGAGCAGCCCCAGCAGCCCGGCCACCACGATCCCGCGGCCCATGTCGAGCGCGGCGGCGCCCAGTGTCTCTGCCGCGTCCAGAACCAGCACCACCTCGAAGGCCAGAACGGCGGCCAGCGCGCCGATCGGGTCACCGACGATGGCCTCCCATTGCAGCAGCTGCGCGGGCCGGTGCGCCAACCGCGCCTGCCGCAGCAACGGCGCGATGACCGTCGGGCCGGTCACGATCATGATCCCGCCGAACACGGCCGAGGCCGCCCAGCCAAGACCGGCGACGTAGTGCAGCGCCAGCGCCGAGCCCAGCCAGCCCAGCGGCGCACCCACGCCGACCAGCCGGCGCACGCCTTCGGCCGCGCCACGCAACGAGCGAAAGTTCAGCGTCAGCCCGCCTTCGAACAGGATGATCGCTACCGCCACCGCGATCATTGGGTCCAACAGCGCGCCGATGTCGCGGCGCGGGTCGAAAAGGCCCGTCACCGGCCCCACGATCAGCCCGGCGGCCAGCATCAGCACGATCGCCGGCATCCGCAGGCGCCATGCCAGCCATTGCGCGCCCACGCCGAGCACCCCCACCAGCGCGAAGGCCATCACGGGCGCCATCGCGCCATCCGCCACGTCCGCCATGCCGCTACCCCCGTTCGCCCGGCCCGCCGGGGCCACCAAGGTGTTCCGCGTGCGCCTGAAGCGCGAAGCGGTCGGTCATGCCGGCGATGTAGTCGCACACCAGCCGTGCCAGCGCGCGTTCGCTGCCAGCCTGTTGCACGTCCGCCTGCCAGCGCGCCGGCAGGAACTGTGGCTTGTCCATGTAGAAAGGGAACAGTTCCTCGACCACGCGGGTGACCTGCGCGCGTTTCTCCATGACGGGCGGTGCGCGATACATCCGTGTGAACAGGAAATGGCGGATCGCGTCGACATCCGCGCGCATACGGGGCGAAAACCCGATCACCGGCCGGCCCAGCCCGCGCACGGCGTCGATGCTGTCGGGCGCGGCCTCGGCCAGAGCGGCGCGGGCGGCCTCGATCACGTCGCCCACCATCAGCCCGAAGACCCGGCGAAGCGCCTCGTGCCGCCGGCGGTAGGGATCGAGACCGGGGTATTTCCCGTCCACCTCGGCATAGCAATCGCCCACGACCGGCAGCGCCGCGATCTCGTCCTCGGTGAACAGCCGCGCGCGCAACCCGTCGTGCAGATCATGGTTGTTGTAGGCGATGTCGTCCGACACGGCCGCCGCCTGCGCCTCGGCGCTGGCATGGGTGTGCAGTTCGAGGTCATGGCGGGCATTGTAGTCGGCCAGCGTCTCGGGCGGTTTGCCCTCCACCGGGCCGTTGTGCTTGGCGATGCCCTCCAGCGTGTCCCAGGTCAGGTTGAGGCCGTCGAACTCGGCATAGTGCCGCTCCAGCGCGGTGACGATCCGCACCGTCTGCGCGTTGTGATCGAACCCGCCCCAGGGCTGCATCAGCGCGTCCAGCGCATCCTCGCCGGTGTGGCCGAAGGGCGTGTGTCCCAGGTCGTGGGCCAGCGCCACCGCCTCGGTCAGTTCCTGGTCGAGCCCGAGCGCGCCCGCGATCGTGCGCGCGACCTGCGCCACCTCGATCGAATGGGTCAGGCGCGTGCGGAAATAATCGCCCTCGTGCTCGACGAAGACCTGCGTCTTGTGCTTGAGCCGCCGGAAGGCCGACGAGTGGATGATCCGGTCGCGGTCCCGCTGATAGCAGGACCGGAATGCGCTTTCCTCCTCGGGCACCAGCCGCCCGCGGGTCGCGGCCGGATGCGCGGCGTAGGGCGCATGCATCGCCGGACTCCTTGTCCCCTGTTTCCCTTGGTCATATATTCGAAACGCGAGGACAAGGAAACCGCGAGGAGCCTGCCATGCAACTGCCCCCCAAGGTCACGGACCGCGCGTTCGCACGCTTGGCCGAGATCGGTGCCGGCGACAAGGGCCAGGCGCTCCGCGTGGCGGTCCAGGGCGGGGGCTGTTCGGGCTTCGAGTACAGCATCAGCCTGGATGCGCCCGCCGATGACGACCTGGTGCTGGAAAACGACGGTCAGCGCGTGGTCATCGACGAGGTTTCACAACCTTTCCTTGCAGGCGCAACCATAGATTTCACCGAGGAGCTGATCGGCGCGCGGTTCACCATCGACAACCCGAACGCGACCAGTTCCTGCGGCTGCGGCACGTCCTTCGCGATGTAACGGGCGGCGCGCCGTGGTCGCGGGGCGGGCTCAGGCCGCCTGCGCGACAAGAGCCCCCTCGAAGCGGCGGAGCGAGGGCCGGGCCGCCCGCGTGGCCGCGGGGCTTGCGTCGAGCTCGGGGAACACCGTCAGGATTTCCCGCCGCAGGGCCGTGTGATCCCCCGACAGGTAATCGCCAAGGTGGAAGCTTTCCGTCGGCGCCCCCTCGGCAAAGACGACCTCGTGCCGGTCGAACATGAAATGCACGTAGGTAACGAGGTCGCAGGGGGCCCGCTCCGCGCGCCCGCCGTCGACCAGCGCGATGGCCGGGCACAGGACCGCATCCTCGCCCGCGTAGAGCTGGGCGCGCCAGTCCGACAGCAGCATGCGGTGCTGTGGCGACACAAGCAGGGCACGCGCGTTGCCCACCGCGCCGGCGGGGATGCGCACCGGGGCAAGGTCGCGATCGCCGCACACGGTGCGCCGGCCGATCCAGCGGATCGGCTGCGGGCCGCGGTCCATCGTCTCGACAAGGTCGCCAATCGCGAGCTCCTCGACCCGTTTCGTCCCACCCGGCACCGCGATGCGGGTGCCGGCCACGAAACACGGCGGACCGAGATCATTCACATCGAACTGCGTGCTTGACCACACGAAGGTGGTATCGGTGGCAGTACCGCCGTCGGGCAGGACCGAGCCGTCGGTCGGCGTGAAATAGCGCCCGCCATCGGCGGTGTAGAAGGTCGTGCCGGTGATCGTGTTGCCGTCGATCGTGACGGTATCACCGTCGTAGACCGCGACGACATCGCTGCCGTTGACCTGGTCCGAGCCATTGGGGCTGATGAAGCCGTCCCCGTCGGCGTCGTTCAGTGTGATCGTCTCGACGTTGATCGTCGTGGGCAGCGGCGGCGGGTAGCCGGGATCGAAATCGCCGCCGATCGTCTGGTCGGTGTATGTGGGCACTGCTCTGCCTCCGTCTTGCCGGGCGCCTTGGTCGTTCGCCTTCTTGCAACAGACTGGTTACTATTCCGAGAATGGGGCAAGAATTTGGCGAGCCCGAGCATCTTGTGGGTATCCCTTGTTTCGACCGCCCCGCTGCGCGATAGAGGCGGCGGCAGACCCGGCGGGAGAGACGCATGAAGATCGCCAGTTTCAACATCAACGGGATCAAGGCGCGGCAGCAGGCGCTTTGCGACTGGCTCGACGACGCGCAGCCCGACGTGGTGCTGCTGCAGGAAATCAAGTCCGTCGACGAGAATTTTCCCCGCGCGCCTTTCGAGGACCGCGGTTACAACGTGGAAACCCACGGCCAGAAAAGCTTCAACGGCGTGGCGATCCTGTCGAAACGGCCGCTGGAGGACATCCGCCGCGGCCTGCCCGGTGACGAGGACGACGCGCAGGCGCGCTGGATCGAGGCCACGGTCACGGGCGACGGGGCCGCCGTGCGGCTCTGCGGGCTATACCTGCCCAACGGCAACCCGGCACCCGGGCCGAAATACGACTACAAGCTTGCGTGGATGGACCGCCTGCGCATCCGCGCCGCCGAGCTTCTCGCGGCCGAAGAGCCCGCGCTGATGGCCGGCGACTACAACGTGATCCCGCAGGACGCGGATGCCGCCAACCCCGCCGCCTGGGCCGAGGACGCGCTGGCGCTGCCCGAGAGCCGGGCGGCCTTCCGAAGGGTGCTGCACATGGGCTTCACCGATGCCTTCCGTGCCTGCCATCCCGGCCCGGGGCACTATACCTTCTGGGATTACCAGGGCGGCGCGTGGCGGCGCGATGACGGCATCCGCATCGACCACGTGCTTCTGACCCCGCAAGCCGCCGACCTGATGGAGGGCTGCGGGATCGACCGCGAGATTCGCGGGCGCGAAAAACCCTCCGACCACGTGCCCGTCTGGGTGGACCTCGACCTCTGAGATCCGACGACGACAAGGGATTCGGGAACCTTCCGGGCAAGATGCGCGAGAAAGGATCGCGCGGCGCTCGGCCGCCACGTTTCACTCAGCCGCCACGTGTCACATCGTGGCCGTAGATCCAGTCGAACTGGCGGATCATGGCACCGGGCGCCAGCCACCCGCCCAGGCGCAGCGCCGCGTGCGCGGCCCCGCGCATCGGCGGGCTGGAAAGGTGATACTTCCACGCGTTGCGATTCGCGGCGGCGACGACACGTCCGGCGCGCGGCCTGCGCCGCGCCTGATAGGCGGACAGCGCGGCCCCCTGCCCCCCCTCGGCCTCCAGCGCATCGGCCAGCACCCAGGCATCCTCCAGCGCCATGCAGGCGCCCTGCGCCATGAAAGGCAGCGTGGGATGGGCGGCATCGCCCAGCAGGACCACGCCGTCGCCGTGCCAGCGCTCGGCGACCGGGTGCCGGAACAGCCCCCAGTGGCCCACCGCCTCGACCCGGTCGAGCATGCCGCGCACCTCGGGACAGAAATCGGAGAAGGCGGCACGCAGTTCCTTGGGGTCGCCGGGCCGGCTCCAGCTTTCCTCGGCCCATTCCGCGCGCTCCTGCACCGCGACGATGTTGAGCAGGCTGCCGGCGCGCAGCGGGTAGCTGACGACGTGCCGGTGCGGCCCCATGTGCACCCGGGCCACCGGGCCCGCGCCCTCGTCGTTGGCGATCACCGCGCGCCACGCCGTCTGGCCGGTAAAGGACGCCCGGGACGGGCCGTCCACTGCCGGCCGTACCTTCGAATTCAGCCCGTCGGCGCCGACGACGAGATCGGCATGCACGACGGCGCCGTTGGCCAGCTTCACCTTGGGCGGCGCACCCGGAACGACCTGGGCAACCTTCTGCAGAAGCCGGATCCGCACGCCGGCGTCGCGGGCGGCCTGCGCAAGCAACTCGATCAGGTCGGCACGGTGTACGAACCAGAAGTCACGCCGCGCAAGCCGGTCGAGGTCGAGGCGCAGCACCTCGTCCCCGCGGTAGTCGCGCAGGCTGACGGCGCGGCCCCGCACCGCCGGGCCGCGCAGCGCCGCGCCCAGCCCCAGCGCGGCAAGCACCGCGAACCCGTTGGGGCTGACCTGCAGGCCGGCGCCGACCTCGGAAATCTCGTGGGCCTGTTCGAGCACCGTGACCTCGGCGCCGCGCCGTGCCAGCGCGCAGGCGGCAGCCAACCCGCCGACGCCCGCGCCGATCACCGCCACCCTGATACCGTCGAGTGCCATGCGTCCTCTCCTCGCCGGACGATCTGGAGACGAAAAACGCCGGGGCGGAACCCCGGCGCACCTGTTTTCGGACTGGCCCGAAAGACCTGCAGGCGGTGGCCCCGGGGATCAATCGTCGCGGTGGACCTTCTCGCGGCGTTCGTGGCGTTCCTGTGCCTCCAGGCTCATGGTGGCGATGGGCCGCGCATCGAGCCGCTTGAGGCTGATCGGTTCGCCCGTGACCTCGCAGTAGCCGTATTCGCCTTCCTCGATGCGGCGCAGGGCCGCGTCGATCTTGGCCACGAGCTTGCGCTGGCGGTCGCGGGTGCGCAGTTCAAGCGCGCGGTCGGTCTCCTCGCTGGCCCGGTCGGCCACGTCCGGGATCGCGCGCGTGCCGTCCTGCAACCCCTCGATCGTGTCACGGCTTTCGGCGAGCAGGTCGTTCTTCCAGTTGATGAGCTTGCGTCGGAAGTACTCCAGCTGCCGCTCATTCATGAAAGGTTCGTCTTCGGCCGGGCGATAATCCTCCGGCAGGAACACTTCCGGTTTCATCTCGGCTCCCTCGTCAAGGCCAACGTCTGCCAATGCAAATCTCCTCAGACACCTGGCGCCCTCGGGGCTGCACTTACACCCGCACCGATGGATTGTCACCCCTCAATCACCGTGCATTGATGTGTTTTGCCCTTGCGCTTACTGTGCGCCTCGAGACAACTCAGAACTTCCGCGAAAAGGTTTGATATGGAAACGAAATTCCGCGGCACGGATACCTATGTCGCCACCGACGACCTGACGGTTGCCGTCAATGCGGCCGTGCAGCTCGAGCGCCCGCTGCTCGTCAAGGGCGAGCCGGGGACCGGCAAGACGGAGCTGGCCCGGCAGGTTGCCGATGGACTGGGCCTGGACATGATCGAGTGGAACATCAAGTCCACCACCCGGGCCCACCAGGGCCTTTACGAATACGATGCCGTCAGCCGGCTGCGCGACAGCCAGCTCGGCGACGAGCGTGTCCACGACATTTCCAACTACATCCGGCGCGGCAAGCTGTGGGACGCCTTCGCGTCCGAGGACCGTGTCGTGCTGCTGATCGACGAGATCGACAAGGCCGACATCGAGTTCCCCAACGACCTCTTGCAGGAACTCGACCGGATGGAGTTCCACGTCTACGAGACGGGCGAGACGATCCGCGCGAAGCACCGCCCGATCGTCATCATCACCTCGAACAACGAAAAGGAGCTGCCCGACGCGTTCCTGCGCCGCTGCTTCTTCCACTACATCCGCTTTCCCGACCACGACACGCTCCGCCGGATCGTCGAGGTCCACCACCCGGGCATCAAGGAAAGCCTGCTGACCGCCGCCTTGACCCAGTTCTTCGAGATCCGCGAGATGACGGGGCTGAAGAAGAAACCCTCGACGTCCGAGGTGCTCGACTGGCTGAAGCTGATTCTGGCCGAGGACCTCGACGCGGACGACCTGCGCCGCGACGGCGCGGACGCCCTGCCCAAGCTGCACGGCGCGCTGCTGAAGAACGAACAGGACGTGCACCTGTTCGAACGCCTCGCCTTCATGGCACGGCGGCAACGCTAGGGCGACAGGGCGAGATGGGGGGCGGATGGCAGGGTCGCCGCACCGGATGGAACCATCCGTCGCATTTCCGCCGATTCTGCCTTAGTGTCGTCCAAATGGCACCTTACAACGGTCAGCATGACAGGCGACCGTCCCTCTTGTCCTGTCGTACAGTGCGGCGGGATGCGGCGGACACCGGGCGGGGCAACCGGCACGGGCCGACGCATCCCGTCGTCACCGCCAGGGGCGCCCAACGCTCGGGCGCGGTGACGGATACGAGTTTCGGGAATGCCATGCGCCGCCTAGTCCTGCCGATCTGCCTGTTTCTCGGGGCCTGCACGCCCGGCCCCTCGACCGAGATGCCGTCGCGCGCGGCGACCTACACCAACAGCGCCATGCCCGAGATGAAACGGTTCTCGGCCCCGCGCCCGGTGCCGCCGCGACGGTCGAACCGCGAGATCCGGCGCGATTTCATGGAACTGGCGTTCCAGCTCGAATCGGGGCGCAGCCTGGCCCGGTTCTCGCGCTTCGAGGAACCGATTAGCGTGCGTGTCACCGGCAATGCGCCACCGACCCTGATGGGCGACCTGAACCGGCTTCTGCACCGCCTGCGCAACGAGGCGGGCATCGACATCGCCATGACGCCGCGGCAGCGCGCCAACATAACCATCGAGGCGGTCAGCCGCAGCGAGATCCAGCGGAACCTGCCCAACGCGGCCTGCTTCGTGGTCCCCAACATCAGCCGCCTGTCCGAATACCGCGCGGCGCGCCACAGCCGGAAGACGAACTGGAGTTCGCTGACCAGGCGCGAGCGCCTCGCCGTCTTCGTGCCCTCCGACGCCAGCCCGCAGGAAGTGCGTGACTGCCTGCACGAGGAACTGGCCCAGGCCCTGGGGCCGCTCAACGACCTCTACCGGCTGTCGGACAGCGTGTTCAACGACGACAACGTGCACACCGTTCTGACCGGTTTCGACATGCTGATCCTGCGCGCCTACTACGCGCGCGAACTGCGTTCGGGCATGACCAAGCGGCAGGTGGCCGACCGCCTGCCGGCGATCCTGGCGCGTCTCAACCCGGGCGGCCAGCACCGCCCCGCGCAGTTCGCCCCCTCGACGCCGCAGGGGTGGAAAAGGGCGATGCAGACGGCCCTGGGCCCGGGGGCGGACATGCGCAACCGGCTGGCGGCCGCGCGCAAGGCGGTCCGCATCGCGCGCGCCGCCGGCTGGCAGGACCACCGCCAGGCGTTCAGCCACTACGCGCTCGGCCGACTGCTTCAGAACGGCGAGCCCGACCGCGCGCACGCCCATTTCACCGCCGCGCAGAAGATGTACCGCCGCACGCCCGGCACCGCGCTGCACCGGGCCTTCGGGGCGTCGCAACTGGCCGCCCACGCCATCGCCCGGGGCGACGGCGAACGCGCGCTGGACCTGATCGGGCCCCACCTGGCCACCGCCGAGCGGCACGAGAACGCGGCGCTGCTGGCCTCGCTCATGATGCTGCGGGCCGAGGCACTGGAGCTGACCGGCCGCGGGGCGGAGGCGCGGCAGGTGCGGCTGGACAGCCTCGGCTGGGCGCGATACGGGTACGGCGCGGACTGGGCGGTGCGCGCCAAGCTGCGCGAGATATCGGCGCTCAACCCGCTGAAACGAACGGACGGGTAGCACATGATCATCCTCATCGGGGCCGTGCTGGGCGCAGCGCTTGGCGCGTTCACAGCATGGCGGCGCAAGGGCCGGCTGGCCGACATCCTGCTTTACGGCACGGTCTACGCGATGATCTTCGCCGTCCTCGGCCTGTTCGCGACGCTGATCATCCACCGCAACGCGCTGTAAGGCGATGTTCCTGCCGTTCTTCGACAACCTCCGGAAACACGGCGTCCCGGTCAGCCTGCGCGAATACCTGACCTTTCTCGAGGCGATGGCCACGGATCTCGTCACCTACGACGTGGAGGGATTCTACTACCTCGCGCGCAGCGCCATGGTGAAGGACGAGCGCCACATCGACCGTTTCGACCGCGCCTTCGCCGCCAGCTTCGAAGGGCTGGCAGAGATAGACCTGGGCGACATGCTCGAGGCCGTCGACCTGCCCGCCGACTGGCTGGAAAGACAGGCCGAAAAGCACTTGTCGGAAAAGGAAAAGGCCGAGATCGAGGCACTGGGCGGTTTCGACAAGCTGATGGAGACCCTGCGCGAGCGCCTGAAGGAGCAGACCGAGCGCCACCAGGGCGGGTCGAAATGGATCGGCACCGCCGGCACCTCGCCTTTCGGTGCCTACGGCTACAACCCCGAGGGCGTGCGTATCGGCCAGGACGAGAGCCGCCACCAGCGCGCCGTCAAGGTCTGGGACCGGCGCGAGTTCCGCAACCTCGACGACACGGTCGAGCTGGGCACCCGCAACATCAAGGTCGCGCTCAAGCGCCTGCGGCAATGGGCGCGCACCGGCGCGGAAGAGGAGCTGGACCTCGATCACACGATCCGCGCGACGGCCGAGCACGGCTACCTCGACGTGAAGATGCGCCCGGAGCGGCACAACGCCGTGAAGGTGCTGCTGTTCCTCGACGTGGGCGGCTCGATGGACCCGCATGTCCACGTGGTCGAGGAACTGTTCTCGGCCGCGCGCGCCGAGTTCAAGCACCTGGAATACTACTATTTCCACAACTGCCTCTACGAGGGCGTGTGGCGCGACAACCGCCGCCGCTGGAACGAGGTGACGCCGACGCGGGAGGTGCTCAACACCTACGGGTCCGACTACAAGTGCATCTTCGTGGGCGACGCCTCGATGAGCCCTTACGAGATCGCCTACCCCGGCGGCGCGAACGAGCACTGGAACCCCGAATCCGGACAGGTCTGGCTGGAGCGCGCCCGCGCGCAGTGGCCGTCGAACCTCTGGATCAACCCGGTGCCACAGGCGCACTGGGGCTACACGCCCTCGATCGGCATGATCCGCGAGATATTCGAGGACGCGATGGTGCCGATGACGCTTGAGGGTCTGTCGCGCGGCATGAAGGCGCTGGTGGGCTGAGGCCCTCGCACAGGGGGCGCTGCCCCCGTCGCCCTTCGGGCGACACCCCCGGAGTATTTCGGGCAAGATGAAGCCGTCTGTCGGTCACGGGCTACCGCCGGCGGGCGGGCGCGCCAGCAGGTCGGCCAGCAGCGCGTTGCCCGCGCGCGACAGGTGCACGTGGTCCGACAGCAGCGGCACGCCGTCGGCCGCATATACGCATGTCTCGTCCTTGCAGAACACCCGGTGCGGCTCGATCAGTCGCGCGCCCGCGGTAGCGGCGGCGGCGCGCAGCATGGCGACCGTCCCGCCACTGCGGGCCATGAAATCCGCCACCGTCTTGACCGGCGGCACGGTGCCGAACCTGTGCTGGCGCAGCATGGCGCGGGGCACCGCGTAGGGAAACACCGGTACCTGCCCGATCAGGGTCACGCGGTGACGGTCCGGGATCGCCGCGAGGGTGCGATCCAGTGCCGCGGCGAAGACCGCCCGCGTCTCGCCCTCGGGGGGCGCACCGCGGCCGTCCACCAGCGGCACGGTGCCGGGCGTGTCGCTGCGGTGATCCTCGTAGCCCTCGGCGTAATAGGACCAGCGGGCGAACATGTAGACATCCGTCGCCGGGGCCTCTTGCAGGAAGGTCAGGACCGCGCGGTTGACGGCAAGGCATTCCTCGTCGCCCGAGAACTCGCGTGACACGCCGATGACGGGCGCACAGGAGGCGGTCGGCGCCAGGTATCCGCCCTGCCCCTCGCGGCCGGCGAAGGTCTCGAAGGCCCACAGCGCGCTGTTGGCCATGCTGTCGCCCCAGACGAGGAACGGCCGCGCCGCGGCCTCCGGATCGCCGATGCGGCAGTATCGGGACATTCCGGGGCTCAGCCAGCAGGCGTTCCAGCGCTCGGGATAGGCCCGGTCCTCGGCCTTGATGCGCGCCAGCCGTTCCCCGAGCATCGGCGCGGCCGCGTGCGACTGCTGGTAGAGCCAGCCGGCCACCCCGAGCAGCACCGCGGTCTGCACCGCGAACATCGCGAACAGCCGGCCCCGGTGGCGGGCCACGTCGATGCGCCGCACCGGCATCTCGAGCAGGTGATAGGACAGCGCGCCCAGCGCGAAGGACGCCAGGGTCAGCACGCTGCGCAGCACATCGTCGAGATCGACGTTGACGTAGGTCACGAACACGATCAGCGGCCAG
Source organism: Roseovarius salinarum (assembly GCF_002834145.1). Lineage (GTDB taxonomy): Bacteria > Pseudomonadota > Alphaproteobacteria > Rhodobacterales > Rhodobacteraceae > Roseovarius > Roseovarius salinarum. Next base: position 88,004 of record NZ_PHNT01000002.1, on the reverse strand, counting down.
TGCCAGAGGTAAGTGCCGTAGGAAATGCGCCCGAGATAGACCATCGGCCGGGTGGCCAGCAGCCGGCCCACCATCGAATGCGCCGGCAGCGCGGTCGCGATCAAGATCGCCGTGCCCAGCGTGGGCAGCAAAGTGCCCCAGGCGGGGTAGAGCGTGCCGGCATCGAGCCACCCCACCGGCAACAGCACCAGCACCAGCCCAACCACCGGCGCCAAGGGCAGGTTCAGCGCACCGCCGCGACGATGCAGCAGCACGAAAAGGAGACCGCCCAGGGCCAGCTCCCACAGCCGGAACGTCGTGGAGAAGAAACGCGCCTCGCGGTCGTGGATCACGTCGCCGGAGGCAAGCGCCAGCGCCAGCGACACCGCCAGGACCCCCGCGAGGGTGGCGCGGAACACCCGCAGGCTGCGCCCCGTGGCAAGGATCAGCAGCGGAAGCGCGATGTAGAACTGTTCCTCGATCGACAGCGACCAGGTGTGCAGGAACGGGTTCTCGTGGGCGGCCGTATTGAAATACCCCTGGGATGCCAGAAGGTTGTAGTTGTTCGTGAAGGTGGTCGAGCCAAGCAGGTTGGCAAAGACCGTGCCCAGTTCCTCGGGCAGGAACAGCATCGAGGCGACCAGGGCCGTCACCAGGAAGCAGGTGAAATAGGCCATTGCCAGCCGCCGGATGCGGCGGGCGAAGAAATCGCGCGCGCTGTAGTCCCCCGCTTGCAGGCGCAGGTAGGTCTGCCCGCAGATCAGGTATCCCGACAGCACGAAGAACACGTCCACGCCGACATAGCCACCCGGCATCGACGGAAAGCCCACGTGGAACAGGACGACGGCCGTGACGGCGATGGCGCGCAGCCCGTCAAGTTCCGGTCTGTAGGTGAGATGCCGCATGGCGCGCTGTTCCGATACACGGCGGCGTGCCCTGCACGATGTGCGCGCCGGGGCTGAATGCCGGGATGGATCGCGCCTTAGCCGATCGGCCGTGCCGGCGCAAGACGGCCCGCCGTCACCCCGCGAGCGCCCGGTCGAGGTCGGCGATCAGGTCGCGGGGGTCCTCGATGCCCACCGACAGGCGCAGAAGGTTGGGCGGGATGCCGCTGTGGGGCTCGATCCGGTGACGATGCTCGACCAGGCTTTCGACGCCCCCCAGCGAGGTCGCCCGGTGAAACAGCGCAAGCCGGCCGGCCACGCCGGCCGCCGCATCCTCGCCGCCCCGCACAAGGCACGACAGCAGGAAGCCGAAGCCGCCCTGCATCTGCCGCCGCGCGACGTCGTGGCCCGCGTGACCCGGCAGGCCGGGATACCACACGGCCTCGACGTCCCTTTGGCCGACGAGGTGCTCGGCCACGGCCAGCGCGTTGGCGCACATCCGCTCCACCCGCAACGCCAGCGTGCGCATCCCCCGCGTCAGCAGCCATGCCTCGAAGGGGCCAAGGATCGCACCCGCGTCGTGGCGATCCGTGGCGATGGCCTGCCACGCCGCGCTTTCGGCATCCGCGCAGGACAGAACCCCGGCCAGCACGTCGCTGTGCCCGTTCAGCGCCTTGGTGGCCGAATGCATCACGATGTCCGCCCCCAGCGCCAGCGGGCGGGTCAGCACCGGCGTCGCGGCAGTGGCGTCCACCGCCAGCAGCGCACCGGCCGCATGCGCCAGCGCGGCTGCCCCGGCAATGTCGGCGCTCAACAACCAGGGGTTCGACGGCACCTCGATCCAGACAAGGTCGGCCGGGCTGTCCAGCGCGCGCCCGAGCGCCGACAGGTCGGACGCGTCGACCTCGTCCAGCGTCACGCCGCGGCGCGCGCAGAAGTCGCGCAGCCATTTCGTGGTGCCCCAGTAGATGCCCGACTGCACCACGGCGCGGCCGCCCGCGGGCAGCGTGCGGAACAGCGCGGCGATGGCCGCCATGCCCGAGGGAAACAGCAGCGTGGCTGCCGCCCCCTCCAGCCGGCGCAGCACCGCCTCGGCCTCGCGCACGGTATCGTTGTCGTCGCGCCCGTAGGTGTTGCGCGGCGCCACCAGCGCGTGGTCGGAACCGCGCAGGAAGGTGGTGGCGGGCCGGATCGGCGGGACGACGCCGCCGCTTTCGGCGTCCACCGCACCTGCGGCCTGCGCGGCGATGCTGGCCGGGTGAAGATCAGCCATGTGCCCGCTCCTCCTTCGGGGCGGCATGCCCGGCCTCTTCCGCGAACAGCCGGCCCGGCCCCCAGCCGGCCGCGGGCACACCCGCCAGCCGCAGAAGGTGCCACATCAGGGCCTGGTTGGAGGTGACGACCGGCACGCCGAGCTCGGCCTCGACCGCCTCGATCACGCCGAAGCTGCGCAGGTTGGTGCAACTCGCGAACACCGCCTCGACGCCCGCGGCGCGGCCGGCCTCCAACATCGCGGCGCGGCTACTGTCCTCGGCGATGCGCGTCACGGTCCAGTCGTCGCCCTGGCCGAAGCTGATCTCGCTGGCGAAACTGACGCCGTGGCGGCCCATGTGGTCGCGCATCGGCGCGGACACCTCGGGCAGGTACGGGGTGACCAGCGCGATGCGCCGCGCGCCAAGGGTGTCGAGCGCGGCGAGAACGGCGCTCATCGGGTCGGTCACCGGCACGCCGGGCTGGGCGGCCTGCACCAGCGCGGCGACACGCCCGGGTCCGATCACCGTGGCGCCCGAGGTGCAGCCGTATGCCACCGCGTCGAGGCCCGCGGGCAGGCGCCCGGCGGTTTCGGTCATGCTGGCGGCCATGGTTTCCAGGGTCCGGGGGGTTACATCGGCCTGCATCGGGATGCGGGCGTGCAGCAGGTTGACATCGCCCCCCGCGACGACCTGCCGAGCCTCGTATTCCAGCGTCTCGTCGGTGCTCAGCACGATCAGGCCGAGCCGCCGCCCCCCGCCCGCGCCATTGTCCAAACGGTAGTCCATCGCGTCTCCTTTCACCGCGCCGCCGCGGCGTCACATGGTGCCGGGCCGGCTGACCGTGCCGCCCGACACGGCCGCGCGCACGCCGGTCGTGCCGGGGCACGAGGTGGGCATGCCGCGCAGGACACGCACGGCCAGATGGGCGAAGGCCTGCGCCTCCAGCATGTCGCCGTCAAGCCCCGCGTCCTCGACCGGCGCGACGGGGCACTCCAGCCCGGCCGCGATCATCTCCATCATCACCGCGTTGTGCCGCCCGCCGCCGGTGACCAGGACCCGCGCGGGCGGCGCCGGGCAATGTTCCATCCCGCGCGCAACCGCGGCGGCGGCCATCGCCGTCAGCGTCGCCGCGGCATCGGCGTCGGACAGCTCCGCCACCGCCGCCGAAACCGCGGCAAAGGCGTCGCGGTCCAGCGACTTGGGGGGCATGCGCAGGAAGAAGCCGTGATCGAGGAACCGCTCCAGCACGCCGTCGGCCACGTTGCCCTGCCGGGCGCAGGCACCGTCGCGGTCAAACCCCGTATGGCGGCGCGCCTGCATCAGGTCGTTGAGCGGCGCGTTGGCCGGGCCGGTGTCGAAGGCCAGCAGCGCGCCCTCGGCCTCGGGCGCGGGCTTGCGCGGATCGACCCAGGTCAGGTTGCCCACCCCGCCCAGGTTGAGAAAGGCCAACGGCCGGTCCGCACCGATCCAGCGCGCGCAGGCGAAATGGAAGAACGGGGCAAGCGGTGCGCCCTCGCCGCCCAGACGCACGTCGGCCGAGCGGAAATCCCACACGACCGGCACGCCCAGCGCCCCGGCCAGCGCGGCGCCGTCGCCCAGCTGGTGCGTGCCCCGCCCATGCGGCTCATGCGCCAGCGTCTGGCCATGAAACCCCACGATCTCGGCGCCCGCGAAGCCGCCGAGAAGCTCGGCATGGGCGGCGTGGATCACCCGTGCGGCGGCCTCGAGATCGTCGCCCGGCCAGCGGCCGAGCGCGCCGGCCAGCACCGCGCGTTCCGCGTCGCTATAGGGCCGGTAAGCCGTCGCTCCGAAGCCATGGATCTCCGCGCCGTCGGTGACGAGCATGGCGGCATCCACCCCGTCGAGCGAGGTGCCCGACATCGCGCCGAGCGCATTCAGCGGCCCTTGCGGTTTCATGCCCTTTTCCTTCGCGCCATGCCTGCCTATACATGCCGCGCAAACACAACCGGGACAAGCGATATGACCTACCATCCCAAGTCGGAGTTCCTCAACGTGATGCGCGCGCGGGGCTTCATCGCCGACTGCACGGATCTGCAGGGCCTCGACGAGGCGCTGATGGCCGGGGTGGTGCCGGGATATATCGGCTTCGACGCCACGGCGCCGTCGCTGCACGTGGGCAGCCTCATCCAGATCATGATGCTGCGCTGGCTTCAGAAGACGGGGCACAAGCCCATCACGCTGATGGGCGGCGGCACAACCAAGGTGGGCGACCCCTCGTTCCGCGCCGACGAGCGCCCGCTTCTGACCAACGCGCAGATCAACGCCAACATCGAGGGTATCCGCGAGGTCTTTGCCGCCTACATCGACTACGGCGGTTCGGAGACCGGCGCGTTGATGATCGACAACGCCGAGTGGCTGGACGGGCTCAACTACCTCGAGTTCCTGCGCGACGTCGGCCGCCACTTCAGCGTGAACCGGATGCTGAGCTTCGACTCCGTCCGCTCGCGGCTGGACCGCGACCAGAGCCTGAGCTTTCTCGAATTCAACTACATGATCCTTCAGGCCTACGACTTCGTGGAACTCAACCGCCGCTACGGATGCCGGCTTCAGATGGGCGGCTCGGACCAGTGGGGCAACATCGTGAACGGCATCGACCTTGCCCGCCGCGTGGGCGAGGTCGAGCTGTTCGGCCTGACCTCGCCGCTGCTAACCACCGCCGACGGGCGCAAGATGGGCAAGACGGCCGACGGCGCGATCTGGCTGAACTCGGAAATGTGCAGCCCCTACGAATTCTGGCAGTTCTGGCGCAACACGCTCGATGCCGACGTGGGCCGGTTCCTGAGGCTCTACACCGAGCTGCCGCTGGAGGAGTGCGCCCGGCTGGGCGCGCTGGAAGGCTCCGAGGTCAACGAGGCCAAGATCGTGCTCGCCAACGAGGTGACCACCCTGTTGCACGGGGCCGAGGCCGCCGAAAAGGCCCGCGCCACCGCGCGCGAGGTCTTCGAGAAGGGCGGCGTCGGCGCCGAGCTGCCCACCGTTGAACTCGCCCCCGAGGACCTGGGCGAGGGTGTGCCGGTCGTCCAGCTGATCGTGAAGTCGGGGCTGGCGAAATCGGGCAAGGAGGCCAAGCGACTGATCGCCGAGGGGGGTGCGCGGCTTGACGACGAACCGCTTTCCGAACCGGGCCTGATGATCGACGCGGGCCGGCTGGCCCGGCCGGTCAAGCTGTCGGCCGGCAAGAAGCGCCACGCGCTGGTCAAGCTGTCCGACTGAGCCGCCGCGCGCCGCGGCCCCGCCCGGCTGTCACGCGCCGGTTACATGCGCGCCGTAGCACCGGGCCCGTGCGGCAGCGTCGCCGTGCGACCGGACCCGGAGGCGCGACATGGCGGACAGTATCCGCAACGTCCTGTTCCTGTGCACCAGCAACTCGGCCCGCTCGATCATGGCCGAGGCGATCCTGAACCGCGTTGGTGCGGGCCGCTTCCGCGGCTTTTCCGCCGGGTCGCGGCCGGCCGACGCCGTGCAGCCCCGCGCGCTGGCGCTGCTGGAAAACCTGGGCCACGACACCGCGCCGCTGCACCCGAAAAGCTGGGACGCGTTCGCCGCGCCCGACGCGCCCGTCATGCATTTTGTCTTCACGCTTTGCGACAACGCCGCGGGCGAGCCCTGCCCGCTGTGGCCCGGCCAGCCCGTGACCGCGCATTGGGGCCTGCCCGACCCGGCCGCCGCGACCGGGTCGGAGGCCGAGATCGCGCTGGCCTTCGCCGATTGCTACAAGATGCTGCACCGGCGCCTGACCATCTTCGTAAGCCTGCCGTTCGCGCAACTCGACGCGCCGGGGCTGTCGCGACACCTTGACGACATCCATGCAGGCGACGATGACGTGTCCGACGCCTGACCCCGATCACAGGATCCCGGCACCATGACCGACCAGAGCACCGACGCCGCCCCCGGCGCCATGGGGACATTCGAGCGCTGGCTGTCGCTGTGGGTGGCCCTGGCCATCGCCACGGGCGTGGCCCTTGGCAACCTCGTGCCCGGCGCGTTCGCGGCGCTGGCCGCGCTCGAGGTGGCCTCGGTCAACCTCGCCGTGGCGGTGCTGATCTGGGCGATGGTCTACCCGATGATGGTGGGGGTCGATTTCACCGCGCTGCGCCACGTGGGCGACCGGCCCAAGGGGCTCGCGATCACGCTGGCCGTCAACTGGCTGGTCAAGCCCTTCACCATGGCCGCGCTGGGCGTGCTGTTCTTCGAGCATGTCTTCGCCGGCCTGATCCCGCCGGGCGACGCGCAGGCCTACCTGGCCGGGCTGATCCTGCTGGGTGCGGCGCCCTGCACCGCGATGGTCTTCGTCTGGTCGCAACTCACCCGGGGCGACGCGACCTACACGCTGGTGCAGGTCAGCCTGAACGACGCGATCATGGTGGTGGCCTTCGCCCCCATCGTGGCGCTGCTGCTGGGCGTGACCGACATCGCCGTGCCCTGGGAGACACTGCTGCTGTCCGTCGTCCTCTACATCGTCATCCCGCTGGCCGCGGGCATGGCGACCCGCGCACGGCTGGTGCGCCGGGGCGGCGCGCAGGCGGTCGAGGCGTTCCGCGACCGCATCAAGCCGGCCACCGTCATCGGCCTGCTGGTCACCGTGGTGCTGCTGTTCGGCCTGCAGGGGCAGGTGATCCTGGAGACGCCGCTGGTGATCGGGCTGATTGCCGTGCCGCTGCTGCTGCAAAGCTACGGTATCTTCGCGCTGGCCTACGCGGCCGCGCGCGCCTGGCGCGTGCCCTTCGAGGTCGCCGCGCCCTGCGCGCTGATCGGCACCTCGAACTTCTTCGAACTCGCCGTGGCAGTGGCCGTCAGCCTGTTCGGCCTCGGTTCTGGCGCGGCGCTGGCAACGGTGGTGGGCGTACTGGTCGAGGTGCCGGTGATGCTGTCGCTTGTGGCCTTCGCCAACCGGACCCGCCACTGGTTCCCCGGCTGAGACGCCTCAGCGGCGCGCCGCAAGCGCCTCGTCCAGCACGGCGCGCACCGCGTCGGCATCCACGTCCGATGTCACGAAGGCATGCCCGATTCCCCGCGCAAGGATGAAGCGCAGCTTGCCGTCCTGCACCTTCTTGTCCTGCGCCATCAGCGCGAGCAACCCCTCTGTATCCGGCAATTCCCCCGGAATATCCGCAAGATCGGCCTTCATGTTCATGTCCCGCAAATGGGCGCGGACGCGCCCCGGCTCCTCCTGCGCGCACAGGCCAAGACGCGCCGAAAGCTCGAAGGCCAGCGCGCAGCCGATCGCCACCCCCTCGCCGTGGAGAAGCCGATCGGAGTAGCCGGTCGCCGCCTCCAGCGCGTGACAGAAGGTGTGCCCGAGGTTCAGCAGCGCGCGGTCGCCCTGCTCGGTCTCGTCGCGCGCGACGATCTCGGCCTTCATCTCGACCGAGCGGCGCACGGCGGCGATCCGGGCCACCTGATCGCCCGAGGCGATGGTTGAACCGCACCTTTCAAGCCATTGGAAGAACGCGGCATCTCCGATAAGCCCGTATTTCACCACCTCGCCGTAGCCCGCGCGGAAATCGCGGGCCGGCAGCGTGTCCAGCGCCGCGGTGTCGGCCAGCACGAGGCTGGGCTGGTGGAAGGCGCCGACAAGGTTCTTGCCCTGCGCGGTGTTGATGCCCGTCTTGCCACCCACCGAACTGTCGACCTGCGCCAGCAGGCTGGTCGGCACCTGCACGAAACGGATCCCGCGCCGGGCGACCGCGGCGGCGAACCCCACGAGGTCGCCGATCACCCCGCCGCCGAGGGCCACGACAACGTCCGTCCGCTCGATGCGCTGCTCCAGCAGCCACTCCACTGCACGCTCGAGATGCGGCCAGGATTTCGTGGCCTCGCCGGCCGGCAGCGTCAGCGTCACGGCGGAAATCTCCGCCTGTTTCAAGCCACTTATCAAGGATTGCAGATGCAGCGCCGCAACGTTCTCATCGGTGATGATGGCCACCCTCGGGCGCCGCAGAAGCGGCGCGATCAACGCGCCGGCGCGGGCCAGCAGCCCCGGCCCGACGTGGACGTCGTAGGCGCGCGCGCCCAGCCCGACCTGCACGGTTTCGATCATTCGTCACCCCCCGATCACGTCCGGCCGCGTCCGCAGCGCCGCCACAACCTTTTCCGCCATCGCCTCCACCGAGTAGTCCGGCTCCGCCGCGACCCGGATGTCGGCCTTTGCATAGACGGGCACGCGCGCCTCGAAAAGCCGTTTCAGCGTGCCGTAGGGGTCGGGCGTGCGCAGCAGCGGGCGCGTATCCTTGTGCCGCACCCGCGCCCAAAGCAGGTCGAGATCGGCGTCGAGCCAGACCGACACCCCCTTGCGCGAGATGACCTGGCGATTGCGCGCCGACAGGAACGCGCCCCCGCCCGTGGACAGCACCGCCGGCGGCCCGTCCAGGAGCCGCGCGATCACCTCGCTTTCGCGCGCGCGGAAAAACCCCTCTCCGTCGCGTTCGAAGATCTCGGGGATGGTCATGTTGGCGGCCGCCTCGATCTCGTTGTCCGAATCGAGAAAGGGCACCTCCAGACGCGCGGCCAGCGCCCGGCCGACGGCCGTCTTGCCCGCACCCATCATGCCGACAAGCGCGACGGACTTTTTCAACCCTGCAGTGCGCGACGCTGGCAAAGCTCGGCGCCCCCGTGCCAAAATTCCGGCCTGACGCCCTGAATGGCGTGATCTCGGCCCGAAGGCCAGCTATAAAGCCAGCCAAGCAAAGAGGAAACAGGCGGATTCAAATGGCGCGGCTCATCAAGTGGTTGTTCTATCTGGCCGTTCTGGCCTTCGTGGCGCTTGTCGGCTACGCCTACATCGGCCCGTTCCTGGGTGCCGATTTCTCGCCGCCCACGCAGGAGATTCGCGAGGACGTGATCCTTGAGGCCGATTAGCGCAGGTCTTCTCGCCGCGCTCATCGCCTCGGCGGCGCCCGCGCAGACGCCGATGTCGGCCATCGACTGGCTGGACGACCCGGTCACCGTCCCGCTTGCCCCGCCGCGCGTGGCCCCGTCGCGCGACGGGGTCACAGACGGCATCTCGACACCCCCGGTCACCGTCACGCCCCTGGGCGAGACGCGCGCCGACGCCGTGGGGCTGCTCGCCCCGTCGGTCACGGGGCTGCCGCCGACGTTGTGGCAGGCCAGCGGCGTCGATCGCCTGCGCGACCGGCTCGAACGGATCGCGCCCGAGCCGCTGCCGGCGATGCAGGAGCTTTATTATACCCTTTTGCTGGCCGAGGCCGAACCGCCGGCCGGCACGGGACAGCACAGCGCCTTCCTGCAGGCGCGCATCGACGCGCTGACGGCGCTGGGGGCGGTGCAGCCGGCCGAGGCGTTGCTCGAGCGCGCGGGCGCCGCCGCGCCCGGGCTGTTCTCGCGCTGGTTCGACCTTTCGCTGCTGCTTGGCCGCGAGGATCGTGCCTGCGCCGCCCTGCGCGACCGCCCCGAAAGCGACTCGGGCTATGCCGCGCGCATCTTCTGCGCGGTGCGCGCGGGCGACTGGCCGGCCGCCGCGCTGACCTACGACGCCGCCATGGCGCTGGGAATGCTGGACCGGGCCGAAGCGCGCCTGCTGGGGCAGTTCCTCGACCCGGAGTCGGCCGAGCGGGCGCTCGCCCTGCCGCCGCCCGAGTCGCCGTCGCCGCTGGTGTTCCGGCTGTTCGAGGCCGTCGGGCGGCCACTGCCAACGGCCACGCTGCCGCGCGCCTATGCCCATGCCGACCTGCGGGGCACATCCGGCTGGAAGGCCGAGCTGGAGGCCGCCGAACGGCTGGCCCGGGTGGGCGCGCTGTCGGAAAACAGGCTGCTGGGGCTTTACACCGAGCGCAAGCCGGCCGCCTCCGGCGGGGTCTGGGACCGCGCGGCGGCCATCCAGCGCCTCGACGCCACGCTCGAGGCGGGGCGCGGCGACGCGATTGCCACGGCACTGGCCGAGGCATGGCCGGCCATGCGGAAAGCGCGGCTCGAGGTGCCCGTCGCGCGGCTTTACGGCATGCGGCTGCACCGGCAACGGCTCGGGGGCGAAGCCGGGCGGCTGGCCACGCGGCTGGCGCTGCTGTCGTCCGACTACGAGGCGGCGGCTGGAACCGTCGACGCGGGCGATGGCCCGCTGGCCTTCGCTGCCGCGCTGGCCCTCGGGCGGCCCACGGAACCGGCCGGGGCGGGCGCGCTTGAGGCGGCGATCGTGCGGGCCTTCACCACCGCGGGGCCCGATCCCGCGCATGCGCCGCTGATAGACGCGGGCCGGCTGGGCGAGGCGATCCTTGCCGCGGCCAACCAGCTCGACGCCGCCGCGCCGGCCAACGCGGGCCAGATCGGCGGCGCCCTGCGGACGCTGCGGGCCGTGGGTCTGGAGGATTCGGCCCGCCGCGCGGCGCTGCAACTGCTGTTGCTGGAGTGGCCGCGGTGACCGGCGCACGGGCCATCGCGACCTTCCTCGACGCGCAGGCCGCGGAACTGGGCGCGGCGCAGAACACGCTGGCGGCCTATGCCCGCGACCTCGACGACTTCCGCGGTTGGCTGGAGGCGCGCGGCGGCGCCCTCGATACCGTCAAGCGCGACGAGGTCGAGGCGTATCTCGTGGACTGCGCGGACCGCGGTCTGGCGGAATCCACCCGCGCGCGGCGGCTGTCGGCGATCCGCCAGTTCTGCCGTTTCGCCTTCGAGGAAGGCTGGCGCGGCGACGACCCCGCCGCGCAGGTCCGGGGGCCGGGCCGGCGCCAAACACTGCCCGGCACGCTGACGGTCGAGGAGGTCGACCGCCTTCTGGCCGCCGCGCGGCAGCATGGGCGCAGCGTGGCCGACCGCAGCCGCAACACATGCCTGATGGAAGTGCTCTATGCCACCGGCATGCGTGTGAGCGAACTGGTCGCCCTGCCGGCCGCGGCAGCGCGCGGCGACCCGCGCATGCTGCTGGTGCAGGGCAAGGGCGGGCGCGAACGCATGGTGCCGTTGTCGGGGGATGCCCGCGCGGCGATGACCGACTGGCTGGGCCACCGCGACACCGCCGAGGCGGCGGCGCGCCGGAAGGGCCGGCCGGCCTCGCCCCATCTGTTCCCCTCGCGCGGCAAGGCCGGCCACCTCACGCGGCACCGGTTCTTCTCGCTGATCAAGGAAATCGCCGTCGCGGCCGGGGTCTCGCCCGCGCAGGTGACGCCGCACCGGCTGCGCCACGCCTTCGCCACGCATCTGCTGGCCGGCGGCGCCGACCTGCGCGCGATCCAGACGCTGCTCGGCCACGCGGACGTGTCGACGACCGAGGTCTACACCCATGTCCTGGACGAACGGCTGCGCACGCTGGTGCAGGAGGGTCACCCGCTGGCGCAGGCGGCGCGGCGCAAGTCGGGCGGCAGCACGTCCTCGGACGGCCAGTAGCCCGTCGCGAGCCCCCGGTCGTAGCCCTGCGTCAGCCCCGCCGCGCGCATCGTCGCGGCCGCGCCTGCGTGGTCGTACGTCAACCGTTCGATGCGCGGCGCCCCGCCGGCAAGCACGGCGAAACGCGTCTGCGGCGCGCCGTCGTTGGGCGGCATGCCGATGACGCCGGCGTTGATCCACGCCACGCCGGCCACCCGGCGGGTGAAGGGAATGCCGCAATGCCCCGCGACGATCCCGTCGACCGGGCCGGCGGCGGCGCGGACGGCGGCGATTTCCTCGGCAAAACACGCATCGGGCGAGGTGGGCCAGAGAAAGCGGGCCACATCCGTTGCCCCGCCGTGGATCACCGCGAACCGCCCGCCGCGATGGGTGAACAGGCCGATGTCGGGCAGGCCGGCCATCCAGGCGCGGTCACCCGGCCCGAGGGCCGCGTCGGCATGGGAATACCAGCGCGCCGACAGCCGGTCGCAGGTGCTGCCGGGGGCAAACCCGCAGCCGCAGTCGCCCGCACCGGCGGCGAGCTGTTTCTCGCAGTTGCCCGCCACCACGGGGCACCCTGCCGCGCGCAGCGCCGCCACCGTCGCCGCGGGGGCGCCGCAATAGGCCACCACGTCACCGGTGCAGACCGTGGCCGCGGGCGCGATGCCGCGCGATCGCGCGTGCGCCAGCAACGCCTGCGTTGCCTGCAGGTTGGAATACGGCCCACCGAACAGCACCAGCGGCCCGTCGTGCCGGCCGAAATCCACGATCTTCATGCGCTCTGCCCCGCTTGCCCGCGTGGTCCCTTGATCGCCGCGCCAGTGCGGCCCATAACGCACGAAGCTACCAAGGATCGCCCCGGAAATGGAAATCACATCCCCGATACTCGACGCCGCCTTCTGGATCACCGCGGGGGCGATCGCGCTGTTGCTGGTCCTCTCGGGCTTCTTCTCGGGGTCCGAGACGGCGCTGACCGCCGCCTCGCGCGGCAAGCTGCGCTCGCGCGCCGACAAGGGATCGAAGGGGGCCCAGAGCGCGCTCGACATCACCGAGGACAACGAGCGGCTGATCGGCTCGGTTCTGCTGGGCAACAACCTTGTGAACATTCTCGCGGCGTCGCTGGCGACCTCCCTGTTCACGCGGCTGTTCGGTGAATCCGGCGTGGCGCTGGCCACGCTGGTGATGACGCTGCTTGTGCTGATCTTCGCCGAGGTGCTACCCAAGACCTATGCCATCACCAACGCCGAGGTGGCGGCATCACGCGCGGCCCCCGCGATCAAGCCGGTGGTGCGCATCTTCGCCCCCGTGGTCGCGGCCGTCCGGCTGCTGGTGCGCGGGATCCTGCGCGTGTTCGGCGTGCAAACGGACCCCGACAGCCACATCCTGGCCGTGCGCGAGGAAATCGCCGGGGCGCTTTACCTCGGCCACTCCGAGGGCGTGGTGGAAAAGGAGGACCGCGACCGGATCCTCGGCGCGCTCGACCTGGGCGAGCGGGCGGTGGAGGAAATCATGCTGCACCGGTCGCGCATCGAGATGATCGACGCCCGCGAGGAACCGCGCACGATCCTCGACCAGTGCCTGCACAGCAGCCACACCCGGCTTCCCGTCTTTCGCGACGATCCCGACAACATCATCGGCATCGTCCACGCCAAGGACCTGCTGCGCGCGATGCACAAGCTCGCGCTGGACCCGGAAAAGGGCGCGGAGGCGCTGGACGACTTCGACATCTGCGACGTCGCGATGAAACCCTACTTCGTGCCCGAAACCACGACGCTTGACGACCAGATGCGCACCTTCCTGCGCATGCGCAGCCACTTCGCGCTGGTGGTGGACGAATACGGCAGCCTGCAGGGGCTGATCACGCTCGAGGACATCCTCGAGGAGATCGTGGGCGAGATCACCGACGAGTTCGACCCCGACGCCGAGCACCCCATACGCCGCAGCGAGGACAACCAGTTCCTGGTCGACGGGGCGATGACGATCCGCGACCTGAACCGCGCCACCGATTGGAGCCTGCCGGACGAGGCGGCCAACACCGTGGCGGGGCTGGTGATCCACGAGGCGCAGATGATCCCGCAGGTCGGCCAGGTCTTCAGCTTCCACGGCTTCCGCTTCGAGGTCGTGGCGCGCAAGGACAACCGCATCACGAAGCTGAAGATCCGCCCGTTGTAAACGCCTGGCGCGACGGCCGGCCGGCGGCTCAGGCGCGCAGGCGGTGGCCGTCGGGGTCGAAGGGCGGCCGCTCCAGGATGCGCGCGGCGTGGGGGCGCCCCAGTACCATGACCTCGACCGTGTCACCCGGCGCGGCGGCCCCGGCGCGCACGTAGCCCAGCGCGAGGCTCATGCCAACGGTGTAGCCGTAGGTGCCCGAGGTCACCCGCCCGACCGGCGTGCCGTCCCTGAAGATCGGCTCGCCCCCCGTGGCATCGGCATTCGAGGCCGTCACGGCAGCCTCGTCGATCTGCACGAGAACCAGACGCTCGCGCGCCGGATCGGCCATCGCGCGCTGCGCCGCCGCCTTGTGCAGGAACGCCTTGTCCATCTTGCACAGCCGGTCGAGGCCGACCTCGTGGGGGAAATACTCGGGGCTGTATTCCCGCCCCCACGAGCCGTACCCCTTCTCGATGCGCATCGACATGAGCGCGCGCGCCCCCACCGGGCCGGCGCCGACGGCCTGTCCGGCCTCGAGCAGCGCGGTGTACAGCCGCGCCTGATCCTCGGTCGCGCAGTGCAGCTCCCAGCCGAGATCGCCGGTGAAGCTGACGCGCAGCGCAAGGCAGGGCACGCCGGCGATCTCGAGCATCGCCGAGCGCATGAACGGGAAATCCTCGGTCGCCAGCGAGGCGTTGGTCAGCCGCTGGAGCATCTCGCGGGACCGCGGCCCGGCCACGTTGAAGCCGCACATCGCCTCGGTGCGGCTTCCGAACGTGGTGTCCGCGGGCAGTGGCACCATGTCGAAGAACCGCTTGTGGTAGCGTTCGGCAGCGCCCGAGGAGACGATCCAGAATTCCTCGTCGCCCGTGCGCGTCACCGTGGCATCGCCGGCAATGCCCCCGCGCACCGAGATGAGCGGCGTCAGACACGACCGCCCCGCCGCCCGCGGCATCCGGTTGGCGAAAACGGAATTCAGCCAGTCCTCGGCGCCCGGGCCGGCCACGCGGTATTTCGCGAAGTTGGAGATGTCGATGATCCCCGCCCGCTCGCGCAGCATGCGCGCCTCGCGGCCCACCGGCTCGAACCAGTTCTGGCGGGTGAAGCCGTTCGTGTCCTCGGTGCCCGGCGCACCGGCGAACCACTGCGGGTGCTCCCAGCCGTAGTTGAGCCCGAAGACGGCCCCCATCTCCCGTTGCATCTCGTGGACCGGCCGGATGCGCACGGGGCGCCCGGCCGCGCGTTCCTCGTTGGGATAATGGATCGCGAAGCGGTGGGCGTAGGCGTCGCGCACCCGCCCCTTCACGAAATCGCCGTCGTTGGCCCACTCGCCGAAGCGGGAGAGGTCCCAGGCGAACATGTCGTACTCCATCTCGCCCTGCGTGATCCACTGCGCGGCCATCAGCCCCATGCCGGCCGACTGCGAGAAGCCGGGGATGATTCCGCCGCAAACGAAGTAACCCGGCTTTTCGGGCACCGGCCCCATCAGCACGTTGGAATCGGGCGACCAGATCATCGGGCCGTTGATGACCCGCTTGATGCCGGCCTCGGCCACCGCCGGGACCCGGTCGATGGCGCGCATCATGTTGTCCTCGATCCGCTCGAGGTCGTCGGGAAACAGGTCGTGGGCGAAGTCCAGCGGCGTGCCGTCCTCCGCCCAGAAGCGCATGTCGCGCTCGTAGGCGCCGATCAACAGCCCCTGCCCTTCCTGCCGCAGGTAGTATTCGCCGTCGCGGTCGGCGACCGAGGGCAGCCGGCGCCCGGCCTGCGCGATCTGCGCGATCGTCTCGGTAACGAAATACTGGTGCTCGGTGGGCTGCAGCGGCAGCGTGATGCCCGCAAGCTTCGCCACCTCGCGGCCCCACAGCCCCGCGGCGTTGATGACCCAGGGCGTGCGGATCTCGCCCTTGTCGGTCTCGACGATCCATGTGCCGTCGGGCTGTTGCACGGTGGCGGTCACCGGCGTGAAGCGGTATATCTCGGCCCCTTCCTGCCGCGCCCCCACGGCATAGGCGTTGGTCACGCCCGAAGGGTCCACGTTGCCGCCCTCGGGCTCCCACATGATGCAACGCACGCCGTCGAAATCGACCAGCGGATGCAGGCGTTCGGCCTCGTCGCGCGTGACTTCGTGGAAGTTCATGCCGTAGAGTTGCGCCTTGGCCGCCTGAAGCCGAAGCTGGTGTTCCCGGTCCTCGGTCTGCGCGAGGTAGAGCGAGCCGGGCTGGAACACGCCGCAGCTTTGCCCCGTCTCTGCCTCGAGCTCCTTGTAAAGGCGCATGGTGTAATGCTGCAGCCGGCTGATGTTGGCGCTGTCGTGCAGACCGTGGATGTTGGCCGCGGCGTGCCAGGTGCTGCCGGATGTCAGCTCGTCGCGCTCGAGCAGGACGACGTCGTGCCAGCCCAGTTTCGCAAGATGGTAAAGGATCGAGCAGCCGATGACGCCGCCCCCGATCACGACGGCCTGTGCGTGCGATTTCATGGGAAAACCCGTGTGTTGTGTCGCCGCCAGACTGTCCCCGATTCCCCGCCGGCGATTGCCGGTTCCCGACATTTCCCGTCGCGGTGATACAAGCTGCGGGCCGGAAAACGACAGCATCTGTCGGATTCCGGCATGCCGGGGGCGCCCCCCGGCCCGCAGGCTGCGGCCAAACGACAGGAGGGTCTTCCATGCAAACCACCACCCGCGTGGCCGTGATCGGCGGCGGAGTCGTCGGCTGTTCCGTGCTCTACCACCTGACCAAGCTGGGGTGGTCCGACGTGATGCTGATCGAACGCTCGGACCTGACCAGCGGATCGACATGGCACGCGGCGGGCGGCTTTCACACCCTCAACGGCGACACCAACATGGCCGCGCTTCAGGGTTACACCATCAAGCTCTACCGCGAGCTTGAAGAGATCACCGGGCTGTCGTGCGGCCTGCACCACGTGGGCGGTGTGACGTTGGCCGACAACCGCGACCGGATGGACATGCTGCTGGCCGAGCGCGCCAAGCATCGTTTCATGGGGCTGGAGACCGAGATCGTCGGCCCCGAGGAGATCGCGCGCCTCGCCCCCGTCACCAACACCGAGGGCGTGATCGGGGCGCTCTACGACCCGCTCGACGGCCACCTCGACCCCTCCGGCACCACGCATGCCTACGCCAAGGCGGCCCGGATGGGCGGCGCCACCATCGAGACGCACTGCCATGTCCACGAAACGAACCAGCGCCCCGACGGCACCTGGGACGTGGTCACCGACAAGGGCACCGTGCATGCCGAGCACGTGGTCAACGCCTCCGGCCTCTGGGCGCGCGAGGTCGGCGCGATGGCCGGCGTCTACCTGCCGCTGCACCCGATGGAGCACCAGTACCTGGTCACCGAGGAAGTGCCCGAGATCGCGGCCTTGATCGACGCGGGCGGCGAACACCCCCACGTCATGGATCCCGCCGGCGAAAGCTACCTGCGCCAGGAGGGGCGCGGGCTGTGCATCGGCTTTTATGAACAGACCTGCCGGCCGTGGGCCGTGGACGGCACGCCGTGGAACTTCGGGCACGAACTGCTGCCAGACGACTTCGACAAGATCGAGGCGAGCATCGACTTCGCCTACCGCCGGTTCCCCGCGCTGGAACGCGCGGGTGTGAAATCGGTGATCCACGGCCCCTTCACCTTCGCGCCGGACGGCAACCCGCTGGTCGGGCCGGTGCCGGGGCTGCGCAACTACTGGTCGGCCGTGGGCGTGATGGCGGGCTTCAGCCAGGGCGGCGGCGTTGGCCTGATGCTCGCCCAGTGGATGGTCGAGGGCGAATGCGAACGCGACGTGACCGCGATGGACGTCGCCCGCTACGGCGACTGGATCACGCCGGGCTACACCCGTCCCAAGGTGATCGAGAATTACCAGAAGCGGTTCTCGGTGGCCTACCCGAACGAGGAACTGCCAGCCGCCCGGCCCTTCCGCCAGACGCCGATGTACGACGTCTTCGACGACATGGGCGCCGTCTGGGGCCACCAGTACGGGCTGGAGGTCGTCAACTACTTCGCGGAAGGCGACGAGCGGCGTTTCGAAACCCCCAGCTTCCGCCGCTCCAACGCCTGGGACGCCACCGCGCGCGAGGTCGCCGCGGTTCGCGAGGGCGTGGGCATCAACGAGGTCCACAACTTCGGCAAGTACCTCGTCACCGGGCCGAACGCGCGCGCGTGGCTCGACCGGATCATGGCCGGGCGCATCCCGAAACCCGGGCGCGTCGCTTTGACCCCGATGCTCAGCCCCAAGGGGCGGCTCTGGGGCGATTTCACCGTCTCCTGCCTGGGCGAGGAGGCGTTCCAGCTCACCGCCTCCTACGGCGCGCAGGCGTTTCACATGCGCTGGTTCGAGATGAACGAGGCCGAGGGCGTGCAGGTCGACAACATCTCCGACCGCCTCAACGGCTTCCAGATCGCGGGCCCGAAGGCCCGCGAGGTGCTGGCGGCCTGCACCCGCGACACCGTCTCGGAGATGCGGTTCATGGACCTGCGGCACGCCACGCTGGGCATGGTCGACTGCCTGGTCCAGCGGGTGAGCTTCACCGGTGACCTCGGCTATGAAATCTACTGCGACCCGATGGCCCAGCGCGCGCTCTGGGAGGTGCTGTGGACCCGCGGGCAACCGCACGGGATGAAACCCTTCGGCATGCGCGCGATGATGTCGCTCAGGCTCGACAAGTTCTTCGGCGCGTGGCTGCGCGAATACGGCCCCGACTACACGCCGGGCGAGACGGGGATGGACCGCTTCGTCGCATGGTCCAAGACCGCCGATTTCATCGGCCGGGCCGCCGCCGAGGCCGAGCGCGAAAAGGGCGCCGCGCGCCAGCTGGTGCCCTTCGAGGTCGCGGCCGGGGACGCCGACGTCAACGGCTTCGAGCCGGTCTGGATCGACGGCCGCGTGCAGGGTTTTTGCACCTCTGGCGGCTACTCGCACCACGCCGGCAAATCCGTCGCGCTCGCGCTGGTGCCGACCGGGCATGCCACCCCGGACCTTGAGGCCGAGATCGAGATCCTCGGCCGGATGCGGGCCGCGACACGGCTGACGACACCGCTGTTCGATGCCGACGGCGCGCGGATGCGCGGGTGAGGTCGCGCCGCGGCCACGCGCCGCGCACTTGCCCGACAGGGGCGCGGGGGCGTATCACCGGGTGCATGATCCCGCCTTCACCCGCAGACTTCATCTTGCGCCAAATACTCCGGGGTGAATTGCCCCGGACACCGTCCGGGGCAAGAGGGGCAGCGCCCCTTGTGCACGGTGGCCCCGCTTGATCGGGATGCGCGATATCCTGATCCTGATCCCGGCCGCCGGCGCGGCCACGCGCATGCGTGGCCGCGACAAGCTGCTCGAACCCGTCGCGGGCGCGCCGTTGCTCGCCCGCCAGGCCAAGATCGCTCTGGCGACCGGCGCACGCGTGCTGGTGACCCTGCCGCCCGACGCCCCCGCACGCCGCGCCACTCTTGACCGGATCGCGGATGCCCGGCTCTGCCCGGAAACGGTGGCGGACCCGGCCGAGGGCATCGCCGCCTCGCTGCGCGCCGGGGCGCGGCGGGCGCAGGATACACGCGCGGCCGGCCTGATGGTCTTGCTGGCGGACCTCCCGGAACTCGAACCGAGCGACCTCGAGGCGGTCTTCGCCGGCTTCGCCGACGCGCCCGACCGCCCCGCGCGCGCCGTGGACGATTCCGGCACGCCCGGCCACCCGGTGGTCTTTCCGCCCCGGCTCTACCGCGACCTGCTGGATCTTGCGGGGGACACGGGGGCGCGCGCGATACTGAAAGATTCCCAAGTCACCCGCGTTCAGCTTGCCGGCGCACGGGCGACAACGGATCTCGACACACCCGAGGCGTGGGCCGCGTGGCGGGCACGCAACGCGCGGTAGTGCCAACGCGACGTTTCCGAAATGCAAACAATCCCGGCAATTCGCCGGGATTGTTCGCCCGAAATCGCGACGACCCCCTTCGACCGATTCCGGAGGGCCGCGCGCGCCGCAGCGCGGCCGGCACACCCGGGGCGCGTCAGGCGGACGCCAAGAGTTGTGCCTCGTGCCTCTTCAGCGACCGGCGGGCCGCTTCGTAGGCCGCACGCCCCTCGCTGTCGCGCAGTTCCGGGAAGAGGTCGAAGATCTCGTCGCGCTGCGCGGCGCCCATCCCGTCGAGCGTCTGTTCGCCCGGCTGGAAGCTCTCGGTCCAGGCCCCGTCGGAGAGCACCACCTCGTGATGGTCGAACATGAAGTGAATGTAGGTGACGGCATTGGCCCGGACACGCTCGATCCCCGGCATTGCCGTCAGGTGCTTTGCCGAGGCCAGCACCTCGTGCTCCTCGAAATAGAGCGCCGTGCGGTCATTGCTGATCAGCATGCGGTGTTGCGGGCTCACAAGCATGTCGCGCTCGGGCAGGCCACGGCCCAGCGCGCCGGCGCGGATCAGCACCGGCTGCAGGTGCGATGCGCGGGCCAGCTCGGCGCCGGTGAGCGCGCGGCGACCGATCCAGCGGATCTCCTGCAGGCCGTTGTCGCGGGTGATGACCCGGTCCCCGGCCCTGAGATCCTCGATCCGCCGCTCGCCCTGCGGCGTCGCGATCACCGTGCCCGGCGTGAAACACGGCACGATGTTCTCGATCTCCGAGAAGGTCATGGAGCCGGTGGTGGTGCCGCCCGGTACATCGAGGAAGTTGATCGTGCCGCTCGTCGAATCGCCGTCGGGATCGGTCGTTTCATTGACGATCTCGAAGGGGCCCGAACCCGTAAGGTCCAGCGTGTCGACATCGTCGCCGCCGGTGCCGCCGTCCACGTTGTCGCCGGTGCCGTCCTCGGCCGAACCGATGACGAAGGTGTCGCGGTCGTCGCCCCCCGAAAGCTCGTCCGCGCCCTGCCCGCCGGTGATCATGTCATCGCCGGATCCGCCGGAGATGGAGTCGTCGTCCACCCCGCCGTCGAGCGTGTCGTTGCCCAGGCCGCCCTCGATCGTGTCGTCGTCGTCCTCGCCGAAGACCACGTCGTCGCCGGCGCCGGCCACGATCGAATCGTCGCCGTTGTCGACTTCGGGATCGCCGGCCGTGTCGGGGATGTTGGCCGACGACTCGTTGATGCCGCCATAGACGGTATCGTTGCCCTCGCCGGCAATGACGGTGTCGCTGCCTTCGCCCGAGATGATGACATCGTCACCCGTGCCGCCATCGATATGGTCGTCGTCGAGGCCGCCGTCGATCGTGTCCTGGCCTGCGCCACCGGTGATGACGTCGGCATCATCGCCGGTCGTGATCGAATCGTTGCCCGCGCCCCCGGCGACCGTATCCAGGTCGTCGCCCGGATGCGGATCCTCCGGCACGGTGGTGCCGAAGCCGTCGTCGGGCAGCGGCTCGCTGCCGCTGGTGTCGATGGTGTCGTCGCCATCGCCGCCCTCGACCGAATCGCTGCCGTCACCCCCGGTCAGCACGTCGGCGCCGCCCTGGCCAAGGATCACGTCGTCACCTTCGCCGCCCGAAAGGGTATCGTTACCGGCGCCGGCGGCCCCACCGCCCGAGGCCGCGTCGAAATGCACGTCGGTGACGTTGATCCCGCTGTCGGCGCCGCCGGTCATCTCGTGCTCTATCTCGATGCGCGAGACCGGGCCGTCGACCTCGACCCCGAGCGAATAGTCATCGCTGTCATCGGGCTGGTAGCCGCCCGTGCTGGTGGCGGTGTCGTCCACGCCGTCACCGTCGCTGTCGGACAATGTCAGCTTGTCGCCGCCGGTCAGCGTCACCGGCACCTCGTTGCCCTGATCGTCGTAGGCGCGCACGCGCACCTGCCCGTCGCCGTCGATGTCGTTGACGCGGAAGTCCACGTTTTCGACCGGTTTCGAGAAGTCCAGGCGGTAGGCCGAGGAATCGCTA
This sequence comes from Roseovarius salinarum, assembly GCF_002834145.1. Classification (GTDB taxonomy): domain Bacteria; phylum Pseudomonadota; class Alphaproteobacteria; order Rhodobacterales; family Rhodobacteraceae; genus Roseovarius; species Roseovarius salinarum. Next base: position 66,526 of record NZ_PHNT01000002.1, on the reverse strand, counting down.
TCATCCTCCATATCGCTGGACAGCGAGCTGTTCTCGTCGACCGTCTCGCTGCCACCGTCGATGCCCGAGACGTTCTGGTCGTTGTCGGCGAATTCCGTTTCGACATCGCCGCTCTCGTCGAGAACCGAGAAAGTCACGTCGACGCTGCCGGTGTTCTGGGTGAAACCCGACAGCGGGTCACCGTCCTCGATCGGGTTTGGGCCGTTGGGATCGGGTGCCTTGTCCCATTCGAAGCTTTCCCGCGTGGCCGACGGCGCTTCCGAGTCGCCCTTGAGAACATCGTCGCCGGTGCCACCCTCGACCGAGTCGTCGCCGGCGCCGGCGAACACCGTGTCGTCGCCCAGCGCGGATTCCACCGTGTCGTCACCGCCGCGGGCATCGACGACGTCGTCGTTCGACCCGTCGGGCGCGTCGCCCGCGTCGATCATGTCGCCCTCGGGGTCGCCGGTGTACGCCAGGTCGATGTCGTTGGCGGTGTCATCACCCTCGACAACGCCGTCGCCGCCGGGGTTGACGACATCCTTGTCATAGACCTTCACGTAATCGATCGAGCCCGCGAATTCCTGCGCGTAGTGCCCGTCGTCCGTTTCCCGCGCGCCGAAGGTCCAGCTTTCGTCGTCGTTGTCGGTGACGTCCATCGTCAGGTCGGTCGCCGAGGGATCGGTCAGCGTGGTGCTGGTGCCCTGTGTCACGTTGGTGACCTCGAGCGTCGCGCCGGTGTCGGGCGACCAGGAATAGCTGGCCTCGAGCGTGTCGCCCTCCTCGAAGAAATCCTCTTCGGTCTGCAACAGCGTGCTGTTGCCCCCGTCGTGATGCTCGGCCTCGACGCGGCCGTCCTCGGTCACGCGCAGCTCGAACCAGCCCTCGTCGTCCTTGTCGTCCTTCTCGCCGCGGTTGACGACGCTGTCGGGCGAGCTTCCCACGTGATGGTCCTGCGTGAAACGCACGCTCACCGTGCCTTCGGTCAGGTCGAAGGGGGCATCACTGCCATTGCCATTGTCGGCTTCCACGTCGAAGTAGTCGTTGCTTCCGTCGGTGTGCAACTGCCCGCCCGAGAAGCTTGCGTCGCCGTGCGTGTGGCCGTCCTGCGCGATGCCGTCGGCCAGTCCGGTGTCAGCCGTCGGATCGCCGGGCTGGAAATCCCAGAATCCGATCAGGTTCGCCGCGTGCGGGTCATTGACTGTGTTCGTCATCGTCGTCTCCTTCGAGCGGCCGCCGGCACTCGGACCAGGCCGCGACACCAAACCAAAAACCCCTCGGACGACATCGTTATCGCCGGGGCAACCTGCACGAATGCCTCATGTCTGGTGGGGAGATCGAACGCCGCGAACGGCGATCTGCGGCGCAGGGTTTCTCCCCGCGTCCCATGCGCTTCACTGGCCGCGCAAACGCAGCCTGACGAACGCACATGCTCCCGCACCGGACCGGTGCTTGCGTGCGGTCGCCCCCGTGACCAACGATCATCGCCCCCCAGTTAGGCAGATTCATTTTTACTGAATGCCGCCGGGCTTACAAAATGAAATCTGCCCGGAATTGGCTCATTTGCCGCGAGGTTGGCCGTCAGCCCCCTCGCCGGGACAGGGTTCGCACACGGCTCGGCGGCGTGATTGTTTCGGCAAACGAGGCAATTCAGCGCGCGCGGGCCGCGCTTTCCAGCGATAACGTGCCTTCGGCCCTCATTATCCGCACCGAGGATTGTTAAGCATTTGGCAACATTCCACGCCGGCGCCGCCATGGCCATGCACCATCCGGCGGGCCCGGAACGCCGTCGCCGCAACAGGATCAATCATCGCGTGGCGCCACGGTTGGTGCCGGAACGGAAACACGCAGAGCGGGTCGCGACGATTCGCCCCCGATTCGCAACGAGGGCTCGTGGCGCCTTTCGGGTTTCGTGACGAATCGCTCTGCCCCGCGACCCGGGGGCGCGTAATGCCGCCGCAAGCGGTATGACCGACGGCCGGTTTGCCCGCGCGCGGAACAATCGCCGCGCCCCGCTCACGCCGACGCAGACCCCGCGCCGGCGGGCGTTTCGGGCGATGCCGCAAGCTTCTCCTCGAGATGCGTCAACTCGCGCCGGTGAAACGCCCTCGCGTCCTCGTCGCCGCCCGGCCCGCGCGACAGGGCGCGCGCCGTCTCGAAGAAGCCGTTTCCGGGCAGGCCGTCGCCGGCGCGGCTCACCGCACGGGCGGCAATGAACGGGCGGCCGGCACGCGCATCCTCGTGCATCGTCTCCTCGAGCGCGCCGGTCACCTTGCGCACCGATCCGGGCAGCCACATGCCCAGCGCGCGGGCGAGCGCGCCGTAGGTAACCGTTTCCCCGGCCGGCAGACCGGCCAGGTGCGCGCGCACCCGGTCCGACAGGCGGCGTTCGCGGTCGGCCGCCGCCTCCGCCGATTTCGGGGGCGGCACCTCGCGCGCGCTGCCATCCTCACGAACCTCGGCTGCCCAGGCGCGCGTCGGGCTGCGCAGGACGACCCGGGTGCTGCCGGCGTCGGCGCCGACGCCCTGCTCGGTCACGCCGACGACGTCACCGCGGCGCAAACCTTCGCGCAACGTCTCGGGCGTCAGGCCCAGGCGCGGTGCCAGATACTCGGGATCGACCACGATCTGCCCGTCCTCCCAGCCGATCGCGTCGGGCGGAACCGGCCGGTCGAGCACGGGCGAGGCCCCGGCCCCTTCCGTGTAGAAGGGGTTGGTGCCGGCCGCGTGGTCGGTGACATCCACGATGTCGCGGATGTCCGGCAGGGCCGCGCGCAGCATGCGCTCCACCCCTTGCCGCAACGTCGCGGCCGAAGCCGCGCAGCCCTGGCAGCCGCCGGACATGCGCAGGTAGACCGTCGCGTCCTGCACCCGGTCCACCGCGATGTGGCCACCGTGCGCCGCGACCGCCGGGTTGACCTGCCGTTCGAGCAACGCCTCGACCCGTTGCAACAGGACGCTGTCCGCGTCGTCATCTTCCGCGCCATCGGCGGCCACCGTGCCCAGCGGCGCGTCGGTTTCGTCCAGAACCCCGCGTATCGCCGCGGCGACCGCGGGCTTGAGCGCCACCCAGTCGGCCCCCGCGTCCCTGCGCACGCGGACGGTCGCACCGGAGACATCGACCTCGCGCACGCCGTCGACGGCGAACAGGGCGCGGGCCAGCGGGGCCTCGGCCGTCTCCGGGTCGTCGAACCGCGCAGATGCACCTGCCTGGACCGGCGCGTCCAGCACGAAACCCATCACGGTGTCGTCGGCCGGCGAGCGTTGCGCACGGATGCGGCGGCGGGTCGTGTCGTCAGACATCCTCGAGCTCCGCGTCCTGCATCGCGCGCAGGGCCTTGAAGGTGTAGATGCCGCTTTCGTGGCCGTCGCTGAACGCCATGCCGAGCGCATAGTTGCCCACGCTCCAGATCCGCGTCAGGCGGATGTCGAGCGGGACCGTATCGGGGTCGAGAATGGGCTTGCCGCTCATCTCGTCGCGGCAGGCCGCGCAGCGGCAGGCCAGGCGCAGGTCGCGCGGGGCGATGCACTGTTCATGGCCGTCGGCCCAACGCAGCAGCAGCCCCGTGTCGTCGTGATCGAGGGCCACCAGCCGCTCGGCCGGCCCGTCGCCCTGCACCGGGGCCGGCTCCGGCTTGCCCGTGCCATCCGCAAGCGTCCAGGAAAACGGGGTCGCGATCCCGGCCGCGCCCGTTCCGCCGTCGGCCAGCGCGGCGGCGATGCTTTCATAGGCCCGCGCCGCCGGGCTTTCGGGGGCGGCGGCCACCAGCGGCGTGCCCGAGTCGCCGGTGTCCACGACCTGCGGGTCCAGCGGCACGGACCCGAGGAACGGCACGCCGATGTCCTCGGCGACGGCCGCGCCGCCGCCCTGGTGGAAGATGTGCGTGACGCTGCCGCACGAGGGGCAGGTGAATCCGCTCATGTTCTCGATCACGCCGAGGATGGGAACGTTGACCTGTTCCATCATCCGCAAGCCGCGCCGCGCGATCTTCAGGCTGACGTCCTGCGGCGTGCTGACGATCACCGCCCCGGTCAGCGGAAACGCCTGCGCGAGCGTGAGCTGGATGTCCCCGGTGCCCGGCGGCAGGTCGAGCAGCAGCACGTCCAGTTCGCCCCAGTCCACCTGCTGCACGAACATCTGCAGGTATTTCGTCACCATGGGCCCGCGCAGGATCGCGGGCTTGTCGTCATCCGACAGCATCGCCATCGAGATCACCTTGACCCCGAAGGCCTCCGACGGGATGACCTTGCGCTCGGCCGACATCGCCGGTGGCGCGTTTCGGGCGATGCCCAGCATGCCGGGGATCGAGGGGCCGTAGACGTCGGCATCGACCACGCCCACGCGCAAACCGGCGCGCGCCATCGCCACGGCCATGTTCGCCGCCACCGTCGACTTGCCGACGCCGCCCTTGCCGCTGCTGATCGCGATCATCCGGCGCGCGCCGGGGGCCCGGCTGTCACTGGCATCACTGGCTGTCATGCTGGCTGTCCTTTCCTTGCTTGCCGTCGACCTGATGATCGGCGCCGCTGTAGTCAATGCACAGCTTGTCGATTTCCCCGGTGCCCAGATGCGCCGCCATGCAGGCGCAGTAGCCGCTTCCTTCCGAGGTCGAGAAATGCGTGCAATCACTGCAGGTGCCGAAGGTGCGCCCGCCGCGACGCGCGGCGAGCGTCGAGGCCACGCGCGACAGCATCTGAAGGAACGCCTCGCGCTCGGCCGGGCCGAGGCCGTCCAGCGACGCGATGAGATCACCCAGCGGATCATGCGACAGGGCCGCCCACCCCGCCTCCGTCAGCGCGAAGCAAACGCTGCGGCCGTCCACCGGCGAGCGTTCCCGGCAGACCAGCCCGCGGCGTTCCAGCGTCTTGACGATCTGCGACGCCGTGCCGCGCGTCGTCGCGTGGAAACTGGCAAAGGCCGAGGGCGTGCAGGTGGTCCGGTTGGCGTGGGAAAAGAACCTCAGGCAGGTCCATTGCGCCGCGGTCAGGCCGGACTGGCCGTCCTCGCTGCACGCGGTGCGCCCGAGATGGACCAGCATCTCGGCGATACGGTCCGCGATGGCGGTGGTGTCTGACATGGCATTTTGGTATCGAATCGAAACTGTTTTGACAAGACCCGCATGGCCAATATAGTGTCGATTCGAAACGGAATTGGGTGACCCTATGAACAAACCGGTCAGGCACTGGACGACGCGCCGGCGGCAGACGAGCGAGCACGCGATGCTGGACGCGCAGGAAGAGCGGCGGCTGATTCAGGCGTGGCAGCACGACCGGGACGAGACCGCGCGCCACCAGCTGGTCCAGGCCTTCACGCCGCTCGCGGCGGCGATGGCCAAGCGGTTTGCCCCCGGCACGTCCACCCCGGACCCGGACCTTCTCCAGCAGGCGCATATCGGGTTGCTCAAGGCGGCCGACCGCTTCGATGCCTCCCAGGACGTGCGGTTCTCGACCTACGCGGTCTGGTGGGTACGCGCCGAGATCCAGGATTTCCGGCTGGCCAACCTGTCGGTGGTGCGGCGCCCCAACACCGCCAGCTTCCGCAAGGCGTTCTTCAACCTCTCGCGCGTCGAGAAGGAAGTGGGCGCGGCGCACCCGGATGCGGACGACAACGAGGCGCGCATCGCGGCGGCCCTGGGCCTCAGCCAGGAAAAGCTGGGCGACATCCGCACGCAGCTTTCGGGCAGCGACAGTTCGCTGAACGCGCCGGCGCTGGAGGAAGACGGCGAGGACCGCATGGCGCTGCTCGTTGATCCGCAGACGGACGTCGAGGCCGAGGTCTCGGCCGATCTGGACACCGAGAAGCTGCGCGCGGTGATCGTCAAGGCGATGTGCAAGCTGCCCGAGCGCGAACGCGAGATCATCGTCGCCACCTATCTGTCCGATCCGCCGGAAACGCTCGAGGCGCTGGGCACGCGGTTCGGGATCTCCAAGGAACGCGTGCGCCAGCTGCGCGAACGCGGTTTCGAACGGCTGCGCACCCTGCTGCGCAACCGCGACCTGTCGCTCGAAAGTTTCGTCTGAGCAACGCTCCCGGCACGGTATCGCGCCCCGAACGGCACGACCTGTCCCGCGCAAACCGTCGATATGGTGCCCAAGGCCGGACTCGAACCGGCACGGCCTTTCGGCCGGGGGATTTTGAATCCCCTGCGTCTACCATTCCGCCACTTGGGCACGCGCCTTCTGTAGCCGAGGTGCGGGGCGCCGTCCAGTGCGGCGCGGGCGGGCTTGACCCCTGGCATCCTGCGTGCTCTGAGGCGTCCAGTCCAAACCGCGAAAGCCGCGCGCATGATAAGACGACTCTACGACTGGACCATCCGGATGGGCCGCCACCCGCGCGCGCTCTGGGTCCTCGCCGCGGTCTCCTTCGCGGAGAGCTCGGTTTTTCCGATCCCGCCCGACGTGCTGCTGATCCCGATGATCCTCGCCCAGCCGCGCCGGGCCTGGCTGATCGCAGCCGTCGCGCTGGTGGCCTCGGTGCTGGGCGGGCTGCTGGGCTACGCGATCGGCGCCTTCGCCTACGAGGAAGTCGGCCGGCCGATCCTCGAAAGCCTAGGCAAGACCGAGTCGATGGAGGCATTCAACACCCGCTTCAACGATTTCGGCTTCTGGGCGGTGCTCACCGCGGGCGTCACGCCCTTCCCCTACAAGGTCATCACCATCATGGCCGGCTGGACAAGCATGCCGCTGGCCGTCTTCATGGTGACCTCGGTGATCGCGCGGGGGCTGCGCTTCTTCCTCGTGGCCGCGCTGCTGTGGAAGTTCGGCGCGCCGATCCGCGACTTCATCGAACGCTGGCTCGGGCCGCTGTCGATCCTCTTCGTCGTGCTTCTCATCGGCGGGTTCTACCTGATAAGGCACCTGTGACATGCAACGGCGCACCCTTTACATCCTGATCGCCGCCGGTGGCTCGGCGGCGCTGCTGCTGGGCGCGCTGGCCTTCCAGCACCTCGGCGGGCTGGCACCCTGCAAGCTTTGCCTGTGGCAACGCTGGCCGCACGCGGCGGCCGTCGTGCTGGGCGCCGCCGCCCTGGTCCGCCCGGGCGCCGCCCTGCCCGCGCTGGGCGGGTGCGCGGCGCTGACCACCGCGGGCCTGGGGCTCTATCATGCCGGTGTCGAACAGGCATGGTGGCCGGGTCCGGCCGGCTGCACCGGCGGTGGCGCGGGGTTGTCGGGGCTGAGCGGGGCGGAACTGCTCAACCCCGAAAGCGCCCCGGCCATCGTCATGTGCGACGAGGTGCCGTGGCAGATGCTCGGGGTCTCGATGGCCGGCTGGAACGCGCTCGTCTCCCTCGCTCTCGCCGCGCTTTGGCTGATTGCGGCGCGCCGCGGCTGACCGCGGGCAAGGGCGCCCTGCCCTTCATCTTGCCCGAAATACTCCCGCCGGAGGCATCCCGCCACGCGCCACAGGCTCAGGCGGTCGCGGCCTTGCGCGTGCTCAGAAGCAGGCTGGTCTCCGAGTGCGCGATCCCGTCGAAACGGCGGATCCGCGCCAGCACGCCGTCGAATTCCTCCAGCGTGGCCGTGCCGATCTCGACGATGACATCCCAGCGGCCGTTGGTGGTGTGCACCGCGCGCACGGCCGAAAGCCCGCCCAGCTGCCGCAGGATCCGGTCGGTGCCGCGGCCCTCGATACCGATCATCATCAGCCCGCGCACCGGATCGCGCGCGGTGTCGGCCTTGAGCACCACGGTGAACCCAACGATCTCGCCCGCGCGCCGCAGCCGCTCGATGCGCCCGCGCACGGTGGTGCGTGACACCCCCAGCTCCAGCGCGAGATCGGACAGCGAGGCGCGCGCATCGTGCCGCAGCGCCGAGATCAGCTGCTGGTCGATATCATCCATTTCGCACGCCCTGTCCTCCGTTTCGCATGCAGCGCGCCCGATTTGTGCAAAATACCGGCTTCAAATCAACCTGTTTCGAAATCACCTTGCCCGCAGCAACACTCGGAGAGCATGCCCCATGACACCCGGATCCTGTGTTCTCATCGGCGCGCCCGTGGACAGCGGCAAGCGGCGCACCGGCTGCCTGATGGGCCCCGATGCCTATCGCGTGGCGGGGCTGCCGCGCGCCTTTGCGGAGCTGGGCCATGACGTGCGCGACGCCGGCAACCTGGCCCCGGATCCGTCCGACACGCCCGCCGATGCGCCCGCGCACCTTCACGGGCTGGCCGAAAGCATCGGCTGGACCCGCGCGCTCATGCGCGAAGGCCACGCGGCGATGAACGAGGGGCTGCCGGTGTTCCTTGGCGGTGACCACAGCCTTTCGCTGGGCGCGATCGCCGGGGTGGCCGCACACGCGGCCGAAACCGGGCGGCCGCAGTTCGTGCTGTGGCTGGACGCGCACAGCGATTTCCACACGCCGCGCACCACGCAGTCGGGCAACCTGCACGGCACGCCGCTGGCCTATGTCACGGGCCACGGCGGCTTCGACGGGTTCCCGGCGGTCACGCCCGTCCCCGAGGAAAACATCTGCATCCTCGGCCTGCGGTCGGTGGACGCGGCCGAACGCGCGGTCCTGCAGGGTTCCCGGATCGGGCGGCACGACATGCGCGAGATCGACGAGACCGGGATCGCGCGGCCGCTGTCGGCCTTTCTCGATCGCGTCGCCGCGGCCGCCGGGGCGCTGCACGTCTCGCTCGACGTCGATTTCCTCGATCCCGCCGTGGCCCCGGCGGTGGGCACCACCGTGCCCGGCGGGGCCACGATCCGCGAGGCGCACCTGGTGATGGAGATGGTCTGCGACAGCGGGCTGATGACCTCGCTCGACCTGGTGGAACTCAACCCCTTCCTCGACGAGCGCGGCCGCACCGCGCAGGTGATGGTGGACCTGGCCGCCTCGGCGCTGGGGCGGCGTGTGTTCGATCGGCCCACCCGGGCCTACGGCTGAGCAAAGGAGCTTCGAATGCCCAAGCTGCACCCCTCCGACAAGGCACTCGTGCCCTTCGTCTCGGTCGAGAACATGATGAAACTGGTGCATCACATCGGGATAGAGCCGATGCTGCAGGGGCTGGCCGACTACATCGAGGCGGATTTCCGCCGCTGGGAGCTCTTTGACAAGACGCCGCGCGTGGCCAGCCATTCGGACGAGGGCGTGATCGAGCTGATGCCCACCTCCGACGGCGAGGTCTACGGTTTCAAGTACGTCAACGGCCATCCGAGGAACACGCGGGCCGGTCTGCAGACCGTCACCGCCTTCGGGCTGCTGGCGAACGTCGGCAACGGCTACCCCGTCCTGCTGTCCGAGATGACGCTGCTGACGGCGCTGCGCACGGCGGCGACCTCGGCCATGGCCGCACGGCACCTGGCCCCGCGCGGCGCCGACACCATGGCGATGATCGGCGCGGGCGCGCAGTCGGAGTTCCAGAGCCTCGCCATGAAGGCCGTCTGCGGCCTGAAGAGCGTGCGGCTCCACGACATCGACCCGGCGGCCACGGCCAAGGCCGAGCGCAACCTTGCCGGCTCGGGGCTGACCGTCGTGCCCTGCGAGAGCGCCGAGACCGCGATGGAGGGGGCGCAGATCATCACCACCTGCACCGCCGACAAGCAGTATGCGACCATCCTGTCCGACAACATGGTCGGCAGCGGCGTGCACATCAACGCGATCGGCGGCGACTGCCCGGGCAAGACGGAGCTGGCGCCGGGCGTCCTGCAGCGCGCCGAGATCTTCGTGGAATACCCCGAGCAGACCCGGGTCGAGGGCGAGATCCAGCAACTGGCCCCCGACCATCCCGTCACGCAGATGTGGCAGGTGCTGGCGGGCACCGCGCCCGGTCGCACCGGCGCGGGGCAGATCACGCTGTTCGACAGCGTGGGATTCGCGATCGAGGATTTCAGCGCCCTGCGTTTCGTCCGCGACCGGGTGGGCGGCACCGGGCTGGTGCAGGAACTCGACATGCTGGCCGACCCGGACGACCCGCGCGACCTGTTCGGCATGCTGGCGCGCGCGGCGCCCGCTGCGGGCTGAGCCCGGGCGCCGTCAGTTGCCCGCGTCGTCGGCCTTGCGCGCGACGACGAACCAGCCCATGCACTGCAGTTCGCTGCTGCGCCGGGCCATGCGCGGGCCGTCACAGGCCGCAAGCAGCCGCACGTTGAGCCGCGCCAGCTGCATCAGCAGCCATGTCAGCGGGTCGGGCACCCAGGCGCCGAACTGGCGCCGCGTGCGCGACACGCGCCCCAGTTCCTGGTCCATCATGTCGAAGTAGCCGCCGTTCGCGGTCAGCTCCTCGATCTCGAAGCCGAGCCGCGGCAGGTGCAGCTCGTAGAAATAGCGCGAGAACCCGGTGCAGTAGTGGTAGGGCGCGAAATGCGTGAGCGAATTGAACGGGGCGGTCAGGACCATGCGCCCGCCCGGCCGCGTCAGCCGCCCGAGCTTTTCCACCGCGCGCACCGGATCCACCACGTGTTCGAGCACCTCCGAACAGAATACGGTGTCGAACTGCCGCGCCTCGGGGATGTCGTAGAGGTCGCAGACGAAGTCCAGCGCGCTGGTGTCCCACCGCCCGGTCTGCAGGCCCGCCCCGTCGCCGGTGCCGTCGTATTCGGCGATGTCCTGCGCGAGGTAATCGAGGTGCGTGCAATACTGCTTGTGGGCGCATTCGCCGGCGCCCACGTCGAGCAGGCTGCTGCCCTCGGGCAGCGCGCGCAGCGTGCGGGCGATCCATTGCTCGCGTGCCTGGTGGTTCTTCAGTCGTCTCATCTTCGGGGTCCCGGCCTTGGTCATCCCCCTATTGCACGACGCGCGGGCCAGGCGCCAGACCCGCCGTTGCCCGTTGCAAAACGCGACGCAGCCATTACATTGAAGGTGTCCCGCAAGGGACTATGGGCATAAACGCGCGCGGAATAAGCGGTTCGGACCCGGGGGCGGTACCCGGCGGCTCCACCAGATACCCGGTCGTTGGCGGGACACGGGGCCGAAACAGGATCGACGAACGTGTAAAGGCGTGGCTTTGTCCCGGTGAGGTACCACCGTTATCGGTCCGTCAAAGCATAATTGCCAACGACAATCATGCTCCGGTCGCCGTTGCCGCGTAAGCGGTAACAAGACCGAAACCTTGAAGCCCTGGCCTCTAGCAAGGTCAGGCGGGGTTCGCAGGCACCTGGCAACAGAAGCCTGCACTTTCCTCTTCCATTCAACCTTGCCGATATCCGCCGCGCGCCACGATGGCACACGCGCGCGCATGCGCGACACAGGCATGCATCACATTCCTTTTTCCGCATATTTTTGACCTAGGTCAAAGTCACCCCTTCGTCCGGTCGTTAGGCGGGGAGGTGTGAAAACCTGTTTCGCAAATTCAGGTTTGAATGCCAAAGGAGATTCGACATGCGCAAGACCCTCACCGCCGTCGCGCTGACGCTGGCCGCCGCCGCGGGCCTGCCCGCCCAGGCCGAGGAGGCCAACGACAAGCTCGTGACCATCCTGACGAGCGAGAACCCCCAGACGCAGCTCATGAGCATGGTGCTGACCATGACGTCGCTCAAGCAGGGCGCCGAGACCTACACGCTGCTGTGCGGCCCGGGCGGCGACGTCGCGCTGAAGGACGCGCCCGAGGGTGCCACCGCCCCGCAGGAACCCAAGGGCATGAGCCCGCAGAAACTGATGAAGATGATCATGGACCAGGGCGGCACGGTCGAGGTTTGCGCGATCTACCTGCCCAACAAGGGCGTGGGTCAGGACGCGCTGATCGACGGCGTGGGCGCGGCCAAGCCGGGCCCGATGGCCAAGCGCCTGATGGCCGAGGACACGCAGGTCATGTCGTTCTGATCCTGCAACCCTGCACCGAATCGGAGCCCTCTCCTTTCTCCTCCCCGGGCTCCTTTACCTGGGCCGCCGCGCCATCGTGCGGGCGGCCCTTTTTCATGCGGGCGCGGCATTGCCGACGGCATCTTCGCAAGCGGTGCGCCTGCGGCGCGCATGATGTCTCGTCGCCGGCCTGCGGCCGTCCTCCTCGGGCGGGTGCGATCGTGGCCGTTGGCCCCCGGCCCCGCCCGGCGGGGACACGCGGCGGATGTCAGGCGCCTCCGGCGGGAGTATTTGGGCCAAGGTGAAGGCACGGGCGCTCTCAGCGCTCGGCCTTCTTTTCCCACTTGCCGGAGGCTTCCGACCAGTACTGCGCCCGGCACCCGGCCTGCGTGAGAGCCCTCCATTGCGCCCGCGCCTGGTCGACCGCCGCCGCGTCGCCGCCGTCGAAGATGACGCAGACACGTTCGAGGCGCTGCACCTCGCCGGGGTCGACCGGGGCGCCGTCCACGCTCATCAGGCATTCCGCCGCGTTGGGCGCGGCACCCGGCGCGGTGGTCAGAAGGATGGGCTGATGGGCGGCGTTGGGCGCCCCGGCCAGCCCGTGGGCCAGGAACTGCTCCTCGGGGCCGAGCCACAGCTTCTCGTCCAGCCATTCCATGCGCGCGGCATCGACGCCGCGCACCGCCACGCGCCAGCCGGCCGCGCGCGCCTTTTCCAGCAGCATGGGCAGCGTGGCCTCCAGCGGCCGGCGCGTGAGGTGATAGAAGAAGGCCGCCCCCATCGCCGCGCGCCTCAGCCGGTCTCGTACCCGTCGGCGACCAGCCGGTCGAGCGCGCGCACGCCCCAGCCCGTGGCGCCCTTCGGGGCAAGCGTGGTCTCGGTGCCCGTGCGCGCCACCCCGGCGATGTCGAGGTGGATCCACGGCGTGTCGTCGGTCACGAACCGGGCGAGGAACTGCGCGGCCGTGATCGAGCCGGCCGAGCGGCCACCCACGTTCTTCATGTCGGCGATCTGGCTCTTGAGCAGCTCGTCGTAGGCATCGCCCATCGGCAGTTGCCACGCGCCCTCGCCGGTGTCGTCCGCCGCCTTGAGGAAGGCGCGGCACAAGCCGTCGTCGTTGGCGAAGGCGCCCGCTTTCTCGTGGCCCAGCGCGATGATCATCGCGCCCGTCAGCGTGGCAAGATCCACCATCGCAGCGGGCTTGAACCGCTGCTGCGCGTACCACAGCACGTCGGCCAGCACGAGCCGCCCCTCGGCATCGGTGTTGATCACCTCCACGGTATCGCCCTTCATCGAGGTGACGACGTCGCCGGGCCGGTAGGCGCGGGCCGAGGGCATGTTCTCCACCAGCCCGACGAGACCCACGACATTGGCGCGCGCCTTGCGGGCGGCCAGCGCGTGCATCACGCCGGTGACGACGCCCGCACCGCCCATGTCCATCGTCATCTCCTCCATGCTTGCGGCAGGCTTGAGGCTGATGCCGCCGGTATCGAACACGACGCCCTTGCCGATCAGCGCGAGCGGCGCGGCGTCCTTTTCACCGTGCCGCCACTGCATCACCGCCACCTTGGAGGGGCTGTCGCTGCCCTGCCCCACGGCCAGCAGCGCGCCCATGCCGAGCTTTTCCAGTGCGTCCTCTTCGAGGATCTCGACCTCGACGCCCAGTGCCTCCAGGCCCTGGATGCGGCGGGCGAACTCGGTGGTGGTCAGCACGTTGGCGGGTTCGTTGACCAGGTCACGGGTCAGGAAAACGCCCTCGGCCACGGCCAGCCCCGGGCGGGCGGCGGCCTCGGCCTCGTCGGGCTTGCCGCACATCACGGTGAGCGGGCCGGGCGCGGTGTCATCCGCGTCGTCGCCGGCATCGCGCGTCTTGTGCACGTCGAACTCGTAGGCGCGAAGCACCGCGGCCTGCACCAGCTCGGCGGGTTTGCGCAACGGGCCGGCCAGGACGAGCAGCGGCGCCTTGCCCTTGGCCTTGCCCAGCGCCGCGCCGGCCTTGCGCAGGTCCTCGGCGCCCGCGTTGCGGGGCAGGCAGACGATGTCGACGGCCTCGGCGGCCATGCCCGCCGGCCAGGCCAGGGTCACGACGTCGCCGGGTTTCTTCCTGGCGAAACCCGGCGCCTCGGTCATCCGCGCCAGCGCGCCCTTGGTCAGCTTGTTCACACGCCGGGCACCGGCGTCCATCTTGCCGTCGGGGGTGATGAAGGCCGCCACGCGGCCCTCGGCCTCGGCCACGCGGGCAAGATCGGTCTCGGTGAACTGGACGGCGACCGGTTGGGTCATGTTGGCTGCTCCCATTCCTGTGGATGACTGTCGCGGTTGCGCGAGTCCTAGCGCGCCTGCGCGAGCATGACCAGTTAGCAGTTTTCCCCCGTGGCCAATTCCGATAGATTGCCGGACAATATCTTGAGGGGTGGGAGTCTTCCGTGACCAGATTCGACAGGTACATGCTGTCGCAGTTCATGGTCCTGTTCGGGTTCTTCGCCCTCGTTCTGGTGCTGATCTTCTGGATCAACAAGGCCGTGCGCGTTTTCGACCGGCTGCTGGGCGAGGGCCAGACCGGCATGGTGTTCCTGGAGTTCACGGCGCTGTCGCTGCCCGCGGTGATCGGCGTGGTGCTGCCGATCGCGGTGTTCGCGGCGGCGATCTACGTGACCAACCGGCTGAGCACGGAAAGCGAGCTGACGGTGATGCAGGCGACGGGCTATTCGCCGTGGCGGCTGGCAAGGCCCGTGCTGGTCTACGGGCTGATCGCGGCGGCGATGATGTCTGTGCTGACGCACGTGCTGATCCCCATGAGCGCCAGCCAGCTTTTCCTGCGCCAGACCGAGGTGTCGCGCAACGTGACCGCCAAGTTGCTGACCGAGGGCGAATTCCTGCACCCGGCCGACGGCATGACCTTCTACATCCGTGAAATCACGGCCGACGGCGCGCTGAACGACGTTTTCCTGTCCGACCGGCGCGACCCGGCCAACCCGATCACCTACACCTCGTCGCAGGCCTACCTGGTGCAGGAGGCCGGCGACACGCACCTCGTCATGGTCGAGGGGCTGGCGCAGAACGTGCGCGGCGACGGCGACCGGCTGTTCACCACGCATTTCGAGGACTTCTCCTATGACATCAGCCAGCTGATGGAGGCCGGCGCCGTCAACCGCGACCGGGTGAGCTTCACCGCCACCCCGGCGCTGCTGGGCCAGCCGGCGGCGGTGGCGGCGCGCACGGGCGCCGCCGTGGGATCGGTGTTGCTGGAAGGGCATTCGCGCATAACGCAGGCGCTGATGTGCGTCATCGGGGCACTGGTCGGCTTCGCCACGCTGCTCGTGGGGACCTACAGCCGTTTCGGCGTCTGGTGGCAGATCCTGGGCGCCTTCGTTCTTCTCGTGCTGCTCAAGCTGGCCGAAAGCGGGGTGTCCGGGCTGGTGCTGGCGCAGCCGGCGCTGTGGCCGCTTCTCTACCTGCCGGTGGTGGCCGGGTTCGGAACCGTCATGCTCCTGCTGGCGGTGGCGGCTCGGCCGGGGCTTGTGACCCGCGCGATCGCCCGCGCGCGGTGGAAGGGAGGCACCGCATGACGCTCGACCTTTACTTCGCGCGCAAGTTCCTGGTGTCGTTTCTCGGCGTCTTCGTGGTTTTCGTCGTGATCCTGACGCTCATCGACCTCGTGGACGAGGTGCAGGATTTTCCCGACATGTCCTTTGCCGAGGTGCTCGAGCTGGTGTTCCTCAAGGCGCCGGAGGCCAACTACGAGATCATGCCGCTGGTGATGATCCTGTCCACCGTCGCGCTCTTCGTCCGGCTCGCCCGCAGCTCGGAACTCGTCGTCGTCCGCGCCGCGGGGCGCTCGGCGCTGCGTACGCTGGCCGCGCCCATGATCGTGGCCGCGCTGGTGGGGGTCGTGGGCCTGACCGTCTTCAATCCGGTCGTGGCGGCCACCGCCAAGCGATACAACGAACTGATAAATGCGCACCTCGGCGCCGGTCGCAACGTGCTCGCGATTTCCGACACCGGGCTGTGGCTGCGCCAGGGTGGCGCGCGGGGCCAGACGGTGATCCATGCCGAACGCGCCAGTTCCGACCTCAGCGTGCTTTACGCGGCGACCTTCATCGCGTTTTCGCCCGACGGGCAGCCGTTGCGCCGCATCATGGCAGACAGCGCCGCACTGGAAGACGGCGGATGGCGGTTGCGCGACGCCAAGATCTGGCCGCTGCGCGTGAGCGGCAATCCCGAACGCGCGGCGCGCGAACTGGACGAGATGACGGTTCCCTCGGCGCTGACCCGGGATCGGATCGTCGACAGCTTCGGCAAGCCCGAATTCATTTCGATCTGGGCGCTGCCCGGCTTCATCGACCAGCTCGAGGAGGCGGGTTTCTCCGCGCGGCGCTACGCCGTCTGGCTGCAGTCCGAGATCTCGCGCCCGTTGTTCCTGACCGGACTGGTCATGATCGCGGCGGCCTTCGCCATGCGCCACGCACGGCTGGCCGATACCGGCGTTTCCGTGCTGACGGCCGTTCTGCTGTGCTTCGTGCTCTACTACATCCGCAACTTCGCCCAGATCATGGGCGAGAACGGGCAGGTTCCCGTGCTGCTGGCGGCCTGGGCCCCGCCACTGGCCACCTTCCTGCTGGCCGTCGGCATCCTTCTGCACATGGAGGACGGATGAGACCGGCGCGCCGCATCTTCCGCCACGGCGCGTGGCTGGCCGCGCTGGCCGTGCTGCTTGGCGCGGCGTTGCTATCCACCTCGGCGGCGGCGCAGGACGGCCCGGCCGTCCTGGTCGCCGACAGTATCCGCACCGAGGGCGGCCGCCTGATCGCCGCGGGCAATGTCGAGGTCATGCACGGCGGCCGTCGCATGACCGCGGAACGCGTGGTCTACGACCGGGCCGCAGACAGCCTCCGGATCGAGGGGCCGATCACGCTGCACGAAGGCGAGGAGACCGTGGTGCTCGCCGACGCGGCCGCCCTCGACGCGGACCTGCGCAACGGGATCCTGCGCGGCGCGCGCATCGTGCTGGGCCGGCAGCTTCAGCTGGCCGCCGCTCGGATGGAGCGGCGCGGCGGCCGCTACGTGCAGCTGGACAAGACGGCCGTGACCTCCTGCCGGATCTGCGAGGACGGCGACGCGCCGTTGTGGCAGATCCGCGCCGACCGCGTGATCCACGACCGCGAAGCGCGTCAGCTCTATTTCGAGGGGGCCCGGTTCATGGTGCGCGACACGCCGGTGTTCTACCTGCCGCGGTTGCGCCTGCCCGACCCGACGGTGAAACGCGCGACCGGGTTCCTGATTCCCTCCCTCTACACGTCGAGCCTGCTGGGCACCGGGGTCAAGGTGCCCTATTTCATCCGCATGGGCGACCACCGCGACCTGACGCTCACCCCCTTCGTCACCGGCAAGACCCGGACGATGGAGTTCCGGTACCGCCAGGCCTTCCGCAACGGTGACCTCAGCTGGCGCGGCGCGGTGTCCGACGACGACATCGGCAGCGATTCCCGGCGCGGCTACAGCTTCTTGCAGGGCGATTTCGCGCTCGACCGCGGCTACCAGCTGAGCTTCGACATCGAGGCGACAAGCGACGATGTCTACATGCTCGAATACGGCTATTCCGAGAAGGACAGGCTGGACAGCCGGATCGCGGTGGACCGGGCCGAACGCGACGAATACGTGCTGGGCGCGTTGACCCACTACGAATCCCTTCGCGCCGGGGAAAGCAATGCCACGCTCCCCACGCGGGCGGTGGACGCCACCTATGAACGGCGCATGTTCCCGGCCGCGACAGGCGGCGAATTGCGGCTGACCCTGGGGGCACATGCGCACGAACGCACCTCCTCGATCGCGACGGACGGGCCCGACGTGGACCTGTTCGCGGACGGGCGCGACATGACGCGGCTGTCGGCGGGCTTCGATTGGCGCCGCACGTGGACGGGTCCGGCCGGGCTGCGCGCCACGACGCAGGCCGGGCTGGCCGCCGACGGCTTCTTCCTCTCGGATGCCGGCGCGACCAGCCTGAGCCGGGCCAGCGAGGTCACGCCGGAAACCGCGCTGACGCTGCGCTGGCCCCTGAGCAAGACCGGCCCGGATGGCGCGCGCCACCTGCTTGAGCCGCTGGCGCAGGTCGCCTGGGTCGGCGGGGCCAACCCCGACATCCCGAACGACGAAAGCACGCGGCCCGAGTTCGACGAAGGCAACCTGCTGTCGATGTCACGCTTCGCCGCCCCGGACCGCCGCGAGCGCGGCGCTGCTGCCGCGCTCGGCACGCGCTGGACCCGCTTCGGCACCGACGGGGGGCAGACCACCCTCGCGCTCGGCAAGGTCGTGCGGGACGAACGCCAGCTCGATGCCAACGGCACGCCCGATTTCACGCGCACCTCGGGGCTGCAGGGGCGCCATTCCGACACGCTTGCAGCCGTTCACGTCGAACGGCCGAACGGGCTGTCGCTGACGACCCGCGGATTGTTCGAAAACAGCCTGGACGCGGCCACGAAGGCCGAGACGCGCGCCGCCTGGACGAACGCGCGCGCCGATTTCGGCGCCACCTACATCTGGCTCCGGGCCGATCCGGCGGAAAACCGCCCACGCACGATCTCGGAATGGTCGCTCGACGGCAGCTACCGGTTGTCGCGGCACTGGACGGGCAGCGCCCACTGGCGTTATGACGTCGCCCGGGACGAGGCGGTGACCGCCGGTCTCGGCCTGACATACACGAACGAATGCGTGGACATCACGCTTTCGGCCTCGCGTCGGTTCACGTCATCCGGGGTGCTCGAGCCCTCGACCGGGGTCAGCCTGACCGTCGGGTTGCGGGGCTTCAGCGCACGCAAGAAGGACGGTGACTACGTCCGAACATGCAGGAACTAAGCAGGAAGATACATCGAATGCGTCACATTCTGACCGTCATGACCCTGGCCGCCGCGCTGGTGGCCGGCACCATGGGGCTGAGCACGCCGGCCAGCGCGCAGAACCTTTTCGAACCGGTCATCAAGGTCAACGACAAGGCGATCACGCGCTATGAACTGCAACAGCGCGAACGCCTGCTGCGCCTGCTGCGCGCGCCGGGCGACGCGGCCAAGCTTGCCCGCGAGCAACTGGTCGAGGAGCGTCTCAAGCTCGACGCGGCCGAGGCCGAAGGCATCGTCGTGGACGAGGCCGCCGTCGAAAGCGGCATGGAGGAATTCGCCGGCCGCAACGACATGTCCACCGAGGAATTCGTGGAGGCACTGGAAGGCAGCGGCGTGGAACGCGAGACGTTCCGCGATTTCGTGCATGCCGGCGTCACCTGGCGCGAACTGGTCCGCGCCAGGTTCGGAAGCCGCGTGTCGGTGAGCGAGGAGGACATCAAGCGTGCCAAGGCCGCGACCAGCGGGGTCACCGGGGTGCAGGTCCTGGTGTCGGAGATCATCCTGCCCGCGCCGCCGCAGCAGATGGCCCAGGCCGAACAGCTGGCCAAACGCATCGCGCGGGTCGAGACGATCGAGGGCTTCGCCGAGATGGCGCGCGAACACTCGGCCGCGCGCTCCAGCGTGCGCGGCGGGCGCATGGACTGGCTGCCGATCACGGAGCTGCCCGAACAGTTGCGCCCGATCATCCTCGGGCTCGCGCCGGGCGAGGTCACGGACCCGTTGCCGCTGGACGGCGCGCTCGCCCTGTTCCAATTGCGCAACATTCGCGAGGTTTCCGCGCCGGAGCCGGACTACGCGGCGATCGAATACGCAACGCTGGCGATTCCCGGCGGGCGCAGCGAGGAGACGCTTTCGACGGCGGCCGAGATCGAGGCGGTCACCGACACCTGCGACGACCTGTACGGCGTGGCCCGTGACATGCCCGAGGACGCGTTGCAGCGCACCAGCAAGGCGCCGGGCGAGATACCGCAGGACATCCGCCTGGAGCTGGCCAAGCTGGACGCGGGCGAGGTGTCCATGAACGTCACGCGCAACGACGGGCGAACGCTGCTGATGCTCATGCTCTGCGGCCGCAGCCCGGAGCTGGAAACCGACGCCGAGGGGCCGTCCGAGGAGGAGCTGAGCTTCCAGATCCGCAACCGGCGGCTGGAGTCCTTCGCGAATTCCTATCTCGAGCGGCTGCGCGCCGAGGCCCGCATCGTGAGGCAATGATCCCGCCCGTCGCACTGACCTGCGGCGAGCCCGCGGGCATTGGCCCGGAATTGGCCGCGCGGGCGCATGACGCCCTGGCCGATGTCTTGCCGTTCTTCTTCATCGGCGACCCGCGGCACCTGCCCGAGGGCACACCCGTGGCCGAGATCGATGACCCCGCCCAGGCGGCCGAGGCCGCCGGAACGGGCCTGCCGGTGCTGCGTCATGATTTCCCCGGCCCGGCAAGGCCCGGTCATCCCGACCCGGCGCTGGCGCGCGCGGTGGTCGAGGTCATCGCGCGCGGCGTCGCGCTGGTGCAATCGGGCGCGGCCGGCGCCCTGTGCACCGCGCCCATCCACAAGCAGGCGCTCCAGGAGGGGGCGGGGTTCGCCTATCCGGGCCATACCGAGTACCTCGCCGCGCTTGCGGGGGTCGACCGCGTCGTCATGATGCTTGCCGGTCCGCAGTTGCGGGTCGTGCCCGCGACGATCCATATCCCGCTGGCGCAGGTGCCCGGTGCGCTGACGGCCGAACTTCTGGAACAGACCGTGCGGATCACGCACGCCGCGCTGACCCGCGATTTCGGCATCGAGCGCCCCCGCATCGCCGTGGCCGGGCTCAACCCGCACGCCGGCGAAGGCGGCCGCATGGGACGCGAGGAGATCGAGGTGATCGCGCCGCGCCTTGATCGGCTGCGGGCCGAGGGGCTGGATCTGCGCGGACCGCTGTCGGCCGACACGATGTTCCACGATGCCGCCCGCGCGTCCTATGACGCGGCGGTGGCGATGTACCACGACCAGGCGCTGATCCCCGTCAAGACGCTGGATTTCGATCGCGGCGTGAACGTCACGCTGGGCTTGCCCTTCGTGCGCACCTCGCCCGACCACGGCACGGCACTGGATATCGCCGGAGAGGGAATTGCCAACCCGGCCTCGACGATCGAGGCGCTGAAACTGGCGCGTGACATGGCCCGGGCCCGCACCGCATGACGCGGTGGCGCCCCGCCTTGCCCCCGGGGGTTTGCCACCCCCGGACCCCCGGCGAGTATTTCGCGCAAGATGAAAACGGGGGGCACGCATGAGCGCCATCGACGATCTGCCGCCCCTGCGCGAGGTGATCGCGGCGCATGGATTGTCCGCCCGCAAGGCGCTGGGGCAGAACTTCCTGCTGGATCTCAACCTGACCGCAAAGATCGCCCGCACCGCGGGCGACCTGACACGGGCCGATGTGCTCGAGGTCGGGCCCGGGCCGGGCGGGTTGACGCGCGGCCTGCTGGCTCAGGGCGCGCGGCACGTGCTGGCGGTCGAGAAGGACGCGCGCTGCCTGCCCGTGCTGGCCGAGATCGCGGAGGCCTACCCGGGGCGGCTCGAGGTGGTGCAGGCCGACGCGCTGGATCTTGATCCGCTGACCCGCTTGACCCCGCCGATCAAGGTGGTCGCCAACCTGCCCTACAACGTGGGCACGGAACTCCTGGTGCGCTGGCTGACGCCAAGGGCCTGGCCACCGTTCTGGGACAGCCTGACGCTCATGTTCCAGCGCGAAGTGGCCGAGCGGATCGTCGCGACCCCCGGCTCGAAGGCCTACGGGCGCCTTGCGCTGCTGGCACAGTGGCGCACCGATGCGCGGATCGTCATGACGCTGCCGCCCGGCGCCTTCACGCCGCCGCCGAAGGTGGAAAGCGCGGTGGTGCAGCTGACCGCCCTGCCCCGACCGCGCTTCCCGGCGGACCCCGGGATTCTGGAGCGGCTGGTCGCGCGGGCCTTCAACCAGCGCCGCAAGATGCTGCGCGGGGCGCTGAAAGGGCTTTCACCGGACGTCGAGGATCGCCTGCGCGCCGCCGGGATCGCGCCCACCGACCGCGCCGAAGCCGTTTCGCTGGAAAAATTCTGCGCGCTGGCACGGGCCCTGGAACACTAGCACCCGGCGCACGGGGTGGGCGCCGCCGCGAAACCCGCCGGTTACTCGGCCGCGGCGGCCGTGCCCGAGCCGCCGGAGTCGCCCGACTGCTCATCGTTGCCGTCGTCGCCAGTCCCTTGGTCGTTGCCCTCTCCCGAAGAGCTATCGGAGCCCTCACCCGAAGCGTTCTCGGACCGTGCCTTGGATTTCTGCTTGGGCTTGCGGCCGCGTTTGCCCTGCGACTTGTTCTCGGGCGTTTCCACGAGGCCGCTGTCTTCGCTGCCGCTGTCGACCACGTCGGGCTGCGCCGCCTCGGCCGCGTCGGGCTGCTCGGATCCGCCGCCGGAGTCGCGCTCCTGCCGTTTCGAGCGCTCGCGGTCGCGTTCCGCCTGGCGTTCCCGGTTCTGGCGTTCCTGCTCCTCGCGGCGCTGGTCCTGCTCTTTCTGGGCGGCGCCCAGCATGCGCAGGTAGTGTTCGGCGTGCTGCTGGAAGTTCTCCGCGGCGACGCGATCATTGCCCAGCTGCGCGTCGCGCGCGAGCTGGTTGTACTTGTCTATGATCTGCTGCGGTGTGCCGCGCACCTTGCCCTCGGGCCCCGAGCTTTCGAACACCCGGTTGACGATGTTGCCCATCGAGCGGCTGCGGCCCGACTTGTTCCGCGAACGTGACTTGGAAGATCTCATGTTTTAGCTGTCAGCCCTGTGCTCGTCGCGTCGTTTTGATCCGAGGGGCGCGTCAGCGCGCCGATCTTGTTAACGGATCCCGACATATTCCGGCTTGGTGTCAAGCGGGACCGCCCGTGCGGGCATCCACCGGCCTGACTGTCTTCCACTAAACATGCCGACCGCCATAGCACAAGGGGAAAGCCGCAATTTTCCGCGCGAACCCGTCCATTCAGCCCCGATTCGGGTCGGATTGTCACGCCCCGGCGGCCGCACTGCACGCGCTCACGACACGATCGCGCCCCGCCATATCGGCATGCACCGCCACGTCGCGCAGGCCCGCCGCGCGGAAGATCGCGGCCACATCCGCCCCCTGCCGCCAGCCGATTTCCACCAGCAAACGCCCGCCGGCCGCAAGGTGCCCGGGCGCGTCCGCCGCGATGGCGCGGTAGGCCGAAAGCCCGTCACCGCCGGGTGTCAGCGCGCCGTGCGGGTCGTGGCCGGCCACGGCGCGCGGCAGCTCGGCCATCTCCGCGGCGGTCACATACGGCGGGTTCGCCACGACCAGATCGAAGCGGCCGGAAACGGAGCCGAACCAGTCGGATGCCAACAGGTGCAGCCGGTCCGCCACCCCGTGCGCGCGCGCATTGCGCCCGGCAACGGCCAGCGCGGCCCGAGAGACATCCGTCGCCACCGCGCAGGCCTCAGGCCATTCGGCCAACAGCGTGACGGCGAGTACCCCGCTGCCGGTCCCCAGATCCAGCAGGCGTGTGGGAGCGGGCCCGTCAAGCGCACGCGCCACCAGCGTCTCGGTTTCCGCGCGCGGGTCGAGCACATCGGGCGAGATCGCGAAATCGCGCCCCCAGAACACGCGGCGGCCGAGGATTCGCGCCACCGGTTCACCGGCGGCGTGGCGGTCGAGATATCCGTCGTAGGCGGCCCGGGCCGCGTCGGGCAAGGGGCTCCCGGCCTCCGGAACGAGACGGTCGGCGGCGATGCCGGCGGCCTCGGCCAGAAGCGCGCGGGCGGCGCGCGCAGGCGCTTCGGCGCCGGCCTCCGTCAACCGCCGGGTGCCCGCGGCCAGCGCCTCGCGCAGGGTCATGTCATCTCGGCCAGCTGGCGGGCCTGCGCGTCGGCGGTCAGCGCGTCGATCACATCGTCAAGGTCGCCGGACATGACCTCGCCCAGTTTGTAGAGCGTCAGGTTGATGCGATGGTCGGTCATCCGCCCCTGCGGGAAATTGTAGGTGCGGATGCGCTCGCTGCGGTCACCGGTGCCCACCTGCGCGGCCCGGTCGGCGCTGCGTTCCTCGGCGGCGCGCCTGCGCTCGATGTCGTAAAGGCGCGCGCGCAGCACCTCCATCGCGATCTCGCGGTTGCGGTGCTGCGACTTCTCGGAGCTGGTGACGACGATGCCGGTGGGCTCGTGGGTGATGCGCACCGCCGAGTCGGTGGTGTTGACGTGCTGGCCACCCGCCCCGGAGGCGCGCATCGTGTCCACGCGGATATCGCCGGGATCGATCTCGATGTCCACGGCCTCGGCCTTGGGCAGCACGGCGACGGTGGCGGCGCTGGTGTGGATGCGACCGCCGGATTCGGTTTCCGGCACCCGCTGGACCCGGTGCACGCCGGATTCGTATTTCAGCCGGGCAAAGACGTTCTCTCCCGTCACCTGCGCGACGGCCTCGCGCACGCCGCCCAGTTCGCTTTCCTGCAGTTCCACGATGTCGAAGCCCCAGCCCCTGGCCTCGGCGTAGCGCTGGTACATGCGCAACAGGTCGCCGGCGAAAAGCGCGGCCTCCTCGCCACCGGTGCCGGGGCGGATTTCGATCATGGCGGGGCGCCGGTCGGCCGCATCGCGCGGCAACAGCGCGCGTTGCAGCGCCTCCTCCAGTTCGGGGCGGCGCGCCCGCAACTCCTCGAGTTCCGCGCGTGCCAGCTCCGCCATCTCGGGATCGTCGAGCATGGCCTCTGCCGCCTCGATGTCCGACAGCAACTTGCGATAGGCCGCGATCCGCTCGACCACGGGGCGCAACTCGGCGTATTCGCGGGCCAGCTCGGCGATGTCACCGCTGCCCTCGGCCATGCGCGCCTCGAGATACTCGAAGCGCTCTGTGATCTGGTCTAGGCGGTCCAGGGGGATCATGGAGACAGGCAGATGCCCACTCGCGCGGGTTTGGTCAAGGGGCTGGGTCGTGGTATCGTCGACCCATGCGATCGATTTTGACCAGCTTGCTGGCGCTTGTCCCCCTCACGCCCGCCTTCGCCGACGCGCAGGTCGGTGGCAAGACGGTGGATTGCTATTGCACCGACCGTTCCGGCGATCGCGTGGAACTGGGCGAGGTCATCTGCCTGCGGGTGGATGGCCGGATGTTCATGGCGCAATGCCAGATGTCGCTGAACAACCCGATGTGGCGCAAGATCTCGGACGGCTGCCTGTCATCGTCGCTGCGCCAGCCGGGCGAGCCAGCGATCGACGCGTTCGGCATTGACCCCGAAGTCTGAGTTGCCGAAGCGCAGCCGCGCGTAGACCTCGATGCGTTCGCCCCGAAGGCGGATCGTGGTGTAGTCCGGAAACCCCCAGACCAGCGAGCGCGTGACGTAGGTGACCATTCTCTCCTCGACCGAGCCCGCCAGCACCCGCGTGCGCGGCGCGCCGGTGATGATCTCGTGCAGCCGCCGGAAGCTTTCGGCGTCCGCGTGCACCACGCGCATCGCCCCGCCCGTGAGATCACGGTCGGTCACCGCCTCGGGCATGCGGTGCCAGCGGTCGGCATCCGACGGCGCCAGGCGGATGTAGAGCGCCAGCGCGATCAGCAGCGCCAGGATCACGATCTGCACCACGTGTTTCACCCTCATGCGCATTTTCCTCACCGGCCGCTGTCGCGGCGCGTCCAGCCCCAAAGGCACAGCAGTTCCATCGCCACATGCGCGCCCGCCACCGCCGTCGCGCCGCCCGCATCGTAGGGCGGCGAGACCTCGACGACATCGCCGCCGACCATGTTGATGCCCGCGATGTCGCGCAGCAGGATCGCCGCCTGCGCGCTCGACAATCCGCCCCAGACCGGCGTTCCGGTGCCCGGCGCAAAGGCCGGGTCGAGGCAGTCGATGTCGAAGGTGACATAGACCGGCGCATCGCCCAGGATTTCGCGGATGCGCGCCGCGGTGGCGGCCGCGCCGTTCTCGTGCACCTCGCGGGCGTCGATGATCGGCACGCCCAGCGTGTCGTCCACGACCGTGCGGATGCCCACCTGGACCGAGCGGGCCGGGTCGACCAGCCCCGCCTTGACCGCCTTGTAGAACATCGTGCCGTGATCGATGCGGTGCATGTCGTCGTCGGGCCAGGTGTCCGGGTGGGCGTCGAACTGCAGCAGCGACAGCGGCCCGTGTGTCTCGGCGTGCGCGCGAAGGATCGGGAACGAGACATAGTGATCGCCGCCCAGGGCGATGCAGGCCGCGCCGGCCCCGAGGATGCCGCGGACATGCGCCGTCAGCGCACCGGGGAAATCGGGCACGTTGGCGTAATCGAAGGCGAGATCGCCGTAGTCGACGACCGAAAGTTCGCTCAGCGGGTCGAACCCGGCCCAGCCGTAGGGCGGGTCGAAGACCTGCAGCGCGCTGGCCTCGCGGATCGCGCGGGGACCCAGCCGGGCGCCGGGGCGGTTCGTCACCGCCTGGTCGAAGGGGACCCCGGTCACCGCCACGTCCACCCCCGACAGCTCCTTGGTATAGCGCCGCCGCAGGAACGACGGCGCGCCGCCGAAGGTGTTCTCGTGGCTCAGGCCCCGCGTCCGCTCGCGGGTGAAGGCCTGGTCGACCTCGTTCTTCGCGTCCTCAAGTGCCATCGGCGTGATGCCCTTTCACGTGTGTCCGGACGGCGCGCGACGTGGCATCACGCCGCCGCCGGCTGCGCCCTCTCCACCAGCCGCGCCAGCACCGAGGCCCCCACCGGCGCCACCCGGTCGTTGAAATCGAACCCGGGATGGTGCAGGCCCGGCCCCTCTCCCTGGCCGAGGAACATGTAGGCCCCCGGCCGCGCCTGCAGCATGAAGGCGAAATCCTCCGCCCCCATGCCGCGGGTCAGCGCGGTATCGACGCGCGCGGCCCCCGCGATCTCGCCGGCGACATCCGCGGCAAAGGCCGTGCATTCGGCATCGTTGACCGTCGGGGGATATCCCTCCTCGATGTGCAGCGCCGCCTCCACGCCGTAGCTCGCTGCCTGCCCCGCCACGATCTCGTCCAGGCGCCGCAGCACCATCGCGCGCACGTCGGCGTCGAAACTGCGCACCGTGCCGTTCACATAGGCCGTGTCGGGCACGATGTTCTCGGCACTGCCGGTGTGGATCTGCGTGACCGACACCACCAGGTCGTCAAGGGCGTGGTGGTTGCGGCTGGCAATCGTCTGGATGGCCTGCACCATGCCCGCCGCAGCGATCACGGGGTCACGGGTTTCGTGCGGATAGGCGCCGTGCCCGCCGTGGCCCGTGATGTCGACGTGGAAGGTGTCCACCGCCGCCATGATCGGCCCTGGGGTGGTCAGCAGCGCGCCCGCCTCGCGGCCCGGCAGGGTGTGCAGCGCGTAGACCTGGGCGATGCCGTGGCGCTCCAGCACGCCCGCGTCGACCATCAGCCTGGCCCCGCCCGGGCCTTCCTCGGCGGGCTGGAAGATCAGCACGGCACGGCCCGTGAAATTGCGCGTCTCGGCCAGGTATTTGGCCGCGCCCAGCAGCATCGCGGTGTGCCCGTCGTGACCGCAGGCGTGCATCGCGCCCGGCACCTGCGAGGCCCAGTCGGCACCCGTGGCCTCGGCGATGGGCAGCGCGTCCATGTCCGCGCGCAGCCCGATCGCGGGGCCCGCGCCGCCGCGCCCCTCGATCACCGCGACCACGCCCGAGGTGGCCACCCCGGTCTCGATCGAATCGACGCCGAAGGCGCGCAGCTTCTCGGTCACGAAACCGGCGGTCTCGTGGCAGTCGAGCCCCAGTTCGGGGCGGCGATGCAGCGCGCGCCGCCAGTCTGTCATCTCGTCCGCCAGTCCGGCGATGCGGTTGATCACGGCCATGTGCTGGACTCCGGTGCCTTTGCGCGTCAGGGTCCAGTCAACCCCAAAGCCGGAGCCGCCGCAATGCCCGATGACGCGCTCGTCCATGACCCCGCGGGGGGCATGCCCCGCCTGATCGAGATCATGCGCCGCCTGCGCGATCCCGAAACGGGCTGCCCCTGGGACATCGAGCAAGGGTTCGACACCATCGCGCCCTACACGATAGAGGAGGCGCACGAGGTCGCCGACGCCATCGCGCGCCGCGACTGGACGGAGCTGAAGGCAGAGCTGGGCGACCTGCTGTTGCAGGTGGTCTTTCACGCCCAGATCGCGGACGACGAGGGCCTGTTCGCCTTCGACGACGTGGCCAACGCCATCGCCGACAAGATGGTGGCGCGCCACCCCCACGTCTTCGGTGCGGACAGCCGCGACAAGACCGCCGCGCAGCAGACCCGCGACTGGGAGGCGATCAAGGCCGCCGAACGCGCGCAGAAGGCGCAGACCGGCACGCTCGACGGCGTGGCCGCCGGGCTGCCCGCGCTGATGCGCGCGGTTAAACTTCAGAAACGCGCGGCGCGCGTGGGCTTCGACTGGCCGCAGACGGACCAGGTGCTTGACAAGATCGCGGAAGAGACGACCGAGCTGCGCGAGGCGGCCCGGTCGCAATCGCAGGCCGAGACCGAGGAGGAGTTCGGCGACCTGCTGTTCGTGATGGCCAACCTCGCCCGCCACCTTGGCGTGGACCCGGAGGCCGCGCTGCGCGGCGCCAACGCGAAGTTCACGCGCCGCTTCGAACGGATCGAGGCGGCGCTGGCCGAGGCGGGCAAGCGGCCCGAGGACTCGGACCTCGCGGAGATGGACGCGCTCTGGGACGCCGCGAAGGCGCACGAACGCGGCGCCGGCTGAGGCCGGGGCCCGGACGCCGCCCGCTGGAGGCCCTTCCGCGACGGGATCTTGCGGAATCCGCCAACGGTTTTTTCGGCCCGCCGCCGAACCCGGCGCACAACGGCCGAACGCGCGGCCGGGGGCATGGACATCGCGGGCCGCAGCCGTCAGGAGGGACCACGCGCCGCCGCCCTTTTCCCGAGGAGCCCACATGACTTCGCTGCACCCGGCCGGTCCCGACGACCTAGCACGGCTCGTGCCGCTCGCCGCCGCCTTTCACGCCGAATCCGGCATCGACATGGACGACGAGACGCGCCGCGCGGCGCTTTCGCCGCTGCTCGACGGCGTGCCGCATGGCGCGGTCTACCTGATCGGGCCGGCGCGTGCGCCCATCGGCTATATTGTTCTGGGCTTCGGCTGGTCGGTCCGCCTCGGCGGGCTGCGCGCAGAGATCGACGAGTTCTACATCCGCGCCAGCGTGCGCGGCCGGGGCATCGGCGCGGAGGTGCTTTCGACCCTGCCGCGCCGGCTGGCGCAGGCGGGCGTCCGGGCGCTGCACCTGCCGCTGCGCCAGGGCGACGAGGCCGCCCGCCGCCTGTGCGCACGCCAGCGATTCGAAGTGCGCGACGACATGGTGCTGACAACGCGTCCGCTCTGACCGGGCGCCGCGGACGAAGCGCCTTCCTCTTGGACGGCCGCCGACAGAGGATTACGTGTCAAACATGAGCCTTTCGATCGACTTCGACAACAGCTACGCCCGGCTGCCCGACCGCTTCTATGCCCGGCTGGATCCGACGCCGGTGCAGGCACCGCGGCTGATCCGCTTCAATCATGACCTTGCCGCGGAACTCGGCATCACGCCCGGCGACGCGGACGAGCTGGCCGCGGTCTTTGCCGGCAACCGGCTGCCGGAGGGCGCCGCGCCGCTGGCGCAGGCCTATGCCGGTCACCAGTTCGGCGGTTTCTCGCCCCAGTTGGGCGATGGGCGCGCCACCCTGCTGGGCGAGGTCTTGGACCGCGCGGGGCGCCGCCGCGACATCCACTTGAAGGGATCGGGCCCGACGCCGTTTTCGCGCATGGGCGACGGGCGCGCGTGGATGGGCCCGGTGCTGCGCGAATACGTGGTCTCCGAAGCGATGCACGCGCTGGGGATTCCCACCAGCCGGGCGCTGGCGGCGGTGGCCACGGGCGAGCCGGTGTTCCGCGAGGCCGGCGGCCTGCCCGGCGCGATTCTGGCGCGCGTGGCATCCAGCCACATCCGCGTGGGCACGTTCCAGTACTTCGCCGCGCGCCGCGATCTCGATGCGCTGCGTACGCTGTTCGAACATACCCGCGCGCGCCATTTCCCCGACTGCGCCACCCCGCAGGAGGTGCTGGAGGCCGCGATCGAGCGGCAGGCGAAGCTCGTGGCGCAATGGCTTTCGGTGGGTTTCATCCACGGCGTGATGAACACCGACAACACCGCGCTTTCGGGCGAGACGATCGATTACGGCCCCTGTGCCTTCATGGACACCTATCACCCCGTCACGGTGTTCAGCTCGATCGACGCGCACGGCCGCTACGCCTATGACAACCAGGCGCGGGTGATCGTGTGGAACATGGCGCAGTTCGCCACCTGCCTCGTGCCCCTCAACGACGACCAGGACGCGGCCGTCGAGGCCTACACGCGGGCCGTGCACGCCATGCCGGACAGGATCGAGGCGCACCGCCGGCACCTGTTCGGCCGAAAGATCGGGCTTGCGCAGGCCACCGCGGAGGACGCGCCGCTGATCGACGACCTGTTGCAGCGCATGGCCGACAACCAGTGCGATTTCACCAATACCTTCCGCGCGCTGCACCGTGGCGACGCCCGCGACCAGTTCACCGACCCGACGGCCTTCGACGCCTGGGAAAGCGGCTGGCGGGCGCGGCTGGCCGCCGAGGAGGACCCGCAGGACCGCATGGCCCGCGCCAACCCCGCCTTCATCCCCCGCAACCATCGCGTCGAACAGATGATCGAGGCGGCCGTCGCGGGCGATTTCGCACCCTTCGAGCGGCTGGTGACGGTGCTGGCGCATCCCCATGACGATCAACCCGACGCGGACGACCTGGCGCGCCCGCCCGCGCCGTCGGAGATTGTCGAGCGCACCTTCTGCGGCACCTGATCCGCGACGGGCGGGGCGTCACTTGCGCCAGCGGCGGAAAAACCGCGGGTTGCGACGGACGAACTCGTCGATCAACCACATCAACCCGCCGCGCCTCTGGCCGCGGAGATAGGCATACCCGGTCCCCGCCCCGATCGCCGCGCCCACCATGTTGACGATCAGGTCGCTCATCGTGTCGGGAAGGCCGGATTTCTGCATGTTGAAACCGAAGAACTGGTCCATTGCGAACTCGAATATCTCCCACAGGCTGCCGATCATGATCGCGAAGCAGAAGGCGAAAAAGGCGAGGGCCAACGGCGGTGCCGCGTAACGATCGCCCTGGAACATCATGAAGACCAGCACGAAGCCGATCAGGCCGAACCCGATGGCGGACGTGGCGTGCATCGCCGTATCCCACCACCAGAACCGTTCGTAAAAACCGAACACCTCGCCCAGAAAGAGCGTCGCCGCCACGAAGATGACCACGGCCGCGATGAACGAGGGCGGCACGTGGATCTCGGCCCAGCGGGCGACCGCGACCGGCGCCAGCGACAACGACAGCGTGGCCAGCGCGACGAAGGCGAGTTCGAACCGCAACTGCACCAGCGCGGTCAGCACGACGGCGCCGAGCGCAAGCCAGATCAGGCGGGCCAGCCATGTCTGTTCCGCGAACATGGGTGGTGACATCCCCTTCGCGCCATGCTGATATCGTCCCCGATATGAGCCCATCCCCGGTCAGGATTGCAACCTACAACCTTCAGAAATGCGTCGGGCTGGACCTGCGGCGCCGCCCCGACCGCAGCCTTCAGGTGATCGAGGCGCTGCAGGCGCATGTGGTGGTCTTGCAGGAGGTGGACAAGCGCCTGCCGCCCCGGCCGGCCGCCCTGCCCCACGACATGGTGGAGGAGGCGGGCTGGCGCATCCTGCCGTTCGGCGCGCCCGGCGGATCGCTGGGCTGGCACGGCAATGCCATGCTGGCGCGCGACGGCGTCCGGGTGCTGCGCACCGGGCATATCGACCTGCCGGGACTCGAACCGCGCGGCGCGGTGCGGGCCGACCTGGAAACCGACATCGGCCCGCTGCGGGTGGTCGGGCTGCACCTCGGGCTGGTGCGGCGCTACAGGCTGCTGCAGATGGCCGCGATTTCAAGGGCGCTGGCGCGTCTTGCGCCGATGCCCACCGTGCTGGCGGGCGATTTCAACGACTGGGGCGAAGCGCTGGCGCTGGACGCCACGGCCAAGGCCGTGCGCTTCCTGCCGGGGCTTCCCAGCTTTCCCGCGCCACGGCCCGTGGCCGCGCTGGACCGGCTCGCGATCAGCCCCGGCCTGCATGCGCTGCGCAGCGGCGTGCACAGCGCCCGGCCGGCGCGCATCGCCTCGGACCACCTGCCCGTGTGGGCCGATTTCGCCGCGCCGGAGCGCTGAGGCTGGCCGGCGCGTGCCCCGCGTGCTAGCACCGGCGTGACGCGGACAAGCACGGGCCGGCATGACCATCCTCCAGATCGCATCGCTGTTGATCGTGCTGGCCGGGGTCTTCGGCGCGGTCAACTATTTCCTCCTGCGGCTGCCCGCGGCCATCGGGATCCTGGTGGTGGCGCTTTTCGCCTCGTTCGGTGTCATGGGCGTGGATGCGCTTTGGCCTGCGCTCGGCGTGGCCGACAGGGTGCGCGGCATCGTCACCACCATCGATTTTTCCGACACGCTGCTCGAGGGCATGCTGGGGCTGCTCCTGTTCGCCGGCGCGCTGCACGTCAAGCTGTCGGACCTGCGCGCGCAATGGCGGCTGGTGTTCCTGATGGCCACGCTGGGCGTGGCGCTGTCGACCGCGCTGGTCGGGCTGGGGTTCTGGTGGCTCACCGGCATGCCCCTGATCGTCGCGCTGGTCTTCGGCGCGCTGGTCTCGCCCACCGACCCGGTCGCGGTGCTGGGCGTGCTGCGCGAGGCCAATCTGCGCAAATCGCTGGAAACGAAGATCGCGGGCGAAAGCCTGTTCAACGACGGCGTGGGCTATGTCGTGTTCCTGGTGCTCGTCGGCCTGGCCTTCCCTGCGGGCGGCCACGGCGGCGGCGGGCTGGGCGACGCGGCGCTTCTGTTCGTGCAGGAGGCGCTTGGCGGTGCCGTCCTCGGGCTCGCGCTGGGGTGGCTGGTGTTCCGGGTGATGCGGCACATCGACGACTACGCGCTCGAGGTGCTGCTGACGCTCGGGCTGGCCTTCGGCGGCTACGAACTGGCCGTGGCGCTGCACGTCTCGGCGCCGATCATGGCCGTCTGCGCGGGGCTTCTGATCGGTGACGTGGGCGCCCGCCACGGCATGAGCGCGCAGACGCGCGACCACGTCGACGCCTTCTGGAAGCTGGTCGACGAGATCCTGAACGCCGTGCTGTTCCTGCTGATCGGGGTCGAGGTCTTCGCGGTGGCCTTCGACGCGGGTTACCTGGCGACGGGCGCGGGCACGATCGCGCTGGCACTGGCCGGGCGGCTGGCGGCGGTGGCGCTGCCGGTGCTGCTGCTCCACCCGTTCCGCACGTTCTCGCCCGGGGTGATCCCGATCATGACATGGGGCGGGCTGAAGGGCGGCATCTCGGTCGCGCTGGCGCTCAGCCTGCCCGACTCGGAATGGAAACCGCTGATCCTTACCGCCACCTACGTGATCGTCGTGTTCTCGATCGTGGTGCAGGGGTTGACGGTCGGCCGCCTGGCCAACCGCCTGGGCCGTGCGCCCGACCTGGTGTAGGGCGCCTCAGGCGGCCCTGGCCCGGGGCGGGCCGCGCCTGCGCCGGCGCCCGGATTTGCCCGGTTTTCCACCGCCCGCGCCCATCTCGCCCCGGCGCGGTCCGCCGCGCGACGGCTTGGCCTTGGGATCGGGAAGCGCGCGCCACGGCTCGCCCGAGGCGACCGGGATGGTCAGCGCCATCGCCTTCTGGATGTCTGCCAGCTCGCCCATCTCGTCTGGCGCGCAGAAGGCCACCGCGCGGCCGTCGCGGCCCGCGCGCGCCGTCCGGCCGATGCGGTGGACGTAGTTTTCCGGCACGTTCGGCAGCTCGTAGTTGTAGACGTGCTTGACGTCGGGGATGTCGAGCCCGCGCGCGGCCACATCGGTGGCCACAAGCACCCGCACCCGGCCCGCGCGGAACGCCGCGAGCGCACGTTCCCGCTGGCCCTGGCTCTTGTTGCCGTGGATCGCGGCCACGGCGTAGCCCGCCGCCTCCAGCTTGCGCGCGAGCTTGTCGCAGCCGTGCTTGGTGCGGCCGAAGACCAGCGCCAGCTCGTCGCGGTGCGCGTCCAGCAGATCGATCAGCAGCTCGGGCTTGCCCCCCTTCTCCACGAAATGCACCGCCTGCGCGATCTTGTCGGCGGCCTTGCCCGGCGGGCTGACCTGCACGCGCTTGGGATTCGTCAGGTAGCTCGACGCGATCTCGTTCATCTGCTTGGGCATGGTGGCCGAGAACAGCATGGTCTGGCGCGTCTCGGGCAGCAGACCGGCGATCTTGCGCAGCGCGTGGATGAAGCCGAGATCGAGCATCTGGTCGGCCTCGTCGAGCACCAGGAACCGCGTCTCGTCCAGCCGCACCGCACGGCGATCCAGAAGATCGAGCAGGCGCCCCGGGGTCGCCACCAGGATGTCGGTGCCCCGCTCCAGCCGCTTGACCTGCGGATTGATCCCCGCACCGCCCACGACGACGTTGACCTTCATCGGCGTGCCCTCGACCAGCGGCGCCAGCGCGTCGCGGATCTGGCCGGCCAGTTCGCGCGTCGGCGCCAGGATCAGGCTGCGCGCGGTCTTCGGCGCGGGCTTGCCCCGCACCGCGTCCAGCTGCGCGATCAGCGGCAGCCCGAACGCCGCCGTCTTGCCGGTGCCGGTCTGCGCCAACCCCATCACGTCGTCGCCGTCCAGCGCGTGCGGGATCGCGCGGGTCTGGATCGGTGTCGGCGTCTCGATGCCCATTTTCGCCAGCTTCGCCACCAGCGGGCCGGGCAGGCCCATTTCTTCGAAAAGGTTCAAGTTCATTCCTTCCCGGCATGGCCTGTCGCGGCCCCTGCCGATGCCGGCGCCGCGCACGCGGCCCCGTTCTTCGTGGTTTCGCCCGGAGCCTCGCGCGCGGCATCATTGCCGACACGCCGACCGGACGTCTGGACCCACGCGTGATTTTGGGACATTCCGCGACAGTTTCGGGTCGTACCGTCATGTATCGGACGGCGTCACTGCTCACGCGGCAGGAACTGTCGGTTGGCAAGGACATGCGCTGTCTGCCTGCCGAAGTCAACCACTTGCGGCGAAACGGGTGGAAACGCGGCCCGGATGACGCTATTGAGCACGCCACGACGACGAGAGGCCCCAGATGCCCGAGACCATCACCCAGCGCTGCGAAGCCAAGGGGCTGCGGATGACCGGCCAGAGGCGCGTGATCGCCCGCGTGCTCGAGGAGTCGCACGACCACCCGGACGTCGAGGAACTGCACGCGCGGGCCGCGGCCCGCGATCCCGGCATTTCCATCGCCACGGTCTACCGGACCGTCAAGCTGTTCGAGGAGGCCGGTATCCTCGACAAGCTGGAATTCGGCGACGGGCGCGCGCGCTACGAGGACGCCGAGCGTCACCACCACGACCACCTGATCGACCTGCACAGCGGCGAAGTGATCGAGTTCGTGGACCCCGAGATCGAGGCGTTGCAGGAAAAGATCGCCCGCAAGCTGGGCTACCGCCTCAAGGGGCACCGGCTGGAACTCTACGGCGTGCCGATCAAGAAGGGCTGAGCCCGCACGTCGGCCGGCTTGCCAATCGCGCCGCGCGGGCCTAGGGCTGGGCCGACCCATCCCGAAGAGGCCCCATGGAAAACCTGCGCGGCAGCGCCCTGATGATCCTGGCGATGGCCGGGTTCGCGCTCGAGGACATGTTCATCAAGCGCCTCGCGCTGGATCTGCCGGTGGGCCAGATCCTGATCTTCCTCGGTCTGGGCGGCGCCGTTCTCTTCGGTCTGGCGGCGCTGTCGCGGGGCCACCGGCTGTTTTCGCGCGATCTGCTGGCGCGGCCGGTGCTGCTGCGCAACGCCGGCGAGCTGATCGCGACGCTGGGCTTCGTCAACGCGCTGGCGCTGACGCCGCTGGCCTCGGCCTCCTCGATCCTGCAGGCGGTGCCGCTGGCCGTGACGCTGGGCGCCGCGCTTTTCCTGGGCGAGGCCGTGGGCTGGCGCCGCTGGAGCGCGATCCTGGTGGGCTTCATGGGCGTGCTCATGGTGATCCGCCCGGGGCTGGCGGCGTTCGAGCCCGCCTCGCTGTTCGCCGTGCAGGCGGTGATCGGGCTGGCGATCCGCGACCTGTCCACGCGCGCGGTGCCGCGCACCGTGTCGTCGTTGCAGCTGGCCTCCTACGCCTTCGCCATGCTGGTGCCCGCGGGCGCGGCGGTGCTGGTCTTTCACGGCACGCCCGCGATGCCAGATGCGGCCAACTGGCGGGACATCGCGCTGGCGCTGCTGACGGGCCTTGCCGCCTACTACGCCATCGTCGCCGCGATGCGGCTGGGCGACGTGTCGGTGATCGCGCCGTTTCGCTACTCGCGCCTCGTCTTCGCCATGGTGATCGCCGTGACCGTCTTCGGCGAACGGCCCGATGGCTGGACGCTGGCGGGCGCCGCGCTGATCATCGCCTCCGGTCTCTACACCTTCCTGCGCGAACGCCGGCTCGCCCGGCGCGCGCGCCGCGCCGCGGCGCTCTGACCGCGCCCGCGTTTGCAATCGCGGCGAAACTTGCTATGGCACGGCCAACCCGAAACAAGGCCCGAGGACGTTTTCCCATGAGCACCATCATCGACATTCACGCCCGCGAAATCCTCGACAGCCGGGGCAACCCGACGGTCGAGGTCGACGTGATCCTCGAGGACGGGTCCATGGGCCGCGCCGCCGTGCCCTCGGGCGCGTCGACCGGCGCGCACGAGGCCGTGGAACGCCGCGACGGCGACAGGGGCCGTTACCTCGGCAAGGGCGTTCTCGAGGCCGTGGCGGCCGTCAACGGCGAAATCGCCGACGCGCTGGCGGGCATGGACGCGACCGAGCAGGTCTCCATCGACAGCGGGCTGATCGAACTGGACGGCACGCCCAACAAGGGCCGGCTGGGCGCCAACGCGATCCTGGGCGTCAGCCTGGCCACCGCCAAGGCCGCGGCCGAGTTCACCACCCAGCCGCTCTACCGCTACGTCGGCGGCACCTCGGCGCGCGTCCTGCCGGTGCCGATGATGAACATCGTCAACGGCGGCGAACATGCCGACAACCCCATCGACATCCAGGAATTCATGATCATGCCGGTCAGCGCCGGCAACATCCGCGACGCGGTGCGCATGGGCTCCGAGGTGTTCCACACCCTCAAGAAGCAGCTCAACGCCGCGGGCATGTCCACGGGGCTGGGCGACGAGGGCGGTTTCGCGCCCGAGCTGGGCTCGACCCGCGAAGCACTGGACGCGATCCTCAAGGCGGTGGAGACCGCCGGCTACACCCCCGGCGAGGACATCTGCCTCGCGCTCGACTGCGCGGCCACGGAATACTTCCGCGACGGCAAGTACGAACTCTCCGGCGAGGGCGCCAGCCTGACCAGCGAGGAAAACGTCGACTACCTGCAGGGGCTGGTGGGCGACTATCCCATCGTGTCGATCGAGGACGGCATGGCAGAGGACGACTGGACCGGCTGGGCCGCGCTGACAGAGGCGCTGGGCGACAGGGTCCAGCTGGTGGGCGACGACCTGTTCGTCACCAACCCCGAGCGTCTGGCCGAGGGGATCTCGCGCGGGGCGGGCAATTCGCTGCTGGTCAAGGTCAACCAGATCGGCACCCTGACCGAGACGCTCAAGGCCGTCGACATGGCCCACCGCGCGCGCATGACCAACGTCATGTCGCACCGCTCGGGCGAGACCGAGGACGCCACCATCGCCGACCTCGCCGTGGCCACCAACTGCGGCCAGATCAAGACCGGCAGCCTCGCCCGCTCCGACCGGCTGGCCAAGTACAACCAGCTGATCCGCATCGAGGAGATGCTGGGCGAGACGGCCGAGTACGCCGGCCGCTCGGTGCTGCGCTGAACCGGCCGGCCCGGCCATGATCGCGGCGGGTCGCCCGAAGGTCGAGGCCCTGCTCTTCGACGTGTTCGGCACCTGCGTGGACTGGCGCGGATCGGTCGCGCGGCAGGTGGCCGACGCCCTGCCCGGCGTGGACGCCACCGCCTTCGCCGATGCCTGGCGCGCGGAATACCAGCCGTCGATGGCCCCTGTGCGCGCCGGGCAGCGCGCCTACGTGCCGCTCGACGACCTGCACCTCGAGAACCTGCACCGGGTCGCCGCGCGGTTGGGCGTGACCGCGCCCGACAGCCTGAACGCCGCGTGGGAACGGCTCGATCCCTGGGCCGACGTCGTCGCCGGGCTGACGCGGCTGCGGGCGCGATACATCGTGGCACCCTGTTCCAACGGCTCCATCGCGATGATGACGCGGCTGGCGCGCCATGCGGGCCTGCCGTGGGACTGCATCCTCGGCGCCGACATCGCGCAGGATTTCAAGCCCGCGCCGATCGTCTACCGCGCCGCCTGCGCCGCACTGCGGCTGCCGCCCGAGCGCGTGATGATGGTGGCCGCCCACAACGACGACCTTCGGGCGGCGCGCGCCGCCGGGCTGGCCACCGCGTTCATGGCCCGACCCGGCGAACACGGTCCCGGCCAGTCTGCCGACCTCGCCCCGACCGACGACCGGGACGTGGCGGCGCGCGATTTCCTCGAACTCGCAGAAAGGATGGATGCATGACCGCAGACGAGATCATCGAGACGCTCGGCCTCGCCCCCCACCCCGAGGGCGGCTGGTTCCGCGAGACATGGCGTCATGACGCGGGCGGCGCGCGCGCCGCCGGCACCTGCATCCATTTCCTGCTGGAGGCGGGCCAGCACAACCACTGGCATCGCGTCGACGCGGCCGAGATCTGGCACTTCTACGCCGGCACCCCGCTGGACCTGCTGATCGCGCAAGACGACACCGGCCCGGCCACGCGCCATGCGCTGGGGCCGGACCTGGCGGCGGGCCAGCGCCCGCAGGTCATCGTGCCCGCCCACCACTGGCAGCGCGCGGTCCCGGGCGATGGCTGGGCGCTGGTGGGCTGCACCGTCTCGCCCGGCTTCACGTTCGATGCCTTCACGCTGGCGCCCGCCGGTTTCGACATCCCCGAACGCGGATAACGGCACGCCGTCCACGCAAAAAAAATCGGGCGGGGTGAAACTCCGCCGCCGCTGCCTTCGTGTCTGCGCCGCAGGTCCCGCAAAAGGGACGAGCGACAAGACGAAGGGAGAGAGGAAATGACTTTCGCCAAGACCACAGCAACCGCAGCCGTGATGGCACTGGCCGCCGGCGGCGCATTCGCCGCGAACCCCATGGTGGGCGGCGCCCCGATGTCGCCCGACAAGACCATCGTGGAAAACGCCGTGAATTCCGAGGCACACACCACGCTGGTCAGCGCGGTCAAGGCGGCCGGGCTGGTGGACACGCTCAATTCGAGCGGCCCCTTCACCGTCTTCGCGCCGGTGAACGCCGCCTTCGAGAAGCTGCCCGACGGCACCGTCGAGACGCTTCTGAAACCGGAGAACAAGGACATGCTTCGGAAGGTCCTGACCGCCCACGTCGTGGCCGGTGACTGGTCCTCGGCGGAAATCGCCGCCAAGGCCCGAGCCAAGCCCGACAACTTCCACCATTTCGAAGCCGTCTCCGGCGACGCGCTGTCGGCGCAGGTCAAGGGCGGCGAGCTCTACATCTACGACGAAAGCGGTAACGCCGGCCGCGTCACCATCTCGGACGTGGATCAGTCCAACGGCGTGATTCACGTGGTCAACTCCGTTCTGGTGCCGGAATGACGGCCACGTGACGTACCGGGCGCGCTCCCCCGAGCATCCGCGGCGCGCCCGGTCCCCTCTCGGGTAACCAGTGCCCGGGTACGAGTGGCGGGCGGTGTCCTTCGCGGACGCCGCCCGCCCGGCGCACACCGCCTTCATCTTGCCCGAAATACTCCGGGGGTGAATTGGCCGAAGGCCAAGAGGGGGCAGCGCCCCCTGCCGGCACCCGTTCAGCGCCGCAGGAATGCCACCAGCTGCCGGGTGGAGCCGTCCCGCCCCTCCCCCGCGTCCTGCCCGGCGAGCACCGGCTCGAGCGTCGTGGCCAGTTCCTTGCCCAGTTCCACGCCCCACTGGTCGAAGCTGTTGATCCCCAGGATCACCCCCTCGACGAAGACCCGGTGCTCGTAAAGCGCGACGATCTGGCCCAGCCGGCGCGGGGTCAGCCGGTCGTAGGCGAGCGTGACGGAGGGACGGTTGCCGGGGAACACGCGGTGGCGCGCCTGCCGTTCCAGCGCGTCGCCGGTGTGCCCCGCCCGGGCCATGAGCGCGCGCGCCTCCTCCAGCGTGCGGCCCCGCATCAGGGCCTCGGACTGCGCGAGGCAGTTGGCCACCAGCAGGCGGTGGTGGTGGGCCAGCTCCGGCTCGTGCCCCTCGGCGGCCACCATGAATTCGCACGGCACCACCTGCGTGCCCTGATGCAGAAGCTGGAAGAACGCATGCTGGCCGTTGGTGCCGGGCTCGCCCCACACCACGGGGCCGGTCGGGCCATCCACCTGCGCCCCGTCCATCGTGACGCGCTTGCCGTTCGATTCCATCTCGAGCTGCTGGAGATAGGCAGGCAGCCGCGCCAGTCGCTGGTCATAGGGCAGAACGGCACGCGTCGGATACCCGCAGGCGCGGCTGTGCCACAGCCCCGTCAACGCCAGCATGACGGGCAGGTTCTCGGCCAGGGGCGCGGTGCGGAAATGCGTGTCCATCGACTGCGCCCCGCCCAGCAACTCGGCAAAGCCCGCCGGGCCGATCGCGATCATCAGCGGCAGACCGATCGGGCCCCAGAGCGAATAGCGCCCGCCGACCCAGTCGGCGAATCCGAACACGCGCTCGGGCGCAATGCCGAACTCGGCGGTGCGCGCGGCCGCGGTGGAGACGGCCGCGAACTGTGTTGCCGGCGCGGCGACGCGCCGGGCCATCCAGCGCCGCGCCGTTTCCGCGTTGGTCATCGTCTCCGAGGTCGTGAAGGTCTTGGAAGCCACGATGACCAGCGTGCGCGCGGGATCGAGCCCCTCGAGCGTGTCGGCGATGTCCGCCCCGTCGACGTTGGACACGAAATGGCAGCGCGGCCCGTCGTGATAGGGCGCGAGCGCCCGCGTGGCCATCTCGGGGCCCAGGTGCGACCCCCCGATGCCGATGTTGACGACATCCGTGATCGGCCCGCCCGCGCCGACGAAGCGGCCCGCGCGCAGGCTTTCGGCGAACTCCGACATCCGCGCCAGCGTTTCGCGCACCTGCGGCATCACGTCGGCGCCGTCGACCGTCACGGGGCCACCCTCGAGGTTGCGCAGCGCCGTGTGCAGCGCCGCGCGCCCCTCGGTTTCATTGACGGGTGCGCCGTCGAACATGGCCGCGCGCCTGCCCTCCACGTCGCGCGCATGTGCCAATTCCAGCAGCGCCTCGCGCGCCGCCGCGTCCAGGGCCGTCTTGGAATAGTCCAGCAGCAGCCCGTCGGCCTGCGCCGAGAAATCGGCGGCGCGGCCGGGCGCATCGAACAGGTCGGCGATGGCCTGCCCGCTGCGCGCCGCCGCCATCGCCTCAAGGTCGTCCCACATGGCCCGGGTCGCTGCCGTGTTCATTCCGCCGCCCAGTGCACTGTCGCCCCGTCCAGCACGGCGGCGATCGGGGCCTCTTCGGGCGTCATGCCCTGTGCGCGTTCGAATGCGTCGCGCTTGTCCTGTCCGGTGATGACGACGTGCTTTCGCATCGCGTCATCGAGGACGCGCGCGGTCAGTGTCACGCGTGGCTCCTCCAGGCCCTCGGCCCGGATCGCCGTCAGCACCGGGGCGTGGCGATCCAGCGCGACGGTTATCCCTTCGGCGCCCGGGAAAAGCGAGGCGGTGTGCATGTCCGCGCCCATGCCCAGCAGCGCGACCGATACCGGCAGGCAGGGCGCGATAACCGATTCAAGCTCGGCCAGCACCGCTTCGGGACGCGGCGCAGAAGCATAGAGCGGCAGGAACCGCGCGGCCGCCGCGCGGTCGACCAGCAGGCGTTCGCGCACGAGCCGGGTGTTGGAGCGCGGGTGATCCTCGGGCACCCAGCGTTCGTCCGACAGCATCACGTCCACCCGCGACCAGTCCAGGTCGGCCGCGCACAGGTCGTCGAACACCGGTCCCGGCGTGCTGCCGCCGGGCACCACCAGCAGCGCGCGCTCCTCGTGATCGAGCGCGGCGGTCAGTTCGCCGGCCAGTATGTTCGCCACGTCGATCGCCATCATCTCGGCATCGGCGTATTCAAGAAATGTCATGCCCGAATCTCCCG
Organism: Roseovarius salinarum; assembly: GCF_002834145.1. GTDB lineage: Bacteria > Pseudomonadota > Alphaproteobacteria > Rhodobacterales > Rhodobacteraceae > Roseovarius > Roseovarius salinarum. The sequence continues at coordinate 24,734 of NZ_PHNT01000002.1, read as the reverse complement.
CCACTCCCGGCCGTCACGACGCATCAGCATCAGCGACTCGCGCGGCCCCGACGACCCGGAGGGATAGGGGATCGGCGCCGGCGCCATGCCGTCGCCCCCGTCCCAGGTCGCGATCGCCGGGTCCGTCCAGGCCCAGGCGGCCTCTACCTCGTCGCCGCGCATGAACAGGGTCTGGTTGCCGCGGATCACGTCCATGATAAGCCGCTCGTAGGCGTCGGGAAAGTCCGCTTCTTCGGGGCCGAGCGCCTCGGCAAAGGTCATGTCCAGCGGCACGTCGACGAGCCGCATGCCCCCCGGCCCCGGCTCCTTGATGGTCACGCCCAGCTCAATGCCCTCGTTGGGCTGCAGGCGGATCGTGAGGATGTTGCGGTGCCGGCCGGCGTCGTCGTCGAAGATCGAGTGCGGCGTGTCCTTGAACACCACGGCGATCTCGCTGGCACGGTCGCGCAACCGCTTTCCGGTTCGCAGGTAGAAGGGCGTGCCCGCCCAGCGCCAGTTGCTGATGTGCGCCTTGAGCGCCACGAAGCTCTCGGTGGTGCTGTCGGGGTTGCCCACATGGTCACGGTAACCGCGCATGCCGTCGCCGGCCGCGTACTGGCCGCGCACCAGGTTGTCCGGCTCGACGGGGTCGAGCGCCCGGATGACCTTGAGCTTCTCGTCACGCACCGGGTCGGGCTCGAAACGGGCGGGCGGTTCCATCGCGATCAGGCACAGAAGCTGCATCAGGTGGTTCTGCATCATGTCGCGCATCGCGCCGGCGCGGTCGTAGTAGTCGGCGCGGCCGTCCACGCCCACCGTCTCGGCCACGGTGATCTGGATGTGATCGACGTACTGGCTGTTCCACAGCGGCTCGAACAGCATGTTGCCGAAGCGGATCGCCATCAGGTTCTGGACCGTTTCCTTGCCCAGGTAATGGTCGATCCGGTAGATCTGGCCCTCGTGGAAATGCCGTGCCAGCGTCCGGTTGAGCTCCTGCGCGCTGGCCAGGTCGCGGCCGAAGGGCTTTTCCACGACGATGCGGCTGTCGCCGTCGGCCATGCCGTGCTGATGCAGCCGTTCTGCCAGTGCCCCGAACAGCCGTGGCGCCACCGAGAAATAGAAGGCGCGCACGCGCCCGTCGCCCACCAGCCCGGCCAGCTGCGCCCACCCGGTTTCACCGCTTGCATCCAGCACGACGTAGTCCAGCATCCGCACAAACCCCTCGCGCGCGGTCGCCTCCTCTCTGTCACCTTCCGCGTCCCGGGCGTGGGCCGAGATCGCCTCGGCCACGAAGTTGCGCCAGGCGGCGGTGTCCATCTCGCGGCGGGCCGCCCCGATGATGCGCGTGTCCGACCGGATCTGTCCGGCGCGGAAACGGCGGAACAGGGCCGGCAGGATCTTGCGGCGGGCCAGGTCGCCGGTGCCGCCGAAGATCACCAGGTCGAACGGCTCCACGGGAATGACGCGCGAGACCATGACGGGGGCAACTCCTGGCGGCAAGGGTGGTCGGCTGCGGCAGACACTAGCACGCGTGCCGGCATCCACAATGGCTTGTCACGGCCGCACCCACGCGCGGTTCACAATGCCGTCACCCGGGCCGTGCCGGGTTTTCCCCGCGCGCGGAAAGCGTTAGCTGGATGGCACAGGCAACATCGGAGTCCCCATGAAGGATACGGCCCCGCAAACCGCCAACGCCGGCAAGTTCGAGGATCCGCAGGTCACCGCCGACGGCGCGCCGCGCGCCAAGGTGCCGCTGCGCGCCCCGCAGACGCTATGGTTCAACACCGGCACGCTGTGCAACATCGAGTGCCGCAACTGCTACATCCTCAGTTCGCCCACCAACGACGCGCTGGTCTACATCACCGAGGCCGAGGTGCATGATTACCTCGACCAGATCGGCGCGCGCGGCTGGCCCGTGCGCGAGATCGGCTTCACCGGTGGCGAACCCTTCATGAACCCCGAGATGATCGCGATGGCCCGCGCCGCGCTGGAGCGCGGCTTCGAGGTTCTGATCCTCACCAACGCCATGCGCCCGATGATGCGCCCGCGCGTGCAGGACGGGCTGCGTGACCTCGCCGCGGCCCATGGCGACCGCCTGACGCTGCGCATCTCGATCGACCACTGGTCGGAACACCACCACGACGCCGAGCGCGGCCGCGGCGCCTTCGACAAGACGCTCGAGGGCATGCGCTGGCTGCGCGACGCCGGGGTTGCCATGACCGTGGCCGGCCGCACCGTCTGGGGCGAGACCGAGGCACAGGCGCGCGACGGCTATCGCGCGCTCTTCGCGCGCGAAGGCTTCGCCATCGACGCGGACGACCCCGCGCGGACGGTCCTGTTCCCGGAAATGGACGAAAGCGTCGAGGTGCCCGAGATCACGACGGCCTGCTGGGACATTCTCGGCAAGTCGCCCGGCGACGTCATGTGCGCGTCCTCGCGCATGGTGGTCAAGCGGCGCGGCGCGGATCGCCCGGCGGTGCTGTCGTGCACGCTGCTGCCCTACGACCCCGAGTTCGAGATGGGCGAGACGCTGGAAGAGGCCGAACGCGACGTGGCCCTCAACCACCCCCATTGCGCCAAGTTCTGCGTCCTGGGCGGCGCCAGCTGCTCCGGCTGAGCCATGCCCGAACGGCGCGCGGCCGCGGCCCGGGCCCGCGCCGACGACCTGGCGAACGCCCCACATGTTTCATCTTGCCCGAAATACTCCCGCCGGAGGCGGTCCCGGCGCTTGCCGCGGGCCGCGGCGTGGCCCATATAATCGGGCATGATCCGCTTCGCCCCGATCCTTTTGGCGGTGCTTTACGCCTATGGCATGTACCGGTTCTCGGTCTGGCGCACCAAGCGCGAGCTTGACGCGCGCTCGACCGAGCTGGCCGATCCACGCCTCAAGGAGATGACCGACCGGCTGGCGCGCGCCCTCGACCTGCCCCGCATCCGCGTTCACATCTACGAGATCGACCCCGTCAACGGGCTGGCGGCGCCGGACGGGCGGATCTTCATCACGCGCGGGTTCTACCGCAAGTTCCAGACCGGCGAGGTCACGGCGCAGGAGATGGCCAGCGTCATCGCCCACGAACTGGGCCACATCGCGCTGGGCCACGCGCGCCGCCGGATGATAGATTTCTCGGGGCAGAACGCGCTGCGCACGGCGCTGGCGATGGTGCTGTCGCGGATCCTGCCCGGAATCGGGGCGTGGATCGCCAGCGGCATCACCAGCCTGCTGGCCGCGCGTCTTTCGCGCGGCGACGAATACGAGGCCGACGAATACGCCGCCGCCCTGCTGACGAAGGCGGGCATCGGCACGGACGCGCAGAAATCGCTTTTCGAGAAACTCGAGGCCCTGACGCAGTCGCGCTCGGGCGCGATGCCGGCGTGGCTGATGAGCCACCCCAAGACGGCCGAGCGGATCGCCGCGATAGAGAAACTCGAGGCCAAGTGGGGCGTGGCACCGGCAACCTGATCCCGCTTGCACGGGCAACGCCTGTATCGGGCAACGCCGTCAGCTGCGCGCCGATCCCCGCCTGCCGCAGCGGCCCTTGCCTTGCATGGTCCGGTCGTGCCCGGGTCGGTTTCCCCAAGGCAGCACCGGCCACGAGCGCCATACAGGATTGCCGCGTGCTTTCGGCCATTCATACCGAAACCGACGCGCATGATTTCCACGACCCGCTGTCAAAACAGGTGCAGGACCATGTCGCGGCCGGCCCGCCGCCGCGTGGTTCGGTCAGCGCCGCGACGCCGGCCCGGCGCTCATCGTGATGCAGCTCCGTGATCCGCCACGGTGGCTGAACGGCGCGGCCCCCTTGTCCGTCAGGCTGCGGCCACCGCCTTGGCCAGCCGCGGCAGCCGGGCCTTCTTGAGCAGCGGGCGCATCTGCCAGTCCTCCCCCGACAGCCGCCGCGCCTGGGCCAGCACCTGCCCCGCGACGTGGCCGACCATCTCGGGATTCGCCTGCCAGAGTCCCAGCAGGAAGGCATCCGGGTCGGCGCGGCTCACGCCTTCCTCGGCCAGGATATTGCGGGGAAAATCCCTGACGTTGAAGGTGATGATCAGGTCGGCGGACCCCGCGATCGCGGCGGCCAGCACGTGCAGGTCGGCCGCGTCGGGCAGCCAGAGCCGCGATTCCAGCGACAGCGGCCAGTCCACCTGCGCGTCGGGCCAGTCGAGGGCGAGTTGCGCCGCCTCGGCGCGCGCCTGGGCCGCGCCCTGCGGGCCCAGTTTCTCGGCCGCGCGCAGCCATTCGCCCACGATCCGGGCCGACCACAGCGGCGTGAAGGCGCCCTGGGCCGCCACCCCCAGCAACATCTGGCGCAGTACCGTGGGGTAGATCACGCAGGTATCCAGAACCGCCTTCATGACAGCGCGAAAACCAGCGCCTTGAGATAGCCCGACTCGGCCAGCTGCGGGTGCATCGGGTGATCGGGGCCGGCCAACCCGGTGTGCACCAGCGGCCCGGCCCGTCCCGCCTTGTCGATGCCGCGCACGCAGGCGCCGCGGAAGGCCGCCAGATCGGCGGCGTGCGAACACGAACACAGCACCAGCCCCCCGCCCGCCGCCACCAGCGGCGCGGCCAGCCGCGCGAGTTTCTCGTAGGCGCGCAGGCCCGCGGCGCGCGCCGCCTTGTTGGGGGCGAACGCCGGCGGATCGCAGATCACCAGCCCGAAACGCGCGCCCTCGCGCCCCAGTTCCCCGAGCGCGGCGAACGCGTCCTGTCGGCGTGTTTCCAACCGGTCCGTGGCACCCATCCGCGCCGCGCCGGCCCGCGCCAGCTCCAGCGCCGCGGCGGAGCCATCCACCGCCAGCGCATGGTCGGCCCCGCCGGCCAGCGCAGCCAGCGCGAAGCCGCCGACGTGCGAGAACACGTCGAGCACGCGCGCGCCGTCCGCGAGGCGCGCGGCGAAGGCATGGTTGGGACGTTGGTCATAGAACAGCCCCGTCTTCTGTCCGCCCTGAAGGTCGGCCATGTAAGTGGCGCCGTTCATCTCCACGGGCACGGGCCCATCCGGCGCGAAGCCGGCCAGACAGGCCGGCGCATCGTCCAGCCCCTCGAGCGCGCGGGCCCGGCCCGACGCGTTCTTGAGCACCGTCTTCACACCCGTCACACGGCGCAGAGCGGCGGTGAGCGCGTCCAGCTTTGCCTCGGCCCAGGCGGCATTCGGCTGGACGACCGCCACGTCGCCGAACCGGTCGATCACCACGCCGGGCAGACCGTCGGCCTCGGCGTGAACGAGCCGGTAGAAGCGCGTGGGGAAAAGCCGCGCGCGCAGCGCCAGCGCGCGGGTCAGCCGCGCGGCGATCCAATCGGCGTCGATGCGCGTCTCCGGCACCGGGTCCAGCACGCGCGCGATGATTCGCGAGGCCGGGTTGACCGCGACGGTGGCCAGCGGCGTGCGCGCGTTGTCCTGCAGGACGGCGATGGTGCCCGGCGCCAGTGCCTGGGTGCGCCGGTCGGTCACCAGCTCGTTGTCGTAGACCCAGGGGAAGCCGTGGCGCAGGGCGCGCGCGGGCCCCTTGGGCTTCAGGCGCACGACGGGAAAGGGGGGCGGTGTCATGCCCGCCCCCTTACGGCGTTTCGCGCCGGGCGAAAAGGTCAGAGGTGGTTGAGCGCGCCGATGAGCCCGTAGCTTTCGCCGCGGAAGCCCTCGGGGTCGGTCAGCTCGGTGCGGATCACGTCGGACAGATGCTCGGTGATCCGTGCCTTCTGGGTGATCCCGGCCCGCTCGGCCCGGATCGCGCGGGCCCCGCCGAATGCCTTGAGATCGGCCTTGATGCTGCGGGCGCGGCTCAGCGGCGCGCCGGTGGCCGGGTCGTGCAGGCTGAGCTTGAAGCGCAGGCCGTGCACGCCGCCGGTGGTGTAGCGCGCCTTCTCGGTCAACGCGTGGAACTTCTCGACCTCCGCGCGCAGGATCACCTTCACCGCGTCATCGCCGGTTTCGGCCATCCCTGCCAATCCGCGGTCGATCGCCGCTTCGAAGATCCGTGCAACCTGCGCATGCCGGTCGCCCGGGGGATCCTCGCGCCAGACGATATCCCCCCCGGGAAGATAGGTGTTGGCCTCCGACACGTGCAGCGACCGCGGCACCACGACGCGCGTCGCGATCACTTTCACGGGGGCCATCGCTTCGGGGGCGTCGGCCGATGGAGACGGGACCGCGTCGACGGCGGCCTCGTCCACCGGCCCGGCGGAGATGTTGCGCGTCGCGGTCTCGACCGTGGCGCAGGCCGAAAGCGTCAGGCCGAGCGCAGCGGCGGCGACAAGGCGTAGCTTCGTTGTCATGGCACCCTCCCTGGGGCAGTTCCGGTATTCGGTCAGCGGGGAAGATGCCCTTCGAATCGGGCGCGAATTGGGCGCAATCCGCTCGTTTCTCCGGCCGCGGCGAGCGAACGGCGCACGCGCAACCGTCAGTTGCCGCGCCGTGATTTCCAGCCGCCGCGCCGCTTGGGCGCGATGATCTTCTGACGCCCCTCCGCCATGACGCGGGTCATCGGGTGGTCCGGGTTGCCGGGGCGGTAGCGGTCCAGCAACTCGGCCAGCGCCGCCTGCGTGTCGTCGCCGTCGGGCAGTGACAACGCCCAGTCCAGGAAGATCGAGCGGCACTCGGCCTCGCCGATGCCCTCGATGCGATACGCCTCGCGGATCAGGCCCTTGGGATCGCGCGGGTCAGTCTCCATCTGTCGCCTCCCCCGGACGGCGGGCCAGCGCGGCGTCGATCACCCCGGCGGCCCAGTCGGTTGCCTGTTGCAGCGCCGCGTGCAGCGACGCGATGTCGTCGTGGCCCGTCTCGCGCAGCACGAAGGCCGCGCCACCCTCGCCGATGCGCTCGGGGTCGAGCGACCGCGCGTCCAGCAACCGGCCGACCTGCAACACCTGCCAGCAAAGCCCATGGGCCTGCAACAGCGCGCTCCTATCGGCGTCATCCAGCCACCCGATCGCGACACAGGCATCCAGCCCCGACGCCACGTCGCGCGCCATCTCGCCGGCCAGCAGCGTTCCGGCCTGCGCGACGAGCTCGATCTCCTGCATCCGGCCGGGGCCAAGCTTGGGGTCCCACGGGCCGTCGGGCGTCTTGGCCGCCGCGATGCGGTCGCGCATCCGGGCGACCTCGTGCAGCACCCCCTCGGGCGTGCCGGTCTCGGCCAGCAGCGTGGCGCGAAACGCCTCGACGTCATCGGCGAGGTCCGGGGCGCCGGTCACGACACGCGCGCGGGTCAGCGCCAGGTGCTCCCAGGTCCAGGCTTCCTCTCGCTGGTAGTGGCGGAACGCGTCCCAGCCGGTGGCCACCGGCCCCTGGTGTCCCGAGGGGCGCAGGCGCATGTCCACCTCGAACAGCCGGCCCTCGGCCATCGGCGCGGTCAGCGCCGTGATCAGCGCCTGCGTCAGCCGCGCGTAATAGGCGCCTGACGACAGCGGGCGGCGCCCGTCGGAGCCCTCGGCGCCCTGCGCGTCGTAGATCACGATCAGATCGAGGTCCGAGGTCGCGTTCAGCCGCTCGGCCCCCAGCGACCCCATGCCGACCACAACCGCCCCGCGCCCGGGGGGCGCGCCATGCTTGGCCGCGAACTGCTCGACCACCACCGGCCAGAGCGCGCCGATCACCGCGCCGGCAAGGTCGGCGTACTGACGGCCCGCGTCGTCGGCGCCGATCAGCCCGCGCAGGTGATGCACGCCGACGCGGAAGTGCCATTCGCGGAACCACCGGCGCGCGGCGTCGAGACGGCGTTCGTAGTCGTCCTCGCGTGCCATCCGGTCGGCCAGTTCGGATTCCAGCGCGCCGCGCCCCGGCCACGGCGCGAAGAAATCGCCGCCGATCACCGCGTCGAAGACCCCGGCGTTGCGCGACAGGTGCGCGGCCAGCGCCGGCGCGGTGCCGGCAATGTCCACCAGAAGGTCGATGAGCTGGGGGTTGGCCTCGAACAACGAAAACACCTGCACGCCGGCGGGCAGCCCGGCCAGGAAGCCGTCGAAGGCCAGCAGCGCCTCGTTCGGATGGGCGGTGCGCGCCAGCCGCGACAGGATGTCGGGACGCAACCGCTTGAAGATCTCCTCGGCGCGGGCCGAACGCAGCGCCGGGTAGCTGTGCCAGCGCGCGATAACTTCCTGGTCCAGCATCTCGACCCCGGGGGCGGCCACGTCCGGCGGCGCGGCGGCCTCATCGGGGGCGAAGAAACTCTCGATGGTTTCGTGAACCTCGCCCAGCCGGTCGCGCAGCTCGCGCTGCAGGTCGGCGCGGTCGCGGTCCATGAAAGCGGCAAGGCGGTCGAACTCCGCTTCCGCTGACGGCAGGGCATGGGTCTGCGCATCGCGCAGCATCTGGAGGCGATGCTCGACCTCGCGGTGAAAGCGGTAATGCCGCGTCAGCAGCTCGGCCGTCTCCTGCGGCACCCACCCCTGCCCGGCCAGCCGCGCCAGCCCGTCGACGGTGCCGCGCACGCGAAGCGCGGGGTCGCGTCCACCGGCGATGATCTGGCGGGTCTGGGTGAAGAACTCGATCTCGCGGATGCCGCCGCGGCCCAGCTTCATGTCGTGGCCCGGAAGGGTTATGGGGCCGGCCAGCCCCTTGTGTTCGCGAATGCGCAGCCGCATGTTGTGCGCGTCCTCGATGGCCGCGAAATCGAGGTGCTTGCGCCAGACGAAGGGGCGCAACGCCTCGAGGAACCGTGCGCCGGCGTCCAGGTCGCCGGCGCAGGGCCGCGCCTTGACGTAGGCCGCGCGCTCCCACGTCCGGCCCAGGCTTTCGTAGTAACGCTCGGCCGCTTCCATTGCCATGCACACGGGGGTGACCGAGGGATCGGGGCGCAGGCGAAGGTCGGTGCGAAAGACATAGCCCTCGGCGGTTCGGTCGCTGAGCGTCGCGCTCATCTGCCGGGTCGCGCGCACGAAGGCGGCGCGCGCATCGTGCAGCTCGGCCTCGTCGAAGCGGGTTTCGTCGTAGAGGCAGATCAGGTCGATGTCCGAGCTGTAGTTCAACTCGCCCGCGCCCATCTTGCCCATCGCCAGCACGACCATGCCGGCGGCGTCCTGCCGGGCGGCGGACTCGTCGGCGCCCGGCACCTTGCCACGCCGGGCCTGCCGGGCCACGGCCGCCTTCAGCGCCAGGTCGCAGGCCAGGCCGGCGAACTCGGTCAGGCGGGCCGTCACCGTCTCCAGCGGCCAGACGCCGGCGAGGTCCGCCAGCGCGATCAGCAGCGCCACGCGGCGCTTGGCGCGGCGCAACTCGGCGGGCAGCGCGTCGTCGGCCACCTCCGGCAGCGCGGCCAGCAAGGCCGCCCACGCCGCCTCCGGCGCCTCGAGGGCGCCGGGCAGCCAGTCGCGCTCGGCTTCCGCGAGCGTGCGCAGGTAGGGGCTGCAGCCGGCGGCCCCGGCGACAAGCTCGCCCAGCGGTTCGGGAAGGTCCGGAAACAGCGCGCGCGTCTCGGCGGCGTGCTCGGGCTCATGGGCGCGGGGGACGCGCACGATGCGTGACATGAAATCCATGCGGCCAGTGATACGCGCCGCCCCGGGCTGGTCAATGCCCGCGCGCATGCCGATACTGCGGCAAAACGCGAAGGAGGCACCAGCCATGAGCAAGAGCCTGCGGCGCGTGACCCGCGCGCTCGAGGACGCCGGTGTGGCGGCCCGGCCGGTCGAGATCGGTCCGGCGAACACCGCGCAGATGGCCGCCGATCTTGCCGGGTGCGGCATCGACCAGATTGCCAAGTCGGTCATGGTCCGCGGCCTGTCGAGCGGCGCGGCGATCCTGTTCGTCACCGCAGGCGGCAACCGGGTGGACGACGCCAAGGCCGCTAGGCTGGCCGGCGAGGCGCTGGGCAAGGCCGACGCCGGGCTGATCCGGGCCCAGACCGGGTTCGCCATCGGCGGCGTGGCGCCGGTCGGCCACGTGACGCGACCCCGGGCCTACTTCGACGCGCGGCTGCTGGACTTCGACGAGGTCTGGGCCGCGGCGGGCACGCCACGGCACGTCTTCGCCATCGCCCCGCGCGACCTGCTCCGCGCGTCGGGTGCGCAACTCGCTGATTTCACGATACATTCGGAAAAAATGTAAAAATTTTTCACATCACCCCTTGCGTGCGGCGGGCGCAGGCCCGATGTTGTCGATGTGAAGGTCGTTAACATCCATCCTTCGCACGACACCGCAGAGAAAGGACCGCACGCATGACCACCCTCGCCCGATCCGCCCCCGATTCCGGCCCGCTGGGCTGGCTCGCGCGGGCCGAATCCTGGCTGGACGACCGGGGCAAAGGGGCCTGGATCACCGCCATGGTACTCGGCTTCATCCTGTTCTGGCCCATCGGCCTGGCCCTTCTTTTCTACATGATCTGGAGCAACCGCATGTTCTGCAAGACCGATCGCAAATGCCGTGGCGGCCGCCGCCATCGTCACGCCGCCCGCGCCGGACGACCCACCGGCAACACCGCCTTCGACACCTACCGCGAGGAGACCCTGCGCCGGCTGGAGGAGGAGCAGGAGAGCTTCGAGGCGTTTCTCCAGCGCCTGCGCGAGGCCAAGGACAAGGCCGAGTTCGACCAGTTCATGGCCGAGCGTGCCCGCGCCGCCGCCGCAGACACCGATGAGGGCGGGAACGCCGACGCGACAAGGGCCTGACGCCCTGGCGGCGCCCGGCCCCACCGGGCGCCGCCCCCGCGCATCGCCGGGCCGGGCTTTCGGCCCGGCGCCCCCTGTTGTAAGGACGCGGCAATGCAGATGGACGCCCGCAACCTCCCCGACCCGCACAGCCAGCCGGAATTCTACGCGGGCGTGCCCGCGAAGCGCCTGGTGGCCTTCGTCATCGATACGGTTCTGATCGCGCTGATCTGCCTGCTGATCCTGCCGTTCACCGCCTTCGCCGGCGTGTTCTTCTTTCCGTTCCTGATGCTCACGGTGGGGTTCGCCTACCGCGTGGTCACCATTGCCAACGGCTCGGCCACCTGGGGAATGCGGGCCACGGCGATCGAGTTCCGCGGCATCACGGGCGAACGCTTCGACCTGCGGCTGGCGTTCCTGCACACGCTGGGGCTGACGGTCTCTTTCGCGATCCCCGTGCTGCAGGTGATCTCCATCGTGCTGATGCTGACGACCGACCGGGGCCAGGGGCTGAGCGATCACCTGCTGGGAACGGTCGCATTGCGCCGCCGCGCGGCGGCGTAGCACGCGCGCTGCCCCCTTGGCGCCCGTGGGGATCGTTGTTATCGTTTTCATGACAACGAGATACCGGAGCCGGGATGCGCCACACACTCCCCCTTGCCCCGCAGTTTTACGTCACGGCCCCGCAGCCCTGCCCCTATCTCGAGGGCCGGATGGAGCGCAAGCTGTTCACCGCGCTCCAGGGCGAAGGCGCGCAGCGGCTCAATGACAGCCTGTCCAAGCAGGGGTTCCGGCGGTCGCAGAACGTGCTTTACCGCCCGTCCTGCGCCGACTGCGCGGCCTGCCTGTCGGCACGCATCGACGTGGCGGCCTTCTCGCCCTCGAAAAGCCAGAAGCGCACGCGCAACCGCAACGCGCAGCTGACCCGGAAGGCGACCTCGCCCTGGGCCACCGAAGAGCAATACGCGCTGTTTCGCGCCTACCTCGAAAGCCGCCACGCCGAAGGGGGCATGGCCGACATGGATGCCTTCGAATTCGCCGCGATGATCGAGGAGACACCGATCAAGACCCGGTTGGTCGAATACACCGATCCAGAGACGGACGCGCTGGTGGCGGTCAGCCTGACAGACGTGCTCGATGACGGGGTGAGCATGGTCTATTCCTTCTACGACCCCGACCGGCCCAAGGCGTCGCTGGGCACCTACCTGATCCTCGACCACGTCGAGATCGCGCGCGCGGCGGGGCTGCCTTACGTCTACCTCGGCTACTGGGTGCCGGGCAGCCCGAAGATGGGCTACAAGTCCGCGTTTTCCGGGCTCGAGGTCTATGTGAACGGGGAATGGGAACGGATGCGCGACCCGTCCGACTACGACAGCCAGGCGCACCCGCTGTCCAACGACCCGATCGCCGAGCAGGTCGCCAACATCTCTTTGCCCGACGGTCGCCCGCTGCGCCCGCGCAAGGGCTGATCGGCGGCCCGCGGGACGGCGCAGGTGATCCGCGGCTTGAACCCGACAGCATCTTGAATGACTGCGCCAAGGCGCGCCGAAGGAAACCGGTCATGGCACAGCTTCTGATCGTCTATCACTCGAAAACCGGGGGCAGCCAGCAGATGGCCGAGGCCGCCGCCGAGGCCGCACGCGCGGAAACGACGACCGTGCTGAAGACCGCGCCAGAGGCCGGGCCGGAGGACCTGCTGGGGGCCGACGGGTACCTGTTCTGCGCGCCCGAGAACCTGGCCGCCATCGCGGGCGTGATGAAGGATTTCTTCGACCGGTGCTATTATCCCGTGCTGGGCCGGATCGAGGGTCGGCCCTATGCCCAGATGGTCTGCGCCGGCTCGGATGGCACGAACGCCGCGCGCCAGACGGCCCGCATCGCGCAGGGCTGGCGACTGCGCGAGGTGCAGGAACCGATCATCGTGTGCACCCACGCCCAGACCGCCGAGAAGATCCTGGCGGAAAAGACGATCCCCGAGACGGAACTGGACCAGTGCCGCGAACTCGGCGCGGCGCTGGCCGCCGGTTTGAGCATGGGCGCGTTCTGAGCATGCCGTCCCCGCGCCGGCGCGGCGGCGCGGGCGCCGGTCAACGCCCGAGCAGCTGCGGCACGATGGTCACGATGTCGGGGAAGTACCACAGCAGCGCAAGCCCGACGACCTGGATCAGCACGAAGGGCGCCACCCCGCGATAGATCTGGACGGTCGTCACCTCCTTGGGCGCCACCCCGCGCAGGTAGAACAGCGCGAAGCCGAAAGGCGGCGTGAGGAAAGATGTCTGCAGGTTGATCGCGATCATGATCGTCACCCATTTCGGGTCGAAGGAGCCGCCGTAGATCACGGGCCCAACGATCGGCACGACGATGTAGATGATCTCTAGGAAGTCCAGCACGAAGCCCAGGATGAACAGCACGAGCATGACCAGCAGGAACACCGTGTGTTCGTTGTCGAAGCTCTTGAGGAACTGCTGGATGTAGTGTTCGCCGCCGAAGGAGATGACCACCAGGTTCAGAAGCTGCGAGCCGATCAGGATGGTGAACACCATCGAGGTGACCTTGGCCGTCTCGCGCACCACCGGAGTCAGCACGCCCTCGCGGAACAGGATCCAGCACGAGAACAGCAGCCCGAAGGCGGCGAAGAGATAGGCGGCGTAGGCCACGAAGAATGCGATCCAGGTTTCGGGATCGACGTCTTCGTTATTGATGCGCAGGTCGAAGTTGATGCCCACCAGGATGCACAGGATGATCGCCAGCGTGGCCCAGATGATGAGCTTCGCGCTGGTCTCGCCCGTTTCCTTGAGCTTGCGATAGGCGGCCAGCATGATCGCGCCGCCCGCACCAAGCGCCGCCGCCGGCGTCGGGTTGGTGATGCCGCCGAGGATCGAGCCCAGGACCGCCACGACAAGCACGAGCGGCGGGAAGACGACGCGGATCAGCTCGTTCTCGGCCAGGCGGGCCGCGGCCGCGGCACATCCGTGCAGCGCCATGCCGTAGGGGATCGCGAGGATCAGGAAACTGATGGCCGGCGAGGTTGACGGGGCAATCAGCAGGATGTCGGCGATCAGCCCGAGCACGACACCCAGCCCCCCGATGAGCAGCGGCTTGGGGTCGGCGGCGGGCTTGATGCCGCGGGCGAGAACGAGGATCAGCGACAGGATCAGCATGATCGTGGCCACGCCGGTGCCGATGGGGGCGGCGTTCGCCTCCTTCTCGGCAATGCGCTGCGCGATCTGTTCCTCGGTCAGATCCTCGCTTTCCGCGATCCCGCCCTGGGCCTCGATCTTTTCCTGTTCGGCCAGCGCCCGGTCCCAGGCGGCCTGGCCGTGCAGCTCGATCATCGATTCCTTGCAGTCCTCGCTGACGTTGGTGCGCAGCGAGGCGGTATCGCCCGCCTGCGTGGCGGTGGCGACATCGAGGCTTTGAGAGCCGATCACGTTCACCTGCATCAGCAGAAGCATCCCCGCGATCAACGCGACGGGCAGGCCTATGAACCAGGTGAATGTCTCGGCGCGCGTGCGCGGTTCCGGGTCGCCGCTGCCAAGCGCGACCGCCGGCGCGCGCGAGGGATAGATCAAGGCGTAGCCGAAGGCGTAGAGCGCATAGAGCAGCGCCAGCATGATGCCGGGCAGCAGCGCGGCCTGGAAAAGCGTGCCCACCGACACCACCGCCGGCTCGCCGAGGTAGGTCAGCGCGTCGGAGCACCCCGCCTCCTGCGCGCGGTTCTCCTGCGCGGTGGAGTACAGGTCACCGGCCAGCGTGCCCAGAAGCACGATCACGATCGACGGCGGGATGATCTGCCCGAGCGTGCCCGAGGCCGAGATCACGCCGGTGGCGATCTGGGGCGAGTAGTTGTTGCGCAGCATCGTCGGCAGGCTGAGCAGGCCCATGGTCACCACGGTGGCGCCCACGATGCCCGTGGACGCGGCGAGGAACGCCCCCACGACCACGACCGAGACGGCCAGACCGCCCGGCAGCGGGCCGAAGACGCGCGCCATCGTGGTCAGAAGGTCCTCGGCGATGCGCGAGCGTTCCAGCGTGATGCCCATCATCACGAACATCAGCACCGCCAGCAGCGTCTCGATGGACTGCCCGGCAAGGACGCGTTCGTTGATGCGGTTGACGATGAAGCTGATGTTGCGGTTGAGCGCGGATTCCCAGCCGCGCTCGAACACCGGCTCGGCGATGCGCGGCAGCTCGGGGTATCGGAAGATCGATATCTCCTGCGGCTTCACGCCCTGCGCGATCAGCGCATCGTAGGCCTGGCTGCCGGTGTCGATGGCCTGGTGGATCAACAGCCCGGCGCTGTCGAGCGCGGCAATGATCGTGAACGACACCACCCCGGCCCCGCCGATGGCGAACGCGACCGGGAAGCCCGACAGGATACTGCCGAAAAGGCAGAGAAACACTATGATCAGGCCGATCTCGACGCCGTCAAGTCCGAAAAGCATTGTCCCCTGCCCCGTTAATGTGTGCCTTCATAGGCGTCTTCGCCCGCGCCGAGGCTGTCCTTGTCGAGATACTTGTTGGCGCTGGCCTCGCCCTCCTTCCATTCGAGGTAGGAGCGGTAGAAGAACGCGACGGCGTGCACGAAGATCATCCCGGCAAAGGCCACAAGCAGAACCTTGAACAGGAAATAGCCGTTGAACCCGTTGGGCGAGAACCCGATCGTCTCGACGTTCCAGCGCATCGCGCGGGACTTGAGCAGCAGCCTCTCCAGCGTGTCCGAGGCCGATGGCTTAGGCACGATCAGGTGGCGCCAAAGGAAGAACCAGCCGTACAACCATATCAGCACCGCGGCCGGCATCATGAACAGCAGCGACCCGAGCATGTCGATCACCCTCTTCGTGCGAAAGCGCACGGCGGAATAGACGAGGTCAACGCGCACGTGCCCGCCCTGCACGAAGGTGTAGGTGCAACACAGTGCAACAATGGCGGCGTTGTAGAGTTTCAGTTCCTCGGCATACCAGCTGATGTCGTATTCCAGCGGAATGCCGAATCCCAGTACGATGTCGGGGCGCGCGAAAATGCGCTGGATGAACACGATGATGATCTGCTGGACCACCATTATAAGGCCCGCCCAGGCGATCGTGCGGCCCACGGTGTTGGCAAAACCCTCGAGCACGCGCACCGCGCCCCACATCACGCTGTTGCGCCAAAGGCCGACGCCGGTGAGCACGAGGAAGGCCGTGAACACCACGAAGAAGAATTCGCTCGATCCGCCGAAGTAGACGAAGCGCATCACCGCTTCCTTGTCCGACCAGTCGAGCCAGAGCTGCGGATGCGTCACCGCGTAGCCGAAGTGGTAAAAGGCAAGGCCGATGTTCTTGAAGAACCAGACGATGGCGTCCAGCATCACACCCCCCTACGGTAGATGGCGCACCCACGGCCGGATGATGGACGGGCCCCGCGACCGGGGCCCGCCGTTTCGGGCCGTTGACCCGATATCAGATACCCAGCACGCGGTCGCGCTGCTCGCGGTAGGTGCCCTCGGAGCGATCGATCCAGCCCGAGGACTTGGCCATCGATGCCTCGGCGCTCTTGCGGATCTCGGCAAACAGCGGATCGTCCATGAACTCGTCGAGCGTCTCGATCGAGGCCTTGCCGAAGGCATCCCAGACGCTTTCGGGGAATTCCTTGACCTGTACGCCACCGGCCTGCAGCCGATCGAGCGCGGCACCGTTGTTCATCAGGAACTGGCCGAGGTTCCACTGGTGCGCTTCCGCGCAGGCGATTTCGATCACCTTCTGGTGCGCCGGCGACAGATCCTCGAAGACCGCGCGGTTGGTGGCCACCGACAGGCCCGCACCCGGCTCGTGGAACCCGGCGGCGTAGTAGATCTTCGTGATCTCCTGGAAACCGGCCTTCTCGTCGGCCCAGGGGCCGATCCATTCCGTGCCGTCGATCGCGCCGCTGGCCAGCGCCTGGTAAACTTCTGCGCCGGGAATATTCTGGACGCTGGCGCCCAGCTTGCCAAGCGCCTTGCCGCCCAGGCCCGGCATGCGGAACTTGAGGCCGTTGAAGTCCTCGGGGCTCGTGATCTCCTCTGCGTACCAGCCGCCGGCCTGCGCGCCGGTGTTGCCGGCGAGGAACGATTTCAGGCCGAAGATCTTGCCCAGCTCGTCGTGCAGTTCCATGCCGCCGTCGTGGTAATACCAGTTCACGAGTTCCTGCGCCGTGGTGCCGAACGGTGCACAGGTGAAGTACTGGTAGGCCGGGTGCTGGCCGGTGAAGTAGTAGTCGGCGCCGTGGTACATGTCCGCCTGGCCGGCGGTGACGGCGTCGAACACCTCGAACGCGCCGACAAGTTCGCCCGCCGCCTTGAGCTCGACGGTCAGCTGGCCGTCGGTCATGGCGGTGATGCTGTCGGCCACGCGCTGGGCGGCATCATGCACGCCCGCCAGACCGCGGCCCCACGTCGTGACCATGGTCAGCGTGCGCTTGCCCTGCGCGTAGGCCGGCGCGGCCAGCGTGCCGGCAGCGGCGGCCGTGCCGCCCAGTGCGGATTTCGTTAGGAAAGAACGACGATCCATTATCTTCAACCTCCCAGTCTGCTGTTGTTGCGGGCAGAGCCTCCCCTACCCGCGGATCGTTTCAGGTGGGCCGAGCGTAGCGTGCCGACCCTGCAATGCAACTACCAAGTTCGGCGCAAATCGCAACATGTGGCAAGAATTTTTAACCCCTTTGCCGCCTTGCCGTCGCGACAGGCGGGATAAAGCAGCGACGCCGCCCACGCAACAAATGAAAAGCCCACGCGCCCCGCGGCGACATTTTCCCAGCAAAAGCCGGTTGACGCCCCGCCGGGGCCGCCATAGTGTCCCGCGTGCGCACCGGGCCCTGTACGGGCCCGGCGCGCGCCGCAATCGAAGGAGACACCCGGTGGCACGGCTGGTGGTAATCGTAGACGCTTGGCGCATGGGCCGGTAACGGACGCCATAACGGCACCCCATGCGCCCCCGCTGCCCACCGGGGGCTTTTTTGTGCGCGGACAACACGGATGACGTCATGAATGGAGCAAGGCAATGTCACGTCAGATGACCGGAGCGAAGATGGTGGTCCAGTCCCTGAGGGATCAGGGCGTGGACGTCGTATTCGGCTATCCCGGCGGGGCGGTGCTGCCCATCTATGACGAGATCTTCCAGCAGAACGAGATCCGCCACATCCTGGTGCGCCACGAACAGGCCGCCGTCCACGCCGCCGAAGGCTACGCCCGCGCCACCGGCAAGCCGGGCGTCGTGCTGGTGACCTCCGGCCCCGGCGCGACCAACGCGGTCACCGGCATCACCGACGCGCTGATGGATTCGATCCCCGTCGTCGTGCTGACCGGGCAGGTGCCCACCTTCATGATCGGCAACGACGCCTTCCAGGAGGCCGACACGGTGGGCATCACGCGCCCCTGCACCAAGCACAACTGGCTGGTCAAGGACACCGCGAACCTGTCCGGCACGCTGCACGAGGCGTTTCACGTCGCCACCAGCGGGCGGCCCGGGCCGGTGCTGGTGGACATCCCGAAGGACGTGCAGTTCGCCAGCGCCGACTACACCCCGCCGGCGCAGGCCAAGACCAGCCATTACCAGCCCCGGGTCAAGGGCGACACCGCCGCGATCACAGAACTTGTCGCCGCGCTGGAAGAGGCCGAGCGTCCCATCTTCTACACCGGCGGCGGCGTCATCAACTCGGGCACCGCGGCCAGCCAGCTGCTGCGCGAACTGGTGGACGCCACCGGCGTGCCCGTCACCTCCACCCTGATGGGTCTGGGCGCCTACCCGGCGTCGGGCCGGAACTGGCTGGGGATGTTGGGGATGCACGGCCTCTACGAGGCGAACATGGCGATGCACGACTGCGACCTGATGATCAACATCGGCGCGCGCTTCGACGACCGGATCACCGGCCGCGTCGACGCCTTCAGCCCCGGCTCCAAGAAAGCGCACATCGACGTGGACCCGTCGTCGATCAACAAGGTCATCAGCACCGACATCCCCATCGTCGGCGACGTGGCGCACGTGCTCGAGGATCTACTGAAGATCTGGAAGTCGCGCGGGCGCAAGACCAACCGCGCGGGCCTCGAGAAATGGTGGGCCCAGATCGGCGACTGGCGCAAGATCGACTGCCTTGCCTACACCGACGGCGGCCGCACGATCAAGCCGCAGCACGCGATGGCGCGGCTCGAGGCGCTGACCAAGGACCGCGCCGACCGCTACATCTGCACCGACGTGGGCCAGCACCAGATGTGGGCCGCGCAATACCTGGGTTTCGAGGCGCCCCACCAGTGGATGACCTCCGGCGGGCTGGGCACCATGGGCTACGGCTTCCCGGCGTCGCTGGGCGTGCAGATGGCGCACCCCGACGCGCTGGTCATCAACGTCGCCGGCGAGGCGAGCTGGCTGATGAACATGCAGGAGATGGGCACCGCGGTGCAGTTCATGCTGCCGGTCAAGCAGTTCATCCTCAACAACGAACGCCTCGGCATGGTGCGCCAGTGGCAGGAGCTGCTGCACGGCGAACGCTACTCGCACTCGTGGTCCGAGGCCCTGCCCGACTTCGTGAAACTGGCCGAGGCCTTCGGCGCCAAGGGCATCCAGTGCTCCGACCCGGCCGACCTTGACGACGCGATCATGGAGATGATCCGGCACGACGGGCCCGTGGTCTTCGACTGCCTCGTGGAAAAGCACGAGAACTGCTTCCCGATGATCCCGTCGGGCGAGCCGCACAACAAGATGCTGCTGGGCGAGAACGCGGAAACCGGTGACGCCATCGGCACCAAGGGCGCGGTGCTCGTCTGACTGACCGGCGGCGCGCGGGATCACGCACCCGGCGCCACAATTCGAACGTAGCGTGCGTGATCTCACGCGCCGGCACGAGGAAAACGAACATGTCAGCTCTACAGATCAAGAAAGGCTCGTCCAGACACTCGGCCTACAACCTGCGGCCGCAGTTCTCGGACGTGCAGGAAACGCACACGCTGGCGGTGCTGGTGGACAACGAGCCCGGCGTGCTGGCCCGCGTGATCGGGCTGTTTTCCGGGCGCGGCTACAACATCGACAGCCTGACCGTGGCCGAGGTGGACCACACCGGCCACACCAGCCGCATCACCATCGTCACCACCGGCACCCCGCAGGTGATCGAACAGATCAAGGCGCAGCTGGGCCGCATCGTGCCCGTCCACGATGTCCACGACCTGACGGTCGAAGGGCCCAGCGTGGAGCGCGAGCTTGCCTTGCTGAAGGTGCGCGGCGAGGGCAACAACCGGGTCGAGGCGCTGCGGCTGGCCGACATCTTCCGTGCCAACGTGGTCGACAGCACGCTCGACAGCTTCGTCTTCGAGATCACCGGCCCGCCCGACAAGATCGACGCCTTCGCCGACCTGATGCGCCCGCTGGGCCTGGAGGAAATCGCGCGCACCGGCGTCGCCGCCCTGCCCCGCGGCGCCAAGGGCGCGGAGTGAGCGCGCCCCGCGTCACCGTGTCGCCTTGAGGAAACTCCGGTCGCGGACGGTCGGTTTCGGCCCGGTCAAACCTGTTTTGCATCAAGCATCGCATGCAGCAGGAGAGTGCCATGACGTCACCCGTCACCGATCTGTCCAACGTTCGCCGCTCTGTTGAACATGCCAACGGGCTGCCCAACGACCATTACATCGACCAGGCGATCTACGAAGAGGAAAAGCACGCGCTGCTGTTCTCGCAGTGGGCCGGCCTTGCCGTTGCGGCGGACGTCCCCGAGCCCGGCGACGCGGTGCCGATCGAGTTCATGGGCCTGCCGCTGCTGCTGATCCGCGACCGGGAGGGCACGGTGCGCGTGTTCCAGAACATCTGCCGGCACCGCGGCATGATCCTTGTCACCGAGCCGCGCAAGATCGAGGGCGCGATCCGCTGCCCGTACCATTCGTGGTGCTACTCGACCACCGGCCGGCTGGTCAGCACGCCCCATGTCGGCGGCCCGGGCCACAACACCCACGACGCCATCAACCGCGACGAACTCGGGCTCGTCGAAGTGCGCAGCCACATCTGGCGCGACGTGGTGTGGATCAACGTCTCGGGCGACGCGGCCCCGTTCGAGGAGGCGATGGCCGACATCATGCACCGCTGGCGCGAGTTCGAACTGCCGCTCTACCACGGCGGCCACGACAGCCGTTTCCAGCTCGAGGTGCAGACCAACTGGAAACTGGCGGTCGAGAACTACTGCGAAAGCTACCACCTGCCCTGGGTGCACCCGGGCCTCAACAGCTATTCGCGGCTGGAGGACCACTACCACATCGAGCAGCCCGGTGAGTTCTCGGGCCAGGGCACCAAGGTGTATCGCCAGCTGACCAACGAGAACGGCCAGACATTCCCCGATTTCGAGGACGTCGGCGCAAGCTGGAACGAGCAGGCGGAATACATCGCCGTCTATCCCAACGTGCTGCTGGGCACCCACCGCGACCACGCCTTCGCGATCATCCTCGAGCCCCGCGGCCCGGAGCGGACGGCAGAGCACATCCACCTCTACTACGCCGTCCCCGACGCCGACGAGGGGCTGAAGATGCGCAACACGCAGCAGTGGAAAACCGTGTTCGAGGAGGACATCTTCGTCGTCGAGGGCATGCAACGCGGCCGTCACGCGGCGCATTTCGACGGCGGGCGGTTCTCGCCGGCGATGGACACGCCGACGCACTGCTTCCACGACTGGGTGGCCAGCAAGATCGAGGCCCACCGCGCCAAGGCGAGGGCGGCGGAATGATGCGCGATCTCGACACGCGCATGATCGCGGCGCACGACGCCGGCGACAACCGCGCCCTGGTGGCCCTCTATACCCAGGCGGCCGAGAGCATGAACGACGTGGATGCCTCGTGCTTCTTCCTTACGCACGCCTATGTCTTCGCGCTCGAGGCCGGCGTATCCGACGCGCAGGGCCTGCACGCGCGCCTCAAGGCGCACGGCCGCGAGGAATAACCGCCGCCCCGACCGGATCGGGCGGGTCGGCCTGCCCCCGGCATCACTTTCCGGTTCTCCCCCGCGTCCACCGGGGCGCGGGCGGAAAAGCTGTGGCCGACACACGGTGAAATTCGCCCTCGCAACGCGGGCCCGGATGGTGTATCTGATAGTTTAACACTAAACTATTTGTGGACCGCAGGAGGCGCAGGCCCATGGCAGCCCGAAAAAGCACAAAGAAACCGAATGTTTCCGCCGAAGAGTTAAAGCAATATTACCGTGACATGTTGCTGATCCGGCGATTCGAGGAAAAGGCCGGGCAACTCTACGGCATGGGGCTGATCGGGGGCTTCTGCCACCTCTACATCGGGCAGGAGGCCGTCGTCGTGGGGCTGGAGGCCACCGCCGAGGAGGGCGACAAGCGCATCACCACCTATCGCGATCACGGCCACATGCTGGCCTGCGGCATGAACCCCGACGGCGTCATGGCCGAGCTGACCGGCCGCGAGGGCGGCTATTCCCGCGGCAAGGGCGGCTCGATGCACATGTTCTCGAAGGAAAAGGATTTCTACGGCGGCCACGGCATCGTCGGTGCCAACGTGCCGCTGGGCGCCGGGCTGGCCTTCGCCGACAAGTACAAGGGCACCGACCGGGTCACGTTCACGTATTTCGGCGACGGCGCGGCCAACCAGGGCCAGGTCTACGAGACCTTCAACATGGCGGCCCTTTGGGACCTTCCGGTCGTCTTCGTGATCGAGAACAACCAGTACGCCATGGGCACCTCGCAGCAACGCTCGACCTCGACGCCCGAGATCTACACACGCGGCGATGCCTTCGGCATTCCCGGCGAGGCAGTTGACGGCATGGACGTCCTCGCCGTGCGTGACGCGGGGCAGAAGGCCGTGAAGCACTGCCGCGCGGGCAAGGGGCCCTACATCCTCGAGATCAAGACGTATCGCTACCGCGGGCACTCGATGTCGGATCCCGCGAAGTACCGCACGCGCGAGGAGGTCCAGAAGATGCGCGAGGAAAAGGACGCGATCGAACACGTCCGCGATCTGCTGCTGCAGGGCGAGCACGCCACCGAGGAGGACCTCAAGGCCATCGACAAGGAGATCAAGGACGTGGTCAACGCCTCCGCCGAGTTCGCCAAGGAAAGCCCGGAACCCGACGAGGCCGAGCTGTGGACGGACATCTACGCCGAAACCACGCCGCAGAAAGCCTGAGCAGGAGGGACGACCATGGCAACCGAGATCCTTATGCCCGCCCTCTCGCCCACGATGGAGGAAGGCACGCTTGCAAAATGGCTGGTCAAGGAAGGCGATACCGTCTCGGCCGGCGACATCCTGGCCGAGATCGAGACCGACAAGGCCACGATGGAGTTCGAGGCCGTCGACGAGGGCACGCTGGGCAAGATCCTCGTGGCCGAGGGCACCGAAGGGGTGAAGGTCAACACGCCCATCGCCGTACTGCTCGAGGAAGGCGAAAGCGCGGATGACATCGACACCGCCGGTGCATCGGGCGCCGGCGCGCCCGCGTCGGCAGAACCCGAACCCGAGGCCGCCAAAGGGGCCGACACCCCCGCGCCGGCCCGGGCCGCCGCGCCGCAGGCCCCTGCCCCGGACCGCAGCCCCGACTGGCCCGAGGGCACCGAAACCCGGAACCAGACGGTGCGCGAGGCGCTCAACGCCGCCATCGCCGAGGAACTGCGCCGCGACGACGACGTGTTCCTGATGGGCGAGGAGGTCGCGGAATACGAAGGCGCCTACAAGATCACGCAGGGCCTGCTGGACGAGTTCGGCGCGCGGCGGATCATCGACACGCCGATCACCGAGCACGGCTTCGCCGGCATCGGCGTGGGCGCGGCCTTTGGCGGGCTGCGGCCCATCGTCGAATTCATGACCTGGAACTTCGCCATGCAGGCGATCGACCAGATCATCAACTCTGCCGCCAAGACGCTCTACATGTCGGGCGGACAGATGGGCTGCCCGATGGTGTTCCGCGGCCCCAACGGCGCCGCCGCCCGCGTCGGCGCCCAGCACAGCCAGGATTATGCGGCGTGGTACGCGCACATTCCCGGCCTGCGGGTCGTCCAGCCCTATTCGGCCTCGGACTACAAGGGGCTTTTCAAGTCGGCAGTGCGCGACCCCAACCCGGTGATCTTCCTGGAAAACGAGATCCTCTACGGCAAGAGCTTCGAGGTGCCCGTGATGGACGACTTCACGGTGCCCTTCGGCAAGGCCCGCGTCTGGCGCGAGGGCGGCGACGTGACGCTGGTGAGTTTCGGCATCGGCATGACCTACGCCATGGAGGCGGCCGAGAAACTGGCCGAGGACGGCGTGCAGGCCGAGGTGATCGACCTGCGCACGCTGCGCCCGATGGACACCGACACCGTGGTCGCCAGCGTGATGAAGACCAACCGCTGCGTGACCATCGAGGAGGGCTGGCCCGTGGCCTCGATCGGAAACCACATCTCGGCCGTGCTGATGAGCCGCGCGTTCGACTACCTCGACGCGCCGGTGATCAACTGCACGGGCAAGGACGTGCCGATGCCCTATGCCGCGAACCTCGAGAAGATGGCGCTGACCTCCACCGACGAGGTGCTCGAGGCCGTGCGCCAGGTGACCTACCGCTGAGAAGGGGGACAGCGATGCCGACCGAAGTTCTGATGCCCGCCCTGTCGCCCACCATGGAGGAGGGCACGCTGGCCAGGTGGCTGGTCAAGGAGGGCGACACCGTATCCGCCGGCGACCTGCTGGCCGAGATCGAGACCGACAAGGCCACGATGGAATTCGAGGCCGTCGACGAGGGCACCGTCGGCAGGATCCTTGTCGACGAGGGCACCGAAGGGGTGAAGGTCAACACGCCCATCGCCGTGCTGCTCGAGGAAGGCGAGGACGCCTCCGACATCGACACGGGCGGTGCCGGGGGGACGTCCGGGCAATCCCCGGCGCCCGCGCCGGAAGAGACGGGGGACAGCGCCCCGACCGCCACCCCTGATGCTGCGGACGCACCGGCGGATCTTCCCGACACCCCCGCGCCGGCGGCCCCCACCGACGCCAAGGGCAACCGCATTTTCGCCTCGCCTCTGGCGCGCCGGATCGCGGCGCAGAAGGGGCTGGACCTTGCGCGGATCACCGGGTCGGGCCCGCACGGCCGGATCGTACGCGCCGACGTGGAGGCGGCGCAGCCGGCCGCCGCCCCCGCCGCCCCGGCGGCGGAAGCGCCGGCACCGGCGGCACAGGCCCCGGCAGCGGCTGCCGCCGGTGCCGGCG
>NZ_PHNT01000019.1 GCF_002834145.1 Roseovarius salinarum | reverse complement strand
GCAGCCGGCCGCCGCCCCCGCCGCCCCGGCGGCGGAAGCGCCGGCACCGGCGGCACAGGCCCCGGCAGCGGCTGCCGCCGCGCCGGCCGGCCCCTCGGCCGAGGCCGTTGCCGCGATGTACGAGGGCCGCGATTACGAGGAAATCAAGCTCGACGGCATGCGCAAGACCATCGCCGCGCGTTTGACCGAGGCCAAGCAGACGGTGCCGCACTTCTACCTGCGCCGCGAGATCAAGCTCGACGCGCTTCTGAAATTCCGCGGCCAGCTCAACAAGCAGCTGGAAGACCGCGGCGTCAAACTGTCGGTGAACGACTTCATCATCAAGGCCTGCGCGCTGGCGCTTCAGGCGGTGCCCGCGGCCAATGCCGTATGGGCGGGTGACCGGGTGCTGCAGCTCAGGCCGTCGGACGTGGCCGTCGCCGTGGCCATCGAGGGCGGGTTGTTCACCCCGGTGCTCAAGGATGCGGAGATGAAATCGCTCTCGGCGTTGTCGGCGGAGATGAAGGACCTTGCCGGCAAGGCCCGAGATCGCAAGCTCAGCCCCGAGGAATACCAGGGTGGCACCTTCGCCATCTCGAACCTCGGGATGTTCGGGATCGAGAACTTCGACGCCGTCATCAACCCGCCGCACGGCGCGATCCTGGCCGTGGGCGCGGGGGTGACGAAACCCGTGGTGGGCGACGACGGTGAACTGACCACGGCCACGATGATGTCCGTGACGCTGTCGGTCGATCACCGGGTCATCGATGGCGCCCTGGGGGCCGAGCTTCTGCAGCATATCGTGCAGAACCTTGAGAACCCGATGGTGATGCTAGCCTGACGGAAAGCGCGCCCCGGCGCCGCCTGGCCGCCGGGGCGACTGCAAGATATTGACTGCAAGATATTGACCGTTGCGCCGGAACGCCCGGCGGCGCGGCATGTTGGTGCTAGGTGTCGCCGCCGCTTTCCAGCAACTGGTCCATGGAAACCGACGGCTGGTCGCAGCCCGCCTCGCCCACGATCTTGGCCGGGACGCCCGCAACGGTCTTGCATGGCGGCACCTCGTCAAGCACCACCGAGCCTGCCGCGACGCGCGAACAACGGCCGACGCGGATGTTGCCCAGCACCTTCGCGCCCGCCCCGATCAAGACGCCGTCGGCGATCTTCGGGTGGCGGTCCTCTTCCTCCTTGCCGGTGCCGCCCAGCGTGACCGAATGAAGCATCGAGACGTTGTCGCCGACCTCGGCCGTCTCGCCGATGACGATCGAGTGGGCGTGGTCGATCATGATGCCGCGGCCCACCTTCGCGGCCGGGTGGATGTCGATCCCGAAGATTTCCGACACGCGCATCTGCACGAAATACGCCAGATCGTGCCGCCCCTGCCGCCAGAGCCAGTTTCCGACGCGGTACGCCTGCACGGCCTGGTATCCCTTGAAATAAAGGATCGGCTGCAACAGCCGGTGGCAGGCCGGGTCACGCTCGTAGACGGCCATGAGGTCGGCGCGCGCCGCCTCGACCAGTTCGGGTTCGTGCGCGAAGGCCTCGTCGGCGATCTCGCGCAGGATGACCTGCGACATCTCGTTCGAGTTCAGCTTGGCGGCGAAGCGATACGACAATGCCCGGTCGAGCGTCTTGTGGTGCAGCACGCAGGCATGCACCAACCCGCCCATGAGAGGTTCGGCCTGCACCGCCTCCTCGGCCTCGGTGGTGATCCTCGCCCAGACCGGATCGATCTCGGCCAGTTGCGCGCGCGTTTCAGCCATGACGTCATCCCCTTTGCTGCGGCAGACTATAGCAGATAGGCTGGACCGGCAAAACGCAAAGACGTGATCGGGGGGATCAGGGAAATGAATGAGTCCGAGACAGCCCGCTTCCGTGCCCTGATCGAGGCACGTCTTGGCGAACTGGACGACGAGGACGACCGTGGCGCCGCCGGACAGGAGACGGTGGCGCTCGACCAGCAGGCAATCGGGCGGTTGAGCCGCATGGACGCCCTGCAGAACCAGGCGATGGCCAAGGCCGGCCATGCCCGTCGCCAGGCAGAGCGAACCCGCCTGCACGCCGCGCTGGCCCGCATCGACGAAGGCGAATTCGGGTACTGCGAGGACTGCGGCGAAGAGATCGCGACAGGCCGGCTGGAACTGGACCCAGCCGCCGGCAAGTGCATCCACTGCGCCGCGGGATAGGACGCGTCAGACGCCCAGCGTGATCCGGGCGACCGCGCCGGGGCCAAAACGCGCGGAGACCTGCGCGACCTCGATGTCGAACAGCCCGCCAAGCCCGTCGTCGACGCGGTCGGCGGCGGCATAGGTCCAGGTCGGCGCGTGCACGGTTTCCTCGCGCACCACCGCGCCGTTGTTGACCACGCGAACGCGGTATTCCTCGCGCTCCTCGCCCAGCGGCACCTCGGGCGTGTCCCAACGGTCGCCGTCGATGCGGGTGCGCCGGATCCACGTGACCTCGGTGTCGCCGCCGGGGTCTTCCCGTGCGCGCAGGTGCACCGGCGAAAGCGGGCGCAGCCCGATCCCCTCGAAGGCCACCGCCGCGTGCCGGTAAGCCGGGTCGGTATAGGGCCGGTCGGCAGGCCCGACGCGGTAATGGCGCAGCTGGCCGCGCTGCGCGTCGGTCAGCCCGATCTGGTCCGGCACCCCGTCCATCATCACCAAATAGCTGCCGGCGGGCCAGCCGTCGTCGGGGACCGCCACCTCGGTGCCCAGCTGGCCGCGCAGCCGTTGCGTAAGCGCCCAGGTCCGTTCGGCGGTCATGGTGGCATCTCGGAACTGCATCAGTTCCCAGCCACCGGGGCTGCCATCGCCGATCGCGCAAAGGTTCGCCCCGCCGAGCAGTGCGGGATCGTCGACACTTGCCAACTGGCCCGCGATCATCTCGACCTCCAGCGCGGGGCCGCGATCGGGCAATCCCGCGCGCCCCGGCGGCAGCGGCGAAAGCGTCACGCCGATCCGCGCGCGCGCCTCGACCAGGCGGTTCAGCGCGTAATTTGCATCGGAAGGTGCGGAATAGAGCGCCGTGCGCCCCGGCCAGGGCCGCGCGGTGACGGCCAGATGCGGTGCATGGGGCACCTCGTCGCCCGTCATCAACGGCAGGTCCAGGAATATGGGAAGCACCGGAACCGGCGCCTCGTAGCGTGGCTGGCGCGCGATCTCGTCCAGGAAGGCGACGGGGCGGTAGGATTCGGGCTCGATCCGCACGGCCTCCAGCTTCTGCGCCCCGCCCTGCTGCTCGACGCGGTCGATGCGGAAATGCCCCGGCCCTCCCGCTTCGTCCAGGCTGACGACGTCCCCCGCGCCCAGATCCAGGCGCGACGGCGGCAGGGTGAGGCGCAGGCCATCGGCCGCCACCTCGCCCTCGGACAGCCATCTCTCGACGGTCGTGCGGCCCTCCGCCCGGGTCAGCGAAAGCGGCACCTCGGTCGTGGCCACGCTGTGGGTTTCATCCTCCGGCAGGACGGTTTCCTCGGCGATCACCTCGAAATCGGCGTCGGCCTCGAAGAAGCGCAGGCGCACGCGGCCGGCATCCTCGGCGGCGCTGCCGCGGATCTCCTCGATGGCGCTGCCCGTTTCCGGGTCGAGGATGACGTGCTCGCGGTCGATCACCCCGTCCGACAGCCCGTCGCGCTGGCGGAAGCGCAGCGCCCCCTCACGGTCCAGCGCGTCGACCCCGTAGGCGAGCATCAGTGGCTGCAATGCCGCCCGCGCCTCGCCGACGTGCTGCACCGCATAGCCGCGGACATATCCGTGCAGCCCGTCCGTGTCGCAATGCGCAAGCCCCGCCGTCGTGCAGATCTCCTCGACCAGGGATGCCAGGCGGTAGGCCGAGACACGCCCGGTGATCCAGTGGCCTCGGGCGTAGTTCGCCGCGTCGCTCCAGATATCTCGGCGGTTGGGGAAAAAGGGATAGGGCCGCGCGTCCCACGCCCAGACATAGGCATGGTCCATGTCCAGCATCCGGCCGCCGTATTCCTCCGAAACCGGGTTGTGGGCCGGATCGCGCCAATACCCCATGACGGCGCGCAGGTACTGCATCTGGATAAGTTCGTCCCGGTAGCCGGCGGAATGGTGGGGCAGGAAGGACTCGGAGGACTTCGGGTCGAGGAACTTGTTGGGCTGGTTCGTGCCCTTGTCCACGGCCGGGCAGCCGAACTCGGTGAAACGGATCGGCTTGGATTCGGGAATCCAGGGCGTCGGGGTCTCGCGTCGCACGCCGCCCACCCGGTCGCGGTGAACGTTGGACCACCAGTTGCGGATGTCCTTGTAGCGCCAGACCCAGGGCTCGTTGTACGCGCCGTCGGTGATCGGCGTACGGATCTGCGCCGCACGCGCCTCGGACGAATGGTAGTACCAGTCGTACCCCTCGCCGCCCTCTATGTTGGCCTGGAGATGGTCAAGGTCGTAAATCGATCCCCAGTGCGCATCCAGGTGATCCTGCCCGTCGCGCCAGTCGGATAGCGGCATGTAGTTGTCGATGCCTATGAAATCGATCTCGGCGTCGGCCCACAGCGGGTCGAGGTGGAAAAATCGGTCGCCCGAGCCGTCGGCGGGCTGGTAGCCCCAGTACTCCGACCAGTCCGCGGCATAGGATATCTTGACGTCGGGGCCGAGCAACGCACGCACCTCGGCCGCGAGGTCGATGAGCTGCGCCACCGCCGGAAAGCTGTTGCCGGGCCCGCGGATCTGGGTAAGCCCGCGCATCTCGGAACCGATGCAGAAACTTTCCACGCCGCCCGCCGCGGCGCACAACGCGGCCTGGTGCAGGATATAGCGCCGGAAGCTCCATTCGTCCGGCCCCGTGTAGGTCACGGGGCTGAGGTTGGCCGCGGGCACGGGCTGGTCGAAGGGCAGGCCGCCGCTCTCTCCCGGGCTTTGCCCGACTGGTTGCAGCGGATCGAAACCGGTCTGCGTTCCGGTATCGATGGCAAAATCCGCGGCGCTGGCCGTGCCGAAAAACGCCGCGACCTCCGCCACGGCCGCCGCCGTCCCGTCGGGGCTTGCCGGCTGCCCGGGCGCGGCCGAGAGCGTGATGCGCCCGCGCCACGGCAGGACGGGCTGGCCCGTCTCGCCGGTGTACGGGTCGGGCAGCGTGTTTCCGGCGGTCTGGTCCATCAGGATGAATGGATAATACATCACGTCCTGCCCGGCGGCCTTGAGCGCCTCGATCGCTTCGATCACCGCCGCGTCGGCCGACGTGCCGCCGTAGATCGGCCGCCCCTGTTCGTCGGGGGCCACCTGCTGCGCCGCGGCCCGCGACAGTCCGGCCACCTGCCAGGGCATCTCGCGCCCGTCGTGGGCGGACTGTTCGACCTTCGGCCGGATCGTGCAGTCACCGCATCGCAGATCGTTCCCGAACCAGCTGACGATCAGCGAGGTTGCACCGCAATTGGGCAACTCGCCGGTCAGGCTGTCCAGCGAGGTGGCCAAATCCGTCTTCTCCGAGGGCGTGTTGACGTTGGCGACACTGGAGCTGCCCGGTCCGAAATCCATGGTGACCGGCGTCGTCGCAAGCGTGTATTCGCCCGATCCCGGCAGAAGCGCCACGCCCGTGACCGCGTGAGCGGGGTCCAGTTCGGCGCCGGGCTGCGCCTTCGGCGCCGGGCGTGTGACCTCGAAGGTGAACTGCGGAATGCGGTTGCCGAAACGGCCCATGTCGAGATCCTCGATCACGACATCGGCCGTGCCGCGATAGGCGGGCACGGCGCCCGCGCCCTCGATCGTCTCCATCTTCGGGTCGGGCAACTGGTCAGCCGTGCCGCGATAGACGCGCATGGTCAGGCTGTCGGGCGCGATCTCGTTGCCGTCGGCCCAGACCCGGCCGACATGCGTGATCTCTCCGGCGCACAGCGCGATGGCCAGGCTGACCGAATAGCTGTAGTTGCGTGTCGTGGGCCGGCTGGGCGCGCCCTTCCCGCCGCCGGTGACGGTCACCTCCTCGGTGAACTCGCTGGCCCAGATCACCTGCCCTGCAATGCGCATGCGCCCGAAAACCTGCGCGATCGCCTCGCCCTCGCCCGCGCCGGTGATGCGCAGCCGGTCCACCCGGCCGCTGTCGACCACCTCGGAGCCCTGCCCCAGCAGGCGCTGGTCCAGCGACCGGCCGACAACGCCGCCGGCGAACCGCCCCACCGCGGCCATCGAAAGCCCCAGCACCGAGCCGCCGATCGACCCGCCGATCGCCGCGCCCGCGGCGGAAAGAAGAATGGTTGCCATCAGAGCGCCTCCTGCGGAAAACGGAACCGGGCCACGATGCGCCGCCGCCACGGCGCGCTGAGCGGGCTTTCCACCACGGCGTGGCCCGAATAGGCGTGGATGAAACTGGCCCCGGGCCCGACGCGGCCCGCCAGGCCGAGATGCTTGGCCACGGCGCCCGCGCGCATGCGAAACAGCAGCACGTCGCCCGGCGCCTGCTTCTGCGTATCGGCGGGGATCAGATGCCGCACCGCGGCCTGCCAGAGAACCTCGTCCCTGCCCGTCTCCGACCAGTCCATGGTATAGGCCGGCACCGGCTCGGGTTCGGCGCCCAGCACCTCGCGCCAGACGCCGCGCAACAGACCGAGGCAATCGGCCCCCGCCCCCTTGACCGAGGCCTGGTGGCAATAGGGCGTGCCGATCCAGCCGCGCGCGGCGCCGACGATACGGTCAGGTATGGCGGCCGCCATCAGCGCCGGCTCCCGCCGGACAGGCGGCCGGCCTTGGACGGGTCCGTGATCGTCCAGTCGTCACCGGGAATGTCCGGGAAGCCCTGGAAATTCAGCAGGTTGTCGAACTTGAAGCGGCAGGTTTCCATCCGCTTGTCGCACCCCGCCTCAAGGCGCAGCATGTCACCCGCCGCAACCGGCGCGCGCAACGGCGCCCACAACTCGATCACGCGATTGCCGGCCTCCGCGTCGTGCCAGTCGCGCTTTATCATGCCCGACAGCCCTGCCGCGGGCCCGTCCCTGACCAGCAGCCGGCCGCGCTCGAACCAGTGCAGCTCGAAATCCTCGAGCACCGCTGGCGCGAACCGGAAAACCCGCCGCTCGGCCACGACCCCGGCCTCCAGCGTGGCCGAATACCCCGCCGTGTCCAGGTCGAATCCGCAGGCGGCATCGCCGAGCACCGCCGTGCAGGCGGTCTGGTAGGTCCGCCCCAAGGGGTGGTTCAACGCTTCGGTCAGCCCGCGCAACTCGGCCTCGAAGGCGCCGTCGGTTCGCCGGATCTCGCCGATGGTGCCGCGGAACTGCAGCAGCCGCTCTTCCGGCGCTTGCCAGTTCACCAGCCAGGCGCGGATTTCGGCACCGTCGAAGCGCCCGGCCTCGATGTCGTCCTCGCGGATCGCGGCATCACTGAGCGCGCCCAGCGCCTCGGTGTTGTCCACGGAAAGGCCGGTGGTCTGCTGCACGGCCAGCGCGCTCAGCCCCGTGTCGGGCTTGAAGGTAATGCCCTCGAAAACCAGCGCGCGGTCATGGTCCGTGAACCCGAACACCACGCCGTCGCGCCTGGACAGCGCCCAGGCCCGGCACGTGTGCGTCACACCGCCTTGAAGGTGCGCCAGAAGCGCCTTGGCCGGATCGCTCATACCCGCACCTCCACGATGGGCACATTGGGCACGTCACCGGCCTGGAAACTGGCGACGCTTGTCTGGATCCGGTCGGTGTCGAAGCGGACGGGCACGTCGAACTCGAACCCGGCGGTCACGCGCACCCCCGCGTTGGGCGGATGGGCGAAGGTCACCACGCCGGTGGCGGGGTCCACGGTGTAATGGATGCCCGCCTGCTGCGCGTCGCCCTCGAGGCCGATGCGCACCGTGCCCGCGACCGGCTTGGCGATGGGGCGTTCATAGGTGTGCGCGCCCGACCGGTAGGTCTTGACCAGCTGGAAGCTGGCGGTCACGTCGTCGCCGGTGGCGATCACCTGGTCCTCGAACGCGGGCTCCGCCAGCGCCGCCCCGGACTTGTAGTCCGACCAGTCCTTCCAGCGAAAGCCATGCATCTGCCCGCGCCGCGCCTCGAAGAAGGCGATCAGCGTCTCGATGTCGTCGAGCGAGCGCATCGCCACGCCCGCATCGTATCGGCGGCGCGAATGCGCCCATGGCGTGTTGCGCTCCTCGAAGCCGTTGGCCAGCGTCACCACGTCGGTGCGCCGCTCGGGGCCGCCGACCGAGCCGAAGCTCAGGTTGGCGGGAAAGCGGACCTCGTGAAATCCCATTCTGCGTCTTCCTCGGTCTGTCCGGTTACCTGTTGCGCTGGCCGCGGCTGATCGCGCGCCCCAGTTGCGCGGCGATCTGGCCCTGGCTGCGGCGGAAGCTCTCGGCATCGGGCGTCGAGACGTTCATCACCACGCTGACGTTGCCGCCGCCCTGCCCGCGCACGCCCAGCTTGCCATCGGACCCGCGGGCCAGCGGCATGATCGCCTCCGGCCCGGCCTCGCCCATCAACCCGGTGCCGCCGCGCATCGGGAAGGCCACGGGCCCGCTGACCACGCCGCCGCTGGCAAACGGTTGCACCCGCCCCTGCGCGAAACTCGCGCCGTCGCCGAAGGGCAAAAGGCCGCTGACAAGGCCGCCAATCCCCTGGGCCAGCGTGCTGCCCACGTGGTTCGTGACAGGGCGGACGGCCGCGGCATACGCCGCGTTGACCATCGAAGTGGCAAGCGTGTTCAGGGCGACGGACAGGCTGTCGCCGTCCATCACCGCACCGTCGATCGCGCGCCGCAGCCCGCGGCTGAGGCCACGTTCGAGCGTGGCCACGTCGCGACCGGTCTGCAGGAACGCGCCGCGCACCCGTGACAACTCGGCCGAGAAACTCGCGGCCATCGTCGCGGCACCGTCCAGCGCGCCCTCCAGCGCCTCGGCCTGCGCGTCCAGATCGTCCATTCCGTCAAGATCAGCCATCGCTCGTCTCTCCTTGCGTGTCGGGATAGGCGCGGATCAGCGCGTCGAGCTGCGCGCGCGCCATCGGGGGGCCGCCGCCCTGGCCCAGCATCAGCCGCAACTCTGCCGGGGTCAGCGCCCAGAACTCGTGCGGGCGCAGGCCCAGCCCCCGCAGCCCGGCGTGCATCAGCGCGGGCCAGTCGAAGCCGGTCATGACGTCTCGTGGAACGCGAACGCGCGCGCCAGAAGCTCGGCCGCCGCACGGGCGGCAGCAACCGCGCCGCCCTCGATCTCGGCGTGCAGCAGATCGCCCGGCCGGCCGTCCCACCCGCCGCCGCGCAGCCCGGCCACGATCAGGGCCAGAACGTCGCGGGTGGAAAACCGCCCGGCCTCGAAGCGTTCGACCAGCTCGACCAGCGTGCCGGTCTCCAGCTCGGCCTCGAGTTCGGCCAACGCGCCCAGCGTCAGCTTGAGCGCGTGCGCGCGGCCGTCGATCACGAGCCGCACCTCGCCAGCCCACGGGTTCGCCATGCCGCTCACAGCGCCAGGAAGCTCAGTTGCCCGGCCGACGCCAGCGCCATTTCATACGTCGCCTCGCCGTTGTGGGTCCCGGCATATTCGATCGCGGTGACCTGGAAGGGCCCCTCGACCACGCCGAAATCCGGGATCACCACCTGGAAATCCGGCATCTCGCCATCGAAGAAGATCTGGCGCACGCGTTCGTCGGAATTGGCGTCGCGGAAGATCCCCGACCCGCTGATCGAGGCCGACTTGACGCCGGCGCCGGCCAGCAACTCGCGCCAACCGCCCGCGGATTCCAGGCTGGTGACGTCCACGCTTTCGGCGTTGAAGCTCACGCGCGTGGCGCGCAGGCCCGCCACCGCCTCGAACTGGCCGTCACCGACCATGTCGATCTTGACCAGAAGGTCCTTGCCGTTTTGCACTGCCATGAATGTGTCTCCTGCGTTCGGGGTTAAGGGGTGTCTTCCACGCGGGCGCGGAACGTCAGGTCGATGCGGCGCAGCTGCCCGGTTCCCTCGCGCCGGGCCCGGGCGCGGCGAAAGGTCAGCGCAGCCAGCCGTCCGCGAGCGAGCGCAAGGTCCGCCCCGGCCAGCGCGTCACTGACGGCGCCGGCCACGGCCTTGGCAGCCTGGAAACCGGTGCCGTCCGTGACGACCGAAACGGTGAAATCGTGGCGCGCACCCGCGCCGGTGCCGTCGGAACGGTCCTGGCTCTCTTCAGGGCCCAGCGTCACGTAGGTGGCGGGCAACGGACCCTGAGGCAGCGCGTCGTAGATCGCACCGCCCACCAGCGCCGCGAGCGTGCTGTCGCCGGTCAGTTGCTGATAGACGGCCGCCTGCAGGGCGGCGGCGGATGCGTAGCTCATACCGCGATCTCCTCCTCGGCAAAGCACGTCAGGTAGCGCGCGCCCTGGTCGTGTTCGGCCACCGCCCGGACCGCGAAAACGCGGGCACCGTCCCGAAACCGCTGGCCCGGCTGCGGCCGCGAGGGTGCGCCGACGGGTGCGGCGCGGACGATGATGCGAAACCGCATGCGCGACAGGCTCGCGACCGCGCCCTCGGTTTCGCGTCCCGTGCGCGCGCGCAGTTCGGCCCAGAGCGTGCCGAGTGGCGTCCAGGTCCGCTCGAACCCTCCGGCGCCGTCCGGCGTTGTTTGCGGGGTTTCCAGGGTCAGCTCGCGGTTCAGTCTCACGCGGTCCATCACGCGCGCCCCCCGGCCAGGATCCGCACGGTCCGATAGCGGTCGATCAGGCTGGTCACGCCGAAGGGCATGCACCCGCCGTCCAGCCCCGTATCGTTGCGGTATTCGTAGTAGTGCGCGGCCAGCAGCAGAACGGCCTGGGCCAGATCGGCCGGAAGGTCGCCCCATGTGCTTCCCATCCCGGCGCGAAAAGCGATCTCGGCGCCGCCACCCGGCGGGATCGCGGGCAGCATCGTGCCCGTGGGCCGCAGGACGGGGCGCTGCGCGTCCACCTCCAGCCGATAGAGAGCCGGATCGATCGCCTCGGTCTGATCCGCGCGGTCACGCAACGCAAGCGCGGTCACCGCGGTCACCGGCGCCACCGGAAGCGGCTGTCCCCCACGGTCGCGCCAGGACGACAGGGACCAGGAGAAATCGCGCGCGATCAATATCTTGCCAGTGCGCGCCTCGATCGCGGCAATGGCGGCGCGCAGGAAACCATCCAGCACCGCATCCTGGATCCCGTCATCGGAAAACCCCGTCCCCAGCCGCAGGTGCGCCTTGAATTCCGGCAGTGGCAGTGCCGCCTCCGGCACCGCGGTTTCTTCGATCAGCATCATGGACTTACTCCGAAATTCCCGGTCCCCTCGGGGGTTGAGGCGCGCGCCGCCCGCGTTGCTCGGACGGAGGGGAGCAGCTAGACAACGCGAAGAAGCTGGCGGCACGCGCCCCGGACGGCGCCGTATGGCCCCGCCCGATCCGCACGCCTCTTACGAAACGGCGAATTTCAGCAGCTTGATCGCGGCGAAGTCGCTCACGTCGCCGCCGACCCGCTTGGTGGCATAGAACAGCACATGCGGCTTGGCGCTGAACGGGTCGCGCAGCACGCGCAGGTCGGGCCGTTCGGCGACCGTGTAGCCGGCCGAGAAATCGCCGAAGGCGATCGCGGTGGCATCGCTGGCGATGTCGGGCATGTCCTCGGCGACCAGCACAGGGTAGCCCAGCAGCCGCGCGGGTTCCCCCGCCGCCAGCCCGTCGGACCACAGGAACCGGCCGTCGTTGTCCTTGAGCTTGCGCACCGCGCCGGCGGTCTTGGAATTCATCACGAAGCTGGCGTTCGCGCGGTACCGCGCGCCCAGCGCGTAGACGAGGTCGATCAGCGCCTCGGCGCCCCCGAAATCACCGTCCGCGCCGGTGGGCACGTACCCGAGGTTGCCCCAGGTCCAGACATCGTTGTCGACGGCCGAATGGGTCAGGAAGCCGGTGGGCTTGTCCACCCCGTCCCCCGATACAAAGGCCGCCGCCTCGGCGCGGGCGAACTTGTCGGCGATGCGCCCGGCCAGCCACGCCTCGATATCGAAGGCGCTGTCATCAAGCAGCCGCTGGCTGGCCTTGGGCAGCGCCGAAAGCTCGTGCAGCGGAACGGTGATCCGGTCGATCGCGGGCGTGTCGGTTTCCGTGATGGTGCCCGTTTCGGTCGCCCAGCCATGGCCCACGTCGGCGTGGTCGATCAGCACGTCGTAGCTGGTGGCCTCCACCGCGACCACGTTGGCGATCGCCCGGATCGAGGCGGCCGACGCCAGCGTGCTCTTTATCGTCTCGGCCGTTTCGGGATCCACGAGATAGCCACCGTCGGCCGCCACCGCCGTCGACATCGCCTTGCCCTCAAGCTCCAGCCCGCGCAGGGCGTCATCGTCGCCCGAGCGCAGGTAGGCATCGAAGGCCTTGGCGTGGGGCGCCTCGGTCTCCGCGGCGGCGGCAAGAACCGGGCGTGCCGGCATCGTCATCTTGCGTTCGAACATCGTCATCTTCTCTTCTTGCTGTTGCAGTCTGTCGTTGATCTCGGCCTGGAAGCCCTTGAAATCGTCCATGAAGCCGCGCACGGCCGATTTGACCTGCGCCACCGGGGTCTGCGCCGCATCCCCGGTCCGGTCCTCGCTTGTCGTCATTGCCTGTTCCCGTTTTCCTGGTGGTGTCGTGCCGCGGCGTCACCGCGCGCCATGTGCCGGCGGGCGTCCCGGAAGGCCGCCGCCAGTTCGCGCAGGGTGTCGTCGGCCAGGGCGTCGCCCTTTGCCGCCACCCGCGCACTGGGCAGCATCGGGAAGGTCACCAGCGACACCTCCCACAGCTCCAGTTCGGTCAAGAGCCGCTGGCCCTTGTCGTTCTTCGTCGCCCGGACCGTGCGGTAGCCGATCGAAAGCCCGTCGATGGCCCCTGCCCCGATCAGCACCGCCGCCTCGCGGGCGCGGCCCACGTCCTCCAGCAGGCGGCCCTTGACGTAGAGGCCCGTATCGTCCTCGCGCACCTCTTCCCAGGTGCCGATGGGCTGGGCCGGGTCGTGCTGCCAGAGCATCTTCACGCGCCGCCCGTCGCGCTTCATGCGCGACAACGCAGTCCCGTATGCACCGCGCGCGACCACGTCACCGCCCTGGTCACGCTGGTCGAAACGGCTGGCATAGCCCTCGATGACCATTCCGTCGCTGACCGTCAGTGCCGCGTCGAAGCGGCAGAATTTCCGTTCGAGTCCGGTATCTGTGTCCATTGCCCGGGTTCCTTTCTGGTTGTCCGTCAGGAGGCGGCGGTGAGGATCGGGTGCAGCGCCTGCGCGAGGATCACGGCGACCACGCCGTAGACCGTCAGCCAGAGCCGCTTTTCCAGCCGCTCCATCATTTCCTCGGTCTTCTTCAGCCGGTGCTCGATTGCCTCGAACTGCAACCGCGCCACCCGTTCGTGGGCGTCCAGCCGCAGGGCCGGGGCACAATCGAAGGGCTCGAAGCCGTAGCGCGCGCCGGGGCGCTCATCATCCATCCGCGCCCTCCTCCGGCAGCGCCGGCAGGCCCAGAAGCGCGCGTTTTTCCGCGTCGGTCAGGAAATCCGCGTCGGTCACGCGCCGCCATTGCGCATCGCGTTCCGCCGCCAGCGCCGGCACCTGGTCGAGGTCGGGCTTGAGCGTCATCCGCTCGCCCGTGAACCCCGACAGCCAGCCGCCGACCGCCGCCGCCACCCGCGTCGCCAACGGCAGCACGGTCAGGCGATAGAAGGCGCGGTTGGCCTCCTGGTAGTTCGCGTAGGTCGCGTCGCCCGGGATTCCCAGGAGCATCGGCGGCACGCCGAAGGCCAGCGCGATCTCGCGCGCCGCAGCTTCCTTGGTCTTCTGGAATTCCATGTCGGCGGGGCTGAAGCCCATCGGCTTCCAGTCAAGCCCGCCTTCCAGCAGCATCGGCCGGCCGGCGTTCCGCGCCCCCTGGTGGTGGCTTTCCATCTCTGCAACGAGCCGGTCGTACTGGTCCGGGCTGAGCGTGCCGTGCCCGTCGGTGCCCTTGTGAACGATCGCGCCCGACGGCCGCGCCGCGTTGTCCAGCAGCGCCTTGGACCAGCGCGAGGCCGCGTTGTGCACGTCCACCGCTTGCGCCGCCGGCGTCAGCGCCGACAGGCCGTAGTGGTCGTCCTGCGGATGAAAATTCTTGATGTGGCAGACCGCCGGGTGGCCGGCGCGCAAATCGAAACGATGCTTGCGCCCGCCCACGGCATATTCGAAGGCCACCGGCCAGCCGTCCTGGCCGGGCACCACGCTCATCCGGTCCGACCGCAGGACGTGCAGCTCCAGCGGCATGGCATTCTCCGGCGCGACCGCCTCGAGGTACGCATTTCCCGTCAGCAACAACTGGCCGAACAGCGCCTCGAACAGCTCCGCGCGGGCCTGGGCCGGGTTGGGCGCCGCGAGCAGGTCCAGCACCGGATGGTCCGAATACCGCTGCGCCGCGTCCTGAAGCACGAGCGGCAGCGCTGCCGCGGCCTCCGCCACCATCTTGACGCAACGAAAGCCCACCGGGTTGCCCGTGAACCCCGTGCGCGTCAGCGACACCGCGTCCCGCGGCGTCCAGGCGACGCGACCCGCGCCGGGCCAGGCCATCACCGGCGCGGCGGCGCTGGCCTTGCGCTCGGGCGCCGGCTGCGCCTGTTGCGCCGCGTCGCCCTGCCGAAAGAAATCCAGTATCATCGATCGATGCTCCTTGATCGTTCCGGGTCCGGCGCCGCTTTCGGGCCGCCGTCCCGCTTGCGGGGCAACAGACCGCGAAAGATTTAAGAAAACTGAATCAGACCGCGCGCACCTGCGGGCGACGCCAGTGCGCCGCCGGCTCGATCATCAGGGCGGTCAGCGCCCAGACCAGCGCATCGACGCGGTCGGGGCTGCCGCGCCCCTCGTAGCCACGTGCCGTCATCGCGCACATCTGGTCCTCGAGGGTGCCCAGCCCGCGCAGGTGGCGCACCCGCCCCTGTTCGTAGAGCGCGGCCACCGGCTCGGCCCGTGCCGCCTTGCCTCGGCTGGCGTGCACGGGCGTGACCGGAACCATGGGATCGATCTGCCGAATCACCTGCGCGACCATGTCGCCGCCCTGGTTGACCTCGGCCACCAGCCGGTCGGCGCCCCACGCCTCCATCGCCTGCACCGCCGTCTCCGCCCAGACGGCTGGACTTGCCGCGCGCACGCTCGCATCGGCCAGCACGCAGGCCCGCCAGTCCTGTGGCGGCCCCTCGGTGCTGGCACCCACGACGACGATGCCGCATTCGTCGGAGCCCTGCTTGCCCGTGGTGGGCGGGTCCACGGCCACGACGATCCGGTCCATGTGGGGCGCAACCGGCACGCGCGCGTCCTCCAGCGCGCGGGTGGTCCAGAGCGCGCCCTCGGCCTCCTCCAGCAGTTCGCCTTCCAGCTCCTGCCGGCCAAGGCGCGTGCCGGCATACCGGGTGCGCACGGCCTGCAGGAAACTGTCGGCCAGGTGTGCACGGTTGGCCTCGGTCGGCGCGCTGGTCACGACCGTCGAATCCATCTGCAGGATCTCGCGCAGGACCCCCACATTGCGCGGCGTGGTGGTCACGCAGACGCGCGGGTCTTCACCCAGCCGCAGGGCGAACTGCAGCATGTCCCAGGTCGCGCGGGCCTTTTTCCACTTGGCCAGCTCGTCCACCCAGGCGCCGTCGAACTGCGGGCCGCGCAGGGCCTCCGGTTCGTGGGCGGAAAACACCTGCGCGGTCGCGCCGTTCGGCCAGACCAGACGCTTGCGCATGGCCTGCCATTCGGGCCGCCGGTCGGGCGGCGAACAGGCCATGATCCCGCTTTCGCCGAATACCATGACCTCGCGCACCTGCTCGACGGTCTCGCCCACCAGCGCCAGCCGCCGGCAGGGACCCTCATCGAGGGGGCGCGCGCCCTCGATCTTCGTGCGCACCCATTCGGCACCGGCGCGGGTCTTGCCCGCGCCGCGGCCGCCCATGACGACCCAAGTCCGCCAGTCTCCGCCGGGCGGCAGTTGATGGTCCATCGCCCAGAACTCGAACAGATAGGGCAGTGCCATCAACTCGCCGTCGGTCAGGTCATTCAGGAACGCGTCCTGAACATCCGCATCTTCTGAGACGATCCAGGCGGCAGCGGACCGAAGACCGGGCCTCGTCGAGGTCGAGGGCGTAGTCGTGGTGGATTCCCTTGTCTTGCTTGTGACGTTTTTCAATTTGCGCCTCCGTTTCCAAAGCGATCCGCAGCCACTGCCGGATCTCGGCGATGGCGCGGGCCGCGTTCCTGATCTCGTCGAACTCCCCTGCCCTGATCCGGTCCTGAATGGCCTCCATCTCTGCGCGCATGTCCGCCAGTTGGCGTTGCAGCAAAGCGATGGAGGAACCCAGTTCCGTGGGCTCCGCGTCGGGGGTGATCAAAGTCATGCGTGCTCTTGCCTCATGCGTTGCAGTCCCGGTGCCCTCCGCACGAGCGAAACGAAAAAAGCGGCCTCCGGGGTGCCCCGGGGCCGCTTGCCCATTTCTTCCAGCGTGACACAACCTATAGGAGAAACCGCACGCTAAGTCAAGCGAAACCGCTGACCCGCCGCCGACCAAACGCCCGGCTCATTCAGGTTTTTTCAACGAAACCGCTCAGGCGCGCGCAGCGGCGGCGGCCTGATCCCGCGGGGTACCCGCGTGCGCCGGGGTGGGGGATAACCCGACAAGCTTCCTGAAGGCCGCCTCCAGCTGCGTCCGGTCCCACTCGGGCTCGAGCTCCAGCATCTGCACGCCCGCGCGGCGCAGCGCTTCGCGCTTGACGGCGTCTCGCATGAAGGACTGCTTGTGGTAATGCCCGCGGCCCTGGTATTCGACGGCCAGCACGAGAAAGCCGTCCCTGTCGAAAACCGCGAAATCCAGCCGCTTCGAGTTGATCGAGGCGCGGGCATCGCGGCACGCCTGCTCGGAGGCGCTGGTCGCGCACGGCTGGATGATCTCGCCCAGACTGACCTGCGCCATGACGCGCCACCCCTTGGTATAGCGTCCGACGACAGCCTCCAGTTCCGTCAGAACCCGGTATTCGCCCGCGTTGAGCAGACGCCGGCGTTCGAAATCGACATGCGACACCGCGTCGACCTGTTCGCGCGGATCCCACAGGCGGCGTGCCCCGTGCTTTGCCTCGGCCGTCTGCGCGCGCGGGGTCCACCGGCGGCGTTTGCGCCGGCGTGGCGCTGCCTTCGGTTGCGGCGCAAGGGCCACCCAGACACGGAACACGGCGAGCAAGCCCAGCACGACCGCTGCGACCACGATCATCACCAGCATCCCGCCGTCCGTCCCGGATGGCAAGAGGGTTTGCCCGATATCGCTGACCTTCTCGGTTTTCATGGTGAAACCCTGCCCGCGAACGGGGGCGGTTCCGGGGCGGCCCGATGGCGAAACGCTGGAAAACCGGGGGCGCCCGGAGCGCCACCCTGATCGCGCCCGGCGCACGGGTCGGCAAAGGCGGCGCCGCGGCAAAAGCCGACCTGCGCCGTTTGCCTAGTCCGCCTGCCGCTCCGCCTCGATCTCGCGCCAGCGGGCGACGTTCGCGTTGTGCTCGGCAAGTGTCCTGGCAAAGGCATGGCCGCCGCTGCCATCGGCCACGAAATAGCGATAATCGGTCTCCGCCGGGTCAACCGCCGCCTCGATGCTCGCCCGCCCGGGGTTCGCGATGGGTGTGGGGGGCAGGCCGAAGTTGACATAGGTGTTCCACGGCGTCGGCGCGCGCAGCTCGCTCTGGCGCAACCCGCGGCCCAGCACCCCGCGCCCCTCGGTGATGCCGTAGATGACGGTCGGGTCGGTCTGCAGTTTCATCCCCACGCGCAGACGGTTGACGAACACGCTTGCCACCTGGCGCCGCTCCTCGGGGACTCCCGTTTCCTTCTCGATGATCGAGGCAAGGATCAGCGCCTCCTCGGGGGTGTCGATCGGCAGATCCTCGGCCCGGTCCTCCCACGCGGCGGCGAGGATGACCTCCTGCGCCTCCTGCATGCGCGCGATCACGCTGGCGCGGGTGTCGCCGGCGCGCACCTCGTAGCTGTCCGGCGCAAGGCTGCCTTCGTCCGGCACCTCGTTGAGCTCGCCGTCGAGCACCTCGACATCCTCCAGCGCCTGCACGATACGCCAGCTTGTCACGCCTTCGGCCACCGCGACGCGATACCGGGTATCGACCTGCTCGACGACCGTGCGGAACGCTTCCGGGGGATCTTTGCCGTCGGGATCGAAGGCGGCGGCCACCTCGTATTCGCGCGTTGCCGGGTCGAGCTTGCGCACCCGCGCTTCGGTGCCACGCACGCCGACGCGGTACACCACCTCGGTGCCGCAGGTGCTTTGCCCGCCGCGGGTGATACGGTCAGTGACCTCGGCCATGCTGGACCCTTCCGGTATCAGCCAGCTTCCGGCCTTCAACTTGCTGTCCTTGCCCGTGTAGTCGGCACCGATACGGAACATGGCGCCACTGGCAATGGCCCCGCGTTCCTCGAGCTTGCGGGATATCTCGCGCATGGTCGCGCCGCGCTCCACCCGCAGGCAGATCGCTTCTTCCAGCGGGCCCTGTGCGGCGTATTCGCGCTGCCCCCAGAGGATCAGCCCGGCCAGCAGGAACGCGGCAACGACGAAGAATGTGATCGCGTTGGAGGCGATATTCCGCCACATCAGCGCGGCGCCCCGAGGCAAAGGCTGGCATTGGTGCCGCCGAAGCCGAAGCTGTTGGACATCGCCGTCGTCACCTTGCGCTCGCGCGCCGCGTTGGGTGCAAGATCCAGCGGTGTTTCGACCGCCGGGTTGTCCAGGTTGATGGTGGGTGGCACGACCTGATCGCGCACGGCGAGGATCGAGAAGATCGCCTCGATCGCCCCGGCCGCGCCCAGCAGATGACCGGTGGCGGATTTCGTCGAGGTCATCGACGCATTCGCGGCGGAATTACCCAGAAGCCGTTCCACGGCCTGAAGCTCGATGGTGTCGGCCATCGTGCTCGTGCCGTGCGCATTGATGTAGTCGACCTCGGCAGGGTCCACCCCGGCATTCCGAAGTGCTCCCTGCATGGCGCGCAGACCGCCGTCGCCGTCCTCGGACGGTGCGGTGATGTGATAGGCGTCACCCGACAACCCGTAGCCCAGCACCTCGGCGTATATCTTCGCACCGCGCGCCTTGGCGTGTTCGTAATCCTCGAGCACGACGACGCCCGCGCCCTCGCCCATGACGAACCCGTCCCGGTCGACGTCGTAGGGACGGCTGGCCGCCTTGGGATCGTCACTGCGCTTTGTCGACAATGCCTTGCAGGCGTTGAACCCGGCAATCCCGATCTCGCAGATCGCGGCCTCCGCGCCGCCGGCGACCATCACGTCGGCGTCGCCGTGCTGGATCAGGCGTGCGGCATCGCCGATCGCATGCGCACCGGTCGAGCATGCGGTGACGACCGCATGATTGGGCCCCTTGAAGCCGTG
This sequence comes from Roseovarius salinarum, assembly GCF_002834145.1. Lineage (GTDB taxonomy): Bacteria > Pseudomonadota > Alphaproteobacteria > Rhodobacterales > Rhodobacteraceae > Roseovarius > Roseovarius salinarum. Next base: position 29,205 of record NZ_PHNT01000019.1, on the reverse strand, counting down.
CTGGATGCTCACCTGCCCCGAGATCAGGTTGATCAGCGCGCCGGGAATGAAGAACGGCGAGACCCGCCGCGGCCCCTTGTCGCGAATGAGCAGCGTCGTCTCCTCGATCGAGCGCAAGCCCCCGATGCCGGAGCCGATCATCACGCCGGTGCGCAGAAGGCTTTCCTCGTCGTCGGGTGTCCAGCCTGCATCGTGCACCGCCTGGTCGGCCGCCGCGATGCCGTAAAGGATGAAGTCGTCAACCTTTCGCCGTTCCTTCGGCGCCATCCAGTCGTCGGCATTGAAGGTGCCATCGCTGCCGTCTCCGACAGGCACTTCGCAGGCATAGTCGGTTGCCAGCTTGCTGGCGTCGAAACGGGTGATCGTGCCCGCTCCGGACTGACCGTCCAGAATCCGGCGCCAGCTTTCCTCAACCCCACAGGCCAGCGGCGTGACCAATCCCATCCCGGTAACGACGACGCGACGCATGATGCTGCCCTTTCTCGTAGTCTGTTGCGCGCTCTTACCCCGCCTTGCCACCGCAGGGCAAGAGCGTCCGACGTCCCGAAGAACGGTCGCGCGGCCCCCGGGTTTACAGGAAATCCGCCGTCGGTTCGGGTTCGGGGCGGGCCATCTCCAGCGCCTCGGCAAGATCGACGTCGCGCGCTAGAAGGGCGCGGCCGATCAGCGTGCCGGAAATGTTGGGCACGTATTTCAAGCGGGCCACGTCGTCGACGCTGCGCACCGTGCCGCGGGCAATCACGGGATGGCGCGTTTCCGCCGCCAGGCCGGAGATCACGCCGAGCGCCCCGTCGGTTTCCTCGATGTCGGCGTCGATGTCCGTGACGATGATGCCCGCCAGCGGCGCGCTGTCGAAGGCCTTTACGTAATCCTCCGGGGTGAAGGCACTGCGGCTGCGCCAACCCTCCGTCATGACGTGACCTTCGAAGATGTCGACGGCCAGCACGATCTGGTCAGGGTGCAGCTTGGCCAGTTCGCGCACGAGGTCCGGGTCGTGCGCGGCCATGGTGCCGATGACGATTCGGCCCGCGCCACGGTCGATCCAGTCCTCGACACGCTCGCGCGAGCGGAATCCGCCGCCCAGCTGGACGGGAATTCCCGCCGCGCGGATGATCTCCTCGATCAGGTCGGCGTTGTCACCTTCGCCGAGAAGCGCGTCGATGTCGGTCACATGCATCCAGGACGCGCCGGCCTCGGCGAAGCCGCGGGCCGTCTCGACCGGATCGACGTGCCATATGACCGGCTCTTCCAGCCGGCCGCGCGTCAGCGAAACGCATTTGCCTTTGTGCAATTCGAGGGTCGGATAAATGATCATGACGGCACCGCTTTCACGCATGGGTTGCATTCCGGCGCGCTGGACACAGGCCCGGCGCGCTGACTGTGCAGTCTAACGACTCGCCCGGCTGTTGCCAAATCGGCATCGCAACGTCCATTCGCGGCCCTTGACGACAAAAAGAACCCCGCGCGAAGGCGGGGTTCGGGGTCGTCCGGTTGAAGGCGCGGTCAGGACGCGTCGTTGATGAATTTCACCGCGTCGCCGAAGGTCTGGATGGTCTCGGCCGCGTCGTCGGGGATCTCGATGCCGAATTCCTCTTCGAAGGCCATGACGAGTTCCACGGTGTCCAGGCTGTCGGCGCCCAGGTCGTCGATGAACGAGGCGTTGTCGACCACCTTGTCCTCTTCCACGCCCAGGTGTTCCACAACGATCTTTTTCACGCGGTCTGCGATATCGCTCATGATGTTTCCCTCATCCTCTGGTGGGCGCCTCGGCCCGTTCTTGGCCCCGTCCGCGCCGGGAAGCGGCCTTCTGCGTTTCGCCCTTCCGGGCGGTTTTCACCCGCCGGAGCCGGGCTGCCGCGGATGCAGTTTTGCCGGCCCCCGGCAAATCAAAGCCGCCTATAGCACATGGTGCGCCGTTGGCAAATGTTTTCCCAAAGTGGTCAGGACCACCTGTTTTACAAGGGTTGCCCGCACCCGAATCACGGTGATTCCGGGCGCTCTGTACCGCCCGTTCAGAGCATCACCATCCCGCCGTTGACGTGCAGCGTCGTGCCGGTGACATAGGCCGCCTCGGGGCTGGCCAGATACAGCACGGCCGCGGCGATTTCCTCGGGCGTGCCCATCCGCCCCATCGGGATCTGGTCGTTGAGCCGCCCCTTCTGATCGTCGGTCAGCTTGTCGGTCATCGCCGTCGCGATGAACCCCGGCGCGACGGCGTTGGCGGTGATCCCGCGCGTGGCAACCTCGTAGGCGATCGACTTGGTCATGCCCACGACACCGGCCTTGCTGGCGGCATAGTTGGCCTGACCGGCGTTGCCCGTGGCGCCCACGATCGAGGACACATTCACGATCCGGCCCCACCGCGCCTTCATCATCGGGCGCATCACGCCGCGGCACAGGCGCATGGTCGCCGTCAGGTTGACGTCGAGCACCGACTGCCACTCGTCATCTGACATGCGCATGAACACCTGGTCACGGGTAATGCCCGCGTTGTTGACCAGGATGTCGAGGCTGCCCATCGCCTCGGCCGCCTCCTTGGGCAGCGCGTCGACCGCCGCCGCGTCGGACAGGTCGCACGGCAGCACATGGGCCCGCGCGCCAAGCGCGGTGGCAAGATCCTGCAGCGGCGCCTCGCGCGTGCCGCTCAGGCCCACCGTGGCGCCGGCCCCGTGAAGCGCGTGGGCAATCGCCCCGCCGATACCGCCGGACGCGCCGGTGACCAGCGCGCATCTGCCTGTGAGATCGAACATGACCGAAGTCCTTTCCTCGTTAACGTTTCCCGCCACCGGTCAGCCGGCGCGCAGTGCCTCGGCGGCCGCCGTCACCTCGTCGGGGGTCCCGACGCTGCGGCATGTGATCTGCCTGTCGATGCGCTTTATCATGCCCGACAACGCCTTGCCCGCACCGATTTCCCAGGCTTCGCCGATGCCCTGTCCCGCCATGAAGAGAACCGACTCGCGCCAGCGGACCGCTCCGGTCACCTGGTTGACCAGCAAGGAGCGGATCGTCGCCGGGTCGCTGACATGGTCGGCAGAGACATTGGCGACCAGCGGCACGCGGGGGCGATTGATCTCGACCGCGGCCAGCGCCTCGGCCATCGTCTCGGCGGCAGGTTGCATGAGCTCGCAATGGAACGGCGCGCTCACCGGCAGCAACATGGCGCGGCGCGCGCCCTTCTCGCGGGCCAGTTCGGCGGCACGTTCCACCGCGCCCTTATGGCCTGAAACCACGACCTGCGCGGGATCGTTGTCGTTGGCCGCGGCGCAGACTTCACCTTGCGCGGCTTCCGCCGCGACGGTGCGCACGGTCTCGAGGTCAAGGCCGAGAATCGCGGCCATGGCCCCCTCGCCGACCGGCACGGCCTTCTGCATGGCAAGGCCGCGGGTGCGCAGAAGCCGCGCGGTGTCTTCCAGGCTCAGGGCCCCTGCCGCGCAAAGCGCGGTGTATTCGCCCAGGGAATGGCCAGCCACGCAAGCCGCCGCTTCGCCAAGGTCCACGCCTTCGGATTCAAGCGCGCGCAGCGCGGCAATCGAGGTGGCCATCAGCGCCGGTTGCGCATTCTGCGTCAGCGTCAGCGTGTCGGCATCGCCCTCCCAGATGATACCGGACAGGTTTTCACCCAGCGCTGAATCGACGGTGTCGAAAACCTCTCGGGCCTGCGGATAGGCATCGGCCAGGGCCCTTCCCATGCCCACCGTCTGCGCCCCCTGCCCGGGAAAAACGAATGCGCGGCTCATGCTCTCCTCCAAGATGGATTTGCCTGTGGATACAAGCTGCCTTCGGGGTGTGCAATTGGGTTGTTCGCTTGTCGGAGTCGCCTTTCGAACTGTTGTCGCCCGTTTCCGGCGCCGATGGTTCAGGCGGGCCGTCGCCGTGTTGCTACTGGGCACCCGTCGGGGTGGATCGCACCTCATGGGAGGTCTTGTTCGCAAGAGATGTCGTGCCGAGGCGTACGCAGCTGACTGTCGAAACGCCCAAACCGATGAGCGCGGCGACGAGCACGATGTGCTCCACCGTCACGGCACCGCATTCACCGGCAGCAAAGCGATGAAGCAGCCTCTTGATCCGCAACGCAGGTTTCATGGCACTCTGCCTTCCGTGCCTGGGGTCAGGCCTCCGTCTGGTCGCACCCGCTGGAGCATCAGCCAATCAGGGCCGAAAGAGGCGCGTCGCGATCCGCCGAACGGGCGGGGGCCCTTTTGGCGCACGCAGCCGTGCCGCCGGCGTGTGGCCACCCGGCACCCTGTTCTATTGGCTCTTGCCTTTCGTGCCATTGCCCCAGCCGCCCTTGCCATTGGGGTTTTCCCCGGCGTTGCCGACGTTCTTGTTGTTGCCGGGATTCCCGGAGCTTTCGGAGGTGCTTTCCTCTCCGCCGTTGCCGCTGGACCCGCTGTTGCCGTTCGATCCGCTGTTGCCTTTCGATCCGCTTTTGCCGGAGCCGCCATTTCCGTTCGATCCGCCATTTCCGTTCGCTCCGCCATTTCCGTTCGATCCGCTGTTGCCGGAGCCGCCATCGCCTTGGCCATCCGAACCACCGTTCCCGCTGGCATCTCCACCGGATTCGCTGCCGCCTTCGCTTCCATCGTTCTCAGCACCTTCGCCACCGTCGGTATCGCTGCCCTGACCGGCATCGCCGTCCTCTGCTGCGTTCGCGTCCTCGCCCGTCTCATCGTCGGCCGCGTCATCTTCGGCTGCCTGGCCCGCATCGTCGGCCGAGCCCGTTCCGGAGGTTTCGCCGGTCCCATCCCCGGCTGCAGCGCCCGTGCCCGTGGACACAAGAGCCGAGGCGATCTTGTCCGCCAGGCCCGTGGCGCCCGTTTCGACGGTCGAGATGACGCCCGCGCCCAGCCCGATGATCGCGGCTACGAGGGGGATGAAGTCGACCGAAACAGCGCCGCCTTCGTCCCGGGCGAAGGCTTGGAGCGGGGTTCGGGCAAGTCGGATTCGGAACATGGTATTATGCGCGTGGCGAATTCGTACGGGCTTTGCTCAACTTTTACATGAATTGCAGGCAATTCCAGCAGCCAAGCAGCGAAATTCGGGCAATATCTGGGCTGAACGTGGCGTGTTTGCGGTGGCGGCTGCATCTGTGCACGCCGGCTGTGCGGCTGTGACATTGTTTCTTCGGGGCGAAGAAATACCCTGCGCACGAAAGGAAAAGGGAACGCCCGGATGCCGCTGACGAACTCGGAAACACGTTACGGCGCGGTCGCCAAGTCATTCCACTGGCTGATCGCGCTTCTGATCCTGTCGAACATCCCGCTGGGCCTGATCGCCAGCGACATCGCCCATCGGATCCAGGATCCCGACATCGCCACGACGGACGCCACGGTGGCGCGCGCCAAGCTGCTTTTCTCTATCCACAAGACGCTGGGCGTGGCGATCTTTTTCGCCGCGCTTGCGCGGATCGCCTGGGCGCTCACGCAGGTGCGGCCCCGGCTGCTCAACGGCGACCGCCCGCTCGAGGCCCGGCTGGCCGAGACGGTGCATTGGCTTCTCTACGGTTCACTGGTGGTGGTGCCAATGTCGGGGTGGGTGCATCACGCCGCCACCACCGGCTTCGCGCCGATCTGGTGGCCCTTCGGGCAGGGCCTGCCTTTCGTGCCGAAGGATCAGGGCGTGGCCGAGGTGGCCGGCACGCTGCATTACCTGCTGCAATGGGTGCTGGTGGGCGCCGTGGTGCTGCACGTCGCGGGCGCGTTGAAACATCACCTGATCGACCGTGATGCCACGCTGCGGCGCATGTTGCCCGGCCACACGCCGGCACACCCCACCGCGCGCCAGCCCGGGCATCTGCTGCCCGCGATGGCGGCGCTGGTCGTCTGGGGCGCCGTTCTGGGTGGGGCTTATGCGCAGGGATGGCTGACGATCGAGCGGACGGGCGGCACCGCCGGCGGCCGCGCCGCTGCCGACAGCCAATGGCAGGTGCGCGAGGGCGAATTGTCGATCACGGTGACTCAGATGGGCTCGGAGGTGACCGGCCGCTTCGCGGACTGGACGGCGGATATAACTTTCAGCGAGACACCGGACACCACGGGGCGCCACGGGCAGGTCACTGTCACCGTGTCCATCCCGTCGCTGACGCTGGGGCAGGTCACGGACCAGGCGATGGGCGAGGATTTCTTCCATGCCGAGAAATACCCCACCGCGACGTTCGAGGCCGACCTTCTGTCAACAAACGACGCTTATGTCGCCGACGGCACGCTCACGATCCGTGACCAGAGCGTTCCGGTGAAGATGCCCTTCGACGTGCGGATCGACGGAGACACCGCGCAGGCCTCGGGCGGGCTGACGGTGGACCGCCGCGATTTCAACATCGGGTTGGGAACGAAGGACGAAGGCACGCTTGCCTATTCGGTCGACGTGTCCTTCGACCTGACAGCAACCAGGAATTGAAAAATCACAAATGAAAACCGCCCGAGAACAGTCGCGGGCGGTCGCAGCGTCGTCACGTTCGGTGCTGTCTTATTGCGCCTTGCCCGCCTCGATGGAGATCATGACCTCGACCTCGTCGCTGACGTATGGCGCGAACTTGCCCAGATCGTAATCCGACCGCAGCAGCGTCGTGCTCGCATCGAAGCCCGCCCAGAGGGGGTTGCCCTCCTTCGAAGGGTGCGGCTTGTGCTGGTTCAGTTCGGCGTCGAGCACGACCGAATTGGTAACCCCGTTCATGCTCAGGTCACCGGTGATCTTCGCGGTATCCTCGCCGGTGACCTCGATGCCGGTGGAGGTGAAGGTGATCATGTCGCCGTCTTCCGCGCCGAAGAAGTCGTCGGACATGAAGTGGTCGAAGCGTTTCTCCCAGCCGGTGAACATCGACATCACCGGCATCGACACCTCGACCGAGGAGTTTGCGGGATCTTCCTCGTCGAACATGACCTCGCCCTCGAAGCCCGAAAAGACGCCATAGGTCGTCGAGTAACCAAGGTGGTTGTAGGAGAACACCACCTGGCTGTGGCTGGGATCGAGCTCGTATTTCTCGGGCGCGGCGAGCGCGCCGGTGGCCGTCAGCGCCATCGCGGTGGCCATCAGGGTGCGTTTCATCTGGATAGCTCCTTCGGAATACAACATTCGCAACACGTACCGGCAGGATTACCAACGACCCGGTTCAGAACAAGCCGGTAGAATTCAACAATGCGTGTGGACCAGCGAACAGCCGCGCGCGGCCCCTTGCGCCCGGGGCGCTTTTCGTTTTATACGCGCGCATCCTTCCGCACCGACCGGATGAACCGCGCAGCCTCTCGTGGATGGGCCGCGGAAGGTGACCGGCCCTTCCTATGAAATGCGCCCAGACAGAAGTGGAGATCGCATGCCGCTTTACGAGCATGTTTTCATCGCGCGTCAGGACCTGTCCAACGCGCAGGCCGAAGGCCTCATCGATCATTTCGGCGCCGTGCTGTCCGACCAGGGCGGCAAGCTCGTGGACCGCGAGTACTGGGGCGTCAAGACGATGGCCTACAAGATCAAGAAGAACCGCAAGGGGCACTATGCCTTTCTCAAGACGGACGCGCCCGCCGAGGCCGTGCACGAGATGGAGCGCCTGATGCGGCTGCACGACGACGTCATGCGGGTGATGACCATCAAGGTCGACAAGCACGACGAGGGCCCCTCGGTCCAGATGCAGAAAAAGGAAGAGCGCGACAACCGTCGCGAGCGCCGCTGATCCACGCCTGCCCCCAAGGAGATAGAGTCCATGGCCGCAAAACCGTTTTTCCGCCGCCGCAAGGTCTGCCCCTTCTCGGGCGACAACGCGCCCAAGATCGACTACAAGGACACCAAGCTGCTGCAGCGCTACATCAGCGAGCGCGGCAAGATCGTGCCCTCGCGCATCACCGCCGTCTCGGCCAAGAAGCAGCGTGAACTGGCCCGCGCCATCAAGCGCGCCCGTTTCCTCGCCCTGCTGCCCTACGCCGTGAAGTAAGGAGGCCCAAGATGCAAGTTATCCTTCTCGAACGCGTGGCCAAGCTGGGCCAGATGGGCGACGTCGTGGACGTCAAGCCGGGCTTCGCGCGCAACTTCCTGCTGCCGCAGGGCAAGGCGCTGACCGCCTCGCAGCAGAACATCGCCGACTTCGAGGAACGCAAGGCGCAACTCGAGGCACGCAACCTCGAGACCCGCAAGGAAGCCGAGAAGCTGGCCGAAAGCCTTGACGGCAAGCAGTTCGTCCTGATCCGGCAGGCCGCCGATTCCGGCGCGCTCTACGGCTCGGTCTCGACCCGCGACGCCGCTGGCGCGGCTTCCGAAGCCGGTTTCGACCTCGACCGCAAGCAGGTGGCGCTGACCCGTCCCATCAAGGAACTGGGCCTGCACGACGTCATCGTCACGCTTCACCCCGAGGTCGAGGCGACGATCCAGCTCAACGTCGCGCGCTCGCCCGAGGAGGCCGAGCTTCAGGCCAGCGGCAAGACGATCCAGGACGCCGCGCAGGAAGAGGAAGAGGCCGCCGATTACGAGATCGCGGAACTGTTCGAGGATATCGGCAGCGCGGCCGCGGATGACACGGCGCTGGCCGAGGTCGTCGAGGACGTCCTTCCCGAGGAATCCGGGGAAGAAGGCGAGAACAGCCGCAGCTGACCGCCGGAACCGCACCGGCACCGAACAGGGCCGCGCGGGGGTTGCCCCGCGCGGTTTTTCCTTGATGGCACCGCGGAAGTGCGCGGCCGGTTGGGCCGGGCTTGCCAGCACACCACCGAAAGGCTAGCCTCGAACCTGAAATCTACCGTGGAGGATCCGGCCCGCGCGGCTGCCGACAGCTGGGTGTGGGGGCACTGTGCGCGGGATCGCTCTGCGCGTTGCTCCGACCGGAGGCGTTCTTGAACACGGCGTTGCAGTCGCTTGAACTGATCGACCTTGGCAGCACCCGCGAAGGCGAGGAGAGGTTCGTGCGCTACCTGTCGGGCGTCTGCGAAGCCCTCGAACTCGACTACGCCTCTTACGCCGCGGCCAACCCGGTCAGCGGCAAGGTCCACGCCTTCACCACATATCCCGATGCGTGGAAACGCCACTATATTGAACAGGGGTTGCACCGTGTCGACCCGACGCTTGACGCTCCGCGACGCAGCATCGCGCCCGTGGACTGGGCGCGCCTCGACCCCGACAGGCGCTTCGCCCACGTCTTCGGGCAGGCGCGGGATTTCGGCCTGCCCGACACTGGGCTGACGATCCCGGTGCGCGGCCCGTACGGTGAAACCGCGCTGTTCAGCGTGACCAGGCAGCTGCGCCGTGACGGTTGGCAGAAACTCAAGCGGCATGTGCTGGGCGACCTTCAGACCGCGGCAATCCACCTGCACGACACGGTCATGAGCACGGAGAACCTGTTGCAGGCCCTGCGCCGGCCGCAACTTTCGGGGCGCGAGGTCGAGATCCTGCAGTGGGTGGCCGAGGGCAAGTCGCAGCAGGACATCGGCGACATCCTGGCGATCTCTCACCGCACGGTCGAGGTGCACCTGCGCTCCGCCCGCGAGAAACTGTGCACCCTCACCACGGCGCAGGCCATCGGACGTGCTGTCAGCCTCGGCCTGGTCCGGCCCGGCTGACCGCCGCCGCTCCGGCGGCTACGGGAAACCCCTAATAACGCAAGCCACCTTTGAGTGATATGTTACTCCTGCATCAATTTCTGCGGGAGATGGGAAACATGATCATCGTCATCGACGCCCTCAACAAGAACAATCATACGACGCTACTCGACCAGATGTTCCGGCTCCGCGCGCGCGTGTTCCGCGATCGCAGAGGCTGGGACGTCGCGGTCACCGAAGACGGCCGCGAAATCGACGACTTCGATCGTCTCGACCCGGCCTACATTCTCAGCCTCGACGACACCGGCACCGTCGTGGGGTGCGCGCGGCTGCTCCAGACCACGGGCCCGCACATGCTGTCGGACGTCTTCCACGACATTCTCGACGGCGAACCGCCTCTGCGCAGCGCCACCGTCTGGGAATCCACCCGCTTCTGCGTGGACACCGACCGGCTGAAGCAACGGTCCGGCCGGCGTGGCGTGTCGGAAACGACCTTCGAACTGATGATCGGCACGCTGGAATACGCCCGCGACGCGGGTATCTCAGACATCGTCACGGTGATCGACCCGGTCATGGATCGCGTGCTCAAGCGCTCGGGCAACGCGCCCTACGGCTATGTCGGGCGCCAGGCGGACATGGGCAAGGTGCCCGCACTGGCCGCGCTGCTCGATTGTACCGATGACCGGATCCACCGGCTGCGCGACAGCGCGGAGATCCACGGCGAAGTTTTCGCGGACCCGGCAACGGAGCGCGCGCTGGAGGACGCGAACCGCCCCGGAAAGAAGGGCATCGACCTGCAGCAGTACTGCGATGAACAGGTGGCCGCGGCGACCACCGAAAAGGAAAAGGCCGACGCTCTGGCCCTGCGCGATCTGCTGACGCGGAACTTCCGCGACGGTCACGCCACCTGCGATTCCTGACCGACGGTCAACGGAATGAAAAAGGGCCGTCCGGTTGCCGGGCGGCCCTTTTCCTGAAACGGCACCGGGGCGCGCGGGGCGTCAGCCCTCGTCTTCCTCCAGCGCCTCGACGGCCTTCTGCAACTCGTCCTTGGACACTTCCTTCTCGGTGACCTCGGCCAGTTCGGCGACGTAGTCGACGACCTTGTCCTCGAAGATCGGCGCGCGCACCTGCTGCTGCATCTGCGGGTTGTTCTGCACGAACTCGAAGAACTCGCGCTCCTGCCCCGGGTACTGGCGCGCCTGGTTCATGATCGCCTGGGTCATCTCGGCATCCGTGACCTCGACCTCGGCGCGCTGGCCCAGATCGGCCAGGAGCAGCCCGAGGCGCACGCGGCGCTCGGCCAGCTTCATGTGCTCCTCTGTCGGCTCGATCTCGCCATGATCGTGACCCTGCACCTCGGGGTTTTCCTCGTGCCACAGCTGGTGGGCGATCTGCTTGGCCTCGGCTTCGACAAGGCTGGGCGGAAGGTCGAAGTCGACCATCTCGTCAAGCGTGTCCAGCAGCCGGCGCTTCATCACCGCGCGCGCGGCACCGGCGTATTCTTCTTCCAGCCGCTCGCGGATCTGGGTCTTGAGCGCCTCGAGGTCCTCGGCACCGTACTTCTCGGCCAACGAGTCGTCGATCTCGGCCGCCTTCGGCGCTTTCACCGCCTTCACGGTGACGTCGAACTGCGCTTCCTTCCCGGCCAGGTGCTCGGCCTGGTAATCCTCGGGGAAGTTGACGGTCACGGTCGTCTCTTCACCCGCCTTTACGCCGACGAGCTGTTCCTCGAAGCCCGGGATGAAGCTGCCGCCGCCCAGCGTCAGAGGGTAGTCCTCGGCGGCGCCGCCCTCGAAGGGTTCGCCGTCGATCTTGCCCACGAAGTCGATGACCACCTGGTCGCCGTCCTCGGCCTTGGCGCCATCCTCGCGGTCCTCGAAGTCCTGCGCGCTTTCGGCAAGGTTGTTCAGCGCCTCGTCCACGGCGGCGTCGTCGGCCTTGGCCACCAGCTTTTCCAGCTTGATCGACTTGAGGTCCAGCTCCGGGATTTCCGGCAGCTTCTCGTAGGACATCTCGATCTCGACGTCCTCGCCTTCCTTCCAGTCCTCGTTGGTCATCTTGACCGACGGCTCGGCGGCGGGCCGGTCGCCGCTTTCCTCGAAGTGCTGGCTCATCGCGCTGTCGACGGCCTCCTGCATGGCCTCGCCCAGCACGCGCTGGCCGAACTGCTTCTTCAGAAGCGCCAGCGGCACCTTGCCCTTGCGAAAGCCCTTCATCTCGACATCGGGCTGCGCCTCGGCCAGTTTCTCGGTGACCTTGTCGTCGAGCTCCTGCGCCGTCAGGATCATCTTGTAGGCGCGCTTCAGACCTTCGTTCCGGGTCTCGGTGACTTGCATGGACAACCTCGCATGGGTGGCAGGCCGCCGCGCGGGCGGCCCCTTGAAATTTGCGGCTTCCTAAATTGGCCCCGCCGCGGGTTCAACCCTGAATCGGCCCGCGCGCACCGCCGCGCGCCGTGGACTGTCTGGTGCGGGTGGAGGGACTTGAACCCCCACGCCTTGCGGCGCCAGAACCTAAATCTGGTGCGTCTACCAATTCCGCCACACCCGCCGAATATGCCGGCCCCCGCCGCCGGGACACGGGGTTGCAGGCCCCGGGTCTCTAGCAAATGGAGCGTGCCATTGCGAGGGGAAAATACCGCGCCGCATCCCGGTCTGCCTTGAGGAAAACGGGCGACATTAACCATGTCTTCGGCTATCCTGTGGAAAAACCAGAGGCAGACAGAGCAGGACAGCCCATGGAACAGACGATCGCCGCGCAGGCGCGCGGAGCGGCGCGCGATGCCGCGCCGGGCGTGCCGCCCCTACCCGGCACCAGCATCATCCTGACGGCGGACGGCGCGCGGCGCGTGGACGGCCTGAGGGCCGGCGCCCGTGTCATCACGCGCGACGCCGGCATGGTCCGCCTGCAGGGCATCACGCACCGTCGGGGACGACCGGAGTTGATCCGCGTCCGGGCCGGCAGCCTTGGGGACGCCCGGCCCGATCGTGACACGCTGTTGCCCGCTGACCAGCCGGTGTTGTTGCGCGACTGGCGGGCGAGCGCCCTGTTCGGGGCGCGGCAGGCCGTGGTGCCACTGCGCCGGCTGGTGGACGGCGAATTCGTCGCGCATGCCGCCCCGGCCGAGATCGCCCTGTGCACCCTGGATTTCGCCGGCCCGCACATCCTTTATGTGAACGGCATGGAACTGGCCAGCGTCGCACCGGCCCAGGCGTGGCACAACGCCGCCTGACGGCCAGCCGCCGAAGCATGCGCGTCACTGCGGCGGGGCGGTTGTGCCGCCACGGCCCAACAGACGTTCGGGCAGGATGCAAGGGACCACGATGTCGTGCCGGCCCATGACGATGCCGAGGGTGTCGCCGCGCGACCCGGTCAGCACGTCGTGGCCCGACGCCGGCACGGCCCGCAGCAGCAGCTTGGCACCATCGCGCAGCCCCGCGCCAACGATCATCGCGATCACGCATGTGAAGCTGCAGTTCGGCGGATCGGCCGCGTTGGCGGCATACTTGCCGCCCGACTTGGCGAGATGGGCATTGGCCGAGGTGTGGCCGTCCTCGGTGGCCGTGATGACGCCGGGGGCGACGGTTTCACCGATGAGCGCGTGGAGGATGACGAACTGCGTCGACGCCCCGATCGGCTTGGCCAGCAGCACCGCCGCGAAAGCCACGACGCCCGGCAGGAGCCCGCCCGTCTTCAGGTTGAGGCGCGTAACTCTTCCCGTCGATTGTCTCGTGATCGAATACCTCAGCACGCGTGCCCCGGCCCCGCTGCGGCGGGGCCCGGCAACCCGCGCGGTCAGCTCCCGCCCCGCAGCAGCGGCGTGATATTGCGCACCGCCGCGCGGCGGTTCGCGCGGATGTCTCCGCGCCGCTCGACCTTGAGGTCGGATTCGCCGTAGCCCTGCACGACCATGTTGGTGGGCGGCACGTTGAAGTATTCGGTCAGCGCCAGCGCGACCGACTCCGCCCGGCGGTCCGACAGTGCAAGGTTGTAGGCCGCGCCACCCACGGTGTCGGTGTGCCCCTCGACAAGGAACACCTGGCCCGGGTCCCGGTCGATGGCATCACGCATCGCGTTGCCCAGCGCCGAAAGGTCCTGTGCCTCGCGTGGCTGGATCACCGCCGAATCCGTTTCGAAGTTGATGGCGTCCAGCGTGATCACCGGCACCTGGTAGCGCACCGCGTCGATCTGCCTGATCTGGTAGAGCGAGAAGTCGCGCTGCACGCCCTGCCCCTGAACGGCCAGGAGGGCCTGCCGCAGCGAATCATTGCCCGCGGAGGTGTACTCGTAGCGGCGCGCGTCGGGCGCCGGCAGAGCCTGCACATCGACATCGGCATGGGCGGCGGTATCGTCGAACAGCACCACGCGCCGCCCGTCTGTCAGCACGCGAACCCGACGCAGCACGCGCCCGAACTTCGAACGGATCGTGATGGTCCTGGTGCCGTCGGCGGCGGTGACCACCGTGCGCGTCGAGCCGTCGGCATAGGTCTGGGTGCGCACCGCGCTGCCGGGGCGCCGCAGAAGGGCATCGTCGTCCTTGAGCACGCGATAGCGCCCTTCCTTCTCGACGACGACACGTTCACCGGTGTTGGACACCACGCGCCCGCCACCGTCGAGCAGTTCGCCCACGGCGTAGGCGCCCAGCCCCACGGCCGCGGCAGTGCCCAGGGCCTTCAGAAGATCGTCATCATCATCGTCCGCCCGCGCGGCCTGCCGGTTGGCATCCTGCCCGGCCGCCGAGGTCGAGAACGCCTCGTCGGACGACCGCGCTTCCTGCTCGGTGATCCGGTCCTGCGTCTCCTCGACGACCTCGCCCCCTTCCCGCGACGCGGCCACGTTGCCCTGCGTCAGCGCGCGCAGCGCCTCGGCCTGCGCGGCCTGTTCCGGCAGGTTTTCCATGATCCGTTGCGTGGTCGAGCCGCCGGCATCGCGCCCGGTTGCCTGGCCGGCTTCTTCCGCCTGCTCCTGCCGGCGTTTTTCGGCCTGTTCCTCGGCGCGCTCACGGCGCTTTTCAGCCTGCTTCTCGGCCTGTTCGCGGGCCTTTTCCGCTCGCTCGCGGCGTTTCTCGGCCTGCTTCTCGGCCCGCTCCTGCGCCTTTTCGGCCTGCTCGCGCGCCTTCTCCTGGGCTCTTTGCTGTGCCTTCAACGCCTCTTCCAGCGCCTTTTCCTGAGCCTGTGTGGACGCTTCCAGATCCTGCTGTGTAACGCCTTCGCCACCGGTGCCGGCGCCCGCGCCGCTTCCCGCCGAACTCTGCCCGGGGATCTCGAGGGCGCCCGACTCGATCATGCGTCGCAATTCCCGGAGTTGCCGTTTCGAATTGACCACGGTGCCCGAGGCCGCTTCGCGACATGGAAACGAGGGGTCTTTGCCGCATTTCGACAGTCCTGCGGCAGCCCCCGATTGCGCCGTCACTGGCACCGGCATTGCCAGGCTGACCGCGACGGCGAGAGTCGTCGTGGACTTGAGCCAGGTCAGGGGCATCTGCACGCTCCTTTCGTTGCCTGTTGTTCCGCCGCGCGACGGCGGCTCTGCCCCTGAATATGGGAACCCAAGGCGCTCAGCCGGCGGGGGTCAGCAATCGGTCAGCGAATTCCTGCTGACAGGCGGGTCTTTTCGCCGGTGTCGCCGGGACGCGCGATCGCGTCGGCGAGCCCCTCCAGCGAGGCAACGGAATGGCCGGCGCGGAAGCTGTCGACATGGGGCAGCATCGCGCGGATGCCTTCGGCCTTGGGCGCGAAATCCGCCCAGCGCAGCAAGGGGTTGAGCCATATGACGCGACGCGCCGAAAGCCGCAGCCGCTCCATTTCGCGCGACAAGGCCTCCGGGTCGCCACGATCGAGCCCGTCGGTAATGAGGAGCACCACCGCCCCCTGGCCCATCACGCGGCGCGACCAGTCTCGATTGAATTCGTGCAGACAGTCCCCGATGCGCGTGCCGCCCTCCCAGTCCTGTGCCTGCTGGCCCGCGGCAGCCAGCGCCGCGTCCACGTCGCGCGTGGCGAGGTGTCGGGTGATGTTCGTCAGCCGCGTCCCGAAGGTGAAGGCGTGCACCTTTGCCCAGCCCGCCCCTTTTTGGTTGGCCACGGCGTGCAGGAAATGCAGCACCATGCGGCTGTACTGGCTCATGGAGCCGGAGATGTCGCACAGCACCACCAGCGCCGGCCAGCGCGGCCGCGGCACCTGCAGGTGCAGGCGGCGCATTTCGCCCCCCCGGCGCATGGCCGCGCGCAGCGTGCGGCGCGCATCGATGCGTCCCCCCGCGGTGCTGGGCCGCCCCCGGCGCGAGGCCATGGGCTTCACCGGCAGGGACAGCCGCGCCAGCATCCGCTTGGCCTGCGCGATTTCCGCGGTGCTCATCTGCTCGAAATCCAGCGTGCGCAGCCGCTCCTCGCCCGACATGGTGGTCGAGGCGTCGATCTCGATCTCGGTCTCCTCGTCCGCCTCGCCGGCCCCTTCCGGCCTCTCCGGCTCGGCACCGTCGAGCAATGCCTCGGCGGCGCGCTTTTCGGCCGACTGCGGCGCGCGCTCTTCCTGCACGCCGCGCACCGCGGGCAGCATCATCGCCATCATGTGTTCCATGTAGCGCGGATCACGCCAGTACAGGCGGAAGACCTGGGCGAACACGCTGCGGTGCTCGGGCCGGGTGATGAGACAGGCGCGCAGGGTGAAAAAGAAATCCTCGCGCGAGGTGAAACCCGCCGCCTCGACCGCGCGAACCGCGTCGATCACCCGGCCCGGCCCCACCGGCACGCCCGCCGCGCGCAGCGCGCGTGCGAAATGGGTGATGTTGTGAACCAGCCTGGGGTGCTCGGGCAACTCGAGCTCGGGATAGGCGGCCATTCAGCGCGCGCGGGGGCGCGGCCCCCGCACCCCCGGGATGTTGCCGGCAAGAAGAAGATCCGTCATGACGGCCCTCACGATTTGCCCTGCCCCTGCAGCAGTACGCGCAGCGCGAGGCTGACGGCAAAGCAGACGCCGCCGCCGAGGGTCCAGAGCCCGCCCATCAGAATCGTGAGATCCGCCAGCGGGGCACCGCCCGCACGGTTGATCACGGAGCCCCGGAGCAGCCACAGCCCTGTCCAGATCATGCCGTGCGGCAGCAGGAACTGCCGCGGTGCCAGCAGGCGAAGCGGCCGCAACACGCGCCAGGACAGGACGGTCAGCGCGACCACGAGAAGGCACGGAACCCAGAACGGCATCTCGTTCCTCACGCCGCCGTCTCACGCCGTCTCCAGCCCCGCGCGGGCCTCGTCGAGCAGCCGCTTGGCCTCGGAGCCCTGAAGTCTCTGGATATCGTCCTGGTACTTCAGGACGGCACCCAGCGTGTCGGCGATGACCTCGGGCGACAGCTGGATCACGTCGAGCGCGAGCAGGCATTTCGCCCAGTCGATCGTCTCGGCCACGCCGGGTTTCTTGAACAGGTCCTCGGTGCGCAGGCGCTGGACGAAAGCCACGACTTCGCGCGAGAGCGCCTCGGCCGCCTCGGGGGCCCGGGCGTGCAGGATCTCGATCTCGCGGTCGAAGGCGGGATAGTCCACCCAGTGATACAGGCAACGGCGCTTGAGGGCGTCGTGCACCTCGCGCGTGCGGTTGGAGGTGATGATGACGACGGGCGGCTCGGGCGCGCGGATCGTCCCCAGTTCGGGGATCGTGACCTGGAAGTCCGACAGCGCCTCGAGCAGGAACGCCTCGAACGGTTCGTCGGTGCGGTCGATCTCGTCGATCAGCAGAACCGGCGGCCCGCCCGACTGGGGCCGCATCGCCTGCAGCAAGGGCCGTTCGATCAGGTAGCCTTCGGTGAACAGCTCGTCCTTGAGGTGTTCGCGATCGACCCCGCCGGCGGCCTCGGCGGCGCGAATGGCGATCATCTGTTCCGCGAAGTTCCATTCGTAGACCGCAGAGGCCGCATCCAGCCCCTCGTAACACTGGAGCCGGATCAGGCGCCGACCCAGCGCCGCGGCCAACGCCTTGGCGATTTCCGTCTTGCCGGTGCCCGCCTCGCCCTCGAGAAACAGTGGCCGGCCCAGCCGCAACGCCAGGAAACCCACGGTGCCAAGGCTGCGACCGCAAACGTAGTCCTGCTCCGCCAGAAGCGCCTGGACCGCATCGATCGATGAGATATCCCGCATCGCCTGCCTCCCTGCTCGCATCAAATGCACGCGCGCCCGCGCCCGTCAAGATCGCCGGCATGGGCGGCCCGCGTTGCGGGGCGCGGAATGCCCTTCAATTCTTCAAATTTCTGCCCAGATTGACCCGTAGCTGTCTGGTTCCGAAGGATCCGTGGAAAAGCGGGCTGACCCGCGAGGACGAGCACGATGAAAGACGCCGAGAACGGCTTCGACCAATCACTTGCAGGGCTGGACCGCGAGGCCTGGCTGACACGCGTCGCCGAGATCGCCGGCGCGCAGGGCTTCGTCGAGCGCCTCGGCGACCGGCACGCCGCCGTCTTCATGGAAAACCAGGACACGCTGCTTGTCACCTTCGAGACGCACCAGCGCATCGCCGAAAGTTCCGACGCCGGGGAGCCGCTGGGCTGGGACCTGTCGCGCGCTCTGGGGTGGTCGCACCTGTGCCTGCTCAGCGACGGCGACACCTGGTTCCGAGACCCCCAGGTCTACGGCTTCTTCGACCGCCTGGTGGACGAAGGGTTCTTTGACGACTTCGAGCGCGTGATCTTCTACGGCGCCGGCGCGTGCGGCTATGCGGCCGCGGCGTTCTCGGTCGCCGCGCCCGGCGCGCAGGTGGTGGTGCTGCGGCCGCAGGCCACGCTGGATCCGCGTGTGGCCGAGTGGGATCACCGCTTCACCCACATGCGGCGGACCGCCTTCGACGATCGCTACGGGTATGCCCCCGACATGCTCGATGCCGCCGACCGTGCCTTCGTGATCTACGACCCGGAGGAAGAGCTCGACGCGATGCACGCCGCGCTGTTCACCCGCAGCAACGTCACCAAGTTCCGCATGCGCTTCATGGGCGCGGACCTGGAAAACGCCCTGATGCAGATGAACCTCCTCTACCGGATCATCGCGCAGGCCAGCGCGGGAAAACTGACCAGGCTCGCCCTGTCGCGGCTGTTCCGCGCCCGGCGCAACACCGTCCCCTATCTGAAGCGCCTCCTGGCGCGGCTGGAAAACGACGAGCGCTATTACCTGGTCGGGCTCATGACGAACCGGGTGATGCAGCGCACCCCGGGGCCGAGGTTCCGCAAGGCCCAGAACGCCGCGTACCGCATCGCGCAGGAGCGGAACATCAAGATGCCGCCGCGGCCGTCGGGCTGAATTTTCCCGCGCTGCGCGTATGGCCCCCGGCGGGCGGATTGTGTAAATCACGTCGCCATGAGCGAGACCGTGACCCTGCCCCGCCCGGACGACTGGCACCTTCACCTGCGCGACGGCGCGATGCTGACGGCCGTCGCCCCCGAATCCGCGCGCCACTTCGGCCGTGCGATCATCATGCCGAACCTCGTGCCCCCCGTGGTGACCGGGGCGGACGCCGCCGCCTACCGCGACCGGATCATGGCTGCCCTGCCCGCGGGCAGCCGGTTCACGCCGCTCATGACGCTCTACCTGACCGAGGAGACCGATCCGGCCGACGTGGTCGCGGCGCATGAAAGCGGGCTCGTGACGGCCGTGAAGCTCTACCCTGCGGGGGCGACGACGAACTCGGCCAGCGGCGTGCGCGATTTCACCCGCGTGCACGGCGTGCTCGAGGCGATGGCAGAGGCCGGCGTTCCGCTGTGCGTGCACGGCGAGGTGACGGATCCCGAGATCGACATCTTCGACCGCGAGGCCGTGTTCATCGAGCGCGTGCTCGACCCCATCCGCCATGCCACGCCGGGGCTGCGCGTGGTGATGGAGCACATCACGACGCAGGACGGTGTCGCCTACGTCCGCGAGGGCGGACCGGACATCGCCGGCACGATCACCGCGCACCACCTGGTCATCAACCGCAACCACCTTCTGGTGGGGGGCATCCGGCCGCATTACTACTGCCTTCCCGTGGCCAAGCGCGAAGCACACCGCCTGGCGCTGCGCGCCGCGGCCACCGGCGACTGCGACCGTTTCTTCCTGGGCACCGACAGCGCCCCGCACCCCGACGGCGCCAAGGAAAGCGCCTGCGGCTGCGCCGGCTGCTTCACGGCGCCCAACGCGCTGTCGATCGTGGCCCAGGTTTTCGAACAGGAAGGCGCGCTCGACCGGCTGGAAGCCTTCGTGTCGCGCAACGGCCCGGCATTCTACGGTCTGCCGGTGAACGAAGACACCCTCACGCTGGCCCGGCAAGATGCACCCGTCGCCTACCCCGACAGGATCGACGCGGGCGGCGAGGACGTGACCGTCTTCGACCCGGGATTCCCGCTTCACTGGCAGGTGACCTGACCTTCACCTTGCCCCGAATACGCCCGCCGGAGGCACCCGGCGTCGACGCACGCACGAAGGAAAGGCACAGCGCATGATCCCCACCGGCCATCCCCCCCGCGACGAGATCGCCCGGCTGACCGCGCGGATGCTGCTGGAGGTCGACGCCGTGCATTTCAACGCGCGCGAGCCCTTCACGCTGGCCTCGGGCAAGCCCAGCCCGACCTACATCGACTGCCGCCGGCTGATCGCCTTCCCGCGCGTGCGCGCCACCCTGATGGACTTCCTCGCCGTGACCGTGATGCGCGAGGCGGGCTTCGAGGCCTTCGACAATGTCGCCGGCGGCGAAACCGCGGGCATTCCCTTCGCCGCAATGATGGCCGAGCGCCTGGCGCTGCCGATGACCTACGTGCGCAAGAAGCCCAAGGGCTATGGCCGGAATGCGCGAATCGAAGGCGTCATGCACGAGGGCGACCGCGTTCTGCTGGTCGAGGACCTCGCGACCGACGGCGGCTCCAAGCTCAGTTTCGTCGAGGCGATTCGCGATACCGGCGCACAGTGCGCGCACACCGCCGTTATCTTCTTCTACGGAATCTTCCCCGGGGCCGAGCCCGCGCTCGCCGACCACGGCGTGCGCCTGCACGCCCTGTGCACCTGGCGCGACGTGCTGGACGAGGCGCGCGCGCAGGATGCCTTCGACGCCGAAACGCTGGACGCGGTGGCCCGGTTCCTCGACGACCCCGAAGCCTGGCAGGCCGCCCGCGGCTGACCTGCCGCGGCCGCGTCCGGCACCCGGAAATTTTCTTCCTGCGGCACACCGGCAACAACGCCCGCCAAGATTCCCATATGTTGACGCAATGCCCGCTTTGCAGGCAAGATATGCGCACCCAGGATATGCACATGCTATCCACAGAGATATACCGTTTGCGCCTGCGGAACCGGTACCGGTAAGACGGCGGACCACGGGCAGCAGGGAAACCACGGATGAACCAAGCCGCGACGTTCAATGCCACGGGGGCAGAGGTCCGCGATGCGCAGACCATGCCGCATTCCATCGAGGCCGAGCAGCAACTGCTGGGCGCGATCCTGACCAACAACGAGGTCTACGACCGCGTGGCCAGCATCATCGGGGCGGAGCATTTCTATGACCCCGTCCACGCGCGCATCTACGAGGTCGCCGCCGCGCGCATCGCGAAGAACAACCTCGCCTCGCCCGTCACGCTCAAGGCGTTCCTAGAGGATGACGAGGGGCTGAAGGAACTGGGCGGGCCGGCGTACCTGGCGCGTCTGGCGGGCGCGGCGATCAGCGCCTTCGCCGTGCGCGACTACGCGCAGATGATCCACGACCTTGCCGTGCGCCGGGAACTGATCGGGCTGGGCCACGAGATCGCGGGCAAGGCCGCGCAGGTCGACGTGGCGTCCGAACCCGCCGACCAGATCGTCGAGGCCGAGCAGCGCCTCTACCAGCTGTCCGAGCAGGGGCGCGCCGAAAGCGGCTTCCAGTCCTTCCTGCGCGCCGTCACGGACGCGGTGAACGTGGCCAACGCCGCCTACAAGCGGGACGGTGGCCTGGCGGGTGTCTCGACAGGCCTTGAGGACATGGATCGCAAGCTTGGCGGGCTGCACAAGTCCGACCTGCTGATCCTCGCCGGCCGGCCGTCGATGGGCAAGACCTCGCTGGCCACCAACATGGCCTTCAACATCGCGAAGGCCTACCGCCGCGGCCCCCTGCCCGACGGATCCGAAGGCGCGGTGGAGGGGGGCGTCGTGGGCTTCTTCAGCCTCGAGATGAGTGCCGAGCAACTGGCGGCGCGGGTGCTGTCCGAAGCCTCCGAGGTGCCATCCGAACAGATCCGCCGCGGCGACATGACCGAAGGCGAGTTCCGCCGCTTCGTCGAGGCCGCCAAGGATCTCGAGGCCTGCCCGCTGCACATCGACGACACGCCCGCCCTGCCCATCAGCCAGCTTGCGGCGCGCGCGCGCCGGCTCAAGCGCACGCACGGGCTCGACGTGTTGTTCGTGGACTACCTGCAGCTGGTTCGCCCGGCCTCGGCCCGCACCGAGGGGCGCGTCAACGAGGTCAGCGAGATCACCCAGGGCCTCAAGGCGATCGCCAAGGAGCTCGATATCCCCGTGGTCGCGCTGTCGCAGCTGTCGCGCCAGGTCGAGGCGCGCGAGGACAAGCGCCCGCAGCTGTCGGACCTGCGCGAGTCGGGCTCGATCGAGCAGGACGCCGACGTTGTGATGTTCGTGTTCCGCGAGGAATACTACAAGGAACGCGAGAAACCCGGTGACCACGACCTGGAGGCGATGGGCAAGTGGCAGGAGGAAATGGAGAAACTCCACGGCAAGGCCGAGGTCATCATCGGCAAACAGCGCCACGGCCCCATCGGGACCGTCGAGCTGAGCTTCGAGGGGCGCTTCACGCGCTTCGGCAACCTCGTGAAACCCTGGCAGCAGGGCGCGGCGGACGCCGGGTTCTGACGCCGCGGCCCCGACGACGGCGCCCCAAAAGTCTTCGTGAAGACTTTTGGCAAATCTTTTCGGAGAAAAGATTTCCGCCCGGCCGCCCGCGCCGGGACCCGGAGCCGCGGCCGGCACAGCCGGCCGGGCGCGCTGGCGGTCCAGTTCGTTCTTGACCTTCCCCGCCACCCTGTCATCTAAGGCGGCGATGGCCCGTTCGACGCTGACAATCGACCTCGACGAAATCGCCGCGAACTGGCGCGCGCTCGATTCCATGTCCGATTGCATGACCGCGGCCGTGGTCAAGGCAGATGCCTACGGACTCGGCGCCGACCGCGTGGCACCGCGGCTGGCCGAGGAAGGCGCCGCCTGCTTCTTCGTCGCGATCGCCGAGGAAGGGGCCGAGTTGCGCCGCATCCTCGGGCCGGGGCCGTCGATCAACGTCTTTTCCGGCCACATGCCCGGCGACACCGCGATGATCGGCGAAGCCGGGCTCACGCCCATGATCAACTCGCTCGACCAGCTGATCCGCCACGTCGAGGCGCTGCCGCGCCATTCCTTCGGGATCCAGCTGGACACGGGCATGAACCGGCTGGGCATGGAGCCGGCCGAATGGGCCGCCGTGCGCGATATCGCGATGACGCAGAACCCCACGCTGATAATGAGCCACCTGGCCTGCGCGGACGACCCTGACCACCCGATGAACGCCTGGCAACTGGAAAGGTTCCGCGAGATGACCGAAGGGCTCGACGCGCCCCGCAGCCTGGCCAACACCGGCGGCGTGCTGATGGGGGCGGACTACCACTTCGACCTGACCCGCCCGGGCATCGGGCTCTATGGCGGATTGCCCTACGTCGATGCCCGCCCCGTCGTGGCCGTCGACGTACCGGTGATCCAGTGCCGCGACCTCGAGGCCGGCGAAACCGTGGGCTACGGCAACACGTTCACCGCGCCGCGCGACATGCGCGTGGCCACGATCAGCGCGGGCTACGCCGACGGGGTGATCCGGGCGATGGCGCCCAACGCGGCTGTTTATGCCGGCGACCACCGCTGCCCTGTCCTTGGGCGCATCTCGATGGACCTGATCGGGGTGGACGTCTCGGCACTGGCCGATCCGCCCGATACCGTGGAGCTTCTAGGTCTGCACCAATCCATCGACACGCTGGCAGACGCGGCGGGCACGATCGGCTACGAGATCCTGACATCGCTGGGGGGGCGCTACGACCGGCGCTATCGCGGCGCATGAAGGCGTTGACCCCCCTTCTCGCGCTCATGGGCGCTCTTGGGCACAACGTGCTCGCCGCATTGGCGATGATGGGCCGCGTCACGATCTTTGCCGCGCAAACCGTGACCTTCCTGTTCCGCCCCCCGTTCTACTGGCGCGAATTCGGCCACGCGGTGATGCAGATCGGCTGGCTGTCGCTGCCCGTGGTCGGCATGACGGCGCTGTTCACCGGCGGCGCGCTTGCCCTGCAGATCTACGCGGGAGGCTCGCGCTTCAACGCCGAGACGGTGGT
This sequence comes from Roseovarius salinarum, assembly GCF_002834145.1. Classification (GTDB taxonomy): domain Bacteria; phylum Pseudomonadota; class Alphaproteobacteria; order Rhodobacterales; family Rhodobacteraceae; genus Roseovarius; species Roseovarius salinarum. The sequence goes on along the minus strand of NZ_PHNT01000019.1, from coordinate 5,353 downwards.
GCCCTCGATCGTGGCCATCGGCATCACCCGCGAGCTGGGGCCGGTGCTGGGCGGGCTGATGGTGGCCGCGCGCGTGGCAAGCTCGGTCGCCGCCGAGATCGGCACGATGAAGGTGACCGAACAGATCGACGCGCTCGTGACCCTCTCCACCCACCCGATGAAATACCTTACCTTGCCGAGGGTGCTGGCGGGCACCCTGTCGGTGCCTGTGCTGGTGGGGGTGGGCGACGCCATCGGCATCTTCGGTGGCTACATCGTCGGCATCACCCGGCTGGAATTCAACGCCGCCGCCTACATCCACAACACCGTCGATTTCCTGGAAACCTGGGACGTGGTGTCGGGCCTGATCAAGGGCGCGGCCTTCGGCTTCATCGTCACGCTGATGGGCTGCTACTACGGCATGCACTCGGGCCGCGGCGCACAGGGCGTGGGCCGGGCCACCAAGGCGGCGGTCGTCGCGGCCTCGGTCCTGATCCTCGCGGCGAACTACGTGCTCACGGAGGTCTTCTTTTCGGCATGATCGAGATGCACGACGTCCACAAGGCCTTCGGCGACAACCGCGTGCTGCGGGGCGTGAACCTGCGTATCGAGTCGGGGACCTCGATGGTCATCATCGGCGGCTCGGGCACGGGCAAGTCCGTGGCGCTGAAATGCATCCTGGGTCTGATCGAACCCGACGCCGGCATGATCACGCTGGACGGCCGCGACGTGACCAAGGGCGATCGCGACGCCTTCCTCGCCCGCTTCGGCATGCTGTTCCAGGGCGGTGCGCTGTTCGATTCGCTTCCCGTGTGGCAGAACGTGGCGTTCAGGCTTCTGCGCGGCCGCCTGAAGCGCCCTAGGGACGAGGCACGCGAGATCGCGGTGGAAAAGCTGCGCCGCGTCGGCCTGACGCCGGAAGCGGCCGACAAGTATCCCGCCGAACTGTCCGGCGGGATGCAGAAGCGTGTCGGGCTCGCCCGCGCCATCGCGGCCGAGCCCGAGATCATCTTCTTCGACGAGCCCACCACCGGGCTGGACCCGATCATGTCGGGCGTCATCAACGACCTGATCCGCGAGATCGTGACCGAGATGGGCGCCACCGCGATGACCATCACACACGACATGACCAGCGTGCGCGCCATCGCCGACCACGTGGCGATGCTGCATGACGGCGTGATCCAGTGGTCCGGGCCGGTCGAGCAAATGGACGACTCGGGCGACCCCTACCTCGACCAGTTCATCCACGGCCGCGCCGAGGGACCGATCGAGGCGGTGCGGTGACGCGCGGTCGGGATTTTCGGGAAGTCCCGCGGCAGGATCCGCATGAAAGGATCCTGCCCCCGTGACGGCCTCACTCTCCATCGTCCTGAAACTCGCCAACCTGGCGCTGCTTGTCCTGTTTCCCGTGGCGTGGTTCGCGCCGCTCATGCGCGCCGCGGCCCTGCCGCTGTTCGGGATGAGCGAGATCAGCGTGATCTCGGGGTTGCAGAGCCTGTGGGGCACGGATGTCTTCCTTGCCCTTGCGGTCACCTTCTTCGCGCTCTTCGCACCCTACGTGAAGACGCTCGGGCTGGCGCTGATCCATTTCGGGCTGATGCGGCGGCGCGTGCTGCCGGTTCTGCACGTCCTGGGCAAGCTCGCGATGGCCGATGTCTTCCTGATCGCGCTTTACATCACGGTCTCGAAGGGGATCGGCGTGGGCCACGTCGAAACCGCCTGGGGGCTATACCTGTTCACCGGCTGCGTCCTGGCCTCGCTGGGCATCGGGCTTCTGACGGCACCGCGGCGCGGACGCGACGCAAAGGCGCCGACCGACGTTTGACCGCCCCGCCGGGCTGGGGCAAGAGGGGGCATGGCGAAAACCAAGACCTTCACCTGCACAGCCTGCGGCGCGACCCAGTCCAAGTGGTCGGGCCGCTGCGAGGCCTGCGGCGCCTGGAACACCATCCGCGAGAAGGCGCCGCTGACGGCCGGGCCGCCCGCGAAATCGCTGGGCACAAAGCGCGGCAGCGCCCTGCCGCTGAGCGATCTGCAGACGCAGGAAGCGCCCCCCGGGCGCAGCCGCGCGGGCCTGGACGAACTCGACCGGGTCCTGGGCGGCGGACTGGTGCCCGCCAGCGCGATCCTCGTGGGGGGCGACCCCGGCATCGGCAAGTCCACCCTGCTTCTGCAGGCGGCGGCGGCCTTCGCGCTGGGCGGGCTGTCCACGCTTTACGTCACCGGCGAGGAAGCCGCGGCACAGCTTCGGATGCGCGCAGGGCGGCTGGGGCTGCAGGAGGCGCCGGTGCGCATCGCCGCCGACACCAACCTGCGCGACATCCTCACCACGCTCGAGGCCGAGCGCCCCGAGCTTGTCATCATCGACTCGATCCAGACAATGTGGGCCGATCACGTCGACAGCGCGCCGGGGTCGGTGGCGCAGGTGCGCGCCGCCGCGCACGAGCTGACCACCTTCGCCAAGCGGCGCGGTGCGGCCGTGATCATGGTGGGCCATGTCACCAAGGAAGGCCAGATCGCCGGCCCGCGTGTCGTCGAGCACATGGTCGACACCGTGCTCTATTTCGAGGGCGAGCGCGGCCACCAGTTCCGCATCCTGCGCAGCGTCAAGAACCGCTTCGGCCCCGCCGACGAGATCGGCGTGTTCGAGATGACCGGCGCCGGGCTGGCCGAGGTGCCCAACCCGTCCGAGCTGTTCCTGTTAGGCCGCGGCGACCCGGCGCCCGGCTCGGTGGTGTTTGCCGGCATCGAGGGCACGCGCCCGGTGCTGGTGGAACTCCAGGCGCTCGTGGCGCCGACACCGCAAGCGCAGCCGCGCCGCGCGGTCGTGGGCTGGGACGGCGCGCGGCTGGCGATGGTGCTGGCGGTTCTGGAGGCGCGATGCGCCATTCCGTTTGCCGGGCTCGACGTCTACCTCAATGTCGCCGGCGGCATGAAGATCGCGGAACCGGCAGCCGATCTCGCCGTGGCCGCCGCGCTGCTGTCGGCGCGCGAGGATACCGCCCTGCCCGCAGAGACGGTGGTTTTCGGCGAAATCAGCCTCTCGGGCGCGCTGCGCCCGGTGGCCCAGAGCGAAAACAGGTTGAAAGAGGCCCGAAAACTTGGTTTCACATCGGCCATCACGCCGGCGGGCGGCAAGGCGGCACAGGCCAGCGGCATGCAGCTTGCGCGGCCCGGCGACCTGACGGCCTTCGTGGGCGAGGTGTTCGGCGCGGGCTGAGGGCGCAGAGGGGACGGGACGGACAGCCATGGAATTCTTCACCATCATCGACGGGATCGTCGCGGTCGTGGTCGTGCTGTCGGCCCTTCTGGCCTATTCGCGCGGTTTCGTGCGCGAGGCACTGGCCATTGCCGGGTGGATCGTGGCCGGCGTGCTTGCCTTCATTTTCGCCCCGCAGGTCGAACCGCTGGTCAAGGAAGTCCCGGTGGCCGGCGAATTCCTTGCCGACAGTTGCGAACTGGCGATGATCGCGGCCTTCGCCGCCGTCTTCGCCGTGGCGCTGATCGTGGCCTCGCTGATCACGCCGCTCTTCTCGTCGCTGGTGCAGCGGTCGGCGCTTGGCGGCGTCGACCAGGGGCTGGGCTTTCTCTTCGGGGTGGCCCGCGGGATCCTGCTGGTGGCGATCGCCTATTTCGTCTACGACACGATCGTGACCTCGCAGAAGATCGCCGCGATCGACGACAGCCGCTCGGCCCGCGTTTTCGCGCGCATGACCGAGAGCATCGAGGACCGCAGCCCCGAACAGGCGCTTGGCTGGATCACCCGCCAGTACGAGGAACTGGTCGGCGCCTGCGACGCGGGCGAGGACGTCTGATACCGTCAGTCCGCGGCACGCGCCAGGAAAGCCTCCGCCGCCGCCAGCATCCGGTCCCATTCAGGATCCTGTGGCAGGGCGATGTGGTTGCGGCTGTCGAACGCCATGAACCGCGCATCGGGCAGGCCGCGCGCCAGGCTCTGTCCCTGGGCGAAGGGCTGGACGGAATCGCCGTGGCCGTGCCCCACGAGAACCGGGCAACGGACCTGCCCCAACAGGTCACCGATGTCGAACTTGCCGATCGCGCGGCGCAATTCCACGGCCCGGGCCGGCGTGGCGGATTCCAGCTGCATCCGCGTGAAACTCTCGATCTGCTCGGGCGTGCCGTCGGGCATGAACAGCGTCGTGAATGCGCGGATGAAGGCGCTGCCCGGCTGGCCCCAGCCCCCCTCTATCAGCTTGAGGAAGGTTTCGGTGATCTGCTGGCCCTCCGCACGATCACGCACCACGCTGCCCTGAACGAACCCCGAGATCAGCACCATCCGTGACACGCGCTCCGGGTGGCGCACGGCAAAGGCGATGGCCACCGGCACGCTTTGCGACACCGCGTGGATCGCGAAACGGTCCAGCCCGGCGGCATCGGCCACCGCCGCCATGTCATCGACGAAGGCGTCCAGGGTGAGCGGCCCGCACGCCCATTCCGACAGCCCCGTGCCGCGCTGGTCATAACATGCCAGACGGTGCCGCCGGGCCAACCGGTCGAGCAGCGGGCGCCAAACGGGGCTGCGCCAGTCCAGCTCCAGATGCGACAGCCAGTGACCCGCGCGCAGCAGCGGCGGCCCCGCGCCCGTGACCTCCCAGGCGATGCCGGTTCCGTCGGCCGACTGCGCGATGCGGATGTCCGGCGCGGCGCCGTTCGGAACGCCGGGTGGCGGGCCGTCTTGCGGTGACGCACCGTTGCACGATGTCTCCGCGACCAACTGCAAGCCGACACGGGTTACCGTGCGGATCACGCGCTGTTGCCGCCCGTCGTCGCCCACGGCCGCGCGGGCCGCGCTGATCCGGGCGCTTATCGTCGCCTCCGACACGATCCGTCCGCCCCAGACCGCCTGCACGATCTCGTCGCGCGGGACCACCTCGCCCGCACGGCGCGCCAGAAGCGCAAGCAGCGCGAAGACCTGCGGCTCGACGTGCACCTCCCGGCCCGCGCGAAACAGGCGATGCCGGGCGCAGTCGAGCACACAATCGGCAAAGCGGTATTCCACGGGCCCATCAAACAACAGCGACCCCTTGGCGCGAAATGAAAAACCGCCCCGCGCTTGCGTCTCGGGGGAATCGAAGGGCGTTCCCAAGGGTTTCCGAAGGCCGCCTTCAAGCGCGCGCCCGATCGTGGCGCCAGACTGCAACAACAGTCCGAAGCAACGGAGGAAACCCGATGCCCCGACCCGACGCCCCCGAGATCATCCGCCGCACCGACGGCTCCATCGACACCGCCGCATGTGTGGATACGCCCGGTTTTGCAAGGATATCTTCTTCGGTTCGGAGCCGGGATCGAGTTCATCCATGTGTCAGGCCTTGCTTTGGCGGCATCGTGGCGCCGCTGGCCGGTATGGTCGTAC
>NZ_PHNT01000018.1 GCF_002834145.1 Roseovarius salinarum | reverse complement strand
TGCGCGCGGCCCGCCGGCCCGAGGCCGAACTGGTCGCCGCGGCGCGGGGCTGGGCGCTGGCGCTGTTCGTCGTGCCGGCCGCGCTGGCCGGCGCGGCCGTGCTGGCGGGCCAGCCCGCGCCATGGCTGACCGTGACGCTGATCGCCGGGCTGCTGGCGTTCGGGGCGATCTTCGCGGTGAACTCGTCGCTGCACTCCTACCTGATCCTGGCTTTCACGCAGGAGGCGCGCGTGACGATGGACGTGGGCTTCTACTACATGGCCAACGCGGGCGGGCGCCTGCTCGGCACCGTCCTGTCGGGGGCGACCTACCAGCTGGGCGGGCTGCCGCTGTGCCTGGGCACCGCGGCCGCGCTGGTGCTGCTCAGTGCCGCCGGCGCCGGGCGGCTGCGCCCCGCGGCCGCGCACGCCGCCCCCGCGGAATAGCCTGCGGCGCGGCTTCCGCGCTTGCCCTCGGCCGCCGCGCCGCCTAACACCGGGGCCATGCGATTGATGTTTCTCGGAGACGTGGTCGGCCGTGCCGGCCGCCGCGCGGTGGCCGAGGCGCTGCCGCGCCTGCGCGCCGACTGGCGCCTCGATTTCGTCGTGGTCAACGGCGAGAACGCCACCGGCGGGATGGGGCTGAGCGGCGATCACGCCAGGCTGCTGCTGGATGCCGGCGCCGATTGCGTGACGCTGGGCGATCATGCCTTCGACCAGAAGGACATGCTGCAGTTCATCGAGGGCGAACCGCGCGTGCTGTGCCCGGCCAACTACGCCAAGGCTGCGCCGGGGCGCGGGCACCGCGTGTTCTCGGACGCGCGCGGGCGCAGGGTGCTGGTCGCGCAGGCGCTGGGGCAGGTCTTCATGAAACGTCCCTTCTCCGACCCGTTCTCGGCCATGGACGGCGTGCTGCGCACGCACCCCCTTGGCGGGGCGGTGCAGGCGTCGATCGTCGAGATGCACTGCGAGGCCACGAGCGAGAAGATGGGCATGGGCCACTTCTGCGACGGCCGGGCGAGCCTTGTCGTGGGCACGCACACCCATGTGCCGACCGCCGACTCGCAGATCCTGCCCGGCGGCACGGGCTACCTGACCGATGCGGGCATGTGCGGCGACTACGACAGCGTGATCGGCATGGACAAGGCCGAGCCGCTGCGCCGCTTCGTCACCGGCATGGGCAAGGCCCGGTTCACCCCCGCGATGGGCGAGGTGACGCTGTCGGGCGTGGTTGTGGACACCGACGACCGCACCGGGCGGGCGACCGCGATCCGCATGATCCGCCAGGGCGGGCGGCTGGAACAGGCCGCGCCCTGATGCCGCCGGCGGCGCTGATGGCCGTTCTTCTGCTGATCGGGGCGGGCTGGGGGCTGACCACGCCGCTGGCCAAGATCGTCACCGGCGCCGGACACGCCCATTTCGGCATGATCACCTGGCAGGTGGCGGTCACCGCGCTGGTGCTGGGTGCGCTGACGCGGGCGCGCGGCAAGCACCTGCCGTGGGGCCGTGGTGCGCTGGCGCTTTACCTTGTGATCGGGCTGACGGGCGCGGTGATCCCCAATTCGGCCTCGTACGCCGCGACCGCGCGTCTGCCGGCGGGCGTGGTCACGATCCTGATCTCGACCGTGCCGATGTTCGCCTTTCCCATGGCGCTGGCGCTTGGCATCGACCGGTTCCGCGCGCTGCGGCTGCTGGGGCTGGCCTGCGGACTGGCCGGCGTGATCGTGATCGTCGGCCCCGAGGCCGGCCTGCCGGATCCGGGCATGGCCGCCGTCATCCCGCTGGCGCTGGTCGCGCCCTTTTTCTATGCCGTGGAGGGCAACGTGGTGGCGCGCTGGGGCACGCGCGGGCTGGACCCCGTCCAGGTACTGACCGGTGCCTCCGTCGTCGGGCTTGCGCTGGCGCTGCCGCTCGCGCTGGCAACGGGGCAGTGGATCAGCCCGCTGGGGCAGTGGGACGGCGCGAAGGCCGCGCTGCTGGGGCTGTCCGTGATCCACGCGGTCGTTTACGCCGGCTATGTCTGGCTGGTGGGGCAGGCCGGGTCGGTGTTCGCGGCGCAGGGCGCCTACCTGGTCACCGCCTTCGGCGTGATCTGGTCGATCACCCTGCTGGGCGAGCGGTATTCGCCGTTCGTCTGGGCGGCGATGGCGCTGATGCTGGCGGGCATCTTCCTCGTGCAGCCACGGCGGCGCAATGGGCTTGCCCCGGACGGCGTGATCGGGAACAGTCCGCGGGAACCGGGCTAGGGCAGGCGGGCCGATGCAGTTTCTAGACTTGTCCCAGACGACCGAGGCGGTGGCCACGCTGCTTGTCGTGGGCGCGATGTTCGCGCTGTTCGTGCGCGAGGTCTACCCCACCGAGGTGGTGGCGATCGCGGGCGCGGCGGTGCTGCTGGCGCTGGGGGTGCTGCCCTACGACGCCGCGCTCGACATGTTGTCCAACCCGGCGCCGTGGACCATCGCGGCGCTGTTCATCATAATGGGCGCGCTGGTGCGCACCGGCGCGCTGGACATGTTCACGACGATGGCCGACCGGCACGCGCAGGTGCGCCCCAAGCTTGCCATCGCCATGCTGATGACCCTGGTCGTGCTGGGCTCGGCCTTCATGAACAACACGCCGATGGTGGTCGTCATGATCCCGGTCTTCGTGCAGCTGGCGCGCACGCTGGGCCTGACGGCGTCAAGGTTGCTGATCCCGCTGAGCTATGCCGCGATCCTCGGCGGGACGCTGACGCTGATCGGCACCTCGACCAACCTGCTGGTCGACGGGGTCGCGCGCACGCACGGGCTGGACCCATTCACGATCTTCGAGATCACGCCCCTGGCCGTGGCGCTCGTGATCTGGGGGGCGCTGTACCTGCGGTTCATCAGCCCGCTGCTGCTGCCCGACCGCGAGAGCATGGCCGACATGCTGTCGGACCGCTCGCGCATGAAGTTCTTCACCGAGGCCGTGATCCCGCCCGAATCCAACCTGATCGGCCGCGAGGTCACGGGGGTGCAGCTGTTCAAGCGCGAGGGCGTGCGCCTGGTCGACGTGATCCGGGGCGACACCTCGCTGCGGCGCAATCTCGAAGGGGTGACGCTGCAGGTGGGCGACCGCGTGGTGCTGCGCACACAGATGACCGAGCTTCTCAGCCTGCAGCGCAACAAGAGCCTCAAGCGCGTGGACCAGGTGTCGGCGGTGGAGACGACCACCGTGGAGGCGCTGATCACCCCCGGCTGCCGGATGGTGGGGCGCTCGCTCGGGGCTTTGCGGCTGCGGCGGCGCTACGGCGTCTATCCGCTGGCCGTCCACAGGCGCAACCAGAACATCGGCCGGCAGCTCGACGACCTGGTGGTCAAGGTGGGCGACACGCTGCTGCTGGAGGGGGCGCCGGAGGACATCAAGCGCCTGGCCCGCGAGATGGAGCTGGTGGACGTCTCCCATCCCTCGGCGCGCGCCTTCCGCCGGGGGCACGCGCCGCTTGCCATCGCCGCGCTGGGGGGCATCGTGACCCTGGCCGCGCTGGGGGTGGCGCCCATCCTGGCGCTTGCCGTGATCGCGGTGGCCGTGGTGCTGCTGTCGCGCTGCATCGACGCCGACGAGGCGTTTTCCTTCATCGAGGGGCGGTTGCTGGCGCTGATCTTCGCCATGCTGGCCGTGGGCGCGGCACTGGAAGCTTCCGGTGCCGTCGACCTGATCGTCGGCGCCGTCGCGCCGTTGCTTTCCGTCTTGCCCGGTGCCCTTGTCGTCTGGGCGGTCTACCTGCTGACCAGCGTGCTGACCGAGCTGGTCAGCAACAACGCGGTCGCCGTGGTGGTCACGCCCATTGCCATCGGGCTGGCCGATGCGATGGGAATCGATGCGCGGCCGCTGGTGGTGGCGGTGATGGTGGCCGCCAGCGCCAGCTTCGCGACGCCCATCGGCTACCAGACCAACACGCTGGTCTACGGCCCGGGTGGCTACAAGTTCACCGATTTCATGCGGGTGGGCATCCCGCTCAACCTGACGGTGGGGATGCTGGCCAGCGCACTCATCCCGTTCATCTGGCCGCTCTGAGCGGCCGGGGTCATGGCCGGGGCGGGGGGCGCTGCCCCCTCGGCCTTCGGCCTCACCCCCGGAGTATTTCGGGCAAGATGAAGGCGCGGGCGACACGGTGGCGGGAAGGTCCGGTCACAGCGGCCAGGCCACGAGGATCGCGGGCACCGAGACGGCCACGACGAGCACCTCCAGCGGCAGCCCCATGCGCCAGTAGTCCCCGAAGCGGTAGCCGCCGGGTCCGAGGATCAGCGTGTTGTTCTTGTGTCCGATCGGCGTGAGGAAGGCCGAGGAGGCGGCGACCGCCACGGCCATCAGGAACGGGTCGGGCGAGACCTGCAGCGTGCGGGCCATCTCGATGGCCACCGGCGCGGCAACGATGCTGGTGGCGGTGTTGTTGAGCACGTCCGACAGCGTCATCGTGACCGCCATCAGCAGCGCGAGCACCGCCCAGACCGGCAGGTTGCCCGCCAGCGCCGTCAGCTGCGTCGCCAGAAGCTGCGTGCCGCCGCTGTCCTCGAGGGCGGTGCCCAGCGGGATGAGCGAGCCCAGCAGCACGACCACCGGCCACTCGATCTTCTCGTAGAGGTCGCCCGCGGGCACGATCCCCGCAAGGACATAGGCGACCACCACGCAACCCAGACCGACGGGCAGGGCGACCAGCCCGGCGGTCGCCGCGCCGACGGCCGCGGCGAAAAGGCCGATGGCCAGCCAGGCCTTGTCCTGCCTGGTGATGACCAGTCCGCGTTCGGCCAGCGGCAGGCATCCCAGCCAGTCGGCGACCTGCTCGGTCGCGTCGGCAGGGGTCATAAGCAGCAGGATGTCACCCGGCTGGACCGTGGCACGGCGCAGGTGTTCGGTGATCCGCCGGCCCTGGCGCGAGATGCCGACGATGACGCTGCGCTGGCGCCAGTGCAGGCCGACCGCCTGCGCCGACTTGCCGGCGATGCGCGCGTCGCGGGGCACGACGACCTCGGTCAGGGCGAGCCCGCCGGCCTCCTGCTCGACGACCTCCTTGCGGTCCGCGTCGGTGTAGGTGAAGCCGTGCATCGAGCGGAACTCCTCCAGCGCGTCGGGCCGGGCCTCCAGCACGAGGATGTCATCGGCCTCGATCCGGGCCGTCTTCGAGCTGCCGTAACGCCGCTGCCCGCGCCGCACCAGCCCGAGGATGGTGACATCCGACGACGCCGCGTCGGGATACAGGTCGCCGAGCTGCCGGCCGATTGCCGTGTTGTCCCCGGGCACCGAAAGCTCCGCGATGAAGGCCGAGGTTTCGCGCAGGCGTTCGGGCGCGTCGCGCTCGGTCGCGTGTTTCGGGAGCAGGCGCCAGCCCACCAGGGTGACGAAGGCCACGCCGGCGAGCGCGGCGACGCCGCCGACGGGGGCATAGTCGAACATCTCGAACGAGGCGCCCAGTTCCTCTTCCCTGATGGAGGCGATGATGATGTTGGGTGGCGTGCCGATCAGCGTGAACATGCCGCCCAGGATGGTGGCGAACGACAGCGGCATGAGCGTCAGGGCCGGCGACCGGCCGGCCTTGCGGGCCGTGTGCACGTCCACCGGCATCAGCAGCGCCAGCGCGGCGACGTTGTTGATGAACCCCGACAGGACCGCGCCAACGCCGCCCATCATGGCGATGTGGCCCTGGAGACTGCGCCCGCTGCGGATGGTGACGCGGGTCAGCATCTGGACGGCCCCGGCGCGGACCAGCCCGGCCGACACCACCAGGACCAGCGCCACGATGATCGTTGCGTGATGGCCGAAACCGGCGAAGGCCTCCTCGGCGGGAACGACGCCCAGCAGCACGCCCAGCAGCAACGCCGAGAAGGCCACGAGGTCATAGCGGATGCGCCCCCAGATCAGCGCCGCGAAAAGCACGGTGAACAGGGCGAACAGGATCATCTGGTCGGTGGTCATCGGCAACCTCGCCTTTCGATGCGCGCGACGCGCATGTGATGCGAAATCCCGAGGCATGGCAACCGGCTTGCAGCTTGCCCCGGCCGTGCCCTATATCAGGCGCGACACGAGGAACACCCCCGCCGCGAGGGCAAACGGAGGCACGACATGGCCGGCCATTCCAAATGGGCAAACATCCAGCACCGCAAGGGGCGGCAGGACGCCGCGCGCTCCAAGCTCTTCTCCAAGCTGTCCAAGGAGATCACGGTCGCCGCCAAGCTCGGCGACCCGGACCCGGACAAGAACCCGCGGCTGCGCATGGCCATCAAGGAGGCGAAGAAGGAGTCGGTCCCGAAGGACGTGATCGAGCGCGCCGTCAAGAAGAGCCAGGCGGGCGACAGCGAGGACTACGAGGAGATCCGGTACGAGGGGTACGGGCCCGGCGGGGTCGCGGTGATCGTCGAGGCCATGACCGACAACCGCAACCGCACGGCGTCCACCGTGCGTTCCACCTTTTCCAAGAACGGCGGCAACATGGGCGAGACGGGCAGCGTCGGCTTCATGTTCGAACGCAAGGGCGAGGTCGTCTATCCCGCCGACGTGGGTGATTCCGAGACGGTGATGATGGCCGCGATCGAGGCAGGCGCCGAGGACGTGGAATCGGGTGAGGACGGCCATTTCATCTGGTGCGCCGATACCGACCTGAACGACGTGTCCACAGCGCTGGAAAAGGAGCTGGGCGAATCCGACTCCACCCGGCTGGTCTGGAAACCCACCACGACAACCGAGCTCGACCTCGAGGGCATGCAGAAGCTGATGAAGCTGGTCGAGGCGCTGGAGGACGACGACGACGTGCAGCGCGTCACCACCAACTTCGAGGCCTCCGACGAGGTCATGGCGCAGCTTTGAGTTAAAAAGTCCACGTTTTCAACGGGAAGCCGGATCACTCTCAACGTCTGCCGCAAGTTTCGGGGACGTATGATCGTGCGCGGTGCCTAGTGGACAGCAATTGCACGATCATGCCTTGGAGGCCGTCATTTTCCACTGGCATGACCCGCCGGCTTTCAGATTCAGGCGGTGGTCGCCGTTTCCCCACCGAGGCCGGCCGCGTTGCCATCCGATGCCGCGATGCAGACTTCCGTACCCCATGACCGGCAGCGTTGCGCCAGGGCCTCGGGCAGGGGAAGGTCGGTGAAAAGCCGGTTTACATCCCGCAGCGAGGCGATCCGAACGGGCGCGCCGCGCGTGAACTTGGAGTGATCGGCCACGAGGCAGGTTTCCCGCGCCCGCTGCAGGATCGTCTGGTTGACCGCGACCTCCTGGATATCGAAATCCAGCAGGTCGCCGTCGACGTCCAGCGCCGAGCAGCCGATCACCGCGTGGTCGAACTTGAAGTTCTCCAGCGTGCGGATCGTCAGGTTTCCGACCAGCCCGTTGTCGGCGCGTCGCAGGTTGCCGCCGGCGACGACGATCTCGCAGTCGGGGTTGGCCAGCATGATCTTGGCCACGTTCATGTTGTTGGTCACCACCATCAGGTTGCGGTGGCCCAGGAGCGCCCGCGCGACCGCCTCGGTGCTGGTGCCGATGTCGAGAAAGATCGAGGCATTGTCCGGGATCGCTGCTGCGCAGGCGCGGGCGATCGCGGCCTTGCTGTCCTCGTTGAGGTGGCGGCGTTCCTCGTAGAGGATGTTGGAAACCCCCGACGGCAGGATCGCGCCGCCATGAACGCGCTCCAGCTTGCCGGCGTTGGCCAGCTCGGTCAGATCGCGCCGGATCGTCTGGACCGTCACGTTGAAGCGCTCGGCGAGATCCTCGACCGTGACCTTGCCCTCCTGGCGCGCGATCTCGAGGATGTCGGGTTTGCGGAAACTCTGGGACACCTGTGCGTTTCCTTTCGGTGTGCCGACCTTTCGGGCTCTCGGTTTTCGTTTGTAACACCGGATTTTTCGCCGCGCGAGAATTTTGGTCGAAATCCGGCGATGTGCCGCCATGAAACGGGTGTGGTCGGGTGATCGATGCGGTTTCGGCGCTGAAAAGAGCAAAAACGAAAATTCGTTATTGACTGTAATGCCGCGAATGTGGTTCGTTTTACGCCGAAGCCAGAGGGAGGGGGACGTGCCGTCAGGAGGAGACAGCAGCCCGGTCGATCTGTTCGTGATCGGCGGCGGGATCAACGGTTGCGGTATCGCACGCGATGCAGCCGGCCGTGGCCTGACCGTCGAGCTGGCAGAGCGGTCGGACCTTGCGGCTGCGACCTCCTCGGCCTCGACCAAGCTGTTCCACGGCGGGCTGCGGTATCTCGAATACTTCGAGTTCCGCCTCGTGCGTGAGGCACTGATCGAGCGCGAGACCCTGCTGCGGGCCATGCCGCACATCAGCTGGCCGATGCGTTTCGTGCTGCCCTATCACCGCGACATGCGGTTCGAGGCGGACACGCCCACCTCGAAGCTGCTCAACACCGTCATGCCCTGGATGAAGGGGCGGCGCCCGGCGTGGCTGATCCGGCTGGGGCTGTTCATGTATGACCACCTGGGCGGCCGCCGGATCCTGCCGGGGACGCGCAGCCTCGACCTGCGCGCCGACCCCGCCGGCGCACCGCTGAAGGACCGGTTCGAGAAAGCGTTCGAGTATTCCGACTGCTGGATCGAGGATTCGCGGCTGGTGGTGCTGAATGCCCGCGATGCCGCCGAACGAGGCGCACGCATCCGCACCCGGACCGAGGTGACCTCGGCCCACGTCGAGGGCGGGTTGTGGCACGTCGAGACACGTGACCGCGAAACCGGCGAGACGCGGATGACCCCTGCGCGGATGCTGGTCAACGCCGGCGGCCCCTGGGTCGAGAACGTGATCCGCCACACCCTGCGCATCAACTCGGCCGAAGGTGTCCGCCTCGTCCGCGGCAGCCACATCGTCACGCGCCGGCTGTTCGATCACGACAAGTGCTATTTCTTCCAGGGCACGGACGGGCGGATCATCTTCGCCATCCCCTATGAAACGGATTTCACGCTGATCGGCACCACCGACGCCGACCACGACGACGTGTCGCGCCCGCCCGAGTGCACGCCGGAAGAGGCGCAATACCTTTGCGACTTCGCCTCGGACTACTTCAAGCGGCCGGTCACGCGCGACGACATCGTCTGGACGTTTTCGGGCGTGCGACCGCTTTACGACGACGGGGCGAAATCGGCCACCGCGGCGACGCGCGATTACGTGCTGTCGATGGACGACGGCGCCGGCGCGCCGCTACTCAACGTGTTCGGCGGCAAGATCACCACCTACCGCCGGCTGGCCGAGGCCGCGCTGGCGCGCATCGATGGCGCCATCGGCGGCGCGGGGGCGGCTTGGACAGCGGGGGTGCCGTTGCCCGGCGGCGATTTCGCGGTGGATGCCGTGGACCGAATGATCGACGATCTCAGGGGGTGCTACCCGTTCCTGACGGATTTCTGGGCACGGCGGCTGGTGCGGGCCTACGGTGCCGAGGCGCGGGAGATCCTGGGCGACGCGCAAAGCGCCGAGGACCTGGGAGACGCCTTCGGCGCGACGCTTACCGCGCGCGAGATCGCCTGGCTGATCGACCGCGAATTCGTGCGCACGGCCGAGGACGTGGTCTGGCGCCGGTCGCGGCTGGGCCTGCGCATGACCGACGAGGAGATCGCCGCGCTCGACACGTGGATAGGAAAGAACCGCGACGGGGAACCTGGCCGCACGGCAGCGGCCGCCGGCGCCTGAGCGGGGGAGGAGAGAAAATGACACTGACGCTCGAGTCCGTCTCGAAGGTCGTGAAGGGGGAGGTGCACATCCATCCCACCGACCTGACGCTTGAGAAAGGCACGATGAACGTGCTGCTGGGGCCCACGCTGGCGGGAAAGACATCGCTGATGCGCCTGATGGCGGGCCTCGACGCGCCGACGCAGGGGCGCGTGCTGTGGGAGGGCGAGGACGTCACCGGCAAGCGCGTGCAGGACCGGCAGGTCGCCATGGTCTACCAGCAGTTCATCAACTACCCCTCGATGAGCGTCTACGAGAACATCGCCTCTCCGCTGCGGTTGATGCGCCGCCCGGCGGACGAAATCGACCGGCGCGTGCACGAAACAGCCGAGCTGATGCAACTGGCGCCGATGCTCGACCGCAAGCCGCTGGAACTGTCGGGCGGGCAGCAGCAGCGGTGCGCGCTGGCCCGCGCGCTGGTCAAGGATGCCGGGCTGGTGCTGCTGGACGAGCCGCTGGCCAACCTCGACTACAAGCTGCGCGAGGAACTGCGGGCCGAAATCCCGCGCATCTTCGAGGAAGCCGGCAGCATCTTCGTCTACGCCACCACCGAGCCCGAGGAGGCGCTGCTGCTGGGCGGTGCCACCGCGACGCTGTGGGAAGGGGCCGTCACCCAGTTCGGGCCGACACCCCGCGTCTACCGGGAACCGGCGGATGCCACCACGGCGCGCGTGTTCTCCGACCCGCCGATGAACTTCCTTCATGTCACCAAGCAGGACGGGCGGCTGATGTTCGGCGACGGGCAGGCGGCGCCGGCGCTGGGCCCGCTCTCGGCGCTGGCCGACGGCCCCTACCTTGCGGGGTTCCGGCCCAACCACCTGGAGCTCGACCGGCCCGCGGGTGATTGCCTCGAATTCACGGCGACGCTGTCGGTGACCGAGATCACCGGGTCGGAGACCTTCGTGCACCTCGATCACCACGGCGAACGCTGGGTCGGGCTGGTGCACGGCGTGCGCCAGCTGGCGCTGGGCAGCCGGCTGCAGGTCTACCTGGATCCGGCGCATGTCTATGTTTTCGCCGAAAGCGGTGCGCTGGTCGCGCCCGCGGCCTACGCGCAGGCGGCCTGAGGGGAGGGGCGAATGGCAAAGATCACACTGGACAACCTGGCCCATTCCTACCTGCCCGAGCCGACGGGCGAGGAGGACTATGCGCTCAAGCAGCTCGATCACGTCTGGGCCGACGGCGAGGCCTATGCGCTGCTGGGGGCGTCGGGCTGCGGAAAGTCCACGTTGCTCAACATCATCTCGGGGCTGCTGACCCCCAGCCGTGGCCGCATCCTGTTCAATGACCGCGACGTCACCGAGGCCCCCACCGCCGAGCGCAACATCGCGCAGGTGTTCCAGTTCCCGGTCGTCTACGACACCATGAGCGTGCGCGACAACCTGGCCTTCCCGCTGCGCAACCGCGGGGCCAACGCCACGTACATCCGCGAGCGGGTCCAGAAGATCGGGGCGATGATCGGGATGGAACACGAACTCGATCGGAAGGCGCGCGGGCTGACGGCGGACGCCAAGCAGAAGATCAGCCTGGGCCGCGGGATGGTGCGCGAGGACGTCAACGCGCTGTTGTTCGACGAACCGCTGACGGTCATCGATCCGCACATGAAGTGGGAGCTGCGCACCCAGCTCAAGGCGCTGCACCACGAGTTCGGGCACACCATGATCTATGTCACCCACGACCAGACCGAGGCGCTGACCTTCGCCGACAAGGTCGTGGTGATGCACGACGGCCGCGTCGTGCAGATCGGCACCCCGCAGGAGCTGTTCGAGCGCCCCGGGCACACCTTCGTCGGCTATTTCATCGGCAGCCCCGGGATGAACCTGCTGGACGCCACGGTGAAGGGCGACACGGCCCTGATCGACAACACCGAGATCCCGCTCGGGCGGGACTATGGCCGGCCGGCGGGCCACGTCCAGATCGGCGTGCGCCCGGAGTTCACGCGGCTGGCCGCTGGCAACGATGGGCTGAAGGTGAAGGTGCGCCGCGTCGAGGACGTGGGCCGCCACAAGGTCGTGCGCACGGATTTCTTCGGATCGGAGATCAACGTGATCGCGGGAGAGAGCGAAGGCGTGGACACCGCCGCCGACCGGGTGACCTTCGATCCCGCCGGCATCAACGTCTACGTCGACGACTGGCGCATCGAGGGCACGGCGGCGTGAGGCGCCGCACAGGGGAGGAAACGTGATGGAAAAGACGGTCAACCAGAAGGCATGGCTGCTGGTGCTGCCGGTGCTGGTGCTCGTGGCCTTCTCGGCCATCGTGCCGCTGATGACTGTGGTCAACTACTCGGTGCAGGACAGTTTCGGACAAAACCAGTTCTTCTGGTCCGGGCTGGTGTGGTTCGAGGACATCCTGACCTCCGAACGCATGCACGACGCACTGGGGCGGCAGGCGCTGTTCACCGGGATCATCCTGGCCATACAGGTGCCGCTGGGCATCTTCGTGGCGCTGAACATGCCGAAACAGGGGTTCTGGGCCACGTTCTGCCTGGTCACGATGTCGCTTCCGCTGCTGATCCCCTGGAACGTGGTCGGGACCATCTGGCAGATCTTCGGGCGCGTCGACATCGGCCTTCTGGGCTACACGCTCGACCAGCTGGGCATCGACTACAATTACACGCAGGATGCGCTCGACGCCTGGGTGACGCTGATCGTCATGGACGTCTGGCACTGGACCTCGCTGGTGGCCCTGCTGGCGTATGCCGGGCTCAAGTCGATCCCGGACGCCTACTACCAGGCGGCCAAGATCGACCAGGCCAGCCGCTGGAAGGTGTTCCGCTACATCGAGCTGCCAAAGATGCGCGGCGTGCTGACGATCGCGATCCTGCTGCGCTTCATGGACAGTTTCAAGATCTACACAGAACCCTTCGTCGTCACCGGCGGCGGGCCGGGCAACGCCACCACCTTCCTGTCGATCGACCTGGTGAAGATGGCGCTGGGGCAGTTTGACCTCGGCCCGGCGGCGGCGTTCTCGATCGTCTACTTCCTGGTGATCCTCGCGATCAGCTGGGTGTTCTACACGGTGATGACGAATCTCGACAAGGAGGAGGCCGGGAAATGACCGATGCGGCCGCACCCAAGGCCCGGGCCGCCGGGCTGAGCCTGCCCCGCGTTCAGAGCAGCACGGTGGTCATGGTGCTTTACCTCGTGTTCTTGATGCTGCCGATCTACTGGCTGGTGAACATGAGCCTGAAGACCAACGACGAGATCCTGAGCACCTTCTCGCTCTGGCCGCAGGACCTGACGTTCGCCAATTACGCGACCATCGTGACGGATTCCAGCTGGTACATGGGTTACGTCAACTCGATCATCTACGTCACGCTGAACACGCTGATTTCGGTCGCTGTGGCGCTGCCGGCGGCCTATGCCTTCAGCCGCTACCAGTTCCTGGGCGACAAGCACCTGTTCTTCTGGTTGCTGACGAACCGGATGGCGCCGCCGGCGGTCTTCGCGTTGCCGTTCTTCCAGCTCTATTCGTCCGTGGGCCTGTTCGACACGCACATCGCCGTGGCGCTGGCGCACACCCTGTTCAACGTGCCTTTGGCCGTCTGGATCCTCGAGGGCTTCATGCGCGGCGTGCCCAAGGAAATCGACGAAACCGCCTACATCGACGGCTACAGTTTCGGGCGGTTCTTCGTGCGCATCTTCATGCCGCTGATCGCCAGCGGGATCGGGGTCGCGGCCTTCTTCTGCTTCATGTTCAGCTGGGTGGAACTTCTGCTGTCGCGCACGCTGACAAGCGTGGAGGCCAAGCCGATCGCGGCAACGATGACGCGCACGGTCTCGGCCTCGGGTCTCGACTGGGGCGTGCTGGCGGCGGCGGGCGTTCTGACGATCCTGCCCGGCGCGCTCGTGATCTACTTCGTTCGCAACTACATCGCCAAGGGCTTCGCCCTGGGCCGTGTCTGAGGGAGGGGACAATGACATCGACCCGCAAGCTCGACCTGACGTTCCTCGGCGTCGCCGTCCTCTGGCTGGCCATCGTGGCGTGGCTGTTCATCGTCACGCCGGAGAACCGCGACGGCGGCTTCGGCTGGACGCAGCCGCTCATCGCCCAGGGCTGGATGGCCTGGACCCTGCCCACGGCGCTGTTCTTCCACTTCATCGCGGGGCTGCTGCTGTTGTTCAGCTGGCTGGGCCTGCGGTTTCCCGAAACGCCGCGCCGCGGGATCCTGGGCATCGACACGACCCGCGGCGACCGGCTTTTCATGACGCTTCTGGGCTCGGCCTTCATCAACCTGATCTGGCTGGGCTTCGGGATCGGCCCGCAGCCGTGGGCGCTGCTGGCCTGTCTCGTCTACGCCGCGACGGTGTTCCGCTGGGTGTGACGACCCCTTCACCGGCCGGTCCGGGGCGCCGGGCCGGCCATTCCGAGACGACATCGTTCAACGAAAGGGAGGATACGATGAAACACGCATACCGATCGACAACGGCGCTGGGGCTTGCCCTCGCGCTGGTGGCCGGGCCGGCCATGGCCGACATGGAGGCCGCCAAGCAGTTCCTCGACGAGGAGATCGAGCGCTCGGCGCTGAGCCGCGCCGAACAGGAAGCCGAGATGGAATGGTTCATCGAGGCGGCCGAACCCTTCGCGGGCATGGACATTACGGTGGTCTCCGAGACGATCACCACGCATGAGTACGAGTCCAAGGTCCTGGCGCCGGCGTTCAGCGCGATCACCGGCATCAACGTCACCCACGACCTTATCGGCGAGGGCGACGTGGTCGAGAAGCTGCAGACGCAGATGCAGTCGGGCCAGAACATCTATGACGCCTACATCAACGATGCCGACCTGATCGGCACGCACTGGCGTTACAAGCAGGTGCGCAACCTGACCGACTGGATGGACGGCGAAGGCGCGGATGTCACGAACCCGAACCTGAACCTCGACGATTTCATCGGCACGCAGTTCACCACCGCGCCGGACGGCAAGCTCTACCAGCTGCCTGACCAGCAGTTCGCGAACCTCTACTGGTTCCGCTACGACTGGTTCAACGATCCCGAGATCCAGGCCGATTTCAAGGAGGAATACGGCTACGACCTGGGCGTGCCGCGCAACTGGTCGGCCTACGAGGACATCGCCGAGTTCTTCACCGGCCGCGAGATCGACGGCGAGGAAGTCTTCGGCAACATGGACTACGGCAAGAAGGATCCCAGCCTCGGCTGGCGCTTCACCGACGCGTGGATGTCGATGGCCGGCATGGGCTCGAAGGGCGAACCCAACGGCCTGCCGGTCGACGAATGGGGCATCCGCGTCAACGACAAGAGCCAGCCGGTGGGCTCCTGCGTTGACCGGGGCGGTGCGACGAACGCGCCCGCGGCGGTCTATGCCATCGAGAAGTACAAGTACTGGCTGGAAAACTTCACGCCGCCCGCGGCGGCCGGCATGACCTTCTCCGAGGCCGGGCCGGTGCCGGCGCAGGGCAACATCGCCCAGCAGATGTTCTGGTACACCGCCTTCACCGCCGACATGGTCAAGGAGGGCCTGCCGGTGATGAACGAGGACGGCACGCCCAAGTGGCGCATGGCCCCCAGCCCGCACGGCGCCTACTGGGAAGAGGGCATGAAGGTCGGCTACCAGGACGTTGGCTCCTGGACGCTGATGAAGTCCACGCCGGTGGACCGCGCCAAGGCCGCGTGGCTCTATGCGCAGTTCGTGACCTCGATGACCGTGGACGTGGAAAAATCCCACGAGGGGCTGACCTTCATCCGCGACTCCACGATCAACCACGACAGCTTCACCGAGCGCGCGCCCAAGCTGGGCGGGCTGGTCGAGTTCTACCGCTCACCCGCGCGCGTGCGCTGGTCGGACACCGGCACCAACGTGCCGGATTACCCGAAGCTCGCGCAGCTGTGGTGGCAGAACATCGGCGACGCCTCCTCGGGCGCCAAGACGGCCAAGGAGGCCCTGACCTCGCTGTGCGAGGCGCAGGAGCAGGTGCTTGCCCGGCTCGAACGTGCCGGCATCCAGGGTGAGCTGGGGCCGAACCTCAACGAGGAACGCGATCCCGGGTACTGGCTCGGCCAGCCGGGCGCGCCGAAGCCCGAGCTCGACAACGAGAAACCCGAGCCCGTCACCGTCAGCTACGACGAGCTGATCAAGTCCTGGCAGGAGTGACCCTCTCGCCACCGCCGGGGCCCGCCGGGCCCCGGCCATGACCCGCGCGTTGCGGCGCGCGGGATCCGCCACGACCGGCAGGACGAAAGGCTGTGACCGCATGACCCACATTCTGTCCATCGACCAGGGCACCACCTCGTCGCGCGCGATCCTGTTCGACGGCGCGATGCGCGTGAGCGCCGTCGCACAGGAGGAGTTCCCGCAGCACTACCCCGATAGCGGCTGGGTCGAGCACGACCCCGGCGACATCTGGGTGACCACCGCCGGCACCTGCCGCGAGGTGATCGAACGCGCCGGTATCGGCGCGGAGGAGATCGCCGCGATCGGCATCACGAACCAGCGTGAAACCACGCTCGTCTGGGACCGCGAGACCGGCCAGCCGATCCACAACGCGATCGTCTGGCAGGACCGGCGCACCGCCGCGCTGTGCCGCGACCTGCGCGAGGCCGGGCACGAACCGATGGTGACCGATCGCACCGGCCTTCTGCTCGACCCGTATTTCTCGGGTACCAAGGTGAAATGGCTGCTCGACACCGTCGACGGCGCCCGCGCGCGGGCGGACCGCGGCGAGTTGCTGTTCGGCACGGTCGATTGCTACCTGATCTGGAAACTCACCGGCGGCCAGGTGCACGCCACCGATGCCACCAACGCCGCGCGCACGCTGCTTTACGACATCCGCAAGGGCCGCTGGAGCCGGAGCATGTGCGAGTTGCTGGGCGTGCCGATGGCCATGCTGCCCGAGGTGCGCGACAGCGCCGCCGATTTCGGGCAGACCCGCGGCGATCTGTTCGGCCGCCGGATCCCGATCCGCGGCGTGGCCGGCGACCAGCAGGCCGCGACCGTGGGACAGGCCTGTTTCGCACCCGGCATGATGAAATCCACCTACGGGACGGGCTGCTTCGCGCTGCTCAACACCGGGGACACGCCAGTGGCATCGCAGAACCGGCTGCTGACCACCATCGCCTACCAGCTGGACGGCCAGCCCACCTACGCCCTCGAAGGCTCGATATTCATTGCGGGTGCCGTGGTGCAATGGCTGCGCGACGGGCTCAGAATCATCCGCGAGGCCGCCGAGACGCAGCCGCTGGCCGAAACCGCCGACCCGCATCAGAACGTGGTGCTGGTGCCCGCCTTCACAGGTCTTGGTGCCCCATACTGGAACCCCGAGTGCCGTGGCGCGGTTTTCGGGCTGTCACGGAATACGGGCCCGGCCGAGTTCGCCCGCGCGGCGCTGGAAAGCGTGGGCTACCAGACGCGCGACCTGCTGGATGCCATGCAGGCCGACTGGGCCGGCCACACCGATGCGGCCGGCGAGGTCGCCACGCTGCGCGTGGACGGCGGCATGAGCGCGTCGGACTGGGCGATGCAGTTTCTCGCCGACATCATCGGCGCGCCGGTGGATCGCCCCGAGGTGCGCGAGACCACCGCCCTTGGCGCCGCGTGGCTGGCCGGCATGCAGGCCGGCATCTACCCGGGGCAGGCGGAGTTTGCCGATACCTGGGCGCTGGAGCGCCGGTTCGATCCGCAGATGGCGCGGACCGACCGCGAAGCCGCCTATGCCGCATGGCAGCGGGCCGTGCAGGCCACGCTGGCGTTCTGAGGGCTTTATGGCCGCCGTTCTGCCACCCTTCGAGTTCCGCGCGCCGGCCCGGCTGGTCTTCGGCCGCGGAGAGGCGTCGCGCGCCGCCGCGCTGGGCCGCGCGCTGGGTCGGCGCGTCCTGCTGGTGCAGGGGGGCGGCCGGGCACGAACGGACTGGCTGGGCGATGCCCTGGCCGCGGAGGGGTGTGAAATCATCCGCGTGACCTGCCCGCATGAGCCCGACGTGCCCGCCCTCGAGGCCGCGCTCGAGGCCACCCGTGCGGCGCAGCCGCAGGCGGTCGTAGCCATTGGTGGCGGCGCGGTGATCGACATGGCCAAGGCGCTGGCGGCATTGTTGCCCGCGCCGGGCGGTTTGCACGACCACCTGGAAGTCGTGGGGGCGGGCAAGCCGCTGCGCGCCGATCCCCTGCCGATGCTGGCGCTGCCGACAACGGCCGGAACGGGGGCGGAGGTGACGCGCAACGCCGTGCTCGGCGTGCCCGAGGCGCGCCGCAAGGTCAGCCTGCGCGACGCGCGCGTGGTGCCTGATATCGCGCTGGTGGACCCCGCGCTGACCGACGGCGCACCGCGCGCCGTCACGCTCGCCTCCGGGCTGGACGCTGTCACGCAGGTGATCGAACCCTATGTCTGCACCAGACCCAACCCGATGACCGACGCGCTGTGCCGCGCGGCGATCCCCGAGGGCCTGACGGCGCTGAAAGCGCTGATGTCAGGAGAGGACGCCGCGTCGCGCGATCGGATGGCCTGGGTCAGCCTGTGCGGCGGGTTGGCGTTGTCGAACGCGGGGCTGGGCGCGGTGCACGGGCTGGCCGGCGTGATCGGCGGGGTCACCGACGCGCCGCACGGCGCGATCTGCGGGGCGCTGCTGCCGCACGTTTTGCGCATGAACGCCGCCCGTGTCGATGACGCGGGGCGGCGTGCCCGGCTCGACGCGGTGCTGGGGCTGATCGCTGGCACCTGGGGTGCCGAAAATGGCGATGCGGGGCTGGATGCCCTTGCCCTCTGGAGCCGCGACAACGGGCTTGCGGGGCTCTCCGAGATGGGCGTGACACCGCGGATGCACGAAACCCTGGCCGAAGGCGCGAAGGCCGCGTCCTCGATGAAGCCCAACCCGGCGGATCTGGGCACCGCCGATCTGACCGAGATCCTGTCCGCCGCCGCCTGAACACGGCGGCCACGCGCCCGGTGAGGGCGGGACGGCAGGCGAAGACGAACGGATGTTAGCGCTACCTGCCACGTCGCGGGGGCGCGCAACGAGAAAGGAGTGGAAGACCATGACGATCAAGGCAGCCATCAACGGGTTCGGCCGCATCGGCCGCTGCATCCTGCGCGCGCTGGTCGAGGACGGCCGCGACGACATCGAGATCGTGGCGATCAACGACCTCGGCTCGGTCGAGGCCAACGCGCATCTTCTGAAATACGACAGCAACCACGGCACGCTGACCGTGCCTGTCGAGACCGGCGAGGACCGGCTGACGGTGGACGGCCGCGGCATCCGGGTGACCGCCGAGCGCGACCCGGCGGCGCTGCCCTGGGGCGACGTGGACGTGGTGTTCGAATGCACCGGCGTGTTCACCACGCGCGAGGCCGCCGCCAAGCACCTGGAGAACGGCGCGGGCCGCGTGCTGGTCTCGGCGCCGGCGAAGGGCGCGGACCGCACGGTGGTCTTCGGCGTCAACGAGGACACGCTGACGAACGAGGACAGGGTCGTCTCCAACGGCTCCTGCACCACCAACTGCCTCGCGCCGGTGGCCCAGGTCCTTGACGACGCGTTCGGCATCGAAACCGGTTACATGACCACGATCCACAGCTACACCGGCGACCAGCCGACACTGGATGCCCTGCACAAGGATCTCTACCGCGCCCGCGCCGCGGGGATGAACATGATCCCCACCTCCACGGGTGCGGCGCGTGCCGTGGGCGAGGTTCTGCCGGGCCTCGCGGGCAAGCTCGACGGGTCGGCCATCCGGGTGCCCACGCCCAACGTGTCGGCGGTCGACCTGTGCTTCATGCCGTCCACGCCGGTGACGCCCGATGGCGTCAACGCGGCCGTGCGTGCCGCCGCCGACACCGGGCGGTTGAAGGGCATCCTGGGTGTCACGGACGACCCGCTGGTGTCCTGCGATTTCCGGCACGACGCGCGCTCGTCGATCTTCGCCACCGACCAGACCCGCGCGACCGAGGGCGGGATGATCCGCGTGCTCAGCTGGTACGACAACGAATGGGGGTTTTCCGCGCGGATGCTCGACGTGGGCGTCGCGATGGTGCGCGCGGCCCGCTGACGGCTCAGCCTTCCATAAGGCGCCGGATGTCGGCCACGCGCTGCGCGTTGTCGCGGGCGCGTGTGCCGTCCTCGCGCCAGACCGAGTTCTCGAAGCCCACGCGCACCTTGCCGCCCCTTTCGATGGCGTGGCGAAGGCAGGCTGTTTCGCCCCGTCCAAAGGCGCAGACCGCCCAGTCCGGGGCAAGGCCGCGGGCCGCGATGTCGTGCAGGAACGGGTCGAGATCTACCGGCGCGCTGTCCTGTGTTTCGGAATAGCGGCCCAGGACGAACAGGAGTTGCAGCCCCGGATCCGCCATTTGCGCCGGCGGCAACACGCGCGCCAGAAGGGCCGTGTCATCCGTGTCGTAAAGGATGTGCTGCACCGCGATGCCGGCCTCGGCGCAGCGTTCGAAGAACGCGGCAACCCGGGCGTCCGGCGTGTCGCGGCAGATTTCGCGGATCGAGACCGAGACCATGGCCGCCCCGCTGGTCAGCGCAACGTGGCGCTGGTGGCCGGGGCCGTAGCGGTCCACTGCTTCGGTGGTGACCTGGATGCGCATGT
The DNA here is from genome assembly GCF_002834145.1 of Roseovarius salinarum. Classification (GTDB taxonomy): domain Bacteria; phylum Pseudomonadota; class Alphaproteobacteria; order Rhodobacterales; family Rhodobacteraceae; genus Roseovarius; species Roseovarius salinarum. The sequence continues at coordinate 40,259 of NZ_PHNT01000018.1, read as the reverse complement.
CCGGCACTGCCGCGTTCAGCTCCGAAAGCGCGGCGCGGTAACGGGCGGCGTCCAGAACGTGCCGGCCGGTGTCGTCGCGAAGGTGCAGGTGCAGCCCGTCGGCGCCGGCCGCGCGGCAGGCGCGCGCGCAGTCCAGGATCTCGGTCAGGGTGACGGGCAGGGCGGGGTGGTCCGCCTTGCCGCGCCGGCCGCCGTTGGGCGCGACCATCAATCGCGGCAGGCTCACTTGCCCAGCACCTCCGCCAGGGCCGCTTGCAGCTTGCTCACCAGTTCGTCGACCTGCGCCGCGTCGAGGATGAAGGGCGGCGCCAGAAGCACGTGATCGCCGCGGCGGCCATCGATCGTCCCGCCCATCGGGTAGCAGATCAGCCCGGCCTCGAAGCAGGCGCGCTTGATCTCGCGGTGCACCGCACGCTCGGGCGGGAAGGGCGCCTTGGTGGCACGATCGGCCACGATCTCGAGCCCGCGGAACATGCCGCGGCCGCGGATGTCGCCGACGTGCGGATGCTGGCCGAAGGCATCCTCGAGGGCAGCTGCCAGGGTCTCGCCCATGGTGGCGGCGCGGGCGGTCAGCCCGCCCTCGGTCAGCTTGTGCACAACGGTGTCGGCCGCGGCGCAGGCCGTGGGATGGCCCATGTAGGTGTGGCCGTGCTGGAACAGGCCCGACCCGGTCTCGACCGCGCCATAGATGTCGGCCGTGCACAGCATGGCGCCGATCGGCTGATAACCGGCGCCCAGCCCCTTTGCGATGGTCACGATATCGGGGCGCACACCGTCCTGTTCGCAGGCGAACAGCGTGCCGGTGCGGCCCATGCCGCACATCACCTCGTCGAGGATCAGCAGGATGTCGTGGCGGTCGCAGATCTCGCGGATCCGTTTGAAATAGCCCGGCACCGGCGGCACGGCGCCCGCGGTTGCACCGACCACGGGTTCGGCCACGAAGCCGATCACGCTGTCGGGGCCGATCCGCATGATCTCGGCCTCCAGCTCGTCGGCGACGCGCCGGCCGTATGCCTCGGGCGTCTCGCCGGCATCGCGGTCGCGGTATTCGTAGCACGGCGCGATGTGCGAGGTTTCGATCAGCATCGGCGCGAAGGGCGCGCGCCGCCATTCGTTGCCGCCGGTGGCCAGCGCGCCCAGCGTGTTGCCGTGATAGCTTTGCCGCCGCGCGATGAACCTGTGGCGCCCGGGCTGGCCGATCTCGAGGTAATACTGGCGCGCGAGTTTCAGCGCCGCCTCCATCGCCTCGGACCCGCCGGAGACGAAATAGACTTTCTCGAGCCCCCGGGGCGCGTGGGCGATGAGCCGATCTGCCAGCGATTCGGCCGGTGCGGACGTGAAGAAGCCCGTATGCGCGAACGGCATCTCGTCGACCTGCGCCTTGATCGCGGCGATCACGTCGGGGTCGGAATGGCCCAGGCAGGACACCGCCGCGCCGCCCGACCCGTCGAGGTAACGGTTGCCGTCCGCGTCGATGAGATAGGCCCCGTCGCCGCGCTGTGCCCGCGGCGGCGGCGATTTCGTGTGTCTTGGAAAAACGTGGCTCATGGTGTCCCCCGCGCTTGCGCAGTTGAAACAGAATACTCCAAAGTTGACAAGCCGTGAAACAAATGGAACGGTCAAGCGGGACGTCAACGGGGGGAGGCACGTCTTGCGGGGCTCGTTCGAGCACAGGCTGGCCGAGAAGTACGACGCGCTGAGCGCGCGCCTGCGCGAGGCAGGCGACTACGTGGCGCGCAACCCCGTGGACACGGCGACCCGCAGCCTGCGCTCGGTGGCCGAGGACAGCGGCCTGTCGCCGGCGACGTTCTCGCGGCTAGCGCGCACGCTTGAGTACGAGGGCTACGAGGAACTGCGCGAAGGCATGCGCGAAACGATCGGCCGGCGCGTGCACAGTTTCGCCGACCGCGCCGACCGGCTGCAGGGCGACGCGCGGGCCGGCGGGGCCGGATTTTTCGATGCCCACCGCACCGCGTGCCTGGCGAACCTTCAGGCGCTGTCCGACAGCGTCGACCGCGACCAGCTTTCGGCGGCCGTCGAACGCCTTGATCAGGCCCGACGCGTGGTGCTGGTGGGAGCGCTGGGATCGACCGGCGTGACCGAATACATGTCCTACATGGCCAGCTTCCTGACCGACAACTGGCAGATGGCCGGCCGCATGGGTGCCTCGATGGGCAGCGCGCTGGCCGGGCTTGACGACCGCGACGCGCTGGTGATCGTCACCAAGCCGCCGTTCGCGCGCAAGGCGCTTTCGGCCGCCGAGGCCGCGCGCGAGCAGGGGGCCTATGTCGTGGTTATCACCGACAGCTACGCCTGCCCGGCCCTGCGGCAGGCGCATGCGGGCTTCCTGGTTCCATCGGACAGCCCGCATTTCTTTTCGTCCTATGTGGCAACCCTTTTCCTGGTCGAGACGATCATCGGGATGCTGGCCCACCGGGCCGGGCCCGAGGCCACCGAGAGGATTGCCCAGGTCGAATACCGCAACCGCCGCCTGGAAGAAGTGGGCGACGGCTGACCTCAACCAAGCATCAACCAAGAGGGAGTGCATGATGTTTTCGAAACTCAAGTTCACGATCGCAGGGGCCGCCGCGGCGGCGCTGCTGGCGCCGGTGGCCTCCGCGCAGGAGTTCATCACCATCGGCACCGGTGGCGTGACCGGCGTCTACTACCCCACCGGTGGCGCGATCTGCCGGCTGGTCAACAAGAACCGCCAGGAGCACGGGATCCGTTGCTCGGCCGAGTCCACCGGCGGGTCGGTCTACAACCTCAAGACCATCCGCCAGGGCGAACTGGACTTCGGCGTCGTGCAGTCGGACTGGCAGTACCACGCCTACAACGGCACGTCGCGCTTCGAAGAGGACGGCCCCTTCGAGGAACTTCGCGCGGTGTTCTCGGTCCATCCCGAGCCGTTCAACGTGGTCGCCCGCGCCGATGCCGGCATCGAGACCTTCGACGACCTGAAGGGCAAGCGGGTCAACATCGGCAACCCCGGCTCGGGCCAGCGCGGCACGATGGAGGTGCTGATGGAGGCCAAGGGCTGGACCACCGACGACTTCGAGCTGGCCACCGAACTGAAGTCGGCCGAGCAGAGCCAGGCACTGTGCGACAACCAGATCGACGCCTTCGTGTTCACCGTGGGCCACCCCGCGGGTTCGCTCAAGGAGGCGACGACCGCCTGTGACGCCGTGCTGGTGGACGTGACCGGCCCGGCCGTCGACAAGCTGGTCGAGGAGAACTCCTATTACGGCAAGGCGACGGTGCCCGGCGGCATGTACCGCGGCACCGACGAGGACACGCAGACCTTCGGTGTCGGCGCGACCTTCGTGACCTCGACCGACACGTCGCAAGACGCGGTCTACACGGTCGTCAAGTCGGTTTTCGAGAACTTCGACGCCTTCCGCGGGTTCCACCCGGCGTTTTCCAACCTCGAACCCGAGACGATGATCTCGCGCAGCCTGTCGGCGCCGCTGCACGCCGGTGCCGAGACGTACTACAAGGAGCGTGGCTGGATCGAGTGATGCTGGCCGCGTAACCAACTCGCGCCGGGGCGGGCGGTGTCCGCCCCGGCGCTTTCCGTCCCGGCCATGGCGACGGGCGGCGTTTTTTGAAGGCAGATTCCGGAGGCCGAAGATGGCGCAGGACACCCCGGGCCGCGGCCCGCTCAGCGAAGAGGAGCTTCAGGACCTTGTCGCCTCCAGCGATGCCGGTGCGCGAAGCCCCTCGGGCCCCGTGGGCACGTTCCTGGCCGCGATCGCGATCGTGTGGTCGCTGTTCCAGGTTCTTCTGGCCTCGCCGCTGTCGAACTACGTTCTTCCGGCAGACATCGTGAACAATTCGCGCCAGGTGCACCTGGCCTTTGCCATTTTCCTGGCCTACACGGCCTATCCCGCGCTGAAGTCGAGCCCGCGCAGCTACATCCCCGTTCAGGACTGGGTTATGGCGGCTGTGGGCGCCTTCATCGCGCTTTACGGGCTGATCTTCTATGAAAAGATCGTCAGCAGCGGCGGGCTGGCCGACGACACCGACAAGTGGTTCGCGCTGGTCGGGCTGATCCTTCTGTTCGAGGGGGCGCGTCGCGCGCTGGGCCCGGCCATGGCCGTGATCGCCACGATTTTCCTGCTCTACGTCTTCTTCGGCGCCAGCGACTGGGTCCCCGACGTGATCCGCTGGAAGGGCGCATCGCTGCAGAAGGCGATGAGCCACATGTGGACGACCTCCGAGGGCGTGTTCGGCATCGCGCTGGGCGTGTCCACGAAGTTCGTGTTTCTCTTCGTGCTCTTCGGCGCGATGCTCGAGAAGGCCGGCGCCGGCAACTACTTCATCAAGATGGCCTTCGGCGCGCTGGGCCACCTGCGCGGCGGCCCCGCCAAGGCCGCGGTCGTCGGCTCGGCCGCGACGGGGCTGATCTCGGGGTCGAGCATCGCCAACGTGGTGACCACCGGCACCTTCACAATCCCGCTGATGAAGCGGGTGGGCTTTACCTCCGAAAAGGGCGGCGCCGTCGAGGTGGCCAGTTCCGTCAACGGCCAGATCATGCCACCCGTGATGGGCGCCGCGGCCTTCCTGATGGTCGAATACGTCGGCATATCGTATGTCGCGGTCATCACCCACGCCTTCCTGCCGGCGGCGATCAGCTATATCGCGCTGGTCTACATCGTCCACCTCGAGGCGGTGAAGAACAACATGCCCACCCTGGGCGACCGCGTGGTCAGCCTGGGCCGCACGATCGGCGGCATGGCGGCCTTCTTCGCGGGCTTCGCGCTGTTGTGCTACGCGGTGAAGTTCCCGGTGGGCTGGATCACGGCGCTGGTGCCCGAAGGGGCCGCCTGGATCTTCGCCGTTGTGCTGGGCATCGCATACCTCGGCCTTCTGTGGTTCGCCGCGCAGGTACCCGATCTCGAGCCCGACGACCCCATGGCCGAGGACGTGCGCCTGCCGGTCGTGGCAGAGATCTACCGCTGCGGTCTCTACTTCCTGCTGCCGATCATCGTGCTGGTCTACCTGCTGATGATCGAGCAGAAATCGCCGGGCCTCAGCGCCTTCTGGGCCTCGGCGCTGCTGTTCGTCATCCTGCTGACCCAGCGCCCGATCAAGGCGGCCTTCCGCGGCGAAAGCGATATCGTGATGGCCGCCCGCTTCGGCGTGATCGACTTCTTCGGCGGGCTGGTGGACGGCGCGCGCAACATGATCGGCATCGCGCTGGCCACCGCCACGGCCGGCGTCATCGTGGGCACGGTGACCCTGACCGGGGTGGGGCAGGTCATGGCCGGGCTGGTCGAGTTCATGTCGGGCGGCAACCTGGTGTTGATGCTGCTGATGGTCGGCCTTCTGAGCCTGGTGCTGGGCATGGGGCTGCCGACGACGGCCAACTACATCGTCGTCAGCTCGCTGATGGCGGGCGTGGTCGTGCAGCTGGGCGCCGAGGGCGGCCTGCTGGTGCCCCTGATCGCCGTGCACCTGTTCGTGTTCTACTTCGGGATCATGGCGGACGTCACGCCGCCGGTCGGATTGGCCAGTTTCGCCGCCGCGGCGGTGTCGGGGGGCGACGCGATCCGCACCGGCTTCACCGCCTTCTTCTATTCCCTGCGCACGGTGATCCTGCCCTTCATGTTCATCTTCAACACCGATCTTCTGCTGATCGACGTGGGCGTGTTGCAGGGCGTCTTCATCTTCGTCGTGGCCTCGATCGCGATCCTCGTTTTCACCGCCGGGTCGATGGGGTGGTTCCTGACGCGCAACCGCATCTACGAAAGCGTTCTGCTGATCCTCGTGGCGTTCTCGCTGTTCCGGCCGGATTTCTTCATGGACAGGATCCAGCCACCGTTCGAGACGGTCGAGCCGGCCAAGCTGGAACAGGCGCTGGACCGCGCCGAGGTGGGCGACGAGGTGCGCATGGTCGTCACCGGCCCCGATTTCCTGACCGGCGACACGAAGGAAACGACCCTGCTGCTGGCCGTCGAGGCAGAAGGCAGCGGCGCCGAACGCCTGGAGCGGACAGGGCTGACGATCCGCACGGAAGACGGGGTCGCGAAGCTCGAACAGCCGATGTTCGGCACGCCCTACGAGCAGCGGCTCAAGAGCTTCGATTTCTTTGCCGACACGCCGGTGACGGTGGAGTCCGTCAAGGCGCCCGCCGATCAGCCGCCGCAGGAACTGATCTTCATTCCCGCCTTTGTCCTGCTGGGCCTCATCGCCCTTCTGCAGCGCGCACGCATGACCAAACAGCCCGAGGGGGTGCCCGCATGACACGCGAAAAACCGGTGCTCTGCGCCGTGGACATCAGCAACGAGGACCGCGATGCCAAGGTGCTGGCCAGGGCGGCGCAATTGGCCGAGCTGGATGGCGTGCAGCTTGACGTCATAACGGTCGTGCCCGATTACGGCATGAGCGTCGTGGGCAGCTATTTCGACAGCAGCCACCACGACAAGGCGGTTGAGGAGGCGCGCCGGCGCCTGAACGAGCTGGTGGAGGAAACGCTGGGCGTGGAGGCCAACGAAAAGGTCCGCCACATCGTCGCCACCGGAAACGCCTATGACGAGATCCTGCACGTCGCCTCGGCCGACGGGGCCGGGCTGATCGTGATCGGCGCGCACAAGCCCGATTTCAAGGATTACCTGCTCGGGCCGAACGCGGCGCGGGTGGTGCGGCACTCGGATTGCTCGGTCTACGTCGTACGGTGATCGTGCCCGGTGCATCCGGCGCGGCGTGCCCGTGCCGGCCACCCGCGGCCCGCGTCGTCAGATCTCCTCGACCTCGCGCACGCCGCCGAGGCTCTTGATCGCGCCGCGGATCTGCGGGGTCACGGTGAAGTCGCGGCCGGCGTCGATCTCGATCTCGCCGGGCAGGTCGTCGCCCATCAACCGGAACACGATCGGCCCGCGCGCGGCCCGCCCGGGCCGGGCGGCCTGTTCGCCCTGTTCCAGCACCGACGCCACCGCCGCCGCCGCGCCCGCGTCCTCGAGGTAGATGCGCAGCCCTGCCGCGCCGGCATCGGCCACGACCCCGTCGGCGGGTGACACGCCGCGCCCCAGCAGCTTGAGCTGATCGGCCTCCATCGTCGCCTCGGCGGTGACGACCACCTGCGTGCCGGTTTCCAGGTGGTCGCGCGCGGCCTCGAGCGTTTCGGAAAACAGCGTGACCTCGTAGCCGCCGGTGGTGTCCGACAACTGCACGAAGGCGAAGCGATTGCCGCGGGCCGATTTGCGCTCCTTCCGGCCGGCGACCACGCCGGCAATCTTGACCACCGCCGCGCCGGTGCGTTCGACCATCTCGGTCACCTCGTCGAGCGTGCGCACGTCCTTGCGCCGCAGGGCGGCCATGTAATCGTCCAGCGGGTGACCCGACAGGTAGAACCCCACCGCCCTGAACTCCTCGGTCAGTCGTTCGGCGGGCAGCCAGTCGGCGACCGCCGCCAGCCGCGGTTCCGGCAGGTCGTCGCCCGCGTCGCCGAACAGCGACACCTGGTCGGAGTTCTTCTGGTCGTGCACGGCGGCCGAGTAGTTCATCAGCGCCTCCAGGCTGTCGAAGACGCGGCGCCGGTTCGGGTCGAGCTGGTCGAAGGCCCCGGCGCGGGCGAGCATCTCCAGCCCCCGCTTGCCGATGCCGCGCAGGTCGACCCGCCGGGCGAAATCGTAAATCGTGGCGAACGGCCGGTCGCCGCGCGCCTGCGCGATCAGCTTCATCGCGTCCACGCCCACGTTCTTGAGCGCGCCCAGGGCGTAGTGCAGCCGCCCGTCACGCACCACGAAGCTCGCCTCGGACCGGTTCACGCAGGGCGGCGCCCACGGCAGCCCCAGCCCCTTCTTCACTTCCTGGAAATACACTGCCAGCTTGTCGGTCAGGTGGATGTCGCAGTTCATGACCCCGGCCATGAATTCCACGGGGTGATTGGCCTTCAGCCATGCCGTCTGATAGCTGACGACGGCATAGGCGGCGGCATGGGACTTGTTGAAACCGTAGTTGGCGAACTTGTCGAGCAGGTTCCACACCTCCACGGCCTTCGCCTCGTCCACGCCGCCCGCCTTGGCGCCCTCGATGAACTTCGGGCGCTCGGCGTCCATCGCCTCCTGGATCTTCTTGCCCATTGCCCGGCGCAGCAGGTCCGCGCCGCCGAGGCTGTACCCCGCCATTTCCTGCGCGATCTGCATCACCTGTTCCTGGTAGACGATGATGCCCTGCGTTTCGTCGAGGATATGGTCGATCGAGGGATGGATGTGGTCGCGCTCGGACTGCCCGTTCTTGACCTCGCAATACTTCGGGATGTTCTCCATCGGGCCGGGACGGTAGAGCGCCACCAGCGCCACGATGTCCTCGATGCAGGTGGGTTTCATCCGCTTGAGCGCATCGCGCATGCCCTCGCTTTCCACCTGGAACACGGCGACGGTCCGGGCGCTGGCGTAAAGGTCATAGGTCGCCGGGTCGTCCAGCGGGATGGCCCCGATGTCGTTCTCGGCGCCCTCGGGCGGGTCGTAAAGTCGCGTGCCGTCGGCGGCCACATGCAGCGGGCGGCCACCCGCGCGGATCTGGTCCACCGCGTTCTGGATGACCGTCAGCGTCTTGAGCCCGAGGAAGTCGAACTTCACCAGCCCGGCCTGTTCAACCCACTTCATGTTGAACTGGGTGGCCGGCATCTCGGAGCGGGGATCCTGGTAGAGCGGCACCAGTTCGTCGAGCGGACGGTCGCCGATCACCACGCCCGCTGCGTGCGTGGAGGCGTTGCGCAGCAGCCCCTCGACCTGCTGGCCGTAGGTGAGCAGCCGGTCGACCACCTCCTCCTGGTCGGCGGCCTCGCGCAGGCGGGGCTCGTCGGCCAGCGCCTTCTCGATGCTCACGGGCTTCACGCCCTCGACGGGGATCAGCTTGGACAGCTTGTCGACCTGCCCGTAGGGCATTTGCAGCACCCGGCCCACGTCGCGTACCGCCGCCTTGGACAGCAGCGCGCCGAAGGTGATGATCTGTCCCACCTTGTCGCGGCCGTATTTCTCCTGGACGTAGGCGATGACCTCCTCGCGCCGTTCCATGCAGAAGTCGATGTCGAAATCCGGCATCGACACGCGCTCGGGGTTCAGGAAGCGTTCGAACAGCAGCGAATAACGCAGCGGGTCGAGGTCGGTGATCGTCAGCGCGTAGGCCACCAGGCTGCCCGCGCCCGAACCGCGCCCCGGCCCGACGGGAATGTCGCGCGCCTTGGCCCACTTGATGAAGTCGGCGACGATCAGGAAGTAGCCCGGAAACCCCATCCGCTCGATGATCCCCAGTTCCATCTCGAGGCGGGCCTCGTAATCCGCCACCGGCGCGGCGTGCGGGATCACCTCCAGCCGGCGTTTCAACCCCTCCTGGGCCTGCCGGCGCAACTCGTCGACCTCGTCCTCGGCGAAGCGGGGCAGGATCGGGTCGCGCCTGTAGGCGCCGAAGGCGCAGCGCCTGGCGATCTCCACGGTATTTTCCACCGCCTCGGGCAGGTCGGCGAAAAGCGCCGCCATCTCCTCGCCCGACTTGAAGTAGTGCTGCGCGGTCACGCGCCGGCGCGGCTCGTTCTGGTCGACATAGGCCCCGTCGGCGATGCACAGCATGGCGTCATGCGCCTCGTACATGTCGGCGGTGGGGAAATGGACGTTGTTCGTGGCCACCAGCGGCAGGCGCTTGGCATAGGCCATCTCGACGTGGCCGCGCTCGGTGGCACGCTCCGCCTGCGGCTGTCCCGCCTCGCCGGGGTGGCGCTGCAGCTCGACGTAAAGACGATCGCCGAAGGCGGCATGCAACTGGTCCAGCAGTGCCTCGGCCGCGGGGCGCTGGCCGCCCTGCAGCAGCCGGCCGACCGCCCCGTCCGGCCCGCCGGTCAGGCAGATCAGCCCGCCGGCGTGCGCGCACAGCTCCTTGGTCGTGACGTGACAGGGGTTGCCGTCGCCGCGCAGGTAGAGGAGGCTGTTGAGCTTCATCAGGTTGCGATAGCCCGTCTCGTCCTGTGCCAGCAGAACCACGGGCGCGGGCGGCCTGGGCCGCGCACCCGGTGGCGTCTCGAGGTAGGCCAGGTCGACCTGGCAGCCCATGATCGGCTGGATGCCCGCCCCCTGGGCGGTGACGGAGAATTCCAGCGCGCCGAACATGTTGTTGGTGTCGGTCACGGCCACGGCGGGCATCCCGGCGTCCTGGCACAGCGCGGGCAGCTGCTTGAGGCGCACCGCCCCTTCCAGCAGGGAATACTCGGTGTGCACGCGAAGGTGGATGAATCGGGGCTGGCTGCTCATGGGGCAACCCTAGCGCGCCCGGCGGCGCCGGGAAATCCCCGCCGAGCGCGCAGGATTTTCGCGCCAGCGGCGAAAAAACGGGCATTTGCCGGGAATCCTTGAAAGAGTTTCGCGGCCCCGCCCCGAATCCCGGCTTGCAAGCGGCCCCGGTTGCGCCTTTTGATTGACGCTGCCGCAGGGCGCGGGGCACCACGGCGGCGCTGCAACCGGGGCCGGAGGGGACGAGGCGTTGACGACCACCCTGCTCGAGATCGAGGGACTGACCAAGGGCTACCCCGGGGTGGTGGCCAACGACGACGTCTCCTTCTCGATCCGCGAGGGCGAGGTCCACGCGCTTCTGGGCGAGAACGGCGCGGGCAAGTCCACCCTCGTCAAGATGATCTACGGTCTCGTGCGCCCCGACGCGGGGCAGATGCACCTGCAAGGCAGCCCCTACCGGCCGGCGGAGCCGCGCGCGGCGCGGGCCGCGGGGGTTGCCATGGTGTTCCAGCACTTCTCGCTGTTCGAGGCGCTCAGCGTGGCCGAGAACGTGGCGCTGGGCATGGAGACCGCGCCGCCGCAGCGCCAGCTCGCCGCGCGGATCCGTGAGGTGTCCGAAACCTACGGGCTTCCGCTCGATCCCTTCCGCACGGTGGGTGACCTTTCGGCGGGCGAACGCCAGCGCGTCGAGATCGTGCGGTGCCTGCTGCAGGAGCCGCGGCTGCTGATCATGGACGAGCCGACGAGCGTGCTCACCCCGCAGGAGGTCGATATCCTGTTCCAGACCCTGCGCAAGCTGGCGGCGGAAGGCGTGGCGATCCTTTACATCAGCCACAAGCTCGACGAGATCCGCGCGCTGTGCGACCACGCCACGATCCTGCGGCAGGGGCGCAACGTGGGCACCTGCGTGCCGCGCGAGACCTCGGCGCGCGGCATGGCCGAGATGATGGTCGGCAGCGCCTTTGCCGCGCCCGAGGGGCGCGGCCGCGCCGCCGGCGAGGTCGCGCTCGACGTCAGCGGGCTTTCGCTGGCCTCGCCGCGCGCGTTCGGCACGCCGTTGCGCAACATCCATTTCACCGTGCGTGCGGGCGAGATCCTGGGCATCGGCGGGGTGGCCGGCAACGGCCAGGACGAATTGCTCGCCGCCCTGTCCGGCGAACTCGCGAGCCCGCCCGGCGCCGTGCGGCTGGCGGGTGTGCCCGTGGGCGCATCCGGTCCCGCGGCGCGGCGGCGCGCGGGGTTGCTGGCCGCGCCAGAGGAACGGCTGGGCCATGCCGCGGCCCCGGACATGAGCCTGACGGAAAACGCCCTTCTGACCGGCGCGCAGCGTGAGGGGCTGCTTTCGCGCGGGTTCGTGCGCTGGGGGGCGGCCCGCAGCTTCGCCCGGCGCGTCATCGACGCCTTCGACGTGCGCACGCCGGGGCCGGACACGGCCGCGCGCGCCTTGTCGGGGGGCAACCTGCAGAAATTCGTCATCGGCCGCGAGGTGCTGCAGCGTCCCACCGTCCTTGTCGCCAACCAGCCGACCTGGGGCGTCGACGCGGCGGCCGCGGCGGCCATCCGGCAGGCGCTGCTGGATCTCGCGGCCCAAGGCGCGGCCGTGGTCTGCATCAGCCAGGACCTCGACGAGCTCATGCAGGTCAGCGACCGTTTCTGCGCCCTCAACGAGGGCCGGCTGTCCGACATCCGCCCGGCCTCGGAGATGAGCGTGGAGGAAATCGGCCTGATGATGGGCGGCGCCCACGGCATGGAGGTGGCCCATGTCTGACGCAGCGCGCCGTGCCCCGGCGGCCCGTCCACCCGTTTCATCTTGCCCGAAATACTCCGGGGGTGAGGCCGCAGGCCGAGGGGGCGGCGCCCCCTTCGCCCGCGCCGGCCACGGGACACGGCGGCGGGGCGCGCCATGCTGAGGCTGGAAAGGCGCCCGCAGCCGTCGCGCCTGTGGACGTGGCTTGCCCCGCTGCTGGCGGTGCTGGCCACCATGGTCGCCGGCGGGCTGCTGTTCGCACTTCTGGGCAAGAATCCCTACGAGGCCGTCGCGACGATCTTCTGGGAACCGCTGTTCGGCGAGTTCGCCAGCTATTACCGCCCGCAGCTCCTGGTCAAGGGCGCGCCGCTGGTCCTGATCGGGATCGGGCTGGGCCTCGGCTTCCGGGCCGGCATATGGAACATCGGCGCCGAGGGCCAGTACATCGTGGGCGCGCTCACCGGCGCGGGTGTCGGGCTGGCCGTCTACCCGCTGGATGCCTGGTTCGTCTTCCCGCTGATGGTGATCGCCGGGGCGCTCGGCGGCTGGGCCTGGGCGATGATTCCCGCGCTTCTGAAGGTCCGTTTCGGCACCAACGAGATCCTGGTCTCGCTGATGCTCGTCTATGTCGCCGAGGAGCTGCTGGCGGCGATGGCGCTGGGGCCGATGAAGAACCCCGAGGGCATGGGCTTCCCCGGCAGCCGCAACCTGCAGCAGTATCCCGCCGCCCACAACGCCGAGATCCTCACGGGCACGGGCATGCACTGGGGTGTCGTGGCGGCCCTGATCGCGGTGATCTTCGCCTACGTGCTGCTGGGTCGGCACATCCTGGGGTACCACATCCGGCTGAGCGGGCAGGCGCCGCGCGCGGCGCGGTTCGCCGGAGTGCGGCCCGCCCGGCTCGTCCTGACGTGCCTGGGGATATCCGGCGCGCTGGCCGGGCTGGCGGGCATGTTCGAGGTCTCCGGCCCCGCCGGGCAGGTCAGCATCGATTTCAACGTGGGCTACGGCTTCACCGCGATCATCGTGGCCTTCCTCGGCCGCCTGCACCCGGCGGGCATCGCGCTGGCGGGCCTGCTGATGGCGCTGACGTACATCGGCGGCGAGATCGCGCAATCGAACCTCGGGCTGCCCGCCGCCGCCATCCAGATGTTCCAGGGCATGCTGCTGTTCTTCCTGCTGGCGGTGGATCTGTTCACCAACTTCCGGGTTCGCCTGCGCAAGACGGAGGTCGCCTGATGGACCTTTCCTCGATCAACCCGGTGCTGTTGCTGGCCTCGCTGATCGTGGCGGCCACCCCGATCCTGGTCGCCGCCATCGGCGAACTCGTGGTCGAACGCGCCGGCGTGCTCAACCTCGGGGTCGAGGGGATGATGATCACCGGGGCGATCTGCGGCTTCGCCGTGGCGGTCGAGACGGGGTCGCCCGCGCTGGGCTTTCTCGCGGCCGCGGCCGGGGGCGCCGCCCTGTCGGGGCTCTTTGCCGCGCTCACGCAGTTCGCACTGGCCAACCAGGTCGCCAGCGGCCTGGCGCTGACGCTCTTCGGGCTGGGGCTGTCATCGCTGATGGGGCAGGGCTATGTCGGCGTCAAACCGCCCGCCACGCCGCGGCTCGACATCCCGCTGCTGGGCGACATCCCCGTGCTGGGCCGGGTCGTCTTCGGCCACGACCTGGTGGTCTACCTCGGGCTCGCGCTGGTCGTCGTCGTCTGGGCATGGCTGAAATTCACCCGCGCGGGGCTGGTGCTGCGCGCGGTCGGCGAGAACCACGACGCCGCCCATGCGCTGGGCTACAAGGTGGTGCGCCTGCGGTTGCTCGCGATCGGGTTCGGCGGGGCCTGCGCGGGGCTGGGCGGCGCCTATATCAGCCTCGTGCGCGTGCCGCAGTGGACGGAAGGGATGACCGCCGGCGCCGGCTGGATCGCGCTGGCGCTTGTGGTCTTCGCCAGCTGGAAGCCGGGGCGCGTGCTGCTGGGGGCGTGGCTGTTCGGGGGCGTCACGGTGCTGCAGCTCAACCTTCAGGCGGCGGGCATCGCGATCCCGGTGGAGTATCTTTCGATGTCGCCCTACTTGATCACGATCCTCGTGCTGGTCATCATGTCGGCCGACCGAAGCCGTGCGCCGGCGTCGCTGGGCCGCATCTTCCATGCCTCGGGCTGAGGCCGAACTCACGTCAACAGGGAGACTTGCCATGAACATCAAAGGATTGCTCGCCGCGGCGGGGCTGGCCACCGGCCTTGCCACCGCCGCCGCGGCACAGGACGACCCCACCAAGGTGGGCTTCATCTACGTCGGGCCCATCGGTGACGGCGGCTGGACCTACGAACACGACAAGGCCCGCCTGGCTGTCGAGGAGCATTTCGGCGACAAGGTCGAGACGGTCTACCAGGAAAGCGTGCCCGAGGGCGCGGATGCCGAGCGCGCGATCACGCAGATGGCGCTGCAGGGCGCCGACCTGATCTTCACGACCTCCTTCGGCTTCATGGAACCCACGCTGACGGTGGCCAGGAAATTCCCGGACGTGAAGTTCGAACACGCCACCGGATACAAGACGCTGCCCAACGTCTCGACCTACTCCGCGCGCTTCTACGAGGGCCGCGCGGTGCAGGGCCATATCGCCGGCAAGATGACCGAGTCCGACATCATCGGCTACATCGCCTCCTACCCGATTCCCGAAGTCATCCGCGGCATAAACTCGGCCTTCGTCCACGCGCGCGAGGCCAACCCGGACGTGGAGTTCAAGATCATCTGGGCCTACACTTGGTTCGACCCGGCCAAGGAGGCCGACGCGGCCACCGCGCTGATCGAGCAGGGCGCGGACGTGATCCTGCAGCACACCGATTCCACCGCGCCGCACGCGGCCGCCGAGAAGGCGGGCGACGTGGTCACCTTCGGGCAGGCCTCGGACATGGCCGAGTACAAGCCGTTCCCGCGCGTGAGTTCCATCATCGACAACTGGGCGCCTTACTACATCGACCGGGTGCAGGCGGTGATGGACGGCACCTGGGAAAGCCAGCAGGTCTGGCACGGCATCGACGAGGGGATGGTCGAGATCGGCGAGATCACCGACGCCGTTCCCGACGAGGTGAAGCAGGAAGCCTTGGCGCTGAAGGAGTCGATGGCCAGCGGAGAGTACCACCCCTTCACGGGACCGCTGAAGAAGAAGGATGGCTCGGCGTGGCTGGCCGAGGGCGAGACGGCCTCGGACGAGACGCTTCTGGGCATGGATTTCTACGTCGAGGGGCTGGAGGCCGACATCCCGCAATAAGGCCGTCCGCCTGCCGACGTTGCAGCCCCGGGCGGCCAACGCCCGGGGCATTTGTCTGCCTGAACGCCGGGCGCGCGACAGTAACCTGTGGGCGATGTTGGCGCTTTGCGCCCCGTGGCCGCGGCACGCGGGCGCGGTGGCCCCGTGATCCGTCGTTCGGCGTCACTTCGCGCAGGGTGAATTCCGTCGCCACTTCCGGCGCGGGGGCATCGGCGGGGCGGACGAATTTCTGCCAGGGGCGGGCGCGCGAAAGCCCCGCCGCCCCGGCCAGTGGGGCACGTCGGCTTCGGGGGTGGCGGGATCGGGCTGCACGAGGTGCCGTCCGCCCCCGGCCTCGCGGTATCGCGCGCAATTGCGGGCGCGGTGCCCAGGGCGGCCAGCACGATCCCGGTTGGCGTGATCCGTCTCCTTGCTCAACCTCCTATGCGCGCGATGGCCGCGATGCGGCGGGTGTCGGTGCCGCAACGGCCGCCTAAAACGCTCAGCGCCGGCATGCACCGGGTAGCAGGCGTCGAGCCGCATGCGCCCCTCGGCCGTTTCGAACAGTTCGAAAGCCGCGAAATCGCGCAACTCCACGCCCTGGAGGAATACCGGTGTCGTCTCGATACCGCCGCCCATCAGGAACGGTTGGCCTGCAGCTGCGGTCGCATGTCGACCCTTCTGTGCGGTAGCTTGGGCGTGGCCCGCAGACGGCCGCAGCGGTCCGCCCGCGGGCGACAGCTTTCGGAAGATCCGGTGCACGGTTCCCTGATCGTGCTCAAGCTGCTTGCCGAGACCATGGCGGAGCTGCCCGGCGGGCATCCCGGTTGCCTCGTGGCCACTTGTGGCCACTTATTGTTACCCGGAGCGGCTGTTCGACCGGGGCGTGCGTGCGCTCAACCACGAGATCGTCCGGCTGTGGCGCCGCCGGTTCGGTGCGATTCCCGGCGAGATCCGCACCTGCTTCCCGCCGAAAAGCGACGTCGACCCGGAGGCGCAGGCCGACATGGCCTCGACCGTCATCGAGGGCGCGCTGGTGCCGGGACGCGCCACCGGCGAAAGCCGGATCCTGCCCGCGCAGATCATGCTTTACCGCCATTGCACCCGGCATCTCTTCCTGCCCGGGCCGCGCGCCTGACCGCGCGGCGGGCCCGACCCGGCGGAGCGCGCGTGCCGCGCGCGCATCATGTCTCGTCCACGGCCTGCGGCCGCGTCCTCGGGGCGCCTCCGGCGGGAGTATTTCGGCCAAGGTGAAGCCGGCGGGCGTTTCGGCATGCCGGGGGCTTTAACCCGGGGGCGGGGCGTGCCAATCATGTGGTCATGAGCCGGAACGTCCTCAGCCCCGACGGCACACAGATGAGCCGCTTCGCCTTCGGCACGATGCAGTTCGGCGGCCGGGCCGACGCGGCGGCCAGCCGCGAGATGTTCGAGGCCTGCCTGGCGGCGGGGATCAATCATTTCGACACCGCCCATGTCTACAACGACGGCGCGGCGGAGCGTCTGTTGGGCCGGTTCGCGGCGCCGCATCGCGCGGGGCTGATCGTCGCGACGAAGGCGGGCTACACCGGCGGCGCGGGCCGTGAGAACCTGCTGGCGCAGTTCGACGAGTCGCGCCGGCGGCTGGACATGGACGTGGTCGACATCCTGTACCTGCATCGGTTCGACCCCGGGACGCCGCTGCGCGAGTCCGTCGAGGCGCTCGCCGAATTGCACGTGGCGGGGCGCATCCGCTACGCGGGCGTGTCGAATTTCGCGGCCTGGCAGGCGATGAAGGCGCTTGGGCTCGCGCGCGAGGTCGGCCTGCCGCTGGCGGTCGCCCAGCCGATGTACAACCTCGTCAAGCGCCAGGCCGAGGTGGAAATCCTGCCGATGGCCCGGTCCGAGGGGCTGGCCGTTGCGCCGTATTCGCCGCTGGCGGGGGGGCTGCTGACGGGCAAATACGCGCGCGGCGAGGCGGGGCGTCTGACCGAGGACACGCGATATGCCGCGCGCTACGGCCCCGGCTGGATGCACGAGGCGGCCGGGAAGCTGGCGGGGATCGCCGGGGACGTGGGAACGCGGGCGGCGACCCTGGCCGCCGCCTGGGTGGCCCGGCACCCTGCGCGTCCGGCGCCGATCCTCTCGGCGCGGTCGGCCGAGCAGCTTGCGCCGTCGCTGGCCGCTGCGGATTTCGCGATGGACGACACCCTTTACGCGCGGCTGTCGGCGTTGACGCCGGCGCCGCCGCCCGCGACCGACCGGCTGGAGGAAGCATGAGCGACGTCATCGTCATCGGCGGCGGGATCGCCGGGATCTCGGCGGCGGCGCGGTTGGCGCCCGACGCCCGCGTCACGTTGCTCGAGGCCGAGGCGGCGCTGGGGTTTCACGCGTCCGGCCGGTCGGCCGCGCTGTTCGAGGCCAACTACGGCCTGCCGTCCACCGTGGCGCTGTCGCGCGCCAGCGCCGCCTACCATCACGCGGCCAACGGCGGTTACCTGACGCCCCGCGGGTTCATGGTGGTGGCGCGCACGGGCGACGAGGCGGCGCTGGCCGCCGACATGGCGGCGCTGCAGCTCCGCGCGATCACGCCGGCCGAGGCCATCGAGCGGCTGCCGATACTGGACCCGGACAAACTCGGGGCGGCTGCCTTTCACGAAGAGGCCTGGGACGTGGACACCGACCGCATGATCCAGGATTTCGCGCGTTCGTTGCGCGCGCACGGCGGCGCGGTGCAGCTGTCGGCCCCGGTGACCGCGATTTCGCGCACGGGCGGTCGCTGGCGGGTGGACACGCCGCAGGGCGCGCATGAGGCCGACGTGGTGGTGAACGCGGCCGGTGCATGGGTGGACCGTATCGCGGAGATGGCGGGCGTGGCGCCGTTGGGCTTCACGCCCAGGCGACGCTCGATGGCGCGCCTGAGGGCGCCGGGCGGGCATGACGTCAGCGGCTGGCCGATGACCCTCGGCGTGGCCGAATCGTGGTATTGCAAGCCCGATGCCGGCGCGTTGCTGGTGTCGCCCGCCGATGCCGACCCGGCCGAACCGCACGATGCCTGGGCCGACGACATGGTGCTGGCCGAGGGTCTGGCGCGCTACGAGGCGATGGTGACCGAACCCGTCACGCGCCCGCTGGCCGACTGGGCGGGCCTGCGCACGTTTTCGCCCGACGGGGCGCTTGTGATCGGCTGCGACCCGGAGATGCCGCAGTTCTTCTGGTGCGCGGGGCAGGGGGGCTACGGTTTCCAGACCGCGCCGGCGGCCAGCCGGCTGGCCGCGGATCTTGTCACCGGGCGCGCGCCGGAGATGGACGCTGATGCCGTCGCCGCCCTCGACCCAAAAAGGTTTGCCTGATGTCCCGACGCCTGAACCTGCCCGATTCCGCCTCCGTCGCGAAGCCCGGAGACGACGGGCGCCTGCACGCGCCCTCGGCGGAGCGCAACGCCGGCCCGCTTACAGCGTTGTTGCGTCATCACGCACCCGCCACGGGCCGCGCGCTGGAACTGGCCAGCGGCACGGGTCAGCACGCGGTGGCCTTCGCGCGTGCGCTGCCCGATCTCGACTGGCAGCCCAGCGAGGTGGATGCCGAGCGCCGCGCCAGCATCGACGCCTGGGCGGCGCGGGACGGCCTGCCGAACCTGCATCCGGCGATCCACCTTGATGCCACCGCCCCCGGCTGGGGGGCGGCGCACGCGGGCCAGGCCCTGGTGCTTCTGGTCAACCTGTTCCACCTGATCGGCGAGGCGGAGGCGCGCACCATCGTGGCCGAGGCCGCGCAGGCGCTGGCGCCCGGGGGGCGGTTCATCGTCTATGGCCCCTTCCTTCGCGACGGCGAGGCCACCTCGGACGGCGATGCGCGTTTCGACGCCAGCCTGCGCGCGCAGGACCCCGGGATCGGCTACAAGGATGATTTCGACGTGGTGGACTGGGTTCACGAGGCGGGGCTGGTGCTGGTGGACGTGGTGGAAATGCCAGCCAACAATCTGTCCATCGTGGCCCGGCGGCCCGGCTGATCGAAATCAAGGACCGGGGCGGCGCGGCATGCTCTGAGGCGGGCGATAGCCAAGCAATCGCGAAAGGATGCCCGCATGGACTGGACCGAGAAATTCGCCGACACGAAGTCGGAGGTGCGCAACCTCAACACTGCCTTGCCGGAAACGACCCGCGCCTTCGGCGCGCTGGGCAAGACGGTGAAGGACGCCGGCGCCGTCGATTACAAGGCCAAGGAATACGTGGCGCTGGGGATCGCGGTGGCCACCAAGTGCGAGGCCTGCATCATGTTCCACGTCGAGACGCTGATCAAATGCGGTGCCACGCGCGAAGAGGTTGCCGAGGTCCTGGGCATGACGATCCAGATGGGCGGGGGGCCGTCGATGATGTACGCCGCCAAGGCCCTCGCCTGCTACGACGCGCTCGCCGAAACGGGCTGAGGCGTGCGGACGCGATACGTCCCTTCCTTGATCCGGGTTAATGCCCGGGGCCGGGAATGCCGCGTACCCTTGGTCCGTGCATACACCTGAGGGAGGGACGAAATGGTCATCAAGCCGATTGCCGCCGTGGCGGCCGTGGCCGTTGCCGCCGGCAGCGCCAGTGCCGAGGAGGTCACGCTCGGAGAGGCGGAATACATGAACAGCTGCGCCCAGTGCCACGGCGAGGCCGGCGACGGCAACGGCGTGATGGCGGCCTTCATGACCACCGCGCCGCCCGATTTGCGCATGCTTCAAAAGGAAAACGGCGGTGTCTTTCCCGTCGAGCGGGTGCGTGACGTGATCCGCAACTCGGTCGACGTGGGTCCCCACGGGACCTCGGAGATGCCCGCATGGGGGCAACGTTATACCGGTCGTGCAATTCAGGAATTCGGCCCGCTGCACCTAGGGTCGAAGAACAGGGCCTACGTCGAGACGCGCATCCTCGCGCTGGTCGAATACCTGTCCACGCTTCAAGAGAACTGACGCGGCCCGCCGGTTCGCCGGTGACGCCGCGGGCGCGGCCGGGACGGTCCGAAGGAGATCAGGATGACCCTTCCGAAACTCGCCGCCGCTGTCGTGGTCGCGCTGCTGGCGACCTTGTGGTTCGCCGGCAGCGCCGCGGCGACCGAGGCGCGTGCCACCGTCGCGCTGAACGTTCGCGCGGGGCCGGGCACGGAATACAGCGTGATCGACACGCTTCGTGCCGGCGAAGTCGTCGACATGCAGGATTGTCGCGCCAGCGGGTGGTGCTTTGTCCAACATCCCGGACCGGACGGATGGGTGTCCGCGCGCTACCTGACGGCGGCGCCGGGCATCCCGCTGCCGGGGGACGACTGCAGTTTCCAGCTTGTCATCGGCCCCGACGGGCCGCGTTTTTCGATCACCTGCGGCGACCGGCGGTTCCCCGGACCCGGCCGCGACCGCGCGTGTTTCTACGACGGGCCAGACTACACCGGTGAACACTACTGCCGCGGCGTGGGAACGCAAAACGTTCTGGGCCCGCGCAAGAACGACAGGATCACCTCGGTGCGGCTGTTCGGCGATGCCAGGGTGCGGCTGTGCGCCGACCGGCACATGGGCGCCTTCTGCCGTGACCTGACCACGAGCGAGGCGCGCCTCGGTCCGTTCCTGAACAACAACGTCTCCTCGCTGCGGGTCTACACCGGCAGCCTGCCCGAATTCCGGCAGGCGTGTTTCTACGACGGGCCCGGCTATAGCGGGGAATACTTCTGCCGGCGGGAAGGCACGGTCAACGTTCTGCCGCCGCGCGCGGACGATCGGATCACCTCGGTACGGTTGCGCGGCGGCGCGCGGGTGCGGCTGTGTACCGACACTTACATGCGCGCCTTCTGCCGGACGCTCACCGCCGACACATGGCGGCTTGGTCCGGGGCTGAACAACCGCGCGTCGTCGCTGCGGGTGGACTGACGGCGCGCCTATTGGCCCAGCGCCACGCCCTCGCGGCGGGGATCGGCCCCGCCGGTGAGCGCGTCACCCAGCGCGATGGCGTGCAGCCCCGACACCATGGCGCGCCGGCGCACCTCGTAGCCCTTGTCGGCCAGCGCCGCGGCCAGCGCGTTGGCTGCCGGTCCAGCCTCGACATCGAAGGGCCCGAAGCGGTTGACGAGGTTGGGCGTGGCGGTGGCCTGCTGCACGTCCATCTCCCAGTCGAGATGCGCCACCAGCGCCTTGACCACGTAGCCGATGATCCGGCTGCCCCCGGGGCTGCCCACGGCCAGAACCGGTTTTCCGTCCCTCAGCACGATGGTGGGCGCCATGGACGAGCGCGGCCGCTTGCCCGGTTCCACGCGGTTGGCCACCGGTCGGCCGTCGCGGTGCGAGCGGAACGAGAAATCAGTCAGTTCGTTGTTGAGCAGGAAGCCGCGGACCATCAGCCGCGAACCGAAGGCGTTCTCGATCGTCGTGGTCATCGACAGCACGTTGCCGTCGCCGTCCACGATCGAGACGTGAGAGGTCGAGGGGCGCGCCATCGAGGCGTTGTCGGCCCAGTTCAGCGCGTGGTCGAATTCCGGCTCGCCCGGCGCCACGCTCTCGAGACGGGCGCCGCTTTCCAGCCGCCGAGCGCGCTTGCGCAGGTAGGCGGGATCGAGAAGCCCCTCCACCGGCACCGGCACGTAGTCGCTGTCGGCCATGTAGCGGGCGCGGTCGGCGAAGGCCAATCGGCTGGCATCCCCGATCAGCCGCCAGGCGCGGGGGCTGTCGGGGCCCAGCTTGGCAAGGTCGAAGGGTTCGAGCATTCCCATGATCTGCCCCACCGTCAGCCCGCCGGAACTCGGCGGGCCCATGCCGCAGATCTCGTAGGCGCGGTAGGCGGCGCAGACCGGCGCGCGTTCCCTGACCTTGTAAAGCGCGAGGTCGGCTTCGGTCAGCAGGCCGGGATTTCCCGGCGCGCCACGCACCGTTTCCACGATGTCGCGGGCGATGGGGCCGGCGTAGATCGCTTGCGGCCCTTCCGCGGCGAGCCGTTCCAGCGTGTCGGCGTAGGCGGGGTTGCGCAGCGTATCGCCCACCTCGAGCAGCGAACCATCCGGCAGGAAATAGTCGCGCGTTGGCGCGAACCGTGACAGCCGCAGGGCGTCCATCGCCACCATGCCCGAGAGCCGCGGGCTGACCGTGAAGCCATCCTCGGCCAGCCCGATCGCGTCGTCGAACAGCCCCGCCCAGTCGGTGCGCCCCCAGCGGTCATGCGCGGCCTTCATCAGCGCGGGCGTGCCCGGCACGCCCACCGACCGGCCGCCGACCACGGCCTCGAAGAAGTCGAGCGGTTCGCCCGCGTCGTCCTGGAACAGCCGCGGCGTGGCCGCCAGCGGCGCGGTTTCACGGCCATCCAGCGTCGTCATCTCGCCGGTTTCGCCGTCATGCCAGACCAGGAAGGCGCCGCCGCCCAGCCCGGAGCTTTGCGGTTCCACCAGGCCCAGCACCGCCTGCACCGCCACCATCGCGTCGGCGGCCGTGCCGCCGTTGCGCAGCACCCGCGCGCCTGCGGCCACCGCGTGCGGGTTCGCCGCCGAAACCATCCAGTCGTCGGCACGCGCCGGCCGGCCCGCGGCCTTGGCCGCCTGCGCGGCGTCCACCGCGGCCGAGGTGGCGACCCGGCCCGCGCCGGGGCCCTCGGGCGCGTGCGTGTCGGCGGCCTGTTGGGCGTTGCAGGGCAGCGCCACCAGCGCCGCCGTGACGAAGGCAAGCCAGGTTTTCATCGCGAACCTCTCCTTCCGGTCGGGCGCGCGGCGCCCGTCAGCAATCGTGGGAATAGACAAAGACCAGTTCGTCGGTGGTCACGCGCCCGGTGTTCACGCAGTTGCGGTGCACCTCCCGCGTGCCTCGCATGACGATGCGCAACGGGTTCCGCCGCACCGGCCCCTCGACGTGGTATTCCAGCGGGTTGCCCGGGCAGGCGCTGGAAAACACCCGCGCCAGACCGGAATACCAGTCGCCGGTGTTGCGTCCGTTGAACAGCAGCGTGCCGCGCCCCACCCCGGCGCTCCACAGTGCCTGCCGGGGCGCCTCGTAGACCAGCCAGCGGTTCTGCCCTTGCGCCTGCAGCCGCATCATCGAGCCGTTGTGCGTCCAGCAGCTGTCGGCCCGTGCCCCTTGCGGGACGGCCAGCAGGCAAAGCGCCATAAGCCCCCCGAGGGCAAGTCCCAGTGTTCCAGATCGTCCCATCGCGCATCCCCCTGCGTGGCGCCTGATCACGAGTTTGCACAGGCTTTGCCCGTTTCGGCAATCACGATCAGGTGAAGGATCCGCGGAAAGACGTCAGAGCATTGACGGCACCACCTGGTCGGGCGGGCGGTGGCCGTCCTGGAACGTCTTGATGTTCAGGATCACCTTTTCGCCCATCTCGATGCGGCCCTCGGTCGTGGCCGAGGCCATGTGCGGCAGCAGCACGACGTTCGTCAGTTCCCGCAGGCGCGGGTTCACCTCGGTCCCGCGCTCATAGACGTCCAGACCCGCGCCCGCGATCTCGCCCGAGCGCAGCATCCGGGTCAGCGCGTTCTCGTCGATCACCTCGCCGCGAGAGGTGTTCACGATCACCGCCTCGGGCTTCATCAGCTTGAGTCGCCGTGCGTTCATCAGATGGAAGGTCGAGGGCGTGTGCGGACAGTTGATGCTGAGCACGTCCATGCGCGCCACCATCTGGTCGAGGCTTTCCCAGTAGGTCGCCCCGAACTCCTCCTCGATCTCGGGGCGCAGGCGCCGCCGGTTGTGATAGTGGATCTGCATCCCGAAGGCCTGTGCGCGCCGCGCCACCGCCTGCCCGATCCGGCCCATGCCGAGAATGCCCAGGCGCCGCCCGGCCACGCGCCCGCCCAGCAACGCGGTTGGCGACCAGCCGCGCCACGCGCCCGACTGCATCATGGCTAGTCCTTCGGGGATGCGCCGGGTCACGGCAAGAACCAGCGCCATCGCCATGTCGGCGGTATCCTCGGCCGTCACGCCGGGTGTGCTCGAGACAAGGATGCCATGCTGGCGCGCGGTGGCCATGTCGATGTGGTCCACGCCCGCGCCGTAGTTGGCGATCAGCCTCAGACGCTCGCCCGCCTGGCCGATGAGACCGGCGTCGATGGTGTCGTTCAGCGTCGGCACGAGGACATCGGCGGATTTGATCGCCTCGACCAGTTCCTCGCGGCTCATCGGCGTGTCATCCTCGCGCAGGGTGACGTCGAACAGCTCGGTCAGCCGGGTTTCGACCGGCTCGGGCAAGCGTCGCGTAACGACAACACTCAGGCGTTCCGATGACATCCAGGCCCTCCTTGTGCTTTGCAATCCCGCGCGTCGCTGGCACAGTGGCGCATGTGACAGCGGGGCACAAGAACCCCGGCGCGTTCTTGGGCAGAATTCGGATAGAGACAATGAAACCGGCGGCCATCCCGCTTTCCGCGATCTTGTGTGCGGGTTTGATCGTGCTGTGCGGCCCGGCCCGCGCGGCCGATCGCGGCCCCGTGACCAACCTGCCGCTGCCCCGCTACGTCTCGATGAAGGCCGGCGAGGGCAACGTGCGCCGCGGACCCAGCCTGACACACCGGATAGACTGGGTGTTCAAGCGATCGGGCGTGCCGCTGAAGATCACCGCCGAACACGGGCACTGGCGCCGCGTGCGCGACCGCGACGGGGCAGGGGGCTGGGTGCACTACTCGCTTCTGTCGGGCACACGCACCGTGATCGCCGAACGCGACATGCTCGCGCTGCGCAGTCGTCCCGCGCCGGATGCGCGACCCGTGGTGCGGCTCGAACTGGGGGTCATCGCGCAGCTGGGGGCGTGCCAACGTGACTGGTGTTCGCTGAGTGCGGCCGGTTACGACGGTTGGGCGCCGAAGGCGGATCTCTGGGGCGTGGACCCCGACGAACTGCGTGACTGATGGCGCGGCCGCAGCGGCGGAGGGGCGGCAAATTTTTCGACATTCCGCCCTTGAAACGCCCGCACGACCGGAGTAATCAGCGCGGCACCGTTGGGGTGTAGCCAAGTGGTAAGGCAGCGGTTTTTGGTACCGTGTATCGTAGGTTCGAATCCTACCACCCCAGCCACGCTTTCCCGAACGAACATCACATTCACGGGCCGGCACCGCCCGAAGGTGACGCGGCCCCGACGGTGAAGCACCGTGCCCGGGCCGGGTTCCGCACGGCCAGGGTGCCGCGGCAGCGGTGGCGCGGGTTGCGACATGCCGCCGGGTCGCGGTCGATGCCCTCGACCGGGGCCCTTCGTCGGATCCAAGGGGCGGGCCGGCGCGGGTCCTCGCTCACCGCATGATCAGGACGGGCACGCGGCAGGACCGGACCATTTCGGTCGTCGTCGAGCCGATGATCAGCGACCGCACGCGTGAATGGCCGTAAGCGCCCATGACCAGAAGTTCGTGTTCGTCCAGCGCCGTGATCTGCGCCAGCACCTTTTCCGGTTCGCCGTCGCGGATGGCGGTATCGGCCGTGAAACCGCCCGACCTCAGGGTCGCCATGGCCCCGTCGAGCGCCTTGCGTATCTCCGGCGTTTCCTTGCCCGCGAAGACCAGGGTCACGTCAAGGCCCGCGAACAACGGGCTGCGGGCGATGTAATCGACCGCCTTGAGCGACGAGGCCCCGCCGTCGAAGGCCACCAGCACCTTCTCGATGGGCCGGTATGCGCGGTTGGCGATGAACACCGGCTTGTGGCTGGCCCGCACGATGCGTTCGAGGTTGGAGCCCAGATGCTCCATCGCCAGCCCGGCGGCCTCGCCGCGCTTTCCGATCACGATCATGTCGCCGCGGTCTTCCTTCTCGATCACCGTTTCGACAAGGTCGCCATGGCGCAGACGGCTTTCCACCTCGATCTCGCCGTGCCCGGCGATGATTGACTTGGCGTCCTCAAGGATCGCGCGTCCGTGCTCGTGTGCCAGCTTCGAGCGTTCCGCGTCCAGTTCCGACAGCTGCTCGAGCAGCCGCGAGCGCGCGCCGAGGCGGATCGCCCCGCTCAGGTCCTGCTTGTCGGCGCCCTCGCGGCGGCCCATGACGTGGTAGACCTTCGCCTTCCAGCCGTTCTTCCCCGCGATCCAGGCGGCGTGGTGGCACACGCTTTCGGAATAGGCCGAGCCGTCGACCAGGGCGATGAGTGTGTTCGTTGTCATTTTCCGGTGTTCCCTTCAGTGGCCCAGCAGCCGGTCCATGGCGCCGGGCTTGTCGTGTATCGCCAGCCGGTCGACGATGGTTTCGGAGGCCGCGTTCATTCCCACGATCTCGACGTCCGCGCCCTCGCGCCGGAACTTGAGCACGGCCATGTCCACCGCGGCGACCGACGAGATGTCCCAGATGTGCGCCTGGCTGACATCGATGGTGACCTTCTCGGGGGCTTCCTTGAAATCGAAGGCGTTCATGAAATCCTCGGACGAGGCGAAGAAAAGCTGGCCCTCCACGAAATAGGTGCGGTGGCTGCCGTCGGGCGTGATCTCGGTGCGCACGCGGAACAGCTGCGCGATCTTCCAGGCGAAGAAGATGCCCGACAGAAGCACGCCCACCAGCACGCCGATGGCCAGGTTGTGCGTGTAGACCACGAAGACCACCGTGGCCAGCATCACGATCGAGGACGAGCGCGGATGGTCGCGCAGGTTCCTGATCGAGGACCACGAGAAGGTGCCGATCGACACCATGATCATGATCGCCACCAGCGCGGCCATCGGGATGATCGCCACGATGTCGCCAAGCGCCACCACCATGATCAGCAGGCAGACGCCCGCGGCGAAGCTCGACAGCCGGCCGCGGCCGCCCGACTTCACGTTGATCATCGACTGGCCGATCATGGCGCAGCCGGCCATGCCGCCGATGAAACCGGTGGCGGTGTTGGCCAGGCCCTGGCCGATGCATTCCTGGTTGCGGTCGCTGCCGGTGTCGGTCAGGTCGTCGACGATCTGCTGGGTCATCAGGCTTTCCAGCAGCCCCACCACGGCCACCGCCAGCGCATAGGGAAAGATGATCCGCAGCGTCTCGAACGTCAGCGGGATGTCGGGGACCAGGAAGACGGGCAGCGTGTCGGGCAACTGCCCCATGTCGCCGACGGTGCGCACCTCCCATCCCATGACGACGGTCAGGGCGGTCAGCACGACGATGGTGACCAGCGGCGAGGGCACGGCGGTGGTCAGCCGCGGGAACAGATAGATGATGGCCAGCCCCCCGGCGACCAGCGCATAGGTCAGAGGCGGCACGCGCGACGGGTCGAGTTCGGGCAGCTGCGCCATGAAGATCAGGATCGCCAGCGCGTTGACGAACCCCGTCATGACCGAGCGCGACACGAAGCGCATGACGTAGCCCAGCTTCAGCGCGCCCGCGCCGATCTGCATCAGCCCCGCCAGCACCGTGGCCGCCAGCAGGTATTGCAGCCCGTGATCCTTCACCAGCGTGATCATCAGCACCGCCGTCGCGGCGGTGGCCGCCGAGATCATGCCGGCCCGCCCGCCGGTGATGGCGGTGATGACGGCGATGGAGAAGCTGGCGTAAAGGCCGACCTTGGGGTCGACCCCGGCGATGATCGAAAAGGCGATGGCCTCCGGAATCAGGGCCAGCGCGACGACGAGCCCGGAAAGGAGGTCGCCGCGGATGTTGTCGGTCCACTGGCGGCGGTAGCGTGAAATTGAAAACATGAAAGCGCGGTATCCATGGGCCGCAAGGCGATGCCCGCGGTCTTGTTCTTGACGTCGGTTGTGGGTTGTCCGGTCGAGATGCGGCCGGGCGCCCGCCGGTCCGGGGTCTGTGCCGGCGCGAGGAGCTTCGGGCAGGCGTATAGACGCGCAGGCGAACAATGCCAACCGTCCGGTTGTGCACGGGCGCGGCGCACCTGCGGCGTGGTGCCGCGTCGGGCCGCGTTCACCGCGGCAGGCGGGCGGCGTGCGCGGCGGCCTCGGCGTCGCGGCCTGCGCCGCGCAGGGCGCGCACCGTCCGCTGCCGGATGCGGTGGGCGGCGGGTTCGATTTCGAGCGCCGTCAGATACGCCTCGATCGCGCGCGTGTGCTCGCCCCTGCGCTGGGCCAGAGCAGCGATCAGGTTCCACGCCTGCAGGTGGTTGGGGCGCAACGCGACGACCCGGTCAAGATGGGCAGAGGCCTCGTCGAGCCGTCCCTGCGCGGCCAGAAGGCGCGCAAGGGTCACCCGTGGATAGACATCGCGCGGCCGCTGGCCGAGCAGGTCCGTCAACATGCCGATCGCCTTGTCGCGCGTGCCGGTCGCGAAAAGCGCGACGGCAGCACCCGTGACCACCTGAGGGTTTCCGGGCGCCAGCGAAAGCGCGGGCTCCGCGACTTGCCGCGCCTTGCCGTATTCCCGCTGCTGGATATACGCCTGCAGCAGGGTGAGCCACGGTTCGTAATCGCGGCTGCCCGTTTGGCGCAGGACCCGGGCGAGATCGTCGCTGGCATAGTCCGCCCGGCCCTGGGTGAACCTCAGGATGGCCTTCAGGGTGAGGATCAGCGCCTCGCGTTCGGGCACCACGTCGGCGGCGATGTCGGCCAGGTGCACGCCCGCGACATCCACGGGCTTGCTGTCCAGCGGGGCCAGCCGGTCCGCCGCGGGCGGCGGCGCGCGCTGGATCATGTGATCGGTCATGGTAACCTCGACGACGTCCTGCGTGCGCCGCTTCGGCATGTGGCAGGTCGTGCAATCGGCGCTGTCGGCGATCTCGGGGTGGCGCGCGCCGGCGGCCTGCATCAGCGGCAGGCCTTCATCGTCGAGGGTGTGGCAGCTCAGGCAGGCGTCGCGATAGTGTTCGGCACGCTCGTCCGGCCGGATCTTGACGTGGGGGTCGTGGCAGGTCAGGCAGCCCAGCTGCCCGTCGCTTTGCGTGAAGCACGCGCTTTGTTCCATGCGGTAGGGATGGTGGTTGATCTCGAACCGCTCGTGCTGCGCGCGGTCGGCATCGGCGATGTCGACGTGCGCGATGAAGTCCTGCACCTTCTCGCCCGGACGGAACGAATAATGCCCGCGCCCCAGCCGCAACTGGGAGCTGACGGTGACATTGGGCTGCATGTGACAGCCGTAGCAGATGCTGTGGAGTTCCTCGCGCGGCAGCTTGCCGGGGTGCACGATGGCGTCGCGCACCGGCTCGATCCCGTCCCTTGCTGTCAGCGCGGCAGCCACATGCGCGGCGCCGGGGCCGTGGCAGCGCTGGCAGCCGATGCCCTCGGGCAGTTCGGCGGGATAGACGGCCGGCATGCCCATCCGGCCCGCCTCCTCGGGCACCTCAGGGTAGGCGTTGTGGCAGGCCATGCAGCGCCGGTCGATGGTGCGTTGCACGCCCGGGTGCTGCTTGAACTCGAACCCCGGCGACATCGCCCAGACGCCCTCCTGCGAATACCACGCCAGCGGGATCTGGAAGAGCGCGCCGTCGGGCGTCTGGTAAAGGTAGATGCGCGAATGGTTGCCGGAACCGAGGATCCAGTCGACCCTTTCCTCGAAGACGTCGGTCTTTCCACCGTCGGGCGCGCGGGTGTAGCGCGAGAACCAGTAGGCCCCGTCGCGCAGCTCCATCGTGTAGTATCGGTCGCTTTCGGCATGGTGATACGGGAGCGCCGAGAAATCCTCGATCACCTTGTCCGGCGACGGCCGGTAGAAGCTCTTGGCCATCCCGATCTCGGAAAAGCTCTCGGCCTTGTCGGCGTGGCACTGCGCGCAGGTTTCATCGGGCACGTAGCCTGCCGCCGCCCCCCGCGTGATGTCGATGTCATGGCTGGCAAGGATCTCGGCGGTTCGCGGGTCCGGCTCTGCAAAGACCGGTGCCGCGGCAATACCCAGCGTGGCCAGAACCGTACACAGCCGCCCCGCCGCCGCCCAAACGTTCCGTGGTTCCGTCATTCCTCGCCCCGCGCGCTGCCCCGTGTCGGGTGGGCATAGCGGCCGTATTTGAAACACCTGTGACAGCGCCCGGCACGGACCCGCCGCTGCCTTGCCCCCGTGGGCGGGCTCGGATACACGGGGCGCGCGTACAGCATCCGGACGGACCAGACCGCATGGCCAAACAGAAAAAGACGCCACGTCCCAGGGCCGAGACGCCCAAGGGCTTCCGCGACTACTTCGGCGCCGAGGTGACCGAGCGCGCCGAGATGCTCGACGCCATCGCGCGCGTCTACCGTCACTACGGGTTCGAGGCGCTGGAAAGCAGCGCGATCGAGACCGTCGAGGCGCTGGGCAAGTTCCTGCCCGACGTGGACCGCCCGCACGACGGCGTCTTCGCCTTCCAGGAAGAGGGAGAGGATGGCAAGACGGGCGAGTGGCTGGCGCTGCGCTACGACCTGACGGCGCCGCTGGCCCGGGTCTATGCCCAGCACCGCAACGACCTGCCCACGCCCTACCGCCGCTATGCCATGGGCCCGGTGTGGCGCAACGAGAAGCCGGGGCCGGGCCGGTACCGCCAGTTCTACCAGTGCGACGCGGACACCGTGGGCGCCCCCAGCGTGGCCGCCGACGCCGAGATCTGCGCCATGCTGGCCGAGACGCTGGAGGCCGTGGGCATCCCCCGCGGGGATTACATCATCCGGGTGAACAACCGGAAGGTTCTCAACGGCGTGCTGGAGGCGATGGGCCTGGCCGGCGACGAGGACCGCAGCGCCGCCGTCATGCGCACCATCGACAAGTTCGACAAGGTCGGAGAGGCCGGTGTGCGCCAGCTTCTGGGCGAGGGCCGCAAGGACGCCTCGGGCGCCTTCATCGAGGGCGTGGGCCTGCCCCCCGAAAAGGCAGACCCGGTGGTCGCCTTCCTGACGTCCAAGGGCACCACGGCAGGGGAGACCCTGGCCAATCTGCGCGCCGCCGTGGGCGACAGCGCGGTCGGCGCCGAAGGGGTGGACGAACTTGAACGGATCGCCGCGCTGCTGGAGGCACAGGGCCTCGGCCCCGGCCGCGCCGAGATCGACCCTTCCGTCGTGCGCGGGCTGGGGTATTACACCGGCCCGGTGTTCGAGGCCGAGCTGACATTCGAGATCTTCGACGACAAGGGGCGCAAGCGCCAGTTCGGCTCGGTCGCGGGGGGCGGGCGCTACGACGACCTGGTCAAGCGCTTCACCGGGCAGGCGGTGCCGGCGACCGGCATCTCGGTGGGGGTGGACCGGTTGCTGGCCGCGCTGCGCGAGAAGGGTCGCGTGGGCGGCACCGCACGGGGCCCCGTGGTCGTCACCGTGATGGACCGCGACCGCATGGCCGACTACCAGGCGATGGCGGCCGAGCTGCGCGCGGCGGGCATCCGCGCCGAGGTCTACCTCGGCAACCCTAAGAACTTCGGCAACCAGATGAAATATGCCGACAAGCGCGGCGCGCCGGTGGCCGTCATCGAGGGGGGCGAGGAAAAGGACCGCGGGGTCGTGCAGCTCAAGGACCTGATCCTTGGCGCGCGCCTCGCCGAGACCGCGACGCTGGAGGAGTGGAAGGAACGCCCCAGCCAGATCGAGGTGCCGCGCGCCGAGTTGGCCCAGCGCGTGCGCGCGATGCTGGATTCGCAGCAATGAGTGCCACGCGCGCCGCCGCCCGGGGCGAGGCCGCGCGCCTGATGGCCCGGTTCGAGGCCGCCGGCGCGCAGCCCGTGGAAACGACCATCCTGCAACCCGCCGAGGTTCTTCTGGACCTTTACGGCGAGGATATCCGCGCGCGGGCCTACGTCACCTCGGACACGCTGCGTGGCGAGCAGATGCTGCGCCCGGATTTCACCGTGCCGGTGGTGCAGATGCACATGGCCGAGGGCGCCGAGCCCGCCCGCTATACCTATTCGGGCGAGGTCTTCCGCCGGCAGGAGGACGACCCCGAGCGTGCCAACGAGTACCTTCAGGTGGGCTTCGAGGTCTTCGAGCGCGACGCGCCAGAAGCCGCCGATGCCGAGGTGTTTGCGCTGATCCACGACACGCTGGCGCCGCTGGGGCTGCGGGCGGCCACCGGTGACATCGGTATCCTGGCGGCGGCGGTCGAGGGGCTGCGCACGACCGAGCGGCGCAAGGCCGCCCTGCGCCGGCACATCTGGCGGCCGCGCCGCTTCCGCGCGCTGATGGACCGGTTCGCGGGCCGGGCGCCGGTGCCCGAAAGCCGCCGCGCGGTGCTGGCTGCCGCGGATCCATTTGCCGATGCCGGCCCCGTGATCGGCCTGCGCGGCCGCGACGAGATCGCGGGACGGATCGAGGCGCTGCGCGCGGACGCCGAAACGCCGCCCGTCTCCGACGGCGAGCTCGCTTTGATCGACGCCATCCTCGCCGTGCGCGAGACCAGCGACAACGCGCTGGAACGGCTGCGCGACATCGCCGTGGACATGGCAGCGATCGGCCCGGCGGTGGATCGGCTGGCCGCGCGGCTGGATGCACTGGCGGCCCGCGGGATCGCGCCGGAATCGCTGGAGTTCGAGGCCAGCTACGGCCGCGCGCAGATGGAATACTACGACGGCTTCGTCTTCGGCTTCACCGCCGAGGGGCGGCCCGACCTGCCCCCGGTGGCCAGTGGCGGGCGCTACGACGCGCTGACCCGCCGGCTGGGGCAGGGCCGCGAGATCCCGGCCGTGGGCGGCGTCATCCGCCCCGGGCTGGTGCTGGATCTGGGGGGCGCGGGATGAGCGTGAAGCTGGGCGTGCCCTCGAAGGGGCGGCTGATGGAAAAGACCTTCGACTGGTTCGGTGCGCGCGGCATCCGGCTGGGCCGCGCCGGGTCGGAGCGCGAGTACGCCGGCGTGGTGGAGGGCATCGAGGGTGTCGACCTGGTGCTTCTGTCGGCGGGCGAGATCCCGCGCGAGCTGGCCGCGGGCCGCATCCACCTCGGCGTGACCGGCACCGACCTCGTGCGCGAAAAGCTGGGCCGGTGGGACACGCGCGTCGTCGAACTGGCGGAACTTGGCTTCGGTCATGCGGACCTTGTTCTGGCGGTGCCCAGGGCCTGGGTCGACGTGTCCACGCTGGACGATCTCGACGGCGCCGCGGCCGCCTTTCGCGCGCGCCACGGCTTTCGCTTGCGCATCGCGACCAAGTATCACCGCCTGACGCGCGATTTCCTGCGCGAGGGAGGCGTTGCCGACTACCGCCTCGTCGACAGCCAGGGTGCGACCGAGGGAACGGTCAAGAACGAAACGGCCGAGGCCATCGCGGACATCACCTCGTCCGGGGACACGCTGCGCGCCAATCATCTGAAGGTGCTCGACGACGGGCTGATCCTGAAATCGCAGGCCACGCTGTTCCGGTCGCGGGAAGCGCCCTTGTCCGAGGCGGACCGCGCGACCATCACGCGGCTGCTGGTGCAGTTGCAGGTGGATTGATGGCCGGCTGAGGATGGGCCGGCCGCGGGCGCGTCACCGCGCGGCCGGCCGGGCGATCGAGTTCAGAAGCGCAGCAGGCCGCGCATCTGCACGGTCGTCGCCTCGACGTCTGTTGGCGTGCCGGCGAAGTTGTCGACCTCGTGATAGAGCACCTCGCCGCCGAGGCTGAACCGGTCGGTGATCATGTGCTCGTAGCCGCCGCCGATGAAATAGCCGTCGTCGTCGCCGACGGTGTCGACGTCGATGTTGGCGAAACCGCCGGTGCCGTAGATCAGCCCGCTGCCGACCTTGTAACCGCCGCGCAGCTTGGCCCGCCAGATGTTGTCGACGTCCGTCCCGGGCGCGATCGTGATGTCCGTGACGTCGTAGTCGACGCCGCCGCCGAACACCCAGTTGCCGAAGTCATGGTCGTAGCCGAAGGTGATGCCGCCCAGCGCGCCATCGCCGGACACGCCGGGGGCGCTGGTGTCGACGTCGCCGAACCCGATCTGGCCGCCCACGTAGGGGCCGGTCCAGTCTGTCGATGTCATCGCCGGGGCCGGCGTCTGGATTTCGGGCTGCGGCGCGGGCTTTTCCATCGTGCCGGCAAGGGCGGGCGCCGCGGCGAGCGCCCCGGCTGCTGCGGCGAATGTCACGCGGCTGAAGTGGGTCATCGGTTTCCTCGTTTGTCCTGTATGCGTTCGCGATCACGGGCGCATTCTTGGCGGGGCCGGTTGCCCCGCGGTCTCGTCCCGCTCGGGGCTGGACATAGGCACGTTGCCCGGCGATCTCAAACCGACGCGGCCCCCGTCTCGTTCACGACTTGCTGAGCAAGGCCGTGATGCCCCCCGTTCCGGCGCGATCCCGCTCACGGCCGGGCAGGATTGCGCGGCGGTCTGCCGACTGCACCCGGCGCGCCGGCAATCAGACCGATCAGACGACGCCGATCTCGGCCAGCGCGGCCGAAAGTTCGGGCGGCAGGTGATCCTCTTCCTGCCGGTGGCGGGGCAGGTCGGCCGGGGCATCCTGCGGCTTGAGGTATCGCCACCCCTGGAACGGGCGGCGCGGGGCGTTGACGGTGCGCACGATTTCCGGGTCCAGAACGATGGCGCAGCGGCGGATGCCGTCGCCGCCCGTCACCTCGTCGAGGCGCCGAATGCGCTGGCGGCACTGCACCAGCCCCTTGACAACCCAGTAGATCGACCCGCCGTCGAGCAGGTCCGCGGCGCGCTTGGGCCACATCCGGGTGACGTGACGTGGCAGCCCGTCCGGCCCCTTGGCCCGTGCCCCCGCCTGCCAGGCGGTCAGGCTTTCGACACTGTCACTGCCGGCGCTGAGCTTGATCAGATGCAGCGGTGCCATGCGATTCTCCCGGTCATTGCCAGATAGGGTAGTGGAAATGAGTCCGTCTTCAAGCTATTGTGGTTGCCCTGCCGGATACAGGAATCGCGCCATGACCCGTTTCGCCGCCCCGATCGCCGAGTCCATCTGGGACATGAAGTACCGCTTCAAGGATCTCGACGGCACGGTCCACGACAAGACCGTCGAGGACACGTGGCGGCGCATCGCGCGCGCGCTCGCCGCGCCCGAAGCCGACCCGGACACCTGGGAGGACGCCTTCTACGCGGCGCTGGAGGATTTCCGCTTCCTGCCTGCCGGCCGGATCACCGCGGGCGCCGGAACGGGCCGGCAGGTGACGCTGTTCAACTGCTTCGTCATGGGCACGATCCCCGACGACATGGGCGGCATTTTCGACAACCTGCGCGAGGCGGCGCTGACCATGCAGCAGGGCGGCGGCATCGGCTATGACTTCAGCACGATCCGCCCCAAGGGGGCCGAGGTCAGAAGCGTGGCCGCCGACGCCAGCGGGCCGCTGTCCTTCATGGACGTCTGGGACGCGATGTGCCGCACGATCATGTCGGCCGGCAGCCGCCGTGGCGCGATGATGGCCACCATGCGCTGCGACCACCCCGACATCGAGGATTTCATCGCCGCCAAGGCCGATTCCGCGCGGTTGCGCATGTTCAACCTGTCCGTCCTGGTCACCGACGCCTTCATGGAGGCCGTGAAGGCCGACGGCGCGTGGGAGCTGACCTTCGGCGAAAGGGTCTATCACACGGTGCAGGCACGCGACCTGTGGAACCGCATCATGCAGGCGACCTACGATTACGCCGAACCGGGCGTCATCTTCATCGATCGCGTCAACGCCGCCAACAACCTGCACTACTGCGAAGAGATCGCCGCGACGAACCCGTGCGGCGAACAGCCACTGCCGCCCTACGGCGCGTGCCTGCTGGGCTCGATCAACCTTGCGCGCCTGGTGCGCGCGCCCTTCGAGGACACGGCGGCAGTGGACCCGGACGAACTGGATGCGCTGGTGCGGACCGCGGTGCGGATGATGGACAACGTGGTGGACGTGTCCGGGTTCCCGCTGGAGGCGCAGGCGCGCGAGGCACGGGCCAAGCGGCGCATCGGCCTCGGCGTGACGGGGCTGGCCGACGCGCTGCTGATGCTCGGGTTGCGTTACGGCTCGGACGCGGCGGCGCGGCAGACGGCGGACTGGCTGCACGCGATCCAGCGGGCGGCCTACCTTGCCTCGGTGGATCTGGCCAGGGAAAAGGGGGCCTTCCCCCTGTTCGACGCCGAGCCGTTCCTTGCCTCCGACACCATGCGGCGGATGGACGAGGACGTGCGCGAGGCCGTGCGCGGCAGCGGCATCCGCAACGCGCTGCTCACCTCGATCGCCCCGACGGGCACGATCAGCCTTTATGCCGGCAACGTCAGTTCGGGAATCGAGCCCGTGTTCGCCTATGGCTACACCCGGAAGGTGCTGCAGAACGACGGCTCGCGCACCGAGGAGGAGGTCGAGGATTACGCCGTGCAGGTCTGGCGCGAAAAGTTCGGCGACGCGCCTTTGCCCGAGCATTTCGTCAACGCCCAGACGCTCGCGCCAGAGGCGCACGTCATGATGCAGGCGGCCGCGCAGCCCTGGGTGGATTCCTCGATCTCCAAGACGATCAACGTGCCCGCGGACATCTCGTTCGCCGATTTCAAGGATGTCTACCTCCAGGCCTACGAGACGGGCTGCAAGGGGTGCACCACCTACAGGCCCAACGAGGTGACGGGCAGCGTGCTGAGCGTGGAGGAAGACGACGAGGCGCTGCCGGGCGAGACCGGCGCGCCCCCCGAGGAAGGCGGCGATGTCGTCTACATGTCCGAGCCGCTGGAACGGCCCACGGAACTGGAGGGCGCGACCTACAAGCTCAAGTGGCCCGACAGCAACCACGCGATCTACATCACCGTCAACGATATCGTCCTGGGCGGTCGGCGGCGCCCGTTCGAGGTCTTCATCAACTCCAAGAACATGGAGCATTTCGCGTGGACGGTGGCGCTGACGCGGATGATCTCGGCGGTGTTCAGGCGCGGCGGCGACGTGAGCTTCGTGGTCGAGGAACTCAAGGCGGTGTTCGACCCGCGCGGCGGCGCGTGGATGAACGGCAAATACGTCCCCTCGATCCTCGCGGCGATCGGCGGGATACTCGAGCAGCACATGATCTCCATCGGCTTCCTAGAGGGCGAGGGCCTGGGCCTGAAAACCGACCCCAGGGCCCAGGTCGTGAACCTGGAGGGGCCCAAGGGCCCGGCCTGTCCCGCCTGCGGCCAATACGACATGCGCATGATCGAGGGCTGCATGACCTGCGCAAGCTGCGGCCACTCGAAATGTAGCTGACCTGTCGTTGCGGAGAAGTATGCCCACTACCAGTTAGTGGCCACCGGCGGGGTTGAAATGTCCATTTCGCAAGCAAATGAGGTCCATCGGGCGTACAGGCTCGATTTTCCAATATTTCTGCTGTTTTTGGCGTGAACGCAGGTTTGCCTCTGTCCAGGGAGTATTGGGAGCCGGAAAACAGGTGACAGAAACGCTTTTCGAGATTGTTCTTGGGTTTGGTTATGGCCGGTAGCACTGCTCGGCTTGTACGCACCCGTTGCGGTTTGCCAGTTCGCCATGATGAGTGCGTCAGCCACCGTTTCGAGGTCTGATCATGAAGTTGAAGCTCAATATCGGGTAGGCATTTAATTACAAATGAAAAAAGGGCGGCTTTCGCCGCCCTTCGTCGATGATTTCATTTATCCCTTACGGTGATCGCCAACTGCCCAACGCGCCCTCAATGCGCGCACAGGCCTGCAAGGCTTCGTGCCGCGAATGATAGCCGTCACAGAATTGATGTCCGTAGGTATCTGCTCCGGTGTTTTCGATCTCGTAGCCCAGCGCCAGGAATGCCTCGTGTGCCGCTCGGGTCAGTCGAGCCGGATTTCTGGGCGATGTCATGACGGTGACACCCGCGATCTGTCGCCCACATTTCGTGTAGTGCCGATCAACCCAGACGAGCACCGACCGAAGGCGAAAATTCTCGATGAGCCAGAGCGTGCTGTCGCAGATGTCCTGCTCCATGCCGAATTCATCGGGAAAGACGCTCAGGCGGTGCGCCCGCGCCATCTGGAGGGCACAGCGTGCCCCGGCCTCACTCCGCATGGTGGAACCGTGCGAGAAGCTCGCTGACGCGTGCGCCATGCCAGAGGGTCATGTCTGAGGCCGGCAGGCCCCGTTCATGACCGATCCGGTCGAGCGACGATGGCATCTGATCGGCCAGCACGCGCAGGATGTCGCGCAGCGCCGCCTCGACGGCATCGACCTTCGGAACCGGCTGCCCAAAGGCGCCATGCAGGTCGCAGAACGCCGCGAACCCGCTGGAATCGTCGAGCGCGTCGAGCAGGTCGCAAAGACTTGCACCGTGGCGGCGCAGGTGCTGCTCCACCGCGTAGGCGGCGCCGAGGCGAACCTCAGCAGGATCCAGGGTGGTGGTGTTGAGCATGATAATCTCCCTTTCATGCGGTGCGGAAACGGTGCTGGTGTGCCTGTTTCATCGGCGTCATGTTCCGTCGCGGGAGATGGGCGGGGTTCGGCAGGTTCCTTTGCGTTGGTCCCAAAGGCTGGTCTTGGCTGCTGGTGAAAAGAACATTGGTCGTTCTTGTGGACGACGAAGAAGAAATTTGCCGGGCGCATGATTTTTTCTCAGGCCCCGCCCCGCACCGCAGCACAAGTCGTGCGTCGGTGCGGAGACAGGCTTCAGGCTTCGCGTTCGCCCCGAGTCATGACGCCGGCCGCACAGATCGAGCATGGCCGGCCTTGCGTTTCAGGCCACGACTTGCTCCCGGAAGGCGAGCGCCAGCGCATCCCGCTCTTCGTCCAGTTCTCCGATCTCGACCAAGAGGTCATAGAGCCGATCGGTGAGCAGGCAGAGCTCTTCCACTTCGGGGCTGGCGGGGTCGAGGAGAACCCAGGACGACAGGTAGGGTTCGAGATCATCGCCAACCGGATCGAGGGACAGGAGCCGATGCAGGTCGACCAATCTGCGCCGCGTCGCCCGGTCGAGGCGGGACGCTTCGCGCAACGCGGACATGAGGCGCAGAACGCGGGCTGTTCCGGCATCCCCGTCGATCAGCCCCGTGGCGTTGCACAGGGCGGTTCCGTGCTCAGCGAAATGCGCGCGGACGGTAGCGAGTTGCTGGTCTGCGGACAGAGTCGTTGTAGGTAGCTTGCGCAGCATGGTGGGTCCTCCTGTTTGTTGCGCATCTGCCGATCGTGGCAGTGTCAAGCCTGTCCGCATGGCGTTTCTCGGGATGTCGCTCCTTCTTCTGGCCCGGGCTGAATGGCCGTTGTGTCCGCCCCCCCGATATGGAGATTGGCCAAGAGCCGATGGCACGAAGAAAAAACTTTGGCCCTAATCGGCAAGGATGAGAATTCCTCTGCCAAGGTCGTCAATCGGCCCCATAACGCCGAATGACGACCTTGCCCCGGACACCCGGGCGTCCCTCACCCGAAGGATGTCACCTGCGTCCTTATCGGACGCCGCCTCCGGAACACAAACAGGGATCATGAGGGCCGTCTCAGCGAAGTCCGGACCGGTATTCGTGGCTTTCCGGCGAGAAAATGTTTCTGACTAAACTTGATCGTTCCATGTCCTCTGCATGACGGACGGGCATGAGGATGCCATACAGGACCGTACGATGAGCCAAGAGAAAGGAGGCAGCGCGACATCCAGCACGACTGGACGCTCGTGAACATTGTTGTGCATCACCGAAAACGCAGCGCGCTGCGGGGAGCTGATCATTCCCCAAAGGTGGTGGCATCCGCATGAGCGGAGGCGACAACGTGCATCCGAGACGAATTCCCATCTCGTCTGTCAGAGAAGGCTGCCTCGGCTGTCTTCGAAGTCCCGGCCACCGACGGGAGACGACCACGAGCGCGGTGGCGCTCGTTTCTTACTCTGAGGAAACGCCCCGACGCCGACATCGGCAACCGAAAATTCCAACATGGCAGGTTGGCGCCCGCCGGAGGCGACGCTCCGGGCGCGTCGGCGCGCGCAGTGCCGCAAAAGGTTTGCCCGCATAGTTCCCCCGCCGCCCGCGGCGGGTGGCTTGGCTTAGCGTGCTATTTCGGTAGCTGCCGCTGTCCAACCGTTTCGTCGTCGCCATCGGATTTCATGGCGTCTGCGGTGAGGTGTTCCACCGTCTCGTCAGATGGGCAGTCACGTCACGGTAGGCTTTGAAGCCTCCCCTTTCGACATCGACGACGCGGTCGCCCACCTTATCACAGCCACCCGGCAGGTCGACCGAGCCTCATGGGCTTTGGAACAGTTGCACAGAGCCGCCGGCGACCGAAGTGAACCGCCCCGGGTTTCCGAGAGGGTAAAACTCTCAGAGGATGACCGTTATGGAATCGAAGAAGAAGCACACCCCGACATACACGGCCGAGTTCCGCGAGCGCGGCGTTCGTCTGTATCGCGAACACCGGTCCGATTACAGC
>NZ_PHNT01000017.1 GCF_002834145.1 Roseovarius salinarum | reverse complement strand
CGCGACCGGCCGTAGCGTTTCACCCATGCGTGCGTCCGTGGCTGTCGGCGGATTTTTTCAACACCCTGATTCTACGGCACTTTCGGGCGCACGCAACCTCATCAGCCCGATTTCGGTGAATAAGCCGGGCTAAGCGAGTTGCTCATGGCCTCGCGCCGCGCCGCGTGGCGAATTTCTGCACACTGAGCGCGCGCGGGTTGGGCTCTTACAGCGCGCCCCCGGATGCGCGCACGCCCGTCGCCGCGTGCCTTGCTGGGCTCGAACCCGGAAGGGAACGCCCTGCCGCGCGATGTCCGAGCCGGGCAAGCGACGGTGCCGCTTTCACGGCGGCAAGAGCACCGGACCGCGGACGCCCGAAGGCAAGGCCCGCGTTGCCGAGGCCCAGCGCAGGCGGTGGGCACGTTGGCGCGCCGAGCGCGGCGACGGATAGGGCGGCGCCGCTGGAGCTTTCGCCTATCAACGGCGGTGCGGCGTTCTAGGCCAGAACTTCCAACAAAGGCCGGTAACCGATTTATCCCACATCACCACGCGAGGCGCGAGACGGGCAGCGTGCACGCCGGGATGCTGGGGCGCCCGTAGGCGGATGCAGAGGCTTACGGGGCGCAACCGAGGGCGCGCCAGACAGGCCGTGACCGCCGACAAATTCCGGCCCGTTCCGACGCAAGCGCCGTCACGGTGGGGGATAGTGTGGGGGATGTATGGTGACGACGTTCAAATTTTCTTTTTAAAATCAGGAATTTTTAGGGATATGGTGGCGGAGGAGGTGGGATTCGAACCCACGGTACGCTTTCACGTACGCCGGTTTTCAAGACCGGTGCATTCGACCGCTCTGCCACTCCTCCGCGGTGCGACCGCTCTAGCGGGTCGTTCGCGATTCTGGAAGGGGCGGCGCCCGGGTGCGGCGTCCCGGTCGGGGAAATCCGCGCAGGGCCACCGGCGGCCTTTTCTTGCGTGCCGCATCGGGCTAGACTGCGGCTGTCGCGCCGGGATG
The DNA here is from genome assembly GCF_002834145.1 of Roseovarius salinarum. Taxonomy (GTDB): domain Bacteria; phylum Pseudomonadota; class Alphaproteobacteria; order Rhodobacterales; family Rhodobacteraceae; genus Roseovarius; species Roseovarius salinarum. The sequence continues at coordinate 66,397 of NZ_PHNT01000017.1, read as the reverse complement.
TGCGACGAGAACACAAGCCGGGGGCAACCGGTGCAGCAGACGGGCAAGGGGCAAGCGATACAATGCGTTTCTTTCGGGGGAAGACGGGCCGCAACCTGCGCGCCGCGGCGGTGCTGGGCAGCGTGACGGTGCTGGCGGGCTGCATGGAGAACGGCCAATTCCCGTTGTTCCAGTCCAAGCCGCAGGCGGAAAAGGACGAGGCGGGCGCGGAGGCGCGCGCCGTCAAACTCGTGGAGCGCGACGTCGAGGCGCCCGAGGTCTTCCAGGTCACCGACAAGGGGCTGTGGGACGGCCGGCCGTCCCTGGGCGGCGTCTGGGTGGCCCACCCTGACGTGACCGATCCCGAGCGCGCGATCATCCGCAACCTCGACAACGGCAAGTTCGTCATCGGCGCGCTGTTCCGGCGCGAGCGGGTCAGCCCGGGGCCGGTGCTGCAGGTCTCCTCGGATGCCGCGGCCGCGCTGGACATGCTGGCCGGTGCGCCGGCCGAGTTGAACGTCACCGCCCTGCGGCGCGAGGAGGTGCCCGGGGACGAGGCAGCGGAGGAGGCGCCGACCGAGGGTGAAAGTGCGGCGGCCGCGCCGGTGGAGACCGAAACGCTCGACCCGGTGGCCGGGGCCTCCGCGGCGATCGAGGCGGCGGAGGACACGCCGGACGACGCGGCCGAGGCGGACCCCGAGCCCAGGCCGCGCGCATCGCTGGACAGGCCCTACATCCAGATCGGCATCTTCAGCATCGAGGAAAACGCGCGTAACACCGCCACCTCGATGCGCCAGGCGGGCATGGTGCCCACGGTGAAAAAGCAGAGTCTGCGCGGCAAGACCTTCTGGCGCGTGGTCGTCGGCCCGGCGACAAGCAAGTCGGAACGCCGCGCGCTGCTGCGCAAGATCAGGGAGATCGGTTTCGAGGATGCCTATGCGGTCGACAGCTGAGCCGACGGGATTGCTTCAACGCCTCGCGCGCGCCGCGGCGCCGCTCGTGCTGGCGCTGGCCGCGCTGTGTGTCGCGCTGCCGGTTCAGGCGTTCGACACGCGCGCGAGCGCGGCCTTCGTGCTGGACATGAACACCGGGACCGTGATGCTGAGCAAGCAGGCCGACAAGCGGCTGCCGCCGGCCTCGATGTCGAAGCTGATGACGCTCTACGTCGCCTTCGAGGCGATCCGTGACGGAAGGCTGTCGATGAACGAGCGCCTGCCGGTGTCGCGCCACGCCATGAGCTATGGCGGATCCACCATGTTCCTCGACACCACGGACCGCCCGACGGTCGAGCAGCTGCTGCGCGGGATCATCGTTCTGTCGGGCAACGACGCCTGCGCGGTGATCGCCGAGGCGTTGAGCCCCGATGGCACCGAAGCGGGGTTCGCGCGGTTCATGACGCGGCGTGCGCAGAAGATGGGGCTGACCAACTCCACCTTCACCAACTCGAACGGCTGGCCCGAACCCGGTCACCGGATGACGATGCGCGATCTCGCGCTGCTGGCGCGGCGGATCATCGAGGACTTCCCCGAGTTCTACCCGATGTTCGCCGAGCAGGAGTTCGAGTTCGACGGCCGCGCGCCCGACAACACGCGCAACCGCAACCCGCTGCTGGGGCTCGGCATCGGCGCCGACGGGCTCAAGACGGGCCACACCAGCGAGGCGGGCTACGGGCTCGTCGGCTCGGCCAAGCAGGGCGATCGCCGGATCGTCTTCGTGGTGTCCGGGCTGCCCTCGGTCCGCGCGCGTGCCGAGGACTCCGAGGCGATCATCAACTGGGCGTTCCGCCAGTTCGTCGAACGCCCCGTCGTGCGCAAGGACGAGGAGATCGCCCGCGCCGATGTCTGGATGGGCAGCGTGCCCGAGGTGGGACTGGCCCCGGCCGAGGACGTGGTCGCCCTGTTGCCGGTGCTCTCCGACGAGACGGTGGAGGGCGAGGTCGTGTACACCGGGCCGGTCCGTGCACCGGTCGAAAAAGGCGACAGGCTGGCCGAGCTGGTCTTCGCCCCAGGCGAACTGCCCGAGGTGCGCGTGCCGCTGGTGGCCACCGACGACGTCGCACGCGGCGGCTTCATGTCGCGCATCCGGACGGTGTCCGGGCTCTTGCTTACGCGCCTGCGGCGGGGGCCCGAGGGCGCGCTTTGAGTGCCCCGGGCCTGTTCATCAGCTTCGAAGGCATCGACGGCTCCGGGAAGTCGACGCAGGCGCGGCGTCTGGACGCGGCCCTGCGCGCGCAGGGGCGCGAAACGGTGCTCACGCGCGAACCCGGCGGCAGCCCCGGCGCCGAGGAGATCCGCCGGCTTCTGCTGGACGGGCCGGAGGACAGGTGGTCGGCGGAAACCGAGATCCTGCTGTTCACCGCGGCGCGGCGGGACCACCTCGAACGGGTGATCGCCCCCGCGCTCGATGCCGGCCGCGTGGTGATCTGCGACCGTTTCGCCGACAGCACGCGCATGTACCAGGGGTTGGGCCGCGCTGCGCTGCGCGGGCTGGTCGACCGGTTGCATACCCTGACCATCGGCCGCGAGCCCGACCTGACGCTGCTGATCGACATGGATCCGGCCACCGGGCTGGACCGGGCGCTGTCACGCGGCACCGGCGAGGCGCGCTTCGAATCCTTTGGCAGCGACATGCAGGCGCGCATGCGCGAGGGGTTCCTCGCGCTGGCGCGGGAATTCCCCGAGCGTATCTCGACCGTGGATGGCAACCGGGCGGAGGACACCGTTGCCGCCGAGGTGCTCCGGCTCGTCGAGGCGCGCCTGCCATGAGCGAGAACGACCTGCCCGAACCCGACAGGATCGACGGCGCGCCGCACCCGCGCGAGGTGCCGGGCGTCATCGGCCATGCGGCGGCGGAACGCGACGTGCTGGATGCATGGGCGGCCGGGCGGATGCATCACGCATGGCTCGTCACCGGCCCGCGCGGCGTGGGCAAGGCGACGCTGGCGTGGTCGATCGCGCGGTTCATCCTCGCCGCGCCCGAAGGCGGGGGCGAGCCGGGGCTGTTCGGCGAGGCCCCGCCGGCGCCCGATCGCCTGGGGCTGGATCCCGAGCACCCGGTGGCGCGCCGCGTGGCGGCCCTGTCGGAGCCGGGACTGTTCGTGTTGCGCCGCGGGCCCAACGAAAAGGGTGACCGGCTGTCCCACGACATCCGCGTGGACCAGGTGCGCAGGCTGGCCGGCTTCCTGCACCTCAGCGCGACCGAAGGCGGGCGGCGCGTGGTCATCGTGGATTGCGCCGACGAGATGAACGCACAGGCCGCGAACGCGCTGCTGAAGATGCTCGAGGAGCCGCCCGACCGAGTGACCTTCCTTCTGGTCAGTCACCAGCCCTCGGCGCTGTTGCCGACGATCCGGTCGCGCTGTCGGGCGCTGCGGCTGGCCCCGCTGGGCGCGGCCGACCTTGCCGCCGCGCTGGCGCAGGCCGGCATTGCGCACGAGGGCGACACGCGGGCGCTGGCCGAACTGGCCGCCGGATCGGTGGGCGAGGCGGTGCGCCTGAGCGTGCTGGGCGGCATGGGCCTTTATGCCGAACTTCTGGCGATCGCCGGATCGCTGCCGCGGCTCGACCGGGCGCGCGCGGCGAAGCTGGCCGATGCCGCCGCCGCCCGTGGGGCGGAGGCGCGGCTCGACATGCTGTTCGGGCTGGCCGACGTGCTGATGGCGCGGCTGGCGCGCACCGGCGCCACGGGCACGCCGCCGGCGGTCGAGGCTGCACCGGGCGAGGCCGAGGTGCTTGCGCGGCTGGCGCCGACGCCGGCGGCCGGGCGCGCCTGGGCGGCCTGCGCGCAGGAGGTCGGCGCGCGTGTCCGCCACGGCCGGGCGGTGAACCTTGACCCTGCCTCGCTGGTCCTAGATACCGTGTTCAGGATTCAGCAGGCCGCCTGAGACCGGGCGCGCGGGCAGGGACGACATGACCGAGCGTATCGAGATCACCGACAGCCATTGCCACCTTGATTTCCCCGATTTCGACGAGGAACGCGCCGAGGTGATCGGCCGCGCGGTCGCGGCCGGGGTCACCCGCATGGTCACCATCTGCACCAAGCTGCGGCTTGAACCCCGCGTGCGCGCCATCGCCGAGGCGCACGACCCGGTGTTCTATGCCGCCGGCACCCACCCGATGAGCGCGGCCGACGAACCGATGGCCAGCGCCGACGCGCTCGAGGCGATGGCGCGGCACCCCAAGTTCGTGGGCATCGGCGAGTCGGGGCTGGACTACCACTACACCGGCGAAAGCGCGGATGTGCAGCAACAAAGCCTGCGCGTGCACATCGAGGCCGCGCGCCGGACCGGGCTGCCGCTGATCATCCATGCCCGCGACGCGGACGACGACATGGCCCGGATCCTGACAGAGGAATACCGCAACGGCGCTTATTCGTGCGTGATGCACTGTTTCTCGTCCGGCGCGGGGCTGGCGCGTGCCGCGCTCGACCTTGGCTTCTACCTGTCGATGTCGGGCATCGCGGCATTCCCGAAAAGCCGCGAGCTGCGCGACATCTTCGCCGCCGCCCCGCGCGATCGCATCCTGGTGGAAACCGACGCCCCTTATCTTGCGCCGCCGCCCTATCGCGGCAAGCGCAACGAGCCCGCCTACACCGTGCACACCGCCAAGGTCGGCGCCGAGACCATGGGCATGGACTGGCCCGATTTCGCCGCCCGGACGCAGGCCAATTTCGACCGGCTGTTTTCCAAGGCCGCCGCGTGGCAGGCGGCCGCCTGATGGGCGAACGGCGGTTCACCATTCTGGGCTGCGGGTCCTCGGGCGGGGTGCCGCGGCTGGGCGACCATTGGGGTGATTGCGACCCCGCGGAGCCGCGCAACCAGCGTCGCCGGTGCTCGTTGCTGATCGAACAGACGGGCGAGGGCGGGGTGACCCGTGTTCTGGTGGATACCTCGCCCGATCTGCGCGCCCAGCTGCTGGACGCCGGGGTGGGCCAGCTCGACGCGGTCGTCTACACCCACGACCACGCCGATCACGTGCACGGCCTGGACGATCTGCGCATGATCGTCTTCAACATGAAGCAAAGGTTGCCGGTCTGGGCCGACGGCGCCACGCAGAACACGCTTTATTCTCGGTTCGGCTACGCCTTCATGCAGCCCGAAGGGTCCCCGTATCCGCCGATCCTCGACATGTACACGATCGATGGTGACGTGATGATCGACGGGGCGGGCGGACCCGTCACGCTGCGCCCCTTCGGGGTGCACCACGGCGCCATCGACGCGCTGGGGTTCCGCATCGGCGACCTGGCCTACCTGCCGGACGTGGAAAGCATTCCCGACGCGTCCTGGCCCATGCTTGAGGGGCTGGATTGCTGGATCCTCGATGCGCTGCGCCGCACGCCCCATCCCACGCACGCGCATCTGGACAAATCGCTGGAGTGGATCGCGCGGGCAAGGCCGCGCCGGGCGGTGCTGACCAACATGCACATCGACATGGATTACCGCACGGTGGACGCGGAGACGCCCGAGCACGTCACGCCTGCCTACGACGGCATGACCCTCACCTACACGGTCTGAGCGCGGTGCAGGCGCTGCTCGAGGTCATCCTGCCGGTTTTCGTGGTGATCGGCTTCGGCTACCTCGCGGTCTGGCGCGGCTGGTTCCCGGAGTCGGGCGTTGACGGGCTGATGCGCTTTACCCAGCACTTCGCCATCCCCTGCCTGCTGTTCGTGGCCATCGCCTGCCTCGATCTGGGCCAGACGTTCCACTGGCGGCTGCTGACGTCGTTCTACGCCGGCGCGCTGGGCGGCTTCCTTCTGGGGCTGTTCGGCGCGCGGCTCATCTTCGGCCGCGACTGGGAGGACGCCGTCGCCGTCGGCTTCTGCTGCCTGTTCTCGAACTCCCTGCTGCTGGGTCTGCCGATCACCGAACGCGCCTACGGGCCGGACGCGCTGACCGCGAACTACGCGATCATCGCGCTGCATTCGCCGTTCTGCTACGGCATCGGCATCACCGTGATGGAGGTGGTCCGCGCGCGCGGGCACACGGCGCCGGCGCTGGCGGGCAAGGTGCTCAAGGCGATGTTCTCCAACGCGCTTATACTGGGCATCGCGGCAGGTTTTCTCGTCAACCTGACCGGGCTGGCGCTGCCGGGGCCGTTGCAGGACGGGCTGGACCTGATGGTGCGCGCGGCCCTGCCTGCCGCGCTGTTCGGTCTGGGCGGGGTGCTGGTGCGCTACCGCCCCGAGGGCGACCTGCGGCTTGTGCTCTACGTCTGCGCGGTCGGGCTGGCCGCGCACCCGTTGATCACGCGGGGGCTGTCGGCGGGGCTGGCGCTGCCGGTGCCCGAGCTCCGCTCGGCGGTGCTGACGGCGGCAATGGCCCCGGGCGTGAACACCTACGTCTTCGCCAACATGTACGGCCGTGCGCGCCGGGTCGCGGCCTCGGCGGTGCTGATCGGCACCGCCGCGTCGATCCTGACGGTCTGGCTCTGGCTGGGCAGCCTGCCCTAGCTAGCTGTCGCCCGGCCCCGCGCCGGTCTTCCCGGGGCCGCAGAACAGGCGGTAGAGCATGCCGATGACTTCCTGCGTGTTTTCGTCCGCGAGGCTGTAGTAGATCGTCTTGCCCTCGCGCCGGGTGCTGACCAGCCCCTCGTCGCGCAGCCGCGCCAGCATCTGGCTGACCGCCGCCTGCCGGATCTGCAGAAGCTGTTCCAGTTCGCCCACGGACTTCTCGCCCGAGCCGAGGTGGCACAGGATCATCAGGCGACCCTCGTGGGCCAGTGTCTTCAGGTAGGCTGCCGCGCTCTGTGCGCTGTCGGCCATCTCCTCGGGCGAGACGGAGGGGTCTTCCATTGCCACGTTCGCAAGGTCCTGGTCGTTGGTCGTTCGACTTGATAACACGTCTGTCGACGCCGCGCGAGATCACTTCTCTTCCGGCGGTGCGCCGCCCTGGAAGGCGTTGCCGTGAACGTAGTCGCAGGGCGCTTCCTGCATCTCCAGGTGCAGGCCGTCGCCGGTATAGGGGTGGGCGCGCGCCAGCGCCTCGTCCACCTCGATGCCCAGGCCCGGCGTCTCGGGCGCGGGCACGAAACCGTCCTCGACCGCGATCGCTCCGCCGATCAGGTCGCGGTGGAAGGGGGTCTCGATCGTCTCGGCCATAAGCAGGTTGGGGATGGCCACGGAAAGGTGGATGTTGGCGGCCCATTCCACCGGCCCGGCATAGAGGTGCGGAGCGACCTGGGCGTTGTAGACCTCGGCCATCGCGGCGATCTTGCGTGTCTCCCACAGCCCGCCCGCGCGGCCCAGCGCGGGCTGAAGGATCGCCGCCGCGCCCTCTCGCAGGACGGGCGCGAACTCGGCCTTGGTGCTCAGGCGCTCGCCCGTGGCCACCGGGATCGGGCAGGCCTGCGCGACGCGTGCCATCTGGCCGGTGGTGTCGGGTGGCACCGGTTCCTCGAACCACAGCGGGTCATAGGGCGCGATCGCCCGGCCCAGCCGGATCGCGCCGGCGGTGGTGAACTGGCCGTGCGTGCCGAACAGCAGGTCGGCGCGGTCGCCCACCGCCTCGCGCACCGCCCGGCAGAATGCCACCGACTGCGAGATGTCCGACATCGCCGGCATGTGCCCGCCGCGGATCGTGTAGGGGCCCGCCGGGTCGAACTTCACCGCCGTGTAGCCGCGCGCGACGCAATCGGCGGCCGACTCGGCGGCCATCGCGGGCGAGGTCCAGAAATCGGCCATGCGGTGCCGTGCCAGCGGGTAGAGGTAGCTGTAGGCGCGCACGCGCGCGTTCGTGCGCCCGCCCAGCAGCGCCCAGACCGGGCGGTCGCGCGCCTTGCCGAGGATATCCCAGCAGGCGATCTCCAGCCCCGAGAAGGCGCCGATCACCGTCAGGTCCGGCCGCTGGGTGAACCCGGCAGAGTAGGCGCGGCGGAACATCAGCTCGACGTTCTCCGGGCTCTCGCCGGCCATGTGCCGCGCGAAGACGTCGCGGATCACCGCGTCCATGGCAGCCGGGCCCACGGAGGCCGCGTAGCATTCGCCCCAGCCGGTGATGCCGTCATCGGTCGTCAGCTTCACCAGGATCCAGTAACGCCCGCCCCAGCCCGGCGCGGGCGGGGCCGTCACGATGATCTCGAGGTCCTGCAAACGCATCCCTGCCTCCTCTGGCGTCCCCGCCTTCATCTTGCCGTCAAATACTCCGGGGGGTCCGGGGGGCCGGCCCCCCGGTCGAGCGGGCCGCCCCTAGTCGAAGACGATCACGTTGCGCCGTGCCGTTCCGGTATTGGTATCGGCGATCGCGGCGTTGATCTCGTCCAGCCGCCAGCGCCCCGAGACAAGCGCGTCGAGCTCCAGCCGCCCCTGCCGGTAGAGGTCCACCATCCACGGGATGTCGCGGCGGATCACGACGTCGCCCATCTTGGAGCCCACGAAGCCCTGGCCCGTGGCGGCCAGGATCACCGGTTCGTAGTCCGCCCGCTCGCCCGAGTGCGGCATGCCCACGATCACCACGCGCCCGCCGCCGGCCAGGTAGCGCGGCGCCTGGTCGTAGGCGGGCAGGGCGCCCACGGTCACGATCACCGCGTCGGCGCCACGGCCCATCGCGGCCTTCGCGTCCTTCCAGGGCTTGTCCTGCGTCGCCAGAACGCCGTCGGTGGCGCCGAAATCACGCGCGTCGTCCAGCTTGTCATCGGTCATGTCCACCGCGACGATGCGGCGGGCCCCCGCGATCCGCGCGCCCTGGATCGCGTTGAGGCCCACGCCGCCCGCGCCGATCACCACCACGTCCTGACCCGCGCGCAGCCCGGCCGCGTTGACCACCGCCCCCACACCGGTGATGACGCCGCAGGCCAGCAGGCATGCGCTGTCCCTGGGCATCTCCGCGGGGATCGGGACCACCTGGCTCTGGTCCACGACGACCTTCTCGGCAAACGCCCCGCAGGCCATGCCGTGGTGCATCGGCCCGCCGTCGGTGGCCGCCAGCGGACCGGCGTCGTTGTCGACCGGGGTTTCGCAGCCGGTGGGGCGGCCGCCGGCGCAGCTGGGGCACTGCCCGCAGGCGCGGATCAGCGTCACGACAACCGTGTCGCCCGGCGCCAGGCCGGTGACACCGTCGCCCACCGCCGATATGCGGCCCGCGGCCTCGTGGCCGTAGACCGCCGGCAGCGTGCCACCCCACGCCCCCTCGGCATAGGAGATGTCCGAGTGGCAGATCGCCACGGCGTCGAGCGTGACCTCGACCTCGCCGGTCTCCGGCGCGCGCAGGCTGACCTCCTCGATGGAAAGCGGTGCGCCGAACTCGCGGCACACGGCGGCCCGTATGGTTTGCATCCTGTCCCCCAACTGCTCTTCGGTGCAGACTGGCCCGTCCGGGCGGTACGGTGCAACCGGCAAATTCGCCGGCGTGCGCCGGGTCAGTAGGGCAGGCCCACGTAGTTTTCCGCAAGCGTCGTCTGCGCGGCCGTGCTGTCCCTGAGATAGTCCATCTCGGAATCCTGGAGGTGACGGTCGAAGCCCGACTGCTCGGGGAAGCGGTGCAGAAGCTGCGTCATCCACCAGCTGAAACGCTGGGTCTTCCAGATGCGCGCCAGGGCGCGGTCCGAATAGGCCTCCAGCGCGTCGGCGTCGCCCTTGCCGTACCAGGCCGAAAGCGCCTCGTGCAGGTAGTGGATGTCGCTGGCCGCGGTGTTCAGGCCCTTGGCCCCGGTGGGCGGAACGATGTGCGCCGCGTCCCCGCACAGGAACAGCTTGCCGTAGCGCATCGGGCTGCACACCTGCGACCGCAGCGGCGCGATGTATTTCGACAGCGACGGGCCGATCTCGAGCCGCCCGGCGACATCCGACGGGATGCGGCGGCTCAGTTCCGCCCAGAACATCTCGTCGGTCCAGTCGTCCACGCCATCGCTCAGCCGGCATTGCAGGTAATAGCGGCTCAGCCCGTCGTGCTGCATCGCGCACAGCGCGAAGCCACGGTCGGAGCGGCAATACATGAACTCGTCGGTCACCGGCGGCGTCTCGGTCAGGATGCCCAGCCAGCCGAAGGGATAGATCTTCTCGTGCTCCACGCGGGCGTCCTCGGGGATTTCCTGGCGCGTCGGTCCGCGGAACCCGTCGCAGCCGATGACGAAGTCGAAATCGAGCCGGTTCATCTTGCCGCCGTGCAGGAAGGTCACGAAGGGCGTGTCGCCGTCGAGGTCGTGCAGCTTGACGCCCGCGCATTCGTGCAGGGTGGGCGCCCCGGCGGCGTCGCGCACCGCGTAGAGGTCGCGGGTGATGTCGCTCTGGCCGTAGATGGCCACCGTCTTGCCCGTCAGCGCCTCGAGGTCGACGCGGAACGTGTTCTCGCCGTCGGCGATGGTCAGACCCGCGTGCCGGCCCGCGCCCGCCTTCAGCCCCGCATCGGCGCCGGCTTGCGCCAGAAGCTCCGTGAACCCGGTTTCCAGCACGCCCGCGCGCACGCGCCCGAGCACCTCCTCGCGCGTCGTGCGTTCCAGGACGCAGGTCTCGATGCCCTGATTGTGCAGCAACTGCGCCAGCAGAAGCCCCGCCGGGCCGCCGCCGATGATGGCAACTTGGGTCCGCATGTCTCTCCTCCTCCGTGGGGTTTCGCGCCCGCCGCCGGGGCATGGCGCAGGCCGTTGGCCTAGAAAAGGGTCATATGCGCCATGATCTGTCCATGATCTGACGCAAGTTTGTTGTAGGGCGCCTCCGGGTGGCTGCCGTCGGTCAGGTGGTCGTTGAAGGTGCTGAAATAGGTCATCTCGCCGATCCGCTTCGCGTTGTCGGGATGGAAGTCGCGGCTGAGAAAGATCTGGTCGATGGAATTCAGGACGCCGCCGAAGGCCGCCGTGTAGACGGTGTCGCGCAGCGACTTGCGCACGAAAAGCTTTTCGGCCGCGTGCAGGCGGACGCGCTCGACGGCGCCGGTGATGCGCTTGTTTTCCTCGGCGGTGTAGCGGTCGCCGGGGCCGGTCGCGTCGTGTCGCAGCATCCAGGCGTAGTTGCGGAAAGGGCGCTCTCCGGCCACGATCTCGGAACTGACCGAGGTTTCGCCGTCGTTGAAATCGCCCAGCGCGATCACGGGGTGGCCCGCCTCGATCTCGGCCACGATCTCGCGGCGCAGCACCCAGGCCTCTGCCATGCGCCGCACCGCCGCGCGCAGCTCGCCCATCGCGCGGCCGAGCGGGTCGTAGTGCGTCAGATCCTCTTCGGGGGCGAAACCGGCGCCTTCGGGCGTGATGTATTCGCCCAGCTTGGATTTCAGGTGGCAGTTGAACACCGTCACGCTCCGCCCGCCGACCGGAATCCGCACCTTCAGGATCGGCCGCGACAGCCGCCGCAGGCGAAACACGCCGGCGTCCGCGTCGCCCTCCAGCCCGCGCAACGGCTTGAAGGGGATCTCCAGCGGTTCCTCCAGGTCCTGCAAGATCTCGGGCGGGCCGGCGACGCCCAGCCGCGACAGCACCGCCAGCCCGGGGCGCCGCTGGCCCGGCGTGCCGGTGTCGGCGGCGTTGGAGGCAAAGGCCAGCGCGGCGTCGTGGTACGGCTCGACCTCCAGTTTGCGGAATATCACCTTGCGGTGATAGCGCTTCGCGCGGTCAGGCACAGTCGCGGCGTTGAGGGCGGTGGCGCGGGTGTTCGTCTCGTCGATCACCGCGCGCAGCGCGTCCTCCTCGAAGATCTCCTGGAACCCCACCACGTCGGCGTTCATGCTCAGCAGCTGGTCGGCCAGCCAGTCCTCCTTCCAAGCGTATTCCTCGGGCGTGTAGGACTGGAAGCGGTAGTATTCCCGCCCGGGCCCGATCAGGTTCTTCACGTTGAAGGACGCGATGGTGAAATCCGTCATGGCGTGTGCCCGTGCTGCCGCAGCGCGATCTCGAAGACCTGCGCGTCCACGTTGCCGCCCGAGATCGTGACGATCACCGCGTCGCCCGCGATCTCCTTGGGGCGGAACAGTGCGGCGGCCAGCGCGACCGCGCCGCCGGGTTCGGCCACGACCTTCAGCCGGTGAAAGGCCAGCGCCATGGCATGCAGGCATTCGTCCTCGGTGACCACGAGGCCGGGGCCGCACAGCCGGCGCAGGATCGGGAAGGTAAGCTCGCCCGGCAAGGGTGTCAGGATCGCGTCGCAGATGCTGCCCGATTCCGTCGCGTTGCGCTCGATGCGCCCCGCCGCCAGCGACCGCGCGGTGTCATCGAATCCCGCCGGCTCGCAGGGGCGGGGGCGCAGCCCCGGCGCCTCGGCCTCCAGCGCCAGGGCGATGCCGCCGGTCAGCCCGCCGCCGCCGCAACAGACCAGCACATCGGCCGCCTCCACGCCTGCCTCGCGCGCCTGCCGCGCGATCTCCAGCCCGCAGGTGCCCTGGCCGGCGATGACCTCGGGCGCGTCGTAGGGTTTTATCAGTGTCAGGCCGCGGTCCCGCGCGATGCGCGCGCCGACGTCTTCGCGGCTTTCGCCGCCGGCCCGGTCGTAAAGCACCACCTCCGCGCCCAGCGCGCGGGTGTTGGCGATCTTCAGGCGTGGCGCGTCGGCGGGCATGACGATCACCGCCGGCACGGCGAAATCGCGCGCCGCCTGCGCCACGCCCTGGGCATGGTTGCCGCTGGAATAGGCGATGACGCCCTTGGCGCGCGCGTCCGGCGCCATCGCCGAGACGGCGGCGCGCGCGCCGCGGTACTTGAAGCTGCCGGTGTGCTGCAGACATTCGGCCTTCACCAGCACGTGGCGCCCGGCGATCTCGTCGAGGAAAGGCGAGGACAGAAGCGGTGTGCGCCGCGCGTGCCCCGCCAGCCGGCCGGCGGCGGCGCGGATGCGGGCGATGTCGCTCACGCCGCCCTCTCCATGAGCCGGCCGATCAGGTCGAGCGACACGGGCTCGTCGAGGAAGGGCACGTGGCCGCGGTCGGGCACCGAGGCCGAGATCAGGCCGGGGTGGCGCCGGTGCATCCCTTCGACGGTTCCGGGGTCGAGGATGTCGGAGTTCGCCCCGCGCAGCACGCCCACCGGGATCTCGGCCAGCGCCTCGAAGAACATCCAAAGATCCGGCTGTGCGCCCGAGGCGGACTGTTCCAGCAGTGCACGGTGTAGGTTGGCGTCATAGCGCAACCCGAGCCCGCCACCGGGTTTCTCGACCCACATGTTCTCGGCCTGCGCGCGCCAGCGTTCGCGCGGGACGCCGGGGAACTCGTCGCCGGAGGCGGCCAGGAGCCCGTCGGCGGCATCCTCGTAGTCGGTATAGGGCGGTTCCTTGCCCACGTAATCCATGATCCGTGCCAACCCCGCCGGCCCCACGACGGGGCCGATGTCGTTGAGGACCACGCCGGCCAGCCGTTCGGGGTGGCTGGCGGCCAGCGCCATCGCGATCAGACCGCCGCGCGAGGTGCCGATCACCGTCACGCGGTCCAGTTCCAGGTGATCGAGCAGCTCGATCGCGTCGTGGCCCTCGCGGATCACGTTGTAGTTCATGTAATCGGGGTCGTAGTCCGACTCGCCGCGCCCGCGGCTGTCCAGCCGGATCAGCCGGCAATCGCGCATGTGCGGTGCCAGGAAGGTGAAATCGCGCGCGTTGCGCGTCAGACCGGCAAGGCACAGGACGGGCCGGCCCTCGCCGTCGTCCTCGTAATGCAGGGCCAGGCCGTCGGATGTGCGGAACTTGGGCATCAGGCGCTCGCGAGACGTGGGATGTCGGCAAGGTCGGAAAGCTGGTGATGCGGCCGGGCCGGCAGGCGCTCCTCCGGCTCGCCGGCGCGGTTGACCCAGGCGGTGGTGAAGCCGTAGCCGGCCGCGGCGGCCGCATCCCAGCCGTTCGAGGAGACGAACAGCACGTCCTGGTTGGTGCAGCCGAACTGTGCGCCCACCATGTCGTAGACCGCGCGCGCTGGCTTGAACACGCCCACGCTTTCCACCGACAGCACCGCGTCGAGCAGCGTGCCGACACCGGCGGATTGCACCGCTGCGGAAAGCATCTCTGGTTCGCCGTTCGACAGGATCGCGGTGGCCTTGCCCGCCGCCTTGAGCGCGCGCAGCATCCCGGGCACCTCCGGGTAGGCCTCGAGCTCCCGGTAAAGCTGCAGCAGGCGCGCGCGCAGTTCCGCGTCGCCAGCCAGGCCCTCGGCCTCCAGCGCCCAGTCGAGCCCGTCCTGCGTGACCGCCCAGAAATCCGTGTGGTCGCCGGTGACGGCACGCAGCCAGGTGTATTGAAGCTGCTTGAGCCGCCAGTTCTGCGCGATTGCGGGCCAGTGGGCGGCGAAGGTCTCGCGCCCCGGCTCGGCCGCGGCCTGACGGGCGGCCGCGGACACGTCGAACAGCGTGCCGTAGGCGTCGAAGATGCAGGTCGTGATCGGCATGGCCCCTCCCGCGGCGTTGTCCGGCGTGGCCACAGTGGCACGGATGCCGCGCCTCGAAAAGACCCGGTGCGGCCCGGCCCGACGGAGGGGCGCGCGGTGGCTTGCAGGGGCGCCGCACCGCGCCGCGATCTGTTTGCCTTTGCCGCGATTCAGCGATACCCTGAACGCTGTCGCACAAGAACCCGCGGGACGCCGCGGCCTTGCAAACCCATCCCATCAGAATTGGATCCTATATGACCCAGGTAAAATCGGGCGACACTGTACGTATTCACTATACCGGCACGTTGAGCGACGGCCAGACCTTCGACAGCTCCGAGGGCAAGGACCCGCTGGAGTTCACCGTCGGTTCGGGGCAGATCATCCCGGGCCTGGACAACGCCCTGCCGGGCATGTCGGTGGGCGACAAGAAGACCGTCGAGGTCCCCGCAGACGAAGCCTACGGCCAGCCCGATCCGAATGCCCAGCAGGCGGTGCCGCGCGCGGAGATCCCCGATGACATTCCACTCGACCTCGGCACGCAGCTGCAGGTGCAGACGCCCCAGGGGCAGGTCATGCCCGTGACGGTGGTGAACGTCACCGAGGAAGAAGTCACGCTGGATGCCAACCATCCGCTGGCCGGCCGTGACCTGACCTTCGCGATCGAGCTCGTCGAGATCTCCTGACCGAGCCGCAAGGACCCCGCGGCGCCCGGCCCATCTGCCTGGGCCGGCGCCGCGCGGGACTGCCGCGTGGCGCGCGGGCGTGATAGACTGTCCGTCACCTGCCTTTGCAAAGGGTGTGTCATGACAGGTCGCACGGACGATATCATCGCGCGCATCCGGGCGCTGGAGGCCCAGCTCGAATCGGAATTCGCCGCCCGCCGCGAAGCGTTCCGCTATCGGCTGGAGAACGGGCGCGTCGTATTCGAGGAAGAGGCGCGGCGGCGCCACCGCGAACTGCGTACCCGGTTCCTGACGTTCGTGCGTCGGACCCGCCCGATGACGGTGGTGACGGCGCCTGTCATCTACGCGCTCGTCGTGCCGATCGCGGCACTTCACCTGAGCGTCTGGGTGTACCAGGCGATCTGCTTTCCGGTCTACGGCATACCCAGGGTGCCGCACGCGCCCTACCTGCGCGTCGACCGGCACCGGCTTGCGTATCTCAACGGCGTGCAGAAACTCAACTGTGTCTACTGCGGCTATGCCAACGGGGTGATCGCCTGGGTGCGCGAGGTAGCCTCGCGCACCGAGGGCTTCTGGTGCCCGATCAAGCACGCCACGCACGTGGCCGGTACGCACGAGCGCTATCCCAAGTTCCTTGATTACGGCGACGCGGAAGGCTTCCACGAGGGTCTGGAGGCATGGCGGCGGCATCTCGCCCGCGGCGGCGGGACGGACGCCACGCGCTGACGGCCGTCAGCCGATTTCCAGCAGCACGGCACCGGCCCGGCCGCCCGCCATGACCAGATCATGCGCTTTCGCGCAGTCCTCCAGAGGCAACGTCGCGTGGATGGCCGGATCAAGCCCGCCACCGGTCAGCGCGGCGTGCAGCCGGTCGATGGCGGCCTTCCGCCGGGCCATGGGCAGCAGGTAGATCAGGACTATTTCGATGGTGATCGCCTTGAACAGGTAGGGGCCGAAGGGCAGCGTCGGTGTCATGTCGCGGGCCGATCCGTAGGCGGCGACGTGGCCGTTCTCGGCCAGCACCTCGCCCAGCATGGCCGCATTGGCGCCGAACTCGACCTCGACAGCCCTGTCCACGGCGCCCACAGCGTCGGCGATCCTCTGCGCGAGGTCGGGGGCGGTGTAGTCGAAGACATGGGCCGCACCGGCGGCGCGCACGCGCTCCATGTCACGCGCCGAACAGGTCGCCACGACGCGCGCGCCGCCCCAGCGTGCCATCTGCACGGCGTTGTGGCCCACGGCGCCGGCCCCGCCGCTGATCAGCACGGTCTTGTCCGCGACGTCTCCGCCGCCAAAGACACAATGCGCCGCCGTGAGCCCCGGGATGCCCAGGGTGGCCCCGACCCGCGGGTCGATGCCGTCGGGCAGCGGCACCGCCTGCTCCGCGCCGATCGCGATGTATTCCGCCGCCGTGCCCATGGCCCGCCGCCACTGGCCGTTGTAGATCCAGACATGCTGGCCCACGCGGGACTCGTCCACGCCGTGCCCCACCGTTTCGATCACGCCAGCGCCGTCGGAATGGGGCACGATGACCGGGTAGGGCGGCCTTGTCACGCCGGGCCGGCTGCCGGCCCGGGCCTTGGCGTCGGACGGGTTGACGCCCGAGTGGCTCAGCCGCACCAGAACTTCGCCCGGCGCCGGGGCCGGGCGTTCGACGGTGGCGGTTTTCAGAACATCGCTGGCCGGTCCGAACCGGCTGTAGGTCACGGCGCGCATGGCAGGCCCTTCATTGGCGTGATCGGCGGTTCACCGGCGCGGCACCGCCGCCGTTTGCCGGCGCGTCAGGTCCGGCGCAGGCGGATGACGACATCGACCGACGCGATCTCGGCGCCCTCGGGGGCCTCCGGCAGGCTGGTGATCTCGAGCTGGTCGGCGGGGGCGTCGGTCAGCACGTTGTCGTCTTCCCAGTAGAAATGCGGGTGGTCATGGGTGTTGGTGTCGAAATAGCTTTTCGCGCCGTCGACCTTGACCTCCTGCACGAGGCCGGCGTCGCAGAACGCGCGCAGCGTGTTGTAGACCGTGGCCAGCGACACGCTTTCGCCCATGTCGCGCGCGGTGGAAAACAGGCTTTCGGCCGTCACGTGCCGATGCTGCCCGTCGCCGATCAGAAGCGCGGCCAGCGCGACCCGCTGCCGGGTGGGCCGCACGCCCGCCGCGTTCAGCCATCGCGTCCCGTTTGTCGTCGCCTGTGGTGTCATCTCGGCTTGCATCCTTTCGATCAACTCTCAATATAGGAGCGCGGGGCGCATGATTTCAAACAAATTTCATCGCGCTGCAGGCCGCCGCGGCCCGCGACGGCGGCTTGCACGGCACAGATTTGCGGTGGTAGGGGTCACCGGCGACGAATTTTCGGGGTGTTTCAACAGGGGGCCGGCGGCATGGCCGATTATCCGACCAGTTTCGACAAGGAGGACCTGCTGAAATGCGCCCGCGGGGAGCTTTTCGGCCCCGGCAACGCGCAGTTGCCCCTGCCGCCGATGCTGATGGTGGATCGCGTTACCGATATTTCCGGCGACCGTGGCCCGCACGGCAAGGGGCATGTCGTCGCCGAATTCGACATTCATCCCGACCTCTGGTTCTTCGAATGCCATTTTCCCGGCAATCCGATCATGCCCGGCTGCCTCGGTCTCGACGGTCTGTGGCAGCTGACCGGTTTCAACCTTGGCTGGCGGGGCTGGCAGGGCCGCGGCTACGCGCTGGGCGTGGGCGAGGTGAAGCTCACCGGCATGGTGCGGCCCGACCGCAAGATGCTGACCTTTTACGTCGATTTCACCAAGGCCGTGCAGACGCGGCGGCTTACCATGGGGGTGGCCGACGGCCGCGTCGAGGCCGACGGGGACGTGATCTATGAAGTCAAGGACATGAAGGTCGCGCTGTCCGAAAGCTGATCCAAGAACGCGAAAGGAGGGCGCCATGCGCCGCGTCGTCGTAACCGGACTGGGCATCGTCTCGAGCATCGGGATCAACGCCGAAGAGGTGCTGGCCGCGCTCAGGGACGGTCGGTCGGGGATCACGGCAAACCCGGAAATGGCCGAGCACGGTTTCCGCAGCCAGATCGCGGGTGCCGTGGACATCGACGTGACCGAACACGTCGACAAGCGCACCCTGCGGTTCATGGGGCCGGGGGCGGCCTATGCCTACATCGCCATGAACCAGGCCATTGCCGATGCGGGGCTGGAGGAGACCGAGATCGTCAACCCGCGCACCGGGCTCGTGGCGGGCTCGGGCGGGCCGTCCACCAGCGCCATGCTGACAGCGCACCAGACCGTGCTGGACAAGGGCAGCCCCAAGCGCATCGGCCCGTTCGCCGTGCCCAAGTGCATGTCGTCGACCATATCGGCCAACCTGTCCACAGCCTTCGCGATAAAGGGTATCAATTATTCGATCACCTCGGCCTGCTCGACCTCGCTGCACTGCATCGGCAACGCGGCCGAGCAGATCATGATGGGCAAGCAGGACGTGATGTTCGCCGGCGGCGGCGAGGAGCTGGACTGGACGCTGTCTTGCCTGTTCGACGCGATGGGCGCGATGTCGAGCGGCTTCAACGACACCCCCGAACGCGCCAGCCGCGCCTTCGACGCCGATCGCGACGGGTTCGTGATCTCGGGCGGCGGCGGGATCGTCGTGCTGGAGGACCTCGAACACGCCCTGGCCCGCGGCGCGAAGATCTATGCCGAGGTCACCGGTTATGCCGCGACATCCGACGGCCATGACATGGTCGCGCCCTCGGGCGAAGGCGGAGAACGCGCGATGCGACTGGCGCTGCAGACCCTGCCGGAGGACCGCAAGGTGGGGTACATCAACGCCCACGGAACCTCGACGCCAGTGGGCGACGTGGGCGAGGTGGAGGCCGTCCGGCGCGTCTTCGGGACGGGCACGACGCCGCCCGTCAGTTCCACCAAGTCGATGACCGGTCACAGTCAGGGCGCGACCGGCGCGCAGGAGGCGATCTATTGCCTGCTGGCGCTGGAACACGATTTCATCATCCCGTCGATCAACGTCGAGACACTCGACGAGGGCATAAACCCGGCCGAGATCGCGACGGCCCGCGTGGACAACGCGGGCCTGGACACGGTGATGACCAACAGTTTCGGGTTCGGCGGCACGAATGGGTCGATGCTGCTCAGCAAGTATCACGGATGACACGCATATGACCAATTCGATGCAGGGCAAGCGCGGCCTGATCATGGGGGTGGCGAACGACCGCTCCATCGCGTGGGGAATCGCCAGGGCGATGCACGAGGCGGGCGCCGAGCTTGCGTTTTCCTACCAGGGCGACAACTTCGCCAAGCGGGTGGAGCCGCTGGCGGCGTCGCTTGGCTCGGACATCCTGCTCGACGTGGACGTGACCGACGACGCGTCGCTCGACGCCGCGTTCGAGACGCTGGCCGGACGCTGGCCCACGATCGATTTCGTGGTGCACGCCATCGCCTATTCGGACAAGTCCGAACTGACGGGCCGCTTCATGAACACCAGCCGGCGCAACTTCAAGCACTCGATGGAAATCTCGGCCTATTCCTTCATCGACGTGGCACGCCGGGCGCACCCGCTGATGAAGGACGGCGGCGGCACGTTGCTGACCCTGACCTACCAGGGGTCGAACCGCGTGGTGCCCAACTATAACGTGATGGGCGTGGCCAAGGCCGCGCTGGAGGCCGCCACGCGTTACCTGGCCAACGATCTGGGCCCCGACGGCATCCGCGTGAACGCGATCAGCCCGGGGCCGATGAAGACGCTCGCGGGCGCGGCCATCGGCGGCGCGCGGCGCACCTACAAGCATACCGAGGAGAACGCGCCGCTGCGGGCCAACGCCACGCTCGAGGCGATCGGCGGCACGGCGGTCTACCTGGCCTCCGACGCCGGCGCCTGCACGACGGGCGAGGTCATCAAGGTGGACGGCGGGTACCACGTGCTGGGCATGCCGCAGGCCGAAAACCTCTGACAGGCGCGCAGGACCGCGAATCGCCCGCGCGGCGCCGCATTTCCGCCACTGCGCCGCGGTAGCGTGGTCCGCATGAGCGATCTGCCCACGGATATCGACCCGCGCGCGTTGCGCCGGTTCAAGCGCGCCCGCCGCGCCCGCATCGCCGCGCGGCTGCTGGCGCCGGTTTTCCTGGTGATGGTGTCGGCCGTGCTGTGGTCGGATCCGGTGATCGGGCCGAAACTCAGGACCGGGCTGGCAAACCTTCAGGCAACCCTGGGGACGCAGCGGATGGCTTCGGCCGATCCCGCGACGGCACCGGCCGCCGGGGCCCGGACCGCGGGCTCGTCCGACACGGTTGCGCAGGATGCACCGTCGGCGCCTCCGCACCGCGCCGCGCCCCGGGCGCCCGCCGCGCCTTCCGCAGGCGTTCCGCCGAGCTTCACCATCGACGACTCGCGCGGCTTCAAGCGCGTGACGGTGGGGCAGGGAACGTCGGGCGCCGCCGCGGGCGTGCGTCGCCTGAAGCTCGACAGCGCGGCCGCGGGCGGCGGCGGGTAGCGCCCCGCGGTTCCCTTTCGCGTGAGGCCGCGTTGACGGGCCGCTGGGGGCGCCCCCATCTTTGCCGGGGCAACACAGGAGACGCGGAAGGCATGACACAGCAAAAGCGCAACCATCCCAACGTTCCGGGCGTCGACCAGTCCGACCGGCACGTGCCCTTCAACCTGCGCCAGTCGGGCCCGACCCCGGTGCAGATGCTCATTTCGACCCGCGTGCGCAAATCGCCGTTCTGGCACCTGTCGGTGGAGGCCGGCGTCTGGCGCGCGACCGTCTACAACCGGATGTATCACCCCCGCGGCTATGCCCGCCCCGAGGACGGTGGCGCCATGGCCGAGTATCGTTCGCTCGTTCACGGTGTCACGCTGTGGAACGTGGCGGTCGAGCGGCAGATCCGCGTGAAGGGGCCGGACGCCGAAAGCTTCGTCAACACCGTCATCACGCGCGACGCCACGCGCATCCGGCCGATGCACGGCAAGTATTGCATCCTGTGCAACGACCGCGGCGGCATCCTGAACGACCCCGTGCTGCTGCGGCTGGCCGAGGACGAGTTCTGGTTCTCGATTTCCGACAGCGACCTGATGCTCTGGCTCCAGGGGGTGAACACGCCACGCCGCTGGGAGGTGGAGATCGACGAGATCGATGTCGCCCCCCTGCAGATCCAGGGGCCCTTGTCGGAAGACATGATGGCCGATGTCGTAGGCGACGAGGTGCGCGAGATCCCCTATTACGGGCTTCTGGAAACCGAGATCGGCGGCTGCCCGGTGGTGGTCAGCCAGACCGGGTTTTCCGGCGAGAAGGGTTACGAGGTCTACGTGCGCAATGCCCATGAAACCGCGGAACGCGTCTGGTACGCGCTGCGCGGGGTCGGCGCGCGCTACGGGCTGCGTGTGATCGCGCCCGCCCATCACCGCCGCATCGCCGCCGGCATCCTGTCGTGGGGGCAGGACATGGACGCCGAAACATCGCCCTTCCAGGTGAACCTGGCCTACCAGGTGCCGCGCAAGAAGAAGGCGGATTACATCGGCCGCGAGGCGCTGGAAGAGCAGCGCGCCCGGATCGAGGCCGGGGATTATCCCTTCGCGCTCAAGCTCGTGGGGCTGAAGATGGGCGGCAAGCCCATCACGGACTACGCCCCCGATTTCTGGCTGATCCGCAACCCGGCAGGTGAACGCTGCGGCTTCGTGACCTCGCCGTGGTGGTCACCCGAGCTGGAGACGAACATCGCGCTGGGCTACGTGCCGTGGGATCTGTCCGAGATCGGCAGCGCGGTCGAGGTCGAACTGCCCGAGGTCTACGCCGAGCAGCCGGGTCGCCCCGTGCCGGCGACGGTATCGGAAGTGCCCTTCGTGGCCTCTGCCCACCCCAGTGCCCGCGAACAGGCCAGGGCTCGCGGCAAGGAAAGCCTCGAGTAACCGTCGCATCCTCGAAGGCGGCCGGCGGCCGGGTGTGGATAACAACGCCCGCGCGGCCGTCTTTTTGCAATGGCGGCGCTAGAACCACTGGCCGGGTTCGATGAGCCCGAGGTCGAGAAGCTGCTGCGAATGCCACTCGAACGGTGTCGAGTTGTACCACTTGAACGTGGGGATATCGAAGGTCGAACCGGGGTTGCGCTTGAGCGCCTTCGCGGTGCGGAATGACGCGATCGCCGCGGTCAGGTTGTGGTGCCAAGGGCAGGAATAGGTGTTGTATTCCTCGTCGTTGAAGGTGTGATCGGCCCGCAGCTCCAGCCCCGGCTTGGCCCGGAACAGCGCGATGCGGTCGATCTTGCGGCGGTCGCGGGGGATGTGCTCCTCGTAGCGCCAGCGCAGCCCGCCGAAGAAATCCAGTTGCCGCTCCATGTCGTGGTCGGTGCCGTAGCGGTCCGCGCGCGAAAGCGCGTAATACCCTGAGCGGTCCATGTGCGCGTCTTCCAGCGACACCGCGTCGGGGTGTCGCTCGAGGTCGCCGGCGTAAAGGTCGATGACATAGGTCAGCATCGCCTCGCGGCGTTCCTCGGCATGGAAGGTCAGCATCTCGCCGACGGTGCGGGTCTCGCAGAAGGGGTAGAACAGGTATTCCGCGTTGAAGCAGTAATACATCCACAAGCCGGGCGCGGACGCGATGAGCCGGTTGATCGCGTCCAGATGCCCGTCGCCGCCTCCGGTCTGGAACCCGATGCGGTGAACGCGCCCGGCCAAGTCGTCGGCCAGCTCCAACGCGTCTGGCATCAGCATCAGGACGGACCGGAAACCGGCGTCGAGGTGGTGGCGTGCCGTCGAATCCACCTCGGTCGCGTCCTCCACGATGATGATGGCGACCGGCCCTTCGGCCAGGGCGTCCCGTCGTCCGTTCGCCAGAAAGTCGTTGAGGGTCCCGTAGCGCATGCGCCGCCTCCTGTTCTTGGCCCGGGAACGTCGGGCAAATCGCCATGCATTGCAAGCCGCCCCGGCTTTGATGTAGGCAGACGCCCTGTAATCCACGGGGGCTTGCCCATGACCGACGCCAAGAAGCTCTACATTCGCACCTACGGCTGCCAGATGAACGTCTATGACAGCGAACGCATGGCCGAAGCCATGGGCGCCGCGGGGTACCGGCAGACGGACAGCCCCGAGGACGCGGACATGATCCTGCTCAACACCTGCCACATCCGCGAGAAGGCAGCCGAAAAGGTGTATTCCGAGCTGGGCCGCTTCAAGCCGCTGCGCGAGGCCAACCCGGATCTCAAGATCGGGGTGGCGGGCTGCGTGGCACAGGCCGAGGGCGAGGAGATCATGAGCCGCCAGCCCATGGTTGACCTTGTCGTTGGCCCGCAAAGCTACCACCGGCTGCCCCAGATGGAAGCGCGCGTTCGCGACGGCAAGAAGGCGCTCGACACCGATTTCCCCGTCGAGGACAAGTTCGACACGCTGCGCAATCGGCCGAAAGCGCGCCGCGGGCCGACGGCGTTCCTGACCGTGCAGGAAGGCTGCGACAAGTTCTGTGCCTTCTGCGTGGTGCCCTATACCCGTGGCGCCGAGGTCAGCCGGCCGGCCACCCGCGTGCTGGAGGAGGCGCGCGACCTGGTGGAACGCGGCGTCCGCGAGATCACGCTGCTGGGCCAGAACGTCAACGCCTATCACGGCGAGGGCCCGGAGGGCGGCGACTGGAGCCTCGCGCGGCTGATCTGGGCGCTCAACGACATCGACGGGCTGGAACGCATCCGGTTCACCACCAGCCACCCGAACGACATGACCGACGACCTGATCGCGGCACATGGGCAATGCGAAAAACTCATGCCCTATCTGCATCTTCCGGTCCAGTCGGGCAGCGACCGCATTCTCAAGCGGATGAACCGCAAGCACACGGCAGAAAGCTACCTTCGGCTGATAGAGCGCATCCGCGCCGCGCGCCCCGATATCCTGATCTCGGGCGATTTCATCGTGGGCTTCCCCGAGGAGACCGAGGCGGATTTCCGGGCCACGCTCGACCTGATCGAGGAAGTCAACTACGGCTACGCCTTCTCGTTCAAGTATTCGGAGCGCCCCGGCACGCCGGCGGCCGAACGCGCGCAGGTCGACGAGGACGCGAAGGCGGAACGCCTGCAGCGACTGCAGTCGCTCATCACGCGCCAGCAGCGCGCGGTGCAGGATTCAATGGTCGGCCATAACGTCAAGGTGCTTTTCGAAAAATCAGGGCGCCAGCCGGGCCAGATGGTCGGAAAATCCGAATACCTGCACGCCGTACACGTGAGTGATTCTTCCCTCGCGCCCGGCGAACTCGCCTCGGTTGAAATCACGGAGAGCGGACCGAATTCGCTGGGCGGGCGGCTGGCGCGCATGCCCGCCGCCTGAAGGGCAGAGCGCAGATTCCTGAAATTAAAGCGTTTTTTGCGCGCCGTGCTGCTGCGCAGCCCGTGGCGCCCGCGCCCCGGTGACGTTCGTTGGTCGCGGCAGGCCGCCGATATTTCTTCACATTGCCTGCGAACTTGCTAGACTGAAACGATAAATCGGGCTGCGTCGTCACATGCTGCCGTGGCGGCGCCCGGACCCGGGGGAACTGACAAGGGGACAGTTGCTGTGACGAAGGGTATCATGAAAACGGCGCGCGCATTGCTCGGCTGCCTTTGCGCGGTCGCACTGGGCATCGCGGCAGCCGGCGAGGTGCAGGCGCAGGGCGCGCAACGCACCGTGGTCGGCGAATCCTACGTGCCGACGATCTGGGTCGATCCGGACGGGTGCGAACACTGGGTCATGGACGACGGCTGGGAAGGGTACATGACCCCCCACGTCAATCGCCAGGGCATTCCCGTCTGCCGGCGCGGCAACGTCTGCGGCGTGATGAATTCCGACACGCTGTTCCGCACCGACAGCTCGCACATCAGCCGCGACGGGCGCCAGCGGCTGCTGTCGTTCTTCCGGCAGGCGAACGCCACCTCCTACGTCATCACGGGGCACACCGACAGCCGGGCGTCCGACCAGTACAACATGGCCCTGTCGCTGCGCCGCGCCAATGCAGTGGCCCGCGTCGCCCGCAACGCCGGCGTGCGGATCGCCGACGTGCGCGGATACGGCGAGCGCATGCCGAAAGCGTCGAACAACACCGCGGCCGGCATGGCCAAGAACCGCCGCGTCGAAATCATCTGCATTCGCTGAGGGGATTACCATGAAGGCTTTCAAACTCGCCGGCGTGATCGCCGCCGCTCTGCTCGCGGCCGGTTGCGTGGATAACAAGCAGAACAAGACCGTCGATCGCGGGATCGATTCCAAGCACCTCAGCCAGCTCAAGGCCGGCGTCTGGATCGACCCGAGGGGCTGCGACCACTGGATCATCGACGACGGCGCCGAAGGCTACCTGTCGCAGCGGCTCGACAAGTACGGCAAGCCGGTGTGCTCGGGTACGGCACCGCCGACGGTTGCGACCGGCCCCTACAAGAAAGGCACGACGGTCTCCGATCCGATCTGAGCCCGCAGGCAGGGTGCGGGACACGGCCGCAGGCGTGCGCGTCTGCGGCTTTTCTTTGCGCGTTGGCTGGAAATGCGGCGGCACGCGCTTGCGCAGGGAGGCCCGAGTTGGCACCATCGGATCAGGCCCCAGCGAAGGAGACTTGATTGGCCACAACCCCGCTGCCGCAGGCACCCGATCCTCAGGCCATGCACGAGGAAGTGGCCGAGTTCCCCGACAACCGCCTGCTGATCGACCTGTGCGGCGAATTCGATCGCAACCTCGCCGAACTCGAGGAGCAGCTTGCCGTGCAGATCATGCGCCGCGGCAACCAGTTGGCGGTGGTGGGCGAACCCGAGGCGGCGCAGGAAGCCGTGCGTGTTCTGCAAAGCCTTTACGAACGGCTGGAGTCGGGCAAGCCGCTGGATCACGGAGACCTTGACCGGGCGGTGCGCATGGGCCCGCAGACGCAGCCGCAAGGCCGCACGCGCGACGGCGACCAGCTCGAGATGTTCCGCGGCGGCCCGGTCGAGATCAAGACCCGAAAGAAGCTGGTCGAGCCCCGGACGAAGGCGCAGAAGGAATACGTCAAGACGCTGTTTTCCAGGGATCTCGCCTTCGGTATCGGCCCGGCGGGCACCGGCAAGACCTACCTGGCCGTTGCCGTCGGTGTCTCCATGTTCATCGAGGGCAGGGTGGATCGCATCATCCTCGCGCGCCCCGCCGTCGAGGCGGGCGAGAAGCTGGGCTACCTGCCCGGCGACATGAAGGAAAAGGTCGACCCCTACATGCAGCCGCTTTATGACGCGCTGCGCGATTTCCTGCCCGGCAAGCAGCTGGCCAAGCTGATGGAGGAAGGCCGGATCGAGATCGCGCCGCTGGCCTTCATGCGGGGGCGGACGCTCAGCAACGCCTTCGTCGTGCTCGACGAGGCGCAGAACGCGACCTCGATGCAGATGAAGATGTTCCTCACCCGGCTGGGCGAGGGCAGCCGCATGGTCGTCACCGGCGACCGAAGCCAGGTGGACCTGCCGCGCGGCGTGACCAGCGGGTTGCACGATGCCGAGCGCCTTCTGAAGTCCATAGCGGGCGTGGGGTTCACCTATTTTTCGGCTGCCGACGTGGTGCGCCACCCGCTGGTCGCCGCGATCATCGAGGCCTACGAGGCCGATGGCTGAACACGGTCTTTCCACGCGGCCATGCGACGGCGCATTCGGCGACGGCCCGGCCCCGGGCGCTGTCGAGACCGTGATCGAGGACGACCGCTGGCGTGACGCGGACCTGCCCGCGCTGGCCGGCCGCGCGGCCGCGGCGGCGCTGCAGCACCTTGGCCTCGACCCGGCGGATTTCGAGATCGTCGTCCTGGGGTGTGACGATGCGCGTATCGCCGCGCTCAACGCGGATTTCCGCGGGCGCGAGCGACCCACCAACGTGCTCAGTTGGCCGAGCGCCGAACGCGCCGCCACGGAGGACGGAGGCATGCCCCGCCCCCCCGAGGCCGGTGAGGCGGCGGAACTCGGCGATATCGCCATCTCCTACGACACCTGCCTGCAAGAGGCACGGGCCGCCGGCACACCGCTGGAGGACCACGTCATGCACCTGGTCGTCCATGCCGTGCTGCACCTGCTGGGCTACGACCATGAGCGTGACCGTGATGCCACCCTCATGGAACGGACCGAAACGGTCATACTTGGCAAACTGGGGGTTCCTGACCCATATAGGTAGGAACGGGTCCCGTCACCGGAAAAGGGAAAATGGGCGAAAGCATCGACGGATCTTCGGACGCGGCGCGGCGCGCGCAGGTCGAAGGCCATGAAGACCAGGAAGACAACGGCGGCTTCTTCAGCCGCATAATCGGCGCTTTCAGCGCCTCGGACGACGAGGACGATTCCACCGACGCGGATTCCGGATCCGGCGAAGCGCAGCACGGAATGATCAATCTGCGCCGGATGGCGGTGGAGGATGTCGCGATCCCCAAGGCCGACATCGTCTCCGTCCCCGTTACGGCAACCCGGAACGAACTGGTCAACGTGTTCCGCGAAAGCGGCCTGACCCGCCTTCCTGTGTATCAGGGCACGCTGGATTCGCCGGTGGGCATGGTCCACCTGAAGGATTTCGCGCTGCGCCACGGGTTCAACGGGACGGGCGGGCGGTTTTCGCTCAAGCAGATGCTGCGCCCGCTTCTTTTCGTGCCGCCCTCGATGCCCATCGGCGTGCTGCTTCAGAAAATGCAGAGCGAGCGGCGCCACATGGCGCTGGTCATAGACGAATACGGCGGCGTGGACGGACTGGTGACAATCGAGGACCTGATCGAGCAGGTCATCGGCGAGATCGAGGACGAGCACGACATCGACGAGGGCCGGTACTGGACGCAGGAGGCGCCGGGCCTCTACATGGCGCTGGCCAAGACGCCGCTCGAGGAGTTCGAACAGGAGATCGGCCTGTCGCTCACGTCGGTGGAAGGCGTGGACGAGGAGGAAATCGACACGCTCGGCGGCCTGGTGTTCATGCTTCTGGGCCGCGTGCCGGTGCGCGGCGAGGTGGTCGAGCATCCCAACGGGACCGAGATCGAGGTGATCGAGGCCGATCCGCGCCGCATCAAGCGGCTGCGCGTGCGGCTGCCCGGCCACGGCGAAGGCTGACGGGCGTGCGCGCGCCAGTCCGTGCCGCCCGCTGGGCCCTGTCCCGGCGGCCGGCGTATCGCCTGTGCCTCTCGGCCGCGGCGGGCGCGCTGGCCGCGTTGGGGCAGGCGCCGCTCGGGGTCTGGCCGGCGACGCTCGTCGGGTTCGCGGCGCTTTTCGCGCTTTCCCGCGAAAGCGGACACTGGCGGACGGCGGCCGCGCTGGGCTGGGCCGGCGGCGCGGGGTATTTCGCGCTTTCGCTGAGCTGGATCGTCGAACCCTTCCTGGTCGATGCCGCCCGGCACGGCTGGATGGCGCCATTCGCTCTGGTTTTCCTCAGCGGGGGGTTGGCGTTGTTCTGGGCGGCGGCCTTTGGCCTGGCGCGGGCGGTGGGCGGCGGTGCTGTCGCGTGGGGGGGCGCGCTTGTCCTGGCCGAGGCCGCGCGCGGCCGCGTGCTTACCGGCTTTCCCTGGGCGCAACCCGGCCATGCCTGGATCGACACGCCGATGCTTCAGTGGGTGTCGGTGACCGGCGCGCTGGGGCTGACCGCGATCACGGCGGCCGGCGCGGCGGCGCTGTGGGCCCTGTTGGCGGGCCAATGGCGCGCCGGGGGCACCGGGCTGGCCGTCGTGGCCATCCTCTACGCCACCGGCCCGCTTGTCGCGCCCCCGGCCGGGGCGGGGCCCGACGCCCCCGTGGTCCGGCTGGTGCAGCCCAATGCGCCCCAGCACGAGAAATGGGACCCTGCCAAGGCACGGGGTTTCTTCGACCGCCAGATCGGCTTCACCCGCCAGCCGGGCGAGGGGGGGCGCCCGGACCTGATCGTCTGGCCGGAAACGGCGATCCCGGTGCCCTACAACCATGCCGCAAGGACGCTTGAGGCCATATCGACGGCCGCGGGCGGGGCACAGGTGGCCCTGGGGATACAGCGCCGCCAGGACAGGCGCCTGTACAATTCCCTGATCGTGTTGGGGACAAACGGCAAGGTTCGATCACTTTATGACAAGCATCACCTTGTTCCGTTCGGGGAATACATCCCCTTCGGCGACGTGCTGGGCCAGTACGGCCTGCGCGGTCTGGCCGCGCAGGACGGTCACGGCTATTCCCCCGGTCCCGGCCCGCAACTCATCGGCATGGGCGATCTGGGCCGCGCGCTGCCGCTGATCTGTTACGAAGGCGTGTTCCCGCGCGACGTGGCCGCGGCCCCCGGCCGGGCCGATTTCATCCTGCTCGTGACCAACGACGCGTGGTTCGGCCGCGTGTCCGGGCCCTACCAGCACCTCGCCCAGGCCCGCCTGCGCAGTGTCGAGCAGGGGCTGCCGATGGTCCGGGTGGCCAATACCGGCGTGTCGGCCGTGATCGACGCCGCGGGCCGCATCACGGCACGGTTGCCGCTGGGGCAGGCGGGTTGGCGCGACGCGGCGCTGCCGCCCGCATTGCCACCAACGCCCTATGCCCGCATGGGCGATTGGCCCGTGCCCGCCGCCGCCCTTCTGGCGCTGCTGCTGGCCGGTGCGCTGCGCCGCCGCACGGCAGGCGGAAAATGCGATTGACCTCGTCGCACGTTCTGCGTAACGAGCTTCAACCCCGTCACAACGGCTTCCTGGCGTGACGGATGTATCCAATGGAGCGCTTCTCATGTCCCGACAGAACTACATCTTCACCTCCGAATCCGTTTCGGAGGGGCACCCCGACAAGGTCTGCGACCGCATTTCCGACGCCATCCTCGACGCCTTTCTGGCCGAGGATCCGATGGCGCGCGTGGCCTGCGAGGCCTTCGCGACGACCAACCGCGTGGTGATCGGCGGCGAGGTCGGGTTGACCGACCAGGGGCGCCTGAAGACCTTCATGGACCACGTGCCGCAGATCGCCCGCGACTGCATCCGCGACATCGGCTACGAGCAGGACAAGTTCCACTGGAATACCTGCGAGATCGACAATTACCTGCACGAGCAGTCCGCGCATATCGCACAGGGTGTCACCGGCGAGGCGGGGCGCGAGGAAGGTGCCGGCGACCAGGGGATCATGTTCGGTTTCGCCACCAACGAGACCGACGCGCTGATGCCCGCGCCCATCCAGTTCAGTCACGCGATCCTGCGCCGCCTCGCCGAGGCCCGGAAATCCGGCGCGGAACCCACGCTGGGCCCCGACGCCAAAAGCCAGGTCACGTTGCGCTATCTTCACGGCAAACCGGTCGAGGTGCGCTCGGTCGTGCTGTCGACCCAGCACACCGAGGCCGACCAGACCTCGGCGCACATCCGCGAGATCGTCGAGCCCTACATCCGCGATGTCCTGCCGGCCGACTGGATCACCGAGGCCACCGAGTGGTGGATCAACCCCACCGGGACCTTCGTGATCGGCGGGCCGGACGGCGACGCCGGGCTGACGGGCCGCAAGATCATCGTCGATACCTACGGCGGTTCCGCGCCGCACGGCGGCGGCGCGTTCTCGGGCAAGGACCCGACGAAGGTCGACCGCTCCGCGGCCTACGCCGCCCGCTACCTGGCCAAGAACGTGGTCGCCGCCGGCATGGCCGAACGCTGCACGATCCAGCTGTCCTATGCCATCGGCGTGGCCAAGCCGCTGTCGATCTACGCCGACACGCATGGCACCGGCGAGGTGACGGCGGCGCAGATCGAGACGGCGATCGCCGACTGCATGGACCTCAGCCCGCGCGGGATCCGCGAACATCTCGACCTGAACAAGCCGATCTACCAGCGCACGGCGGCCTATGGCCACTTCGGCCGCGCGCCCGAGGCCGACGGCGGCTTCAGCTGGGAGCGCACGGACCTGGCCGAGGCGTTGAAACGCGCGGTATGACCCGCCGGCAACCGTCGCCGCGGCGGAGGTTTGCAGCGACGCGCGATCGTCTCCATCAAGTGTATTCGCGACCGTGATCAATGATGATGCAGCCCGCGCGGCGCCGGCCCGCCCATTGGCTTGGGTGCCGCCCGCCCGCCTGTGATTGCACGTCGTGTCCGTCCCCGCTAAACCCGCGCCACATGAGCGAAAGGCATCCCTCCGGCGCCCCGTGGCGCAACTTCTACGGCCGCTTCAAGGGCAAGGGCCTGCGCCCCGCGCAGCAAGCCTATCTCGACGAGGATCTGCCGCGCCTCTCGCCCGGCCCGGTCAGCTGGGAGGACAACCCGCAACGCCGGCCCATCGACCCGGGCGCGGTGTTCGGTGGCCGCCCCGTCTGGCTGGAGATCGGCTTCGGCGGGGGCGAGCACATGGTCCACCTGGCCCGGTCCCACCCGGATGTCGGCATCCTCGGTTGCGAGCCCTACGTCAACGGCGTCGCCATGGCGCTTGGCAAGATCCGCGCGGCGGGGGTGAACAACATCGCGGTACACCCCGGCGACGTCCGCGACCTTTTCGATGTCCTGCCCGAGGCGTCGGTCGCGCGGGGCTTCCTGCTCTACCCCGATCCCTGGCCGAAGAAGAAGCACCATCGCCGCCGCTTCGTCACGCCAGAGCACCTGGTGCCGCTTTCGCGGATCCTTCAACCCGGCGCGCTGTTCCACGTGGCCACGGACATCCCCGACTACGCGCGCCAGACGCTCGAACAGGTGCCGGCCCATGGGTTCGACTGGCTGGCGGAAAGGCCGGGGGACTGGCGCGAGCCCTGGGCG
This sequence comes from Roseovarius salinarum, assembly GCF_002834145.1. Taxonomy (GTDB): domain Bacteria; phylum Pseudomonadota; class Alphaproteobacteria; order Rhodobacterales; family Rhodobacteraceae; genus Roseovarius; species Roseovarius salinarum. The sequence goes on along the minus strand of NZ_PHNT01000017.1, from coordinate 34,841 downwards.
GGCTGGCTGTCCACCCGCTACGAGCAGAAGGCGCTGCAGGAAGGGCGCCGGCCGCATTACCTGACGTTCCGGCGGCGCTGAACGGGTCTTCATCTTGCCCGAAATACTCCGGGGGTGAGGCCGAAGGCCGAGGGGGCAGCGCCCCCTTGCCACCGGCGGCACGCCGTCAGGCGGCCAGCTTGTCGCCCAGCCGGTCCAGCATGTCCAGGCACTGCTGGAGCTGGTCGAGCGAGACGAACTCGTCGGGCTTGTGGGCCTGCTCGATCGACCCGGGGCCGCATACCACCGTGGACATGCCGCACGATTGCAGGATGCCCGCCTCGGTCCCGAAGGCGACAAGCTCCGCCGTGTCGGTGCCCGTCAGTTCCTCGAGGATGCGGCGGGCCTCGCTTTCGCTGGCGGGTTCGAGCCCCTGTACCTCGCCGATCACCTCGGTGGTGATCTCCGCGTCGGGGCAGATCGCGCGCATCGCCGGCAGCAGCGTGTCCTCGCAATAGTGCTTCAGGTCGTCCTTGACGAACTGCGCATCCGCGGCCCGGACCGGGCGCATTTCCCATTCCACCGAGGCATTGGAGGCGATCACGTTGTGCGCCACCCCGCCCACGAGGCTGCCGGTGTTGATCGTGGTCCACGGCGGGTCGAAGCGGCTGTCGGCGGGGGCGCGCAGGCGCAGCGCCTCCTTCAGCTCGAGCAGCCGGTTGACGTAGCGCACCGCGTATTCCACCGCGTTGACGCCGCGGTCGGGGTTCGAGCCGTGCCCGGCCAGCCCGTGGAAATGCGTGGTGTATTCGTAGCAGCCCTTGTGGCCCTCGATGATGCGCATGGACGTGGGTTCGCCCACGATCGCCACGCCGGGGCTGATGCCGCGGTCACGCAGGCTCTCGGCCAGCGCCCGCGCCCCGAAACAGCCGACCTCCTCGTCGTAGGTGAAGGCGAAGTGCACGGGCCGCTTCCCGACACGGTCCGCGAAAACGGGCGCCATGGCGACCGCCGCCGCGATGAAGCCCTTCATGTCGCAGGTTCCGCGGCCGTAAAGGCGGCCGTCGTGTTCGATCAGCTCGAACGGCGGGCTGGCCCAGTCCTGCTCTGCCACGGGCACCACGTCGGAATGCCCGGACAGGACGATCCCGCCATCGGCGTCGGTGGGGCCGATGGTGGCGAAAAGGTTCGCCTTGTGCCCGAATTCGTCGTGGAAAACATCGACATGCGCGCCGGCCTGTTCCAGCCGGTGCGCGAGGTACGCAATCATGTCGAGATTGCTGAACTCGGACACCGTCGGAAAGGCAATCAGATCGCCCAGCAGGGCGACTGTATCGGCAAGCTGCGTCGACACGGGCCGTCTTCTCCATTTGCGGAACCTGCGGCACCCTGTGGCGCAAAGCCTTTTCCGTCAAGCCAAAAAGCGGCCCGCGCAGGCCGTGCGAGACCGGCGTGCATCCCGGCCCCGCCAATGGCGCGCAGGCCGTTGTTGCGAAAAGGACGCGCTCGCTTGCCGTGGCCGACACGCATAGGGCGAGTTTTCATCCGGTGCCTGAGCTATGCCGTGTAAATCCCCCGAATTGCGGCGGAAATGTGGCAGGGCATCAGAAATGTCTGGAGATTGCGTCGCAAAACGGGTACTTTGTGCAAAATAGTAAAGTTCGGGCAGTCGAGCCCGGCGATTTGAGGCAGAGTGGTGGCAGCATGAAGGCGATTGATTTCGTCGTTCGCGCCGAATCCGGTGCGTCCGATTTCGGGACGGTGCCGGCCAGTGACAACCCGACCGTGATCGGGGTTGGCCGGGGCAAGGAAATTTCTTTCAACATTCGGCAGTCGGACATCAACGGCTTCCTGCGCGCGGGATCCGATCTCGAGATCGTTCTCGCCGACGGGCGGGTGATCGTGCTCGAGGATTACTTCGGCGCGGACGGCGCCCCCGCAAGCCGGCTGTTCATAAGCTCGGACGGTTACCTCAACGAGGTGACCCTGATCCAGGGCGACGACGGCGCGCTTTACGCGCAATACGGTGCAACGGCGCAATGGGGCAAGTGGAGCCCCTCGGAGGAGTTGATCTTTCTCGGTGGCAACGAGGTGGCCGCGGCCGAACCCGAGGACGAGGAAACCGTCTCGATGCTGGGCATGGGGCTCCTGGGCGGCAACGCGCTGCTGGGCGCCACCGGTGCCGGCGTGGCCTCGGTGACGGCAGCGGCCGCGCTCACGTCGAACGAGGACGGGTCCGTGCCCGTGCCGGCCGAACCGGGCAGCCCGCCTGCCGGGGTTCTCCCGGACCTTCCCGAGATGCCGGCGCCGAGCGTTGATATGGACACCGTTGTTTTCTCCGGCGGTACGAACGTTTACGTCATCTCGGGGCAGGCGGTGCCCGGCACCACGCTGGAAGTCACGATCGGCGGCAGCACTGTCGAGACGGTGGCCGGCAGCGATGGCACCTGGACGGCCGATTTCTCCGGCAACCTGCCGCAGGAAGGCACCCACACCGCCGTCGTGACGGTGATCGGCGCCGGCGGTGGCACGACCGAGATCGAAGGGCCGGAGGTCGTCGTCGATTTCACTCCGCCCGCACTCGACGTGACCGGCGGCACGGTGCGCACCGGAGAGGACAGCGCGACGGGCGCCTTCGCCGACGGGCTGGAAATCTCCGGCACGGGCGAGCCCGGCGCAACGGTGGAGGTGACCATTGGCGGCGTGTCCCATGAAACGCAGGTCGGTCCCGACGGCGACTGGACGGTCGTTTTCGAAGCCGCGGACCTGCCGCAAGACGTGCAGACCGCGCAGATGACCGTCGTTTCCACCGACGCGCACGGCAACAGCGCCACCATCAAGGAACCGGTGGCCATCGATACCGTCGTCGAGGGCCTTGCCTGGACGGGCGAGGTCGGCGGAAGCGATGCGGTCGTCAACCAGGCCGAGATGCAGTCCGGCCTCGAGGTCACGGGCACGGCCGAACCGGGGTCCAGCGTCTCCGTGCAACTCGGCGACGCCGTGACGCAGGCGACGGTTGCCGCCGACGGCAGCTGGACGGCCGGGTTCACCGCCGGCCAGATCGCGGCAGGCACCTATACCACGCAACTGATCGCGACGGCGACCGATGCCGCCGGTAACGTCCGCACGATCGAGGATACGGTCGCTGTCGACACGGAGGCCGGCACGCTTTCCGTGCAGGCCGGGCAGGTGGGTGGTGACGGTACGGTCAACGCCGACGAGGCGGCCTCTGGCATCACCGTCGGGGGGCGCGCCGATCCCGGCGCCGAGGTCGAGGTCACGTTCGAGGGCACGACCCGAACCGTGACCGCCGACGATGACGGCGACTGGTCTGTGGAGTTCGCCGCCGGCGAGATCCCTCGGGGCAGCTACGACGCGCAGCTCGTCGCGATCACCACCGATGCCGCGGGCAACACGCGCCGTGTGGACAAGACGGTGAACGTCGACACGCGGGTCGAGGACACCGGCATGGAGGATCTCGACGTCGCGGTTTCGACCGATGGCACCGATGTGGTCAACAAGGCCACCGCGGACGCAGGGTTCGAGGTGACGGGCACCGCCGAGCCGGGCTCGACGGTCGGGGTCACGATCGACGGGGTGACGCGCGAGGCGCAGGTCGACGACGACGGCAACTGGACCGCGCAGTTCGAAGCCGGGGCCCTGGCCGAGGGCGAATACACCGCGGACATGACCGTCGAGGTGACGGATTCCGCCGGCAACACCAAGACGATCGAGGACACCGTCACCGTCGACACGCGGGTCAATACCCTGTCGGCCGATGCGGCTTCGGTCGCAACCGACGGGACGGTCAACGCCGCGGAAGCGCGGGACGGGATCACGCTGGCCGGGCAGGTCGAGGCCGGCTCGGCGGTGCAGGTCGAGATCTTCGGCAAGACCTATGACGCGGATGTGGATGGTGACGGCAACTGGACGCTGGACATCCCGTCCGGCGACATCCCCGAGGGCGAGAGCACCGAGAGCTTCAAGGTCACCGCGACGGACGCCGCCGGAAACACGACCAGCATCGAGGATTCGCTGACCGTCGACACCGATGTGCCCGACGCGCCGGGGATCGTCGGCTATTTCCGGCAGGGGGGCGGGTACCGGAACGTGACCACCGAGACAACCGAGGAAACGGTGACGGTCCACGAGATCGAGCCGGACGGATCGGTCAGCGCCGTGCCATTGCACACCACGCAGGACGAATTCCTGGGTGAGTCCGACCATCATTTCCTCGACGGCTCGGGTGATCCCACGACGGTGCCCGACGGCTCGCAACTCGTGGTGACCAGTACCGACGATGCCGGAAACGCCTCCAGCACCCTTGTCGTCCTCGACGAGACGGCGACGAGCGAGGTCGAGCTCGACTCCGCCGCGCTGGACCAGTTCGACGTCTCCGCCGTGGACCTGCGGTTCGGCGACAACGCCGAGATGACGGCCACCGAGGCGGAGGTGACTGCGCTGTCTGACACCTCCGACACGCTCGTCGTGCATGGCGGGGCCGACGACACCGTGACGCTGGCCGGCGCGCAGGACACGGGCGACACGCAGATCGATGGCGATGCCTACGACATATACAGCTTCGGCGGCGATGCGACGGTCATCGTCGACGAGGATGTCACCGTTCAGACCTGACCGCAGCCCCCGTCCCGCCCGCCGACCGACCGCTGGAGCGACACAGCATGACAAAGACGCAGACAACCGGCACATGGGGCCTTCTGGCAATTGTCACCCTGGCGCTCGGGGGATGCGCGACCGGCCCGGGCGAGGACGGCGGAATCGTGTCGCGGTTCCGCGACACGACGCAGTCGCTCTTCGCGGCCGACCGCGAGGCACAGGCGGAGTCCTCGGCCATCATTGCGGACCTGAAGGCGCGGCGCAGCGCGCTGCCGCCGGGTGGCAGCTTCGACCGGGTGGCGCGCGCCGTCCTCGAGGCCGACAGCCGCACGCAGGCCACCGAACTGCGCGGCGCGCGTCTGCGGGCGCAGGCGGCCGCCAAGAACTGGCTGCCGCGCGTCGGCCCAGAGATCACCCTGACCAGCCTCGACGACGTCGTCTCGCGCCTGCTGGTCGAGCAGGTCCTGTTCGACCACGGGCGCAAGAAGGCCGAACGCGCCTTCGCGGCCGCGGATGTCGAGGTGGCCGCCGTCAAGCTGGCCGAGGCAACCAACGACCGGCTGGCCGAGGCGTTGTCGTTGTATCTCGACGCGGCCGAGGCGCGCGAACGTGTCGGCCTGGAGCGCCGCGCGCTGCGGGACATGCAGGAATTCGAGCGGATCATGCGCGAGCGCGTGCGCGGCGGCATCTCGGACCGCTCGGATCTGGACGTGGTGCGCCAGAAACTGGCCGAGATCCGCGCCGAACTGTCCGCGCAACGCGAAGTCGCGACCACCGGGCTCGCGGAACTCAACGCGATGTCCGTGCACCCGCTGGACGAGGTCGAGGGGCTCAGCGACGTGCGCGTGGCGGCGGGCGACGCCGTCCCGCTGGAGGTTCTCGCGGCCGAGGCGATGCGCGCGCGCGACATCGCGCGCGCGCGCATCGACCGCGCCGATCAGTTGCCGGGGGTCACCGCCGGTGGCAGCCTCGGGGACGACGGCAGCGGCATGGGCCTGCAACTGGGCGGTGACGGGTTGCTGGGGCTGGGCACGGGCGCGCGCCTGAAGGCGATCGAGGCGCAGAAGGAGGCCGCGTCCCGCCGCGTGCGGCAGGCCAAGGAGGATGCCGACCGCGACCTGCGCCGGATGGACCAGCGGCTGGTCGCGCTGTCGCGGCAGGTCGCCGAGACGAGCGAGCTTGCACGCCGCGCCAAGAGCACCCTCGAGCTGTTCCAGGCGCAGTACGAAAACGGCCAGCGCCAGGTCATGGACGTGGTCGGTGTCTACGAGACCTTCGCGCAGCGGCAACGCGACCACGTCGCCCGCAAGCACGAGCTGGCGCAGACCCGGCTCGAGGTCGCCCGCCATCTCGGGCTGCTGGCGGACGGGAGCGAGATTTGACCGGCGCGCCCGTGTCAGTGACCATGCCGCCCGGGGCCGCCAGGCGGCTGCGCCCGGTGTCCAATGCCGATGCCGCGCCCGCGCGGGCGGCCGGCGTCGCCCGGGTCGGCCCCCGCACGCGTGCGCGGGCACAGCTTGCCGCCGCCTACGCGGGACTGCTGGGGGCCAGCGTGCCCGCGCGGGACATCCTCGAGGCAATGGCCGCCGACGGCGCCCTGGACGGCGCGGACGACCGGCCCACGCCCCGGGCGCTGGCCGCCGGCCTGTCGGCCTGCGGGCTTCCGTCCCGTGCCGAAACGGTCGAAACCACCGACGCGGACACCTGGCCCGCGCTGGCCGAGATGACCAGCGGCCAATACGTGCTGGTGCTGGGGCGCCGGGACGGCGCGCTGGAAATCCATGACACGACCTGCCCGGACAACCGCACCACCGTGCCGCGCGCGGACTTCGACCCGGTTTTCACCGGGACGGTGGTCACGGCGCAAGCGCCTGCGCGGGCAGACGACAGCGACGGCGCCGAGGCGCCGCACTGGTTCTGGGGCGAGTTTCACCGGCTGCGCCGCCCGATGGCCGAGGTCGCGCTCGGCTCGTTCATGGCCAACCTTCTGGCCGTCGCGGTCGCGCTGTTCGCGCTCCAGGTCTATGACCGCGTGATCCCCCACCAGTCACAGGCCACGCTTTGGGTGCTGGCGGCGGGCGCGGGCCTCGCGCTGGTGATGGAGGCGATGCTCAAGATCGCGCGGGCGCGGTTGCTGGACGGCGCGGGCCGCCAGATCGAATCGCGCGTGCAGGGCCTGCTGATGGAGCGGATGCTGGGCATGCGCTCGGCCCTGGCGGCCCGCGCGCCCAGCAAGCTGTTCAGCGCCATGCGCGAATTCGGCGCGATCCGCGATTTCTTCACCGCCTCGGCCATCGGCACGCTGGCCGACATCCCCTTCATCTTCGTGTTCCTCGCGCTCGTGGCCTCGATCGCGGGCAACGTGGTCTGGGTGCTGATCCTGGGCGGCGTGCTGATGGTGGTGCCGGGCCTGTTCCTGCAAAAGCACATGATGCGGGTCACGCGCGATGCGCAGGGCGCGGGCGCGCGGGCCTCGCGCCTGCTGCACGAGGCGATCTTCGAGCTCGACACCGTCAAGACGCAGCGCGCCGAGGACCGGTTCCGCCGGCAGTGGCAGGACCTGACGGACCAGTCGGCCGCGACCTCGCGCGAGCAGCGCCGACTGGCCTCGAACCTGACGTTCTGGAGCCAGGGGGTGCAGCAGGCGACCTATGTCGCCGCGATCATCGCCGGCACCTACCTCGTCTTCGCCGGTGAATTCACCGTGGGCACCATCATCGCCGTCAGCATCCTGACCGGCCGCACGCTGGCGCCGCTGACGCAACTGGCCGGCACGATGGCACGCTGGGGCAACGCGAAGTCGGCGCTCGACGGGCTGGATGCCATCGCGCTGGCCGAGCAGGACGCCACGCCGGGGCGGCGCTACCTTCGGCGCGAGACGCTGGAGGGCGGTTACGAGATCCGCGAGATGCAGTTCAGCTACGATGCGGAGGGGCCGCCGGTGCTGGACATTCCCGCCCTGTCCATCCCGCCGGGACAGACCGTGGCGGTGCTGGGCGCGAACGGGTCCGGCAAGTCCACGTTGCTCAGGGTCCTGTCGGGGCTCTACGCGCCCGACCGCGGACGCGTCGCGCTCGATGGCACCGATATGGGCCAGATCGACCCGCGCGACATCCGCCGGCTGGTGGGCTACCTCGGGCAGGACGTGCGCCTGTTCACGGGGACACTGCGCGACAACCTCAATCTCAACCTGCTGGAGCGTGACGACGACCGCCTGCTGCGGGCGCTGGATTTCGCCGGGCTGGGCCCCTTCGTGAAGGGCCATCCCAAGGGGTTGGACCTCGAGATCCGCGACGGCGGCAAGGGGCTCTCGGCGGGGCAGCGCCAGTCGATCGGCTGGGCGCGGCTGTGGCTGCAGGACCCGGCGGTCTGCCTGCTGGACGAGCCGACCGCGGCGCTGGACCAGACGCTGGAGCGCACGCTGGTCAGCCGGCTGGAAAGCTGGCTGGAGGGACGGACGGCGATCCTTGCCACCCACCGCATGCCGATCCTGAAGCTCGCCCAGCGCACGGCGGTGTTGCAGAACGGGCGCATGGCCGTGGATGGCCCGCGTGACGAGGTGATGGCGCACCTGGCCCGCGCCGGCGGCGCGGCCGCGGGCGATGGGGGCTGAGGTGACGGCGGCACGCGCCCTCGACCGAGCCGGGCAGTTGGCGTGGAGACTGCGCGGTCCCAGCCTGACCATCTGGCTGTGCGCGGCAACGGTCTGGTTGTTCCTGCTCTGGGCGGCCTTCGCCTGGGTGGACGAGATCGTGCGCGCCGACGGCACCTTCATCGCCTCGTCGCGGCCGCAGATCATCCAGAACCTCGAGGGCGGCATCCTCAGCGAGCTCCTGGTGTCCGAGGGCGACGTGGTGGACAAGGGCGAGGTGGTCGCCCGGCTGCACGGCACGCAGTTCAAGTCGTCGGTGGCCGAGCTGCGCGACCGGATCGACGCGCTCGAGGTGCGGCGCCTGCGCTTCGAGGCCGAGCTGGCGGGCCAGTTCGATTTCACCGTGCCCGAGGACCTTGCGCGGCGGTCGCCGCGCATCGTCGCCTCGGAACGCGCGCTTCTTGCGGCGCGGCAGTCCGATTACGTCAAGCGGCGCGAGGGCGCCAAGCGCGTGCTCGAACAGGCGGCCGAGGAACGCGCGCTGATGGAGAACATGCTCGACAAGAAGATCGTTGCGCTGATCGAGGTGACCCGCGCGCGCAAGGCCCATGCCGACGCGCGCAAGCGCCACGACGAGATCGTCACCCAGACGGAACTGGAGCGCGCCGAAGCCTATTCGGAAACGCTGCGCGAGCTCGACAAGCTGCGCCAGCAACTCAAGGCCAGCCAGGACCAGCTGAACCGCACCGTCCTGAAAAGCCCGATGCGCGGGATCGTCAACAACCTGGCCGTCACCACCATCGGCGGGGTCGTGCGGCCCGGCGAGGAAATCCTCGAGATCATCCCGATGGGCGAGGAGCTGCTGGTGGAGGCGCGCGTCGCGCCCGAGGACATCGCCAACATCCGCAAGGGGCAGGAGGCGACGATCAAGCTGACGGCCTATGACTACACGATCTTCGGCACGCTCAAGGGGACGGTCGATTTCATCTCGGCCGACACCTTCGAGAATGAAAACGCCCCGGACGGCAAGCGCGATCCGCACTACAAGGTCACGCTGCGCGTCGACAAGAACGCGATGACCGACCGCCAGCAAGGCATCGAGATGCGCCCGGGCATGCGCGCGCAGGTCGAGCTTCACACCGGCGGCAAGACCGTCCTGCAGTACCTTCTCAAGCCGCTCTACAAGTCGCGCGAGGCGCTGCGCGAACCCTGAGCGGCGTTCAGACCTCAAGCCAGATGGTCACCGGGCCGTCGTTGAGCAGCTCCACCTTCATGTCGGCGCCGAACCGCCCGGTTTCCACCGCCACGCCATGCGCGGCGAGCGCCCGCGCGTAGTGGTGGTAAAGCCGTTCGCCGACCTCCGGTGCGGCGGCGGCGGAAAACCCGGGGCGGTTGCCGCGGCGTGTGTCGGCCGCCAGCGTGAACTGGCTGACGACCAGCGCCCCGCCCCCGGTGTCGGAGAGCGCGCGGTTCATCCTGCCCGCGTCGTCGGCAAAGACGCGCAGCTTGGCCGTCTTGGCGGCCAGTTGCTCGGCCTGCGCCTCGGTGTCGCCGTCCATCGCGCAGACCAGCACCAGCAGGCCGGGTCCCGTCCGGCCGATCAGTTCGCCTTCGACCTTGACCGAGGCATGGGCGACACGTTGCAGCAGGGCGCGCATGGTCGGGTCTCCTTCGTTTTTCCGGGTGACAGGCATCGGCCATTCCGCCGCGTCGCGCAAGACCCAAGCGCCCCCTTAAACTGCTGCTGGCGCTTCCTATATCGACCCGAGAACGCTGTCGCCCACACCGGTTTGACGCCGATCAAGGCGGATGGCGGCAACCGTTTGCAACATGCACCCGACCAACCTTGAAAGGAGTCCGGAGAATGGTGGAAAAATCCCAGTCGACCGGCCTTTGGCCGTCCTTTTATGAACCGCTTCGCAACTTCGGCACGCGCGTGGCCGAGTGGCTGTCGCCGGCCTCGGACGCCTCTGCGAGCGACGATGCCTACCGGATCTCGGTGGAGCTGCCGGGGGTGTCGGAAAAGGACATCGACATCTCGGTGCATGACGGGGTGGTCACCGTCAAGGGAGAGAAAAGCCAGGAGCACCAGGAGGAAGGCGATACCTGGTTCTTCTCCGAACGCCAGTACGGCGCCTTCAGCCGGACCTTCCGCCTGCCGGCCGACGCCGACGGCGACAAGATCGAGGCCGGCCTGAAGGACGGGGTCCTGACGCTGTCCGTGCCCAAGCGCACGCCGCAGTCCCCCGAGGCCCGCAAGATCAAGATTTCCAAGGGCTGACGCCCATTCGCCCCGGCGCCCGCGCGGCGCCGGGGCCGCGCCGGTCAGCCGCGCGTGTCCATGATGTCCGCCACGTCGGCGCGTTCGGTGCGGAACGCGTTGGCCGGGTGGTCCGGGTCCGCATAACCGAAGGAAACGGCACACAGGATCATCCGGGTTTCCGGGAGGCCGAAGTGCGCCCGGATGAAGCCGGGAAAGGCCGCGACGGAGGCCTGCGCGATGGTCGCCACGCCAAGCGCGGTCGCGGCGAGCGTGAAGGCGGTGACGAAGCCGCCGGTGTCCATGGCGCCGTAGGGGCCGAGCGCGGCCTCGGAATGAACGATGGCCACATGGGGTGCGTCGAACAGCCGGTAGTTCTGCATCGACTGTTCCTTGCGCGCCGCGCGGTCGTCGCGGGCGATGCCCACCGCCTCGTAGAGCTGGAAGCCGCAGGTGCGCCGGCGCGCGCCGTAGACCCCCGGGTAGCTCTCGGGCCACGGCAGGTCCGAGGCGGGTGCCGTGCTTTCCGCGGTGGCCAGCAGCGCCGCACGGAACCGGTCGGTTTCCGCCCCGCGCGTCACCGTGACCTGCCAAGGCTGGGCGTTGCACCATGATGGCGCGCGCCCCGCCGCCCGCACGATGCGCGCGATCGTGTCATCGGGCACGGGGTCGGGCCGGAACGCGCGGCAGCTGTAGCGCTCGGCGAGGATGCGCTCGAGCGCGGCGAAATCCGGTTCGGTCTGCGTTCCGTCCATCAGAATGCCCCCTGGTTGATGGCAATGCCGTAACCCACGGCGCCGGCCGCAAGCGCGCCCGCCAGGACGGCCGCGGCGATCTTCCAGGCCGACCAGGGCCGTTCGCCCTGAACCAGCCCCGTTCGGCCGTTGACGACGAAGCGGTAGGGTTTGCCGCGGTAGGCGTAGGCGGCCACCCAGACCGGCAGAAGAATGTGCTTGAAGGTCACGTCGGACACCTGCGTGTCGATGTCATGGATCCGCTGGCGGTCGCCGCCGATGTCGAAGCGCACGTCACGGGCGATCACCCGGTCCATTCGCGTGCGCGCCCGGGCGAAGCCGTCCCGAAGTTCGACAGTGTATGCCTCGGCCCGGAAACCGGCAAGGAACTCGGGCCGGTAGGGTTCCAGCGCGGCGAGGTCCCAGGGTTCCAGCGCGTCTGTGAAGCGCCTGGGCAGCGAGGTGGAGGCAAGCACCAGCACGTCGTCGAAGAATCGTGCCACGCGCCCCGTGACGGGGCGCCAGCGCACCTTGGCCACGCGCACGGTTTCGCGTTTGCCGTCGCGCACGACGCTGCGGGTTTCGTAATACACGGTGCCGCGCTCGCCCCGGTAACGCGAGGCGGTGTCGGCGTCGAACGTCCAGTAGGGCACGTAGATCCCCTGCATTCGCCGCCCCTTGCGGGCGTAGTCCTGCAACCCGCCGGGTGCGAACCACAAGGTGCCCAGCCAGTCGGTCATGGCCTTGTGCGCGGCACGTTCGTCGAGGGCGAAGGGCAGCAGGCCGCGTGGCTTGACATGGCGGTGCGTGCCGGTGTCGGTGACGACGGGCGTGGCGCAGAACGGGCATTCGGCCGCGTGCAGATTGGTGTCGAACTCGACCTGGGCGCCGCAGTTGGGGCAGCTCAGGACGCGGGTTTCCTCGGTTTCCTGGGCGGGCAGGCTGTCGGCGAGCGCGCTGTCGAAATCGAGTTCGGCCAGCGGCGAGTCCCACGGCCCCGCGCCCGCGATCTCCTGCGCATGGCCGCAGTGGTCGCACAGCAACCGCCCGGTCTCGGCGTCGAAGCGATAGTCGGCGCCGCATTGATCGCAGGGAAAGCGGTGCTCGGACCGTGCCGCCGCCGGCGCGGCAGGCGCGGACGCCTCGGGCGCGGGCGGCGGCGGGGGCGGGGTGCTCACCACTGTGTCACCCCTTCGGCGCGGACGGCGGCGGGGGCGGGGGCATGACGGTGAAAAGCTGCGCCAGCTCGGCCACGTCCTCCGCGCGCATCCAGCCATCCTGCCCCGGGGTCCAGACCATGCTGTCGCGTGTCAGGCTGCCCTCGCGCGCCATCCGGCCCATCGCGGCCTTGGAATAGGGGCCGTGCGTCTGGCCCTGTTCGGCGATGTGCCAGACATGTTCCACCGGCGGGGGCGGCGGCGCGGTCCTTGCGGTGTCGCCGGTGGGCCGCGCACCCCAGGCTCCGGGCCGCCCGCCCGTCATCTGCCGGGCCATCGCCAGCCCCATTCCCGCGCCGAGGCCGGCCCCCATGGCGCCGCCGCCGGCCGGGTTTGCGGCGGCCTCCGACATCGCCTCGGCCGCCGAGTATTGAGAGAAATCGCCAAGGTCGCCGGCCAGCCCCATCGAGGTGCGCTTGTCCAGCGCCTTTTCCACCGCCGGGGGCAGCGAGATGTTCTCGATGTAAAGCTCGGGCAGGGCCAGCCCGTAATCCGCGATCGTGTCCGATATCGCCTCGGCCACCAGCTTGCCCAGGTCGCGGGTGTTGGCGGCCATCTCGAGGACGGGAATCCCGGAGGACGCGATCACGCGGCTGAACTCCTGCACGATGATGTTGCGGATCTGGTAGCTGATCTCGTCCATCGTGAACTCGCCGTCGGTGCCCACGATCTCGGACAGGAACCGCGCGGGGTCGCTGACGCGCACGGTGTAGGTGCCGTAGGCGCGGATGCGCGTGGGGCCGAATTCGGGGTCGCGCAGCATGATGGGGTTCTTGGTGCCCCATTTCAGGTCGGAAAACCGCGTCGTGTTGACGAAATAGATCTCGGACTTGAAGGGCGAGCGGAAACCGTGATCCCAGTGTTGCAGGGTCGTCATCACCGGCATGTTGTTGGTCTCCAGCATGTAGAGACCGGGTGTGAAGACATCGGCAAGCCGGCCTTCGTGCACGAAGACCGCCGCCTGCCCCTCGCGCACCGTCAGCTTGGCGCCGTACTTGATCTCGTGGCCCTCGCGCTCGAACCGCCAGACCATGGTGTCGCGGGTATCGTCCGTCCAGTGGATGACGTCGATGAACTCGCCGGTGAGGAAATCGAAAATGCCCATCCTGTCTGGTCTCCTGTGGGTTACACGGGCCCCGAGAAACCGTCGAGGATGCGCCGCACGATCGGGCGGGCCTCCTCGACGCTCATGCCCGGCTTGAGCCGGGGGTCGTAGAGCACCTCCAGCAGCTTCTCGTCGTGCGTGGTCAGCAGGGCGAACTCGTCGTCGTCGTTGAAGATCGACGGGCGCGCCTCGGGGCTGTCGTTGGCCAGCCCGAGGCCCTGCGCCAGTTCCTCGTGCACGCAGGACCGGCGCAGCAGGTCGGGGTGCTCGGCGCGGATGAAGGCGATGGCCTTGCGGTAGGAATAGTCGCCCGCGCCGCCCGAGAAGGCGATCACGAGGCAGTGGATCGACCGCGGCAGCGTGCGGAAGAGCGCCAGCGACGACGCGTTGATCCGCGGCACCAGCGTCTTGATGCGCGTGATCGCGGCATCGCGGTCGTCCTCGCCCATCACCAGCACGTGGAAGTTGGCGTTGCCCGCGCCGGTGCGGATGGGATGGCCCGTCACGCGCGACAGCCGCGCGGCATAGTCCGCGATGATGCGCCGGTCGGTCTCGCGCTGGTCGTCGGGCACCGACGCGCCGAACTCCACCGACATGCGCACCGGCCGTGCCCACTTGCGCAGCCGGCTGGCACGGCCGTCCGAGGCGCGCAGCCCGCCGTCGCGGGCATACTCGTCGTAGAAGGCGATGCGTTCGAAATTCCGTTGCAGGTCGGTGTCGTAGAACGGCGTGTCGGCGCCGCCGCCGTCGGTGCGCAACAGCCCCTTGGCCAGAAGATCCTCCTGCACCCGGGCGTAGTGCCGCGCAAGCGCCCGGCTGCGGCTGGAGGGACGGTCATCTTCCCGTTCGCCCGTGGCCGATGGCTGCGGGGGGCGTTGCTCCGGCGCGGAGCCAAGCATGCCCGTCAAGGGCGTGCAGGCGCCCAGCGTCAGAGCCAGCAGCGCCCCGGCAACCGCAGATGTGATCCTGCGCAGGTCCGTCACGCCGGCCTCACGATGCCTTCGGAACGCTGGTGGCGGCCGTGTCGCCCGCGCCGGTCTCGCGCGCCTTCGCGGCAGACAGCTTGTCGCGCAGTTCGGTTTCCATCTTCTGCAGCTCCTTCTCGGCCTCTGCGCGGCGCGCCTTGCCCTCGTCGGCGATCTGCAGGCTTTCCTCGATCGTGCCGATCAGATCGGCGTTGGCCTGTTTGATCGCCTCGATGTCGAAGGTGCCGCGTTCCATTTCCTCGCGGACCATCCTGTTGGATTCGCGCAGGTTCTGGGCGTTGGCGGTCAGCAGTTCATTGGTAAGGTCCCCGGCCTCGCGCACGGCCTTCGCGGCCTCGGCGGAGCGCTGGATCGTGACCGCCTGCGCCAGCTGGGTTTCCCACAGCGGCACGGTGTTGACCAGCGTGGAGTTGATCTTGGTCACCAGGCTCTTGTCGTTTTCCTGCACCAGCCGGATGGAGGGCAGCGACTGCATCGTGACCTGGCGCGTCAGCTTGAGGTCGTGCACCCGGCGTTCGAGGTCGTCGCGCGCCGCGCGCAGGTCGCGCAGTTCCTGCGCGGCCATGACCTGGTCGTCCTCGGCCGCGGCGTCCACCGCGGCCTGCTTGGCAGGGATTTCCTCGGTGTCGAGCGCGCGCAGCTTCTCCTCGCCGGCGGCGATGTAGAGCGCCAGCTCGTCGTAGAAGTCCAGCGTCTTCTCGTAGAGCATGTCGAGCGACTTGATGTCCTTCATCAGCTGGTGCTCGTGGCCCAGCAGGTCCTCGGTGATGCGGTCGATCTGGCCCTGCACCTCCTCGTAGCGGGCGGTGAACTTGGCGACCGGCGCGGCACGGCCGATCAGCTTCTCCCACCAGCTGCGTTCGCGCCGCACGTCCAGTTCCGAGACCGAGAAACCGCGGATCGTGGTCACGATCCCGCGCAGGCTGTCGCCGGCCGGGCCCACGTCCTTGTTGCGCACCCCCGACAGCATCGACTGCGAGATCTCCTGCAATTCCGCCTGTGCCCCGGACCCGAAGGCGACGATCGAATTGGTGTCGTCCAGGTCGATTTCCTCCATGCGCCGGGCGATCTCGCTGCGGGCGTCGGCATCGGCCTTCTCCATCGGAACCACCGCGTCGGCCTCCGATGGCTCGGGCAGGGTGTGGCGGCTGATTTCCTCGATGTCGGCCAGGCTTTGCTCGGCTTGCTGGCGGATGGTGTCAGACATTTGCGTTTTCCTCGGTTTCGGGTGGGGCCGGGCGGATGCCCTCGCGTTGAAGCCGCTCGCGCAGCACGTCGATCTCGACTGTCAGGTCGCTGCGGTCATCCAGCAGCATCTTCTCGGTGCGCGCAGCGAAATTCTGTTCGAGATCGTCGAGCAGGCGCAGGTAATCGCGCCGCGCTTCGGGGTCGCGCCGGCGGCTGTAAAGGTCGGCGAACTTCACCGTCGCATCGCGCGCGCCCAGCAGGTAGACGGACAGGTACTTGCGCGCCGCCGTCAGGTCGCGCGGGTCTTCCTCGACGGTGCGGAACAGGTGACGTGCCGTGGTCTGGAACCGCTCCACCCGGGCTTCGAGTTCCCGGTCGCCCGCCCGGCTGATCGCGTCGGCCATGTCCGACAGGTGGTTTTCGGCCTGGTCGACGGCGCGGGCCACGCGCCGGTTCTGGAAGTCGTCGATGCCGCCCAATCCCTTGTCGCGCAGCGGGTCGGTGCCGAAGGCCGCGACGTGCAGCACGCCGGCCGCCGCGCCATAGACCGCCGGTGCCAGCAGCCCCGGCTCGATCCGCCATGCGGCCGCCGCGGTGCCCAGCCCGGTCAGCGCGGCCGCGAACAGCTTGCGGGGCACGGCGGGGCGGCGGGCGACATTGCGCGCGTCATAGGCGGCCTCGGCGCGCAGCCCGTCGCGCAGCAGCCACGCGCCAAGGCCCAGCAGCGCCGCGCCGGCCAGCCCGGCGGCCAACCCGGTCGCCCCGTCGTCCAGCGACAGGACGGCCAGCACCACCGGTGGAACCAGCAGAAGATTGCAGCGCGCGCCGACGGGGTCCACGCGCGCCCCGTCGTAAGGCCCCGGTCTGGAGGCCTCGGCGTTGTCGCCGCCGGGGCTGTATTTGCCGCCGTAACGGTGCGCCATGCCCTACAGCCCCCCGATCCAGCCGGTCACGATGCCCGTCAGCAGCACCAGGAGCGCGATGTAGGCGACATTTTGTACCATGTTCCCTTTCCTCAGCGCGCCTTCGGCCTGCTCGATCCCGCGGGTCGCCGTCGCCAGTGCGGCGACCAGCAGCGCCGCGGCGATCACGGCCAGCGCCAGGAGCATCAGGAGCCTCGCCATCGCAACCGTCCTTTCCTGCCGGAAACATAGTCGATGCCCGCGCCCCGTTCTAGTGCCGGCCTGCGTTGCGGCGCTCGGCTGCAAGCTTGCGGCGGTAGCCCGACTGGATCACCTCGGTGGCGACCAGGACGACGACCGAGAAATAGAAGGTGGTCTTGGACATCGGCACGACCTCGTAGCCGAAGAATCTCAGCGCCAGGCTGTCGTCGTGGGCGGCGTGTGCCGCGGCCTGGCCGGCCTCGCCCAGCAGCACGACGCCGACGATGAGCAGGATGAACAGGCCCAGCACCTCGTACATCCGGTTCTTCTCGAGGAATTGCGTCACGCTTTCGGCCAGCAGCAGCATGGCCGCGCCAGACAGCAGGATCGCGAAGGCGAGTACCACGAAGACATCCGTGATCGCCAGCGCCGACAGCACCGAGTCGAACGAGAAGATCAGGTTCACCGTCACGATCATCATGATGACCTGCGTTGCCGACTTGCCGGGCTTGTCGTTCACGTCGGTGTCGAGCCGCTCGATCGTGAGCATGTGGCCGATCTCCTTGACCGCCGTGTAGATGATGAAGATGCCGCCCAGGATGAAGACGCAGGTGGCGAAGTTCACGCCGCCCTCCAGCACGCCCGTCCAGTCGAAGACGTGGAACGGCTCGGCCAGCGCGTCGATCAGCCGGACCATCGCGAACAACAGCACGATGCGCAGCGCCACCGCGATGATGATGCCCCAGTAGCGCACGGCGCTTTGCTGTGCCACCGGTGCGCGTTTGCTCTCGATCGAGATGTACAGAAGGTTGTCGAAGCCCAGCACCGCCTGCAGGAAGCACAGCATCAGCAGGTTGCCCAGGGTTTCCAGTGTCAGAAGGTCGGCCATCGGATCGGCTCCATGCAAGGTCTGTCCGTCACCGCCGCAATAACGCAGACCCGTGTCAAAGCAAGATGAAACGGGCCGGCCCGGGGAAATGGGCCCTAGCCGCGGCGCTTGCGCCTCACCCGCCGGCGTTCGGGCGCCTTGCCGTTCCCGCCGCCGTCACTTCGCCCGGCCTCGGGGCCGAGCTGGTCGCGCAGTACCCGCGGGCGCACTTCCTCCACGGCGCCGGGCCCGAGATTGCCCAGCTGGAAAGGCCCGTAGGAGACGCGGATCAGCCGGTTCACCGAAAGTCCCACCGCCTCCATCGCGCGGCGCACCTCGCGGTTGCGGCCCTCGCGGATGCCCACCGTGATCCAGGCGTTGGCGCCCTGCTGGCGATCGATCGACACCTGCATCGGCTGGAACCGCTCCCCGTCGAGCGTCAGCCCCTCGCGCAGCGGCGCGACGGTGTCGTCGGTGGGCCGCCCCTTGACGCGCACGCGGTACTTGCGCAGCCAGCCGGTGCTGGGCAGTTCCAGCCTGCGCTTGATGCCGCCGTCGTTGGTGAGCAGCAACAACCCCTCGGAGTTGATGTCGAGCCGCCCGACGCTCATCACCCGCGGCATTCCGGGCGGCAATTCGTCGAAGACGGTGGGCCGTCCCTGTTCGTCTCGGGCCGTCGTCACCAGCCCCGCCGGCTTGTGGTAAAGCCACAGCCGCGGCGGCTCGGGCGCGTCCAGCGCGATGCCGTCCACGGTGACCTTGTCCTTGTCCGTGACGTTGAGCGCGGCCCGCTCGATGGTGCGGCCGTTGACGGCCACGCGCCCCGCGGAGATCAGCCGTTCCGCCTCGCGCCGGCTGGCGCGGCCGGCGCGGGCGATGACCTTGGCGATGCGCTCGCCCTTGTGCTCGGTGCCGCTCATGTCCCGCGCGATACCGCAAAGCGCCCCGGCGGGGAAGGGCGGATCGCCCGCCCCTTCATCTTGCCCGAAATACTCCGGGGGTGAATTGGCCGAAGGCCAAGAGGGGGCAGCGCCCCCTTTGGCGCTCAGATCTCGATGGGCGTCATCACCTCGGGCTCGATCACGTCCGCGCCCGGCAGCGCCTCGACCAGCGTGTCGGCCGACTGTTCGAGGAAATCGAAGGTGCGGTAGTGGCAGGGGATCACCGTCTTGAAATCGAAGAAGGTCTTGGCGGCATAGGCCGCGCGCCGCATGTCCATGGTGAAATGGCCGCCCGCGCAGAGGATGCCGATATCCGGTGCGTGCAGGTCATGGAACACCTTCATGTCCGCCATCACGTCGGTATCGCCCGAGACATAGATCGTGTGGCCCTCGCCCGCGATCATGTAGCCGCACTCGGTGCCCGGCACGTCGGGGCCCTTGTCGGTGCCGAAGCTGGTGGAATGCACCGCGTGCACCATCGTCACCTGCACGCCGCCCAGGTCCAACGTGCCGCCCTTGTTGAAGCCCAGGGTCGTCATGTGCTCGTGTTCTTCCCAGTAGGACATCAGGTCGAACTGGCCCACGATCGGCAGCTTGCGGGTGCGCGCGATCGGCAGGACGTCCTGGACGTGGTCGAAATGCGCATGTGTCAGCAGGATGTGCGTGGCGCCCGCGATGGCGGCATCGTGGCTTTCGGCCGGCAGCATCGGGTTGCCCTCCAGCCAGGGATCGATCAGCAGGACCTGCCCGCCGATCTCGATGCGGAACGACGCGTGCCCGAGCCATGTGATTTTCATGTCAGCCTCCCTAGGTTTGTCCCCGGGCAGCCTAACAGCCCGGCGGGCGGAGAAAAGACCCTTGGACTGGACAAGAACCGTGGATGCCTATTGCGAAAGGCTCACCCCGGCCCTCTGGGCCGAGCCCGTGAACGCCTTGACCAACCTTGCCTTCGTGGTGGCCGCAGTGGTCGTCTGGCGCCGGTTGAACGGCGCGGACACGGGCCTGGCGCGGGTGCTGGCCGTGGTGCTGGCGTTGATCGGCCTGGGCAGCTTCCTGTTCCACACCGTGGCGCGCGCCTGGGCCGGGCTGGCCGACGTGGTGCCGATCGCCGCCTTCGTGACCCTTTACCTCTATGCGGCGAACCGCGCCTTCTGGGGGCTTGGCCCGGCGCGGGCGGCGCTGGGCACGGTGCTGGCGCTCGCGGTGTGCGCGGCGGCCGTGCCCCTGCTGGCGGGGCTGCCGGTCGTGGGGGTGTCGGCCGGTTACCTGCCGTTGCCGCTGCTGATCGCGGGCTATGCCGTGGCGCTGGCCCGTCGCGCGCCGGCCACGGCGCGGGGGCTGGCGGTGGGCGCCGCGCTGCTGGCGGTCTCGATCCTGTTGCGCAGCCTCGACGCGCCGCTCTGCGCCATCGTGCCCCTGGGCACCCATTTCGGCTGGCATCTGCTGAACGCGGCGATGCTGGGCTGGATGATCGAGGTCTATCGTGTCCACGTGGTTGCGCAACCCTCGCGTGGGCGCTAAACGCAGGCCCCGTGGCCTGAAACGGAGAGTTGACGATGTCGATCGATACCGAGACCGCCGCGCGCGTGGCCCGGCTGGCGCGCATCCGCGTGGACGACGACGCGCTGCCCGGGCTGGCGCAGGAGTTCAACCGCATCCTGGGGTTCATCGACGAACTGGCCGAGGTCGACGTGGACGGCGTCGCGCCGATGGTCAGCGTCACGCCCATGCGCCTCAAGCGTCGCGCCGACGAGGTGACCGACGGCGGCCAGACCGACAAGGTCCTGTCGAACGCGCCCGATGCGCGCGAGGGCTTCTTCGCCGTGCCCAAGGTGGTGGAATGATGACCCGGGAACTCAACGCCCTCACCATCGCCCAGGCCCGCGACCGGCTGCGCGCCGGCGATGTCACCTCGGTCGAGCTGACCGAGGCCTGCCTGACGGCGGCCGAGGGGGGCAGGGCCCTCAACGCCTTCGTCCACGACACGCCCGAACAGGCGCTGGACCAGGCCCGCGCCGCCGACGCGCGGCTGCAACGGGGTGACGCGCCGGCGATGTGCGGCATCCCCGTCGGCATCAAGGATCTGTTCTGTACCCGCGGCACGGCCAGCCAGGCGGGCAGCCGCATCCTCGAGGGCTTCCGCCCGGAATACGAATCCACCGTCACGCGCAACCTTTTCGATGCGGGCGCGGTGATGCTGGGCAAGCTGAACATGGACGAATTCGCCATGGGAAGCTCGAACGAGACCAGCGTCTACGGTGACGCGGTCAACCCGTGGAAGGTGGATGACCGCCGGCTGACCCCCGGCGGCTCCTCGGGCGGCTCGGCGGCGGCCGTGGCCGCCGACCTATGCCTGGCCGCCACCGGCACCGACACCGGCGGCTCGATCCGCCAGCCCGCGGCCTTCACCGGGATCACCGGGCTCAAGCCCACGTACGGGCGCTGCTCGCGCTGGGGGATCGTGGCCTTCGCCTCCAGCCTTGACCAGGCCGGGCCGATGACCAAGTCGGTGCGCGATGCGGCGCTGATGCTGCAGGCGATGGCCGGCCACGACCCGATGGATTCGACCTCCGCCGACCTGCCCGTGCCCGATTTCGAGGCGATGCTGACGGGCGACATCCGCGGCAAGGTCATCGGCATCCCCCGCGAATACCGCGTGGACGGCATGCCCGACGAGATCGAGGCGCTGTGGCAGCGCGGAATCGAGATGCTGCGGGACGCCGGTGCCGAGATCCGCGACATCTCGCTGCCGCACACGAAGTATGCGCTGCCGACCTACTACGTCATCGCGCCGGCCGAGGCGTCATCGAACCTCGCACGTTACGACGGGGTGCGCTACGGTCACCGCGCCACGCTCGACAAGGGCGAGGGCATCGTCGACATGTACGAAAAGACCCGCGCCGAAGGCTTCGGCGACGAGGTCAAGCGCCGCGTGATGGTGGGCACCTACGTGCTGTCGGCGGGGTTCTACGACGCGTACTACAACCGTGCCCGCAAGGTGCGCACCCTGATCAAGCGCGACTTCGAACAGGCGTTCGAGGCTGGCGTCGACGCGATCCTGACCCCGGCCACGCCCTCGGCCGCCTTCGGCCTTGGCGAGGTCGGCGACGAGGATCCCGTGCAGATGTACCTCAACGACGTCTTCACCGTGCCGGTGAACCTGGCGGGCCTTCCGGGCATCAGCGTGCCCGCCGGGCAGGACAAGTCCGGTCTGCCGCTGGGCCTGCAACTCATCGGCCGGCCGTGGGAAGAAGGCGATCTGCTGAATTGTGCCCACAGCCTCGAGACGGCCGCGGGCTTTGTAGCCAAGCCCGGGAAATGGTGGTAGAACCCCGCTTCAAAACAGGCGTGGCAGGAAAAAGCAGATGCGCATCTTGATTGTTGGCACGGCCTTGCTGGGCGTTGCCGCGTGCAGCCCGCAGGTGCCCGACAGCGGCCCCGGGTTCGACCGCCCGGCGCAGTACGAAAGCCGCAAGACGGCCCGCGATTCCCGGGTTGCCGGGCAGCCGCTGGCGGCGCCGGGCACCATCGCGACCGAACCGTTGGCACCGGGCGACGACGCGCGCAGCGGCGGGCGCACCGCGGCTGCGCCGGCTGGCGATGCGACGGTCACCGACCGGAGCGCGCAGGGCGACGACGGCGCGCGGCTGGCCGCCGAGACGCGGGCCGCGCTCGCGGAAACGCAGGCCAACTCGGGCGAGCCGGTGGTGCATGCCGCGCCCGGCAACCCGCCGCCCGAGGCTGTGACGACAGCCAGCGGGATCTCGCGCGAAAACGACTTCGAGGCGGTGGACGCCGAGCGTTCCATCGAGGAAGACGCGGAGCGTATCGCGCGCATTCGCGAACAGTACGAGGTCGTCGAGCCGACCGCGCTGCCCGCGCGCCGTGGCGACACCGGTCCCAACATCGTGGCCTACGCGCTGTCCACCAGCCACCCCGTGGGCACGCAGGTCTACAAGCGGCGTGGCTTCAACCTGGAGGCGAGGAACCAGCGCAACTGCGCGAAATACCCGTCGCCCGACAAGGCGCAGGCCGCGTTCCTCGACATGGGTGGGCCCGAACGCGATCGGAAGGCCCTTGATCCCGATGGCGACGGCTATGCCTGTTCGTGGGATCCGGAACCTTTCCGGCAGGCCCTCGGCGGGTGAGCCACCGGTGGCCGGCCGGCTGATCCGGCATCCATCGCCGAATTACGGCGCGCGCCGCGGCGGGGCCAGCCCCGATCTCGTGGTGCTGCACTACACGGGCATGGCGAACGCCGGGGCGGCGCTGGCGCGCCTGTGTGAGCCATCGGCGGCCGTGTCCGCCCACTACCTGGTCGACGAGACCGGCACGACCTTTCAACTGGTGGAGGAAGCCGAGCGCGCGTGGCACGCCGGGGCCGGCCGGTGGGGCAGGGTGGACGATGTCAACTCACGCTCCATCGGTATCGAGCTTGTGAACACCGGCGCGCATCCCTTCCCGGCGCCGCAGATGGCCGCGCTCGAGGCGCTGCTGTACGATGTGATGACGCGCCGGTCGATCCCGCCGGCACGCGTGATCGGCCATTCCGACATGGCGCCGGCGCGGAAATCCGACCCCGGCGCCCGGTTCGACTGGGGCGCACTTGCCCGTGCGGGGCTTGCCGTTTGGCCCGCGGCGGAGGCGGGCGGCCGCTGCGGCGACCCGGCCCGCTTCGCCACCGATGCGGCCGCTTTCGGCTACGACACATCTGTCGGCAGCACCTGGATCCTGCGCGCCTTTCGCCTGCGGTTTCGCCCCTGGGCGGCGGCACGGGGCGGGGCACCGGACGCTGTCGATGCCGCTCTCGCCGCCGATCTTGCGCGCCGCTTTCCCGTTGACCAGGGCGCGGCGACTGCCTAAGTCACCCTTGCGCGGAGGGCCGGATGGCCGCGGGGGTATGCCCCCCGAGGAAAGTCCGGACTCCACAAGGCAACGGTGCCGGGTAACGCCCGGCCGGGGCAACCCGAGGGAAAGCGCCACAGAAAACAGACCGCCGGCCCCCGGGCCGGCAAGGGTGAAACGGTGGGGTAAGAGCCCACCGCGGCCCTGGCAACAGGGCCGGCACGGCAAGCCCCACCGGGAGCAATGCCGAATAGGGATCCCGCATGGGCCGCCTTGGCCCGGGATCCGGGTAGGCAGCTCGAGGCGCGCGGGCAACCGCGCGTCCAGAGGAATGGCCATCCAAGGGGCCTCCCCCTGGACAGAATCCGGCTTACAGGCCCTCCGCGCGTGAAATTTGGCCGCCCGGCCGGTTGACTCGGGGCGCGTCCCGGGTAAAAGGCAGGCCTCACGACAGATACCACGGGGCGCGCAAGGCCGCCCGCCGCAGGAGACCCGATTATGGCGAAACCGACGACCATCAAGATCCGCCTGAACTCGACCGCGGGCACGGGCCATTTCTACGTGACCAAGAAGAATGCCCGCACCATGACCGAGAAGATGACGATCCGGAAGTACGATCCCGTCGCGCGCAAGCACGTCGAGTACAAGGAAGGCAAGATCAAGTAATCCTGCCCAGCATCGGACTTTGGAAAGGGCCGTGCCACGTTGGCGCGGCCTTTTTCGTTCCGGCCGTCTGCGCGAAGCATGAAAGCGCGGGTGGACGACGAGGTGGCGCATGCACGTCGACCGCGCCGCCGGCCCGCGTCGGTGCCCGCGGGGCGGCGCCAAAACGAAAGGGCCGGTCGCTTGCGACCGGCCCTTCCCTGGCGATCCGGAGGGATCGGCGTTATTCGCGCCCGCCGAGCAGGCTGAGAAGCATCATGAACATGTTGATGAAGTCGAGGTAGAGCCTCAGCGCGCCCATGATCGCGGACTTGCCGAGCCATTCGCTGTCGCCGTGCTGGGCGTGGGCGAGATACTCGTTCTTGATGTCCTGCGTGTCATAGGCCGTCAGCCCCGCGAAGATCAGCACGCCGATGATCGAGATGGCGAACATGATGGCGGGCGAGCCGAGGAAGATGTTCACGATCGAGGCCACGATCAGGCCGATCAGCCCCATGATCAGGAAGCTGCCCCAGCCCGAGATGTCCTTCTTCGTCGTGTAGCCCCACAGCGACAGGCCCGCGAAGGCGATCGCGGTGATCAGGAACACCTGCGCGATCGAGTAGTCGGTAAAGACCACGAAGATGTAGCTGATGGAGACACCCATCACCGCCGAGAAGGCGTAGAAGAACAGTTGCGCCCCGGCGGCCGACAGGCGGTTGATCGCGGCGCTGAAGGCGAAGACCATGATCAGCGGCATGAACATGACGATGTAGCGTGTGAACCCCGTGAACAGGGTGTTCATCATCGCCGCGTTGTTGCCCACGGCCCAGGCCGCGGCGAAAGTCAGCAACATGCCCACCGACATGGTGCCGTAAACCTTGTTCATGTGGGCGCGCAGGCCCTGGTCGATCTGGGCGGAGCGGGCGCCCGCCGCCGACCGGATCGTGTCGAATTCAGCCATCTATGCCTCCGAGTTGTGAACGCGCGGGCCCGGCAGGGCCAGTCACCGACAATATCGGTCAGGCACGGCGGCTTTTCAAGGCTTTCCGGCCGGCCACGCGCCGTTTTCGCAGGGTCAGCAACGCCAGCTGTCGGGTACGTCCCACGGCGCGCGGCGCGCCTCGCGCTCGGCCTCGTCGCGCGTCAGCCCGAGGTCGGCCAGGGCGGCATCCTCCAGCCGCCGAAGGGCCTGGCGCTGGCGGAAAAGCGCGGCCAGCGCACGCAGGCCGTGCCGCCGTGCCGGGGGGCAACCCGCGCGGCGGCGTGTCTGTTCCAGTAGGGTCATGGCGGCCTCCTTTTCATCGCGTGATGCAATGCGCCGGTTTCATTTCGACTGTTGATGTTTCTGGCATGATCTGCTTCATTTGAAAAATGAATGTTTAATGGGCAACACATCAGGGGTCGTGATACATGCGGAATCTGGACACCACCACGCTGCGGTCCTTCATGGCGGTTGCCGATCATGGGGGCGTAACCCGCGCGGCCGCCACTCTGAACCTGACGCAATCGGCCGTGTCGATGCAGCTCAAGCGGCTCGAGGAAACGCTGGGCCTGGCCCTGCTGGATCGTGGCAACCGGCGCGTCACGCTGACGCCGGCGGGCGAGCAGCTTCTGGGATATGCACGGCGGATGATCGCCCTCAACGACGAAGCGGTCGGCCGCTTGACCGACACTGTCTGGGAAGGGGAGGTCACGCTGGGGGTGCCCCACGACATCGTCTACCCCGTGATCCCGCGGGTGCTGCAACAGTTCAACGCGGCCTTCCCACGGGTGAAGGTCAATCTGAACTCCTCGCACACCACCGAGTTGCGCCGCGCCCACGACAAGGGCGAGGTCGAGTTGATCCTGACCACCGAGGCCGAGGTCGGCCCGGGCGCGGAAACGCTGGGCGAGGTGCCGCTGCGCTGGATCGGGGCGCCGGGCGGTTCGGCCTTCCGGCAGCGGCCGCTGCGGCTGGCCTATTGCCGGCAGTGCGTCTTCCGCGCCGGCGACATCGCGCGCCTCGACGCCGCCGGCATCGACTGGGAGATGGCCGTGGAATCGGAATCCGACCGCACCGTCGAGGCCACGGTCAGTGCCGACCTCGCCGTGACCTCCATGCTCGAAGGGCACGCGCCGCCGCACCTGGAACAGATCGCGCCGGGCGAGGGGCTGCCCGACCTGGGGCACCAGAAGATCAACATGTACGGTGGCGGCACCGCGCGCGACGAGATCATCGCACGGCTCGCCGGGATGGTCCGGCAGGGGTTCGGGGTGTCCCCGGCGCGGCCGGCGGCGCCCCGCGCGGTCAGCGCATCGTGACCACGACCTTGCCGGTCGACTTGCGCCGGCGCAGCAGGTCCAGCGCCTCTTCCGTGCGTTCGAGCGGCAGGGTATGGCTGACGTGCGGGGCCAGCCGGCCGGCCTCGTACCAGCGCAGCAATGTGGCCAGGCTGCCGGTCAGGACCTCTGGGCGGAACCGCAGGTAGCCGCCCCAGTAGAGGCCGAGGACGCTGAGGTTCTTCACCAGCAGGTGGTTGGCCGGGATCTGGGGCACGTCGCCCGACGCAAAGCCGATCGCCAGGATCCGCCCCTCGGGCCGGCAGGCGCGGAAGGCGGCGCGGAACTGCTCCCCGCCCACGGGGTCATAGACCACGTCGAGCCCGCCGAGATCCTTGCAGGCCTGGCGGATGTCCTCGGTTTCGGCGTCGACGAGGTGATCGGCACCGGCCCGTTGGGCCACGGCCAGCTTGTCGCGTCCGCGCGCGCAGGCGATCACGCGCGCGCCCTTCAGCTTGCCGATTTCCACTGCGGTCAGCCCGACGCCGCCGGCCGCGCCGAGCACCAGCAGCGTCTCGCCCTGCTGCAGGCGCGCGCGGTGCTCGAGCGCCACGTGGCTGGTGCAGTAGGCCACCTGGAAGGCCGCGGCCTCGGTGTGATCCATGCTGTCGGGCAGCGGCACCGCGCGGTCGGCGGGGAAACAGCCGTAGTCGGCCAGCCCGCCATGGCCGCCGAAGACAGCCACACGCGTCCCCGGCGCCGGCCCCGATACGCCGGGGCCGAGGGCGTCGACCTCTCCGGCGACCTCCATCCCCATCGTGAAGGGCGGCTCCGGCATGTCCTGGTACTTGCCCTCGATCATCAGCAGGTCGGCGAAATTGAGCCCGCAGGCGTGGATGCGCAACCGCAACTCTCCCGGGCCGGGTTCGGGCCGCGGCAGACCCTCCGCAAGAGTTGCGCCGGCATCGGGCGCGGTGATCCGGAATGCGCGCATCTTGAAGCCCTGCCCCTCGTCCTGCTGCGGTGTCCGGCCGCGACGGCCACCGCGATTTGACCGATCCTCCCGCGCGAGTCAAACGCGGCCCGAACGCGACCTATCCGGAAGCATAGGTGCCCGTGCAGATTGCATCCATTTCGTATAGGTCTCTCATGCGTGGTGTGTTATAGGTTGATTTGGGAATCTTGTCTGGATAATGTGCCGCGCATTACAGGGTGGTTGCACCGATAAGCGTCCAGGCGTCGCGCGCGGCGGGTGCGTGGGGGTTTGGCGAAACGCCCGGCCCGGGGCTTGCCCTCGTGGGTGATGATTACGAAGGAGTTGGTTATGACGCATCCGGTCGACGTGCATGTCGGTAAACGCATTCGCCACCGCCGGTGGCTCACGGGGATGACGCAGCAGCAGCTGGCACAAAGCGTCGGCATCAAGTTCCAGCAGATCCAGAAATACGAGACCGGCGCGAACCGCGTCAGCGCCTCGCGGCTTTGGGATATCGCCGACGCGCTGGGTGTCGACGTTGCCTTCTTCTTCGAAGGGCTCGACGGCAGCGGCGGCAAGGCGCGCGCGGACTACTCCATGCCGTCCGATCTTCTGGCCAACAAGGAGGCGCTGGAACTCGTGCGCTCATACTACGCCATTCCCGAGAACCAGCGACGCCGCCTGTTCGATCTCGCCCGCGTTCTCAGCGACGTCGCCTGACGCGGCGACCCGGCGGTGGCGGGCCTGCCACCCCCAAGACCCGGAGCGGCAGGCGCATGACCGACCCAGACATTCCGGCCACGGCCCACGCGATGGCCGATGCCGCGCGTACCGCGATCCTTCCGTATTTCAGGTCGGACGGCCTTCATGCCGACAACAAGGACGCCGGGGGGTTCGACCCGGTGACGGAAGGCGACCGCGCAGGCGAGCGCGCGATGCGCGCGGTGCTGGCGGAACGCCGCCCGCGCGACGGGATCATGGGCGAGGAATTCGGCGCCGTGCCGGGCGAGTCGGGGCTGACCTGGGTGCTCGATCCGGTGGACGGCACCCGCGGTTTCCTGTCAGGCACGCCGACGTGGGGGGTGCTGATCGCGCTCTCGGACGATTCAGGGCCGCTCTACGGGCTCATCGACCAGCCCTATATCGGCGAGCGGTTCGAGGGCGGCCTGGGCCGGGCGCGGATGGAGGGGCCGATGGGCCGGCGCGCGCTCGGCGTCCGGGGCGACCGGCCGCTGGCGGAGTCGATCCTTTTCACCACCTCGCCCGACGTGGGTGACCCGGCCGAAACGGCAGCCTTCGCCCGGGTGGCCCGCGCCGCGCGGCTGACGCGCTACGGCATGGACTGCTATGCCTACGCGATGCTGGCCGCCGGGCACGTCGACCTCGTGATCGAGGCCGGGCTCAACGCCTACGACATCCAGGCGCCACAGGCGGTCATCACCGCCGCGGGCGGTATCGTGAGCGACTGGCGGGGCGGGCCGGCGCACAACGGCGGACGGGTGATCGCCGCCGCCGGCCGCCGGCAGCACGAAGAGGCCCTCGAACGTCTCGCGCACTTCGATCAGCCGGCAGCGGTGGATTGATCGGCCTCGGGCGGTCGGGCCAAGGGTGACGAACGCGCGCGGCTCTTCGCCCCTTTTCCGTCGCGCGCCGACCACGTCCCGACGATGGACGATGCCCGCAGCCCACTGGACGGCGCCGACATCCTGATCCGCGACGGTGTCATCGCGCGGGTCGGGGCAATGCGGGACGCCCGCGTGCCACGCTGAAGATCGCCAGGCGCGGTGGCGCCGATGTCCCCGGCCGCCCCGATTTCGGGCGCATCGCGCCGGGTGCCCGGGCCGATATCCTGGCCCGCGACATCTCCGGCCCGGAAAGCGCCGGCACCCGGGATCCCGTCACGTTCGCGCTTGCGGGTCCGCGACCTGTTCGTCGAAGGCCGTGCCGCGGTGAAGGATGGCCGTCCGGCCACCCGTGGTCTGCCGGCGCTGTTGACTTGGCACAACGCGCTGGCACGGCGGCCGGCCCAGGGGTAGACTCGGGGCACGTTTTCAACAGCAACCAGAGGTCGCCATGCGCCGAAGTGCCCGCGTGATCCTGCTTCTGATGGTGGCGCTTGCCGTCGCCGCGCCCGCGGGCGCCCAGGCCGTGACCGACCTCGGGGTCTCGGCCCGGGCCTCGATCAACGCGATCCGCGCGCAGCACGGGCGCGGCGCGTTGCGGGTGGATGACAGGCTGGCCGCGGCCGCGGTGGCGCATGCCCGCGACATGGCCGCCCGCGGGTTCTTCGGACACGCCGGTTCGGACGGGGCTGGGGTGGGCGACCGCGTGCGCCGGCAGGGCTACGGCTTCTGCGTGGTGGCCGAGAACCTTGCGAGGGGCCGGGGCAGCCTGTCGGCGGTGCTGGCGGGCTGGATGAAGTCCCGCCCGCACCGACGCAACCTGCTCAACCGCCGCGTCACCGGCTACGGGCTGGTGCTGGGGCCGGACAGCACATGGGTGATGGTTCTGGGCCGGCCCGGCTGCTGAAACGCCTGCGCGGCGCGGGGCGATTGTCTTCGTCGGGCCGCTTCACTAATCCTAGGCCGGGCCGCGGACGAAGGGGGCGCAGATGACCGATCAGGACGACCAGGCCGAGGCCGACACCGAGCGCGGCGACGACGCCTACGAGCTCGATCCCAGGTCCGTTGCCGCGATCATGTACGCCGTCGACACCGGCGACCGCGACCGGCTGCTCGACGAGATGGCGTCGATGCACGCCGCCGACATCGCCGACCTGCTCGAGCAGGTCAACGCCTTCGACCGGCGCCGCCTGCTCGAGCTGTACGGGCCGGATTTCAACGGTGACGTCCTTTCGGAGCTCGACGAGTCGCTGCGCGAGGAAGTGATCGCGCTGCTGCCCGACGAGGTCCTGGCCGATGCCGTGCGCGATCTGGAATCCGACGACGTGGTCGACCTCGTGGAGGACCTCGAGGACCGCCAACAGGAAACGATTCTCGGTGCACTCGAGGACAGCGATCGCGCGGCGGTCCAGAAATCGCTGACCTACCCGGAGTATTCCGCCGGTCGCCTCATGCAGCGCGAGGTCGTGATGGCGCCCGAGCACTGGAACGTGGGCGAGGCGATCGACTTTCTGCGCGACCGCGACGACCTGCCCGACCAGTTCTACCACGTCATCCTCGTGGACCCGCGGTTGCGGCCCGTGGGCAACGTGACGCTGGGCAAGATCATGGGCTCGCGCCGCGAGGTGCTGCTCAAGGACCTGGTCGAGGAGGTTTTCCACGTCATCCCCGTCACCCGCGACGAGGCCGATGTCGCCTATGCCTTCAACCAGTATCACCTGATCTCCGCGCCGGTGGTGGACGAGAACGAGCGCCTCGTCGGCGTCATCACAATCGACGATGCCATGGCCGTCCTCGACCAGGAGCACGAAGAGGACATCCTGCGCCTGGCCGGCGTGGGCGAGGGCCGGCTGACCGACCGCGTGATCGATACCACGCGGCGGCGTTTCCCGTGGCTGGCCGTCAACCTGGCGACGGCGATCCTTGCCTCGGTGGTGATCGCGCAGTTCGAGGCCACGATCGCGCAGTTCGTGGCGCTGGCGGTGCTGATGCCCATCGTGGCCTCGATGGGCGGCAATGCCGGCACGCAAAGCCTGACGGTGGCGGTGCGCGCCATCGCCACCCGGGACCTGACCGGCAGCAACGTCTGGCGCGTGATCCGCCGCGAATGCCTGGTGGGCCTGCTCAACGGGCTGGCCTTCGCCGTGGTCATGGGCGGCGTCGGGGTGCTGTGGTTCGGCGGGCCGCAACTGGGGTACGTCATCGCCGCCGCCATGGTGATAAACCTTGTCGTTGCCGGGCTCGCGGGCACGGTCATCCCCGTGATCCTTGACCGTGTCGGCATCGACCCCGCGCTCGCCTCGGGGACGTTCGTCACCACGGTGACGGATGTTGTCGGCTTCTTCGCCTTTCTCGGACTCGCCGCGGTGATCCTGACATGACCGACCTCAAGACCATCAAGGCCGAAGCGCGCAGGGCCGCCTTCGCGCGCCGAAAGACCGCCCACGACGCCGCCGGGCCGGACGAGGCCCGGCTGCTGTGCGAGGTGCTCGCCGACCACCGCGGCGTGCCGCTGTCGGGCTACATGGCGATCCGCACGGAAATCGATCCGCGCCCCGCGATGGCGCAGGCCGCGGCGCACGGTCCCGTGGGCGTCCCGGTGATCCAGGGCAAGGGGCTGCCGCTGAAGTTCTTGCGCTGGTGGCCCGGCTGCCCGCTTCGCGAAGGCCCGTTCGGCGCCATGGTGCCGCAGGTGGACGACTTCCTCGAACCCGAGGTCCTGATCGTGCCCCTTGTGGCCTTCGACCGGCAAGGCGGGCGGCTGGGCTACGGCGGCGGGTTCTACGACCGCACGCTCGAAAAGCTCCGGGCGCGCCGCCCGACGCGCGCCATCGGCTTTGCCTACGCCGCGCAGGAGGCCGAGACCCTGCCGCTGGAACCCACCGATCAGCCCCTCGACATGATCGTCACCGAACGCGAGGTGCTGCGCTTCGGCGCGCACTGATCCCCCCGCTTCACCTTGGCGGAAATACTCCCGCCGGAGGCACCCCGAGGACGCGGCCGAAGGCCGCGGACGAGACATCATGCGCGCGCCCTGCGCGCTCCGCTTCGGAAAGGCGCCGTGATGGAAACCGTGCTTTCGCATGCCGGGAGGGCTTGATCGCCGTAATATTTCATATATTCATGAAATATGGAAAGGGAATCGCTGACACAACTCGCCACGCTCGCCCACCCGCAGCGTATGGCCGTGTTCCGGCTTCTGATGCGCCGCTACCCGGACGAGGTGGCGGCCGGCGAGATCGGCCGCGCGCTGGTGCTCAAGCCATCCACGACATCCGTCTATCTTTCCGCCCTCACCGAAGCCGGTCTCATCGCGCAGCGGCGCGTCGGCACCTCGCTGCGCTACCGGATCGAGATGCCGGCCGTCCGCGACCTCCTGCGTTTCCTTGCCGCCGATTGCTGCCGGGCCCGCCCGGACCTTTGCCCGCCCCTCGACCTGTCGACCCTTGCCGGAGATCCCGAGATGCCCGACCGCCGCTACAACGTCCTTTTCATCTGCGTGGGCAACTCCGCCCGCTCGATCTTTGCCGAATCGCTGCTGCGCGACATGGCCGGCGACCGGTTCGTCGTGCATTCCGCCGGCACCCGGCCCTATTCGCAGCTCAACCCCTTCGCGCTCGAGGTGCTCGAACAGAAAGGCCACGACACCGCACCGCTGCGCGCCAAGACCGTGGCCGAGTTCCAGGGGCCGGATGCGCCGGCGATGGATTTCGTCTTCACGGTCTGTGATCGCGCCGCGAACGAGGAATGCCCGCCCTGGCCGGGGCAGCCGATCACCGCGCACTGGGGCGTGCCCGATCCGGTCAAGGCCACGGGCAGCGACGCCGAGAAGAGCCTCGCCTTCCAGCAGGCCTACGGCATGCTGAAGAACCGGATGCGGGCCTTCGCGGCATTGCCGCTCGGGACGCTTGACCGCGTGGCCCTTCAGGCCGCCGTCGACGATATCGCGACGCATGACGGCGAGGTGCAGTCATGACCACATATGCCCTGAACGGGCTGGGGCGCGTGGGCAAGCTGGCCCTGCGCCCGCTGCTTGACCGCGGTGCCGATGTCGCCTGGATCAACGACGCGGTGGGCGACCCGGAGATGCATGCGCATCTTCTGGAATTCGATACCGTGCACGGGCGCTGGGACGCAGCCTTTGCCCATGACAAGGACAGCGTCACGATCGACGGCACCCGGTTGCCCTTCGTCGGGGCGCACGACCTGTCGGGGCTGCCGCTGCACGGCATCGACGTTGTGATCGACTGCACGGGCGTCTTCAAGTCCCGGGCCGCGCTCGCCCCTTATTTCGCGGCCGGCGTCAGGAAGGTCGTCGTCTCGGCACCGGTCAAGGACGGGCCGACGGCCAATATCGTCTACGGTGTCAATCACGGCACCTACGACCCCGAATCGCATGACATCGTCACCGCGGCGAGTTGCACGACCAATTGCCTGGCCCCGGTGGTCAAGGTCCTGCACGAGGGCCTCGGCATCCGCCACGGCAGCATGACCACGATCCACGACGTGACCAACACGCAGACGATCGTGGACCGCCCCGCCAAGGATCTGCGCCGCGCGCGCTCGGCGCTCAACAGCCTGATCCCGACGAGCACGGGCAGCGCCACGGCGATCACGCTGATCTACCCGGAACTCGAGGGCCGGCTGAACGGCCACGCGGTACGTGTGCCGCTGCTCAATGCCTCTCTGACCGATTGCGTGTTCGAGGTCGAACGTGAAACCACTGCGGACGAGGTCAACGCGCTGTTCGCGGCGGCCGCCGGGGGTCAGTTGGCCGGCATCCTGGGCTACGAGGACCGCCCCCTCGTCAGCGCCGATTACGAGGGCGACACCCGCTCGGGCATCGTGGACGCGCCCTCGACCATGGTGGTGAACGGCACGCAGGTGAAGGTTTACGCCTGGTACGACAACGAGGTGGGCTATGCCCACAGGCTCGTCGACGTGGCGCTGATGGTCGGGAGCACGCTGTGACGCGGCCTGCGGGATTGTCCGCCTACATCGCCGTGACGGCGGCCTACTGGGCCTTCATGCTGACCGACGGCGCGCTGCGGATGCTGGTGCTGCTGCATTTCCACACGCTGGGTTTCACCCCGGTGCAGCTGGCCTACCTCTTCGTGCTCTACGAGATCGCGGGGATGGTCACCAACCTCTCGGCGGGCTGGATCGCGGCGCGCTTCGGGCTGACCTCGACGCTCTATGCCGGGCTGGTGCTGCAGGTGGCGGCGCTGGTCGCGCTGGCGCAGCTCGACGCCGGCTGGGCGGTGGGCCTCTCGGTGGCCTATGTGATGGCGGTCCAGGGCGCCAGCGGCGTGGCCAAGGACCTTGCCAAGATGTCCTCGAAATCCGCCGTCAAGCTGCTCGCGCTAAGCGAGAACGCCGGTCTCTTCCGCTGGGTCGCCGTCCTGACCGGCTCCAAGAACGCCGTGAAGGGCCTGGGCTTCCTTCTGGGCGCGGCGCTGCTGGCGACGCTGGGGTTCGCATGGGCGGTGCTGGGCATGGCCGCCGTGTTGGCGGTGATCCTGGCGGCGGTGGCCGCCGCGATGCCGCCGGGGCTGCCAACGGGCCGCAAGAACGCGAAGTTCTCGGAGGTCTTCTCGAAGTCCGCGAACGTCAACTGGCTGAGCGCGGCGCGCGTGTTCCTGTTCGGCGCGCGCGACGTGTGGTTCGTCGTCGGCATCCCGGTCTACTTCTATGCCGTCCTGTCTGACGGCACCGGGGCGGGAGACCGTGCCGCCTTTTTCATGGTGGGCAGCTTCATGGCCGCGTGGATCATCCTCTACGGCGCGGTGCAGGCCGCCGCGCCCCGGCTGCTGCGCGCGGCCCGCCGGCCCGAGGCCGAACTGGTCGCCGCGGCGCGGGGCTGGGCGCTGGCGCTGTTCGTCGTGCCGGCCGCGCTGGCCGGCG
>NZ_PHNT01000016.1 GCF_002834145.1 Roseovarius salinarum | reverse complement strand
CAATCTTGTCGTAGGCCTGGAAATCACCGAAATACTTCGTGATCGCAGCCGTCAACGTCGTCTTGCCGTGGTCAACGTGACCAATCGTCCCGATGTTCACGTGCGGTTTCGAACGGTCAAACTTTTCCTTTGCCATATCTCTGGGCGCCTTGTTCTGTTGGAGGGCCGGACGGCCCGTGGTGCTTGCTCCGCGCGCCTATTATTGGCTCGCGCGCCGAAAATCAAGCGCTTCATCGCCCGTTGAAGACCCCCGCGGGCGCGGTCAGCCCTCGGTCGCCTCGACGACGCGTTCCTTCCCCGAATCGGCGCTTTCCGCGTCTTCCTCCGCCGCGGTTTCCGCGGCCGCCGGCGCGGGCTCTTCCGTCGCGGCCTCGTCTGCGTCGAACCAGCCGTGCCGCGCGTGCTGCTGGACCAGCCAGGTCTCGATGCGCTTGGACGCGTTGCGACTAAGGTTGCGCATCTGCTGTTCTTTCGACTGGGTCAGCCCCGAACCCAGCACCGTCTCTCCCGAAAGGGTTTCGACCACGGTGATCTGTTCGGGTTCCTCGTTGAGCTTCTTGCCCGCGGCGTCGTCCCAGGCGGTCACCTTGATGATGAGAACCGATTTCGGAGACGCGACCACCGGCACGCCGGGGATGGCCAGAACATAGCCTTCGACGCTGATCCCGAGGTGATAAAGGCTGTCGCCGTCATAGCGGCTGAACCGCTCGTCGATGGCCGCCTTCATCGACTCGATCCACTCCTCCTTGCTGGCCTTGCGCGAGGCCGGGCCCTGCGTGAGGTTGGGGGCGACCACCACGTTGTGACCGAGGTGGAAATCGCCGAGATCGGCCGTCGGCCCGTCCAGGTCGTTGGGATTGGTGCACCCGGCAACGACCAGCCCGGCGATCAGCATGGCAAAAAGGCGGAACATGGACGATCCCCGTGCTCGTTTCACCCGGCCCGAATACAGCAGCCGCGCAGGCCGTGCAATCCGTTGCCGGGCGCGGCGTGACGCCTACGTTCTCGGCGAAGAGGTCGAGAGATGACAACACCCACCGGCATACCGGTCCGCGCGACGCTGCCCCGACGCCGCCTCGGCGCGGTGGAAAGCTTCCTGGCCGCGCGTCGCAACCTGCTCGGCATCGTGCCGGAGGCAACGATGCACCAGGCGGTGGTGTCCGGCCGGACCGGTGCGCGCTGGCACATGGTCACCGACCCGGCCGCGATCCGCCGCGTGCTGTTGGAACGTCCCGACGCCTACCCGAAATCCGAGGTCACCAAGGCGATGCTGCGCCCGGCCATCGGCGACAGCCTGTTCGTCGCCGAGGGCGCGCACTGGCGCTGGCAGCGCCGTGCCGCCGCGCCCGTGTTCTCGCAGCGCAACCTGTCCGCGCTCGCGCCGGTGATGACGGCCGCCGCCGACCGCGCAGCCGAACGGGTTGCAGCGGCGGGAAACCGGGCCCTCGACCTTTGCCAGGAAATGGTGCGCACCACCTTCGACGTGATCGCCGAGGTCAGCTTCTCCGACGACGGCAGCTTCGACGCGGCCGGCGTGCACCGTGCCATCGACACCTTCATCGCCGAGGTCGGGCGCCCCGCCTTTTTCGACATCCTCGGGCTCCCGGTCTGGATCCCGCGGCCCGAACGGCTCATGGCCGAGCGAAGCGTTGGGGCCATGAAGGCCGAGGCCGATGCCGCCGTGGCGGCCCGCAGCGCGCGGGGCACGGGGACGGCGCCCGATCTGCTCGACATGCTGATGTCCGCGCAGGATCCCGAAACGGGGCGCGGGATGACCCGGTCGGAGTTGCGCGACAACCTGCTGACATTCATCGTGGCGGGTCACGAAACCACCGCGCTTTCACTGGCGTGGTCGCTCTATCTCTGCGCCTTCGACCAGCAGGTGCAGGACCGCGCCCGCGCCGAGGCGCAGTCCGTTCTGGGCACGCGCGCCGCCGGCGTGGACGACCTCGACGCTCTGCCGTTCATCCGCATGATCGTGGAAGAGGCGCTGCGCCTCTACCCGCCCGCGGCGATCGTTTCGCGCACGGCACACGCGGCCGACCGGCTGGCGGGGGCCGAGGTGCGGCCGGGCGACACGGTCGTGTTGCCCATCTACGCGCTGCACCGAAGCCGGTTGATCTGGGACACGCCCGACGCGTTCCGGCCGCACCGCTTCGCCGATCGCAAGGCGATCGACCGTTTCGCCTATCTACCCTTCGGCGATGGACCCCGCGTGTGCATCGGCGCCCGTTTTGCCATGCAGGAGGCGGTGATCGTTCTGGCCACGCTGCTGGCGCGGTTCCGGTTCCGCCCCGTGCCCGGCCGCGACCCGGACCCGGTGATGATCCTGACGTTGCGGCCGGAGCGCGGCGTCTGGCTGGAGGCCGAGCCCGCCGCCCCGCGTCAGTAGAATGCCTCGAACGGGATGTAGCGCACTGGGTCGCCCGGCGTGATCGTCGCCGCGCCGTCGCCCAGTTCCACCAAGCCCTCGGCCCAGCTCAGCCCGCTGACCCGCCCGGATCCTTCGGAGGGGAACAC
Organism: Roseovarius salinarum; assembly: GCF_002834145.1. Classification (GTDB taxonomy): domain Bacteria; phylum Pseudomonadota; class Alphaproteobacteria; order Rhodobacterales; family Rhodobacteraceae; genus Roseovarius; species Roseovarius salinarum. The sequence continues at coordinate 92,113 of NZ_PHNT01000016.1, read as the reverse complement.
CTCGACGCGCCCCGCACGCACCCGCGCCCGCAGGAATTCGCGCCGGCCCGGCTTCTTGCGTTTCTCGAACCCCGCGGGCAGTTCGACGCCCTGCGGAACGCGCCATCCCTCGCCGGCGAGCACGCCCATTGCCGGGCGCGCGAACACCAGTGTGCAGACCATGGCCGCCACCGGGTTGCCCGGAAGCCCGAAGACCGGCACGCCGCGCCACAGGCCCAGCGCCAGCGGGCGGCCCGGCTTGATCGCGATGCGCCATTCCGCCATCGCGCCGGATTCGTTCAGCAGGGCGGAGACATGATCCTCATCGCCCGCCGAGGCGCCGCCGGAGGTCAGGATCACATGCGCCACGTCGGCGGCCGCGTCGAGACGCGCGCGCAGCGCATCGCGATCATCGGGCACGCGCCCCATGTCCTGCAAACCGTACCCGAACCTGCGCACGAGACCACCGAGCATCGGCCGGTTGGCGTCGTGGATCCGGCTTGGTGCGACCTCCGTGCCGGGCTCGGCCAGTTCGTCGCCGGTCGACAGCACCGCGACCTGCAGCCGCGCGCGCACCGGCAGGCTGCCGACACCGGTCGCGGCCGCCAGCGCCGCGTCGGCCGGGGTCACGCGGCGGCCGGCGTCAAGGATGCGCGCGCCGTCCTCCACGTCCTCTCCGGCCGGGCGGGTGTTGGCGCCTGCGCGGATGCCAGCGCGAAAGGCGATGCACCCGCCCGAGTCGTTCACGTCTTCCTCGAGAACCACGGTATCGACGCCCTCGGGCAACGGCGCGCCGGTCAGGATGCGCACGGCCTGCCCGGCGGGCACCGGTTTGCCCAGCGGCACGCCGGCCGCCGCGCGGCCGGGCACCAGCGGAAGCACCGGGTCTCCCGGCGGCAGCGCGTCATGGGCAAAGCCGTAGCCGTCAACGGCGGAATTCGCCTGCGGCGGGTGCGCGCGCCGGGCCGTCACCGGGGCGGCCAGAACCCGGCCCGGGCTGTCGGAAACCGCGCAGTCCTCACGGCCCACCACAGGGTGCAGCCGGTCGCGCAGCCGCGCCAGCGCGTCCTCCACCGGCGTCCAGTCCACGCCGGCGGGCATGGCGAAGCAATCATCGCGCAAGGGTGGCGGTGCCGGGGCGGGCGTTGCAGCGGCGCGCAGCGCGTCCTCCTGGCCCACGCCGAGAATCCAGCCCTCCTCGGCATCGCCTTCGGCCAGCATGGTCTCCAGCGTGCCCGGCTCCAGACCGGCAAGGGTCCGGGCCGTGACGCGCACCTGCGCGGCATCGGGGATCTCGTCCTCCACCGCCTGTGTCGCGATCTCCTCGGCCAGGAGCGAGGGGTAGATCTCGGCCAGCACGATCCGGGCCCCGTCGGCGGGTTCAAACGGGCTGACGGCCAGCGCGTCACCATACCGCCGGCGCATTGCCTGCAGCATCGGCAGGCCCAGCAGCACCTGCGAGCCGACGGACCCGGTGGTGTAGAGCTTCCAAACGGGCTGCGCGCGCCGCAGGCGCTGCTCGACCTGCCGTCGCTCGGGCAGGCCGTGGCCCGCCCGGTCGCTGCCCCGCGCCGGCAGGTCGGGCGTTTCGTGGTCGCGCGGACAGCCCCAGAAGGGACCGGTTCCGGGAAACAGCCGGTTGAGCTGCGCGGCAACGCCGAAGCGGTTGTTGGCGTTGTCGGGCGCGTCCTCGACCCTCTCGGCCAGCTCGGCCCAGAGCGCCAGCGGATCGGCCCGCCCCGTCACCGCGCGCGCGAACCCGCGCGGGTAGCCGAAGGGAAAATCGAACCCCGCCAGCACCCGCCGCCCCGCGTCGAGCGCCCGGTCGAAATGGGTGACAAGCGCATCCCGCGCGGCGGCCCGCGTGCGGTGATAACTCACCCGCGTTTCGCCGCCCTCGTGCACCGCGATCCAGATCGCATCACGCACGGGGCGCGCCGGCGAAGGCTTGGAGCGCGCCGACCAGTCGACCATCACGATGGACTCGAAACCGGTCACAGCCCCACCTCGCGCAAGATGAAATCGGCGATCACGGCCGTGTCGTCGAGGCAGAAAACGGGCCGGTCGATAGTCGGGTGCGCATCGCTGGCCACGGCACGAACGCTCGGGTCGCCCGGCGCGATCAGCGCCTTTCCTGTCGCGGCGCGGTGCGCTTCGACCTTGGGGTGCGAATCCCGCTTGTAGCCCTCGACCAGCACCAGGTCGACCGGCGACAGACGATCCAGAAGCTCCGGCAGGGCGGGCTCCGGCGCGCCGCGCAACTCGTTCATCAGGACCCAGCGGTTGGCCGAGGCCAGAAGCACCTCGGATGCGCCGGCATGGCGGTGGCGGTAACTGTCCTTGCCCGGCTGGTCCACGTCGAAGCTGTGGTGCGCGTGCTTGAGCGTCGAAACGCTCAGCCCGCGGCCCGTCATCTCGGTCACCAGCCGTTCCATCAGCCCGGTCTTGCCGCTGTTCTTCCAACCGACGATGCCATAAAGCCTCATGGCCCGCCCCCGGCCATCGCACGTGCGCGCGCCAGATCCTCGGGCGTGTTCACGTTGAAGAACGGGTCGCCCGCCTCATTGAACAGGGCCGTGCGGCCGCCGTGGGCGTCCGTCCACTCGACGACCTTGCGCAGGCCGCCTTCAAGCGCGGCGCGCAGATCATCGCGCAACGCCACCGGCCAGAGGCCGAAGGTCGGGTGGCGCCCCTCGGAGGTCGCCGCCAGCGCCAGCGGCGCCTCCATGCCCTCGGCCGCGCACAACAGCCGCGGGACGAGGTCGCAGGGAAAGAACGGCGTGTCGCCGGCGACACTGACCACGGTTTCGGCCCCCTGCCCGGCCGCCCAGTCCAAACCGGCCAGCACACCTGCCAGCGGCCCGGGAAAGCCCGCCACGCTGTCGGGCAGAACCGGCAACCCGAAACGCGCGAAGCGCGCGGGATCGCCGTTGGCATTGAGCGCCAGCCCCGCCACCTGCGGCGACAGGCGGGCGGTCACCTGGTCGAGCAGACAGCCCTCTCCCAGCGTCAGCAGCGCCTTGTCGCCACCGCCCATGCGCGTGGCCCGCCCCCCGGCGAGGATGACACCCAACGGCTGGCTCATGCCGCGCCCTTCCCGCCGGGTGCGGCAAGAAAATTCGAATTTTCTTGCCAATTTTCTTTGAAGAAAATTGGCCCGGCGGCCGGCGTCATGCGCGCTCTCCCTTTCGGCGGTGGCGGGCCGATTCCTCGGGCACGGCTCCCGGGTCGGCATCGCGGTGAACACGGTCCGCGCCCGACAGGCACAGGAACCGCTTGCCCTTGAGCCGGCCGATCAGCGTGAGGTTCACCTGCCGCGCGATCTCGACCCCCCAGGCGGTGAAGCCGGAGCGCGAGGCGAGCACCGGGATGCCCATGAGCGCGGTCTTGATCACCATCTCTGAGGTCAGCCGCCCGGTGGTGTACAGCGTCTTGTCGCCGGCTGCGACGCCCTCGGAGAACATCCAGCCGGCGATCTTGTCCACCGCGTTGTGGCGGCCCACGTCCTCCATGTAGACCAGCGGCCGGTCGCCGCGGCACAGGACGGTACCGTGGATGGCACCGGCCGCAAGGTAGAGCGACGGCGTGCGATTGATCGTGGAGGCCAGGGTATAGAGGTGCGAGGTGCGCACCGACGCCTCCGGCAGCTCGACCGCCTCCAGCCCCTCCATCATGTCGCCGAACACGGTACCGACCGCGCAGCCGGAGGTGCGCGTCTTCTTCTTCAGCTTCTCCTCGTAGCGCGTCTGCCCGTCGGTGCGCACGATGACGGTGTCGAGGTCGGCGTCGTAGTCCACGCGCTCAACCGTCTCGGTGTCGGCCAGCATGCCCTGGTTGCGCAGGAACCCGAGCGCCAGGTACTCGGGATAATCCCCGATCGTCATGGCCGTGACGATCTCCTGCCCGTTCAGGAAGATCGTCAGGGGCCGTTCCTCCACCACCGCGGCGGTGGCGGGGGTGCCGTCGTGGTCCACGCCCTCGACCGTGCGGGTCAGCCCCGCGCCTTCCGGGTCGGGGGCGATGATATAGTCGGCCGGGTCCACCTTTGCCGTCAATTGCATCTCCTTCGCGCAAGCACTATGCGGGCTACGTGCGAGTCAATCTAGGGGCAAGCGTTGGCGACAGAAACCACGAAATCCGCCTATTGGCAGGGCGTGCGCGACGGCGCGCCGTTCCTGCTGGTGGTGTGTCCCTTCGCGCTGCTGTTCGGGGTGGTCGCCACCGAGGCCGGGCTCGACGTGGTCGAGACCATGGCGTTTTCCGTGCTGGTCATCGCCGGCGCCGCACAGTTCACCGCCGTGGAACTTCTCAAGAACGACGCCCCGACGGTGATCGCGCTGGTGTCGGCGCTCACGGTCAACCTGCGCATGGCGATGTATTCGGCATCGCTGACGCCGCACCTGGGCGCCGCCACGCTGTGGCAACGCGCGCTGGTGGCCTATTTCACCGTCGATCAGACCTATGCCTGTTCGGTTCTGGCCTACGACCGGAACCCGGACTGGTCCGTTGCGCAAAAGCTGGGCTATTTCTTCGGAACGGTCACGCCGATCTGCCCGCTGTGGTATGTCTTCACGCTGGTGGGTGCGCTGGCGGGCAACGCGATCCCGGACGGGCTCGCGCTGGATTTCGCGGTACCGATCACCTTCCTCGCGCTGATCGGGCCGATGCTGCGCACCCGCGCGCACATGGCGGCCGCCTTCGTCTCGGTCGTCACCGCGCTGGTGTTCGCGTTCCTGCCCTACAACCTCGGCCTGCTGGTGGCCGCTCTGGCAGGGATGATGACCGGCGCCGAGATCGAACGCCGCGATCCCGAAAGCCTGCTGCCATGAATGAGGTGGCGGTCTGGACGGTGATCGTGCTGCTGGGGCTGGGCACCTTCGGGTTGCGCTTCGTCTTCACGGGCGTGATCGGCGATCGCCAACTGCCGCCCTGGATCCTGCGGCACCTGCGCTACACCGCGGTGGCCGTGCTTCCGGGGCTTGTCGCCCCCCTTGTCGTCTGGCCCTCGGCCACGGGCGGGCAGCTCGACCCGCCGCGACTGGCTGCGGCTGCCGTGACGCTGGCAACCGGACTGTTCAGCCGCAATGTCGTCGCCGCGATCCTGCTGGGGGCCGCGACACTATACGCCGGACTTTACCTGCTGGGCTGATGCGCTGGCGCGCCGCCACCTAGCTGTCGGCGCGTGCCACGCGCTCGGGATCCCATTCCTCGAGCACCTTGCTGTTGTCGTCGCTGTCGTATTCGTACAGCACCTCTTCGGTCACGCCGGGCACCTGCGCGAACTGTTCGGCCAACTGCTTGGGAAACCAGGTCGTGCGGATATCGCCGAAGCCGGGCAGCCCCGACAGCACGCGCGAGGTGCTCAGCGAACACTGGGCCGGCGGGACCGCACCGTAGGCCATGACCGCCTGCATCGCCTGTTCCGCCACCTCCGGCGGCACGTCGAGCTTCTGCACCTTCACGTGATAGGTCTCGCGCGCATGAAATCGCGTGTAGACATCGGCCACCTGGGGCGTGATGCCGTAGACCACGTCGTTACGTTCCGGCAGCGTCTCGTGCTTGAACGATCCGGCCGGATCGAAGACCACCCTTTGCGAGGCGTTGACCATCAACGAGGAATGCGCACCGGCCCCCGTGTTGTTGTTGATCATCGTGTAGAGCGTGAGCCGCGGCGGCCCGTCATGGCGGTAGGCGGCCTTGGTCACCTCGTTGTCGGGCGCCCAGACCGACTGACCGGCGCAGGCGCCCAGAAGCATGGCCGCGCCGAGCGCAAGCAGTGATCGTTTCATGCCGTCCCCCAACCCCGGACTGGATGTCAGCCGTTGATCAACCCGATGAAGACGATAACGGCGATGGACAGCCCGGCCACCCAGGCCGACGCTTTCACGAAGCCCTCGAAGGTCTTCTCCTGCTCTTCGATGTCCATGTTCCCATGCTCGTGTTCGGCCATGTCGTTGCGATCCCTCGAATGTCACGTTTCATCGCCGAGATACTGCATTTCGGCACGGCTGTCATCACCTTTGGGACACCGTTGCCGCGTGTGCGGCCAAAACGGCCGCGCCGGCGCCCCTGGTCCATGAACGCGAACAATACCGGCGCCGCCTCAGCCGCCGCTGCCGGACCGGATGGTCTGCCACGTCCAGGCATCGCCGGACCGGCCCCGGCGGACCCGGCCGGCGTGCCAGAGGTGCAGGCAGTGCGCCAGCGCCTCGACCAGCGCGAGACCGTATTCGCCATCGCCGACCTCGCGCTTGAAGATCGGCATGAAGCACTCGGCCGCCGTGCGTGGTGCCGAAAGATGCGCCTCCAGCCGCGCAAGCGCCCCGTGGTGATTGTCGGCAAGCTGCCGCAAGCGCAGTGGCAACCCGGTGAAGGGCAGCTTGTGACCCGGCAGCACGAGGTGATCCTCGCGGGCATGAGACACAAGGCGGTCGCAGGCCGCCAGCCAGTCGGACAGGGGATCGGCCTCGGGTTCGGTGGGGTAGACGCCGATGTTGGGGCTGATCGAGGGCAGCAACTGGTCGCCGCCCAGCACGAGGTTGCAATCGGCGCTCCAGAAGGTCGCGTGTTCGGGGGCATGGCCGCCACCCATGCGCACGGTCCAGTCGCGCCCGCCCATGCGCACCACTTCGCCCTGGGTGATCCGGCGATAACCCAGCGGGATGGGATGAACCGTATCCGCGAAATTGAACGGCCGATCGGCCTTGCGCGCTTCGTAGATGTCTTCGCGCATCCCGGCACCCCGGTAGAAGGCCAGCGTCTCCTCGGGCCAGGTCTCCTGCACGTCCAGCGTCAGCATGCGCGCCATCAGGAGCGCGGTGCGCGGCATCCACAGACGCGCGCCCCGCTCCATGAACCAGCCGGCCAGACCGACGTGATCGGGATGATGATGGGTCACGACGACACGCGACACCGGCTTGCCGGCAAGCGGACCATCCATCAGGGCCTGCCAGATCGCGCGGCCGCGCCGCGACGCCAGGCCGGTGTCCACGATCGTCCAGCCGTCGGCGCCGTCATCCAGCGCGAAGACGTTGACATGGTCGAGCTTCATCGGCAGCGGCAACCGCAGCCAGAGCACGCCCTCGGCCACCTCGGTCGCTTCGCCTTCGCCGGGCGGCTCCGGCCAGGGGTGGCGGATGCCGTTGACCTGGCCGTCCATCATGCGCCGAGGTCCTCCGCGCCGACCGCGTATAGGTCATCCGCCCCGGCCGTGGCGTGGGCGATGTGCGCCGCGTGTTCCGGCAGCAACCGCGTGATGTAGAACCGGGCAAGTGCCGTGCGCGGCCCGTTTCCACCTTCGGCGCGGGCCGCCGTCAGGTGGAAATGCCCACCGAGCACGCGGGCAAAGGCGCGCAGGAAGGGCACCGCGCCGGCGAACCGGTCATTCGGGTCATGCGCCACCATCCAGTCGATGGCCTCGCGCAGGCTTTCGCAGGCCTGCCAGACGGGTTCCGCCAACTCCGGCAAGCCTCCGCGCGCCACCTCGGCATCGGCCTCGATCTCGTCGATCAGGGAAAAAGCCGCCTCGCCAGCATCCGCCAGCTTGCGGCCCACGAGGTCCATCGCCTGGATGCCCGTGGTGCCCTCGTAGATCGTGGTGACGCGCACATCCCGCAGATACTGGGCCGCACCGGTTTCCTCGATGTAGCCCATGCCGCCGTGCACCTGGATACCGATGTCGCTGACCGCGATGCCGGTTTCGGTCCCCCAGGCCTTGGCGATCGGCGTCAGCAACGCCGCCCGCGCCGTCCAGTCCTGCGCGCGCGTCGCGGTTTCCATGTCGATGGCCGCCGCACAGGCCAATGCGATGGCACGCGCGGCAAAGACCTCGGCCTGCATCGTCAGCAACATCCGCCGCACGTCGGCGTGGTCTGCGATCGTGCCCGTGCCATCCTCGATCGGCACGCGCCCCTGGCGGCGTTCCAGCGCATATCCGAGGGCATGCTGATAGGCCCCCTCGGCCGCGCCGATGCCCTGTCCGCCGACCCCGAGACGGGCGTTGTTCATCATGGTGAACATCGCGCGCATGCCGTCGTGTGGCGCGCCGATCAGCCAGCCGGTTGCGCCATCGTATTGCATCACCGCGGTCGGGCTGCCGTGCAGGCCCATCTTGTGTTCCAGGCTGACGACCTTGAGGTCGTTGGGCTGGCCGGGCGCCCCGTCCGGGTCGGGGATGTACTTGGGCACGAGGAAAAGGCTGGTGCCCTTCGTGCCCGGCTTTCCGTCGGGCAGCCGCGCCAGGACCAGGTGGCAGACGTTTTCGGCGAAATCGTTGTCGCCCCAGCTGATGTAGATCTTCTGGCCCGTGACCGCGTATGTGCCGTCGCCGTTGGGCTCGGCTTGCGTCTTGAGCGCACCGACGTCGCTGCCCGCCTGCGGCTCGGTCAGGTTCATCGTGCCGCTCCACGCGCCACTGACCAGCTTGGGCAGGTAAATCGCCTTGATGTCCTCGTCGGCGTGGTTTTCCAGCGCCTCGATCTGGCCCTGTGTCATCAGCGGGCACACCTGCAGGCTCAGGCAGGCCGATGCCATCATCTCGTTGACTGCGGTGGTCAGCGTCATCGGCAGCCCCATGCCGCCGTGCTCCGGGTCGGCGCTGATCGCGACCCAGCCGCCGTCGGCGATCGCGCGATAGCCTTCCGCGAAACCGGGGCTCGTGCGGACCACGCCGTTTTCAAGGTGTGCCGGGTGCAGGTCGCCCTCGCGCTGCAGCGGGGCAAGCACCTGTTCACACATCCGTCCCGCCTCGGTCAGGATCGCCGCCGCGGTCTCGGGCGTGGCTTCGGCGAAGCGTTCGGTCTGCTGCACCGCGTCAAGGCCGATCACGTTGTCGAATAGGAACTGGTAGTCTTTCACCGGTGCGCGATATGGCATCCTGACCTCCCGATCTTGGCCAAAGGCGGCATATTGGCATCCGCCACCCCGCCCTGTATGCGAGGGCATCCTCAGGGCTAGCGTAACCCGCGCGCCCGTTTCATCAACCCGAACGCCACGTCAGACCCCGCCATGCCGTCCACCGCCGAAATCCTTCTTCCCGATTGCAGCGGCTATGCCCGCGCCGCCGCGATCCTGCGTGACGGCGGTTGCGTGGCCTTCCCGACCGAAACCGTCTACGGCCTCGGCGCGGATGCGCGGCAGGGTCGTGCGGTGGCCGGGATCTTCGAGGCCAAGCAAAGGCCGCGGTTCAACCCGCTGATCGCGCATGTCGACAGCATCGGGACCGCGCAACGCTTCGTGGCGTGGCCGCACGAGGCCGAGGTCCTGGCGCGCGCGTTCTGGCCCGGACCGCTGACGCTGGTCCTGCCCCTGCGCGCAAGCGCCGGGATCTCGCCGCTGGTCACCGCAGGGCGCGACACCCTCGCCGTCCGCGTCCCCGCTCATCCGGTGGCACAATCGCTCTTGCACGCCTTCGGCGGACCCGTCGCCGCGCCATCGGCGAACCCGGCCGGCCGCATCAGCCCCACCACGGCCGGGCACGTCCTCGCCGGGCTGGGGGACCGTATCGACGCCGTGATCGACGGCGGCCGCTGCCCGGTGGGCATCGAATCGACGATCGTCGGCCTTTGGGACACACCGGTCTTGTTGCGGCCGGGCGGCCTGCCCGCCGAGGTGATCGAGGCCGCCCTCGGCCAGCCACTCCCGCGGCAGGACGAGGGCGGGTCGCTGACCGCGCCGGGGCAGATGGCCTCGCACTACGCGCCGGGGGCCACCCTTCGACTGAACGCCGAAGCGGCCGGGCCTCGCGAACGCATGCTGGGATTCGGCGACGTGCAATGCGACCTCAACCTGTCGCGTGCAGGCGACCTTTCAGAGGCCGCAGCCAATCTTTTCGGCCACCTTCACAGGCTGGACGCGCAGGGGGCCACCGCCATCGCGGTCTCGCCGATCCCCGATACCGGACTGGGCCGGGCAATCAACGACCGGCTGCGCCGCGCCGCCGCACCCCGGCCCTGATTCCGGGGCGCGCCCCGGCCGTAGGGTCGATCCTGTGGGCAACCAAGGCCGGACGATGCGGCCACCGGCCCCGGACAAGGCAGGCGGCGCGCGCAACAGCGCGTATCGCTCAGGCGTGTCCGGCGTCTGCCGAAAGCGTCAGGGCGCTGATTCCCAGAGTCTTGAGCGCAGCTTCCCATTTCTCGCCGTCGGGGGTGTCGAAGACCAGCCGCTTGTCGGCCTCACAGGTGAGCCAGCCGTTCTGCGCGAGTTCGGCCTCGAGTTGCCCCGGCCCCCAGCCGGCATAGCCCAGCGCCATGATCGCGCGCCACGGTCCGCGCCCGGCGGCGATATCCTCGAGAATGTCGAGCGTCGCGGTCATCGCGAAATCCGCGTCCACCTCCAGTGTCGAGATCGAGGATTCATAGCCGCGCTCGTGCAGGACGAAGCCGCGGCCATGCTCGACGGGCCCGCCAAGGTGCACCGCCATCTCGGGCGTCTGCGCGCCCGCGTCGATCGACAGCTGTTCGAGCAATTCACGCAGCTGAAGATCACCCGTCGGCTTGTTGACGATCAGCCCCATCGCCCCCTCGTCGGAATGCGCGCACACGAACACGACAGAGTGTTCGAATCGCGGATCGCCCATCCCCGGCATCGCGATCAGCAGCTTTCCGGTCAGGTCGATGTCATGGCTCACGCGTCTGGCTCCCGTTCTCGGCGTCTCGGCCGTCGCCTCATGGCCAACATGGGGTGGGCAGCGGCCCGGCGCAAGCATCCTGAGACGTGTGCCGCGACTCCGTCCTCGCCCGAATGTGAGTTGGCAATCGCGGCAGGATGGGCCATGTCGATACCATGACAGCCCTTGTTCATCGCCTTATCTTCGTCCTCACCGTTCTGGCCGCGATCCCGGCACGGGCCGTCGGCCCCGACGACATGATCGACGCGCGCATTCTCACCGGCTGGCGCCAGTCCGACGGCCGGCACGTCGCGGCGTTGCAGTTCACGCTGCACGACGGCTGGAAAACCTATTGGCGCGCGCCCGGCGATGCGGGCATCCCCCCGCGGTTCGACTGGGGCGCTTCAAGCAATCTTCGCGATTCGGCGATCACCTGGCCCGCGCCGGAGGTCATCATGCAAAGCGGCGTGCGCACCATCGGGTTCACCGAGCAGGTGACGCTGCCACTGACGCTTTCGCCGGACGATCCCGACCGTCCGATCGCGTTGTCGGGCAAGCTCGACATTGGCGTGTGCAAGGAGGTCTGCGTCCCGGTCAGCCTGCACGTTTCGGCCAGGCTGCCGGCAGATGCCGCCGACCGCGACCCGCGGATCGTCGCCGCGCTGGCCAGCCAACCGCTTTCGGCGGACGAAGCCGGCGTCGGGCAAGTGCGCTGCCGCCTGAGTCCGCGCGACGATGGGCTCGGCCTGCGCGCCGAGATCCGCATGCCGCCGGTGGGCGGACGCGAAATGGTCATCGTGGAGGCCGACGACCCAGACGTCTGGCTGGCGCAGCCCCGGGTCGAGCGCAAGGGCGAATGGCTGGTCGCGGAAACCGAAATGGCGCATGTCGACGGCCGGGCATTCGGTGTGAACCGCTCGGGCCTGCGGATCACCGTCCTGGGCCACGGCCGCGCCGTCGATATCCGCGGCTGCCCCGCCCCCTAGCCCACACGGCGCCGCCGGACCGCAAGTATCGAACCGACGCCGAGGTAGAGCACCAGGCAGATCGCCGCCGCGCCCGCCGCGAAGACAGCCAGTGCCGCCATCGGCGCCGGTGCTTCGGCCAGGGCCGGCCACAGCCGCGTCAGCGGCGCGGGCAGCCCGCCGGTGACCAGCACCGGCACCAGTGTCGCACCCAGCCACGCCAGGATGGCCACGCCGCCCGAGAGAAGGGCCGCGCGCACCCCGATGGCACGGAACCGCATCCCGCGGCGCGCCGCCGTCCATTGGCGCGACAGATCGTGCTGCACGGCGATGAGCGCGGGCACGACCAGCAGCACCAGGAACATTCCGAAGCCCAACCCGTAAACCAGCGTGATCACCGTGGGCTTGAGGAACTCGGCCTGGCTGGAGCCCTCGTAAAGCAGCGGCGTCAGCCCGAGCACCGTGGTCATGGTCGTCAGAAGAACGGGCCGCAGCCGGTCGACGGCCCCTTCCACGATTGCCGGGAGCAGTCCGCGCCGGGCCGCGTGTTCGTCGATGGTGGTGACCAGAACGATGGAATCGTTGATGATGATCCCGGTCATGCCGAGCAGGCCGACGACGGTGAACATGCTCAACGGCACGCCCCAGAGGTAGTGCCCCCAGATCGTCCCGACCAGTCCGAACGGAATGATCGCCATCACGACCAGCGGGCGGGTCCAGCTGGAGAACACCCAGGCCAGAACGAGGTAGATGCCCGCCAGCGTCAGGATCAGACCGGTTCGCGCGTCCGACAGGAAGTCGCGCTCCTGCTCGGCCAGCCCGGACATCCGCCACTCGACCTGCTGTTCGCCCGCGATGCGCGGAAGGATGTCGTCCTGCAGCGTCTCGGTGATCGTTGCAGCCCGTGCGGGATCATCCTCGGAGATATCCCCGGTCACGCTGACGACCGCGACGCCGTTTTCACGCCGCACCGTGGCGAAACCCCGGCGCTCTGACACCCGCACGATGTCGGCCAAAGGCACGTATGCGCCGTCGGGCGTGCGCATCATGCTGCCCCGCAGGAAATCGGCGGTCAGCGCACCCTCGGGAAGCTCGACGCGCACCTCGGCGCTGCGCGGGCCCAGCGGATAGGTCGCCGCCTCGATTCCGTTCAGACGGTGGCGCACCACCCGCCCCAGGCCGTCGGTCGTGAATCCCAGGGCGCGGCCCTTGGCGGTCAGTTCGAGCACGAGTTCCTGCTTGTCGTAGGTCAGGTCGTCCTGCAGGGCAGACACCTCGGGAAACCGCCCCAGGGCCGCCTTCAGCGCCTCGGCCGCGGCCTTCAGCGTTTGCGCGTCGGCGCCGAAGAACTCCACCGCCAGCGCGTCGCCGCCGGGACCCGAACGATGACCCCGAAAGCTGACCTCCTCGGCCAGCGGGTGGCGCTCGACGCGCTCCTGCAATTCGGCCACGAAGGCGAAACTGGAATAGGGACGCAGATCCGCGTCGATCAGCTCGATCGAGATGCCGCCCAGAAGATCGGCGTCCTTCGTCTCCGTTCCCGCCAGGCCGCGGCCGGCGTTGCCGCCCACCTGGGCCATCACGTATTTCAGCGGGTTCCGCCCGTGCCGCGCCTCGTATTCCGCGCCCAGCGCCTCGGTCGCGCGCTGCATCTCGCGCATCATCTCCAGGCTGTCGGCGCGCGTGGCGCCGGGCGCCATGGCGAAATTGCCGCTGACGCTGCCGCGTTCGGGGGCGTTGAAGAAGCGCCACGTGACCTCGCCGCTCACGAACAGCGCCGCCTGGCTGGACAACAGCAGCACCGTGCCCGCCAGCACCGGGTAGCGCGCCCGCACGACCCACCCCATGGCCGGACGGAACGCGCGTTCGCGCAGCCAGACGAAGCCGCGGTTCACCACGCGGCTCGGAAAGTCGTACCAGTGGCGCTTGCCGGTGTGCCGCAGCGCGTGGGACATGTGGTTGGGCAGGATCAGGAAGCATTCGACCAGCGACGCGGCGAGCACGACGATGACGGTGAACGGGATATCGGCAATCAGGTCGCCGAACCGCCCGCCGATGGCCACCAGCCCGAAAAACGCGATCAGCGTCGTCAGCGTGGCCGAGAACACCGGCAGTGCCATGCGCCGCGCGGCATTCTCGGCGGCCGTGACCGGCCCTTCGCCCAGGTTCCGGGCGCGGGCGTCGGCATGTTCGCCCACGACGATGGCATCGTCCACCACGATGCCAAGCGTGATGATCAACGCGAACAGTGACACCATGTTGATGGTCAGCCCGGCCGCGTACATCAGCGCGATGGCCGCCGTCATCGCGACGGGGATCCCGGCCGCCACCCAGAAGGCCGTGCGGACATTGAGGAACAGGAACAACAGCCCCACGACCAGCGCCAGCCCTGTCAGCCCGTTGTTCTTGAGGATGTCGAGCCGGCCGGAGATGTAGTCGGCACGCGTGCGGATCAGCTCGATGCCAACGCCCTCGGGCAGCGTGCGGACCATCTCCTCGGCGATCTCCTCCACCTTTTCTTGTATCTCGATGGCGTCGCCGCGCGCCGAACGGTTCACGCGGATCGCCATCGCCGGCTCGTCTCCGACAAAGTAGCTCCGGTCGCGCGTGATCCCCTCGACCCTGACCCGCGCGACATCGCCCACGGTCAACTTGGACCCGTCGGGACGCGAGCGCAGCACGATCCCCTCGATCGTCTCCGGCGCGCGCTTCTCGATGCCGGTGCGCACGCGGGCGTTGGCGCCCTCGACGTCGCCGGCGGGATCCGACTCGACCTCGGCACCGACGGCCTGCGCGATCTCCGCCATGGTCACGTCGTGGGCCATGAGGTTGATCACCGGCACCTCGACGATGGTCTGCGGCGCGGCGACACCGCGGATCGTGGTGCGCGTCACGCCGGCCTCGAACAGCCGCTGCACCAGTTCATCGGCATACAGGCCCAGTTGGCGGGTCTCCACGGGGCCGGTGATCACCACGTCGGTGACGCGGTCGTACCAGGTGCCACGGCGCACTTCCGGCTCCTCCGCGGCCGCGGGCAGGGTCGTCACCCCGTCCACGGCCGAGCGCACGTCGGCCGCGGCGCGCGCCATGTCCCAGCCCGGTTCGAACTCCAGCCGGATGCGGGCCAGGCCCTCGCGGCTGGTGGCCGAGGAGGTTTCAACGCCCTCGACGGCCATGAGCGCGGGGTCGAGCACCTGCACGATGGCGCGGTCCACGTCCTGGGGCCCCGCCCCCTGCCACGCGATCGAGACGGTCACGCTGTCGACGACGACATCGGGAAAGAACTGGGCCCGCATCCGCGGCATCGCCGCCAGCCCGAGAATTATGAGAACCAGCAGCAAAAGGTTCGCAGCGGTGCGGTGCCGCGTGAAATAGGACAGCACGCCGCCCGCGGCGCCGGGGATGCGGCGGACCATGCCCTAGCCCCCCATCCGGCCTTCCAGCCGCCGGACCATCCGCGCGGGCACCCGTCGCTGTTCGAGTTGTGCCAGAAGGCGCGCCTTCACGTCCTCCGGCATCTCCGGGCTGCGGCGGATGAAATCGACCAGTCGCGCGCGTCGCTCCGCACTCAGGTCCAGCATGGCTGCTTCACCGCCCTCGCGCGCACGCGCCGCCCCGTGGTCCTGCCGCAGCGGGCGCACCTTGACGCCCGCGCCAAGCAGGGGCGAGCGTTTCGTGACAACCTCGCGCCCGTCCAGTGCCGTCGCGCGCACGAGGATATCGTCGCCTTGCCTTCGCAAGAGCTCCACCTGCACCGACTCCAGCCGGTTCTCGCTGCCCAGCACGAGCACGTCCCCGTCCGGGCCGAGAGCGGATGACGGCAGCCTTACCACGTTTGAAAGCTCGGGCTCATCTATCTCGACCTTCACGAAATCGCCCGGCTTGAAGCCCGGCGCGCGGTCCAGGCGGGCATAAAGGCGCCGGCCGGTCTGCCCTTCGCCGACCGCGGCGCTGTCGCGGCTCAGGGTGCCGCGCGCGACCAGCTCGACGCCGTCGACATCCAGCGTGACCGTCACCGGCGCATCGATGAGCGTTCCGTCGTCGCCGAGCAGCCGCGCGTAGCGCCCCGTGGAGACCCGGAACGCAACCTCCAGCGCATCGGGGTCGACCAGGCGGCCCAGGCGTTCGTTCGGGGAAACAAGCCCGCCCTCGACCACCGAGACATCGCTCAGCGTTCCGTCGAACCCGGCGGTGATGCGGGTATCGGCCAGCCGGCGCTCGGCCTCGGCCACGTCGATCCGGGCACGGGCGAGCCGCGTCTCGGCCTGGTCCACGCGCGCCTCGGCCTGCGCCACCGCCTGGCGCCGCGACAGCACCGCCTGCCGCGCCTGCGCCGCGGCCAGCTCGGCGGTTTCCACGCTGGCCTGCGTGCCCACACCCCGATCCTGCAGATCCTTCTGTCGCTTGTAGGCGCGCTCGCGCAGATCCTGCTGGTCGCGCGCGGCGGCCAGTTCGTCCTTCGCCAACTCGAGCGCGCGTTCCGCCTCGCGTGTCTCGGCACGCGCATCCATCAGGTCCGTCCGGGCCCGGTCGAGCGCGGCCTTGGCATCCGCCGGGTCGACGCGCGCCAGCAGCTGCCCTTTCGATACCTCCCCGCCGTCCTCGAATCCCCGGGCCAGTTCCACGAGCGCGCCGCCGACGCGCGCCCGGATCTCGAGCGTTCGGCGGCTGCGGATCTCGCCGAACGCGGACAACACGGGCGTGACGGTCCTTTCCTGCGCCGTCTCGACGTTCACGGCAAAAACACGTTCCCGGCGTTCCCTCGCCGGAGGCTCGCGCGACATGCTGTCCTGCACCGCCTGCGTGACGAGATGACCGGCATAGACCAGAAGGCCGGCTGTCAGCGACAGCAGGAACAAGCCGACCAGGCTGTGGCGCAGAAACCGCATGGTTGAGTACCCGACATGATGCCGCGACGGCCCAATGGTTCAACTTAAGGCCTGAACGGCAAATGCCAAGCGCCGCCCGCCGCGGCCGCCTGCGTCACTTGCGCCGTTGCGCCTCGTCCAGCCGCGGCAGGATCTCGACGAAATTGCAGGGGCGGTGGCGGTAGTCGAACTGCAGTTCCAGGATCTCGTCCCATGCATCCTTGCAGGCGCCGGGGCTGCCGGGCAACGCGAACAGGTACGTGCCGTCGGCCACGCCCCCGGTGGCGCGGGACTGAACGGCGCTGGTGCCGATCTTGCCGAACGATACCATGGTGAAAACCGTGCCGAACGCGTCGATTTCCTTTTCGTAGACCTCTCGGTGGGCCTCGACGGTCACGTCCCGCCCGGTCAGCCCCGTGCCGCCGGTAGAGATCACCACGTCCACGTCGTCGCGCCCGATCCATTCGCGCAGCTGGTCGGTGATCTGGTCACGCTCGTCGCGCACGATCATCCGGTCGGCAACGGCGTGGCCCGCCGCCTCGATCCGGCCGACCAGCACCTCGCCGGAGCGGTCCTGCTCCACGTGGCGCGTGTCGCTCACGGTCAGTACCGCGAAGCGCACGGGGATGAAATCCTTGCTCTCGTCCATCGAACTCATGCCACCTCATGCCCTTTCCAGAAACGCCAGCCGAACGGCGAGCGCGGTGAAGATCGCGGCCGTCGCCGCGCCCAGCCCCCGTGACACCCGGTTCGAGCGCGTGATCCACCCGCCGATACGGCCGGCGAAGACGCCCACAAGTGCGTTGATCGCGAATCCGCCCACCGCGATGACCGCGCCGAGCATCAGGAACTGGATCAGCACCGGCCCCCGGGACGTATCCACGAACTGCGGGACGAAGGCCAGGACGAACAGGATCACCTTGGGGTTCATCAGGTTCACGGCGAACCCGTCGCGGAACGCGCGCCGGGCGGACGCCGGGACAACTGGCCTCGCCACGGGAGCAGTGACCCGCAGCGCACCAACGGCGAGCCACAGCAGGTAGGCCACGCCGGCCCAGCGGATCGCCTCGAACAGCCAGGGCGCCGCGGCCACGGCCGCGCCCAGCCCCAGCCCGGCAAGCGCAACATGCACCAGCACCCCCGCCGAGATGCCCGCGCTGGCCGCCACGCCGGCGCGCGTGCCCGCGCGCAGCCCCTGGCCGAGGCAGAACACCATGTCGGCGCCCGGCGTGAGATTGAGCAGCAGCGCCGCAGGCACGAAAGCCGCCAGTAGCACGGGGTCGATCACGGCGTGACCTCGAACCAGTTGGGCCGCGGGCCGAGGTTGACCACCCGGCTGGCCCCGATCACGCCCTCCTCGCCCCAGCTGTCGTGCACATGACCGCACACGGCCAGCGCGGGCGCCAGCCGCTCGATCGCGTCCCGGATGGCGGTCGAGCCCACCGACTCGCCGCCGGAGGTCCGGTCCGCCACGCCCTTTGGCGGCGAGTGGGTTACGAGGATGTCGGCGCCCGCACAGCGCGACAGCATTTCCTCTGCCTGCGCTTCCGACAGGTCGCACGACCACGCGCCGAAGGGGGTGACCGGAACGCCATACCCCAGCCCGAAGATCCGCAGGCCGGCGACCTCCGTCCCCGTGCCGTGCAGCACCCCGGCCCCGGACGGCGCCGCGGCACGCAGCTCCGCGTCGCTCTCGGCGTTGCCGGGTACGATCACGAAGGGCACCGCGATCCCCTCGAAACGGGCCATCGCCTCGGCCAGCCCGCGGCGCATGTTGCAGAAATCGCCGGCTCCGATCACGAGGTCGGCCTCGCCCGCCGCCGCGACCAGCGCCCTCGCACGGGCCGCGTCGTGGTGAACGTCGGAAAACGCCAGGATCTTCATGGCCCCTCCTCCAGGCGCGCCTTCAACTCCAGCATGTCGGCCCAGGCCTCGCGCTTGGCCGCCGGGTTCCGCAACAGGTAGGCGGGATGGAACATCGGCAAGGCGGGCCGACCGTAACCTTCCGTCCAATGCCCCCGCAAACGCGTTATGCCCCGGCGCCCCAGCGCGGCCTGGCAACTGATGTTGCCCATCAGGACCACGACGGCCGGATCCACCAGGGCCACGTGCCGTTTCACGAAGGGCAACAACATCGCGATCTCGTCCGGCTTCGGGTCGCGGTTCTGCGGCGGGCGCCACGGCAGGACGTTGGTGATATAAACGGCGTGCTCCGGCGCCTCCGCAGCACGAGACAGCCCGATCTCGGCCAGCATGCGGTCCAGCAGCCGCCCGGCACGGCCAACGAAGGGCTTGCCCTCGCGGTCCTCGTCACGCCCCGGCGCCTCGCCGACGATCATCACCCGCGCCGCCGGGTTGCCGTCACAGAAGACGAGGTTGCGCGCCCCGCGCTTGAGGTCGCAGTGCTCGAACGCCGCGATGGCCGCGCGCAACGCCGCAAGGTCCCGCGCGCCCTCGGCCAGATCCTTGGCGACGGCAACGGGATCGTCCTCTCGCGTCCTTTCGGCGGGTGGCGCGGCCTCGGTGCGGGCCGCCGCGCTCCCGGGTGCGGCCTCGCCCGCGGCCAGCGCATAGCGGTTCACCGGCGCGTCCCCGATCGCCTCGGTCGCGCCGAGTTCCACCTGCCACGCCAGCAGGTCCCGCAGCGCGCGGATGTCCTGGCCCGATTCCATGCCGCCAGCCTATCCCCTGGACGCGCCCCGTGAAAGCCGCCACGCCCGGGCCCGATGCGACACGCGCTTCACCTTGCGTCAAATACTCTCGCCGAAGGCCACCCGAGGCCACGGCCGCAGGCCGGGGCCGAGACAAACCTGCGCGCGCGCCAGCGCGCACCGCTTGGCAACACCCGGCCGGCTCAGCGGTCAGGGTCGATCAGGCCGAGCCCGCGCAGGTAGATCCCGATCCCCGCCTCCAGCAGCGCTTGCGGGTCGTAGGGCGCCTGGGCGCCGGGCGCGTTGCGCGCGAACAGCTCCACGACCCCGTGGCTCATCGCCCAGACATGTGCCGAGAACATCGAGGCCGGCGGCCGCCGGTCGGCCGGTATGTGCCGGCTCAGGTCACCGGCCGCCTGCTCGAGCACGCCGCGGGCGCGCGCGGCCGCGGCGGCCAGTTCGGGCGTGCGGTTCACCGACACGCCGCTTTCGAACATGGCGATGTAATGGCCGGGGTGCTGCCGCGCGAAGGCGAGATAGGCCCGCCCCGTGGCCTCGAAGGCCTCCAGCGCCGAGGGCTGGCCGCTGTCGTAGGCGTATTGCATCACGTCCCCGAAGATCTCGTATCCCTGCCGGGCGGCTTCCGCGATCAGGTCGTCGCGCCCGCCGAAGTGGCGATAGACCGCCGCCGGGGTGACACCGGCCTGCTTGGCCGCCTCCGACAGGGTGAATCCCGCCGGCCCCTTCGCCTCGATCAGCGCGAGCGCCGCCTCGACAAGCGCCTGGCGCAGGTTGCCGTGATGGTAGCCGCGTTTAGGCATCCCAGATTTCTGGGCCCGCGCAGACCGCCGTGTCGGCACGGCCGAGCGCTTTCGGCTTCTTTCGCGCGTAGTCGATGTTGCTCAGGACATGGCGCAACGCCTCGAGACGCGCCCGTCGCTTGTCGTCCGAGCGGATCACCGTCCAAGGGGCGTCGACCGTGTGCGACAGGGTCAGCGTCTCCCCGATCGCGGCGGTGTAGTCGTCCCAGCGGCTCAGCCCCTCCACGTCGATCCGGCTGAGTTTCCATTGCTTCAGGGGATCACGCTCGCGCTTGAGGAAGCGGCGCAGTTGCTCGGCCCGGCCGACGTTGAGCCAGAACTTGAACAGGTGCACGCCCTCGTCCACCAGCATCTTCTCGAAATCCCCGACCTGGTGGAAGAAATGCGTGCGCTCGGCCTCGGTGCAGAAATCGAAGACCTTCTCGACGACACCGCGGTTGTACCAGCTTCGGTCGTAGAAAACGATCTCTCCGGCGGCGGGAAGGTGATAGACGTAGCGCTGGAAGTACCACTGGCTCTTCTCGCGTTCGCCGGGCGTTCCAAGCGCCACCACGCGGGCGCCGCGGGGGTTCAGGTGCTCGCGGAAGCGCTTGATCGTGCCACCCTTCCCGGCGGCGTCGCGCCCCTCGAACACGCAAACGATGCGGGTGCCGTTGGCGCGGGTCCAGGCCTGCAGCTTCGCCAGCTCGGTCTGCAGGGTGCGCAGTTCCTTGTCGTAGGCCTTGCGCGGCATGCGTTCGGAGTGCGGGTACCCGGGATCGAGGACATCGTCCTTGTCCGCGCGCTTGATGGCCTGACGCACGTGCTTGGGCGCGTGGTTCTCGAAATAGTCGGTGATCGCGCCGTCGAATGGCAGCTCCATCGGCCTCTCCTCGGTTCGAAAGGGCACTATGGCCGCTCAGTCGCCGGGGCGCAATCCGGCGCGTTCGGCGGCGCGGCGGATGCCGGCGACAACGGCGTCCTGCGCGACATGATGAGGCATGTGGCCCACCCCGTCGAGCCGGGTCAGCATGGCGCCGGGGATCTGCCGCGCCAGCGGTTCGCTGTGGATCGACAGCCCCACCGTGGTGTCGGCGGTCCCGTGAAGGATCTCGGTGGGCACCTGCACGCTGCCATACTCGGTGTGCATCTCGCGGATCTCGGCCTTCAGCCCCGCCCGCTGCAGCGCGTTGGCCCGCAGGGAAGCGCGGCGCAGCGTCAGCCCGGCGCCGAAGTGGTCGATGTAGCCGTCGGGCGGCGCCTGCGGCGCGAAGACCTCGGCGATCGCGCGCTCCACGCGCGCGTCCTGCACGAAGGCGGTCAGCATGGGGATCGCCAGCGGCCCCAGCACCGGGTGCGCGGTGACGCGGTAGAAGGTCGGCAGCCCGCCGGGCCAGGGGTTTGACGGCGCGGCGACCGCCACCAGTGCCGACAGGCTTTGCGGGCGATGCACGGCCCAGGCCAGCGCCACCGCCCCACCGTAGGAATGGCCCAGCACCACGGGCCTGTCCGCGCCCAGCTTGCGCGCGGCCTGCGACAGAAGCCGCGCCTGTTGGCCGATCGTCGCGCCGCCCGCATCGATCCGGTCGGTGTAGCCCAGGCCGGGCCGGTCGAGGACGATGACCCGGAACTCGTCGGCCAGTCTCCCCGCCAGGCTGTGCGTCATGTCACGGGTGTTGCCCGAGGAGCCGTGGATGAGCACCAGGTCGGGCCCCTGCCCGTCCACCACGGCATGGACATGATGCCCGTCCACCTCGATCAGCTGGCCCTCTGGCGGAAAGGCGGCTTCGGCCCGCGCTTCGTGCGCGCGGGCGCGGTGCTGCACCCAGCCCCAGGCCCCGGCCAGCAGGGCCAACGCAAGGGCGAGAAGCTTAGCGGCCAATGTCATCGATGTTGAACGGCGTGGACTGGTAGATCTCGTTGATCCAGTTGCCATAGAGCAGATGCGCATGGCTGCGCCACCGGTTCTGCGGCGGACGCGCCGGATCATCGTCGGGATAGTAGTTGCAGGGCACCGCGATGGGCGTGCCGTTGGCCACGTCGCGATCGTATTCCTGTTTCAGCGTGTCGCTGTCGTATTCGAGATGATTGAAGATGTAGAGGGCATTGTGCTTCTCGTCCTCCACGAGGCAGGGGCCGACTTCGTCGCTGTCAAGAAGGATGCGCAGGTGCGGTGCGGCCAGGATCTCTTCGCGGCGCATCTCGGTCCAGCGGCTCACCGGGATCACGCAGTCGTCGGAGAACCCTCGCAGGTAGGGCGACGCGGGCGCCATGTTGCGGTGCCGGAAACAGCCGAAGGCCTTTTCCGCGAGCATGTGTTTCTGCACGCTGTGGAAGTGGTTGATCATCGCCATGCCGCCCCAGCAGACGCCGAACGTCGAAAGGACATGGGTGCGCGTCCACTCGAAGACGGTCGTCAGCTCGTCCCAATAGGTGACCTCCTCGAAATCGAGGTGCTCGATCGGTGCGCCGGTGATAACCAGGCCGTCGAATTTCTCGCCCGACTCCAGCACCTCGCAGAACGGGCGATAAAAGCTTTCCATGTGCTCGGCCGCGGTATTGCGGGTGCGGTGCTCGCTCATGCGGATCAGGTGCATGTCGATCTGCAGCGGGGTGGCGCCGATCAGCCGCGCGAACTGGTTCTCCGTCTGGATCTTCTTGGGCATCAGGTTCAGCAACCCGATGCGCAGCGGGCGTATGTCCTGCCGCGCCGCCTGGTCCTCGCTCATGACCATGACGCCCTCGCGCGTGAGCACGTCGTAGGCGGGCAGGTCGGCGGGGATCTTGATGGGCATCGCTCGGCGTCCTTGTTGACAGGCGACACAAATAGGCCAGCCGCGGGTTGTGCTCAAGCCGGTGCCCGCGCGGCGCCCGTCCCGGCGTCAGGCGCGGTCGATCGCGGCGGCCACGAGATCGACGAAGCGCGCTGCGTCGGTGACCTCGGCGATCTCGTCGGCCGTGACGGTCACACCCCATTTCGCCATGGCCTCGTAGCGTGGCTGCCGATGGGCCAGCGCCCGGGAATAGGCCCAGCGGATGAAGGCGTCGGGGTCGACCTTGTCGGGCGCGCATCCTTCCTTGGCAAGGTAGTCGTTCCAGACCCGGTCCAGGAATTCCGGCTGGTAGGCCATCGGCTTTGGCGCGCGATCGAAACGGCGGATGAGGGCCTCGGTGTGCGCGGCGTCGCCCTTGATCCAGACCAGCAGGCAGTGGCGCGACAGCTCGGTCAGCAGCGTGTCATCCGGATCGTCGGGATCGACCCATTCGCAGATGCTGCCACCCGTGTCACAGACGAAGTGCGGATACCCGTAGAGCCTGTGCGAGCGTTCGATGAAATGGCCGGTGTCCTGTAACGCCGCGATCTCGGCGCGGCGGAACTGTTCCTGCCGGCGGCGGTATTCCGCGATCGGAAGGCCGCCCTTGTCCGGGTCGCCGGGCTTGCCGAGGTAGGCAGAGACAGGCGCGAGATTGTCGAAGGTGATGTTCGAGCCGATGTAGATCGAATCCGACAGCAGCAGATCGCGCAGGAAGGGAACCTGCATCGCGTGCGCCTTGGCGTTGTCGGCGATCAGCTCACCCATGTACCGGGTGCCGATACGGTAGTCGATGGAATAGTGAAACCAGTGCCCGCTGTCGCGCAAAAGGTTCGAGACATGGGTCTTGCCCAGGCCCGACATGCCATAGAGCAGGACCTGCTTGTGTTCCGCCGCGCGCCAGGCGCTCGCGCTGTCATAGATCATCGCCGCCCCGTTGTTCCGCCCAAGGGTAGGTAGCCAGAGCGCGCAGAAGCGTCAAATCCAAAGCGGACGAACGCTGCACGCAAGCGCCCCGCACGCAAAGCCGGCGGGGCGCAGCATGCCGCATTTCGGCAATGGCGGGCGCTCAGAAGTGGAACCCGACCTTGAAGCCGCCACTGAGCGCGCCGTTGTTCGCGAAGCTCGCGCGGGGCGTGTCGGGCGTGCCCGTTTCGGGCACGGCGTCGCCCAGCCAAGTGTAATGGATTCCGCCCGACAGGCTGACCTTTTCGCTGAGCATGTACTTGCCGCCGACGGAAAGCGCCGTTTGCCCGTTCGTCGGCGCGAGCGGCGACACGAGGCTGTCCGATCCGCCATCCTCGTAGCTCACGGACACCTGGGCCGAGAATTTATCGGTGAACTGGCGCCCGACACCGAGTTCGTAAGTCACGACGTCATCGAGCTCGGCCAGGTTCGAGCCGAGTGCCGGCGGAATGATCGTGAAGCCGCTCCATTCCGACCAGCGCACGCTGCCGAAGGCCAGCGTCTTGGGTGCGACGCCCGTTTGCACGTCGAGTTTGACCGACTGCGGCGTATTCGACGAGGTTGTGCCCGTGAACAACGGCGGCAGCGGCCCCGGGAAATTCTCGACCGTGTTGAAGTTGAGGTCGATCTGCGAATGGTAGGTCAGCGCGGTCCGGAACGCGATGTCGGGGATTTCATAGGCGGCCCCGGCGACGAAACCGGCGCCGGTTTCCTCGTTCAATTGCACGTTGTATCCGTTGGCCGCCCCGTAGGCCAGCCCCGACAGGGTGATCTGTCCGTCGGCCTTGAGGAACCGCGGACCGCCGTAGATCGAGAACCGCTCACCGGTGCGGTAGCGTATCAGCGCCGTCACGGCGGTGCTGTCCGCCTCGGCCAAAGTGCCGCCCAGCAGGGTCGTCAACGGGTTGCCGCCGTACTGCACGTCCGCCCCGTAGGGTTTGTCCAGGATTATGGCGAACGACAGCTTTTCGTTGAAATTTCCCTTCAGCGCGAGGCCGTAAACCGAGAAATCCTTGCCCACGTCCGCGATCGGATTGCCCAACAGGTCGACACCGGTCAGCTCCGGATCCGAGTAGCCGAACGACACCTCGGCGTAGTTGCCTTGCTCGAACAGCACCTCGATCGGTGTGCCGCTGCGGTCCAGTCCGCCGGCCTGCCCGGACCCGGCCACCGCTGAGGCCGCAGTCGCGGCCATAGCCAATCTTTTCATTGCTCAATCCTCCCTCAACTTGTACCGAGCCTATCGCGCGGGGGACCCCGGTCAATTCGTAACGTCACGTCAGCCGCCTGATCCGAAAGGGATTTGTCTTGTATGCAACAATCGCTAGCCGGTCCCGGCCCCGGGACGGGTCGCGGCCCAGAGATTGATGTAGTTCGCCGTGAAGATGACCGCCGCCCCCAGGATCACCATGACTTCCAGCGGCTCGCCGTAGACCAGCATCCCGATCACGGCAACCAGCGGGAGGCGCGCGAAATCAAGTGGCACCACGACAGTGGCCGGCGCGATGGACAGCGCCGTCGTCAGGCAGAAATGGGCCGACAGCCCGGCGCAGCCGATCAGGACCAGCCACGGCACCGAGATCGTCGAGGGCACGGCGACATCGCCGTCCCAACCCGCGCAGACGATGCCGAAGACGCTTTGCGTCAGCGTCATCCAGAACAGGATGCACGTCAGGGATTCGGTGCGCGTCAGACGCTTGGTCGCGATGATCGAGCCGGCAAAGCCGATCGCCGCGCAGGCGGCGGCGACGATGCCTATGTTGATGGTGTCGGGGCTGGGACGCGCCACAATCAGGATGCCAAGGAACCCGAGCCCTGCCGCCGCCACCCGCAATCGGGTCAGGCGTTCACCCAGCAGAAGCGGTGACAGCACCACCACCCACAATGGCGAGGTGAACTCCAGCGCGAAGACCTGGGCCAGCGGAATCATGGCGATGGCGTAGAACCAGAGGTTCTGGCCGGCGAAATGGCTGATGTTGCGCGCAAGGTGCAAACCCGGACTGCGCAGCGTGATCTGCCGACGCGTCCCCGCCAGCGAGGCCACGACCAGCACGATCGCCAGCCCCGCGAAGCTGCGGTACATCATGATCTCGAAGGTATCGAGTTCGAAACTCACCTCGCGCCCCGCCACGGCCATCGAGATGAAGGAGGCCACGGCGCCGGTCATCCAGAGCGTTGCGCGCAGAACCGGAGGGACCTGCGGTTCGGGGATGCCTGTCATGTCTGTTCGTCGCCCCCTTTGCTGGCACGGTCCGGCGATGGGCAGAGCTTGGCACCGGCGCACCGTTTGCGGAGGCGCCGGGCGGCGCTATTTCTTGAGTGCCGTCAATACGGCCCACACCATTCGTTGAGACGGATTGTAGTCGCCCGAGTAACGGCGCAGGAAACGCGGCAGCACCTGGATATCCTCGGGCCGGCCCTCGATGGCATGCCACGGCATCGGCAACCGATCAAAGTTCGTCAGGACGGTTCCATCGAACCCGATGAAAACCAGCCGGCGCGCAGCGCCAGACGTCAATTCCTCCACCGATCTCAGGTCATCGCCCACGACCTTCGTGACCAGATCGTCGCGCACGCTGACGAGGTTGGCATCGGTCACTGCCACGGGGGTATAGCCCAGCCGGCGCGCCAGCGTGTCGAAGGCTTTCAGACTGCTGCCCCATTTCACCGAGAAATCGCGCGGCTGTACGAATTCGACATCCAGCGGGATCGTGGGATTGAATTCGATGCAGACCACCTTCGGCCGGTATGCGGTCAGGCTTTCCCAGACGTGATAGTCGCAGCCGTCAACGTCGATCGACAGGAAATCGAAGTCGCGCGGGATGTCCGTTCGCGAAAGGTGTGCGTCAAGGTTGTCGGACGCCTCGAACCCCACGAAGCCGCACAGCTTGGCGACGGTGTCACCCGGAAAATTCCGGCAAAGCTGCCTGTAGCGCCGCTTGCTGCCCTCGATCAGCACCGCGCGGAAGCCATGGTTCCGGATCAGGTTGCAGGTGTTCGAAAGGTGCACGCCATCCCAGGCGCCGAACTCCACGCACCACCTCGGGTGCGCGGCATCGAGCACACCGAGCCGTGACAGGATCTCCGTTATGACCCCGTCTTCACCGGCCTGCGAATGCACATTGGCCCGGTGGTCCGCCAGATCGTTCTGCACTGCGTATCAGCCTTCCCTGCACCGCGCGTCGAATCGTCCCCGCCGGGCCGAATCGCCTTCTTGTTCACTCCCACTCGATCGTGCCGGGGGGCTTGCTGGTCACGTCGTAGGTCACCCGGTTGATGCCCTTGACCTCGTTGATTATCCGCGTGGCCGTCTCGGTCAGGAAGTCGTGGGAGAAGGGATAGACGTCTGCCGTCATCCCGTCCACCGAGGTCACCGCGCGCAGCGCGCAGGCATAGTCGTAGGTGCGCCCGTCGCCCATCACGCCCACGGTGCGCACCGGCAGGATGGCGGCGAAAGCCTGCCAGATCTCGTCATAAAGCCCGTGCTTGCGGATCTGGTCGATGTAGACGGCGTCGGCCTTGCGCAGGATCTCCAGCTTGTCGCGGGTGATCTCGCCCGGGCAGCGGATGGCCAGCCCCGGGCCGGGGAACGGGTGGCGCCCGATGAAGTGGTCCGGCAACCCCAGTTCGCGGCCCAGCGCGCGCACCTCGTCCTTGAACAGCTCGCGCAGCGGCTCGACCAGCTCCAGCCCCATCTTTTCGGGCAGGCCGCCCACGTTGTGATGGCTCTTGATCGTCACGCTGGGCCCGCCCGAGAACGACACGCTCTCGATCACGTCGGGATAAAGCGTGCCCTGCGCCAGGAAACGCGCGCCCTCGATCTCGCCGGCGTGCTTCTGGAACACGTCGATGAACAGCCCGCCAATGGTCTTGCGCTTGACCTCGGGGTCCGCGACCCCGTCGAGCGCGGACAGGAACAGCTCCTGTTCGTCGGCATGGATCAGCGGGATGTTGTAATGGTCGCGGAACATGGTGGTGACTTCCGCGGCCTCGTCCTTCCGCAGCAGGCCGTGATCGACGAAGACGCAGGTCAACTGGTCGCCGACCGCCTCGTGGATCAGCACGGCGGCAACCGAGCTGTCCACGCCGCCCGACAATCCGCAGATCACCTTGGCATCGCCCACCTGCGCGCGGATCCTGGTGATGGCCTCGTCACGGTAGGCGGCCATCGTCCAGTCGCCGGAGAAGCCCGCGATGCGCACGAAGTTCGCCAGCAGGTTGCGCCCGTTGGGCGTGTGGTGCACCTCGGGGTGGAACTGCACCGCATAGAAGTGGCGCGCGACGTCCGCTGTGATCGCGAAGGGTGCATTGGGCGAGGTGCCGTAGACCTCGAAACCCGGGGCGATCTCGGCGACATGGTCGCCGTGGCTCATCCAGACCTGTTCACGTTCCGATTCGAACCAGCCCGTCAGCGCCTCGGCCCGGTGGGCCGTCTCGGTCACCCACGCGCGGCCGAATTCCGCTGTGCCCTCGCCGCGCTCCACGCGCCCGCCCAGCATCTGCATCATGACCTGCTGGCCGTAGCAGATTCCCAGCACCGGCACGCCCAGGTCGAACAGGCGTTCCGGAGGGCGCGGGGCATCGGTGTCCAGCACGCTGGCGGGCCCGCCCGACAGGATCACCGCGCGGGGCGCGAAATCGTCGAGAAAAGCCTCGGTCACCTTCTGGTAGGGGTGGATTTCACAATACACGTTCAACTCGCGCAGGCGGCGCGCGATGAGCTGCGTCACCTGGCTGCCGAAATCGATGACGAGCAGACGTTCGTGGGCTGGCTGGTTCATGTGCGCCTCCTAGGGCGCGTCGGCCCGCTGCGCAAGCCTGTGCACCACGATTCCGCGCGAAACCCCGCAACGCCGCGGCAAATGTCGCTTTCCCACCTCAAAGGGCGCAAATCCGCCACAGCCGGCCCGCGGGCGTGCGATAGGGTGCGTCAAACCCGCCCGCCGCGGGACACCGAGCAATGCAAGGGTAATGACATGGCCGAAGCAGCAACCCGCAGACGCGCAAGGGGCGGCGGCGGAGCCGCACGCCGTGCGGCACGGACCGCCGTCAGCGTCGAGACCGCCAAGTACATCGAGCGCAAGATCCCCACCTTCGACATCCTCGGCGACGAGGCGCTGGAGATCATCGAGACCAACGCCGAAACGGTGCTCGAGGAAATCGGCGTCGCCTTCGTCGACAACCCCGCCGCGCTGGAACGCTGGCGCGAGGCCGGCGCCGATGTCGAGGGCGAACGCGTGCGCATCCCCCGCGGGCTGGCACGCAAGCTGTGCGCCACCGCGCCCGGGCGCTACACGCAGCACGCCCGCAACCCCGAACGGTCGGTGGAGATCGGCGGCAACACGCTGGTCTGCGCCCCGATCTACGGCCCGCCCTTCGTGCGCGACATGGAAGGCGGCCGGCGCTATGCCACCCTCGACGACTTCCAGCGCTTCGTGAAGCTGGGCTACATGTCCAAGTGGCTGCACCATTCCGGCGGGACCGTGTGCGAACCCACCGACATCCCCGTGAACAAGCGCCACCTCGACATGCTGCACGCGCACATGACGCTGTCGGACAAGCCGTTCATGGGATCGGTGACCGAACCCAGCCGCGCGCAGGACAGCGTGGAGATGTGCGAGATCCTGTTCGGCAAGCAGTTCGTGCAGGACAACACGGTGATGACCTCGCTGATCAACATCAACTCGCCGATGACCTTCGACGAGGTGATGATGGGGTCGCTCGAGGTCTACGCGCGCAACAACCAGGCCTGCATCATCTCGCCCTTCATCGTGGGCGGCGCCATGGCGCCGGTCAGCGTGGCCGGCACGCTGACGCAGGTGCTGGCCGAGGTCATGGCGGGCATCGCCTATTCCCAACTCGTCCGCCCGGGGGCCCCGGTGATCTTCGGCGCCTTCGTCAGCTCGATCGACATGAACAGCGGCGCGCCCACCTTCGGCACGCCCGAAGCCAGTCAGATCCTCTACGGCGCGGGGCAGCTGGCGCGGCGCATGGGCCTGCCGTTCCGTTCCGGCGGGTCGCTTTGCGGCTCCAAGCTGCCCGATGCGCAGGCAGGCTACGAGACGGCGCACACGCACGACGCCGTTCTGCTGGGCGGCGTGAACTTCATGCTCCATTCCTGCGGCTGGCTGGAGGGCGGCCTGGTGGCCGGTTTCGAGAAATTCGTCATGGACGCCGACCAGCTTGGCGCGCTGCACCGGATGGCGCAGGGCGTGCCCATGGACGAAAACGCGCAGGCGATGGACGCGCTGCGCGAGGTCGGGCCGGGCGGCCACTACCTTGGTTGCGCCCACACGCAGGCCAATTTCCGGGATGCCTTCTGGCGTTCCGAGGTTCTGGACTACAAGCCGTTCGAGACCTGGGACGAGGAAGGCGGCCGCGATACGATGACGCTGGCCAACGCGCGCATGAACAAGCTTCTGGGCGACTACCAGCAGCCACCGATCGATCCGGCCGTGGCCGAGGAACTGGCGGGTTACGTGGCGGCCAAGAAGGCGGCGACGCCCGACGCCTTCACCTGACGGCAGCGACCGGACGCGTGGCCTGCATCAAGCGGGCCTCGCCCATCAGCGCGATCAGAACGTCGATGTGGCGCGCGGCGGAATACCCCGCCGCCGCCGTGCGCCGCCGTTCCTCGATCTCCGCCTCGATTTCCATAAGCTGCACGACCGCCGCGCCGCTTCCCGGCAAGGCGTCGCAGCCGAGGTGCCGGCGCAGATGGACGGCACGCCTGTACTCCAGGGCCCCGATCCGGGCGGCCCGGATCAGCAGCCGGGGGCGACGCAGGGCGGCGAGGGCGGAAAAGACATCCTTCATGCTCGATCTCCAGAACAGCCGGTGGGTCGGAGCATCCTGCACAACCCATGAGGGTGTTGCGCAATCTTCGCGTGCAGCGCGCGGCGGGCTTCGCGATCGTTAACCAGCGGGCAATGATAGTTGCCAAACTGTCAACAATTAACGGATGGATAACCTTTGCCCGCCTAGGTTGTGGAAACCTTGTGGAAAAGCCGCCTGTCCCTTGCGACCTGACTCCGCGATACTCGTTCAGCCGTCAGCCGCCTGCGCCGATGCCGCAGCCGGGACGGGTGTGATACCGGCCTGGGTTCCCGCCCCCGCGCGCTTCTATCTCGCGCATATCGAAGGGGGCACGTCGATCCGGGAACTGGCCCGGCGGTCCGGCTGCCACGCATCCACGATCCTGCGCCGTGTGCGCCGCTGTGAAAGCCGCCGGGACGACGTCCTCGTTGACGAGGCGCTGCAGCAGCTCGGCCGCCACCTGGCCCAGGGCGAAGTCATCCATCCCCGTACCAAGGAGATACGGATGACCCCGACCAACAGCCACGCCGACCACGGCACCGGCACCCCCTCGACCGAACGGCTGGATGCCGAGGCGCGCCGCGTGTTGCGCCGGTTGTGCGAAAACGGCGCGGTGCTCGCCGTGGCGACCGAAATGGACAAGGCCGTCGTGGTCCGCGACACACCCCACGGCGGCACCACGCGGCTGGCCGTGGTGGACCGGGACATCGCCCAGGCGATGGCATTGAAGGAATGGATCGCCTGCGATGCACCGGGCCGCCTGTCGCGCTACCACATCACCGGTGCAGGGCGCAGCGCCCTGAATCGCCTTCTTGCCGAAGCCGAGAACGCAGCCTCGGGCTTTGCCGAGGCACAGGCGCCGTTCGGCGTCGCCGCGGCGCCGGCATGGCACGGCGCGGGGCGCGGACCGCGCTACGCCCGATCCGATTCGCCGCTGCTCGCGCTTGCCCGGCGCCGCGACCGCGACGGCCAGCCTTTCCTCGAGGAAAGCCTGGTCCGGGCGGGCGAACGCCTTCGGGAGGATTTCGAACTGGCGCAGATGGAACCGCGCACCGGCCAGAACTGGGATCACTACCTGACCGGCACGATCGATACCGGCCCCGCGGGCCCGGGTGCCGGGCCGAACGTTCAGGCCGCGCGGGACCGTGCCGCAGGCGCCCTGCGCGACCTTGGCCCGGGGCTCGGCGACGTGGCGTTGCGGTGCTGCTGCTATCTCGAGGGACTGGAAAGCGTGGAAAAACGGCTCGGCTGGTCGGCGCGCTCCGGCAAGATCGTGCTGCGGATCGCCTTGCAGCGGCTCAAGCGCCACTACGAGAACCTCGGGGAGGCCGGCGGATTGATGGGCTAGCCCGGCTTGGCCGGCTCAGCCACCGACCAGCCACCCCACGCCGAACGCCACGGCCGCGCAGATCGCGCCCACCAGAACGGTTTCGCCAACGCAGCGCAGGATGCGCTCTCCAGTGGCGTTCCAACGCAACAGGCCAAGGCAGATCAACGCGCCGAAGGTCGACAAGACCGAGTAGACAAAGGTCTGGTCCGTGGGCGGCAACACGAAATAGGGACCGAGCGGAACGGCCCCGAAGATGACAAAGGAAAAGAACGTGAAAAGCCCGCTGACCGCCGGGTTGACCTCCGCAGGGTCCTGCATCCCGAATTCGTAGGTCATCATGAGGTCGGCCATGATTCGAGGGTGCCGTGACAGGATGGTCGCCGCGGTGTCGGCCTCGCCCGCCGGCAGGCCACGCTGGCGCAGGATCTCGAACAGTTCCATGCGTTCCTGCTCGGGCGCCTCGGCGATCTCGCGCAGCTCGCTGTCGCGCCGCGCGCGGTAGAGATCGTGCTCCGAACGCATCGACAGGTATTCGCCCAGCCCCATGCTGATCGCGTCGGCGAACAGGTTGGCCAACCCGAAGACCAGGACCGCCAGCCCACCGATCTGCGCGACACCATCCGCCGCCGCGCCGGCGAACCCCGCGACGATCGCGAAGGTCGTCACGATCCCGTCGTTGCCGCCGTAGACGATCTGCTTGAGGAATTCCTGCGTCCGGCCCAGGGAGTGGGCGTCGCGCCGGTGGGCCTGCCAGTCCATGCTTCTGTCCGGGCCTTCGGTGTTCGCTGCGCGACGCAGCATAGGAAATCGCGGCCCGTTGGCAACTGCGCGAATGCGCTCTGCCAAAAAAACCCGCGGCCCGTACCCGACCGGCACGGGCCGCGCACACTCGTTACACGCATGAACATGCGGGGGGCCGCAGCAACCCGCCACGCACAAGGCCGGATTGCAGAACTGGCACTTGCCCGCGGAAAGCACTATAACGACGGTGACTTACCGAAACGTTCGCGAGGGTGATTTCGTGCGAGACCTGAAGATACCGGATCAGCGCCACCCGGAAAAGGCGCACCGTCCGGACAACGCCCAGCCGAAGAAACCGGACTGGATTCGCGTGAAGGCGCCCACCTCGAAGGGCTACCGCGAAACCCACCGGATCATGCGCGAGCACAAGCTCACCACGGTCTGCGAGGAGGCAGGTTGCCCGAATGCCGGCGAATGCTGGAGCCGGGGCCACGCCACGATGATGATCATGGGCGAGATCTGCACGCGCGGCTGCACCTTCTGCAACATCGCCACCGGAAAGCCGGATGCGCTCGATGTGTTCGAACCCGGCCGCGTGGCCGACGCGGTGCAGAAGCTGGGCCTGAACCATGTCGTCATCACGAGCGTGGACCGTGACGACATAGCAGACGGCGGGGCCGAGCATTTCGCGCAAACGATTCGTGCCGTGCGCCACCGCAGCCCGGGCACGACGATCGAGATCCTCACGCCCGATTTCCTGAACTGCGCGCCCGAGGCGCTGGAAACGGTCGTCGCGGCGAAACCGGACGTGTTCAACCACAACCTCGAGACCGTGCCGGGGCTGTACCCCGACGTGCGCCCCGGCGCGCGCTATTTCCACAGCCTGCGTCTTCTGCAAAGAGTGAAGGAGATCGACCCGGCGATGTTCACCAAGTCGGGGATCATGGTCGGCCTGGGCGAGGAGCGTGCGCAGGTGCACCAGGTGATGGACGACATGCGCTCGGCCGACATCGACTTCCTGACCATCGGCCAGTACCTGCAGCCGACGCCCAAGCATCACGCCGTGCGCCGGTTCGTCACGCCCGACGAGTTCGCGGCCTACGAGAAAGCCGCCTACGGCAAGGGCTTCCTGATGGTCTCGGCCACGCCGCTGACGCGGTCGTCGTACCACGCGGGCGACGATTTCGCGCGGCTGCGCGAGGCGCGGCTGAAGAAGCTGGGCTGACACGCCCGCGCGCGCAGCGCCACCGACCGGCGGCCATCGCCGCCGGTTCGGCGGGCGCCAGCGCCCTTGATGCCTGCCGGATGCCTCCGGCGGGGATATTCCGGTCAAGACGAAGGCACCGGTGCGACGCGCGCGGACGTGTGCGCCATGACGGCCGCGTGCGCGGATCTAGAACCGGTCGAGCAGGCGTTCGAGATACTCCAGTTCCACGTCCGGGCGCTCGCCCTGGCCGGAGCGCCGCCGGATCTCGTCGAGCAGGTCGCGCGCGCGGCGGTAGACGTCCTCGCCCTGCAGCAGCTCGTCCTGCGTGCCCACGCGGCTGCCCTGGCCGGTTCGCCGGCCAAGCGGGTCGTTGCGCTGGCCGCCGGTCTGCCCGCGGGCCTGACCCTGGCCGCCCTGCGTGCGGTTGTTCTCGGCCATCGCCTCGCCAAGGTTGCGCATGCCCTCGCGCAGCGCCTCCATCGCTTCGGACTGCCGGTCGAGCGCGCCGGCCAGGTCGTCCTCTCGCAACGACTCCTCGGCGCCGCGCATCGCGTCCTCGGCCCGTTCGAGCGAATCGCGTGCTGCCTCGCCCTGCTCGGTGCCGCCCCCCGGCAGCGCCTGCCGCTGGCGTTCGAGTTCGCGGCGCAGCGCGCGCTGCCGGTCGGCGAGCGAACCTTCGGCACCTTCGCCGTCACTCTGGCGTTCGCCGCCCTGCCCCTCTCGGGCGCCTTGGTTGCCCTGGCCCTCGCCCTGACCCTGATGGCTCTGGCCACGCCCCTGTGCGCCGCTGCGTCCCTCGTTGCCCTGCGACTGCCCGGCCTGGGCATCGGGGTTGAACTGCTCCTGCAGATCGCGGAACGCCTGATCCGACAGCCCCTGCTGGTTGCGCAGCGTTTCCGACAGGCCCTCCATCGCCTGCTGACCCTGCGACTGGCCCTGCTGACCTTCGGTCACGCGCATGTTCTCCATCATGCGCTGGAATTCCTCGAGCGCCTGCTGCGCCTCGGCCGTGCGCCCCTGCTCCATGAGCTCCTGGATGCGGTCCATCATCTCCTGCAGGTCCTGCTGGGTCATGCGCATGCCGTCCTGCGACTGCTGCTGGCCCGTCTCGCCCTGCTCGCCGTCCTGCTGGGCCCGGCGCGATTTCTGCCGCAGGTAATCCTGCGTGGCATCGCGCAGTTCCTGCATGAGCCGGGCGATCTCTTCCTGGCTGGCACCATTCTTGATCGCCTCGCTGAGCTTTTCCTGCGCCGCGCGCATCCGTTCGAGCGCGTCGTCGATATCGCCATCCTCGAGTTTTACCGCCAGGTCCCAGAGCGCCGCGGCAATCTCCTCCTGCGCAGCCGAATCAAAGCTGTCGTGCCGCACGAGCGTTTCCAGCCGGCGCATGATGACCCGCATGCGCAGGTAGGCGGTCTTGGAGCGGAACAGGCCGTCCTCCGGCCGGTGCGACACCGCGCGCAGCACGCGGATGACACGCGACGCGTTGTTGCGCGTCCAGAGCAGATCGCGTCGCTGTTCGATCACCGCCGCGGCCAGCGGATCGAAGAAGCGCCGTGCGGGCAGCCGCATCTTGCGCGGGGCGCTGGCGCCTGTCTGGTCGAGGTCATCGCGCACCTGCAGTTCCAGCGTGACGGGCAGATGCGCCCAGGGATGTTTCGAAAGGTTCTCGATCAGGCTTTCGGTGAATTCCGCCCGGTCGCCGGTGATCGGCATCGGCAGGTCCAGCACGATCGGCTCGCGCGGGTCGGGCTCGGCAGCGAGGCCGTGCCGGCGCTCCACCCGGTCGAGATCGAGGCGGAAGATCGCCGTGCCACCGGCCACCGCGTAATCGTCGCGCGCCTTGAACGGCAGGCTCATCCGTCCCGAGGCGTCGGTCTTCGCGGTCTCTTCGGTCAGCGAAACACGCGGTGGCGCGTCCGCGATGGCAGTCACCTGCCAACTCCGGCCGCCCGGCCCCTCGATTTTCAACCGGCCGTCCTGGCGGACGTCGAACGCCTGTTCGGGGGCGTCCGGGTCCAGCTGTTCGGCGTCGCGGCCCGAAACGGTTTCGGACAGGTCGAGCGCACCGACCTCGCCGTAGAACCGCAGCGTCACGCGGCTGCCCTCCGGCACGCGAATCATGCCTTTTTGATCGTTCAGGTAAAGGCTGGGCCGTCCGGTGTAGGCAGGTGGCTCGATCCAGCCCTCCCATGCCGGTCCGCCCGCCAGCGCGGCACCGCCGCCCGGGGCCATCTCGCCGACCGAGCCCGCGCGCCAGATCGAACCGAACATCAGCGCGACCACCAGACCAAGCAGCGCGACGTAGCGCAGGCCGTAGGGATCGCGCCGCGACAGGCGCAGGTCGGGCGCAACGGCCCGCGCCGCTGCGGCGCGTTCCGCCATCCGCGCCCGATGCGCCCGCCACAGCGCCTGCGATTGCGGATCGTCGCGCCCCACGGCCTGGTCGTCGGACAGGGCGGCAAGCGGGTGGCCGGCAAGCGGCGCATCGACCCGTGCCAGCGCCTCGTCGCGCCGCGGCCGGCAAAACCGGGTCACGCCGCGCACGGCAAACCACATCAGCGCAAGGGCGGCCAGAGCGGCCAGCCCCCGCACGGCCCAGAGCGGCGTCAGGTCATGCAGCCCCAGTACCAGTGCCGCCGCACAAGCCGCCAGGATCGACCAGACCGGCCAGAACGCCTGAACGAGCCGCTCGGCCCACAGACCCGCCCGGGTCAGGGCCAGCGATCGGCGCAGCCGGGTGTTCAGCTCGGGATCGATGTCGGGTTGTTTCGGCATGCCTTGCTCCCACGGGGGCTGCCGGCCGGATACGTTACAGCCATGGGGGGAGGGTATCGCGATTTATGATCTCGTCAAATGTCGGTCGCGGCCGGATGACGGCGAATTGATCGCCGTGAACCATCACCTCGGGCACCAGGGGCCGGGTGTTGTATTCGCTGGCCATCACCGCCCCGTAGGCGCCGGCGCTGCGGAAGGCGACCAGGTCGTCGGCCGCCACCGGCGGCAGGTCGCGCGCGCGGGCAAAGGTGTCGCCGGTTTCGCAGACCGGGCCGACGATGTCGTAGGGATGGTGCGCGGCGCCCGGCGCGGGCTCGCGCGCCGGCACGATGTCGTGGTGCGCCTCGTACATGGCGGGGCGGATCAAGTCGTTCATCGCGGCGTCGACGATCAGGAAATCGCGCCCCTCGCCCTCTTTCGCATAGATAACGCGGGTGACGAGCACGCCGGCGTTGCCGACCACGAGGCGGCCGGGCTCTATCTCGATCTCGCAGCCAAGATGGCCCAGCGTCTCCTTGATGAGCGCGCCGTAATCCGTGGGAAGCGGCGGCGCCTCGTTCGACCGCGCATACGGGATGCCCAGACCGCCGCCAAGATCCAGCCGCCGGATGTCGTGGCCGTCGGCGCGCAGCGTCCCCGTCAGTTCGGCCACCTTCTCGTAGGCCTGCCGGAACGGCGCGAGGTCGGTCAGCTGGCTGCCGATGTGCACGTCGATGCCCACCACCTCGATCCCGGGCAGCGCGGCGGCCTCGGCATAGACCGTGCGCGCCCGTGACAGGGGCACGCCGAACTTGTTCTCGGCCTTGCCGGTGGCGATCTTGGCATGCGTGCGCGCGTCCACGTCGGGGTTGACGCGGATGGTCACGGGCGCGGTGCGGCCCGTCTCCTGCGCGACGGCGCTGAGCGCGGCCAGCTCCGGCTCGCTTTCCACGTTGAACTGGCGGATCCCGCCCGAGAGCGCCATGCGCATCTCGTCGCGCGTCTTGCCGACGCCGGAAAACACGATCCGGTCGCCGGGCACGCCTGCGGCCCTGGCGCGGGCGTATTCCCCGCCCGAGACCACATCCATCCCCGCGCCGAGCGCCGCCAGCGTCTTGAGGATGGCCTGGTTGCTCGCTGCCTTCATGGCATAGCAGACGAGATGGTCGGTGCCCTCGAGGGCCTCGTCGAACAGGCGGAAATGCCGCGTCAGCGTGGCCGTGGAATAGCAATAGAACGGCGTGCCCACGGCCGCCGCGATCTCGGAAACCGGCACGTCCTCGGCGTGCAGGGCGCCGTCGCGGTAAAGAAAGTGGTCCATCCTCGCCGTCCTCTCGATGGCCGGGGCGCCCCCGGTCTGCCTGCTTGTGCGAATTCCCGGCGGGTCAGCCGCCCCGCCTTAGAAACAGGTAGAGCGGCAAGCCGCAACTGACACCGATCAGGAAGGTGGCGGGCACCGCCAGCAACCCGGCCCACGCGCGCCGCGCCACGCTTTCGGTCACCACCCACACGGTCACGGCGACCGCCGCGATGGTCAGGTCCCAGACCAGACCGCTGGTGGCCGCGTTGGCGTGCCATGCCTCGACCATCCCGCCGATGTCGAAACCGTTCTCGCGGAACCACGCCACGAACCAGCTCATCGGATGCACGGCACCCCAGACGGCAAGCGCCAGCCAGAGCAGCCTCACGTCGTCGCCCCCACGTGAACGCTGACGTTGCCGCTTGTCCAGCCGGTGCTGCCGGTGCGCGGTTCCTCCTTGGCGGCGGGCCGGATCGGTTCGCCGTCCACCCCGCAGGCGCCGAGCGCGAGGACGGTGACGAGAAGCACGGACGTTCGGATCATTGCAGTTTCTCCTTCCAGCGCGCGATCTGCGCACGCACCTGTTCGGGCGCGGTGCCGCCGTAGCTGGTGCGCGACGCGACCGAGTTGTGCACACCCAGTACGTCGAAGACCTCGGCCCGGATTTCCGGGTGAACCGATTGCATGTCCTCCAGGCCCAGGTCCGGCAGGTCGCACCCTTTCTTCTCGGCCAGCGCCACGAGACTGCCGGTGACATGGTGCGCGTCGCGGAACGGCATGTCCAGCACGCGCACAAGCCAATCGGCCAGATCGGTCGCCGTGGAAAACCCGGTGCCGGCCGCGGCCGCCAGCGCCGCCGGGTCCGGTGTCATGTCGCGCACCATCCCTTCCATCGCCGCCAGCGCCAGCATCAGCGTGTCGGCCGCGTCGAAGACCTGTTCCTTGTCTTCCTGCATGTCCTTGGAATAGGCCAGCGGCAGCCCCTTCATCACCGTCATCAGGCCGACGCCCGCGCCCATCACGCGGCCCAGCTTGGCGCGGATCAGTTCGGCCGCGTCGGGGTTGCGTTTTTGCGGCATGATCGACGAACCGGTCGAGAACCGGTCGCTGAGCGCGACGAAACGGAACTGCGCAGAGGACCAGATCACCAGTTCCTCGGCCAGCCGGCTCAGGTGCATGGCGCAGATGGATGCGACGTTCAGGAACTCCAGCGCGAAATCGCGGTCGCTCACGGCGTCCAGGGAATTCGCGCAAGGCCGGTCGAAGCCCAGCGCCCGCGCCGTCATCTCGCGGTCGATCGGAAACGAGGTGCCCGCCAACGCAGCCGCGCCCAGCGGGCATTCGTTCATCCGCGCGCGGGCGTCACGGACGCGCCCCAGGTCGCGGCCCAGCATCTCGACATAGGCCATCATGTGATGGCCCCAGGTGACCGGCTGGGCCACCTGGAGGTGGGTGAACCCCGGCATCACGTAATCCGCCCCCGCCTCGGCCTGGCCCAGGAACGCCTCGATCAGCGCGACGAGGGCCGCGTCGGCCGAATCCAGTTGGTCACGCACCCAAAGCCGGAAGTCGGTCGCCACCTGGTCGTTGCGTGACCGCGCGGTGTGCAACCGCCCGCCCGCATCGCCGATCAGCGCCTTCAGGCGCGCCTCGACGTTCATGTGAATGTCCTCGAGCGCGGGCGAAAACTCGAAATCGCCCGCCTCGATCTCTGACAAGACCGTGAGAAGCCCTTCCCTGATCGCCTCGGCATCCCTATCACTTACGATGCCCGTTGCCGCGAGCATGGCGGCATGGGCCCTCGAGCCCGCGATGTCCTGCGCGGCCAGCCGCTTGTCGTAGCCGATAGAGGCGTTGATCGCCTCCATGATGGCATCCGGCCCCGCGGCAAAGCGGCCGCCCCACATCTTGTTCGAGGTCTCGTCAGTCATGTCAGCCCTTCGGGAGGATGAATGCGCCTAAATCGATCCACCGTGCTTTATCTGGCCATCGGCGTCTGTGCAATTGCGGCGCTGGCCTTCTTCCTGCAACGCAGCGACGAGGGCGCAAGCCGCACCGCCGACGCCGCGCGCATCGAGGCGCTGCGCGAAGGCGACATGAAGAAACTGAACGTGCACGCGACGCCGCGCGCCGTCTCCGAAAGCGCGTTCGAGACCATCGACGGCGAAGCCGGGACGCTGGCAGATTTCGCGGGCAAGCACCTGCTGGTCAACTTCTGGGCGACGTGGTGCGCCCCGTGCCGCAAGGAAATGCCGATGCTTTCGGAACTCCAGACGGATTTCGGCGGCCCGGATTTCGAGGTCGTCACGATCGCGACGGGCCGCAACCCTCCGCCCGCGATGAAGAAATTCTTCGACGAGATCGGCGTCGACAACCTGCCGCTGCACCGCGACCCCGATCAGAAGATCGCGCGCGACATGGGTATCCTCGGCCTGCCGATCACCATCATCGTCGATCCACAGGGCCGCGAGGTCGCCCGCCTGCAGGGCGACGCCGACTGGAACTCGGACAGCGCCCGCGCGATCGTGCGCGCCCTTGTCGAGGCCGGCTGACGACATTGCGATCCACGGCACCGCCGACGGGCAATCGCGCGCCGGTGCCCCGGTGGCGCGAAAGGGGTGTGCGTGCTGGTAAATTGCCCGTCCTGCGCCAAAAATCCGCCATCTTTCCACTCAACCATTGGTAAGGCAGGCAATGGATGCGGAGAGGCACCGATGAACGCGCACGCAACCTTCGGAATTCTTGAAACGGTCGTCCCGGCCAAAGGCGGCAAGGCCGGGGAGCATGTCTTCGGCGTCCGCGAAAGCGCGGGGCCGTTCCAGCGCGAGGTCTGGATCGAGACGATCGTGCGGTCGGCGGGTATGCTCATGGTTCTGGGTGCCCTGGCCCCATGGCTTCTGTCCCTCGAAGGCACGATGCACAGCAAGGTCATGTTTTCCCTTCTTGCCGTCGCCACCGGCCTTTTCCTTTTCGCCTTCGCAACACGCGGTTTCCGCCGCGAACTCGAGGTGAACTTCGCCGAACAGATGATCCGCCTGCGCAGCCTGAACAGCTATGGCAGGAGCCGGATCAGCAAGGACTTTCACCTGGTCGAGGTGCAAAGCATGTTCGTCCGCCGGCCCAGCACACCCGGCGAGCTTGCGGCACTGCACCTGCGCGTGCGCGGCGTGCCGACCAGCCTGTGTGCCCTGCGCGGCGAAACGCCCGAGATCGAGGGGCTGCACCGCCGCCTTTGCCAGGACCTGCGCCGCCTGACCGAGAACGCCCGCGCCGAGGTCTACCGCGAAAAGGCGTCGGCCAGGGGTCGGCGCGTCGCCCGCGTGCACCCGACCGAGGCCTGACGCCACGCCACCTTTGACAACGCACGTGCCTCTTGGGCTTACTCCCGTTCAGGGAGGGGCCCCGTGCCGTTGCACGTTCTGATCATTCTTGTCGCGGCCGGTATTGCCGGGATCGTCGGGTTGCTGCACCTGCTGGGCCTGTCCGAGCCCGCGCGGTTGGCCGACGAGGATGCCGCACGCGCGGCCTGGGCCGCGGAATTCCCCGATGATCCGGCACTGGCCGTCATCGTGAGCCATGACCGCGGCGCCGCGCTGGTCGAAACGCAGCGCGGCCGCGGGATCGTCTGGCCGGTCGGGGCAGACACCACCGCGCGTTACCTCATTGGCGCACGCGCCCGGCGCACGCGGTCCGGGGTGCGAATCGACCTGCCGGATTTCACCGCCCCGCATGTTCACCTGAGGCTCGACGCGCGGGAAGCCGACCGCTGGCCAGCCCTGCTGGAGGACACGGCATGAGGGATCAATTGACCTACCCGGATATCGTGCAGATGGCCGTACCGCTCTTTGTCGCGGCCATCCTGGCCGAGGTGGCGTGGATCGCCGTCAAGGGCCGCGGCGGGCGGTACGAGACCCGCGATGCCATGACCTCGCTCGTGATGGGGGCCGGCAACGTCACCTCCGGAATACTGCTGGGCTTCATCGCCTACGGGTTCTTCATGGCGCTGTGGCGGATCACGCCGCTCGATCTCGGGACAGGCTGGTGGATCGTGGCCCTGTGCTTTGTCCTGGACGACCTGCGCTATTACTGGGTGCACCGCTTCGGGCACCGCGTCCGGTGGGTCTGGGCAAGCCACGTGAACCATCATTCCAGCCAGCATTACAACCTGACGACCGCGCTGCGGCAGACATGGACGGGCCCCTTCACCTTCATGATGGTGGTGCGGGCGCCGCTGATCCTGCTGGGCTTTCACCCCGCGATGGTGCTGTTCTGCGGCGGGCTCAACCTGATCTACCAGTTCTGGATCCACACCGAGGCGATCGGGAAGACGCCCCGCTGGTTCGAGGCGGTGATGAACACGCCCAGCCATCACCGGGTCCACCACGGGCGCAACGCGCGCTACCTCGATGCCAACTACGCCGGCGTCTTCATCATCTGGGACAAGCTGTTCGGCACCTTCGTGCCCGAGCTCGAGGAGGAGCGCGTGGATTACGGGCTGGTGCACAACCTGGGCACCTTCAACCCACTGCGCGTGGCCTTCCACGAATGGGTGGCGATCTTCCGTGACATCACGCGCCCCGGGCTGACATGGCGCGACCGGCTGGCGTACTGTGTCAAGCCCCCGGGCTGGAGCCATGACGGCACGCGCGAGACAACGGATCAGATCAAGCGCCGCCACGTCGCACAGAACCCGGACACGGCGGGCACCCCCGGGCTGCCCGCCCCCGGCAGCGCGGAATGAACCGGCGGGCGCGGCGGGATCGCTCAAATGCGACCTTTAAGCTTTCCTTAGCCCACAGCGCCAAGATTGGCCCTGCGCATGTCAGGAACGCGAGGGCGCCATGGCCGCAGGAAACCGGGCGAAATGGGCGGATGTGCCGCCGGGCCAGGAGGACCCCTTGTCCTACGCGGTCGCCGCGCGCGACGCTTCGGCACTCGACATGGTGCGCCGCGCGGTGGCCGCGCGCAAGGTGATGCTGGCCTATCAACCGGTGATGCCCGCCGCCCACCCGGAACGCCCGGGTTTCTACGAGGGGCTGATTCGCATTCTCGATGACACCGGCCGCGTCATCCCCGCGCGGGATTTCATCCACGCGGTCGAGGAAACCGAGACCGGGCGCGAGATCGACTGCATCGCACTGCGCAAGGGGCTTCAGGCGCTGCACGCCCACCCCGGTCTCCGGCTTTCGATCAACATGTCCGCACGTTCGATCGGATACCGGCGCTGGATGCGCACGCTCCTGCGCGGCCTCGATCGCGACCCCACCATCGCCGAACGGCTGATCCTCGAGATCACCGAAGCATCGGCCATGCGCGTGCCCGAACTTGTCACCGGATTCATGGCCGACCTGCAGCACAGGGGCATCAGCTTCGCGCTCGACGATTTCGGCGCGGGATACACGTCATTCCGGTATCTCAAGGACTTCTATTTCGACATCATCAAGATCGACGG
Source organism: Roseovarius salinarum (assembly GCF_002834145.1). Taxonomy (GTDB): domain Bacteria; phylum Pseudomonadota; class Alphaproteobacteria; order Rhodobacterales; family Rhodobacteraceae; genus Roseovarius; species Roseovarius salinarum. The sequence goes on along the minus strand of NZ_PHNT01000016.1, from coordinate 48,859 downwards.
GCAGTTCATCCGCGGGATCTCCGGCGACCCCGACAACCAGGTGCTGACTGCCGCGCTCATCTCGATCGCGCGGCATTTCGACATGGTCAGCATCGCCGAGTCCGTCGAGACGGCCGCCGACGCCGCTTTCCTGACCCGGCAGGGGATCGACTGCATGCAGGGGTATTTCTTCGCCGCGCCCACGGTGCGCCCGCCCTGGCAGAGCCCGGCCCCGCGTGCCGCCAGCGCCTGAGCGCCGCGCCGCCATCGCGCGCCGCGTGTGTTGCCGCACCGCGGCATCTGCGTTATGACGCAACGTAACGAAACGGGGCGTGCCGCCCCGGAACCGGGATATTTCGGAGGAGTCCACCCATGACCAATGTCGTAATCGCTTCCGCGGCCCGCACCGCCGTCGGCTCGTTCGGCGGGGCCTTCGCCTCGACGCCGGCCCACGACCTCGGCACCGCCGTGCTCGAGGCCCTGGTCGACCGCGCGGGCGTCGAGAAATCGGACGTGTCGGAAACCATCCTCGGCCAGGTGCTGACCGCTGCCCAAGGCCAGAACCCCGCGCGGCAGGCGCATGTCAACGCCGGGCTGCCCATCGAATCCGCGGCCTGGGGCATCAACCAGGTCTGCGGCTCGGGCCTGCGCGCCGTGGCGCTGGGCGCCCAGCACATCCAGCTGGGCGACGCCGCGATCATCGCCGCCGGCGGGCAGGAGAACATGTCGATGGCGCCCCACGCCGCGAACCTGCGGCAGGGCCACAAGATGGGCGACATGAAATACATCGACACGATGATCCGCGACGGCCTGTGGGACGCCTTCAACGGCTACCACATGGGCAACACCGCCGAGAACGTCGCCGAGAAATGGCAGATCAGCCGCGAGGCGCAGGACGAGTTCGCGCTGGCCAGCCAGAACAAGGCCGAGGCCGCGCAGAACGCCGGCAAGTTCGACGACGAGGTGATCCCGTTCACCGTCAAGACCCGCAAGGGCGACATCACCGTCGACAAGGACGAATACATCCGCCACGGCGCCACGCTGGAAGGCATGCAGAAGGTGCGGCCGGCGTTCGCCAAGGACGGCTCGGTGACCGCGGCGAACGCCAGCGGCATCAATGACGGCGCCGCCGGCGCCCTGCTGATGAGTGCCGACGAGGCCGAAAAGCGCGGCATCGAGCCGCTGGCGCGCATCGCGAGCTACGCCACCGCCGGGCTCGACCCGTCGATCATGGGCGTGGGCCCGATCCACGCCAGCCGCAAGGCGCTGGAAAAGGCCGGGTGGACGCCCGGGGACCTCGACCTCGTGGAGGCCAACGAGGCCTTCGCCGCACAGGCGTGCGCCGTGAACAAGGACATGGGCTGGGACCCCGAGATCGTGAACGTCAACGGCGGTGCCATCGCCATCGGCCACCCGATCGGCGCGAGCGGTGCGCGCATCCTCAACACCCTGCTGTTCGAGATGAAGCGCCGCGACGCCAAGAAGGGCCTCGCGACACTGTGCATCGGCGGCGGCATGGGCGTGGCCATGTGCCTCGAGCGCCCGTAAGACGCGGAAGGCACGACCAGGGGGCGCCGCGGGCGCCCCTTTTTCTTTGGGCGGACTGTCGCAAGGGCATCATTTCAACGCGATACGGCAATATATTGCGCAACTTTCTTGCGCGATCATTTATCAGCCGGTAACGGTGTTACCGGGAAATTTCGCCAGATTGGAGGACAAGAATGGCAAGAACTGCACTCGTCACCGGCGGCACGCGCGGCATAGGCGCGGCGATCTCGAAGGCCCTCAAGGCCGATGGCTATGACGTGGCCGCGACCTATGCCGGCAACGACGAAAAGGCCGCCGCCTTCACCGAGGAAACCGGCATCAAGACGTTCAAGTGGAACGCGGCCGATTACGATGAATCCAAGGCCGGCATCGCCAAGGTCGAGGAGGCGCTGGGCCCGATCGATGTCGTCGTGGCCAACGCCGGCATCACGAGCGACGCGCCGTTCCACAAGATGACGCCGGACCAGTGGAAAGAGGTGATCGACACCAACCTCACCGGCGTGTTCAACACCGTTCACCCCGTCTGGCCGGGCATGCGCGAGCGCGGCTTCGGCCGCGTGATCGTCATCAGTTCGATCAACGGGCAGAAGGGCCAGTTCGCGCAGGCCAACTATGCCGCGACGAAGGCCGGCGACCTCGGCTTCGTGAAAAGCCTCGCGCAGGAAGGCGCGTCCAAGGGCATCACCGCCAACGCCGTGTGCCCCGGCTACATCGCCACGGAAATGGTCATGGCGGTGCCCGAGAAGGTGCGCGAGGCGATCATCAGCCAGATTCCCGCCGGCCGCCTGGGCGAACCCGAGGAGATCGCGCGCTGCGTGACCTTCCTGGCCTCCGACGATTCGAGCTTCATCAACGGCTCGACGATCTCGGCCAATGGCGGCCAGTACTTCGCCTGACCCGTGGCGCCGAAAACCGGGCCGGCCCCCGCCGGGGCCGGTTCGCCCATTCCGGGACCGGGTTGAACGAAAGATACCGCTCCGGCGGAACCGGAACCGGCCCGCTGCAATGTCGGCGTTTCCTCGGGCCCGGCCCGATCCGATCGGCCGGGACCAGTCGCGCCGTCAGGCCCGTTCTTCGAGACGCTCGATTTCTTCCTTGAGTCGCAGCTTCTGCTTCTTCAGTTCAGCGATTTCCTGGTCGCTGGAGCCGGGTGCGCGCTGCGCCTCCTCGACCTGCTCCGAGAGGGCGCGATGCTTCTTCTTCAGCTCTTCGACGTGCGAACTCAAGCTCATGGGCGGTCTCCTCTCATCTCGTATGGCAATATGTAACAACACCATAAAACCGCCTGCCTGTCACGCCGCGACTGCAGCATCGGCTGGATCGAGCGCATGAGAAACGCGCACAGCCCGGAACAGAACGGTCGGACGTGTATTTCCCGTCAAACGGGAAACGGCAGGGCCTTGCCCAGCCTCAGCACACGGGCTGCGGCGCGGGTGTAATCGTCGCCGTCGGATTCATGCGCGGCACCACGGTGCAGGACCCAGCCGTCGTGCAGGCGAAAGGCTGCCCGCCCCCCGCGGCGGCCACGCAACAGCACCAGCCGGGCGGCCCGCCCGCGGCGCGGCACCAACGGCAGCGCCTGCAGGCTTCCCAGGGTTTCCTGCGCAGCCGACAGCAGCTCGGGCAGGCGTTCGGCCCGCTGGATCATCGTGACATACCCCTTCGGCGCGGTCCGCCGCGCGGCGGCGGCCATCCAGTCGGCCATGGGCGTGCTCCCGCCCAGCGCCGTGTCGCGGCCCGTATCGTGCGACGGACTGCCGCAGCTCCGGTCGAAATACGGGGGGTTGGCGATCACATGATCGAATTGCCGCGCGCGCAACGCGGCGGGCATCGCGCGCAAATCGCCCTCGTGAACCTGCAGCGGGATGCCGTTGTCGGCCGCGTTGCGCCGGGCCAGTTCGGCGTATTCGGGCTGCAGTTCCAATCCGGAAAGGTCGAGGCCCGGCACCCGCGCGCCGAGGCAGAGCGCCGCCACCCCCGTACCGCAGCCCAGATCCAGAACGGACTGGCCGGCGCGGGCCGGCACGCTGGCGGCCAGCAGCACAGGGTCCACCCCGGCGCGGTAGCCGCCGCGCGGCTGCAGGATCTGCAGTCGCCCGCCCAGGAAGGCATCGCGCGTCAACCCGGCCCCGGGCGCGTCGTCACTCATCAACATCAATTCCGTTGTCGCGCATCACGCGCACGGCACGGTCGTACTGGGCCTCGGGCACCATCAGCCGCCGCGGCAGAATGCCCAGCGACCCCTCCAGGACACTCATATTTACGTCCATTTCAAAGCAGTCTATATCCTCACCCTGGAGCAGCGACGTGGCGATCGCGATCGTGACCGGGTCATTGGTGCGCAGAAGCTGTCTCATGGGGATGACTTAAGGGCACCGCACGGCGGTTGTCGAGCGGCGTGACAGGAGTGTGATGGGACTGGACCACCCCGTTTCGAAACCGCATGACCGGTTGGCCGCGCATCTCTGCGGCAAAATGGACGCGGTCAACACGCTTATCCGCGATCGCATGACATCGCGCCACGCGCCCCGCATCCCCGAGGTCACCGCGCATCTGGTGGAGGCCGGTGGAAAGCGCTTGCGGCCCATGCTCACGCTCGCGGCGGCCGACATCTTCGGCTACGACGGGCCCTACGACGTGCACCTTGCCGCGACCGTCGAATTCATCCATACCGCGACACTGCTGCACGACGACGTCGTCGACGAAAGCGCCCAGCGCCGCGGCCGGCCGACGGCCAACCTGCTTTGGGACAACAAGTCCAGCGTGCTGGTTGGCGATTACCTGTTTTCCCGCTCGTTCCAGCTGATGGTCGAAACCGGGTCGCTGCGCGTGCTCGACATCCTCGCCGACGCGTCCGCGACCATCGCCGAGGGCGAGGTCCTGCAGCTGAGCGCGTCGCGCGACCTGTCCACGACCGAGGAGATCTACCTTCAGGTCGTGCGGGGAAAGACGGCGGCGCTGTTCGCCGCTGCCTGCCAGGTCGGCGGCGTGATCTCGCAGGCGCCCGAGGCGCAGGTGCGGGCGCTGTTCGATTACGGCGACGCGCTGGGCATCGCTTTCCAGATCGCCGACGACCTGCTCGATTTCCAGGGCGACGCGATGGAGACCGGCAAGAACGTCGGCGACGACTTCCGTGAACGAAAGCTGACGCTGCCGATCATCAAGGCGCTGGCAAGTGCCGACGCCGACGAGCGCGCGTTCTGGTCGCGCACCGTTGAAAAGGGTGATCAGCGCCCGGAAGACCTCGACAGGGCGCTTGAACTGATCGCGGCACACGACGCGCTGGGCCAGACCCGCGCCGAGGCGACCGGCTGGGCCGAGCGGGCCAAGGGCGCCCTCGGCACGCTCCCGGCGCATCCCGTCCGCGACATGCTCGACGAACTGGCCGATTACGTCGTCGCGCGGATTTCCTGAACACGCCTGCAATTCGCATCGCACGGGCCCCGGCGGGGCCGCGTACACCTGTGTTCACCGGTCCAGCGCGTAAACACTTGACTATTTCTGTCAGCAATGCGAATTGATTCCTACCTATTTACTCGGAAATAAGGGAAGAGAACAGGATGTCCCCAAGCAACATGCTTCACGGCCTCGCGATCACGGCGCTGGCCGCCGTCGCGGCAACGGCCACCCCGGTCAACGCGCAATCGGTCAACGTCTATTCCAGCCGCCACTACGATTCCGACGACGTGCTCTATGACGCGTTCACCGAAAAGACCGGCATCACGGTCAACCGCATCGAGGGCGGCGCGGACGAGCTGATCGCGCGGCTTGACGCGGAGGGCGACAACAGCCCGGCCGACGTGTTCATGGCCGTCGACGTGGGCCGCATGGCGCGCGCCGAGGAAGCCGGCGTGCTCCAACCCTTCGATTCGGAGGTGATCGAGGCCCGCATCCCGCCGCACCTGCGCCACCCCGACGACCTCTGGTTCGGTATCTCGCAGCGTGCGCGAATCGTGTTTTACGCCAAGGACCGGGTGGACACCCCGCCGCGGACCTACGAGGAGCTGGCCGACCCGAAGTGGGACGACACGATCTGTGTGCGCTCGTCCAGCAACATCTACAACCAGTCGCTTCTGGCCTCGATCATCGAGGTGCACGGCGAAGAAGCCGCCCGTGACTGGGCCGCCGGCATCGTCGAGAACATGGCACGCGCCCCGCAGGGCGGCGACACCGACCAGCTGCGCGGCCTCGTTTCGGGAGAATGCGACCTCGCGATCTCCAACCACTACTATTTCCTGCGCGGCTTCGACACGGACGTCTCCGGGCTGAGCGAAGACATCGACAGCATCGGCTGGGTGTGGCCCAACCAGGGCGGGCGCGGCGCGCACGTCAACCTGGCCACCGCGGCGATGACGGCAGCGGCGCCGAACGCGGAAAACGCGCGCAAGCTGCTCGAGTTCATGACCACCGAAACCGCGCAGCGCCATTTCGCCGGCCAGAACAACGAATACCCGGCCGTGCCGGGCGTCGGCCTGGACGAGGACACCGCGCGGCTGGGGCTGTTCATCCCCGACACCCGGACCAACACGGCCGCCTTCAGCCGCAACGCGGCCAAGGCACAGACGATCTTCAACGAAGTGGGCTGGAACTGACCCGCCCCGGGTCGCGGCGCGGGCGACCGCGCCGCGACGACCGCACCGGACGGGCGATCGTCACCTGCGCATCACGATCGGGCGGGCCGCGGCCCGCCCGATCTGCGCTTGTCTCAGACGTCGAATTGGGCTTGATAGGGCACTGCAACATCAGCCCGAGGGACCACATGCCGACGACCTGGATCACCGTCTGCGATACCTGCAAGCGCGAGGACTGGGACGAGGCGCGCAACACCCGCCCCCATGGCGAGGACATGGCCGAACTCGTCGAAACCGCTGCGCGCGACCGGAACCTGCGTACCCGGCGCGTGTCCTGCCTTATGGGGTGCAGCCACGGCTGCAACGTGGCCATCCAGGCCGACGGCAAGCTCGCCTACACGCTGGGCGGCTTCGCCCCCGAGGCCGAAGCCGCGCAGGCCATCGTGGATTACGCCGAGATGCATGCGGAGTCCGAGACCGGCCGCGTTCCGTTCCGCCAGTGGCCACAAGGGGTGAAGGGCCATTTCGTGACACGTCACCCGCCCCTGCCCGACGACGGCGAGGGCTGACCGTGCCGGGCCCGCGCGACCACGGCGGCGGCGTGGATGCGGCCGCGGCGCGCCACGGCGGGACGCGCGCCGAGTGGACGGACCTGTCAACCGGCATCAACCCGAACCCCTACCCGGTGCCGGCCCTGCCGGATTCGGCCTGGACCGATCTGCCCGATGCCGGGGCACAGGACGCCTTGATCGCGGCGGCGCGCGCCTTCTGGGCCGTGCCCGAGGGCGCCGCCATCCTCGCCGCGCCGGGCGCCTCGGCGCTGATCGCCCGCATCCCCGCGCTTGCCCGGGCGGGGAACGTGCATATTCCCAAACCCACCTACAACGAACATGCCGCCGCCTTCGCCGCGCATGGCTGGCACGAAACCGACGGGCGGGCCGACGCGCGCGTCATCGTTCACCCGAACAACCCCGATGGCCGCTGGTATACCAGCGACGACCTGACCGCGCCGCTGATGGTCATCGACGAAAGTTTCGCCGACGTGGCACCGCACCAGTCGCTGGTGGGGTTCTCGGACCGGGCGGGGCGGATCGTCCTCAAGAGCTTCGGCAAGTTCTGGGGCCTGGCCGGCGTCCGGCTGGGCTTTGCGATCGGCCCGCCCGACCTGATCGACCGCCTGGCCGGGATGCTGGGGCCGTGGCCCGTCTCGGGCCCGGCGTTGGCCATCGGAGCCACCGCCCTGGCCGACACCGAATGGGCCGCCGAGACGCGCACGGAACTGAACGAAACGGCCGCGCGCCTTGATGCCCTCATGGGCCGTGCGGGCGCGCGGATTGCCGGCGGCACGGCACTGTTTCGTCTTTACGAGGTCGAAAACGCCGCGCACTGGCAGGACGCGCTGGCCCGTCACCGCATCTGGACGCGCGTCTTCCCGTGGTCAGACAGGCTGATCCGCCTCGGCCTGCCACCGGCGGCCGACTTCGCCAAGCTGGAGCATGCGTTGTGTCACATCTCGTGATCCTGTTCCTTGCCATGCTGCTGGATGCCGCGGTGGGCGAGCCGCGTTGGATGTGGGAGCGCGTGCCGCACCCCGCACAGTTGATCGGCCGGGCGATCGAATGGAAGGAGGCGCAGCTCAACACCGGCGACGGGCGCCGCCTGAAGGGTGTTCTGGCGCTCGCCGGCCTGGCGCTGGGGGCGGTGATCGCGGGTATCGTGCTGTCGTGGCTGGGCTGGATCGCCCAGCTTCTGATCGCCGCGGTCCTGATTTCGCAGCGCGCACTGGTCGATCACGTCGCTGCGGTCGGCGATGCGCTGCGGCTGTCGGTGGGCGACGGGCGCCTGATGGTCGCACGCATCGTGGGCCGCGACACCTCGGCCATGGATGGCCCGGCGGTGGCACGGGCAGCCATCGAATCGGCGGCCGAGAACCTCTCGGATTCGGTCATCGCCCCCGTCTTCTGGTTCGTGGTCGCCGGGTTGCCGGGGCTCGTGCTCTACAAGGCGGTGAACACGGCCGACAGCATGATCGGCTACCGCAACGACCGCTACGCGGAGTTCGGCTGGGCCTCGGCGCGGTGCGACGACCTGCTCAACTGGATCCCGGCGCGGCTGACGGCGGGGATCATCGCCGTCACGCACGGCCAGATCCGCGCCTTGGGCGAGATCGCAGAGGACGCACGCCTGCACCGGTCACCCAACGCGGGCTGGCCCGAGGCCGCGATGGCCCGCGCGCTGGGCGTGGCGCTGTCGGGGCCGCGCAGCTACGACGGCGAATTGCGCGATTACCCTTACGTGAACGAGGACGGCACCAAGGCCCTCGGCCCGGCGCATGTGGATGCCGCCTGCGCCGCGCTCTGGCGCAGCTGGGCGGCGACACTCGCCGGGGTGCTGTTGCTCGCGCTTGCCAGCGGCTGACCGGCTGGTAGGGTGGGGCCGTTCGTTTTCCCGGGAGACCCTGGCCATGCGCATTCCTTCATTTCTTGTCGCCCTGCTTCTGTCCGCAACTGCCGTGACGGCGCAAACCCCGTGCGGCGGATCCTTCGACAGTTTCGTCAACGATCTCAAGCAGGAGGCGGTGTCGCGCGGGCATGACCGGGCAACCGTCGAGCGGTTCTTCGCCCCCGTGCGCCGCGACCCGTCGGTCATCAAGGCCGACCGGCGGCAGGGATTTTTCCAGAAAACCTTTACCGAATTCGCACGCCGGCTCATCAGCCAGAGCCGGCTGGAACGGGGCCGGTCCAACGCGCGGAAATACGCCCACGTCTTCGACGCGATCGAACGCCGCTACGGTGTCAGCCGGGGCGTGCTGCTGGCCTTCTGGGCATTCGAAACCGACTACGGCAGTTTCCAGGGCGACTACAACACGCTGAACGCGCTGGTGACACTGTCCCACGACTGCCGGCGCCCGCACCTGTTCCGGCCGCACATCTTCGCGGCGCTGAAGCTGTTCAGGAACGGGGATTTCGACCCGGCGACGACCACCGGCGCCTGGGCGGGCGAGATCGGCCAGGTTCAGATGTTGCCGAAGGACATCCTGGAAAACGGGGTGGACGGCGATGGCGACGGACACGTGCGACTGAAGACCTCGGCGCCCGACGCGCTGATGTCGGGGGCCAACATGCTGCGCGACCTGGGCTGGCGCGCGAACGAGCCGTGGCTGCAGGAAATCACGGTACCGCGGACGCTGGACTGGTCGCAGACCGGTCTGCGCACCACGAAGCGCGCGTCCGAGTGGGCGCGGCTGGGCGTGCGGCCGCGCCACGGCCGGATCGAGGGCAACCTGCCGGCCAGCGTGATCCTGCCCCAGGGACGCAAGGGGCCGGCGTTCCTCGCCTATCCCAATTTCAGCGTGTACTTCGAGTGGAACAAGAGCTTCACCTACGTGCTGACGGCCGCCTATTTCGCGAACCGGCTGGAGGGCGCGCCGGTCTTCGACCCCGGCAATCCCGATCCCGGGCTTTCGGGCGGGCAGATGAAGGCGCTGCAACGCAAGCTGCAGGCCCGCGGCTACGACGTGGGCGGTGTGGACGGCATCCTTGGCGCCGGCACCCGCGCGGCGGTGCAGGACATCCAGCAGAAGCTGGGAATGCCCGCGGACGCCTGGCCGACGCGGGCGTTGCTGAACCGGCTATAGCGTTTCGGCACATTATGCAGGTTTCCCGGCCTGCCCGTGGTCTGCCTCCGCCGTTCGGCCAAGGTGCGAGCGTCGGCTATGCGCAGGGAGCGGGCTTTGGAAAGTCGCGAGGATTCCCCAAGGCCGCCGTTCTGCCCAAATGCAGCGAATGCCGGGTCAGAGCCCAAAGTGACCGATGTTGCCATGCTGTCTGAATGTTCCCTCCCACCACTGAACCATTCATGACATCCCGGTCAGGGTCTCGGGATTTCGCCTTGACGGACAGGCCGCAAAGACGTGGTCATGCCGCAAAACGTTGGGGAGTCATTTTTTGAGCGAGTTGAAGGTTCGGTTTCTGCCTGAGGGCGGCTTCGAAAAGAACGGAGCATTCATCGAATACGAGGGTGACGAGCCGACTGGGGAAGAAACGGAGTACCAGCGGCAGGGCTATCTAACGCTCGACATCGCCTGCTCCGAATTAAAGATAATAACGAGCCTTGGGGTCATCTGCGAATATGAAGAGGTCGAAAAGCGTCAATACAGTCGCGCAATCCGCGCAACTGGAGTAATCCAGCCTGCTCGATGGGGCCGGTATTCTCTTTCATTTTTGGGCGAGAAGAGCAAAACAGACAGAATCACGGTGACCATCCGGGAGAACGCGATAGGTGAGGCAGCGACGCTGGCAGGCCTGAAGTTTGAGGGAGATCTCGATATCGAAGAGATTCATGAGTTCTTCCTTGAGATCGAAGTGCAACATGAGCGTTTCGCCACACTCATAGACGAACTCTCGCATCCTGATGCAGTGCTCAAAATTTCAGCTCGTGCTGATCGCTTCCGGGGCTTCTACGCACGGTGGTCGCCTTCCATAAGTGATGGCCGCGTGATCAAGTTTCTCGACGAAAAGCGGGACGTCAAAAACGCTGACGAGATTCCAGAGGACTTCTGGCGCTCTTCAGAGTTTGAGCGCACGCTGCTCTCCGACTCAGTTAACCCGCCTGTGACAATCGATGTGGGTCGTCCGTTGCGGCCAATTGTGTCCGCGCCCACTTCCCCCGAGTACGAGGAAGACCGGGATATTGACAAAGACACGCCACCGTCGAGCGTAGCACATGTCTGGACTGACTCCCAACCCGGACCCGGTGCTTAAAGAGCTGACAAACCGGTTTCTCTGAGGTCGGCCTGGCGCTTCTACGAAATGCGAGTCCGCATCCTCCACTACTTTGCGACTAGGGTGAATGGCCGGTCACGTGGATCCTTGCAGCCGCAGCGAAGGTCCGGAAAGTCCGCATGTCGGTCACTCAACCGACGCACAGCGAAGTTCCGCTCTGACTAGTCCCGCCGTCTTGCGCCATGTCCGCTCCGGGCTGACTGCCGTCATCTGACATTTCCGCTCGGAATGCTGGCCTCCTGACCGCAGGCCGACCTTCGCATCGGCAACTTGTGTCAGGTGCAGACCACCAGGCGGCGTTCACCGGGCTTCGCGGCCCGCGTCGCGACGGCACCCTGCGACGCCCGGGGCGCGTCGTTCTCAGGCCACCATCGCCTCGGCCTTCCGCAGGTCCACGCTGACCAGCTGGCTGACGCCCTGTTCGGCCATGGTCACGCCGAACAGCCGGTCCATCCGGCTCATCGTCACCGCGTTGTGGGTGATGATGAGAAAGCGCGTCTCGGTCCGGCGGCACATCTCGTCGAGCATGTTGCAGAAGCGCACGACGTTGGCGTCGTCCAGCGGGGCATCGACCTCGTCGAGCACGCAGATCGGCGCGGGGTTGGCGAGGAATACCGCGAAGATCAGCGCGAGCGCCGTCAGCGTCTGCTCGCCGCCCGAGAGCAGCGACAGCGTCGACAGCTTCTTGCCCGGCGGCTGGCACATGATTTCAAGCCCCGCCTCCAGCGGGTCGTCGCTTTCGACGAGCACGAGGTTGGCCTCGCCGCCCCCGAAAAGATGCTTGAACAGGTTGGCGAAATTGGCGTTGACCTGCTCGAAGGCGGTCAGCAGCCGTTCGCGCCCCTCGCGGTTGAGGCTGGCGATGCCGCTGCGCAGGGTCGCGATCGCCTCTTCCAGGTCGGCCTTCTCGCTTTGCAGTTCACCGTGCTCTTTCTCGACCTCCGCCGCATCCTCCTCGGCGCGCAGGTTCACGGCGCCCAGCGCGTCGCGCTGGCGTTTCAGGCGGTTGACCTCCGCCTCGAGGTCGGCGGCGCCGGGCATGTCGCCCGGGTCGGCGTCGAGCTGTTCAAGCAGATCCTGCGGCGACAGCTGCCGGTCTTCCTCGATCCGCTCGGCCGCCTGGTCGCGGGCCGTTCGCGCCGCCTCGGCGCGGGCCTCGGCCGCGGCGCGGGCTTCGCGCGCCTCCGAAGCGGTCCGCTCGGCGTCGCGTTCGGCGGCGGTAGCCTCGCGCGCGTCGGATTCGCCCTTCGACAGCGCGTCGGCAGCGCGCGCGCGGCGGGCCTCGGCGTCTGAGATGGCGCCGGCGAGTTCCTCCCGCTTCTCGGCGATCTGGCCGGGCACCGCGGCCGCCTCGGCCAGTTCCTCTTCCGAGGCCGCCTTGCGCTCGGCCAGTTCACCGGCGCGGCGCGCGGCCGTGTCCAGCCGATGGCGCCACCCCTTGACCTCCTCGGCCACCTCCTTGGCGCGGCGCGCCCGCGCCTCTCCCTTGCGGCGCAGCTCGTCGTGGGCCGAGCGCTTGGCCATCATGTCGGCGCGCGCGGCCTCCACGGTCGCCTTCATCTGCTCGGCCCGGGCGCGTTCGGCCTCCAGGTCGCCCAGATCCTCGAGCCCCGCTTCCGCCTCCTCCAGCCGGGCGCGCGCCGCCTGGGCCTCCTCCTCGTGGCGGGCGACGGCAAGGCCCGCCGACTCCAGCTTCGACTGCGCGAGATCGTGGTCCGCCTCGGCCCGGCTGAGCCTGCGGCTGGCCTCGGTCACGGTGGCGTCCGCCGCGCGGCGAGCCTCGCGTGCGGCCTGGTCGGCGCGCGTATCCTCGGCCAGTTGCTCGCGCAGGCGCTCGTGCGCCTGCCTTGCCCCGTCCGCACGGGCCTCGGCATGGGCGAGCTGTTGCTTGAGCTCCTCCAGCCGGTTCAACTGTTCCAGCCGCAGGGCGGCGGCCGAGGGCGCATCCTCGGCCCAGGCGCGGAAGCCGTCCCACCGCCACAGGTCGCCCTCGCGGCTGACCAGCCGCTGGCCGGGCTGAAGCCGCGGTTGCAGCCGCGGGCCGGCTTCGGCCGCGACCAGGCCGATCTGCGCCATCCTGCGCGCCAGGATACCCGGCGCCCTGACATGGGCGGCCAGCGGCGCGGCCCCCTCGGGCAGAAGCTGAAGCGTCGCGTAGTCGGGCAGCTGCGCCCAGCCGGACGGGCCGTCCTCGGCAACGACGCGCGCGCGCAGGTCGTCGGCGAGCGCGGCGCCGAGTGCCTTCTCGAACCCTGCTTCCACCTGCAGCTGATCGAGGATCTGGCCGCCCTCGGCGGTATCGCGGTCGACCACCCTGGCCAGAGCCGAGACCTCCGCGCTCAGCGCGCTGACCTCGCCCTCGGCCTCCGAGCGGGCGGCACGCGCCTCGGCCTCGCGCGACTGGGTTTCCGCCCGCGCGGCGTCGGCGGCGACGAGCGCCGCCTCGGCGGCCTCCGCCTCCTGTGCCGCCGCGGCTTCCGCAGCGCGCGCCTCCTCGCGGTCCGACTCCGCCCGGGCCAGCGCCTGCCGCGCGCTTTCGGCGGTCTCGCGGGCGCGGGCGGCCTCGGCCTCGCTCTTGTCCAGGGTCTGCCGGCTGTCGGACACGAGGCGGTGCGCGGACTGGTGGCGGGCGGAAAGGCGCGCCACGTCCTCGGTCAACTGCGCCAGCGCGTCCTCTCGCTGCTGAAGCGCCGTGGCGGCCTCGTGCGCGGCTTCGGCCGCCGCCTCGAGACGCGCGGCGTGGCCTTCCTCGGCGGCCTCGAGATCCTCGGCCTCCTGTTCGAGCCGCGCGATGGTCTCGCCGGCATCCCGGTTGAGGCCGCTCTCGCGCTCGATGTCATGGGCCAATTGATCGATCCGCCGTTCCAGGGTGTCGATCCGGCCGCGGGCGTTCTGCTCCTGCTCGGTCAGCGAGTCGCGCTGCACCTCGAGACGCTGCAGGATCGCCGCGGCGATCGCCTCCTCCTCGCGCAGGGGCGGCAGGGCCTCCTCGGCAGCGGCGCGCCGGCGTGACGCCTCGCGCGCGGCGCCTTCGGCCCGGCCGGCGGCCGTCGTCGCCTCGCGCAGGTCGCTATCGGCCTGCTGGCATGCCGCGTCCGCCTCGCGCCAGCGCCGGTAAAGCAGCATGCCCTCGGCGCGGCGCAACTGTTCGCCGATGGCCCGGTAACGTGCTGCCTGCTTGGCCTGCCGGGCCAGTTGCGCGAGCTGACCGGCCAGTTGCTCGATCACGTCGTCGACACGCGCGAGGTTCGTCTCGGTCGCCTTGAGCTTCAGCTCGGCCTCGTGGCGGCGCTGGTACAGCCCGGAAATCCCCGCCGCCTCCTCCAGAACGCGCCGGCGCGCCTTGGGCTTGGCGTTGATGAGTTCCGAGATCTGACCCTGGCGCACCAGCGCGGGGCTGTGCGCGCCGGTGGAGGCATCGGCGAACAGCATCTGCACGTCGCGCGCGCGCACGTCCTTGCCGTTGGCCTTGTAGGCACTGCCCACGTCACGGGTGATGCGGCGCACGATCTCGATGTGGTCGGTATCGTTGAAGGACGCGGGCGCGAGCCGGTCGCCATTGTCGATGTGCACGCTCACTTCGGCGAAGTTGCGGGCCGGCCGCGACGCGGCGCCGGCGAATATCACGTCTTCCATGCCGCCGCCGCGCATGGCGGTGGGGCGGTTTTCGCCCATGACCCAGCGCAGCGCTTCCAGAAGGTTGGACTTGCCACAGCCGTTCGGCCCGACCACACCGGTCAGCCCATCCGCGATGACGAGATCGGTCGGGTCGACGAAGCTCTTGAAGCCGGTCAGTCTGAGTTTGGTGAACTGCACGCCCTTGCCTTGCCGCCATGATTCCGGATTGTTCGGAACTGTGACGCGTGCCAAGGCCGGCTGTCAACGTCAAACCCCATGATCTGGCATGGATTGCCGGGTTATCAACAAGATATTGCGCCAACCCGGCGGGATTTCGCCCCGCCCGGGGCCGGATTCCGGCGCTGCCGCGTCGCAAATGACCTTGACGCCGTGACCCGCGGCCGCCATACGGGAGGGGCATGGTTCCCCGCGTCGGCGCAAAGCGCCAGGGGATGAAACAGGGAATGACGTGACGGCGGACCCAACCCGGGCGCCCATTCGTCAGCCGCCCCCGCGACTGTGAGCGGAGAGCGCGCGCCGCAACGCCACTGGGATCCCCGGGAAGGCCGGCGCCCGCGATGACCCGCGAGCCAGGAGACCGGCCTTGCATCGGGCGCCATGCCCGACCCAGGAAACAACGGACGGGGTGTTCCGTTGGGGGACTGACACGCGACACGCGCGCTTGCCGGCCCTGCCGACGATACCCCCTTCACAACAGGAACCCGAAGGGGACAGGACATGAAGAAACTTCTCGCAATCGCCGCAGCCAGCGTCGCCGCCACGCCCGCGCTGGCACACCACCCGCTGGCCGGCCAGCCCATGGAAACCTTTGCGCATGGCCTTCTGTCGGGCATCGGGCACCCGGTTCTCGGCTTCGACCATGCCTTCTTCGTCATCGCGATGGGCGTGGCCGCGCTGTTCACCGCCGGGCGTTACACGGCGCCCGCCGGATACATCGCCGCGATGCTGACGGGATGCGGCTTGATGTACGCGGGCGTCGGCATGCCGATGGCGGAAGTCATGATCGCGCTGTCGCTTCTGGTCGTCGGCGCCGTGGTCCTGTCGGGCCGCGCGCTGGGCGCGGGCACGGCCGTCGCGCTTTTCGCGGCCTTCGGCCTGTTCCACGGCTCGGCCTTCGGCGGCAGCATCGCCGCGCAGGAAGGCGGCGTGAACGCGGGTGTTCTCACCGGCTACCTGATCGGGCTTGGCGTGATCCAGTACGCCATCGCGATCGCCGCCGGCTGGGTGGCAGAAAGGATGCTCGGGGCGCGTGAGGCCTCCGCGGTCAATGCCCGGCTCGTCGGTGCGATGGTGGCCGGTGTCGGCGTGTTCCTGACGCTCGAGACCGTCGAGGGGCCGCTGGTCGCCCTGATCGCGGGCTGACCCGCGCGCATCCCGCCGGGCGGCCCGTTCCCCGGGCCGCCTTTTTCTTTGCCCGCTCCGCGTTCCGAGTGAAGGTGCCCCATGCCCAGCAAAAAGATACCCGCCACCGTCGTGACCGGCTTCCTCGGCGCCGGCAAGACCACCGTGATCCGGCACATGCTGGACAATGCCGGCGATCGCCGGATCGCTCTGATCATCAACGAGTTCGGCGATCTCGGCGTTGACGGCGACATCATCAAGGGCTGCGGCATCGAGGGGTGTGCCGACGACGACGTGATGGAGCTTTCCAACGGCTGCATCTGCTGCACCGTGGCCGAGGATTTCGTACCCACGATGCAGAAACTGATCGAGCGCGACGCGGCCCCCGATCACATCGTGATCGAAACCTCCGGGCTGGCGCTGCCCCAGCCGCTGGTGCGCGCCTTCAACTGGCCCGAGATCGCCACGCGCGTCACCGTCGACGGCGTGGTGACCGTCGTCGACGGCCCGGCGGTGGCCGCGGGCCGCTTCGCGCACGACACCGCCGCGGTGGACGCCCAGCGCCGGCAGGACGAGAACCTCGACCACGAAACCCCGCTGTCGGAACTTTTCGCCGACCAGATGAGCTGCGCCGACATGATCGTCGTCAACAAGGCGGACCTGATGGGCGAGGCGGACGCGGATGCGCTGTCCGAAAAACTGCGCGCGCAGTCGCGCGACGGCGTGCAGGTGATCCCGGCGCGGATGGGCGCGCTGCCGCTCGAGGTGCTGCTGGGCCAGGGCGCGGGCGCAGAGGCCGACATGGCCGGCCGCCACGAGTTGCACCATCATCACCATGACGACGACGGCGACGACCACCATCACCACCACGAACATGACCACGACGATTTCGAAAGCTTCGTGATCACCCGCCCCGAGATCGCCGATGCGAAAGGGTTCGCCGAAACGGTCGCCGACGTCATCCGCACCCACGACATCCTGCGGCTCAAGGGATTCGCCGCGGTGGAGGGCAAGCCGATGCGGCTGGCGCTACAGGCCGTCGGCCCGCGCGTCGATACCTATTTCGACCGCCCCTTCGGCGCCGATCCGCGCGAAACGCGCCTCGTGGTGATCGGTCAGGCGGGACTCGACCGCGCGGCGATCGAAACCGCGCTGTCGGCCTGATGCCCCGTCCCGCGCCGACAGCCCCGGCGCACTGCTGGCCCGGGCCTTGCCCGGGCCGGGACGGCTGCCGCGGAGAGATGCGCGAAGGACTGGGCTGATGCACCTTCTTGCCGCCACTCCGGGCGCCATCGACGACGGAACGGAGGCCGTCGATCCCGGCCAGACGCCCACCGACATCGTGTTCATCTCGGCCGCCGACACCGAGCTGGCAGCGCTCAGCGCCGCGCGCGCGGAAATGGCCGATCCGCCCGGCCTGCGGCTGATGAACATGGGCTACCTGCAGCACCCGATGTCGGTTGACCTGCACCTCGACAACTGCGCGACCCGGTCACGCCTGGTGGTCGCGCGGGTGCTCGGCGGCACGGGGTACTGGCGTTACGGGGTCGAGCAATACGCGGCGCGGCTCCACGAGGCCGGCGTGCCGCTGGTCCTGCTGCCGGGCGACGACAAGCCCGACGCCGAGCTGCGGCGGCTGTCCACCGTCGGCGACGCGGACTACGATGCGCTCTGGGCCTATCTCGTCGAGGGCGGGCCGGAGAACGCGGCGAACTTCCTGCGCTACGCCGGCGCAGTGCTCGACGGCACGGAAAGACCCGCCGCCGCCAGCCCGCTGCTGCGCGCGGGGGTCTACTGGCCCGGTGCGGGCGTGGCCGACCTCGCCGCCGCGCAGGCTCACTGGACCGAGGGCCAGCCGGTCGTGCCGCTGGTGTTCTATCGCGCGCTGGTGCAGGGCGCCGGGTTGAACCCGGTCAACCGCATGGTCAAGGCGCTGCTTCGCGAAGGGCTCAACCCCCTTCCCGTTTTCGTGGCCTCGCTGAAGGATCCGCTCTCGGTGGCCACCCTGCAGGGGCTGTTCGCCGCCGCGCCGCCCGAGGTGATCCTCAACTGCACCGCCTTCGCGGTCGGATCCCCGCACGACGCGGAGCACGGCGCCGACAACCCCCTGACCATGCCCGAGGCGAACGCGGCCCCCGTCTTCCAGGTGGTGCTGGCCGGCTCGTCCGAAACCGCCTGGGCCGAGGGCAAGCACGGGCTTTCGGCACGCGACATCGCGATGAACGTGGCCCTGCCCGAGGTGGACGGCCGCGTGCTTTCCCGCGCCGTCAGCTTCAAGGACGAGGCATTCTTCGACGAGGCCACCCAGTGTCCCGTCGCCACCTACCGCGCCCAGGGCGACCGCGTGACGTTCACCGCGCAGCTCGCCGCCCGCTGGGCACGCCTGCGCGCCACGCCCGAGGCCGACCGCCGCGTCGCGCTGGTGCTGGCGAACTATCCCAACAAGGACGGGCGGCTCGCCAACGGCGTGGGGCTGGACACGCCCGCGGCCACCGTCCATGCACTGGGGCTGCTGCGCGAGGCGGGCTACCGCGTCTCGGCCCCCCCGGCCGACAGCGACGCGCTGATGCAGGCGGTCATGGCCGGGCCGACGAACTGGCTGACCGACCGCGCCGAGCGGGCGGGCGGCGTGCAGATGTCCATGGCCGACTACCAGATCGACTACGGCCGGCTGCCCTGGGCGCTGCGCCGGGCGATCGAGGAACGCTGGGGCCCGCCCGAGGCCGACCCCTTCTACACCCCCGGCGCGGTGGATTGCGGCCACTTCGCCCTGTCGGTGCTGCAATACGGCAACGTCGTCGTCGGGCTTCAACCCGCGCGCGGCTACAACATCGACCCCACGGACACCTACCATTCGCCCGACCTCGTGCCGCCGCACAATTACCTTGCCTTCTATTTCTGGCTGCGCCACCAGTTCCGCGCCGATGCCATCGTGCACATGGGCAAGCACGGCAACCTGGAATGGCTGCCCGGCAAGGCACTGGCGCTGAGCGAAGAATGCTGGCCCGAGGCCGTGCTTGGCCCAACGCCGCACGTCTATCCCTTCATCGTCAACGACCCCGGCGAGGGCACGCAGGCCAAGCGGCGCGCGCAGGCGGTGATCGTCGATCACCTGACGCCACCGCTGACGCGCGCCGAAAGCTACGGGCCGATGAAGGATCTCGAGGCGTTGGTGGACGAGTATTACGAGGCCGCCGGGGTCGATCCGCGCCGCATCGATCACCTGCGCCGGGAAATCCTGTCGTTGACCTCGGCCACGGGGCTGGACAGGGACGCCGGGCTTTCGGGCGAGGACGAGGACACCGACCTCGCCCGGCTCGACGCCTACCTGTGCGAACTGAAGGAGGCGCAGATCCGCGACGGGCTTCACGTCTTCGGACAGTCGCCCGCGGGACCGCAGGCGCGCGACCTGCTTCAGGCGCTGCTGCGGGTGCCGCGCGGGCAGGGCAGGGGCCGGGACGCCTCGATCATCCGGGCATTGGCCGACGACCTGGGGCTGTCGTTCGACCCGCTGGATTGCGACATGGCCGCGACGTGGGAAGGCGCCCGGCCCGCGGCCCTTGCCGATGCCGCGCCCGGCCCGTGGCGCAGCCACGGCGACACGGTCGAACGCCTCGAAGCGATGGCGGCACGCCTGCTCGACGGCGAAACGACCCCGCCGGGGCCGATGAGCCGCGCCGTTCTGGACGCGGCCGCGCGCGACGTGCACCCGCGCCTTCAGGCCTGCGGCCCGGCCGAGGGCGAGGGGCTGCTTGCCGCGCTCTCGGGGCGGTTTCTGCCGCCGGCGCCCTCCGGGGCGCCGACGCGCGGGCGCCTCGACACGCTGCCCACGGGCCGCAACTTCTTTTCCGTGGACAGCCGAGCCGTGCCCACGCCCACCGCCTGGACGCTGGGATGGAAGTCGGCCAACCTGCTGATCGAGAAGCACTTACAGGACCACGGCGACTGGCCGCGCAGCCTGCTGGTCAACGCCTGGGGCACGGCCAACATGCGCACCGGCGGCGACGATATCGCGCAAGCGCTTGCGCTCATGGGCGTCAAGCCCACCTGGGACAGCGCGAACCGCCGCGTCACCGGTTTCGAGGTGTTGCCACAGACCGTGCTTGGCCGCCCGCGGGTGGATGTCACGCTGCGCATCTCGGGGTTCTTCCGCGATGCCTTCCCCCAGCTCATCGCGCTGTTCGATTCCGCCGCCCGCGCGGTGATGGAGATGGACGAACCCGAGGACGTGAACCCCGCCGCCGCCCGCGCCGCCGCCGAGGGGGCCGCGCCGCGCGTTTACGGGGCCAAGCCGGGTGCATACGGCGCGGGGCTGCAGGCGCTGATCGACGAACGGCTCTGGTCCGAGCGCGCCGACCTCGCCGAGGCCTACCTGCAATGGGGCAGCTACGCCTATGGCGCGGGCACGGAAGGCCAGGCCGACCGCGCCGGCTTCGAGACCCGCCTGCGCGAAACCGAGGCCATCGTCCAGAACCAGGACAACCGCGAACACGACATCCTCGATTCGGACGACTACTACCAGTTCGAGGGCGGCGCGGCGGCCGCCATCGCCACGCTGCAGGGGCGCGACCGGCCCCTTTATCACAACGATCACTCGCGCCCCGAGCGCCCTGTCATCCGAACGCTGGACGACGAGATCGGGCGCGTTGTTCGCTCCCGCGTGGTGAACCCCAAGTGGATCGACGGGGTGAAGCGGCACGGCTACAAGGGCGCCTTCGAGATGGCGGCGACGGTGGACTACCTGTTCGCCTTCGCGGCCACGACCGGCGCGGTCCGGGGGCATCATTTCGACCTCGTCGAATCGGCCTTCCTCGAAGACGACGAGACCCGCGCTTTCATCGCCGACCACAACGCGCCGGCCCTGCGCGAGATTGCCGAGCGCCTGCAGGAGGCGATCGACCGCGGGCTGTGGATGCCACGATCGAACTCGGCGCGCGGCCGCATCACCGCCGCGCGTGGCTGACCCTGCCGCGCCCGCCCCGGGGCGGGCATCGTTCTGGACAGCGGGGGCCGGCACGGGCAGGATGACCCCTGAACGGAAGGCGCCAGGCATGACACGTTTCGGGTATTGTCTTTGCGGGTCGGTCACCTTCGAACTGTTGGGCTCGTCCCGATGGGTCGGCCACTGCCACTGCGCAAGCTGCCGGCGCGCGACAGGCGCGGGCGTCGTCACGTTCATCGGCCATCCCAACGGCGCGTGGCGCTGGACCGGGGCACCGCCGTCCAGCTACGCGTCCTCACCGGGAACGCTGCGCTATTTCTGTCCGGTCTGCGGGGCGTCTGTGGCCTATGGCAGCAGCCGCGAGCCCGGCGAGACGCATTTCCACGCCGCCCTTCTCGACGATCCCGGCTCGATCATTCCCACAGATGACTTCCACGCCGACGAGCGGCTGGGCTGGATCGCGCCGGGGCAGCGCGATCCGGCCTGAGCGGCACGGTCAGTCACGCGGCAGGCAGTAGAGTTCGACGTGCCCGTCGAAAGCCGTCTCGACCTCGCAGGTGTAGCCGGCCGGCCGGGGCGGCAACGGCAGGCGCCGCCCCTCGCCACAGTCCAGCCGCGCCTCGGTGACGGCGGCATCCCCGTCAAGGTGCGAAACCGCGCAGCCGCTGACCGCCTCGATCGCGGCGATGGCACGGGGCGCGACAGCCTGCAGCCGCGGCGCCCATTCGACATTGCGCCGAATCGCCTGCGCCCTGTCACCGGCGACGCGCACGTCGAAGGTGCTTTGCCCCAGCGTCAGGCGCACCGGTTCCGCGCCCCGGAACTCCGGGCTCGGTGTGTTGCAGCCCGCCAGGGCGAACACCACGGCAAACAAAGGGGCCAACCGCATGACCCAGCGTTGCCGCAATGTGGTTAACAGGGTCTTGCCGCCTGCTGCGACAATCAATGCCATTGTATTCCACATCTCGAATGTTAGTTATATTCCAATATTGGCATATATAGGAGGCCTGCCATGTCCCTTCCTGCGACCCGTCCCGCCGACACCTACTCGCCGCTCTATTTCCTGGCGTCGCTGGGCGCCGGCGGGCTGACCGTCACCTTCTTCATGTACCTGCTGTTCTGGGTCCCTCACCCCGGGCAGCCCGTGCCCGTGTTCGAGGACATCATGGCCGCCTTCTCCACCGGCGGCCCGGCGATGCGGGTCGCCATCGTGGTGGCCATGATCGGCATCGCCGCGATGGCCTTTCTCAACGTCAAGTCGCTGCTGTGGAACGTCGCCGCGCTGCGCCGCTTCGCGCGCACGCCGCAATACGCCACGCTGCGCCGGTCAAACGCCGAGACCACCCTGCTGGCCGCGCCGCTGGCCACGGCGATGACCGTCAACGTGCTGTTCATCCTCGGGATGGTCTTCGTGCCGGGGCTGTGGGGCATCGTCGAATACCTGTTCCCGGCCGCCCTGGTGGCGTTCCTGGCCATCGGCGCCTGGGCGCTGCGGCTGATCGGCGATTTTTTGGGGCGCGTGCTCGCCGGCGGGGGCGAATTCGACATGACCGCGCACAACTCCTTCGCGCAACTGCTGCCGGCCTTCGCCATCTCGATGGTCGCCGTCGGGCTCGCCGCCCCCTCGGCGATGAGCACGGCCACCGTGACCGTGGGCGCCAGCCTGGTGCTGAGCACGTTTTTCGGCGTCGCCGCGATCCTCTATACCGTGGTGGCCGCGATCACCGGCTTCAACTCGATGCTGCATTACGGCACCGCCAAGGAGGCCGGCCCGACGCTGATGGTGGTGGTTCCGATCATGACCGTGCTTGGCATCATGTTCATGCGCCAGAGCCACGGCATGCACGTCGAGTTCGGCACCGAGGGGTCCCCCGGCGAGATGCTGGTGTTCCTCGCCCGGCTCCTGGCGGTCGAGATCCTGTTCCTGCTGCTGGGCTGGGCGGTTCTGCGGCGGCAGGGCTACTTCAAGGACTTCGTGACGGGCCCCAAGACCTCGCCCGGGTCCTACGCGCTGATCTGCCCCGGCGTCGCCTTCGCGGTCATGACCCACTTCTTCGTCAACAAGGGGCTGGTGGCTGCCGGCGTGATCGACAAGTTCGGCACCGCCTACTGGGCGCTCACCGCCGTCGCGCTGGCCGCGCAGATCCTGATGATCTGGCTGATGCTGCGGCTCAACCGACAGCATTTCCGCCCGCGTGAAGCCACCGGGATGGTGCCGGCGGAATAAGCTTTCTCCGCCGCCGGAACCTGCGCGGGGCGTCCTCCTCCGGCGTCCCGCGCTTTTCGTTCCGGTCCGCAGAAAACGGCTTGCGCGTGCCCGCGCGCTCGCACAGACTCGCGCGACCGCGACAGGAGGACCAGATGAGCGACGACAGCGACCGTCATGCCGCGAAGATGGCCAAGAAGAAGGCCGCGCGCGAAAAGATCATGGCCACAAAGACCGACGAGAAGGGCCTTGTGATCGTCCACACGGGCAAGGGCAAGGGCAAGTCATCGGCCGCCTTCGGCATGATCTTCCGCTGCATCGCCCACGAGATGCCCTGCGCGGTCGTCCAGTTCATCAAGGGTGGCATGGGCACGGGCGAGCGCGAACTGATCCAGTCGCATTTCGCGGACATCTGCCAGTTCCACACGATGGGCGAGGGGTTCACCTGGGAAACCCAGAACCGCGACCGCGACATCGAGATGGCCCGCGCCGCGTGGGACAAGGCCAAGGACCTGATCCGCGATCCCGAGATCCGCATGGTCCTGCTCGACGAGATCAACATCGCGCTGCGCTACGACTACCTCGACGTGGACGAGGTGGTTGAATTCCTCGCCACCGAGAAACCCGAGATGACGCATGTCGTGCTCACCGGGCGCAACGCCAATGACGCGCTGATCGAGGCCGCCGACCTCGTGACCGAGATGGAACTGGTCAAGCACCCGTTCCGCGCGGGCATCAAGGCACAGATCGGCGTGGAATACTGACGACACGGCAACCGCGCCGGCCGGCCGCTTGCCGCAGGTGAACGCGCGCCATATCATCCGTGGACCGATCCCATCAGGATACCGCGATGCCGTTCCAGAAAGTCACCCCGGAGAAACTTGCCACCGCCGTGACCCGACAGATCGAGAAACTCATCCTGCGCGGCATCCTGCGTCCGGGCGAACGCCTGCCGTCCGAACGCGAACTGGCCGAGCGCATGGGCGTGTCGCGCCCGTCGCTGCGCGACGCGATCTCCGAATTGCAGGACAAGGGGTTGCTGACGTCGCGCGCGGGCTCGGGCGTTTACGTGGCCGACGTTCTGGGAAGCGCGTTCTCGCCCGCGCTGATCCGGTTGTTCGCGGATCACGACGAGGCGGTGTTCGACTACATCGGCTTTCGCCGCGACCTCGAGGCACTGGCGGCCGAGCGCGCCGCGCGTCTGGCGTCCGAAACCGACCTGAAGGTCATCCAGACCATCTTCGACAAGATGGAGGTGGCGCATGCCCGCTCCAACCCGGCGGAGGAGGCGCGGCTGGACGCCGAGTTCCACCTGTCGATCATCGAGGCCAGCCACAACGTGGTGATGCTGCACATGATGCGCTCGATGTTCGACCTGCTGCGTGAGGGCGTGTTCTACAACCGCCAGGTCATGTTCAAGCAACGCACGAGCCGCCAGCAACTTCTCGACCAGCACCGCGCGATCAACGCCGCGCTGCAGGCACACGACCCGCAGGGCGCGCGCAAGGCGGTGGAGACGCATCTCGGCTACGTCGAGAAACAGCTCGAGGACCAGCGCAAGACGGCCCGCAACGAGGAGATCGCGCGCCAGCGCTTCGAGCACGAGCAATCGCGCTGAGGCGCCGCGCGCTCAGCCGCCGCGCACCGCGTCGATCATCCTTTGCACGTTGTCGGGATCCGCGTCCGGCGTGATGCCGTGGCCCAGGTTGAAGACGTGCGGCCCGCCCGAGAACGCCTCCACGATGCGGCGCGTCTCGGTCACCAGGGCCTCGCCGCCGGTGACCATGTGCGTGTTGGCCAGGTTGCCCTGCACGCAGCCGTTGACCTGCACGTTGGCCGCGGCCCACTCCGGCGTGACGCTTTCGTCCAGCGCCACGCAGTCGGCGCCGGTGGCGGCGTGGAACCCGGTATAGGCCGCGCCCGCCTGCCGCGGGAACGCGATCACCGGCACGTTGTCGTGCCGCGATTTCAACTCGGCGATGATGCGGCGCGCGGGGGCGGTGGCGTAGGCCTCGAAATCCGCGCCCTGCAACGACCCTGCCCAGCTGTCGAACAGCTTCACGCATTCCGCACCGGCGTCGATCTGGGCCGAAAGGTATTCGATCGTGGCCTCGGTCAGCCGCTCCAGCAGGGCCTCGAACAACGGTCGGTTCTCGTCCTTCAGGGCGTGCGCCGGGCCCTGGTCGGGCGTGCCCTGCCCCGCGATCATGTAGGTCGCCACCGTCCACGGCGCGCCGGCGAACCCGATCAGCGCGACGTCGCCCGGCAATTCGCCGGACAGGTTGCGCACCGTCTGGTAGATGGGCGACAGCGTCTCGTGGATCTCCGCGGCGGGCTTGAGCGCGTCGAACTCCGCCTGCCGGGTGATCGTCGACAGGCGCGGTCCCTCGCCGGTGACGAACCACAGGTCCGCGCCCAGCGCCTGCGGCACCAGCAGGATGTCGGCGAACAGGATGGCGGCATCGAAACCGTAGCGGCGGATGGGTTGCAGCGTCACCTCGGTCGCCAGGTCGCTGTTGTAGCAAAGCGACAGGAAATCCCCTGCCTGCGCGCGGGTCTCGCGGTATTCCGGCAGGTAGCGGCCGGCCTGCCGCATGATCCAGATGGGCGGGGTGGGCAGCGTCTCGCCCGCCAGCGCCCGCAGTAGTGTCTTGGCCTCGGCCATGCGTGCCCCCTGTGGTTTGCCCCCGCATCGCCGCACCGTGGCACAATGTCAAGCGCCCGCGCTTGCCACCAATCGCCGCCCCGACTAGACGGGGGCCATGACAAAGGACCTGCCCACACCCGACGCCCCGATGAAGCTTGGCACGCGCGGCTCGCCGCTGGCGCTGGCGCAGGCGCACGAGACGCGCGACCGTCTCGCCGCCGCCTTCGACCTGCCGCAGGCGGCGTTCGAGATCGTGGTCATCAAGACCACCGGGGACAACCGCGCGATGATCGCCAGCGACACGCCGCTGAAGGAACTGGGCGGCAAGGGGCTGTTCACCCGAGAGATCGAGGAGGCGCTGCTGCAGGGCGGCATCGACGTCGCGGTGCATTCGATGAAGGACATGCCGGTGGAACAGCCCGCGGGGCTGGCGCTCGATACCTGCCTGCCGCGCGAGGACGTGCGCGATGCCTTCGTCTCGCCCGGCGCGGCCGGCCTGGCAGACCTGCCCGAGGGCGCCCGCGTCGGCACCTCGTCGCTGCGGCGGCGGGCACAGGTGCTTGTCGCCTTCCCGCACCTCGAGGTGGTCGAGTTCCGCGGCAACGTGCAGACCCGCCTGCGCAAGCTCGACGAGGGCGTGGCCGCCTGCACGTTCCTCGCGATGGCCGGGCTCAACCGGCTGGGCCGGGCCGACGTGGCCCGCGGCCCCGTCGCGCCCGAGGAGATGCTGCCCGCCATCGCGCAGGGCGCCATCGCGATCGAGCGGCGCGCCGACGACAGCCGCGCGGCCGGCATGCTCGAAGCGATCCACGATGCCGAAACGGGCAAGAGGCTGGCGGCCGAGCGCGCCTTCCTCGCCGCGCTGGACGGCTCCTGCGAGACACCGATCGGCGGGCTGGCCGAGATCTCGGGCGGCACCCTGCGGCTGCGCGGCGAGATCCTGCGCCCGGACGGTTCCGAGCGGCTGACAGACGACCGCACCGCCCCGGTCGAGGACGGCGCGGCGCTGGGCCACGACATGGGCAAGGCGTTGCTGGCGCAGGCCGGCCCCGGCTTCTTCGACTGGCGCACGGCATGAGCGCGCCGCCCCGGCGCAGCACCCACGTGCTGGTGCCGGCGGGCGGCGACGCGACAAGGCTGGTCTTGGCCTGGCCCCGTCGACGGGCCGCGATGGTGTTCCTGCCGGCCTGTTGCGGCGCGGCGCTGGCAGCCGGCACCCTTGACGCGCGCGCGACGGGCGGGATGCGCGCGGACGGCTGACACCGGGGGCTCAGTCGGGCAGCAGTTTTCCCGGGTTCAGGATGTCGTCGGGGTCCAGCGCCCGCTTGATCGCGCGCATCGTGGACAGCGCGACCGCATTCTTGCGCCGCGCCATCGTCTTGCGTTTGAGCGTGCCGATCCCGTGCTCGGCCGAGAAGCTGCCGCCCAGCTCGGCGACGACCTCCTCGACCATCTCGGTGATCGCCGCCATGCGCGCCGGATCGGCCTGCCCCGGGCGGACGGAGTAATGCAGGTTCCCGTCGCCCAGGTGCGCCACCGTGACGTCGTCGGCCTGCGCGTCGATCTCGGGCAGCCGCGCGCGCATGCGCGACAGGAAGGTCGCCACGCGGTCCAGCGGCACGGCGATATCATGGATCACCGCCGGCCCGCCGGCCATCGTCACCTCGGCCGCGGCCTCGCGCCGCGCCCACATCTCGGCCCGCTGCGCCTCGGACCGGGCCACGACCGCGTCCAGAACCTCGCCCCGTTCGAACAACGCGCCAAGCACGCTTTCCAGGTGCGCCACGACCGGCACCTCGCCATCGTCGCCCGGCGTCGCGTCGCGCGGCGCCAGCGCACCCACCTCGACCAGGACGTTGACGTCGTGCATCTCGTCGAAGGGCGGGCGGGCGCCGGCCGTGTGCGCCATGTGCGCGGCGATGTAGCTGCCCGGCATGTATTCGAAGGCCTCCACGGCGCCACCCGTTTCCTCCTGCAGACGGTTGAGAAGCCCCAGCGCGGCATCCACCGACGGCGCGGCGACCATCGCGGTGGCATACGCCCGCGGCTTGGGATGCAGCTTGAGCACGGCAGCGGTGATGATCCCCAGCGTTCCCTCGGCGCCGATCAGAAGGTCACGCAGGTCGTAGCCCGAGTTGTCCTTGTGCAGCGCGGTCATCAGGTCCAGCACCTCGCCCGTGGGCAGCACCGCCTCGATCCCGAGGCACAGGTCGCGCGCGTTGCCGTAGCGCAGCACGTTCGAGCCGCCGGCTTTGGTGGCCAGGGCGCCCCCGATCATCGCCGAGCCGCGCGCGCCGAACGTCAGCGGAAAGATCAGCCCCTCGGCCTCGGCGGCATCGTGAAGCACGGAAAGGATCGCGCCGGCCTCCACGACGGCGGTGCGGGCGGGCACGTTGATTTCGCGCACCGCCGACATCCGGTCGAGCGACAGCATGAGCGCACCGTCGGCCCGCGTGCCCTGGGCCAGTCCGGTGTTGCCCGACACCGGCACCACGGGCGTGCGCGCCGCGTTGGCCAGCGTCACGACCCGCGCCACCTGCGCGGTGTCCGCGGGCCGCACGACCGCCAGCGGCCTCCACGCGGCCTGCCCGGTCCAGTCCCGGGTCCAGGCCGCCATGTCGTCGCCCGTGAGGACATGCGCCGCCCCCACGGCCCGCAGGAGCTCTTCAATCATGGACATTTCCCCGCATCTGTCGCCGGGCCGAACCTGCGCCAGCCACGACCCGGGTGCAAGACCGGACTGGACGGACGCCAGACCCGCCCTAGCCTATTCGCCAAGCCAGCAGGAGGACCCGCCAGATGCTCAAGACATTCCGCCGCCTTGCCCTCGCCGTCGCCGCGATCACGATACTCGCGCCGCTGCCGGCCACGGCCGAAAGCGAGGACTGGGTCTTCGACTCGATCGACGGCGGCACGCTGTCGCTGTCCGACTGGTCCGGCCAGCCCGTTCTGGTCGTGAACACCGCGTCGCGCTGCGGCTACACCTACCAGTACGACGGGCTGCAGGCGCTCTATGACCGCTACCGCGACGACGGGCTGGTGGTGCTCGCCGTGCCATCGCAGGATTTCCGGCAGGAGCTCGCCACCGACGAGAAGGTCAAGGAGTTCTGCGAGGTCAACTTCGGCATCGACATGCCGATGACGACGATCACCCACGTCCGCGGGCCCGACGCACACGCCTTCTACCAGTGGCTGGCCGACACCCACGGCTTCGCCCCGCGCTGGAACTTCAACAAGGTGCTGCTGGGGCCCGACGGGGACATGGTGGAAACCTACGGCTCGGCCGCCCGGCCGCTGTCGGCGGCGATCACCGACCGGATCGAGGCGCTTCTGCCCCGGGGTTGAAACCGGCAGCCTCCCGTCGGCCTGTGGCGGGCAGACGGGCAATTTTTCAGCCTTGACGCGGCAAACGCCGTGGCCTACCTAGCGCGCGTTCGGCGGAGTAGCTCAGTCGGTTAGAGCAGTGGAATCATAATCCATGTGTCGGGGGTTCAAGTCCCTCCTCCGCTACCATTCCTTTCAAGAGCACGCGCACCGATCCCGGGCCTCGCCGCGGGGCGGCGATTTACAAACACCGCGATCCCGCGTATCCTTCAGGCAAAGCAAAGCGTCGGGAAAAGGCGCATACAGGCCGAGCAGCAGGTATCATGACACGATCCGGGGTGACGCGCCGCGCGACATGCGCCCACCGTCCGCGCACGAGGGGCGGCCGTGGCTGACTATTCGTTCTTTGCCCTGCCCGAATCGAGCGTCACCGTCAGCGGTGGCGGCCAGCTTGACGGGGTGACGCAGGGCGACGGCTCGCACCTCGTGGGAAGGACCATCACGCTCGAGAACCGCGACTTCTCGGAGATCGCGGTAAGCGAGCCCGGGCGCGACGACGATTTCGACGACAACGACGGCAACCAGCGGCTCGACGGCGCGCAAACCTTCGACGGCACGACCTACGGTGACGGCACGCGGATCGAGGCGGAGTACCAGTTCGTCCTGGAAGACCCCGACACCGGCGAACGTTACACGGTGCTCGCGGTAAACTTGAACAACAGTTCACCCGCTTATGCCACGGTGGAAGGCCTCGCCTTCGTCGACGCGGTACCGCCGACCGGCAAGCCGCTGACCGTCGTCTCTGCCGCCGAGGGGCCCGGAAGCGGCGGGCAGGGTGACGTCCCCGAGGCAACGATCGTGCCGATCTGTTTCTGCGCCGGCACGCGCATCGCCACCCCCGGCGGGCCGAAACCGGTGGAGAAGATCGCGGAAGGCGACCTTGTGATGACCGCCGACCGTGGCCCCGCGCCCGTGCTGCTGCGCCACGCGCGTTTCCTGTCGCGGGCCCATCTCGCCGCGCAACCGCGCCACGGGCCGGTGCGGATCACTGCAGGCGCGCTGGGGGGCGGGTGGCCCGCCACCGACCTGTGGCTTTCCCCCCAACACCGTGTCCTGCTGCGGGCGAAGGCCGCCGCCCGGATGTTCGGCCGCCCGGAAGTGCTGGCGCCCGCCGCACAGCTGGCCGGCTGGCCGGGCATCGACCGCGCGCCCGCGCCGCGCGGGGTGCACTACCATCACCTCCTGCTGGACCACCACGCGGTGCTGACGGCCGAGGGTGCCGCCGTCGAAAGCCTGCTGCTGGGCGATATCGCCGATGCCGAGATCCCGCCTGCAACGCTTGCCGCGCTGCGCCAGCGGCACCGCCTGCCCGAACGCATGACCCCGGCCCGGCCGCTGGTGAAGGGCAAGCGCCTCAAGCGGCTGCTGTGGCGGCTGTCCGCCAACGGGCATCCCCTTGCCGCACCTGGGTCGCCAGGCAAGAGCGCCCCGGCGCTGATACCCTAGACCCCGATGAGCCGCTCGGACGTGGCGGTGTCGAGCGCGTCGAACCGGCCCGACCAGACATCCCGCCCCTTTTGCAGGATGACCGCGCGGTCGGCCACCTGCCGCAGCTCGGCCAGGGACTTGTCGACCAGCAGGATCGCGAGCCCCGTCTCCTGCCGCAGCCGCGCGATCACCGCCCAGATCTCGCGGCGCACGACGGGGGCGAGACCCTCGGTCGCCTCGTCGAGGATCAGCAGCCGCGGGTTGGTCATGAGCGCGCGCGCGATGGCCAGCATCTGTTGCTCGCCCCCCGACAGCGTCGCGGCCATCTGGGCGCGCCGCTCGGCCAGCCGGGGAAACAGCGCGGAAACGCGCGCCAGATCCCATGCCCCGGGCCGTGCCGCCGCGAGCAGGTTCTCCTCGACGGTCAGGTTGGGAAAGCAGCGCCGCCCCTCGGGCACCAGGCCGAGACCCAGCCGCGCCGCCTTGTGGGCGGGCAGGCGCGCGATGTCGCGACCGGCGAAACGAACGGTGCCGTCCGCCAGCGGCACGAGCCCGCAGACCGCCTTGATCGTGGTCGTCTTGCCCATGCCGTTGCGCCCCATGAGCGCAACCGCCTCGCCTGCCTCCACGGACAGCGAAACGTCGAACAGCGCCTGGCTGGGCCCATAGAACACGGCGAGATTCTGCACGGACAGAAGGCTCATGATCCACCCCGGCGCGAGCGGCGGCGGCGGTCGGGGGCGCTGCCCCCGTCGCCGCAAGCGGCGACTCCCCCGGAGTATTTCCGCCAAGGCGAAGGTCGGGGCGCGCGCGGCTTCATCTTGCCGGAAATACTCCCGCCGGAGGCATCCAGGCGGCACCGCCCGGGCAGCCGGTCGGTCGACAGGCCCAGCGTTGCGGTCATGCGTCCTCCCCCAGGTAAGCCTCGCGCACCGCCGGGTCGGCGCGCACCTCGGCGAGTGAGCCGGTGGCGATGACCCTGCCGTAGACAAGCACGCTCAACCGGTCGGCCAGCGCAAAGACCGCGTCCATGTCGTGTTCGACCAGCAGGATCGGCGCCTGCCCGCGCAGCCCGTCGAGGAAACGGGTCATGCGCGCGGACCCCTCGGGGCCCATGCCCGCCATGGGTTCGTCCATGACGAAGGCGTGCGGCTCCAGCGTCAGGGCCACGGCAACCTCGAGTTGCCGGCGCTGGCCGTGCGACAGTTCCGCCGTCCGCACGGCGGCCACGTCGGCCAGCCCGACGCGCTCGAGCGCCGCCATCGCCCGATCGCGCAGCGCCGGGTCGCGCAGCGCCGGCCGCCAGACCCGGAAGGCGCCACCACGCGCGCCGAGCGCGCCCAGCACCGCGTTCTGCAGCACCGTGTCCTCCATCGCCAGCGCGGAGACCTGGAACGTCCGCCCCAGGCCGGCGCGCGCGCGGGCCTGGGTGTTCGACGCCGTCACGTCACGACCCCGGAAGGTGACGCGGCCCGCATCGGGCGCCAGCCCGCCGCAGATCAGCTGGATGAGGGTGGACTTCCCCGCCCCGTTCGGGCCGATCACGGCGTGAATCTCGCCCGGGCGCAATTCGAGGCTGACACCGTCGCAGGCCGCCAGCGCGCCGAACCGCTTGGTCACCCCGTCCGTGGCGAGAACCGGATCAGTCATGCGCACGCCCCCGCCCGGCCAGCGTGCCGACGATCCCGCCGCGCGCGAACAGCACCACCGCCAGCAGGATGAGGCCGAGGTAGATGTGCCAGTAGTCCGACAGGTCTCCGAGGACGTGCTCGAGCGCGACGAAGAGCGCCGCCCCCGCGACGGGCCCGCAGGTGCGCGCCACGCCCCCAAGGATGACGAACACGATGATCTCGCCACTGGTCTGCCAGCTGAACATTGTCGGGCTGACGAACCGGTTGAGATCGGCGAACAGCGCGCCGGCGAGCCCGGTGATCGCCCCCGACATCACGAAGGCCACCAGCCGCAGGCGAAAGGGGCTGAGCCCGACCGTCGCCACCCTTGTGGGCACCTGCCGCGCGGCGTTCAGCGCCAGCCCGAACGGTGCCTTCGCCAGCCGCGCGGAAAACAGCAGCGCCAACAGCAACAGCGCGAAGCACAGCCCGAAGAACTGGATCGGGTCGAGCGTGTTCAGCCCGGGGAACCCGTTGCGGACATAGATCGAAAGCCCGTCCTCGCCGCCGTAGGCCGGCCAGCTGATCGCGAAGAAATAGAACATCTGCCCGAAGGCCAGCGTGATCATGATGAAGTAGACGCCCGAGGTGCGCAGGCTGAGCGCCCCGATCA
This sequence comes from Roseovarius salinarum, assembly GCF_002834145.1. Taxonomy (GTDB): domain Bacteria; phylum Pseudomonadota; class Alphaproteobacteria; order Rhodobacterales; family Rhodobacteraceae; genus Roseovarius; species Roseovarius salinarum. The sequence goes on along the minus strand of NZ_PHNT01000016.1, from coordinate 16,107 downwards.
CCAGCGCGGCCAGCGCCGCCGCGGCCACGGCGACCAGCCAGATCACCGGCATGGATTTGGTGCCCTGGATCAGGATTGGCGCCTCCATGATCGGGTCATAGGCCTGGGCGTGGCTGGCAAGGATCCCCATGGCGTAGCCGCCGATGCCGAAGAAGGCTGCGTGGCCCAGGCTGACCAGCCCGCCCAGCCCCAGCGCGATGTTCAGCCCCACGCCCGCCAGCGCGAGGATCGCCGCGCGGGTGGCCAGCGTGATGGTGAAGGGCTCGTCGACCGCCCAGGCCCACAGCGGCACGCCCGCGACCCCCGCCAGGAGCAGGGCGTTGATCCAGCCCTCGCGGCTCATGCGGCCACCCCGAACAGCCCGCGCGGCCGCCAGATCAGGACCACGGCCATCAGGATGTAGATCAGCATCGAGGCCAGCGCCGAGCCGGTGGTCGTGGCCGCCGAATTGTCGAGGAACAGCCGGAACAGCGCCGGCAGCAGCACACCGCCCAGCGTGTCCGTCAGCCCCACCATCAGCGCCCCCACCAGCGCACCCTTGATCGAGCCGATGCCGCCGATGACGATCACCACGAAGGCCAGGATCAGCACCGGTTCGCCCATGCCCACCTGCACCGACTGGATCGCGCCCACCAGCGCGCCGGCCAGCCCCGCCAGAGCCGCGCCCAGCGCGAAGACCACGGTGTAGAGTTTCGAGATGTCCACGCCCAGCGCCGCGATCATCTCCCGGTCGGATTCACCGGCACGGATACGGATGCCCAGCCGCGTGTGGGACACCAGCCAGAACAGCCCCACGGCCACCGCCAGCCCCACGCCGATGATCGCCAGCCGGTAGAGGGGGTACTCGATCCCGCCGGGCAGAGTGACCGGCCCGGACAGGTAATCCGGGATGTTGAGGTAGAGCGGGAAGGAGCCGAAGACCCAGCGCGTCCCTTCCGAGAAGATCAGGATCAGCGCGAAGGTGGCCAGTACCTGGTCGAGGTGATCGCGGTGATAGAGCCGCCGTATGACAACCAGTTCCACGATGGTCCCCGCCGCGGCCGCCGCCGCCAGCGCCGCCACCAGCGCCAGAAGGAACGATCCCGTCGCGCCCGCCACGGCCGCGGCGGCGAAGGCACCGACCATGTAGAGAGAGCCATGCGCGAGGTTGATCAGCCCCATCACCCCGAAGACGAGCGTCAGCCCGGCGGCCATGAGGAAAAGCATGACCCCGAACTGAAGCCCGTTGAGGACCTGTTCGATGAAGAGAATGGGTGTCACGGAAATGGCCTTGTGCCGGGGGGCGGGCACGCGCGGCGCCCGCCCGTGGGCCGGTTACATCTTGCAGTCGTCGACATAGACGTTGCTGTGATCCTCCAGCGCGGTGCCGATGATCCTGTTGGTGAAGACATCGCCCTCCTTGATCACCTCGCGGACGTAGATGTCCTGGACCGGGTGATTGTTCGCCGCGAATTCGAAGTCGCCGCGAACACTGTCGAAATCGGCGGCCTTCAGGGCGGCGCGGAAGCCTTCGGCGTCACCCACGTCGGCGGCGTCCATCGCCGACATGAGAAGGTTGGCCGTGTCGTAGCCCTGGCTTGCATAGAGCGAGGGCAGCCGGCCGTATTCGGCCTGGAACGCCGCGACGAAGGCCGTGTTGGCCGCGTTGTCGAGATCCTTCGACCACTGGCTGGTGTTCTTCACGCCCAGCGCGGCCTCGCCCACGGCCTGCAGGATGCCCTGGTCAAAGCTGAACGCCGGGCCGACCACCGGCAGGTCGAGCCCGCTGTCGGCATACTGCTTGAGAAAGGAAATGCCCATGCCGCCGGGCAGGAAGAAGAACACGCTGTCGGCGTCCGAGGCGCGGATCTGCGCGATCTCGCTGGCATAATCCTTCTGCCCGAGCTTGGTGAAGACCTCGCCCGCCAGTTCGCCGTCGTAGATGCGCTTGTAGCCGGCGAGCGCGTCCTGCCCGGCCGGGTAGTTGGGCGCGAGGATGAAGCTGTTGGAAAAGCCCGCGTCGTTGGCGTAGCCGCCGGCGGCCTCGTGCAGGTTGTCGTTCTGCCAGGCCACGTTGAAGTAATTGGGATGGCAGCCCTGACCGGCCAGCTTCGACGGCCCGGCGTTGGGCGACAGGTAGAACTTGCCGCGGGCCGTGGCACTGGGCACCACGGCCATGGCGAGGTTCGACCAGATGATGCCGGTGAGCACGTCGACCTTTTCGGACTGGATCATCTTGTCGGCAAGCTGCACGGCGATGTCGGGCTTGCGCTGGTCGTCCTCGACGACGACCTCGATGTCGTCGCGGCCCGCCTGCTCGATGGCCAGCAGGAAGCCGTCGCGCACGTCGATGCCCAGCCCGGCGCCGCCGCCCGACAGCGTGGTGATCATGCCCACCTTGACGGTATCCTCGGACGCGGCCGCCGCCGTGCCCAGCGCGCCGATGCAGGCCGCCGCGATCAGTGATCTCAGTTTCATTTGTCCCGTCTCCCTTGTTGGTCCGGTTTATTGTCTCAGAACGCCTTGAAGGTCAGCGTCGTCTCGGTCCGCTCGATGCCCTCGATGTCGAGCAGGTTGTCGTTGATGTACTTGCCCACGTCCTCGGACTCGGGGATGTAGAGCTTCATCAGCAGGTCGAACGGCCCGCTGGTGGAATAAAGCTCCGAGTGGATCTCGCGCAGCGCGATGTCCTCGGCCACGCGATACGACGTGCCCGGCTTGCAACGGATGTTCACGAAGACGCAGCGCATGCTTCCCCCCTCTTGTGACGCGCGCCCATTTAGAGCGGTTTTTGGCGCGAATGAAAACGGCGAATTTGGCCGCGGTGCCCGGCCCGCGCCCCGGTCACCTGACGATCTCGACCAGCGTGTTCTCGCGCCCGTGGGCCAGGACCAGCTTGAACAGCCGCTCGGCGTGGTCGGGGTGCAGGCGCACGCAGCCCGCCGAGGCCGGGCGGCCCAGACGCTCGACCTCGGTCGTGCCGTGGATGGCGTAGTTGCCGTGAAAGAACATCGACCACGGCATCGGCGCGCCGTGGTAGATCGTGGAATAGTGCATCCGCTTCATCGTGCCGATCATGAACAGCCCCGTGGGCGTGACCTTGCCCGCGCGGGCCGTGGATACGGGCCAGCGGTGGCGCTCGCGCCCCTCGACGAAAACGGTCATTTCCTGCTCGGACAGGTCGATGCGCGCCAGAAGCGGCGCGGCCAGGGCCGGCGCCGCGAGCGCCAGGGCAACGACGAGCGCGAGCGCGCGGATCATGCCGTCATGTGCCGCGCCCGCGCCCCGCGTTCGATGGCGGCCGCGTGCAGGCGATCGATGGTCAGCTCGTGCCGGATCTCGGCCAGGAACCGCAGCTCCGTTTCCTGCAGCTTGCCGTCCGCCGCGGCCACGTCGCAGGCCAGGGCATAGGCCGTTTCGTGCAGCGTTTCCGGCAGGTTGTCGCGCAGCAGACCGAACAGCGCATCGAGGCCGTCCTCCTCGGCGAACAGGTCGAACACCATCTGCGACATGCTGTTGAGACGGTCCGTGTCGTAGTCGCCGAACACCGGCAGGTGATTGATCTGACCTTCGATCTTGACGAGTTCGGCCGTGAGGATGTTCTCATCGGAGGCGGATACCGCGATCATGACCGCAACGAGGCAATCCTGCGGTGTCAGCGGGTGCGGAATCTCGTCGGCCATGCGGTGTCCTTTCCAAGCGCCATGTTGCGGCGCAGAATATTGACTGTCCGTCACGCGGGCAATAGGAAGCCGCGGACCCGCGCGCAAGACACGCGCGGCCCCCAGCCCGGAGCCCTGACCGATGTCCGACCTGCGCGACGCCGCCCTCGCCTCGAAAGCCTGGCCTTTTGAAGAGGCGCGCCGCGTGCTCAAACGCTATGAAAAGGCCCCGCCGGAAAAGGGCTTCGTGCTGTTCGAAACCGGCTACGGCCCCTCGGGGCTGCCGCATATCGGCACCTTCGGCGAGGTGGCGCGCACCACCATGGTGCGCCACGCCTTCGAGGTCATCAGCGACATTCCCACCAAGCTGGTGTGTTTCTCCGACGACATGGACGGGCTGCGCAAGGTGCCCACCAACGTGCCGAACCGGGAGCGGATGGAGGAGGACCTGAACCTGCCGCTGACGCAGGTGCGTGACCCGTTCGGCACGCATGACAGCTTCGGCGCGCACAACAACGCGCGCCTTCGCGCCTTCCTCGACAGCTACGGGTTCGACTACGAATTCGCCTCGGCCACGGCCTATTACCAGTCGGGCCGCTTCGACGACATGCTCCTGGTGGCGCTGGAGCGGTTCGACAAGATCATGGAAATCATGCTGCCCACGCTGGGCGAGGAACGCCAGAAGACCTATTCCCCCTTCCTGCCCGTCAGCCCCAAGACAGGCCATGTCCTGCAGGTGCCGACGCTGGAGCGCAACGTGGCCAGGGGCACCATCGTATATGAAGAGCCCGACGGCGAACGCGTGGAAGTTCCCGTGACGGGGGGCAACGTGAAGATGCAATGGAAACCCGACTGGGCCCTGCGCTGGGCCGCGCTGGAGGTCGATTACGAGATGTCCGGCAAGGACCTGATCGACAGCGTGAAGGTGTCGTCCAGGATCTGCCGCGCGCTGGGCAAGCGCCCGCCGGAATCGCTGTCGTACGAGCTGTTCAACGACGAGCACAACCAGAAGATCTCGAAGTCCAAGGGCAACGGGCTGAGCATGGAGGAGTGGCTGACCTACGCCTCGCCCGAAAGCCTGTCCTACTTCATGTATCTCAAGCCGCGCACGGCCAAGCGGCTCTACTTCGACGTGATCCCCAAGGCGGTGGACGAATACCACCAGCAACTGCGCGCCTACCCCGGGCAGGACCTCAAGGCGCAGCTCAACAACCCCGCCTACCACATCCACTCGGGCGACGTGCCGGAAAGCAACCTGGTGGTGCCCTTCTCGATGCTGCTCAACCTCGCCAGCGTCGCGGCCGCGCACGACAAGGAAACGCTCTGGGGCTTCATCCGCCGCTACGCCCCCGGGGCCAGCCCCGAAACCCACCCCGACCTCGACGCCGCCGCCGGGCACGCGGTGAAGTACTACGAGGATTTCGTCGCGCCGGCGAAGGAATACCGCGCGCCCACCGAAGCGGAACGCGAGGCGCTGCAGGAACTGCGCGACAAGCTCGCCGCCTGGGACGGCCCCGCCGACCCCGAAGAGCTGCAAGCCCTTGTTTTCTCGGTCGGCCGCGACCGCTTCGACCCGCTGCGCGACTGGTTCAAGGCCCTCTACGAGGTGCTCCTGGGGGCAAGCCAGGGCCCCCGCTTCGGCGGCTTCATCGCGCTTTACGGCGTCGACGAAACCGTTAAGCTGATCGACGACGCGCTGGCCGGCAAGCTGGGTTGACCCCGATCAACGTCCGCCCGCAGGCCACCGGCTAGGCTGCGCGCACTACGGACCAGAGGGAGGGAGGCCCCGTGATTCGCGTATCCCTGACGGTGCTGGGTGTCGTCCTGGCGGCCTGCGCCACGACAGCCAGCATGCCCGAACCGCCCGAGGGCCGGGCGATCTACATGGAAAACTGCGTGCAGTGCCACGGCCCCGCCGGCAAGGGCGACGGCCCCTGGGCCGCGGCGATGGCGCCCGCGCCCTCCGATCTCACGCAACTCGGTGTGAACGGCGATTTTCCCAGGGCGCGGATCCTGAGCGTGATCGACGGCTACGACCGCACCGGCCTGCCGGGCAAGGAGATGCCGGAATTCGGCGCGCTGCTGAAGGGCGAGACGGTGCCGCTCGACGTGGGCGACGGGGTGCTCACCCCCACGCCGCGCCCGCTGGCGGCGCTGCTGGCCTATCTCGAAAGCATCCAGGAACCCTGAAAAATCAACGGCATATGCCCTCGGTCTCGGCGCCCGCCCAGGGCAGGCGCACCGCGCCGGGCCGCGGCAGCCGGCCAAGGGGGAAGGCGCCACGCAGCATGTCGGCCAGCCGCCTGGTGCGCGGCGCGTCCGGGTCCAGCGTGGCGCAGCAGACATATTCCTCCACGATGCCCGCCTGCTGCTCGTAACCGTAGTCGAGGAACGCGGCCTGCGTGTCGACATCGAACAGGTAGGGATCGTCGGCGCGGGTGTGCTCGCGCAGGGCGCGGATCGGCGAATAGCCCGTCACGTCCCGGTTCTGCCACTGCCAGACATGGGTGATCTCGTGCGCGAACAGCATCGCCGCGACAAGGTCCATCCGCTCCGGGTAACCGTCGAGGTAATCCTCGGCATACCAGTCGCGGTCGTAAAAGACCTTGTTGTGCAGGACGATGGCCGCGGGCGACACGGTGACGGTGCGGCCCTGCGGCTCCGGCAGGATGCGCTCGCGGCACGCCAGCCGGGGCCGTTTTTGCCGGGTGTAGGTGACCGACCCCACCGGCGCACCCTTGACGAAGCGCACGCGGTCGGTGTCCAGCGTCGCCCCGTGCAGGCGCGTGGCAAAGGCCGCCTCGGCCGGGGTCAGGGGGCGGCCACAGGCGGCGAGCAACAGGCAGGCGAGGATCACGGCACAGCGCATGCCGCGACGATACCAGCCCCGGCCCCGGGCGGGTAGACGCAAAAGACGCCCGCCCCGGCGTCGGCGGCGGGGCGCCCCGGGGTTAAACCGTTGGTTTCACGGAAAATCGGCGTTGCGGCACCGTGTCGGGACGATGTCGGTATCGCGTCGGTGCCCGCGGCGGCGTCGGGCGGGGTGAACGGGCCGGGCGGTGCCGGCAAGAGAGTGGCGGATGACGCCACTTACCCGGCCCCGCGCGAGCGAGAGTGTAGGTCCAGTAGCGCGCACGGCTATTCCCCAATAACGCGCAAACGCGCACTTACCGTCACCCCCCACAGACCGATCCAGCCGCGCGATGGCCGACGGGCGCGGGGGCGATCCGGCGGTGGGGATGGTCTGCTTTATGGTCGCCATGTCCGGACGAAGTTCGTGCCATGCGCCTGCGGTAGCCAAATCGCCGCCGCGTGGGGGCGCGTCGGCGATCGCGCGGCGGGCTTCGCCCTTGATTCCGCGCGGGGTAAGAGTGGTGAATTTGGGCAATGGCGGGCTGCAGCCCGCCCTACGGCGCGGTAATCCGGCCCAGCCTGGTCAGACGTCGAGCTCCTCAACAAACCTGGCGTTCTCCGAGATATACTGGAACCGCAATTCCGGCTTCTTGCCCATCAGCCGTTCCACCAGGTCGCCGGTCTCGCCCGGCTCGTCCTCGTCGATGGTCACCCGGATCAGCTTGCGGGTTCTCGGGTCCATCGTGGTTTCCTTCAGGTCCTTGGCGTCCATCTCGCCCAGGCCCTTGAAGCGGGCCACGTCGACCTTGCCCTTGCCGCCCAGGCCCTGCTGCACCGCCGCGTCCTTTTCGGCCTCGTCGAGGCAATAGACCCGCTTGGCCCCCTGCGTGACGCGGTAGAGCGGCGGGCAGGCGAGGTAGAGGTGGCCCGCGTCGATCATCGGGCGCATCTGCGTGAAGAAGAACGTCATCAGCAGCGAGGCGATGTGCGCCCCGTCCACGTCGGCATCGGTCATGATGATCACGCGGTCGTAGCGCAGGTCGTCGAGGCGAAAGCGCGTGCCCAGCCCGGTGCCCAGCGCCTGCGTGAGGTCGTTGATCTCCTGGTTCGAGCCCAGCTTGGAGGAGGCCGCGCCGAGGACGTTGAGGATCTTGCCCCGCAGCGGCAGCAGCGCCTGCGTCTTGCGGTCGCGCGCCAGCTTGGCCGAGCCGCCCGCCGAATCCCCCTCGACGATGAACAGCTCGGTGCCGTCGCGGCTCTGGTCGGTGCAGTCCACCAGCTTGCCGGGCAGGCGCAGCTTCTTGGTGGCGGACTTGCGCTGCGTCTCCTTCTCCTGCTTGCGGCGCTGGCGTTCCTCGGCCCTGAGCACGAGGAAATCGAGGATCGCGCCGGCCGCCTTCGGGTCGGTCGCCAGCCAGTTGTCGAAGTGGTCGCGCACGGCGTTCTCCACCAGCTTCGAGGCCTCGGCGGTGGCCAGCCTGTCCTTGGTCTGGCCCACGAACTCGGGCTCGCGGATGAAGCATGACACCAGCGCGCAGCCGCCCACCTGCAGGTCCTCGCGCGTGATCTGCGCGGCCTTGCGGTTGTTCGCCAGTTCGCCGTAGGCCTTGATGCCCTTCAGGATCGCCGCCCAGAAGCCCGCGACATGCGTGCCGCCCTCGGGCGTGGGCACGGTGTTGCAGTAGCTTTGCAGGAAGCCATCGCGCGCGGGCGTCCAGTTGATCGCCCATTCCACCTTGCCGGGGCTGCCGAAGCGTTCCTGGAAATCCACCGTGCCGGCGAAGGGCTGGGCGGCATAGGTCGTCGCCTCGCCCAGCGTCTCGCGCAGGTAGTCGGCCAGCCCGCCGGGGAAGTGGAAGGTGGCCTCGGCCGGGGTCTCGCCGTCGTCGACCTCGGATTTCCAGCGGATCTCGACGCCCGAGAACAGGTAGGCCTTCGAGCGGATCGACTGGAACAGCCGCGCCGGCTTGAAGCGGTTCTGGCCGAAGATCTCGGCGTCGGCGCGGAAGGTCACGGTGGTGCCGCGCCGGTTGGGGGCCTGCCCCACCTTCTGCACCGGGCCGAGCGGGATGCCGCGCGCGAAGCGCTGTTCGTGGAGCTCCTTGTTGCGGGCCACCTGCACCACCATCGATTCCGACAGCGCGTTGACCACGCTGGCGCCCACGCCGTGCAGGCCGCCCGATGTCTGGTAGGCCTTGCCCGAGAACTTGCCGCCCGAATGCAGGGTGCACAGGATCACCTCGAGCGCGGATTTCCCGGGGAACTTCGGGTGCGGGTCGATGGGGATGCCCCGGCCGTTGTCGCGGACGGTCACCGCGTGATCGGCGTGCAGCGTCACCTCGATCCGGCTGGCGTGGCCGGCGACGGCCTCGTCCATCGCGTTGTCGAGGACCTCGGCGACGAGGTGGTGCAGCGCCCGGTCATCGGTGCCGCCGATGTACATGCCGGGGCGCTTGCGCACGGGCTCCAGCCCCTCGAGCACCTCGATCTGGGTGGCGTCGTAGTCGCCGCTGTCAGGGTCGTGGCCGGAAAGAAGGTCGGTCATCGGCTGCTCACGTTGTTCTTGGTTGGCGCACAGTCTGTCAGGTTTGGCGGGGCAACGGAAGCCTTCGCCGCGCCCGCGGAGAGGTCAGGCCGCCGCCGCCAGGTGCCGCGCGCACCCGCGCAGCGCGGCGGCGTCGTCCGCGACCAGGGCGACGGGGATCTCGGCCACCAGCCCGGCATAGGGGCCCTTGGCGGTGAAGGCGGCCTCGAACCCCAGGGGCATCAGGTGGGGGGCCACGGCGCGCGCCGCGCCGCCGATCAGGTGGATGCCGCCCATCGGCAGATGCGCCAGCGCGAGGTCGCCCGCCACCCGGCCCAGCAGCTCCGCGAACAGCGCCAGCGCCCGCGTCGCGCGCGGGTCGGTCCCGGCGGCATGGGCGGCGACCACCGCGCGCGCGTCACACCCCTGCCCGCCCAGCCAGCGGTGGATGCGCGCCAGGCCCGGGCCCGACAACGCGGCGTCCACCGGGCGATGCGGGGCCTCCTGCGCAAGATGGTCTATCAGTTGGCCGAGCGCGCCGGTGCAGTGCGGCAGCCCGGCGTGCCCGGATTCCGCGGGCGGCACGAACAGCCCGGTGCCCAGCCGGTGCGCCACGGCCACGTTGCAGCTTGTCCCCAGCCCCAGCACCAGCCGGCGCGCGTCGTCGGCAACGCCCGCGCCCGGCCGAAGCACCGTCACCGCGCCCTCGGGCAGGTCATCCAGGGCGTGCGCCTGCGCCTGGAGATCATTGAGCAGCACGACCCGCCCGGCGCCGGTGGCCCGGGCCAGCGCGGCCGCCTCGATCCGCCAGTCGAGGTTGGTCATCTGCACCGCGTCGCCGCGCACCGGCCCGGCGACGCCCGCACAGATCGCCGCGGGCGGACCGGTCCCGACCGCCAGCAGGTAGTCCGCGATCATCTCCGCCAGCCCGCCATGCCCCGCGTTGGCGCGAACGACCTGGCTGCCCTCGACCAGCCGGCCGCCCCGGGCCAGCCCCAGCCGCGTGTGGGTGCCGCCCACGTCGGCGACGAGGGCCGGGGCCTGTGCCTCTGCCTCAGGCATCGCCGTCGCGCCAGCGGGCCATGGTCGCCCGCGCGGCCTGTGCCAGCATCAGCACGTCGATCCCGACGGCAAGGAACTGCGCGCCCCAGTCGCGGTACTGCCGGGCCAGGGCCTCGTCGCGCGCGAGTATGCCGGCCGCCTTGCCGGAGGCCGCGACCCGGCCCAGCGCATCCCGGATCGCCTGCTGCACCGGGGCGGCGGCGCTGTCGCCGCGGTATCCCATGTCGGCGGCCAGGTCCGACGGGCCGATGAATACCCCGTCAACGCCGTCGACCTGCAGGATGTCATCCAGCGCGGCGAGCCCCGCCCGCGTTTCCACCTGCACGACAAGGCAGACCTGGTCGTTGGCCGTCTCGGTGTAGTCGGCGATACCGGAGAACCGCGAGGCGCGCGCCAGCGCCGCCCCCGAGCCGCGGATGCCGTCGGGCGGGTAGCGCATGGCGCGGGCCAGATCGCGCGCCTGCGCCGCGCTTTCCACCATCGGGATCAGGAGTGTCTGCGCACCGATGTCGAGAACCTGCTTGATCGCCCAGGACTCGCCCATCGGCAAGCGGACCACCGGCTGGCTGTGGCACCCCTCCAGCACCTGGAGCTGGTGCATCACGGTGCGCAGGTCGTTGGGCGCGTGTTCGCCGTCGATCACCAGCCAGTCGAACCCGGCGGTGGTCAGGACCTCGGTCGCGTAAGGGTCGGCGAATCCCGCCCAGCAGCCGTAGAGCGTTCGCCCCCGTGCCAGCGCGGTCTTGAATCGGTTCTCGGGGGCGGGCATGGGCGTGATCCTTTCGCCGGGGTGCGTTGCCGCGCAGGATAGACCGCATCGCGCGGTGTTTGAATAGCCCGGCGCGGCGGTGTCCGGCCTTTACAACCGCGCCCCGAACGGCAACAGCTTGGTCATGACCGATCACGCCAAGGGCCTTCTGATCACGACGCTTGGCGTTCTCTTCGTGGTGCCGGATTCGCTTTTCATCCGGCTGATCGAGGCCGACGCCTTTACCATCACCTTCTGGCGGGGTGTCACCGCCGGCGGCGCGATCCTTGTGGGGCTGCTGCTGGTGCAGGGCACCCGCGGTTTCGCCGACGTCGCGCGCACCGGCTGGCACGGGGCGCTGTACACCGTGCTGCTGGGCGCCGCCGCGCCGGGTTTCGTGCTGGCGGTGACCTGGACGAGCGTGGCCAACGTGGTGTTCATCATCGCGGCCATGCCCGTTTTCGCAGCGATCTTCAGCCGGATCTTCCTGGGCGAGCCGATCAGCCGGCGCATCGTGCTGACGATGACGGGGGTGTTCGCCGGTCTCGGCCTGATCGCCTATGGCTCGGGCGAGACCGAGGGCGCCGCGCTGCGCGGCGACCTGGTGGCGCTGGCCGTCGCGGCGATCTTCGCCGGTGCGATGACGACGGCCCGGCGGCTGCGCGCGGTTTCGATGGTGCCCGCGGTGCCGCTGGCGATGCTGGGTGCCTCGCTGGCGGTCTGGCCGTTCGCAACGCCGGGCGCGGCGATGCCGGGCCAGTGGCCGCTGGTGCTGGGGCACGGGGCCTTCATCACGCTGGCCACCAGCCTGATGACGCTGGGCCCGCGCTACATCACCTCGGCCGAGGTGGCGCTGCTGATCCTGCTGGAATCGGTGCTGGCGCCGCTGCTGGTCTGGGCCGTGATCGGCGAGGACCCGGGACACTGGGCGCTGGCCGGCGGCGCCATCGTGATCGGCGCGCTTTTCGTGTCGAACCTGGTGGCGCTGCGCGCGCGGCGGCGGCTGCGCAATGCGCCCCAGCCGCGCGCCGGCCCGCCGGTGCCGTAGGGGGCGCTGCCCCCGTCGCCCTTCGGGCGACTCCCCCGGAGTATTTCGGGCAAGATGAAGGGCGCGCGGGCGCGGATGAGCGGTTTCAGAAGTCGGCCTCGACGCCGGGCAGGTCCAGCGCCTTGAGCAGCTCGCGCAACTCCTGCCGCGCGGCCACGTTGGAAATGTTGAGCTGCTTGACGCCCACGTCCTTGAGATCGAGCAGGGTCAGCCCCCGCGGGAAGAGTTCGCGGAAGATCACGCGTTCGCTGAACCCCGGCGCGGTGCGGAAGCCGATGCGCCTGGCCAGGTTCTGCAGGGCCTCGCCCACCTTCTTCTTGTTGACCATCTGCTGGGCGCCCAGGCGGTTGCGCACCACCACCCAGTCGATCGGTTGCAGGCCGGCCTGCGCGCGCAGCTGGCGGGCGTTCCAGACCATCTCGGAATAGATCGAGGGGCCGAGGATCTTCTCTCCGCTGGCATCCACCTGCGCCAGAAGGTCGAAGTCGACGAAGCTGTCGTTGAGCGGCGTGACCAATGTGTCGGCCAGCGAATGGGCCACCTGGCTGAGCCGCGTGTGCGAGCCCGGACAGTCGATGACGATGAAATCGCTGTCGGGTTCGAGCTCGGCCACCGCCGCCGACAGGCGCCGGTCATAGACGTTCTCGCCCGGCTTCAGCGTGGACTGGTCGACCTCGGGAAGCGCGTGGAAATAGGGGCTGGGCAGGTCGAGCCCCGATTTCTCGATGAACCGCTGGCGGTTCTCGATGTAGCGGCCCAGCGTCTTCTGCCGCAGGTCCAGGTCGAGCGCGCTGACCTTCCGCCCCAGCCGGGCAAGCGCGGTGGCGACGTGCATCGCGACGGTGGACTTGCCGGCCCCGCCCTTCTCGTTGCCGACGACGATGATATGCGCCATGGCCTCTTTCCCGTCCCACGTGTTGGCCCGTGACTACGTCGGCACAATATCCACCGCGGGACCGATTGCAAAGCGGAAGATATTGTTGCGACCGCCAGCGTGGCATGCGGGAAACGGGCAAAGGCAAGGCGCCGCCCCGCCGGGGCGGCGCCCGTGTCTCAAGCCGAGGCCCGGCTCAGAAGCCGAGGCCCTCGTATTTCTTCTTGAACTTCGACACGCGCCCGCCGGTGTCCATAAGCCGCGAGCTGCCGCCGGTCCAGGCCGGGTGCGAGCTGGGATCGATGTCGAGCGGCAGGGTGTCGCCCTCGGCGCCGTAGGTCGAGCGCATCTGCACGACGGTGCCGTCGGTCAGCTTGACGTCGATGACGTGGTAATCGGGGTGGATGTCTTTCTTCATCTCGCCGCTCCTCAGGCCGATGCGCCCTTGCGGGGCTTGTAGGTGTTGTCCTCGGCGATACGGGCCGCCTTGCCGCGCCGCGACCGCAGGTAGTAGAGCTTCGCGCGGCGCACCTTGCCGCGGCGGATCACGGTGATCTTGTCGATGTTGGTCGAGTAGAGCGGGAACACGCGTTCCACGCCCTCGCCGAACGAGATCTTGCGGACGGTGAAGGTGCCGCTGATGCCCTCGCCGTTCTTGCGGCTGATGCAGACGCCCTCGAAGTTCTGCACGCGCGAGCGGGTGCCCTCGGTCACCTTGTAGCCCACGCGCACGGTGTCGCCCGCCTTGAAATCGGGAATGTCCTTGCCGAGCTCGGCGATCTGCTCGGCTTCCAGTTGAGCGATCAGGTCCATCGCTTCTCTCCTAAACTGCTTGCGGTTTCACCCGCAAAGGTGTCGTGCGCCCCCAGAGCTCCTGGTCTTCGTCCGGGTCCCCACCCGGCCGTCCGGGTGAGCCCGCCAGAGATGCAGGTCGTCCTTGCTGTCGCGCCTTTCGGCCGGCCCGGGTGCCACGGCCGCGCCGGGGCGCGGCCTCCGCTGGAAGAAAACGGACCCGGCCTTCGCCGGCGCCGCCCGGAATGCGCGGCATAAAACAGATGCGCCCGCGGAATTCAAGACAAAACCGCCCGGCGCGCGGTGTCACCCGCCGGTTTCGTCCCGGCGCGCGAGGTAGGCGCGCCAGAGGTCCGGGCGGCGGGCGCGCGTCAGCGCCTCGGCGCGGTCCCGGCGCCACCGCGCGATCCGCGCGTGGTTGCCCGAAAGCAGCACCTCGGGGATGGGGCGGCCCTTCCACTCCGCCGGCCGGGTGTAGTGCGGATGCTCCAGCAACCCGGACGAGAAGCTTTCGTCCTCCGCCGAGGCCGCGTTGCCCAGCACGCCGGGGCGCAGGCGCACGATGGCGTCGATCATCGCCTGTGCCGCGATCTCGCCCCCGGTGAGGACGAAATCGCCCAGCGAGACCTCGCGGACGCCGTAATGCTCGATCACCCGTTCGTCGAGCCCCTCGAACCGACCGCAGACGAAGGTGGCGCCGGGACCCTGTGCCAGCTCCTGCGCCATTTCCTGGTCGAACGGGCGGCCGCGCGGGCTGGGGTAGAGTATCGGCCAGCCCTCCGGCACGCCGTCCTGCGCGGCCTCGATGGCCCGGCCGGTGACATCGGCGCGCAGCACCATGCCGGCGCCGCCGCCCGCCGGCGTGTCGTCCACGTTGCGGTGGCGCCCCGCGCCGAACCGCCGCAGGTCGATCGCCTCGAGCGCCCAGAGGCCCTGATCCAGCGCACGCCCCGTCAGGCTTTCGCCCAGCACGCCGGGGAAGGCGTCGGGGAACAGCGTGATGACCTTCGCCGTCCACGCCCCGGCCAGATCGGGGCGCGACGGCATCAGGTCGCGCGGCTGCGCGCGGGCCGCGATCGACTTGCGCCCGTGCGAGCGCGGTTTCCTGTCGGGGGTGTCCGTCATGGGCGCCCTATACCGCCGCGGCCCGCGGCGGGAAAGGGCAAAGGCCGGCGCGGCGCAATGGCCCCGGCGCCTATTCGAGCCCGTGGCGCGCGCGCCAGCGGCGCAGCATGCGGCGGCGTCGCACCAGCGCGTCCTGGTCGCTCATGTCGCTCCGGTTGACCGCCAGCATGCGCGCGCGCAGCTTGGGCCCGCCCTTGGTGTTGCGCCGCCGGGGAGGGGTCAGCCGCGCGCGGAGCGGACCGGGAAGATCGAGGAGGTCGAACACCGGGTCGAGCGGCCCCAGCGGGCCGGTCATGTCCTCGAGCGCGCGGTGCACAAGCGGACACGGGGCGACGGCACGCCGCATCGCCTCGGCCGCCGACCCGAGATCGGCGGCCCCGCGATGGCGTGCCTTGAAATCCGCCTCGTCGAGGCAAAGGCGATCACGCAGCAGAAGCTGCCAGTAGCAGCTTTTCAGCCAGCCGTGCCGGCGGGTGGTGACGAGGAACGACAGCGCCGCGCCCGTGCCGGCGACCTGCCGGACCACCGATGCCACGACGCCGGCGAGGTCGGGGGCCGCCGCGTAATCGGCCACGCCGCGGCGCCCGACGAGGTGGCCGGCGAGGTCCTCGCTGGTGATGAACAGCGGCCGGGGGTCCGACATGTCCTGCGCCTCGAGCAGGGCCGCGACCTCGTAGCCGAAGAACCCCAGGTCGGCGGGGTCGCGGGTTTCCGAATACGCCTTGGCGGCGCGGCAGACGCCCGGCATGTCCTCGCGCCCGATCACCTGAAGGTGCGGGGCAAGCAGCACGGGATTGTCGGCGAGGGCGTCCTGCAGGCTCGTCGTCCCGGTCTTGTGGAACCCCGGGTGAACGAGGATGCGCCGCGTCACGGAAACAGGCCCTCGGGCGGGTCGGCGACGATGCGCCCCGCGTCAAGGTCGACGGTGGGCACCGTCGTCTCGGTGAAGGGCAGCAGTACGGGCGTGGTGAGCCCGGCCCCGTGGATTTCCAGCAGGTCGCCGGCGCCGTGGTTGTGCACCGCGCGGACCCGGCCCAACCGGGCACCCCCGGTGTCGTGCACGTCCAGCCCGATCAGGTCGGCGTGGTAGAATTCGTCCTCGGGCAGCGCGGGCAGCCGATCGCGCGGGGCGTAAAGGCGCGTGCCGCGCAGCGCGTCGGCGGCGGTCTTGTCGCGCACGCCGTCCAGCCGCGCGGTCAGCGCCTTTGCCGCGTGGCCCGTCAGCGTGATCTCGAAGCGGCGCGTGCCGTCCTCGGTCTCGAGCGGACCGTAGGCGGCGATGTCCTCGGGGACGGCGGTGAAGCTTTTCAGCCGCACCTCGCCGCGCACGCCGTAGGCACCGGCCACCGCCCCCAGGCAGACGCGCTCCGGCCCGCCACTCACGCGCGCCCCCCGGGCGCCGGCCGCGCCGCGCGGCCGGCAGCGCCCGCCGGCGCGGCG
>NZ_PHNT01000015.1 GCF_002834145.1 Roseovarius salinarum | reverse complement strand
GGTTTCGAGTGTTGCAACCCGAACCTTTGCCGAAGATCGACGGTGGCCGCCAGCGTCACCACCGGCCGCGCGCCGCGCTACGCCGGGGGCGCCGCGCGCGGCCTCTTACACCAAGCGTTGGGACACAGCCTCGACGCTTGTAGCGGCGCGTAGAAACGAGGCCATGAAGCAAACCTGCTTCTCGATGTTCTCGGCTTTCGTCTTGCTCACCTTGAGTTCTTCGTCTTGGGTCGCTGGGATGGTCACGCCGTCCGGCAGAGTCCCTATCTCTTTAAGGAGTTGAAGGACGATTTGGCGGGTCTCCCGGTCCGCTGCGGTGTGCTCGCCGTTCACGAACAGTTCCGCTTTCCCAGTCGAGGCAATAGGAAGTTTGGCCCCGCGCGAGAGCGCAGGGTCGGGCATGATGTCGAGCATTGGAGGAATCCTCTTTCAACGACACCAAGGCAGACCCGAGAGACACTCCGTCTCCCGTCGGAATCCTTGGGCGGATACGTAGAGAAATCCCCCGGCCCCCTAGCGGGCCCGAGCCGATGCGGCCAAAAAAAACAGGGGCAAGCATTAGGTTGGCGACGCCAGCGCCTTCCGGCCCGCCACCTTGACCACAGCGCATCCGAAAACCTACCGGCGATCCACGCCTAGCCCTCAGCACGGTCGTTCTCACGTCTTCCCCCGTGGGCCCGCATCCCCAAAAGATCGACCATCATCACTGAACGAGCCCGCCGCCTTGGGACACGCTGAAGCGTCCCTGCGTCCCGGAACCGTAGGACAAACCGTAGGACAGAACGCGCCTGTTGACCGGGATTCTGAGGGACGATACCGCTTGCATTGCTGAGGCGTTCAACGGCGAAGGTGCCTGTGACAGGAACCGAACCAAGGGCAAAAAGCAGCCCCCGGGCACCATTTTCTGACCGTCGGGAACATTCATGGCTTTGACATGAGGCCCGTGCGAGAACAGCGCGGCAAGAATACGGGGGATTGCCGCGCTTTTTGCTCCACTTCGGGCGACACACGGTGAACCGCGAAGGCGGGCGACATGGCCTCTTCCTGCTCGCCTGCACCAGCCACTCGGAACGACGCCAGCACAGGTCGTCGGGATCAAGTCGGGTGCGATCGCCCATTGCGTCGATCAGCGCACATGATGGGCGTCACCGCGCACAGGCCGCGACGGCGACCTTGGCACGCAAAATCCCGCGTTCGACCAGCAGGCCTGAGCGGATCGACGACTTGAGCTTTCCGAACCGTCCATCTTCTCCAGGATCGCCATGCGCGCGTGATCCGTTGTTCCGGTTCGACCGTCGCATCAATGCAACCTATTGCGTCTGAAAAAGAAAACCTCGCTCGACACGCATGCCATCGATGCGCGGTTTGCTGTGGGTCTTCGGGAGTCATTTCACGGGTCGCGTCGTCTGCACGGCCGCCCGTCCATGGCTGGTTGGGAAACGGGACGTACAGGCGCCGCCAGCCTGATCGGAAGTGATCGCGCTTGGGGCGGCAACATCAAGAAAATCCGCGCGGTGGGGCGGGCAGGCGGAGCACCGGTGTGATGTGCAACCGGTCATGCCTGCGATGATGCCGGGAGTGCCGAACCGGGGGGCGCGACAAAGGGGCATTCACGCAGTCATCGACAAGCCGGGCGCCGGCCCGGTAATGGCGTCGTCAAGTCGAACACTTTGCCCCGAACGGGCGCGCGAGCCTGCGCACGCGGCGCGGTGGTCAAGATGTCGCGGGCCCCTGATGCCCGCGGCCCCGATCGCCATTATATTGGGGTTAACGGGTCATATTTCCGCCAGAATCTCCCTTAAATTGTAATTTGAAGACTAACGTGTGGCCGGCATCCACGCAGATAGAAAACGGCCGGTCCACACAGCCCCGACGACGGGAAAACACTGGGAACGGCAGTTGAGCCATGAAGATACTTGCGGTTGACGACGACGACATGATCATTCGTTTCCTCGACGGCTCCTTGCGGGGGTTGGGATACGACGAGTTGACCTTTGCCCAGAGCGCGCAGGACGCGCTGGAGAAGATCGACGCCGCGCCGGAGCCGTTCGAATGCTTCCTGCTCGACATCATGATGCCGGGCATGGACGGGATCGAGCTGTGCAGCCGCATCCGCTCCATTCCGCTTTACGAGAACACGCCGATCATCATGCTGACGGCCGTGAAGGAAAAGCAGGCGATCCATCAGTCCTTCGCGAACGGTGCCACGGATTACGTGACCAAGCCCTTCGACATCACCGAGCTTGGCGCGCGTATTCGGGTGGCGAACATGCTTTTCGTCGAACAGCGGCGCAGTGCCGACAAGGCCTTCGCGGCACAGACGCTGAAAAGCCAGCTTGACAAGGATCTGAGCTTTCCGCTGTCCGAGCCGGTGCTGATCCGCGACGTGCCCGGGTTCATCGGGGCCGTCCAGCTCGAGAACTACATGCTTCAGCTGTCGCACATCGGGATGTTCAAGAGCGCCGCGATCGGGTTCCAGATCAACGGGATCACTGACCATTACAACCGCACGACCCCGACCGATTTCTTCTACCTGCTCACCGACGTGGCCGACGCGATCTTCTCGAGCCTCGACGGCACAGAGGCGATGCTGTCCTATCTCGGCTTCGGCAGCTACGTCGCGGTCGTGCCGCGCGTGAACCGACTGTCGACGGAGGAGATGCAGGAGCGCATCCAGGTGACGCTGGACGATTACGAGCTTGTGGACAGCAATGGCAAGCCGATGCCGACCCATGTTACAGTCGGCCCGCAGACCCTTGGCTCGCTGTTCGGCAGCAATGCCAAGATGATCCTGAATCGCGCCGTGAACGCGGCGCAGGTCCACAGTGGCGAGACGGCCCTGCAGGAGGCCGGATAGAGTTGGAAGGAGACTGCATGGCACATGCAGACGCGATGCCCAGCGAACTGTCGGCCGCGATCGCCGATACCCGCGCCCGCTTCGTCGACTCGCTCATTTCCACCGTGAACGAGATCGAGGAACTGAAGAAGCATCTGGAGGCTGGGCCGCGCCCGGGTTCGGCATTGCGGGAACTGGCCCACAGGGTGCACAAGATCGCCGGCGTGGCCGGCATGACCGGGTTTGCCCGGATCGGCGACATGGCGCGCTCGGTCGAGACGGGCATGAACCGAGCGCTGCGCGAGGGCGAGTGCCGTCCTGCCCAAGCCACGCTGCAGCAACTCGAAAACTTGCTCGATATGCTCGAACAGGCCGCCGACGAGGCGGCCTTTTGATATCCCGCCGGTCGCGGCGCCGGCAATGCCGGTCGTGTCCCTTGCTCAAGCATCGGCCTGACGGCGCCAGATCTCCTTGAGTTGGTCGGGCAGGGCCATCGGGTCGAACGGCTTCACGATCACGTCCAGCGCACCCAGGCTGCGCAATCTTTCGTGGTTCTCCTGCGATGCCTTCGCCGTCATGAACACGACGGGAGTCTGGGCCAGCGTGTCGATGGCGCGCAGACGCACCATCGTCTCTTCGCCGTCAAGGTCGGGCATCATCACGTCCAGAAGAACGAGATCGGGCGCAAAGGCTTCCGCGCTCTCGATCGCCTCCTGGCCGCGCTCGTATTGCGCCAGGGCGAAACCGCCGACCATTTCCAGGGACATTTTCGCGATCTTCAGGATGTCGGGATCGTCCTCGACGTGGAGTATTCTGTTCAGTTCGCGCATGGGGTCACACTATTTCGACGCTTCGGTACCGCCAAGCGCCAATTCGGGCGCCGGGGCGGGTATGGCCCGCGACTGCCGCGGCCGCGCGGGTGCTTCGATGGTGTCGGCCGTCAGCCTGGGCAGCAGGACATAGAACGTCGTGCCCTTGCCGTGCTGCGTGCTGAACGTGATCGTGCCGCCGTGGTGTTCGACGATGTCGCGCGCGATGCTCAGTCCGAGACCCGACGCGTTGACCTTGCTGTTGCCGGGCTGGCGCGCCTGCTTGAAGCGGTCGAATAGCGTCGCTTGCGCGTCTTCGGGGATGCCGGGACCGTAGTCGCGCACCGAGATCTCGACATCCTTTCCGTCGCTGGTGGCTTTCAGCTCGACATTGCCGCCTTGGTGGGAAAACTTGGCTGCGTTGGACATCAGGTTCGACAACACCTGGCTCAAACGCCGATAGTCGCCCATCACCTTCAGCCCGGTTTCCCGGGTCAGGTCCTGGAAGCTCACGTCGAGTTCCACGCCGTAGCCCTGGTGGCTGCGCACGACGTCATCGAGCAGAGTCGGGATATCCACGGGCTCGGGATCGGTGCAGCCGCCCTCGGCCGCGATCTTCTCTATGTCCAGAAGATCGTTCACCAGCGACAGCATGCGTTCGCTGTTGCTTTCCGCGATCCCGACCAGGTCGCTGATCTCGCGGCTCATCTCGCCGACCTGGCCGGACCGCACCAGCCCCAGCGACCCCTTGATGTTGGTAAGCGGTGTGCGCAGTTCATGCGTGATGACGGAAAGAAGCTCCTTCTTCTCGCGCTCCGCTTCCTTGGTCTGCGAAACGTCGCGCACGATCGCCAGGATCCGGGGCTGGCCCTGCCCCATGAACAGGGTGTAGAGTTGCGCCTCGTAGAACCGGCCGTTCCGGCTGAGGTCCAGCGTCATGGAGCGGTCGGGGTTCTCGATCAGCTCCTGGCCGATCTCGGCCAGGCGCAACGCATCCAGATCGAACCCCATGTCCCGGATCGTTTTCGTCGCGGATTCCGCGCGATCCCAGCCCATCTGCTCCAGCGCGACGTCGTTGATGTAGCACACGCGGCCGGAATGCGGCTTGCAGATGATCGCGAAGGCGCTGAGCTTGCCGAAGGCCGCCTTCATGAGCTCCTGCGCGTCTTGCTCGCGCTGTTCGGTCACGTCCGTGCGCATCGTGATGTTCTTCACGTGCCGGCGCGACTCGTCAACCATGGGCACGACGGTGCACTGCGTCGTCGCGACGCTCCCGTCGCCGCGCAGCAGATAGGTGTCACCCGACCAGATCTCGCCGCGCCGCGTCACCCGTCGAATCCGGTCCGATGTCTGGCGGTCCCATTCGGGGTGGAGATCCCGGTGGAGACGTCCGATGACCTGGTCTCGGGTGTATCCGAAGGTTTTCAGGAACCCCTCGTTCACGTCGCGGATGACGCCGTTGGTATCCGTGACCGTGACGAGGGAATGTTCGTTGAGCGCCCGTTCCTGGAACGCCAGTTCCAGCCGCTGGCCCTGCAGGAGCTTCTTGCGCAGTTGCGCGGCTTCCCTGCTGCGCAGATACGCAAGGAACAGAACGGTAATGATTATGATCCCGATGCCGGTCGCGATACCGCTCGCAAGCCACATGGCGAAACCTCAAATTCCTTCCTCTCGGCAGGGCAAAGCCGGATCGGCGCGGCCCTGGCGCCGATGCGCGCTTCGGCCCTGCCCGGATTGGCCGGCCCCTCCCGAGACGCAAAATCCTGGTACGTTACCATATCTCAATGCACGAAGATTGCGTCACAATAATGCCGAAGCCCATGTAAGTCGGGCTGACGACAAGGCATTATTGTGGCGACGTTGCGACAGATCCGGTGCGCGCAGCCGGGTCGGCGCGGCAGGTCAGGCCGACCGTGTTGTCGGGGCCGTGCCTTGCGAGCGGCTTTCGTCCCACGCCGGAAGGGCGAAGGTAAAGACGCTGCCGCCGCCGGTCCGGTTGGTCGCGCGGATCCAGCCGCCCTGCAGTTCCACCAGCGATTTCGTGATCGTCAGCCCCAGCCCCACGCCGCCGGTGTTGCGCGTGCTGGAGCTGTCGACCTGGCTGAATTGCTCGAAGATCCGGTCCAGTTGATCGTCGGGGATGCCCTCGCCGGTGTCTTCCACGTGGAACACGACGTCCGGCCCTTGCCGTTCGGCCTTGATCCGAACCCAGCCGTTTTCCGTGAACTTGATGGCGTTGTTCAACAGGTTCATGAAGACCTGTTCCAGGCGCCGGTCGTCGCAGTAGACGTCGAAATCGTCCACCTCCACACGCAGTTCCAGCGCCTTTTCCGCGGCCAGCCCCTGCAACTGCGATGCAACCCGCTGCGCGGTCTGCGCGGCGGCGACGCGGTCGGGTTCGATGCGGATGGTCCGGGCCTCGATGCGGGCGACGTCGAGCACGTCCTCGATCAGGTGCATGAGTTGCTCGCCGGAGTCCTTGATCTTGCAGGCATAACCCTGGATTTCCACGATGGCCGCCTCGCAGGCGTCGGCCTGCGCATCGCCCGCCTCCGCCATTTGCGCGCGGACGGTCTGAACGGCCGGAAGCACCGTCGGATTGGCCAGGAAGGCGTTGTAGCCCAGGATCACCGTCAACGGCGTGCGCAGCTCGTGGCTGATGACGTTCAGGAATTCGGTCTTAGCGCGGTTGGCCTGCTGGGCCTGCTGCAATGCCTCGTAAAGCGGGGTCACGTCCGCCGCGACACCGCGGTACCCCTTGAACTGGCCGTTCGCGTCGAAGATGGGCCGACCGCTGGTGCGGACCCACATCTGGGTGCCGCGCACGTTGTCCGCCTGGTAGATCAGGTTGTCGAAGGGTTCGCGCGCCTCCAGTTTCTCGAGCAGCACGGCCATGTCGTCCTGCCGTGCCGAAAGGTCGTCATGTGCCGAGAAATCGGTGCGCCTCCGGCCGAGCAGGTCATCGGGATCGATCCCGGTGCTGCGCTGGAACCCCTTGGAAAAATAGCAGAACCGCAAGTCCGCGTCCTGTTCCCAGAACCATTCCGTGGCGATGTCGGAAAGATCCTCGAACCGCTTCTCGGCAGCCTCGCGCGCGGCGAGGGCGGCCGTGAGTTCGGCGTTGGAGTTCTTGAGCAATTCCTCGTAGCGCTTGCTTTGCGTGATGTCGATGCGAAAGCCGACGAGCCCGCCGTCGCTGGTGCGCTGGTCGTAGGCGCGCAGCCACCGCCCGTTGCCCAGCTTGAGGTCGCGCACGCTGGCATCCTGCTTGCGCAGGTCAAGGGTGCCCGAAATCCATTCCTCCTCGCGGCCCTCGATATCGGCGTACTGGCCGGTTCGCACGCCCTCGCGCACGATGTCGGCATACCGCGCGCCGGGATGAGCGAGATGTGCAACCTTGGAAAGCTGCGCGCGGCCCGTTCCGTTCACCATCACGAGCCTGTCGTCGGCATCGAACCACCAGAACCCGGCTGGCAACGCCTCGATCGCGTCCTTCAGGCGCCGTTCGGCCCGTTCGGCCCGCTCGCGGCTCTGCACCTGTTCGGTGATGTCGATGCGGATGCCCACGCGCCCCCCTTCGGGCGTCTTGCGTTCGAGGATGCGCAGCCAGCGCCCGTCGCCGAGCTTCTGTTCGACGGTGCTGTTCGCCTTGCGGTGCTCGTGCAGCCGCTCGGCCAGCCATTCCTCCTCGCGGCCCTCGGCCTCCGCGTACTGGCCATGCCTCAGGCCGTAGCGCAGGATGTTCTCGAAACTCTCGCCCGGCACCATCGCGGGTGCGCTCTTGTCGTAGATTTCCTTGTATTTCTGATTGCAGGTGACAAGGCGATCGTCCTCGTCGTAGATGACGAAGCCGTCCGCCATCACCTCGACCGCCGAGGTCAGCTGCGTATGGGCCATTTGCCGCGCGGTCTGAAGGCGGAACAGGTACCACGCCAGCAGAAGGGCCGCGATGCCCAGCGTGGCGAAAAAGCCGCGCGTCTGCCAAACGCCCGGAACATGGGTGGCCCAACCGCCGACCGGGACGGCCGCGAACTGCCATTGGCCCTGCGGAAGCTTCGTTTCACCGACGACAGGGTCTTGCTCGAACACCTCCGCGCGGCCCCGGAACACTGATGTACCGGTCCCTTCTGCCGGCAATTCGCGCGCGGCGAATTCGAGTCCCGCATCGCGCATCCGGCCTTCGGCCTGTTCGAAAAGTTTTTCCACGTCGACGACGACACTGATAAGACCCCAGAAGGGGCTGTCCCCCGGGCTGCCGTCGTGCACGAAGATAGGTTCGCGTATGATCAGCCCCGGCTGCCCCTGCAGAAGCTCCACCGGGCCATCCACGACGGGCATCTGCGTGCGCCGTGCCTTGCGGGCGGCCTCGATCTGCGCCGGCACCTCGCGCAGGTCGGTGCCGATGACATGCGCGTTCTCGACGAAGGGGTGCACGTACTCGATGGTGTAGTTGCGGTGCGCGGCGATGTTCACCACCGCCGCGTCGTTCTGCATCATCTCTTCGGCCAGGCGCGAGAATTCCGCCTGGTTGAGGTCAGGCTTGATCGGCACGACACTGGCAAGCCCGCGCGCGAGGAGAAGTTTCTCGGTCAGATCCGCCGACAGGTCGGCCGCGGTGTCGTGAAGACGGGCGCGCACCGCGTCGCGCTGTTCGTCCCTGAAGGTGCGCCGGTCGCCGCGTTCCGTGACGACGGCGATCACGAGCACGCCCGCCGCGATGGCGAGATAAACGAAGGTCCGGACCACCGTCTTCGCGATCTTCGGCCTCTCGGCACTGGCCATGCGGTCCTGTCTCACCTTGGCGTTCACACCCGATCCGCCCAGTAGAATCCATGTCGCCGGCCGAGACAAGACCCCCCGAAGGGCGATCCGTGCGCACCGAGATGACGTGCCGGTTTTCCGGTCGAGCGGCCGTGCGGGGCGGCCCCACACCGCTTCATTCGCCTCACTCGCGTGCGTAGTGGCCGACAAGCTCCGCGAACTCGATGACGTGCGGGCGGGCCAGCTCGATGATCTCGATGCAGGACGCGCCCGGCGCCGCAGAAGTCAGCGGCTCGCGCAGCGCGCTCAGGCGGAAATGATAGGCGTGCGGGGTGTCGCCCCGGGGCGGGCAGGGGCCGGCATACCCCGGCTTGCCGAAATCGTTCACCGCCTGCCTGAAGCCCGGCTCAATGCTTTCGGCGCCGAAACCCGCGTGCAGGAATGACCGGTCCGGCGCGATGTTGTAAGCCGCCCAGTGATGGAAGGTGCCGCCGGGCGCGTCCGGGTCGTCACAAACCAGGAGCAACTCCTGCGTGCCGTCGGGAACACCCGTCCAGCGGAAGGCGGGAGAGACGTTCTGCCCGTCGCAGGTGAACCGCTCGGGGATGTCCTCGCCCGGATTGAAATCGGGGCTCGTCAGGGTGAGCATCGTTTCCTCCGTCGTTGTCGTGGACATGCTGGCGAAATCCTGCCGTGGTGCGGCGCGGCCCGCATTGATCCCGCGCAAGGGCCGCGCCGGGGTCACCGCGCCATGGCCTCCAGCAGCGCGGCCACCGGGCGGGTGTTGAGTATGTCATCGGCTTCCAGCCAGCCCCTGCCGGCCTGCGCCACGCCGAAGCGCATCATCTCCAGCCCGTCGGTGGTGTGCGCGTCGGTGGACACCGCGATTTTCAGGCCCATGTCGCGCGCCATCTTGCAGCGGGCGTCGTCAAGATCGAGCCGGCTGGGCTGCGCGTTCAGTTCCAGGAAACAGCCGCGATCCGCGGCCGCGCGCATCACCCGGTCGAGGTCGATATCGAAGGGCGCGCGCCGGTTGATCAGCCGCCCGGTCGGATGGCCGAGGATCGTGAAGTTGGGGTTGTCCATGGCGCGGATCACGCGCTCGGTCTGCGTCTCGCGCGACAGGTCGAACCGCCCGTGCACCGAGCATACCGTGTAGTCCAGCCGCGCCAGCAGGTCGTCGGGAAAGTCCAGTTGCCCGTCCTCGAGGATATCGACCTCGCAGGATTTCAGGACGCGGAACCCGGCAAACTCGGCGTTGAGCGCGTCGATCTCGTCGATCTGCGCGGCAAGGTCGTCGGTGCTCATCCCGCCGGCGACCGTCTGGCTTCGGGAGTGGTCCGTGATGCCGAGGTAGCCGTAGCCGAGGGCCCGCGCGGCCTCGGCCATCTCGCGGATGCCGAACTTTCCATCGCTCGCGGTCGTGTGGCAATGCAGGTCGCCGCGGATGTCCGAAAGCTCCGCCAAACTGGGCAACCTGCCCTCGTCCGCCGCCGCGATCTCGCCGCGGTTCTCGCGCAGCAGCGGCGGGATGAAGGGCAGCCCGAGCTTGCCGTAGACCTCTTCCTCGGTCCGGCCGGCGATACGGGTGTCGCCGTCGAACAGCCCGTATTCGTTCAACTTCCAGCCGCGGGCGACGGCGCGCCGCCGCAGCGCGATGTTGTGGGACTTCGCGCCTGTGAAATAGTGCAGGGCGGCGCCATGGCTTTCCGGGGCCACGACGCGCAGGTCGACACTGAACCCCGAGCGCAGGACGACGGTGGCGCGCGTTGCGCCGCGGCCGACGATCTGCGCGACCTCCTCGTAGGCGGTGAACGCTTGCGTGACCGCGTCGCCGTCCTCGGCGACGACGAGGATGTCGAGATCGCCCACCGTCTCCTTGCGTCGGCGGTAGCTGCCGGCGACGGTGGCCCTGCTCACGCCATCGAGGTCGCGGATATGGGCCATCAGCGGCTCGGCGATGTGTTCGGCGTCGATCAGCCGCAGCCGGTCGCCCTCTCCTTCGAGCCGGTCGAGTTCGCGCCGGATGTTCGCCTCGGACTTTGCGCCGAAGCCGGGCACCTGCCGGATGCGCCCGCGATCGGCGGCCTCGCGCAGCGCGTCAAGGCTGTCGAGGCCGAGCGCGTCGTACAGCGCCTTGACCTTGCGGGCGCCGAGGCCGGGCACGCGTGTCATCTCGAACAGCCCCGGCGGCACGCGGGCCTCGACCTCGTCGAGCGCCTGCAGACTGCCGGTTTCGACCATCTCGGCGATCTTGCCGGCAAGATCCTCGCCGATGCCGGGCAGCTCCGACAGGTCCTCGCCGTCTGCCAGCATCGCAGCGGCATCGCGCGGCAGCCCGGCGACGGTGCCGGCGGCGTTCCGGTAGGCGCGCACGCGGAAGCGGTTGGCGCCCTCGATCTCGAGCAGCGCGGCCAGGCGGTTCAGGCGATCGGCGATCTCGGCGTTGTGCAGGGGCATGGGATCAGCCGAACCCGACCACAAGAAGCGCCAGCCCGAGCACCAGCACACCGGCCATGTAGACGCGCACCAGAACCGGGTGCCGCAGGATCAACGCCAGCCGGCCCAGGAACGACCGGCCCGCGACGATCAGCACGATCCCCTCGGCCAGGGCGAGCCAACCGAAGAGTGACGCGAGAATCTCCAGCGGCGTTGACCAAAGGTTGTGCACCGAGACGATCAGCGCGCCGACAGTGAAGACGAAGACACCGGTGACGTAGCGCAGCCCGGGGCGTGCCGTCAGTTCGTCCATGATCCGCGCCGCGTTCTGTTCGCGCGCCAGCAGGCCCGCCGCGGCGGCGACCATGTAGAGCCCGAGAAACCCGATGATGAGGTCCGTTGCCGAATGGGTCGCGATCATGACCCTGCCTTCCGTGCGCGGTGGTTGCATTTGCCAGCGTGCCATGCCTGGGCGCGGCATGCATTGACGGGCATCAAGCCGCGCGGCCGGGCGGCGAGGCCCCGCGTGTCGGGGGCCATGACGCCGGAGGGCGCGCCGGGGTCTTTCGTCCCGGCACGCCATATGCAATGTTTTGAAGGTTGAAGTGGCCGCGCCGCCCCGGCGCGGTGCAGGTGCAAGGATGGACAGGCGGATGCGTGGTTTCTTCGTGGCGGCGGCGTTCCTGGTTCTGGGCGTACCGGCCGGAGCCGAGTCGCTGAGCCTTTCGCCGCAATCCATCACCGAGTGGAAGGCCGTCTACGGCCAGGTCGAGACGCGCGACCGGGTGCCGGCCCGGGCGCGGATCGGCGGCACGGTGGTGGAATTGACGGTGTCCGAGGGCGATACCGTCGAGGCCGGCCAGCAGATCGCGCGCGTTGAGGACGACAAGCTCCAGTTCCGTCTCGACGCGATGGACGCGCGCATCGAGGCGCTCGAGTCACGGCTCGAAACCGCGCGGACGGACCTCGAGCGCGGCCGCACGCTGCTGGAGCGCGGGGTGATCACCACGCAGCGCCTCGACCAGCTTGAAACCGAGGTCAACGTCATCGAGGGCGAGTTGCGCGGCGCGCGCTCGGAGAAGCTCGTGATCGAACAACAGGTCGAGGAGGGCGAGGTGGCCTCGCCCGAGGCGGGCGTGGTGCTGTCGGTGCCGGTTTCGCGCGGCTCGGTCGTGACCCCGGGCGAGGCGCTGGCCGAGATCGGCGGCGGCGGTGTCTTCCTGCGCCTGGCCGTGCCAGAGCGCCATGCCGGCGACCTGGCCGAGGGTGACACGATCCAGATCACCGGCGGATCGAACGGCGACCCGGTGCGCCGTGGCGAACTGGTCAAGCTCTACCCCCTGATCACCGGCGGCCGCGTGCAGGCCGACGTGGAGGTGGCCGGCCTCGACGGCCGTTTCGTGGGCCGGCGGGTGCCCGTGCGTCTGCCGGTGGGCACGCGCGAGGCGCTGCTTGTGCCCGAGGCGGCGCTCACCCGCCGCGGCGGGCTGGATTTCGTCCGGGTGCAGACGGGCGAGGCCACGCTGCGGCGCACCGTGGTGCCAGGCCGCCGCGTGATGCGCGACGGCACGCGCTGGCGCGAGATCCTGACCGGGCTGAAACCCGGCGAAACCGTGGTCTGGGGCGATGAGTGAGGGGCCGCCGGACGGCGAGGGCGGCCCGCCGCTCGGTATCGCCGGACGCCTGACACGCGCGTTCATCGCGTCGCCGCTCACGCCGCTCATGCTCCTGGCGTCGCTGGCCGTGGGCCTGATCGCGCTGGTCAGCCTGCCGCGCGAGGAGGAGCCGCAGATCTCGGTGCCGCTGGTGGACATCCATGTGCGCGCCGACGGGCTGCAATCGCAGGACGCCGTGAAGCTGGTCACCGAGCCGCTCGAAACCATCGTGAAGGGTATCACGCAGGTCGAGCACGTCTATTCCGACACCCGCGACGACCGCGTGATGGTCACCGCCCGTTTCGAGGTCGGTCTGTCGGCCGACACCGCGATCCTTCGGGTCCACGACAAGATCCGCGCGAACATCGACCGGCTCCCGGTGGGCATCCCCGAGCCGCTGGTCGTCGGCCGGGGCATCAACGACGTGGCCATCGTGGCGCTGACCTTTTCGCCCGAAAGTCGCGATGGCGGCACCACCCGCGCGGACCTGACCCGGATTGCCCGCGAGGTGCGGGTGGAACTGGCCAAGATCGAGGACGTGGGCCTGACATACCTCGTGGGTGCCACGGACGAGGCGCTGCGCGTGGCCCCCGACCCGGAACGCCTGGCGCTTTACGGGATCACGCTGCAACAGCTCGCCGCGAAGGTCAGGGGCGCCAACAGCGCGGCGCCCGCCGGCGACCTGCGCGACGGGCGCGAGCAGGTCGGCCTCGTGATCGGCCAGACGCTGCACACGCCCACCGAGATCGCCAACCTCGAGCTCACCGCGCGGGACGGGCGCACGGTCTACGTCCGCGACGTGGCGGACGTGGGGTTCGCGCAGGACATGGACGAACGGCATGTCTCGACGCTGGCGCATGACGCGGACGGCGGCGTGACGCGCAAACCCGCCGTCACGCTGGCGCTGGCCAAGCGCGCGGGTGCCAACGCCGTGACCGTGGCCGACGAGATCCTGCACCGCGTCGACGCGATGCAGGGCGGGCTGATCCCCGACGGCGTGGGCGTCGAGGTCACCCGCGACTACGGCGAGACCGCCAACGAGAAGGCCAACGAGCTGCTGTTCCACCTCGGGCTGGCCACCGTCTCCATCGTCGCGCTGGTTCTGGTGACGATCGGCTGGCGCGAGGCGCTGGTCGTCGCCGTGGTGATCCCTGTGACGATCCTGCTCACGCTGTTCGCCGCGTGGGTCATGGGTTACACGCTCAACCGCGTGTCGTTGTTCGCGCTGATCTTTTCCATTGGCATCCTCGTGGATGACGCCATCGTGGTGATCGAGAACATCGCGCGGCACTGGGGGATGCGGCCCGCGGGCAAGGGCCGGCGCCAGGCGGCGGTGGAGGCGGTGGCCGAGGTCGGCAACCCCACCATCGTGGCCACGCTGACGGTGGTGGTGGCCCTGTTGCCGATGCTGTTCGTGTCGGGGCTGATGGGCCCCTACATGAGCCCCATTCCCGCCAACGCCAGCGCCGCGATGATCTTTTCGTTCTTCGTGGCGGTCATGATCACGCCGTGGCTTATGCTCAGGATCGCCGGCCGTGCGCCCATGACGCACGACGCGCATGCCGCGGGCCACCCAGGCGGCCCGTTCGGTCGGGTCTATGCCGCGCTGGCCCGGCCGCTGCTGCGCGGCAAGGGGCGCAGCGCGCTGTTCCTTTTCGTCGTGGCGGTGCTGTCCTTCGGTTCGCTGGGCGCGCTCTACACCCGCGACGTCACGGTCAAGCTGCTGCCCTTCGACAACAAGTCGGAACTCTCGGTCGTGGTGGACCTGCCCGAGGGCGCCAGCGTCGAGGCGACCGACGCCGTGTTGCAGCGCGTGGCGCGCTCCGCGCTGGACATGGACGCGGTGCATTCGGTCCAGACCCACGCGGGCACTGCCGCGCCCTTCAACTTCAACGGCCTGGTGCGCCACTATTACCTGCGGGAAAACCCCGAGATGGGCGACGTGCAGGTCAATCTTGCCGCCAAGCACCACCGCGACCGGGTCAGCCACGAGATCGCGCTGGAGCTGCGCGAAAGGGTGGCGGGGCTGGAGGTGCCCGAGGGTACCGTCGTCAAGGTGGTCGAGCCGCCGCCGGGGCCGCCGGTGATCTCGACCCTTCTGGCCGAGGTCTACGGCCCCGACGGCGAGACGCGCCGCGCGGTTGCCGCGAAGGTCCGCGCGGCGTTCGAGGCCACGCCATTCGTCGTGGATGTCGACGACAGTTACGGCACCCGGGCACGGCGCTTGCGCGCGCGCCCGAAATCCGACGACATGGATTTCTTCCGCGTGCAGGAGCGCGACGCGCTGGAGACGCTTCGCCTGCTGAACACCACGACGACCGTGGGGTATTCGCATCGGGGCGGCGGGCGTCGGCCCATTCCGATCATAATGGCGCGCGACCGCGCGGACCGCGTGATGGACGCGCGTACGTTGTCCACGCCGGTGCCCGCCAACGCGCTGCCTGGCGGGCGCGGGGTGGTGGAACTGGGCGACGTGATCGAAGTGACCGAGGAACGTGCCTCCTACCCCATCTTCCGGCACAACGGCTACGACGCGGTGATGGTCACGGGCGAGCTGGCCGGCGATTTCGAGGCGCCGCTCTACGGGATGCTGGCGGTGCAGGAGCGGCTGGACGCGATGGACTGGCCGGAGGGGCACAAGCCGGCCATCCGGCTGCACGGCCAGCCCCCGAGCGTGGCGGAGCCCGTCCTGCTGTGGGACGGCGAATGGGAGGTGACATGGGTCACGTTCCGCGACATGGGCGCGGCCTTTGCCGTGGCGCTGCTGGGCATCTACATCCTGGTGGTCGCGCAGTTCGGCAGCTTCCGCCTGCCGCTTGTGGTGCTCACCCCGGTGCCGCTGACGTTCCTGGGCATCATGCTGGGGCACTGGCTGTTCGGCGCGCCGTTCTCGGCCACCTCGATGATCGGATTCATCGCGCTGGCCGGGATCATCGTGCGAAACTCGATCCTGCTGGTGGATTTCATCCGCCACGCCGACCCGAAACGCCGCGTGACCGTCGAGACGCTGATCGAGGCGGGCGCCACCCGCTTCAAGCCGATCCTGCTGACGGCGGTGGCCGCGATGATCGGCGCCAGCGTGATCCTGTTCGACCCGATCTTCCAGGGGCTGGCGATCTCGCTGCTGTTCGGGCTGGCCTCGTCCACGGCACTGACCGTGCTGGTGATCCCGGCGATCTACCGGCTGTTCAGGACCTGATGCATCGTCTCAGTTCAGCGGGAACAGGCAGGCGTGCTTGCGCCCGTCGGGGCGTGTTTCGTGCGGTGGCTTCTCCTGCCGGCACCGGTCCTGCGCGTAGGGGCAGCGCGTGGCGAAATCGCAGCCCTTGGGCCGGTTGAGCAGGCTGGGCACCTCTCCGGTGATCGACACATGCGTGCGCCGCCGGTCCGGGTCGGGCTGCGGCACGCCGTCGACCAGCGCCTGGGTATAGGGGTGCAACGGCGCGCGGAAGATCGCCTCGGCCGGGCCTTCCTCGACGACGCGGCCCAGATACATGATGGCCAGCCGGTCGCTGACGTGCCGCACCACCGGCAGGTTGTGGGTGATGATGAGATACCCAAGCCCGTGTTCGGCCTGCAGGTCGGCCATGAGGTTGAGGATCTCGCCCTGCACCGACACGTCGAGCCCCGCCGTGGGTTCGTCGGCGATGATGAGCTTGGGGTTGAGGGCAAGCGCGCGGGCCACGCCGACGCGCCGGGCCTGCCCGCCCGACAGCTCGTGCGGGTAGCGCGACAGGAACGGCTTGGGCAGGCGTACCATCTCGGCCAGGCGCTGGGCCTCGGCATCGAGGTCCACGCCGGTCACGTTGTGGATCTGCAGCGGTTCGGTGATCAGCGCGCGCACCGACTTGCGCGGCGAAAGGGACCCCACGGGATCCTGGAACATCATCGCCATGTCGCGGCGCAACGGCTTGAACCGCGCCTCGGGCATGTTCCGGATCTCGCGGCCCTCGAAACGCACGGAGCCGTCGTGCGCGGGCAGAAGGTTGAGAACGGTGCGCCCCAGCGTGGTCTTGCCGGAGCCGCTTTCCCCCACCAGCCCCACGGTTTCCCCGGGCCGCACGCTCAGCGAGACGTCGAGCACCGCGTCGACGAAGGGGTCATCCATCCCGCGCAGCCGCGCGCGCAACGCGCTCAGCGTGCGGAACCGCACGTTCAGGTCGGACACGTCGAGCAACGGCGCGTCGCGCGCGGTGCTTTCCGAGGCCGCCTTCGGGATCGCGCCGCGGCCCACCGTCACGACGTCGTGGGGTGGCGGCCAGTCGGGATCGCGCATCGGTCCTTCCAGCAGGTGGCACCGGGCGTGCCCGCCGGGCGTTCGCGCGTCGGGCGGCGGCGTGGTGCGGCAGATCCCCTCCTCGACGCGCGGGCAGCGCGGGGCGAAGATGCAGCCGTGCCGCTGCCGCGTAAGGTCGGGGATGTCGCCGGGGATCACCGGCAGCTTGCGCGACACGTCCGAGATGCGCGCGGGGTCGCATTCCAGGAGCGCGCGGGTATAGGGGTGCCGCGCGTCGTGGAAGATCGAGCGGACGTCGCCGGCCTCCACGATCTCGCCGGCGTACATCACCACCACGTCGTCGCACAGCTCGGCGATCAGGCCGAGGTTGTGCGACACCAGCACGATGGTGGCGTCCAGATCGCTCTGAAGTTCCTGCAGCAGGTGGATGATCTGCGCCTCCATCGTGACGTCCAGCGCGGTCGTGGGCTCGTCTGCCAGCAGCAGCTTCGGCCCGGTCAGCAGCGCCATCGCGATGCCGGCGCGCTGGCGCATGCCGCCCGAGAAATGGTGCGGGTACTGGTCGATGCGCGATTCCGGGTCGGGGATGCCGACCTTTTCCATCATCTCGATAGCCATGCGCCGCTTTTGCGATGCCGATAGGTTGGGCCGGCGGTAGAGGATGTCGAACATCTGCCGCGCGTAGGTCAGCACCGGGATCTGGCTGGTCATCGGGTCCTGGAAGACGACCGAGATATCCTCGCCACGGGCCGCGCGCAGCCCCGGTTCGCCCAGCCGCAGCATGTCGCGTTCGTCGAACATGATCTCGCCGGCGGTGACCTCGGCGTTGCCCGACAGCAGGCCCAGGATCGACCACAGCACCGTGCTCTTGCCAGAGCCGCTTTCGCCCACCAGCCCGACGATGCGGCCGCGACGGACCGGGAAGCTTATGTCGCGCAGCGCCTGCACCCGGCCGCGCGGCGTGCGGAAATCGACCGACAGGTTGCGGATGTCCAGCAGCGTTTCGGCGTCCGGGCCGAGGTCCTTGGCCATGTCAGCGTCCCTTTCCCATCCGGGGATCGAAGATGTCGCGCAGCGCCTCGCCGAGGAAGGTGAAGCCCAGCGTCGTCAGGATCAGCGGGATGCCGCCCGCGATCACCATCCAGGGCGTGTCGCGGATCACCAGGTAGCCCTCGTTGAGGATCGTGCCCCAGCTGGCGGTCGGCGGCAGCACGCCCAGGCCCAGGAAGCTCAGCCCGGCCTCGATTGTCACGACAACGGGGACCTCCATCGCCGCGAGGATCATCAGCGGCCCGATCACGTTGGGCATGATGTGGTGCCACAGCATCCGCACCGTGCCGGCGCCCAGTGAGCGTTCGGCCAGGATGAAATCCGAGTTCTTGAGCGACATCGTCGCCGTGCGCGCCACCCGGGCATATTGCGGAATCGCGGTGACGATCACGATCGTCAGCACGATCCACAGGCTCGGCCCCGTCAGCGCAACGGTGGCCAGTGCCAGAACGATGGTCGGAAAGGCGCGCACCGTGTCGAAGATCAGCAACAGCAGGTTGTCGAGCCAGCGCGGCCCGAAGCCCGCGATCATCCCGAGGATCAGCCCCAGCACCAGCG
This sequence comes from Roseovarius salinarum, assembly GCF_002834145.1. Taxonomy (GTDB): domain Bacteria; phylum Pseudomonadota; class Alphaproteobacteria; order Rhodobacterales; family Rhodobacteraceae; genus Roseovarius; species Roseovarius salinarum. The sequence goes on along the minus strand of NZ_PHNT01000015.1, from coordinate 79,842 downwards.
ACACCGAGACGCCGATCGCGGCCACCTTGAGCGCCACCCGCCCCCCGTAGAGAATGCGCGAGAACGTGTCGCGGCCCAGCTGGTCGGTGCCGGCGGGATGCTCCAGCGTCGGCCCCGACAGCCGGGCAGGGATGTCGATTGCGTTGGGCTCGTACGGCGCAAGGACCGGCGCGAAGATCGCCGAGGCGAAGAACAGTGCCACGAGGATCAGCCCCGTCAGCCCCTGCCAGTCGGTGACGAACTGGCGCAGTTTCTCGCGCCGTTCGCGCGCAGCGGATTCGCGGATCTCGGCCTCCGAGACGTGATCGGGCAGGCCTTCGGAGTCGACGGCGGGCACGCCGGTTTCGGAGTCAGAGCGATTCACGGACACGGGGATCAAGCCAGGCTATGATGAGATCGGAAACGAGGACGACGAAGATGTAGAGGCCGGTGGCCACCAGAACGCCGCCCTGCACGACGGGGAAGTTGCGCGCCATGACGCTGTCGAAGATCAGCTTGCCGATACCGGGGCGCGAAAAGATGATTTCGGCGAAGACGGTCGACGAGATCAGGCCGCCGAAGCCCATGCCGATCAACGTGATCGTGGGCAGGATCGCCACGCGCAGCGCGTAGCCGTAGACGATGCGCCTTGGCCGCAGCCCGAAGGCCCGCGCCGAGCGGATGTAGGTTTCGCCCATCACCTCGAGCATCGAGGCGCGCACCATCCGCGCGAGGTATCCCACCCAGCTCAGCCCCACGGCGAAGGCCGGCAGGACAAGGTGGATCGCCTGGTCGCCCAGCTCGCCCGGTTCACCCGCGCCGATGGCCGGCAGCCACTTGAGATGGACCGCGAAGATCAGCAGTGCCCAGATCGAGACCAGGAAAGAGGGCACCGCGATCGTGCCCACCGACAGGACGCCGGTCACCCGGTCGAGCCAGGTGTTGGGGCGCACGGCGGCGAAACACCCCAGGGGAATGCCCAGAAGCATCGCCCACCCCATGCCCGCGAACACCAGCGACAGGGTGAAGCCGATGCGTTCGCCGATGATCGCGGTCACGGGCCGGTCGGAAAAGACATCGACGCCGAGGTCTCCCGTCAGCGCGTTGCCGACGTAGATCAGGAACTGCATCCAGACGGGTTCGTCCAGGTGCATCTTCTCGGCGTAGCGCTGGATCGCCTCCGGCGTGGCGCGTGGCCCCAGCGCGATCGTCGCCGGATCGCCGGGGATCAGATACAGCAGCGAGAACAGTACCGCGACCACCAGGAAGATCACGGCCAGCGACAGGCCGATGCGTTTGACGAGGTAAAGGGTCATGGTTGGCGAACTCCCGGGGCCGCGACGCCGCGCGCGGCGGGATGCCGCGCGCGGTGGCACCGCGTCATGCGGGTTTGCACCGGCGGTAGTTCAGCTCGCCCGAGGGGGCGGCGTTCACGTCCACGGCCGAGGAATGCACGAATGCCTCCGGCTCATGGTTGATCCAGACGTAGGCGCCGGTTTCCTCCATGATCTCCTGCATGCGCACGTATATGTCGCGGCGCTTGTCCGGGTCGGTCTCGCGGATGCCTTCCTCGTACAGGCGATCGTATTCCGGGTCGGTCCAGCGCTCCCAGTTCCACACGCCCACCTGATCGGAGACGAACCATTGCGTCGCCTCGTAGGGGTCCGGCGTGGTGCCATAGCGCATCAGCCACAGCTGCAGGTCCTTCCAGGTGTCGCCCTTGGATTCCTGCCCCATCTCCCAGAACGGACCGGAATCCAGCGGCAGCACCTTCACGCTGATGCCGATCTGGCCAAGGTTGGCCTGGATGATCTGTGCGGCGAGCATGCGCTCCTGGTTGTTCAGGGTGCGCAATGTCAGTTCCAGCCCCGAAACGCCGGCCTCGGCCAGCAGGGCGCGCGCCTTTTCTGGATCGTACTGGTAGTACCTGGTACTGTCGCGGTTGCCGACCAGCCCCGGGCAGATGATCCCGTACGACTTGGCCGTCGTGCCCGAGTATGCGCCCTGCAGGATCGAATCGACATCGACGGCGTGCTGGATCGCGCGCCGCACCGTCTTGTCCTTGAGCTTGGGATGGTCGGTGTTCATGCCCAGCCACATGTATTGCAGCTCGCCGGCGACGGTGATCTCGGCACCTTCGGGCATGTCCGCGGTATAGCGCGCCAGCGTGTCGGCGCCCACCTCGGTGCAGTCGATCTCGCCGGCCTCGAAGGCCAGTTCCGCCGCCTTGACCTCGGTGATGATGTTCGCCTCGACCCGTTCGTATCCCGGCGCGGGGCCGCTCCAGTTCGGGTCCAGCTCGAACACGACGCGCTGGCCCGGCGTGGCCGCATAGGTGTAGGGGCCGCAGGTCGCGGGGAAGTTGGTGGTGAATTTCTCGCCCACGTCCTTCATCGCCTTCTCGCTGAGGATGGCGCCGGGACCGTGGCACAGCGTGACCATGATGAACGGCGCGAACGGCTTGTTCAGCACGATCGTGCCCGTCCGGTCGCCCGTGACCTCGACGTGATCCAGCGCGTCGAAGTAGCCCGACCAATCGGTGCCGGTCATCCGCTCGAACGAGTACTTCACGTCCGAGGCCATCACCGGGCCGTACCCGTCGGACCATTCCAGCCCCTCGGCCAGCTCGAAATCGATATGGGTCGGGTCGCGCTGTTCCAGCTTGTTGACGAAGACGGTGGGTTTCCAGGTGATCGTGTCACCGTCGCGGTGATAATCCGCGAGGAACGGCAGGCATTGTTTCTGGCTCTCGATCTCGATGCCGCCGGACATGTAGCCGGGGTCGAGAACGTCCGGGTCGCCGTCCATCCTCAGGCGCAGCACCTTGCCCATCTCGGCGCGGCCCATCGCCGGGAAGCTCGATATCATGCCGGCCGCGCCCATGGCGGCACTCGACGCGAGGAATCCGCGCCTTGATAGCTTCGGTGAAACCTTTCGATCGGTCATGTCAGTCTCCCTGTGCGTTGTCGTGTTTTGATGCGTGTTGCCGCCATTTGGCCACACGGCGAACGCGCGATCCATTTCGCAATCCTTCGCAAGGTGAAGCATGAATCGCGAATTCGAGCGTCATTATGTCAGATCACGCGGAACGCTCTCGTGCCAGTCGATCTCTTCGACCAGATCGTCGCCCTCCCACGCCTTGAGCCGCGCCTGGATGTGGAAATCGGTCTCGTCGGCGGTCATGCGCGTCCAGGTTTCCGACCACGCGTGCCAATCGGCCCGCGCCACGCCGTAGATCCAGCGCGTCTCGGCCTCGGCCGAGGTCGGATCGTCGCCGGCGATCGTGTAGCGTTCGTATCCCTGCTCCTGAACGGTGATCCCGGTGTCCGGATGGTACACCTTGCCCTGACCGTTGGCGACCCGCATCTCGGCCCGGCCGGTAGCGGCGTCCTCGACGATCTCGAACCAGCGGTCGGGCGGTTCCTGCGGCTCGGTGCGCATGGGGGTGGCGTGGCGGACGTCCTGGAACCCGCCAATGGCGGAATCCTCGGGGGCGGCGTCGCGCACCGGCAGTTCCAGGTGGCTGCCCTCGGCGTGTACCGTCACGGTCACCGGTTCGGGTGCGGGCCAGATCATCGGGAAATAGCTGGTCGACAGCGCCAGCCGCAGCTTGTGACCGGCCGGGAAGTGCTGGGCCACATGCTTCATCGGGATCGTGACGTCGTAGACCCTGCCGGGTTCGAGCGGTTCGGGGGTTTCATGCCCGTTTCGGTGGGTGAGGTTGAACACACCGAAGGACACCCGCGTCGACGCGCCGTCGGGGGCAACGTCGCACATCCGCGCGGCAAGCTGGGCCACCGGCCTGTCCACCGACACCCGCAGTTTCACGTTCGCGTCGCCGGCCATCTCCAGGGGGGCCTCCAGCGGGGCGGTGTCGAAGCACAGGCTGCCCGCGTCCTCGCGTCGCTGGTCGACGGGGGAATCGCCTGCGGTGGCGTAGCCGCACCATTTTCCGGAGGCCATCCCGACCCACAGCGGCGAGCGATGCGTGCAGGGGCCGGGTGCCCGGCCGGGTTGCGTGTCGAGGCTGCCGTCCGCGCCAAGGTGGAACGGGGTGCGTGTCACGTTGGGCGACGGCCAGGCCGGCTCGGCGATCCAGCGCCCCGGGCGCTCCAGGTGGTGCCCCCGCGGCGGTGCGCTGTCCTGCATGAACAGTTGCAGCCGGGGTTCCTCCATGATCCCGGTGGACTGCCCCTTGAGCCAGTGATCCCACCAGCGCAGCTCTTCCTGCAGGAAACCGATCGCCGGCCCCGGTTCGCCGACGTGCGGATACCGGTGCGCCCACGGCCCGATCAGCCCCTTGGCCGGTGCCTGCAGGTTCTCGACGATGCGGAACACAGACCGGCAATAGCCGTCGGCCCAGCCCGAGATCGCCCAGACCGGCACCTTCACGGCCGACCAGTCCTCGCATATCGAGCCGTGCTTCCAGTAATCGTCGCGGCGTTGGTGCGCGGTCCAGGTCTTGAGCCACAGGCCGCTGCCGCGCAGGCGCCCGTGCCATAGCTCGCGCCAGCGGTCGCCCACGTTCTCGGGATCCGGCGCAAGCGTGTTGCGCCCGAACATGATCGAGGCCCAGCTGATCTGTTCGCCCAGCAGGCAGCCGCCCATGTAGTGCACGTCGTCGGCGTAGCGGTCGTCGGTCGAGCACAGCGTGATGACCGATTTCAGCGCCGGGGGCTGCCGCGCGGCGATCTGAAGGCCGTTGAAGCCGCCCCACGAGATGCCGATCATGCCGACGTTGCCGTCGCACCAGTCCTGTGCGGCGATCCACGCGATGGCCTCGCAACCGTCCTGCAACTCCTGTTCGGTGTATTCGTCCTCCATCACGCCTTCGGAATCGCCCGCGCCGCGCAGATCCAGCCGCACCGCGGCATAGCCGTGGCCCGCGCGATAGGGCTGCATCGTCATGTCGCGTTCGGCGGTGAAGTCGTTCTTGCGGTAGGGAATGTATTCCAGGATCGCCGGAACCGGCACCGCGTGGGCGTCGCTGGGCATCCAGATCCGCGCCGCCAGCTTGCAGCCGTCGGCCATCGGGATCTCGACGTGCCGCATTTCCGTGATCTCGCAGGGAAAGCTTTCCACCTGTGTCATTTCTGCCCTCCGCCGGTGGGGTGGTTTTCCGCCCGTCGGGGCGTGCCGCGCACGAGCCTTCCTGCCATGCGGGCGGATTTCAATTGCGCAGACCTTCGCGACCTGACACCATATCAGCGTCAAATGGCGGCAAGTTCATGGAAGACGGATTCAAGACCAACCTGTCCCTGCTGTGCAGCTACCACCGTTCGGTGGCCGAGATCTGCCGGCAGCTGAAGATCAACCGGCAGCAGTTCAACAAGTATCTCAGCGGCCAGACACGTCCGTCGCGCAGCAACATGCGGCGCATCTGCGATTTCTTCGGCGTGACCGAGGCCGAGCTTCTGCTGGAGCCCGGGGATTTCGAGGATCTCATCGTGCTGCGGCGCAAACCCGTGCAGAACGCCGAGCTGCGCAAGCCGCTGCAGCATCTCGAACGCCTCTACCGGGAAAGCCAGAACCTCGACAAGTATCGCGGCTACTACTTCAGGTATTTCTATTCCTTCGGGAATACCGGGCTGATCATGCGGTCCGTCGCCTCGATCACCCGCGAGGACGGCAAGTATTACTGGAAGAACATCGAGATCCTGCGCGACCCGGACACCGGCGTGGCCTTCGACCTGAGCAAGTACGCGGGCGTCGTCTTCAACCTGGCCGACCGGATCCAGATTCTCGAGTACGAGACGATGGAATGCGGCTCCATCACTCAGGCCACCCTTTACCCGCGCCACCGGCCACGCGTGGACCGGCTGGTAGGCATCCAGACGGGCGGGCCGACGGGACGCGGGCGCAAGCCCGCCGCCGCGCGGGTTGTTCTGGAATACCTGGGCCGCGACGTCGACCTGCGCTCGGCGCTGAAACGGGCGGGGCTGTTCCACCCCGACGGCGGCCGCATCCGCCCCGAGACGTTGGAGCTTCTGGAAAACGTGATCGCGCCGGACTCCTGCGTGCTGGAGGTCGACGAACCCTAGGCGGGGCTCACTTGCCCGCGGTGTCCGGCTCGGGCGGCGGGTCGTCGTAGACCGACCAGCCGTAGTCACGCTCGGTGTCCGGCAGGTCCTCGTGGCGCACGTTGGCCTGCATGAAGGTCTTGGCGACGAAATGCGCGCTGATCGGCGCGGTGAGGAACAGGAACAGCGTGATCAGGAGTTCGTGGAAGGAAAACGTGCCCTTTACCAACAGGAAATAGAGCATCGAGGCGATGAGCACCCCGCCAACCCCAAGCGTCGTGGCCTTGGTGGGCGCGTGCAGCCGCTGCATCGTGTGGCGCAGCTTCAGCAGGCCGAACGAGCCCACGAACCCGAATATGCCCGCCACGACCAGGAAGAAGGAAACAAGTATCTCGGATGCCAGTGCCATGTCGCCCCCTTATTCGATGATGTCGCCGCGCAACACGAAGCGGCAGTAGGCCACGGTGGAGACGAAACCGACCATCGCCACCAGCATCGACGCCTCGTAATAGACGGCCGTGCCCTTCCAGACCCCGTAAAGGATCAGGAGCGCGATCACGTTGATGACCATGGTGTCCAGCGCGAGGATTCGGTCGGCCGTGTCGGGGCCCGTGGCGATCCGCCACAGGTTGAAAAGAAGGCCCAGCCCGAAACAGCCGAAGGCGAAGATCAGGGCGTAGGTGATCATTGGAAAATCTCCCTCAGGCGCCATTCGTAGCGGTTCTTGATGGTGGCGCGCACCCCGTCGGGGTCGTCGGTGTGCAGGCAATGGACCAGGATGCTGCCGCTGTCGGCCGACAGCATCGCCGACAGCGTCCCCGGCGTCATGGTGATCGTGCCCGCCAGCGTGGTGATCGCCTCGGGCGAGGTGATCTCGAGCGGGATCGTGATCCAGTGCGAACGGATGTCGGCATTGCGCCGGAAGAGGATGATCAGCGCCACCTGCACGTTGGCCACGACGATGTCCCAAAGCACGATGGCGGCGTATTCCACGACGCGCAGCGGGCGGCCGACCTTGGGCCGGCGCGGCCAGTAGGGCGCGGTCAGGATCGGCACGATGATCCCGAGAATGCCGCCCAGGATCAGGTTGCCCAGTGTCACCTTGTTGACCAGCGCGAGCCAGACAACGGTCAGGGTCACGCTCAGCAGGGGGTGGGGAAAGACACGTTTCAGCATCGCTCAGCCCTCCGTGCCCTGGCCCAGCACCGCCTCGATATAGCCGGTGCTGTCGTAGAGTTGCGCCGCGGCGGCCTCCATGTAGCCCGTGACCGGCCCCGCGAAGGCGGACAACCCGGCAAGGGCCGCGACGGCCGCCATGGTCGGCGCCACCTCGAGCGCGCCGGCGCCGCGCGCCGCCCCCTGTGCTTGCTGGTCGGTGCCGCCGGCCCGCGTGGCCAGCGCGGTGGATTTCCAGAACAGCGTGCTGCCGGCACGGGCGAAGCCGACGATGATCAGCAGAGAGGCGACAAGAATCGCCGCGAACGCCGTGGCCATCTGTGGCGTGGGCTGCATGGCGTCGAGGATCACCAGCTTGCCAAGGAAGCCGCTCAGCGGCGGCATGCCCGCCATCCCCACGGCCGCGGCGAAGAAGAGCGCCGCGAACAACCCGTTCTGCACGGTGGGCACCTGCGTGGACAGCCGGTCGCCCGCCGCCCTGCGCGAGATCACCAGATCCGCCAGCAGGAACAGCGCCGCGCCGGCAAAGGTGGAATGCACGACGTAGTAGAGCGCGGCGGTGGTCGCGGCGGGCGTGAAGGCCGACACGGCGATCATCATCGTGCCCATCGACCCGACGACGGCAAAGGACACAAGCGGCATCAGCCGCCGTGCCCCCAGCACGCCCAGCGCGCCCACCGCCAGCGTGACCACGGCCGCAGGCATGAGCCATGTGCCGATCAGGTCGCCAAGCGCCGCGGTGTCCGGCCCGAACACGATGGTGTGGATGCGGATGATCGCGTAGCCGCCCACCTTCGTCATGATCGCGAACAGCGCGGCCACCGGCGCAGGCGCGTTCGAGTAGGTGCCCGGCAGCCAGAACTGCACGGGAAACAGCGCCGCCTTGATCGCGAAGACGATCATCAGAAGGATCGCCGCGACGCGGACCAGCGCGGCCTCGTCCACCGGCATCTCGCCCACCTTGACGGCAAGGTCGGCGATGTTCAGCGTGCCGGTGGTGGCATAGAGCGTGCCCAGCGCGAACAGGAACAGGGTGGACCCGGCAAGGTTCATCACCACGTATTGCAGCCCCGCCTGCAGCCGCACGCGCCCGCCGCCGTGGATCATCAGCCCGTAGGAGGCGATGAGCAGCACCTCGAAGAACACGAACAGGTTGAAGGCGTCGCCGGTCAGGAATGCGCCGCAGATGCCCATCAGCTGGAACTGGAACAGCGCGTGGAAATGCCGACCGCGCGCATCCCACCCCGAGGCGGCCGCGTGGGTCAGCACGATCAGCGCAAGGACCGATGTCAGCAGCAGCATCATCGCCGACAGCCGGTCGAGGACCAGCACGATCCCGAAGGGGGCCGGCCAGTCGCCCAGTTCGTAGACGAAGGTCTCGCCACCGGCCGCGGCGACCGTCAGCCCGACCGCGATCGCCGCCAGGGCCACGGTGCCGGTAAACGAGGCCGCGCGCGCCAGCACGATGTCGTGTCGCATCACGAAGGCGATGATCGGCGCCAGCAGGGCCGGCAGAACGACCGGTGCGATGATCCAGTGACTCATGCGCCGCTTTCCTTCTCGGCTGCCTCCGCCTCGTCCTCGCCCATATCGATGCGGTCATGATCCGCCTCGAGGTAGGCGCCCAGCGCGATCATCACCAGGACGGCTGTCATGCCGAAGGAGATCACGATCGCCGTCAGCACCAGCGCCTGCGGGAGCGGGTCGGAGTAGGGCACGTCGGCGTACTTGTTCAGAACGGGTGGCGCGTTGATGGCCAGCCGCCCTGTGGAGAACAGGAACACGTTGACGGCGTAGGTCAGCAGCGACAGCCCGATGATGACGGGGAAAGCGCGCATCCGCAGGATCAGATAGACCCCGGCGGCCGTCAGCACGCCCACGGAACTTGCGACAACCACTTCCATCAGCCGTCCTCCCGCGGTGTCTTGATGTTGCGTTTCAGCGACGGGTCGTAATCCATCGGTTCGACGTTCACCGACTCGCCGGCGTAGCGCGCGATGCGCGACAGGCTGTAGAGCATGAGCATCACCGCGCCCAGCACCGTCAGGAACACGCCGAGGTCGAAGGCCATCGCCGAGGCCAGTTCGAATTCCTCGATCGGCGGCCAGTGGACATACCCGAACGTGCTGGTCAGGAAGGGTTCGCCGAACAGCCAGGCGGCCGCGCCCGTCAGCCCGGCGATCACCACGCCCCAGCCGATCATCAGGTGGTACTCGATCCGTTTGCGCGTCTGGGTCCAGCCGAAGCCCGATGCCATGTACTGCATCAGCAGCGCGATCGAGATCACCAGCCCGGCGACGAAGCCGCCGCCCGGCTGGTTGTGACCGCGCAGGAAGATGTAGATGCCCACCATGGTGGCGATCGGCAGCATCGCGCGCGTGCCCACCACCATCATCAGGGGATGCCGGTCGCGCGACCGGTCCCGGCTGAAGTCGCGCGCGCGCAGGCGCCGCGCGGCCGGCCCGTTCAGCAGCGCCTCCATCAGTGCGTAGATGGTCAGCCCCGCGATCCCCAGGACGATGATCTCGCCGTAGGTGTCGTAGCCCCGGAAATCCACCAGGATCACGTTGACCACGTTGGTGCCGCCGCCGCCCTTGTAGGAATTGGCGAGGTGGAACTCCGAGATCGACGAGAAATCGCGCGTCAGGAACATCATGGCCAGCGTCGCGACCCCGCCGCCGGCGATCACCGCGATGGCCCCGTCGCGCAGTCGGCGGGCCGGCGCGCTTTCGCGCGGCGAATGCTTGGGCATGAAGTGAAGCGCCAGCAGCAGCAGCATGATGGTCACCGTCTCGACCGAGATCTGCGTCAGCGCGAGGTCGGGGGCCGACAGGTAAACGAATCCGCCCGAGATCATCAGCCCGATCACGCCCAGCAGGACCAGCGCCCGGAACCGGTTGCGGTGGTTCACGACGATCAGCGCCGTCGCCCCGATCAGCAGCAGCCAGCCCGCCGCCGCCACCGGCGGAATCGGCAGCAGCGCGCGCGTGGCCGGTGCCAGCCCGCCGTCAAATACGGCGATCGCCCCCAGCGCGACCGTCGCGACGACGAAGATCGCGAGGTAGCGGCTGATCGCGCCGTCGTGCAGCGCCTCGCTGACCCGCCGGGCCAGCCCCGCGGCGCCACCCACCAGCGCGTCGAAGATCACTTTCGCCTCGGGGCGCGGCGCGTCCTGCCACGCGCGGTCCAGCGGACGGTGGATCGCCAGCAGCACCGCACCGCCCAGCACGGCGACGATCGACATGAACAGCGCCGGCGTCACGCCATGCCAGATCTTGAGATGCGGGTGCAGGTCGGCCCCGGTGACCGCGCTGGCGGCGACGGTGACCACCGGCTCGGCCACCCAAGGCAGGATGCCGATCAGCATCACCAGCACGCACAGAAGGGCGGGCGCGGCATACATGCCGAACGGCGGATCGTGCGGCTTGGCCGGGTAGTCGTCGCGCGGCGGCCCGGCGAAGACGTGGAAGATGAATCGCAGGGAGTAGGCCACCGACAGCAGCGCGCCAAGCGTCGCCAGGGCCGGCACGATCCAGGGGTTGCCGAACCAGCCGGTGTGCGAGGCCTCCTCGAGCATCATCTCCTTCGACAGGAAGCCGTTGAAGAACGGGATGCCCGCCATCGACAGGGCCGCGACGGTGCCGATCAGGGCGGTCACCGGCATGAATTTCGCCAGCCCGCCCAGCCGCTTGATGTCGCGCGTGTGGGTTTCGTGGTCGACGATCCCGGCGGTCATGAAGAGCGCCGCCTTGAACGTCAGGTGGTTGATGATGTGGAACACCGCCGCGACCGCCGCCTTGTCGGTCCCGAAGCCCAGCAGCATGGTCAGAAGGCCCAGGTGCGAGACGGTCGAGAACGCCAGCAGCGCCTTCAGGTCGTCCTTGAACAGCGCGATCAGCGCGCCCAGCACCATGGTGACCAGCCCGACGATCGACACGATGTAGAACCACGCCTCGGTGCCCGACAGCACGGGCCACATGCGCGCCATCAGGAAGACGCCGGCCTTCACCATCGTGGCCGAGTGCAGGTAGGCGCTGACCGGCGTCGGCGCGGCCATGGCATGCGGCAGCCAGAAGTGGAACGGGAACTGCGCCGACTTGGTGAAGGCGCCCAGCAGGATCAGGACAAGCGCGGGCAGGTACCACTCGGACGCGCGGATCGCCTCGCCCTGGTCGAGGATGTCGGTCAGGTTGTAGCTGCCGGCGATGTCGCCGAGGATCAGCATCCCCCCGATCATCGCCAGCCCGCCCGCGCCGGTCACCGCCAGCGCCATGCGCGCGCCCTGGCGTCCCTCGGGCAGGTGTTTCCAGTAACCGATCAGCAGGAAGGACGACAGGCTGGTGAGTTCCCAGAAGATGAGCAACAGCAGGATGTTGTCGGAAATCACGATGCCCAGCATCGCCCCCTGGAACAGCAGCAGGTAGACGTAGAACTGGCCCATCGGGTCCTCGCCCGACAGGTAGTAGCGGGCATAAAGCGTGATCAGCAGCCCCACGCCCAGGATCATCGCCGCGAACAGCAACCCCAGCCCGTCGAGGAAGAACGCCACCGACAGGCCCAGCTGCGGCAGCCACGCGATCTCGGTCTGGACAACCCCGCCCTGCAGGACCTGCGGCGCGAGCACCGCCAGCATCACCAGCGCGATCAACGTGGGCAGGGCCGTGAAGGTGGCACAGGCCGTCCGGCCGGCACGGATCATGACCCCCGGGATCAGGGCCCCGAGAAACGGCAGGATCGCGATGATGGGAAGTAGGCTGCTGCTGTTGCTCATCACGCCCCCGTCTCTTGTCTGCCCGGTCCGACCGGCGAGGCGGGTACGCGCGCCCTGCACTCGGCGTAGGACCGCGCCGCGCGGCCCACGCCCTGCGTGCGGCAGGAGCCGGCGCCTGCCGCTCCGTCGCTGTCCCCGTCCGGTTGGATGTCCGCCCTGTCCCGTCGTTCGTCGCTGCAAGTTCCGAGACTATAATCGGAACACCCGAATTGCCAAGAGCCCTGTGTTCCCGGCGCGCACCGGCCTGCACCCGTTGCAGACGGGGTGGGTTTCCCCGGTCTCGTTTGCCGCGTTCACCTGTCATCGGCGGGCTGCCAAGAAATTGATTTGCAAGTGAATATCCTTACGGGCGGACAGGGCGCGCGACGGCAACGGAGGCCGTCGACAGCCCGGTCCGCCGGACGCGCCATCGCCGTGAATGGCCCGGGGGCGTGGGATGTCGTGCCGGGGCAGATTCGCCACCGCCCGTGTTGCAGGGCGCGGTGCCGGCGCCTCGGACCCTCAGGGCGGGGTTTGCAAGGATGTGCCGCTGCGGGCCGTCGCGCGGCCGCCCTTGACCACCGTCAGGCGGGGTGCCCGGTTCACGACAGCGTCGGCCAGCGTCCCGCCCTCGGCCAGGACGAAATCGCCGGGCGCGCCGGGGCCGAGCCACCGGGCACGGCGCCCAACGCCTCCGCTGCCCCCGCCGCTTGCCGCGTGCAGCGCGCGGGCGATGTCGTCGTCGCGCCTGAAGCCGTTGCGCAGGCTGACGCGCACGGCCCGTGCCAGCATGTCGCCGTTGCCGTAAGGGCCCCATGTGTCGCGGATGCCGTCGTTGCCTGCTCCGACCTTTATTCCGTGATCCCGGAGCGTCTTCAGCGCCGGAACGGGGCAGGCGGGGGCGCTTTGGTCATGATCCGCACGTCGTTGCGGGCCAGTCTCTCCAGCAGCCCCTCCACGCGCATCTGGTCGGACATGCCGAGGCAAAAGGCGTGCGAGACCGTGACACGGCCATGCATCCCGTGGGTTTCGGCCAGTCCGATGATGCACTCGAGGTGCCCCCTGGGGTCGCGATCGATTGCGCGGGGACCGATCCCGCCGACCAGCCCCGCGCCCGCGCGCAGCGCCGCGTCCATCAGAGCGGCCGTTCCGGGCCGCGTCACCAGCCCCGGCAGCGCAAGGGCTGCGCCCGCCGCCTTCACCGGCTCGCCCCGGTGTTCCAGGCCGGGGCCGATCTCGGTGATGCGGCCATCGGCGTTCCGGATGTCGGCCGGGCCGCCGCCCATGGGCCGGGCGTTCGTGATCGGCATTCTGCACATCGCGGCCGTCCTTTCCGTGGCGTGCTCCGGGCCGGAGCCTACGCGCGCGCCGCGCCGCCGGCGAAGGAGGTCATGCCGCAGGTTCGGTTAGCCAGATCCTCATCCGGGATAGCCCGCCACGGGCTGGGGATTTCGGACTGGCATACGCCGACGCCCGCCCGGCTTAGGGCGTGGCTAATCCGTGCTGAAAAAGGGCGTTCTTTCGCCCGGCGTCCCGGCTGCCCGATGATGCCCCCGTGACGTGGCACCCGATGCGGTGCCGGCACGGAAACCGGAAAAGTCCATGATCCGCACAGGCGACGCATACCGAGAATCGATCCGCGCGCACCGCGGAATCCACGTCGGGGGCGAACGGGTGCAGAACGTGACGACCCATCCCATTTTCAAACCCGTCGTCGATATCCGCGCGGATGTCTACGACATGCAGCACGACCCGGCCACGCGGGACATCATGACCCATACCCGCGATGGCGAAACCTCGGCCATCGGCAGCAAGTTGCCCTACAGCCAGAAGGATTGGTGGGCCAAGCGGCGTGCCACCGATGCCGTTCTCGACCGGATCGGCGGCGTCGTCGCCCGCACCGGGGACGAGACGGTGGCCGAGATGTGGTCGCGGCACGACGCGCGCGAGATGCTCAACGGGATCGACCCGCGGTTCGCCACGAACATCGACCGCCACATTGCCCGGGCCGTGCACGCGGACGCGTTTCACGTGTCCGCCAACACCGACCCCAAGGGCGACCGCGCCGGACTGCCGCAGGACCGGGATCCGGACATTCTGCTGGCCTTCGCGCGCGACCTGCTGAACTCGGACTACGCCGGCCACCGGCTGAGCCTCCAGCTTTTCGGGCAGGCGCCGCCGTTCACGCATCTCGCGCCGGTCTACCGCAATTTCGACTGGGACGGCCCGCTTGCCTTCGTTCGAGAGGCCGCCGGCCTGTCCGACCGCGTCATGGGCCCGCGCGCAATGGCCACCGCCGACAGCGGGATCAGCCGGTGGTTTTCCATGCAACCCGCCGGCAGCGCCAGGGGGCGGCGCCGGAGGCAGGCCCCGACGGGGCGGTGCGCAATGATCGGTCAGAGACACGACAGGAACGCCAGAAAGGACCCAGACATGTCGATTGAAGAAGTGGATACCCTTGTGGTCGGCGGCGGCCAGGCCGGCGTGGCCATGAGCGAGCATCTCGGCAACGCCAGTGTCCCGCATCTCGTTCTTGAGCGCCACCGCATCGCCGAGCGCTGGCGGTCGGAACGCTGGGATTCGCTGGTGGCCAACGGCCCCGCCCGGCACGATCGTTTCCCGGGCATGGAGTTCGACGACACCGATGCCGAAGCCTTCGCGCCCAAGGAAAGCGTGGCGGACTACTTCGTGGCCTATGCCAATCGAATCGGCGCGCCGATCCGCTGCGGCGTCGCGGTCAGGGAGGTGCGCAAGGCGAACGGCCGCCCCGGGTTTCGGGTGACCACCTCAGAGGGCGTGATCCACGCCGCCCGCGTCGTGGCCGCCACCGGCCCCTTCCAGAAACCCGTCATCCCGCCGGTCGTGCCCGGGGATGCCGGGCCCGCGCAGATCCATTCCAGCGCGTACCGCAACCCCGCGCAGCTGGCCGAAGGTGCCGTGCTCGTGGTTGGCGCGGGGTCCTCGGGCGTGCAGATCGCCGAGGAACTGATGCGCGCGGGGCGCCGCGTCTACCTCTCGGTGGGCCGCACGACCAACCGCCGCGGCGCTACCGCGGGCGCGATTTCGTCTGGTGGCTGGGTGTTCTGGGTCAAGTGGGACGCCGCCGCACAGGACCCGGACACCGAGCACGTCACGATCTCGGTGAGCGGCGCGCGCGGCGGTCACACGGTGGCTTTCCGGCGCCTGGCGGAACAGGGCATGACCCTTGTCGGCCGGACCGAGGCATACGACGACGGCACGTTGCGCTTCGCGTCGGACCTGGCGGACAACCTCGCGCGCGGCGACGACACCTACCTGTCGCTTCTGGGCGAGGCCGACGCCTAAGTCGCGCGCAACGGCCTCGACCTGCCGGAGGAGCCGTAAGCCTGGCAGATCGACCGCGATCCCGGGTGCGTGACCGATCCGCTGCGGCAGCTCGACCTCGCGCGCGCAGGGGTAAGCACGATCATATGGGCCACGGGATTTTCCCTCGACTACGGTTGGCTGAAGGTGGACGCGTTCGACGACTCCGGCCGGCCCGCGCACCAGCGCGGCATATCGACGGAACCCGGGGTCTACTTCCTCGGGTTGCCCTGGCAGTCCCGACGGGGGTCCTCCTTCATCTGGGGGGGCTGGCACGACGCCAGGTTCATCGCGGACCACATCGCGACGCAGCGCAAGTATCTGGCCTATCATGACGCGGCCCGCCCCGTGCCCGAGGGTGCGTGACGGCCACGCCAGAGGCCGGATTCCCGGGCAGGACGACGGAAAATCAGGACGAACGCAAAATGGCTCATACCCGTATCCGCAAGTTCAACACGCGCGACACCTACCCCGAACAGAACCTCGACAACGACCTGTGCCAGGCGGTCGTCACGCGGGGCGGGCGAACCGTCTGGTTGCGCGGCCAGTGCCCCCAGAACCTTGACGATGCCGCCAGCATCGCGAGCCACGACCCGGTCGAGCAGACGCACAAGGTGATGCGGAACATCGCCCAGCTCATCCAGGAGGCCGGCGGCGGCATGGAACACCTTGTCAAGCTCGTGGTCTGCCTGACCGACGTGCGCCACCGCGAGGCGGTCTATCGCACGATGGGCGAATACATCCGGGGCGTGCACCCTGTCTCCACCGGGGTGGTGGTGCAGGCGCTCGCGCGGCCCGAATGGCTGGTCGAAATCGACGCGACTGCCGTGATCGCGGAGGATGACCGATGACCTTTTCCCTCGTGGCCAGGTGCGCTGACACCGGCATGTTCGGCGTGGCGATCTCTTTGTCTTCGCCTGCGGTCGCGGCGCGCTGTGCCTACGCGCGTGCCGGTGTCGGCGCCGTCGCCAGCCAGAACGTGACCGACCCGCGCCTCGGCCCCGCGACGCTCGATGCGATGGCCGAGGGGCGGCCGGCGGAGGCCGCCGTCACCGCCGTGCTGGAAGGGCGGGACTGCACCGAGTACCGCCAGCTTCTGGCCGTGGACGCGGACGGGGGCACCGCCGTGCATTCCGGGCCAAGGGCGCTGGGGCTGTGGTCCGCCGCGCAGGGCCGCGACGTTGCCGCGGGCGGCAACCTGCTGGCCGACGAACACGTCCCGCAGGCGATCGTCGATGGGTTCGAGGCCGCCAGCGGGCACCTCGGCGACCGGCTTCTGGCGGCCCTGCGCGCCGGGCTGGCCGCCGGGGGCGAGGCCGGGCCGGTGCACTCGGCCGGAATGACGCTGGTCGATCGGGTGCCGTGGCCCGTGGCCGACCTGCGATGCGACTGGACCGAGGATTGCCCCGTCGCCGCGGTCGAGCGGGCCTGGGAGGTCTACAAGCCACAACTCGACGATTACGTGCAGCGCGCGCTCGACCCATTTCATGCGATCCGGTGCGCGCTGAAGCGCAAGCGCTGGGCCGAGGACATGCCCGACCAACGGCTGGACCTCGACGCCTGTCTTGCGGCCTACACCCGCAACGCCGCCATCGCGGCCTTCGAGGAAAACCGCCTCGGGCGGCTGGCGCCGGGGGTGCTGGCGGACCTGGTCATGGTTGACGGCGACCTGTAACGGCTGCACGAACCGCGTGATCCCGGCGTCCGGGCGGCGCTGACCATAAGCGACGGGCAGGTGACGCATCTCGCGGACGCCGCCGACGCCCCCGGAAAGGCAACTGCATGAGCGCAAGAACCCTCGACCTTCTGGACCGGCTGGTCGCTTTCCCGACCGAGAGCGGCTCGGGCAACCTCGACCTGGTGGCCTTTGCCGAGGAGTTCCTGCGCGCCCGCGGCGCGATAACCGAGCGGTTGCCGTCCCCCGACGGGGCGAAGGCCGGGCTGGTGGCGCGCCTCGGGCCGGCCGAGCGGCCCGGGGTCGTGCTGTCGGGCCACACCGACGTGGTGCCGGTGGCCGGGCAGGACTGGACGTCCGATCCCTTCACGCTGCGCCGCGCCGGCGATCGCGTCTACGGGCGGGGCACGACGGACATGAAGGGGTTCGTCGCCGCGATGCTTGCCGCGGCCGACCGCGCCGCGGCGCGGTCGCTGTCCGAGCCGTTGAAGCTGGTCCTTTCCTATGACGAGGAAGTCGGCTGCAAGGGCCTGCGCGAGATGCTGGAGGCACTGCCCGCGCTTCTGGGCGCCCCGCGTGCCTGCATCGTCGGCGAGCCGACGTCGATGCAGGTCGCGCTGGGCCACAAGGGCAAGGCGGCCTACCGCGCCCGCTTCCACGGCACCGGGGGGCATTCCGCGATGGCGCCGATGCACCTGAACGCGTTGCACATGGCCGCGGATTTCATCCAGGGGCTGCGCGCCTTGCAGGCCGAGCTGGCCGAGACCGGGGCGCAGGACGCGCATTTCGCCGTGCCCCATTCCACCATTCACGCCGGCACGCTGGCGGGTGGGCACGCGCTGAACATCGTGCCCGACGACACGCGGCTTGGCTACGAGATCCGCGCGGTGCCGCAAGAGGCGATCTCCGGCATCGCGTCGCGCGTTCAGGCGGTGGCCGACGAGATCGCGGACCGGTATCGCGCGCGGTTTCCCGAGGCCGCGATCACCATCGAGGAAACCACCCGCTATCCCGGCCTGTCCACTGACGCGGGCAGCCCGGTGGCCGGCTGGGCGCAGGCGCTGGCGGGGCAGAAGGGAACCTGTCACGTCGATTTCGGCACCGAGGCAGGCTTTTTCGCGGGCGAGCTCGGTATTCCCACGGTGGTGTGCGGCCCCGGTTCCATGGACCAGGGGCACAAGCCGGACGAGTTCGTCGCGCTCGCGCAACTCGACGCCTGCGACACGATGCTGACCCGGCTGGTCGATCGGCTGTCCGAGGGGGAGCCGGGCCCGTAAGCGTGCCCCGGCGATGGGTCGCCACTTCTGACGTTGGTATCGCATTTTTGACATTTCCATTGTTTGCAATACACGTCTAACATGGGCGACTATCCGACGAATGCGTGGTCTTGATGAGCTTGCCCCGCCTGACCCTCGGAACGAAGCTGGCGCTTTGCTTCCTGCTTTTCGGCGGGCCGTGGGTGATCGTCGGGGATTACCTGGTGTCCGTGATCGGCGTCTCCGGGGCCTACCAGCCCGCGCAAACCTTCAAGGGAATGGTCTTCGTCGGGCTGTCGTGCGTGTTGATAAAGGCCTTTGGCGACAGGTTGAATTCGGCGCTGCAACGCGCCTACCGGCGCGAAAGGCGGCTTCACGCGATGCTGAAGCACGCCGAGTTCCTCGGCAAGGTCGGCAGTTGGCAGAAGGACATCGATACCGGCGAGGCGCGGGTGAGCGATGCGCTCGCCAGCATGCTGGGAGGCCGCCCGAGGCAGGGCGAGGACATCACCGACCTCCTGTCGCGCGTCGTGCACCCGGAGGACCGCGAAACGGTGCTTGCGGCGCACCGAGACTGGTTGCGCGACGGTGGGACGCTGTCGCACCAGTTCCGGATCTTGAATTCGGCCGGTCAGACGAAATGGATGGAGGAAACGGCCGGCTTTTCGACATCGGAGGACGGCACGCCGACCGCGATCGGCAGCGTCACGGATTTCACCGATCTCAGGCAGGCCCGCGTCGCCTATGAAAAGGCGCAGTCGCGCGCGAACAACCAGCAGGCCCTCATTCGCATGGCCGCCGAGAAGGCACGGTTCGGCGGCTGGCGCTACGAGGTGGGCATCGGCGCCGAGATGTGGACGGACGGTGCGGCGACCGTGCGCGACCTTCCGGCCGGAACGGTCGTGTCCGCGGACGAGGCGATGAGCTATTACGCGCTGGAGGACCAGCAACGCCTGAGGCAGCTTTTCGCGAATTGCCTCGAACACGGCGCGCCCTTCGACGAAACCTTCCGTCTCGTCACGGCCAAGGGTCGGGAATTGACGGTCCGCACCACGGGCGACCCAGAATACGACCAGTCGGGCCGCATCGTCGCGGCGCAAGGCGCGATCCAGGACGTGACCGACCTGGTCGAGGCCCGCCGGGAAGCCGACCGGCGCAATGCGCAAATCCGGGACGTGGTCGAGTCGATCGGCGGCGGTTTCATGGCGGTCGGCACCGACGGGCGCTGCGCCTTCGTCAACCGGCGCGGCCTCGAGCTTCTGCAGGTGTCCAAGGACAGCATCGAAGGCCGGCCGATCCGGGATGCCTTTCCATCCGGGCCCGGTGGTGAGTTCAACAGGAACCTCGCGCGGGCTGTCGAGAACGGCGAGAACCGGACCTTCATCGAGTATTGCGCGTCGGCCGGGACGTGGCTGGAGGTCCACATGCATCCGGCTACATCGGGTCTCGGGATCCGCTTCTCGGACATCACCGGGGCGTATGAGACGCATGACCGGGTCGGGCTGCTCGAACAGGCGGTTCTTCACATGGATGACATGGTCATCATCGGGATACAGCGGCCTGGCGACGCAGACGACGATATCGAGGTCGTTTTCGTCAACCCCGCCTTCGAAAACGGGTCCGGCCGCGGGCGGGCCGAGGTGACCGGGCGGTCGCTGCGGGATCTCGACGGCGCGGGGTGGGACAGGGCCGCGTTGCAGCAGATCCGCGCGTCCGTTGCGGCGCGGCAGGCGGCAACGCATGACGTTCCGCTGCGTCACGCGGATGGCAGTCGCAAACGTATCGAACTCGACACGTTCCCCGTCCCGGGCGGAAACGGCGATGCGGTGCACTGGATATTCGTCGGCCGGGACGTGACCGACGAGAAAGTCCTCAGGGCCAATTGACTGCCGGGGTCCCGGCACGGTGTCGTTCTGCGGCCCACGTCCGGGCGCCTGCGTCGGATGGGGTTCAGCCCTTTCCGGGGGGCAACAGGCGCATCAGGGCGCGCAGGAACGCCTCCGGGTCGTCGCGCCCGGGGGAGTACCATTCAAGCGCCCCGTTCATCGCGCCGATCAGGGCCAGGCGCAGGTAGCGGACGTCCTCCGCCGCGGCATCCTCGCCCAGCATGTCGCGGATCACGCCGGTCCACAGCCGGTCGTAGTCGCGCCGCACGGCCACGAGGCGGCCGCGGACGGTCTCCGGCACGAAAGGGTAGCAGCGAATGTGGGCCGAGGAGAACTCGCTGGCCGACAGCAACGTGTGCAGATGCACGCGCAGCGCCGTCTCGAGCCGTTCGCGCGCCGGCCGGTCCGCGGCCGCGTCGAGGGCCTCCGAAACCGCGTCAGAGACGGTCTCGACGCCCAGCCGCATGACCTCCACGGCCAGTTCCTCCTTGGACGCGAAGTGGTAGTAGAGGCTGCCCGCCTTCATTCCCACCTGGGCTGCCAGATCGCGCAGCGACATTTCGGAATAGCCGCGGTCGCGCATCATGCGCGCGGCCGCCTCCAGGATCTCGGCGCGCGCCCCGGCCGCCCTTGGTTTCGCGGGGGCCGCGCGGGCGGCGTTTGGGTTGCGGGCCTGCCTGGGCATCGTCACATGCGCTTGGCGACCTCTTCGAGCATCACTTCCGTCGCGCCGCCGCCGATGGCCTGCACCCGCGCGTCCCGGGCCATGCGCTCGACCGGGGTGCCCACCATGTAGCCTGCCCCGCCGTGGAACTGGAGGCAGTCGTACATCACCTCGTTGACCAGCTCGCCGCAATAGGCCTTGATCATCGAGACCTCGCGCACCAGGTCCTCGCCCGCCGCAAGCCGCGCGGCCGTGGCATGGACCATGTTCCGGCCGGCTTCGACCTTGCCTGCCAGCATGGCAAGGCGCTGCCGAATGGCCTGCTTGTCCCAAAGCGGTGCGCCGAAGGCCTTGCGGCCCCTGACATAGTCAACCGTCAGTTCGATGGCCGCCTGCGCCTCGCCCATGGCCATGGCGCCAAGGACCAGGCGTTCGTTCTGCAGGTTCTTCATGATCTCGTGGAAACCGCGCCCTTCCTGCCCCAGAAGGTTCGCGGCGGGCACCTTCACGTCCTCGAACGACAGCTCGGCGGTGTCCGAACTGTTCCAGCCGTGTTTCTTGAGGGTGCGGGCGACGGTGAAGCCCTCCATGCCCTTTTCCAGGATCAGCATCGAGGTGGCCTGCGTGGGGGCGACGGCGGTATCCGTCTTGGCCGCGATACAATAGACATCGGCCAGGACCCCGTTGGTGATGAAGGTCTTGGAGCCGTTGAGCACGTAATGATCGCCGTCGCGCCGCGCGGTCGTGCGGATGCCCTTAACGTCCGACCCCGCATCGGGTTCGGTCAGCCCCACGGCGGTGATGACCTCGCCCGAGATGACGCGTGGCAGGTACGTCTCCTTCTGCGCCGTGGACCCGGCGTTGAATATGTGGACCGACGCCATGTCGGTGTGCACCAGCGCCGAGATCGCGACGCCGCCGAAGGTCGACCGGCCCAGTTCCTCGGCCAGGACCACCGTCGCGCGCGCGTCCATGTCCGAGCCGCCGTAGGCTTCGGGATAGCGGATGCCGAAAAAGCCCAGTTCGCCCATCCTGCGAAGCACCGCGCGCGGGGTCGCGCCCTCGGCCTCCCAGGCATCGGCGTGGGGCTTGATCTCTTCGTCGACGAACCGGCGGATCTGCGCGCGCAACATGTGGTGTTCCTCTTCGAAGAACAGGTGGCTGCGGGTCGTCCTGTCGAATGCGGTCGTGTCGGTCATGCGCGTGCCCTGTCCGAAGAAGCTGTTGCCGGATTTTCTAACGAACGTTAGGTTGAATGGCAAGCGGGCACAGGTGAAAGGCCGGAGGCATGGACACGATCGAAGACCTGGTCGCGGGGCTGCGCGCGGCGCATGGCGCCGCCGCGCAGGGCGGTGGCGAGCGGCTCAGGGCGCGCCACGCGCAGCGGGGCAAGCTGTTCGTGCGCGACCGCATCGAGATGATCCTCGACCCCGGGACGGCGTTCCTGGAGCTGTCGCCGCTGGCAGCACACGGTCTTTACGACGGCGAGGTGCCGGGGGCGGGGATCGTCACCGGCATCGGGCTGGTGCACGATCAGCCCTGCGTCATCATCGCCAACGACGCGACCGCAAAGGGCGGCTCCTTCTTCGCCGAAACCGTCCGCAAGCACCTGCGCGCGCAGGAAATCGCCGAAGAGCACGGCCTGCCGTGCCTGTACCTGGTGGATTGCGGCGGCGCCTACCTGCCCGAACAGGACCGCGTCTTTCCCGACCGGGATCATTTCGGCGGCACCTTCTGGCAGCAATGCCGCATGTCGGCCATGGGTCTGCCGCAGATCTCGGTCGTCTTCGGCGGCTGCACGGCCGGCGGCGCCTATATTCCCGCGCTGTCCGACCAGGTCATCATGGTGGAGGGAACGGGCCGCATCCACCTGGGCGGGCCGCCCATCGTCAAGGCCGCGATCAACGAGGAGGTGGATGGCGAGACGCTGGGCGGGGCGGCGATGCATTCGCGCGTCTCGGGCACCAGCGACCACCTTGCCCCCGACGAGGCAACCGCCCTTCAGAAACTGCGCGAACTCGTCCGTCACCTCGGCGCCCGCCGGGTTGACCCGCCGCCTCGCGCGCCGCGCGCGCCCGATCCCGCGTTCGGAACGCCGCAGGACTACGCGCCGGTGGATCTCAAGCGCCAGGTCGACATGCGCGCGCTGGTCCGGTCGATGGTGGACGCATCGGAACTGTCCGAGTTCAAGCCGGAATACGGTTCCAGCCTGATCACCGCCTTCGCACATCTGCACGGCTACCCGGTCGGGATCCTGGCCAACGACGGCGCGTTGTTCACTCAAAGCGCGCTGAAGGGCGCGCATTTCATCGAGCTTTGCGACCAGAGGCAGATCCCGCTGCTGTTCCTGCAGAACATCACGGGCTTCATGGTCGGCTCCGAGGCCGAGCGCGAAGGGATCGCGAAGAACTCGGCCAAGCTGGTCTATGCCGTCGCCAACGCGCGGGTGCCGAAATACACCGTGCTCGTCGGCGGCTCCTTCGGGGCAGGGAACTACGGCATGTGCGGCCGCGGTTTTAGGCCAAGGTTCCTGTTCTCATGGCCCAATGCGCGCATCGCGACGATGAGTCCCGACGTCGCCGCGACGGTGGTGACCGACCTGCGCCGCGGGTCGTTGAAATCCGATGCCTCGGAAGACGAGATCGCCGCGCTCGACGCCCGGACACGGGCCCAGTTCGAGGCGCAGTCGGACCCCTACTATGCGACCGCGCGCCTGTGGGACGACGGGATCATCGAACCCGACCAGACGCGTGACGTGCTGGGGCTGTGCCTGTCGCTGGCCGCGGGCGCGGCCGGCGACACCGGGCCGCGGCCCGTCTACAGGATGTGAGGCGGGGATGTTCGACAGCCTGCTGATCGCCAACCGCGGCGAGATCGCCTGCCGCATCATCCGCACCGCGCGGGCGCTCGGCCTGCGCACCGTCGCGGTTCACTCGGATGCCGATGCCGACGCGCTGCACGTGCGCCTGGCCGACGAGGCCGTCCGCCTCGGCCCGGCGGCGGCGGCTGAAAGCTACCTGCGTCACGACCGGGTGATCGAGGCCGCCCAAGCCACCGGCGCGCAGGCCGTTCACCCCGGCTACGGTTTCCTGTCCGAGACGCCGGCACTGGCGACGGGCTGCGCGGAGGCCGGGATCACCTGGGTCGGGCCGCATTCCGGGGCCATCGCCGCGATGGGTTCAAAGGTCCGGGCCAAGGCCCTCGCCGCGGACGCGGGCGTGCCGGTCATTCCCGGCTACGCGGGCGACGACCAGACCACGGGCGGCCTGGCCGCGGCGGCCCGCGACCTTGGCCTGCCGGTCATGATCAAGGCCTCGGCGGGTGGTGGCGGCAAGGGCATGCGCGCGGTCGTTGCCGAGTCGGAGCTTGCGGCCGCGATCGACGCCGCGCGCGCCGAGGGCGAACGTGCCTTCGGCGACGGCCGCCTGCTGATCGAGAAGCTGGTGCAGCACCCCCGTCACATCGAGGTGCAGGTCCTTGGCGACAAGCACGGCACCCTGTTGCACCTGTTCGAACGCGATTGTTCCGTCCAGCGCAACCACCAGAAGCTTCTGGAGGAGGCGCCGGCACCGGACCTGTCCGCGGAAACGCGCACGCGGCTTCACGAGGCCGCGCTGCGGCTGGCGCGCGAGATCGGGTATGACAACGCGGGCACGGTGGAATTCGTCATGGACGCCACGACGGGGGACTTCTTCTTTCTCGAGATGAACACGCGTCTGCAGGTCGAACACACGGTCACCGAGGAAATCACCGGCCTCGACCTGGTCGAGCTGCAGCTGCGCGCCGCCGCGGGCGAACGGCTGCCGCTTGCCCAGGCCGATATCGCCCGCACCGGCGACGCGCTCCAGGCGCGTCTGACGGCCGAGGACGCCGCCAACGGGTTCCGCCCCCGGACCGGCCGGATCCTGCGCTGGGTGCCGCCCGCGGGGATACGCACCGACAGCGGGATCGCCACCGGGGCGGAGGTCGGCGCCAGCTACGACTCGCTTCTGGCCAAGCTGACCGCGCATGGCGCGGACCGTGACGAGGCGCGCCGCAGAATGGTGACCGCGCTGGAGCGGCTGGAGTGTGTCGGCCTCACGACCAACCGGTTGTTCCTGCGCGACGCGATCCTGCGGCCCGCCTTCGCCGCCGGCGGCGTGACAACCGGCTTCATCGAGTGCGAGTGGCCCGGCGGCTGGCAGCCGGACCCGGGGGATAACCTGCTTTTCGCGGCACTTGCGCGTCACCTGGCCCCGCCTTCGGGTGCATCGCCTTGGCACGCGCTCGGCGGCTTCCGGTTGCTGGCCGAGGCAGGCCGGCCCGCGCGCACGATCTACGTCGATGCGGCGGCGCCGGACGCGCGTGTCACGCTCAGCGGCCAAGGCACGGCCCTGACGGCCACGACCGACGGCGGCACGGCGCGGGTCGAGGCCGCGTGGATCGACGAGCGCACCCTGCGCGTGGTCCGCGAGGGGCGCGGCATCAACGTCGGCGTGTTGTTCGACGGCGCGGTCACCCATGTCCGGGGCGCCACCACGGAGGCCGCCCTGCACGTCGTGCCGCTGGGCGATTTCGAGGCGCAGGGGCCTTCCGACGTCGTTTCCCGGTCCGACGACGTCTCGGCGCCCATGCCGGGGCTCGTGGTTGAACTGCGGGTCACCCCCGGCGACGCGGTGGAAACCGGGCAGACCGTGGCGGTGTTCGAGTCGATGAAACTGCTGACCGAGTTGAAGGCCACGGCGCCCGGAACCGTCGCCGCCGTTGGCGCGGCACCGGGTGACACGGTCGATGCCGGTCACGTGCTTGTCACGCTCGACCCGGAAAACGATTGAGCGTGTTCGCCGTGCGCCTGGGCGGCGCGGTGCGTGCCGCCGATCTGTTTGCGCCATCGCAAAGAGCGGCCCGGCCGCCTGCGCCAGCATGGGGGTGCCGTGACAGGAGACCGCCATGCGCCGCCCGGACATCGACGACCCAGACCTGCCTCTGGAGGAGCTGTTCCGGCACTGGCCCGCCGCCGCCAGGCCGTTTTTCGAGCGGCGGATGCTGTGCCCGGGTTGCCCGATCGCGCCCTTTCACACGGTTGTCGAGGCCTGCGAGGAATACGAGCTGGACGAGGATGATTTCCGCGCCGACCTGCGCCGCGCGGCTGGCCTGGACTAGCTTTCCGGTCCTCCGGCGCTGCCCAGCTCCACCAGCCGGTGCGGCGCGGTGATGACGATGTGCTTGCGGGTCGACCGCACGATGCCGGCCTTCTGCCAGGCCGACAGCAGCCGGCTGACCGTGTGCAGCGTGGTGCCAGTCATCTCCGAGATGTTCTGCCGGGTCACCGGGAAGGCGATCTCGATGCCCGCGTCCGTCTTGCGTCCGCTCTGGTTGGCCATCCGCAGCAGGGCGTCGGCGACGCGCTGTTCGACCGCCTGCGTCGCCAGCTGGGTCAGCGTGCCCTGGATCTCGCCCAGCCGCTGGCCCACGGTGCGGTAGGTTTCCGCGGCGAACCCGTCATACCGCGCGGCGAAGTCGTGCCACAGCTGGACGGGCCAGGCGAGCGCGATGCATTCCGCCGCGGCGGACGCCGTCGCCGGGTAGGTGTCGCGCCGCAGGGCCGGGGCGATCCCGAACAACTGCCCCGGCGCGATGTGCAGCACGACCACCTGGTCGCCGTCGGCCGTGGTGCGCGCGACCCGCACGTATCCGTCGAGCAGAAGGAAGAAGGTTTCCGCGTCGTGGCCCTCGCGGAAGATCGCCGCGCCCTCGTCGTAGCGGCGCGACGCCGCTTGGTCGAGGATCTCGCGGATCTCGGGCCGCCCAAGGCGGGCGAACGGCGGCAGGCCGGTGAGCAGGCTTTCGTCGAGTCTGGGCACCAATGATCCGGAAGTTTGTGGAAGAGCAACGTTCAGCGCGCGGGACCATCGCATACCGCACGGGTCGATTCACCCTGACAGATAGAAAAGGACGACCCGATGTTCAAACCCCTGATGACCGCCGCCGCCCTCGTGCTGACCGCTGGCGCCGCGGCCGCCGAAACCCACGAGATCGAGATGCTCAACCGCGGCGAGGCCGGGATCATGGTGTTCGAGCCCGCCTACGTGAAGGCCGAACCCGGTGACGTTGTCCGCTTCGTGCCCACCGACCCGGGCCACAACGTGGAAAGCATCGGGGGCATGCTTCCCGACGGTGTCGAGGCGTTCAAGACGAAGTACAACGAGGCCTTCGAGCTGACGGTGGACGAGGAGGGCCTCTATGGCGTCAAGTGCACGCCCCACTACGGCATGGGCATGGTCGCGCTGATCCAGGCCGGCGATGCGGTCAACCTCGACGCGGCCAGGGCCGTGAAACAGCGCGGCAAGGCCGGTGCGCGCTTCGACGAGATCTTCGCCAACGTCGAGTGATCCGGGCATGTCCCGCGCCGGGCGGGCAGCCGGGGCGGCCCCCTTCGGGGGGCCGCCCTTTTGCTGTCCGAAAAAGACCGAAGGCAACGCCGGCCACCGGAAAACCCCGTGCATCACGCGCGAAGTTTGCGCCGCCACAACGTTTCCGCCCGGCGACGGGCGTAATCTTCCCTCATACGGCATCAGAAATCGAAAGGAGATACCAGATGCTGACCAGAAGAGCCGCTCTGATGGGTGTCGCGGGGGCCGCTGCCATGCCGATGCTGGCCAAGGCCGCCCGCGCAGAGGAATCCTTCACCCCGGTCGCGCCGCCGGCCGACCTGTCCAACCTCGAGCGGGTCCGCCGCGAACTGGTCGCGCCCCCGTTCGTGCACCCGCACGAACAGGTGGGGCCGGCGGAGCCGCGGATCGTCGAGTTCGAGATGAACATCATCGAGAAGGAGATCGAGGTCGACACCGGCGTTTACATGCAGGCGATGACCTTCGACGGGTCGGTGCCCGGGCCGATGATGGTGGTGCACGAAGGCGACTACGTCGAACTGACCCTCGTCAACCTGCCCGAGAACATGATGCAGCACAACATCGACTTCCACGCCGCCACCGGTGCACTGGGGGGCGGGGCGCTGACGCTGGTGAACCCCGGCGAGAAGGCGGTGCTGAGGTTCAAGGCGACCCGGCCGGGCACTTTCGTCTATCACTGCGCACCGGGTGGCCCGATGATCCCCTGGCACGTCGTGACCGGCATGAACGGGGCGATCATGGTGCTGCCGCGCGAGGGCCTGAGTGACCACCGCGGCGACCCGGTGAGCTATGACAAGGTCTATTACCTGGGCGAGCAGGACGTCTACATTCCCAAGGACGAGACCGGGGCATACAAGCGGTTCCCGGATGTCGCGGCAAGTTACCCGGAGACCGAGGCGCTGATGAACGGGCTGATCCCGTCGCATGTCGTCTTCAACGGGCGCGTGGGCGCGCTGACCGGCGACAATGCCCTGCAGGCCGCGGTGGGCGAGAAGGTGCTTTTCGTGCACAGTCAGGCCAACCGTGATTCCCGGCCGCACCTGATCGGCGGGCACGGCGACCTGGTGTGGGAAGAGGGCAAGTTCGCCAACCCGCCCCTGCGCGACCTCGAGACCTGGTTCATTCGCGGCGGCTCCGCCGGCGCGGCGCTCTACGAGTTCCTGCAGCCGGGGCTTTATGCCTACGTGAACCACAACCTGATCGAGGCCGTGAACCTCGGCGCCACCGCCCACGTCAAGGTCGAGGGCGACTGGAACAACGACCTGATGGAGCAGGTCGTCGCGCCGACCGCCCACGGCGCGTGATGCACCGGGTGGCCGCCTTGCGCGGCCACCCCCTTTTTTCCATTCCTTTCCGGGGGTCGCGATGAAACTTTTCGCCCTCCTTTCGGCCGGGGCGCTCGCGGCGGGGGCCGCGCTTGTCGGGTTGCAGCCGCCGATCACGCCCGCCCCTGCCGTCCAGACAATCGCGATCCCGGCGGGCGAGATCCCGTTCCGCCCTGTCGGCAACTTCTCCCGCGCTGGCAAGACCGTCTCGGCGTCCCCGCAACCTGTCCGGGTGGACGCGTTCGAGATCATGAAATACCAGGTGTCGCGCGCTCGGTATGCCGCCTGCGTGGACGCCGGCGCCTGTCGTGCCAGCGTCACGGGCGAGGGATCCTTCCCCCAGACGCAGGTCAGCTGGCGCGATGCCGACGCCTATGCGCGGTGGCTGTCCGAGGTCACCGGCGAGACATGGCGCCTGCCCACCGCGCCCGAGTGGCAGCGCGCGGCGGCCGAACGCTTTGCCGAGGTTGCGGTGGAAAGTGACGGCGCCGACCCGGCCGCGCGCTGGTTGGGGCAATACGGCAAGGGCACGGCCCTGCGCGACGGGACGGAGGCCGCGCTGAAACCCGCTGGCGGCTTCGGCGAGAACAGCATGGGCGTGGCCGACATTGCCGGCAGCGTCTGGGAATGGACCAGCGGCTGCATGCAGACAGGCATCGTCGATGCCGACGGACGTCTTGCCGAAGCCGCGCCCTATTGCGGCGCCCGCCTGGCCGGGGGACGCCACCGCGCGATCGTCATCGACTTCGTCCGCGACGCCAGCGTCGGCGGCTGTGCCGTTGGGCTGCCGCCCGATCACCTGGGCTTCCGGCTGGTGCGGGACTGAACCCGGCGATCCCGGACGCGGAGGCGGACACACGCGCTTGCCAATCCGGCCACATCGCCGCAAGGTGACGCCGATACATGTCTGCTCGGGAGGACCACGGCGATGGCCGGAAAATTCGAACTCTATCAGGACAAGGCCGGCGAATATCGTTTTCGGCTCAAGGCCGGCAACGGCGAGATCATCCTCGTGGGAGAGGGGTACAAGCGGAAGGCCAGCGCCGAGAACGGGATCGAGTCGGTGCGCAAGAACGCCCCGCTGGACGCGCGGTACGAACGCAAGGTCGCCGGCTCGGGCAAGCCGATGTTCAACCTCAAGGCCGGCAATGGCCAGGTCATCGGCACCAGCGAGACCTACAGCAGCGACAGCGCGCGCGACAACGGGATCGAGTCCGTGAAGGCAAACGCGCCCGACGCCGGCCTCGACGACCAGACCGCCTGAGCGCCCGGCCCCCGCCGCCAAGGGGCGGCGTGTCGGCGCGTCGCACTCGAAGGCCGGGATCGCTCCGGTCAGGCGCGGCCGCCGGCAACCGGGGCCGCGGGCAGGCGCCTGCCTTTCGTCAGGCTTTCGGCGCGCTGCACGATGGCCGTCGCGTCGATCCCGTGGTGTGCGTAAAGGTCGGCGATCGTGCCGGTCTGGCCGAAATGCTCGACACCCAGCGGCAGGGTTTGGTGACCATGCACGCTGCCCAGCCACGACAGGGTGCCGGGGTGCCCGTCGATCACGGTGATGATCCTGCAATGCGGGGGCAGCGTGCGCATCAGGCGCTCCACGTGGGCCTCGGCGGTATCCTCGCCGCGGGCGCGGGCGCGCTGCGCCGCCGTCCAGCCCGCGTTCAGCCGGTCGGCCGATGTCACGGCCAGAACGCCGATGTCGCGCCGGCCTTCCGCGATCATGCCCGCCGCCCGGATGGCCTCGGGTGCCACGGCCCCCTGGTAGGCGATGACGATCTCGCAGTTGGGCCCCGGCGCGCGCAGCCAGTAGGCCCCGTCGATTGCGCCTTGCCGGAACGCGTCGTCGGCGCGCGGGCCGGGCTGCTCGATGGGGTTGGTGCTCAGTCGCAGGTAGACCGATCCGCCGGTTTCGTCCCGCAGCCAGGTGCGCTCGTCCGGGCGGCCTTCGCCGTCGCGTTGCAGGTAATCGAAGGCCCACTCCAGGATAACCGTCAGTTCGTCGGCGAACGCCGGTTCGAAGGCGGCCAGCCCATCCTGTGACATGCCGATCAGGGGGGTGCCGACGGACTGGTGCGCGCCGCCTTCGGGCGCGAGCGTGACGCCCGACGGCGTGCCGACCAGCAGGAACCGCGCGTCCTGGTAACAGGCGTGGTTGAGCGCATCGAGGCCACGGCCGACGAAGGGGTCGTAGACCGTGCCGACCGGGATCAGCCGCTTGCCGAACAGGCTGTGCGACAACCCGGCCGCGCCCAGCAGCAGCATCAGGTTCATCTCGCCGATCCCCAGCTCGATGTGCTGGCCCGCCGGGGTGAATTCCCACTTCGCGGTCGAGGGAATGCGGTGTTCGATGAAGGCGTCGGCCCGTTCGGTCCGCGCGAACAGCTTGCGCCGGTTCACCCAGGGGCCCAGCCCTGTGGTGCCGGTAACGTCGGGGGACGTGGTGAAGATGCGCGCGGCCAGCGGGCTGTCGCCCCTTGCCAGCGCGTCGAGCATCTTGCCGAAGGCGGCCTGGGTCGAGGTCTCGCGGCCCGCGTCCCGCGCGATGGCCGGCACCTCGATCCGGGCATCGCGAAACCGCCGCGGCCCTTCGGCGAAGAACGGCACGCCGCGAAGGAAGGCGCGCAGGGCGTCGGGGTCGTCCACGGTCGCGAAGGGATCCCATTCCGCGCCCTCGGGCACGCCCATGTGGGCCTGCCATTCGGCCATCTGGTCCTTCGTCATCAGGCCGCCGTGGTTGTCCTTGTGCCCGGCGATGGGCGTGCCCCAACCCTTGATCGTGTAGGCCAGAAAACAGGTCGGGCGGTCATGATCGACCGAGGCAAAGACCTCGGCCATCGTCTCGACGCAGTTGCCGCCGAGGTTTTCCATCAGCGCGGCCAGCTCGGAATCGCTGCGCCGCTCGATCAGCGCGCTGACCTCGCCCTGGTCGCCCAGATCGTCCAGCAGGCGCCTGCGCCAGACGGCCCCGCCCTGGTAGGTCAGGGCGGCATACTCCTGGTTGGGGCAGCTGTCGATCCACTG
This sequence comes from Roseovarius salinarum, assembly GCF_002834145.1. GTDB lineage: Bacteria > Pseudomonadota > Alphaproteobacteria > Rhodobacterales > Rhodobacteraceae > Roseovarius > Roseovarius salinarum. The sequence continues at coordinate 48,359 of NZ_PHNT01000015.1, read as the reverse complement.
GCGCAGCCTGTCGCCGCCGGGTTCGCCGAAGGCCGCGCGCTGCAGCGCACCGTGCTTGATGCGGACCACGTCCCAGCCGAAGGCGTCGAAGATCTTCTCGACCCGCTCGAACAACCCCTCGCGGACGATCCCGTCAAGCGACTGTCGGTTGTAGTCGATGATCCACCAGCAATTGCGCAGGTCGTTCTTCCAGCCTTCCTGCAGGCATTCGTAGACGTTGCCCTCGTCCAGCTCGGCATCGCCCAACAGGGCCACCATCCGGCCCGATGGTGCCTCGGCGCCCCACGCCTTGGCCCTGATGTAATCCTGCACCAGCGATGCGAACGCGGTGATCGCCACGCCCAGGCCGACCGAGCCGGTGGAAAAGTCCACGTCGTCGGTGTCCTTCGTGCGCGACGGGTAGGATTGCGCGCCGCCGAAGCCGCGGAAGGCTTCCAGCGCTTCGCGGGTCTGGTTTCCCATCAGGTACTGCATGGCGTGGAAGACCGGGCTGGCATGCGGTTTGACCGCGACGCGGTCCTCGGGCCTGAGCGCCCGGAAGTAAAGCGCCGTCATGATCGACACGATTGAGGCCGAGCTGGCCTGGTGCCCGCCGGTCTTGATCCCGTCCGCCCTGGGGCGGACGTGATTGGCGTGGTGGACCATCCAGTGCGACAGCCACAACAGCCGTTGCTCGATGGTCTTGAGGTGCTTCATCTCGCCCATGGCGTCACCCTTCACGCGGCGGAGGTGGGGCGCGGTGCCGGAAGGGCCTGCGCCAGATCCGCGATGATGTCGTCGACATCCTCAAGCCCGACCGAAAGGCGGATCAAGCCGTCGCCGATGCCGTGTTCCGCACGTTCCTCCGGCGTGTAGGTGGAATGCGTCATCGACGCCGGGTGCTGGATCAGGGTTTCGCAGTCGCCCAGCGACACCGCGCGCTCGATCATGGCAAGCCGGTTCATCATGGCGCGTCCGGCCTCCAGGCCGCCGGTCAGTTCAAAGGCGATCATGGCCCCGGGCCGGTCCATCTGGGCCGCGGCCACGCCGCCCTGGTCGAAACTGTCCAGACCGGGATAGAACACCCGGCGGACGCCCGGTTGCCGTTCCAGCCATTCGGCCACGGCCTGTGCCGAGCTGCAGTGCCGCTCCATCCGCAACGAGAGGGTCTTGAGCCCGCGCAGGACCAGCATGGCGTTGAACGGGGCCATCACCGCCCCGGTCATGTCCTTCATGCCGACCACCCGGATCTCGGCCACGTCCGCGGCGCGGCCGACCACGATGCCGGCGACCACGTCGCCGTGCCCGCCAAGATACTTGGTGGCCGAATGCACCACGATGTCCGCCCCCAGTTCGATGGGCCGTGTCAGATAGGGTGTGGCATAGGTATTGTCGACGACCACGCTGGCCCCGGCCCCGTGCGCGATCCGGGCGGCGGCGCGGATGTCCACCAGCCGCATGTTGGGGTTGGCCGGCGTTTCGAAATAGACCACGCGCGTGGCGTCGCTGATGGCGTTGCGCAGGGCGTCGGTGTCGGACATGTCCACATGGGTGATCGTGACGCCCCATTTCGACAGCCCGTGCCGCATGAACGCGAAGGTGCAGCCGTAAAGCGTCTCGTCCACGATCACCTCGTCGCCGGGGCCGAGAAGGGTCCAGAGCGTCGCGGTGATCGCGCCCATGCCCGACGCCAGTGCCAGGCCCGCCTCGGCACCTTCCAGCGCGGCCATGCGGCGTTCGAGCAGGTCGCAGGTCGGGTTGGAGATGCGGCTGTAGACATGGCCGTCGCGCGCCCCGGCGAACATCTCGGCGCCGGCTTCCGCGCTCTCGAAGGCGAAGGTCGAGGTCAGGTGAAGCGGCGGCGTCAGCGCGCCTTCGTTGTCCGCTGGATCGTAGGCGTGATGGATGGCGCGGGTGGCAAATCCCTTCGGGGGCGTCATGGCGGGCTCCTGTGGTGTGGCTTGCGGCATGATCGCACCCCTGCACCACAAAATGCTATCAAAGTATTCCATAAAAGAGTAGGATTTCGGCATATTATGCCAAAAAGGTCAGCGTAATGGATCGAAAGGACCGGCAGATCATCCGTGCCCTGCAAAGAAACGGGCGGATGACCAACCAGGATCTGGCCGAAAGCGTGAACCTGTCACCGTCCCCCTGCCTGCGCCGGCTTCGCAATCTGGAGGCGTCGGGCGCGATACGCGGGTTCACGGTGGACGCCGATCCGGTGGCCTACGGGCTGCCGATCACGGCGTTCGTGCAGGTCCGGCTTGAACGCCACAACGAGGAAACGGTGCGCCAGTTCGAACAGCGCGTGACCTGTCTCGACGAGGTTCAGGAATGCCACATGCTGACCGGCGGCACCGATTACCTGCTCAGGGTCGTGGTGGCCGGGCTGGATGCCTACGAGGACTTCATCCGCAACCGCATTCACCCCATCGGTGGCATCGGCTCCATCGATACCAGCTTCGTCTACGGGACCGTGAAGAAGACCGGCGTGTATCCGATGATCGGGTGATGCCGGCGCACCACCGGCTGGATCGGCGCGACAGGGCGCTGCCCGGACCCGGGCCTATGGTGCCGCGACCATTGGCAACTCCAGGCACGCGATCAGGCCGCGCCGACCGTTGCGCAGCGAAAGGTCGCCGCCCGCGGCCCGGGCGATCTCGGCCGCGATGGAAAGCCCCAGGCCCGTCCCGGTGCCGCCCTCGTCGGTGCGCGCGCCACGTGCGGTGACCGCGGAAAGGTGCGCTGGCGGCATCCCCGGTCCATCATCGCGGATCAGGATCAAGGCAACGCCGTCCCCTGGCTCCGCGGACAGCGTCACCCGGCTCTCGGCATGGCGCGCGGCGTTTTCCGCCAGCGCCCCGATGGCTTCGGCGAGGTCCGCCTCGTCCATGGCAACGCCGAGCTTCTCGGGTATGTCCAGATGCCATGCAAGGCGTTCGCCATCGCGGGTGCGTTTCAAGACGCCGACGACGCGCTCGGCCACCTTGGCAGGGTCGGCGCGCGCCGCGCGGGCACGGGCGGCGGCGCGGGCACGGGCGAGTTCGCGGTCGACATGGGCCCGCATCGTGCCGGCAATCTCCTCGATGCCCTCGGCGGCTGCCACGTCACCCTGTGCGCGCAGGCGGCCGGCCTCGCCCAGCAATGCCTGCAGGGGGGTCTTGAGGCCGTGGGCCAAATCGGCGGCGCGGGTGCGCGCGCTTTCGACGTCGGCCGCGCGCGCGCCGAGAAGCCCGTCGATTTCCGCCGCCAGCGGCTGCATCTCGCGTGGCCAGTCCGGGCCCATCCGCGCCGTCCGGTCGCTTCGCAGTGCCGAGACGCGCGCCCCGAGCCGGCGCAGCGGCGACAGGCCGACGGTGACCTGCACCCATTGCGCGGCGATCAGGACAAGCGCGAGAACCCCAAGGTAGGGGGCCATGTCGGCCACGAACGCCCGTTTCGCGCGCGACAGCTCCGCGGTGTCCATCGCCACCGCAGCACGGACCGATCCGCCACCGAGCCGCTGGGGCAGGGCCACCGTCCGCTCAAGGGCAAGAAGCTCCGACTCGCCGGGGCCGGGCAGGGTGTGAAAATGCGTTTGCCCGTCGCCGAGCGTGTCGTCCGGAAGGTCCAGCGCCTGGTCCCAAAGAGAGCGCGCGCGCAGCAGTCTTCCATCCGCCGAGACCTGCCAGTAAAGGCCGCCGTAGGGTTGCGCGAACCGCGGGTCGGCCGGCGGACGGGCAAGCACCAGCGCGCCCTCGCGACGCTCCAACCCGGCCACGACCTGATCGAGATGCACGGCGAGCTCGGCCTGGGCGCGCCGTTCCACATGAGTGCCGAATAGCTGGGCCAGCCCCGCGGCGGCGAGCCCCAGCGCAAGGATAACCGCCGCCGCACCGCCGGCCAGCAGGCGCCAGCGCAGCGAGAGGGCGGTCACGCGCCGCCCCCTTCGACGAAATAGCCGAAGCCGCGCCGCGTGCCGATCACCCCGGGCCCGACCTTGCGCCGCAACCGCGCGATCACCGCCTCAAGCGCATTGGCCTCGCGCGAGTCGTCGTCGCCGTAGACGTGCTCGAGCAGTTCGGTCGGTGGGATGACGCGATCGCGGTTGAGCACGAGGTAGGCGAGCAGACGGTATTCCAGCGCCGTGACGGGGACCGGCACGCCGCGCACCGTCACGGCCATGCGGTTTGTATCCAGCGAAAGGGCCCCGGCGTTCTGCACCGCCGCGCCGTGGCCGGCGGCACGGCGCACCAGCGCGCGGGCGCGCGCCACCAGTTCCTCCATGCGGAAGGGCTTGGGCAGGTAATCGTCGGCGCCCGCCTCGATGCCCTCGACACGCTCGTGCCATGCGCCGCGCGCGGTGAGCACCAGCACCGGCACCTCGCGTCCGGCCGCGCGCCAGCGCTTGAGCACCGACAGCCCGTCCATGCCCGGCAGCCCGAGATCCAGAACGATTAGGTCGTAGTCCTCGGTATCGCCGCGGAACCACGCCTCCTCGCCATTGGCGCAGGTTTCGGCGTGAAAGCCCGCGCTCTCCAGCGCTGCGGCGACATCGGCCGCGATACGGTGATCGTCCTCGACCGCGAGCACGCGCATCAGTCGTCACCACCGTGGTATTCGCCACGGCCCTCGTTTTCCCGCTCCAGGATCCGGCCGGAGGCGCCATCCATCTCGAGCTCGATCAGTCGGCCGCCGGGCGTAACGAGCTCCAGTTCGTAGACCCAGCGGCCATCGTCGCTTTCGAACTCGACCTCGATGACACGCCCCCCGGTTGCCTTTTCCGCGATCTCGAGGATGCGGCCCAGCGGCAGTACCTCGCCCCGTTCGAGCGCGCGCCGCGCCCGGTCGTGGTCCTCGCGGTCGGCCAGCGCCGGGAGGGTCCCGGCGGCGATCACCGCGATGAGAAGGGCAAGGGGCCGTGCCATGGGCGCATTCTCTAGCCCCGCGCCGCTGACAGCAAGCTGACAGCCCCCGTCAGGCCGCGATCAGGCGAGTCGCGGCACAAGGGGCGTGCCAAACGCGGCGATCCCGCCGCGACAAACCGAAGGAGAAACCCAATGAAGACAGTGAAACTCGTCACCACCGCCCTTGCCGTTGCCGCCGGGCTGGCCGCGACCGGGGTGCAGGCCTCCGACGATGACATGCGCCGCGACGCGGACACGCCACCGCGTTCGGAATGGATGAGCGTGTCGGACCTCGCGCAGAAGCTCGAGTCGCAAGGTTACACCGTCCACGAGATCGATACCGAATACGGGGTCTACGAGGTGGAGATGACCGACGAGCAGGGCATGCGCGTGGAGGGCCATCTGCACCCCGTGACCGGTGAACCCGTGCACCGCCGCGGTGACGACGACTGATGTCGCAGCGTCCGCACAACGGCACGATCCGGGTCTGGGATCCCCTGGTCCGGATCGGCCACTGGGTGCTGATGGCGGCCTTCGCCACCGCGTACCTGACGGAAGGGGAGCCCGAGTGGCTGCACGCCTACGCCGGCTACGCGATCGCCGCAACGTTGGCGGTGCGTGTCGCCTGGGGGTTCGTCGGGCCGCGCCACGCGCGCTTCTCCGACTTCGTGACCGGGCCGCGCGCCGTGGCGGGATACCTGCGCGGCCTCGTGACCGGCCGGGGCAAGCGTCACCTCGGGCACAGCCCGGCCGGCGGGGCCATGACGGTCGCGCTGCTGCTCATGCTTGCGGCCACGGCCCTGTCGGGCATGGGCACGCTTGCGGTGGAAGAAGGGCGCGGCCCCCTTGCCGGTGTCGTCGCCGTCCCACAGGGCGCCGGGCAGGTGCGAGAATGGACCGGCGACGAGGAGGAACATGAAGACGACCACGGCGAAAGCGATGCCGGCGACGCGTGGGAGGAGCTGCACGAGGTTGCCGCCAACGCGACGCTCGTGCTCGTCCTGCTGCATGTCGGCGGCGTCATCTGGGCCAGCCGTGCCCACCGCGAAAACCTCGTCCGGGCCATGTTCACGGGGCGCAAACGGGCCTGATGCGCGATGAACGGTGGCCCCGCGGCGGGGCCGCCGCCATCCGCCGGCGGTGATGCCCGCGGTTGCGTGATGCGCGGCGTATCGTGGGGCAGGTGCATCGCCGCTGGTCGCCGCAGGCTTGCCTGGCGGACCGGGCCGTTCCGATTTGCCGTTCGTCCAGTCGCGCGAGACGGCCCGATCCGGTCGCAGGCCTGGTGCTGTGCAATACCGCCCCGCCCGCCGGCGACGTCCGGGCCGGGAACGCACGGATCGACCGCGCGGCGACCACCTCGGGCAGGCGGAGCTTGAGGTCGTCCCGGAACGCGTCGTCCGACCAATCGTCGACGGCGTGCGGTCGCACGTCCGCGGCATCGTGCACGATGCCGGCGCCGGCGGCATCCGGAAGCGACCCGCGCAGCTTGGGCCGGGCAAGCCACTCGGTGAAGAGGTTGAGCAGCAACCGCAGACCGGCATCGCGCGCGCCGCCGCGGCCACCGTGGGCGTGAACAGCCCGGGTCCGAGGAAGATTGCGCCCAAGATCACCAGAACCGGCACGAGCCGTACCAGCGCCCCGGTGGCCAGCGCCCCGCCGTGGTTCAGCCGGCGCAACTCGGGCAGGGTCACGCGCCCGGCGGTCGACGCCCGAAGGGCGCGACGATCAACAGTGCAAAGTTGCCCGCGATGCCGACGCCCGGCATCGCCAGCCCCACCGGCACCCGCAGGTCCAGCAGCGCGACCGAGATCACGCCGGGGGTGCAGAAGGGCCGTTCGCGCCTGCCCGGCATGCGCGTCGCGGTGCGCTCCCGGCTCATGGCCATGAGGAAGATCGCCGTTGCGAAGCGGGTGCCACCCGGCCCCCTCGATGCAGTATTCGGTCCGTCCATGCAGTTTCGGCGGCGGCAAGGTCTCGAACGGCACCAGCGCGTCGTCGTCGAGGTGAAGGGCGTTGCCGGCATGGACGTGCAGCAGCAGCGGGTGCAGATCCTCGAAATCCGCCTTGATCCTGTCCCGGGTGTCGCGGATCGCGAGGTCGGTCTGGCGGGCAAGGCCGTGGTGCACCGTCAGATGCTTGAAGACCTCGGTCCGCGGGAAGACGCCGGGCGTGCACCCCGGCAGCGTCCGGATGACATCGGGGAAGCCGTTCGTCTCACTTCCCTTGCACGCCCGCGCGTCTTTGTGCCGCGCGGGCGCGCACCCTTCGGGGAACGCGCCGTCGTCTCAGTCCCCCCGTCCCTGCGGCGCGGGGGGCAGCGACAGGATGTTCCGCGCCTCTTCCGTGGTGGCCGGCCGCCGGCCGTATTCGGGGCACAGCGCGACGACCCGCTCCACCAGGGCGGCGTTCGATGGTGCCAGGGTTTCGCGGTCGAGCCGGACGTTGTCCTCCAGTCCCGTGCGGCAGTGTCCGCCCCGCTCCAGCGACCAACGGTTGAGCGTGACCTGGTCCTTGCCGATTCCGGCCCCGGTCCAGGTGGCGTCCGGGGCAAGGCGCGCGAGCGTTTCGACGTAGAAGTCGAAGACGGCGCGATCGACCGGCATGGCGTTCTTCACGCCCATGACGAACTGGACATGCAGCGGCGCGGCGAGCCGGCCGTCGCCCTGCATCTTCACGGCCTGGAAGATATGGGACAGGTCGAAGACCTCGATCTCGGGTTTCACGCCATACTGGACCATTTCGGTGGCCAGCCAATCCACAAGGTCCGGCGGGTTCTCGTAGACGCGGGTGGGAAAGTTGTTCGACCCCACCGAGAGCGAGGCCATGTCGGGCGCCAGCGGCAGCATCCCGCCGCGCGCCTTGCCCGCGCCGGAGCGCCCGCCCGTCGAAAGCTGCACGATCATGCCCGGGCAGTGCTTGCGTATGCCCTCCTGCAGTCGCCCGAAACGCTCGGGGTCCGATGTCGGCGTGCCATCCTCCTCGCGCACGTGGCAGTGCGCGAGCGTCGCGCCCGCCTCGAAGGCGGCGTGGGTGGACTCCACCTGCTCGTCGATCGTGATCGGCACGGCGGGGTTGTCGGATTTCTGCGGCACCGATCCGGTGATCGCGACGGTTATGATGCAGGGGCTGGCCATGGCAACAGTCTCAGATATCGAAGGATACGGTTTCGTTGTCGCTTTTCAGGCGGATGTCGAAGCGGTGGACGGGCATGTCGTTGCTGTCCTCGCGCGCGGCGATCAGGGTCTCGTGGCGTCCGGTCCCGCTGATAGTAACCACCCCGGTTGTTCATCGTGTCCCTTCCGTCAGACCGCGATGCCGATCTCGGCATAAGCTGCCTTGGCGACCTGGATCGCGCGATTTGTCGCCGGAACCCCGGCATTGACCGTCAACGGCATCGACGCCTCGCGCACGTCCTTCGGGCTGGCGTCGGTATTGGCGGTGGCGCGCGCATGCATCGCCCGATGCGTGCCACCAGAATTGACCATGAGGAACGGTGATGCAAAACGAAATCATCGAACGGATCCGCCTCCGGCACCTCGGGCAAGTGGGTGACCTCGCAAGGTGTCGGCGGCCGCGACCTGCGCACCGGGGAGCTTGCCGCGCTGTTCGTCAGCGTGCACGGTGCCGAGGTGATCCCGCCGGGGGCCACCGTTCGCGGCACGATAGAGCCGCGGCGCGACGGCGACCACTACAGGGGCGAGCTTGCACGGCAAGGCGTGTTGACCGTGGCCTTTCCAAAGGTGCCGCCCGAACTCGACATGGCGTTCCGGGTGCGCACCGGGACCGGGCGGCAGGTCTGGCCGTGGCAGAACGCGCAGACCGTGGGCGCACCGTTTGTCGCCCAGCCCGAGATCGAGGCGCCCGGTCGCTGCGTGATCGAGGTTCGAGACGGGCATGACGACAGCCGATCACCCGACAGTTACACGATGAGGGCAAGGCTTGACTGGCAACGGCATCACCGGTGCAACATGCATAGCAGGGTCACGCCGGCGTCCATGCCTTTTCGGGCCGGCCGGTTGCCCCGCGGTTTGAGCCATATCAAGGCCGCGTTCGCCGATACGCTCCATTCAAATGAACATGCACGAGTCGTCAATGGCCACCCCCTTCCGGAATTCGATCCTGTCCTGTGTTTGCCTCGGCCTGCTCGTCGCGCTCGTCGTGGCGCCGGCCGCCGGTGCGCGCGCCGAGTCCTTCACGCCGATCCGGGTCGAGACGAAGGGCGACGGCCCGAAGGAGCGTGTCGTGCGCTTCGAGGTCAACCCGCTGGCGCGGTTCCACCCGCTTGACAAGCAGGTGCCGCTCGTCGCGCCCATCCGCGCCGCCATGGAAGACCAGCAGGCGCAGGCGCGCGACCTGTTGCGCACGGCCGAGGAGCAGGCGTTCCGGCAGGGGCTTTCCCTCATCTCCGCCGACCTGGGCATCATGGGTGCCGGGGCTACGCTGTTCGAGCATCTGTCAGGCTCGAGCGCAGTGTCATCGGCCTATTCCAAGCTGGGCAGTGCGCTGAACAACCTCGGCCTCGCGCTCACGCTCTACCAGTTGGCGCTGGGGCCGGTCTCCGGCGACGGGCGGCCGGAAATCCTGAACGCCTACAAGGGCGTCGCCAGCTACCTCATGGGACGTTTCGGCACGCCGGGCATGCAGCTCGCGATGATCGCCGGGCTGCCGATCGACGTCTCGCTGAGCTACTTCGGCGAAGCGGCCTGGTCGGCGCGCGAGGACGCCTGGCGCCAGTCCTACAAGAAGTATTACCGCGAAACGGAGCAGGCCGCGAAGGATCGCTATTACGGGTCCGTCGGACGGTTGCCACCGACCCTGGAAGAGCGTGTCGCGGAAATCCGCAACCGCACCGAGGGCGGGCGCACGATCAACGAGTGGAAACTCCTGCTCGCGTGGTACCTGGACAACATCAACAGGCCCGAAAAATTCAGCAGCGTCATGCACACCGAGGTCAGGAACTACGTGAGCCTGTTCTGGGACAGCGCGCGGTTTTCGGAGTATGCCGCGGACGTGGACCAGGCGACGGCCGGAATGGCGCGCGGCGCCTCGCTGACGAAGGCGATCAGGAAAAAGCTGGAGGACGAACACTATTCGGTCATCATGGCCAAGCTGATGCGCGACGTGCTGCCCGAGATCGCCCGCGAGCGGTTTCTCGACGGGTTGAACGAACAGGTGGCCACCCTCAACCGCGAGGTCCGGCCCGAGTTGAACGCGCCGCTGACGCTGGAGGTCTCGGCCTTCGGGTTGGAAGGGCCGACGAAATTCCACATGCTGCTCGGCGATGGCGAAACGTGGCGGGGCACGCTCAAGCCCGGCGAGCCGCTGCATATCCGGCTGACGAAACTTGCGTGGCTGAAGGCGGGCTTTCCCGACACCATTCGCCTTGACAGGCCCGACGGCGCCGTCACGCGCCGCTTCGTCTTCGAGCGGGACGAGGCGCTGGTCGTATTCGGCACGCCCGAGGCCGAGGGGATCATCACCTCCTTCGATCGCTCGGAGGGGCCGCAGGACTGCACCGTCACCACGCGCAGCAAGGGTCGGCCGGACCGGCAGCGGCAGGAGCAGCGCCCGGCGAATCCGGGCACGCGCCTGCAGACCGCCGTCTCGCCCGGGAAGTATCTGCTGGTGGGCCGGTTCGACGGTGCGGCGTGGACGGCGGCGGCCCCGGGTCGCGTGCTGGGGGTCGCGCGGGGCGCAAATGCCGGGGTGCCGGCGTTGGGCCAGGGCGACGCGATTTTCGCCGCCCCCTATTTCGAGCGGATCACCGCCATCTCCGACTGCGAGGGCAAGGTGGGCGACACTCCCCTTGCCCAGATGACGCAACCGTTCCGGTGCCGCGTGCATCGCCTGCATCGCGCGCGCGCCGGGGACGGGGGCGAGACCGTCACCCGCTGCACGGCCGAAATGAGGCTGCAACTGGCCGGCGCCTGGCACGAGACGGCTGACGGGCACGAATACGTGCCCTTCGACCGCGACCAGCTAAAAGCGATCGGGCGCGAATACGAAAACATGCTCGACCGCCTGCCCGGCGCGGGTGTCCAATGACCGAAAGGACCGTTTCCATGATGCGTGCCGCGTTCTTCGCCCTGCTGCTGGCCACACCGGCTTTTGCCCAGACGGATGCCGAGACGATCGACAAGCTGGCCGACCAGTACGGCGATTTCGCCCCGGCGGTGGAGGAAGAACCGCTCGACGAGCTCCTGCCGGAGACGGATGAACCGGCCGGCGAGGCCGACGCGCAAGACGGCGACACGCAGGCTGATGTCTTCGCGGTCGAGCCCTCCCCAACGGAGAGCGCGCAGGCGACGCCCGCGGACCCGGGCGCGGCGGACATCCCCGAGGGCTGGACCCGGCACGAGGCGCTTGGCCTGACATTTGCCGTGCCGTCGGACTGGAAGGTCATGCGCGAAAAGGACGACATCTACGTGGTCGCGGCGCCGGGCACCGTGCCGCGCGAAAGAAAGGGTCTGGGCCTGGGCATTCAGACGCTGGATCATAACGATTCACTCAAAGGCTATGTTGAGGACGAAAGCTTTTCCGCGCTTCTGCAGGCAGACCCGCGGCCCGCATTGGTCGTCGGGCCGGGCATTGCTTTCGACCGCTTCATCGCGCGCCCGGAGCAGACAGGCGAAAGCACCGGCTCGGAAGGTGTGGTATCGCCCTACCGCCATGCCGAATACGGCCATCACTTGGTGAGTTTCCAGGCCTTCGATCCCGCGCTTCTCGACGACAAGGCGGCCCTGATCGAGCGGATCTATGCCACCATCCGGGTGGCAGACGCCGAGGCATTCAGGGCCGCAACGACCCGCGCCGGACCGGATGGCGTTGCCCCGGCCGAACAGGTCACCACGCTGGGCGGGCTGTTCACGGTCCGCCCGCCCGAAGGCTGGGAACTGCACGAGGACGAGGAAGAGGTCACCCTGCGCACCGAAACGGTATGGAGCGCCTATGTCACGCTGCGCCGGGGCGAAACGGCGCGGGAGGAACTCGGGGGGCGCCGGGGGTCTGTCGGCATGCTTTCGCGTTTCCAGGGCGTGCCGGAGGAAAGCGCCGCCAATATCCTGGGCCAGCCCGCGCGGCTCTATTCCGGCCCCTTGCCCTACAAGGGCATGCAGGTCGGCCGCAGCATCGACCTGCGCGGCCAGGCGCGCGAGTACGTGCTCGAGCGGTGCCTGCCGGACGGCTCACCGGTGATGATCGAGATGGCGGCGCCCGAGAGGTGGCTTGAGGACAACGACCTCCAGGCCGTTCTGGATAACATCGAACCGCATTGGCCCGACGGCATGCAGGAATGCCACCCCGCGATCACTGCCCGCGCGGAATTCGCGCTGGACGGGCTGTTCGCCTTTGTCCCGCCGGAGGGGTTCGAAACCGGGCGCAGTCGCTCCGCGTTCCGGATCAGGACGAAGGACGACCCCCATGCCAGCCTGAACGTCGGAACCGGAGGGGATTCCTTCCCGTCGGTTTTCCAGTTGAGCTCATCGAACAGCCTTGGCAACGGTTTCCTTGCCCCGCCCGAAACGCGCCGCACGCAGATCATGGGTGAGCCTGCCACGCTGTTCGCCGGCCGCGGGGCGCGGGGCGACGACACGGGCGCGCGGCAGGTGGCGCTGCTCGACAAGTGCTTGCCCGGGGATGAGCCGGTGGTGGTCGAGGCACGGGCCGACGACGCCTGGCTGGACGCGAACGACGGGATCGAGGCCCTGCTCGACGACGCGTGGCTGCTGCTGCCCGAGGACGCGCGGCCCTGCGACCCGGGGCTGTTGAAGACCGCGATGGAGGTTTCGCGCGCCGGTGACGCGCCGCGGGCCACGGCAGAGCCGGGGGCAGAGATGCCCGAGCCTGTCGCCCCCCGCGCGGCCGAGGCACCGCGCGCCGACACCGCCGCCGAGACGCAGGCGGACGGGCCGGCGGCGGCCAGCCCCGCAGACGGCCGGACCCCGCCGGGCTGGATCCGCTACGAAAAGTTCGGCCTGTCGGTCGCCCTGCCGCCCGACTGGACCGTGGCGCGCGACGACGCGACCGATTTCACCGCCATCGCCCCGGGCCACGACCGGGCGCGGCGGGTCGGGCTGGGGCTCGACATCCGCATGCTCGACGCCGAGGAGGTGGCGCGGCCGCTTCTGACCGACCCGGCCGTGCGCGATGTCTTCACGGCCTCCGGGATCGAGACGTTGCCGGTGGCGCCGGGCGTGGACTTCATCACTTTCGTCGTCGACAACGAGGCCTTCGGCTCGAGCGTGCGGATGTACTGGGCCGTCTCCCAGCATCGGTTCCCCGGCGGGCACCCGCTGGTGGGCTTCGGCGCGCTCGACAAGGCGTCGTTCGAGAACAATCGCGCGCTCATGGATCGCATCCTCGACACGCTGCGGCTTGTCGACCGGCAGGCGTTCCTTGCCCGCGGCACGCTTGTCGGGCCCGGGCTGGGAACCCCGGAGGATCCCGCTGCCGCGCCCGCGCGGCCCGCGCCGCAGGCCGAGCCCTCCACGGCGACGACGCCGGCCGGTGGCGGCGTCTGGCAGGCGGTGGGCGACCCGGTCACCGGCGGTATCGACAGCAAGATGGCGGTGGGCAACGGCCCGTCGGCGCCCACGACGTTCCGGCTGGCCCGCCGGGCGATGATCGACCGCATCACGACCTACCACTGGAACCACGGGCAGGGCGCGGCGCCCGGCACGATCGCCCTGCGCGACGAGAGCGGGCAACTCTACGGACCGTGGCCCGCCTACGGCTCGGAAGGGCAGGGCGGGGTGCCTGATGCCTATTGGCACGTGGAGCCCGGCATGGTGCTGCCCGGCGGGCTTTACACGGTCGTGGATTCCGACCCGTCCACGTGGGCCACCAATGCCGACGTGGACAACCGCGGCATCTTCACGGTGGAAATCCGCAGGGTCGTGCGGCGCGAGGCGCAGCAGGCTCCGGCCGCGCCCGCGCCGTCGCCGTCGCCATCAGGTTACTACACCCCGGCGCGGGGCACGGACGAACGCGCGGCGCTGATGGACGCGGCCCGCGTTCCGGTGCAGCGCGAGCTGGGCCAACCGGTGATCTTCAAGGTCTCGCGGCTGCGCAGCGACGGCACATGGGCCTACCTGGAGGCAACGCCGTTGCAGCCGGACGGCCGACCGCTCGACTGGTCGCGCACGCCCATGGCCGAGGCCTGGGCCGCCGACATGATGAGCGACCTCGTCCTGCTGGTGCTGCGCCGCGATCCGGGCGGCTGGCGCGTCGTCGAGCACGTCATCGGGCCAACCGATGTCGCCTGGGTCGGCTGGATGGACCGGTACGGCTGGCCGCGCGTGCTGTTCGCGGACTGAGGCCTCCAGCGTCGCCCGGCCGCGCCGTCAACGCACTTGCGCCGCCTGGCGTTCACGACGGCGCAGGACGGTCTTGTGCGCCTCCTCGGTCACCAGCAGCGCCAGCGCGACGCCCAGCAGCAGCGTCCATTCGCGCAGCGAGATCGGCTCGAGCGCCAGCACGTCGCCCAGCCCGGGCATGTACATCGCCCCGATATGCAGCGCCTGCGCCCCGGGCACGGCGAGGATCAGGAACGGGTTGGCGAAAAAGCGCATGCGAAACAGCGAGCGTGTCTCGGACCGGCTGGACAGCGCGTGGATGTTTCCGAACAGCACCATCAGCATCAGCGTCAGGTTCCGCGCCGCGTCGAGGCCCGTGCCCGCGTCCAGCAGATACCAGTAGGTCGCGAAGGCCAGCCCGCCCATCAGCGTGCCGGTGATGAGGACGTGTTCGATGATGTGGCGTTCGAAGATCGGCTCGTCCGGGCGGCGGGGCGGCCGGTCGAGTTCGCCGCCCTCCTTCGGCTCGAACGCCAGCGCGACGTCCTGCAACCCGTTGGCCACGAGGTTGAGCCACAGCAGCTGCACCGCGATCAGCGGCATCGGCAGCCCGGCCAGCACCGTCAGGAAGAACAGCAGCAACGCCGAGAAGCCGGTGGCGATCAGCAGCCCGATCACCTTGCGGATGTTGTTGTAGACGATGCGCCCCTGCTCGATCCCGTCGATGATCGAGGCGAAGTTGTCATCGGTGATGATCAGGTCGGCGGTTTCGCGCGCCACGTCCGTGCCGCGCTTGCCCATGGCGACGCCGGCATTGGCGCGGCGCATCGCGGGCGCGTCGTTCACCCCGTCACCCGTGACCGAGACGAAGTGGCCCGCCCGGTTGAGGCTGTCGACGATCGCCTCCTTCTGCGTGGGCTCGATGCGGGCGAAGACGCGTGCCGGGCGGATCAGGGCGTCCAGCCGGTCGCGGTCGTCACCGGCCTCGTGGATCATGGCGCCGGTCACGACCGCGTCGTCGGGCCCGCAGAGCCCCAGCTCGGCGGCGATCGCGCGGGCGGTCAGCGGGTGATCGCCGGTCACCATCGCGACCTCCACGCCGCCACGCCGGCAGCGCGCGACAGCGTCCTTGGCCTCGGGGCGCAGCGGATCGATCATCGCGACCATGCCCAGAAAGGTCATCTCCTGCATCTGGTCGAGCGCGCCCGCGCGCCGCGCCGGCCGCCGTGCCAGCGCGATCAGCCGGTAACCCTGCGCGGCGAGTTCCGCGAACCGTTGCTCGATGGTTTCGGTCTCGATCGGCACCGGCCCGTCGCGCGTCTGCATGTGCGTGCACAGCGACAGGATCTTTTCCGGGCTGCCCTTGATGTTGAGCATGGGCGCCTCGGCGTCCTCGTTCAGGCTGCCCGACAGCGCGCGCTCGGATTCGTAGGGCACCAGTTCCAGCTGCCGCTTGCGCAGCCGGGTCTGCGACAGCGACAGGCCCAGCTTCTTGGCCAGCACCAGGAAGGCCACGTCGACGATGTCGCCGTCCGAGACCCACTCCCCGCCGGCGTAGTCCAGCATGCTCTCGTTCGCGAGCACACCGGTGATGCACAGATCCTGCAACCGCGTGTCCGGCGCCGCGCCGTTCTCGCCCTCGACCGTGCCGGGGCCCACCCCCTCGCCGGTCGCCGAGAAGCTGGTGCCGTCCGCCAGCACGATGCGGCGCACGGTCAGCTGATTGACCGTCAGCGTGCCCGTCTTGTCCGAGCAGATGAACGTGCAGGAGCCGAGCGCCTCCACCGCCACCAGCTTGCGGATGATGACGTTGAGCCGCGCCATGCGCCGCATGCCGATGGCCAGCGCCACGGTCAACGCCGCTGGCAGGCCCTCCGGAATGGTCGAGACGGCAAGACCGATGGCCATCATCACCATGCCCTCGGCGTCGTATCCGCCGCGCAGCAGCATGAGCGCGGCAAGCAGGACGATCGCCGTGATGATCGCGGCCGCGACGCGATAGGTGAAGGTGCGGATGCGGATCATGAGCGGCGGTTCGGACACGCGCCGCTCGGCGACGTGGCTGGCGATACCGCCGATCTGCGTGTTGCCGCCCGTGGCCGTGACGACACCGCGGCCCCGGCCGCGGGTGACCACGCTGCCGGCGAAACAGTGATCGACGCGGTCGCCCAGCGCGGCGTCGGCGGGCACCTCGGCCCCGGCGTTCTTGGTCACCGCCGTCGATTCGCCCGTCAGCATCGATTCATCGACGGTCAGGCTCTGGCTGTCGTCGAGGCGGATGTCGGCGGGCACCTTGTCGCCCGAACTGAGCAGGACGATGTCGCCCGGCACGACGCGCTCGGCGTCGATGCGTTTCGGCGTGGCCTCGCGAATGACGCGCGCCGTGCCCTTCACGAGGTTGCGCAGCGCCTGCGCCGACCGCTCGGCCGAGAACTCCTGCACCGTCCCGATGGTCGCGTTCAGCAGCAGGACCGCGGCGATGAACACGGCGCTGGGGATCTGCCCGATCGCGAGCGAAACGATTGCCGCGATCAGCAGGATATAGATGAAGGGGCTGAGGAACTGCCGCAGGAAAATCCTGAAAGGACCGGCGCTTTCGGGCTCGGGCAGTCTGTTGGGGCCATCGCGTTCGAGCCGGCGCGCGGCCTCGGCTTCCGTCAGGCCGGTGCCCCGAGGCGTATCCGTGCCTGGTGCGGACTGGTCCGCGCCGCTCTCGAGATCCCGGGATGACATGCTCCGCCCCCTGAAATGGCCCGCCTGTTGCCACGGCCGCCGCGCGGCCGCGTCCCGGGCTTGCCCACCGGCGCGTCAGGCAACGCCGCCGCTTTCCTGCCAGCCGAGTGTAACGCGGCTGCGACCCGCGCACCATCGCCTCCATCGCTGGCGGGGCGACTCGTCTCGACCTTCGGGTAACGCGGGGGCGCGAACGGCGCTTTCGCACCACCTTCGGTCCCCGGGCCGGGCCTGCCCGGAGATGGCGAACACGACCCGGTCCGAATCCGGACGCCCCGTGTTGATCCCGCCGCACAGTTGGCGGATAAGGATCCAACCGTGGCAGCGCCGTGGAAAGGGTGGAAACGTGCGAAAATTCTGCAGGGCCCTCGCGATCGTTTGCCTGGCTGCACTGCTTTCGATCCGGCCGGCCGCCGGCCGGGCCGAGGATCCGTCGCTCGCGGACTGGGCGTCGGATGCGGTTCGGGCGCTCGACGCCCTGTCGGCGAAGGCCGACCTCGCACCCGACGCGCGCATGCGCCGCTTCAGGAAGCTTGCGACCCGGATCTTCGCGCTGGATGCGATGGCCGCCGCGGCATTGCCGCGCGATGTCAGGCCGACGCCCTCGGACCGGGCGCGCTACGGCGACGCATTCCGCCACCACCTTGCCATCGGGTTCGAGCGGGCGGTTCAGCGGTTCGGGCCGACGACATCGCGGGTGCGCGCCGTCCGGCAGCGTGCCGACACGCGGATCGTCCTGTTGCGGACGCAAAGCGAAAAGCGCACCAGGACCAGCGCGTGGATCCTCTGCCCGCCTCCTGCGTTGCGCGTCTGCGACGTGGAGGTCGACGGCATCCGCATGTCCGCGCACCACCGGCGCGAGTTCGCGGCGGTTCTGGCGCAGGAGGGGCTGGAGGGATTGATCGCGCATCTCCGTTCCGGGCGGCTGGCGCGGCCATGACGGAAACGCTGGCGATCCGGGCGCGCGGCCTCGAACGGACGTTCCGGCGCGGCGCCGTACGGGCGCTTGCGGGCGTGGATATCGACGTGCCCGCGGGCGCCAGCGTGGCCATCACGGGGCCCAGCGGCAGCGGCAAGACCACCCTGCTGCACGCGCTGGCCGGGCTTCTGCCCGTCACGGCCGGAGAGGTGCGCATTGGTCAAGAGGTGCCGCGGACCCCGGCCGACTGGGCACGCTTCCGCCGCGATCACATCGGCCTTGTGTTCCAGGACGACTGGTTGCTCCGGCGCCTTTCGGCGGTGGAAAATGTCGAGATCGCGATGCAGGGCACGCACCTGCCGCCGCGCGAACAGCGGCAGCGCGCGCTTGACCTGCTCGACCGGGTGAACGCGCGCGCCTTCGCACACCGTCGGCCGGCCGGGCTCTCGGGCGGGGAACGTCAGCGCATCGCGGTCGCGCGCAGCCTGGCCAATCGCCCGTCCATCCTGCTGGCGGACGAGCCGACCGGCGAGCTGGACAGCTTCAACGCCGAACAGATCCTGCGCCTGTTGTTCGCGCTTCACGGCACGGAGGGCCTGACGCTGATGATCGTGACCCATGACACCGCGCTCGCCGCGCGCTGCGCGCTGCAATTCCGGATGCATGACGGCCGTGGCCGTTTCTCCGGTACGGAGAAGACCGAATGACGCTGTTCGGCGTGGCGCTTCGCAACCTGTCCGGCTGGCAGCCCCGCAACCTGGGCGCGCTTGCGGGGATCACGATCGCCGTCGCGTCCTTCGTGGCGCTCGTCGGGCTGGCGCGGGGGGTGGAACATTCGCTTCTTTCGACCCTCGTCGACCGTGGCACCGACCTTATGGTCACCGAGGCCGGGGCGCTGGATCTCGTCTCCTCGATCGTGCCCGACGCCCGTGCCGAGGACATCGACGAAATCGAGGGTGTCACCCGGACCGCGCCGGAGCTTTCGCGTTTGACGAGCCTCGACGATGGCCGGTCGGTCGGCGTGGTGGGTTGGCCGGTGGGCAGTTTCCCATGGGAGAGCCTGACGGTGGTCGAGGGCCGGCTGCCGGCAGGGCCGGATCGCCGCGAGGTGGCGGTCGGAGAGGCGCTGGCCGAACGTGCCGGCTTCGCGATGGGCGATGAAGTCTGGCTGTTCCAGACCCGGTTCGAGATCACCGGCGTCGTCACTGCACCGACCGTCCTTGCCCGCAGCCTTGCCTATGTTCCGTTGACCCAGGCGCAGGCGCTGACGTTTCGCGACGGCCAGGCGACCGTGATCAACGTCCGGACGGACCCGGATCGGCCCGACGAGGTTGCCGGCCGCATACGCGAACGCTTTCCCGACCTGGCCGTCGAGCGCGCCGAAACGCTGGCGTCGGATTTCATGTTCGCACGGATCGCCGCGGTGCTGGCCTACGCGATCTCGACGGTGGCGCTGGTCAGCGCGGGGCTTGTCATCTTCACGGCGATGTCGACCGCGGTCGCCGCGCGCCGGGGCGAGATCGCGATCCTGTCCGCGATCGGCTGGGCGCGCTGGCGCATCGTCTCGGCGCTGCTGATCGAGGGCACGGTGATCGCCATGGTCGCGGGCGTGGCGGGGGCCGCGGCGGGCGTGCTCGCCGCCGAGGCCGTGGCCGCCCGGCCCGACATCTCGGGTTTCGTCGCCCCGCGCATCGGTGCGGCGTTGCTGGCACAGGGCGTCGGGCTGTCGCTCGCGGTCGGCATCGTGGGCTCGCTGCTGCCCGCGCTTTCGGTCACGCGGCGCCCGCCGGCCGAGGTTCTGCGCGGCAAGTAAGGACCGATGCCGGCGGCCGGCCTCAGCCCGCCCGCAAGCGCCTGAGCCCCGCCGAGACGGATGTGCCCAGCCGGCTGAGCGACCGGCCGAGTTGCGCGCCGAGCGTCAGCGGGGTGCCGTAGCCGACAAGCTCCAGCCGGCCGTCGCCGCCGACGGGACCGGCCGGTGTCGTTCCCTCGAAGCGGACCGCGCCCTCCCAGATGGCCGTCGTGCCGTAGACGGGGATTTCCTGATCGTCGAGAAGCGGCCGGATTTCGCCCGCCAGGCCCTCCTCCGGCAGGTCGAGCGTCCAGCCGACGGGGTAGCGCGCCCCGCTTCGGGGGCTTGTCCAGTACCGGGACGGCGTCGCGTCGACCCTGCGGCGCAGCTGCGGGCGGCCATCCTTGAAGACCACGGCGAAAGAGATGCCGTTGTGTGCGCGGGCGGCATCGCGCTGTTGGAACGCCATCAGGTCGGTCCCGTCGTCCAGGTTGAGGCCGAACCAGTCCCATCCCAGAAGCCTGTAGCCACCGCCCGCTGGTGCAAGCAGCAGCCCCTCGTAGCGGCCCCATTGCCGGTCCAGCCAGAACTGCCCCGTGACGGGGTCATCGCCCGCCGTGCCGGTCGCGCTCAGGCGCGGGCAGCATTGATACCCGAAGGCGGGACCGAGAGCGTCGTGAAGGCGCTCGCTGCGTTCGTCGAGCCAGGCGCTTTCGGGGCGCAACGCAAGCCCGGCGAATTCGTCCGGGCCGACGGCGACGCGCATGTCCAACCCGCCCGAGGAGCGCGCCAGTTCGAACCCGTTCCAGTCGACGCCGAAGGGGGTTTCGCGAAAGCGCGGGCTCGCTTCGTCGACCACCACGCCGCTTCGCCGCGCCCAATCGTCCGCCCTGGCCAGATGCTGCCTGAGCGCCAGCCCCCGCGCCGGGGCCGGCAGGCTGCCCATGGCGACCCGCCCGGCAATCTGGCGGTGATGGGTGAGGGTATGGGGGGTGACCCGGCTGTGCAGCCAGCTGCGCCCGGTCGATTCCTCCACCGTGTGCTGCAAGAGCATTGCGCCGTAGGGGGCGCTGCCGTCGAGGGCATGGATACGGAACAGCGCCGTCATGACGTGGCGCGGCCCCATCCGCGGCCCGGCAATCCGGCCCTGCACGAACCACCATTCGATGGCTGTGTCCGCGCGCGGGGCGAGGCTCGGTATCTCGTCCCGCCAGATCAGCCCGCTTTGCATCGTGTCCGCCTGTCTGGGCGCGCCGATGCTGGGGGCGCGGTTTCGTCACGCGGCGGGCTGCCCGCCGTGGCGCCCTGCGCCGGTGGCGGCGTGGGGGCGTGCCCCGCGAGGGAAGGAGGGCAGGCAGGGACGCCGCGGCAGACGTCATAAGACCGCCGGGGCGTGATACGCCGACGGTCGAACCTGGGTCGTGCGGGGAAAGGGAAATGTATCACGGTTTGCGGCCGAAGCGGACTCTGACAGTAAATTGCCGCCCGATAAGTCGCAATTTCCGCCCCGGCAATCAAGCCGGTGAAAACGCGCGCGTTCGCATCCAAGCGATCTCCACCGCGAGGGCCGTGCCGGGGCAAGCCCCTACCGCGCCGAGGGGGACAGCGGGAAGAACAGGCGAGGGCGTGACGGGCGGGGCGCCACTGCCCCTCCGTCCTGACGCGCCGGCGTTTGCCGCAATGCCACGGCCGATGAGGAGGACGCGCGGCGCCGTCAATGAGGGTGGGGGCCACACGGCCGGGGCCGCACGTCACGCCGGCCCTTCGGACCAAGAGGGTGCCCCGGGCCATTTGCGGCCGCGCGTGCCGATTGCAGGAATCCGTTGTCGGTTGTTACCTTGTCCACAACCTGTGCGGTTGGAGCGTCGATTGCTCAACCGAAACGCCCTTGAGGCGATACGCCATCAAGGCGTGCGCGCGGCGTGATGGACAGGTTTGCCGTCGCGACGGGATGCCTCGCAATCCGCCCCATCGCCTCGATCCGGATGTTTCACCGGCCAAGCTGCTCGAAGAAACGGCTTCGGTCCGATTGCCTCCCGGTGCCCGAAGCTGGCCTTGCTCCGAACGCGCCGGACGCCGGTCTTGGGTCCCGCCCGCCTTGCGCGATGCCCGGGTAGGCTGGCCGCTCGACCCGCACCGAACCGGCATCGTTCCACCGGTTGCGGCTTACCCGGTTGGTCGACCCGTCAATCCGGACCGGAGTTGCAGAGGCGATACCGCCGTTATCAGGCTCTTCGCCGCGACGGATGAACTCGGACACGACATGGGGGCCGGATGCTCCGTCGTGCAGGCGCGCGCCGGTGTGCCTGTTGAACTTCACCACATATCCGCCCTCCGGCACCTCGAAGTCCTCGCCCCCGTATGTCCTGACGGCTTTCGACATGAATTCCTGGAAAACCGGGGCGCACATGGTTCCGCCATAGGCGCCCGGGCCAAGTGGCCTCGGGTCATCGAACCCCATGTAGCAACCCGCCACGACCGTAGAGGTGAAACCGACGAACCAGACGTCCCTGGAGGCGTTCGTCGTTCCCGTTTTCCCGGCGGCGGGAACCGGAAGCGAGACCGCCCGACTCGCGGTTCCGCGTTCCACGACGCCGCGCATCATGGACGTCAGTTGATAGGCGGTGACCGCATCGAGAACCCGTGTGCCCCCGGAGAAACCCGAAGGCTCGGAAGTGCGTGCCGTTCCTTCGTCCTGCAACAGCGGCGTGCCCGTGCGGTCCAGGACCGCGTCCACCATCGTTGGGTGCACGTCGCGCCCGCCGTTGGCGATTTTCGCGAAGGCAGCCACCAGTTTGGCCAGCGTGGTTTCCTGGGATCCGAGGACGTTGGCAAGATGCGGGGTCATGGGATCATAGATGCCCAGGCGCCCGGCCAATTCGGCGATGGGATCGAGACCGATCTGCCGGGCGAGGCGAACGGCCATGACATTGCGTGACCGTTCGAGGCCGGTCCGGAGCGTCGTGTGCCCGAGGAAACCCCCGGACGCGTTCTTCGGGCGCCAGGTGCCGTTCGGCGTTTCTATCTCGAGCGGGGCGTCGAGCACCCTGCTCGTCGGGTCATACCCGCGTGCCAGGGCGGCGGCATAGACGAAGGGCTTGAAGACGGATCCGGGCTGCCGCATCGCCTGTGTCGCGCGATTGAACGGCGAGTGCTGGTAGGAAAAACCGCCATGCATGGCGATCACCCGACCGGTGTTCACCTCCATCGCCATGAAGCCGCCCTGGATCTCGGGGACCTGTCGAAGCGACCAGCGGACGAAATTCCCGTCTCCGCTCGTTTCGGCCCGGACGTGAACGACCTCGCCGTCGCGCAGCAGGTCACGCGCGCTTCGGGCGCGTCGACCGACGGTTCCGTCGGTGTCCTGCCTCCGTCTCCATGGCGCCGCGCGAAGGTTGATCCAATGGCCGCCCGGTGCTGCCTCGACTCCTTCGATGCCGATGCGCGCGCGGTAACCGTCCAGGGAAAGCACGACGGCGGGTCGCCAGCGGCCATCGAGATCAATGTCCCTCGCAACGGGGATGTCGGACAGCGCGGCCCGCCAGGCCGGTTCGCTCGCAAGGTCGGCGGCGGCGACCCGCTGCCCGGTCGGTCGCCACACCCCCCGTTTCCGGTCGTAGCTTTCGAGCCCGCGCCGCAACGCCTGCGCCGCGGTTCTCTGCATTTCGGGGTCGACGGACGCCCGGATGGTAAGCCCGCCGGACTTGAACCTTTCCTCTCCGAGGGTCTCCGTCAGCTGGCGCCGGATCTCGTCGGTGAAATAGCTTCTCGGCGGCAACGCCGCGGCAAAACCCGGGATATCACCGCTCTGCACGGTTTCCAGCGGCGCCCAGATTTCCGCGTTGTAGACGTCTTGCGTGATGAAGCCGTTTTCGTGCATTTCCCGCAGCACGTAGTTGCGGCGTGCCCGCAGGCGCGCCATGTCGTCGACGGGGTGCATTTTCGAGGGCGCTTTGGGCAAGGCGGCAAGCACGGCGGCCTCGCGCAACTCGAGCTCTTCGAGGGACTTGTTGAAATAGGTGCGGGCGGCCGCGGTGACACCATAGGAATCCTGTCCCAGGAAGATCTCGTTGAGGTAGAGTTCCAGGATCCTGTCCTTGCCCAGCGCCGTCTCGATCCGATTGGCCAGGATGAACTCCTTCACCTTGCGATCGAGGGGCGGATCGTCGGCAAGGAGAAAGTTCTTGAGAACCTGCTGTGTGATCGTCGAAGCGCCGCGCATCTCGTCGCCGGTTCGGAGCGCATCGACGAGGGCGATGCCGATCGCGCGAAGGTCATAGCCGCTGTGCTCGAGGAAATTCTTGTCTTCGGCCGAAATGAACGCGTTCTTGACGACTTCGGGAATGTCATCGATCGGTGTGAAAATGCGCCGTTGCGTCGCGAATTCATCCAGAAGCACGCCGTCGACCGAATAGATCTGCGTGATCTCGGCGGGTTTGTAGTTCAGCAGCGCATCATGTTCGGGCAAATCCCGTGCGAACAGGAAAACCACCACGAAGAACACCATGACGGTGGTGACCAGAGCGGAGTTCAGAAGCGCCGCGCTCAGCAAAACGAACACCGACGCAAAACGCGCGGCAACGCTGCGGCGTCGCGTGCCGTTGCGCGGGACAGCATCACTTGTATCGACCGGGGCCGGACGCGCGCCACCGATCCCCTCAGCGGGTTCCTCAAGGCCGTCCGAAAGGTCGTCGCGGTCCTTCAGAAGCTCGAAAAGATGTTGATGGCGGCAATCGGACAATGCGGCACGCCCCCCTGTGCCAGATGAATGTTGAACAGAATTCCAAAAACCTCTTCATTCTTCGCGATTCGAAAAAATTATCAATATTTTTCCAGCAATTGTTTCCGTTTATCAAATAAATGGAGGTTGTATCATTGAACTGTTTACCTTTTGCCGGGTGCGGGTCTTGGTTCAACCCGGCCGCTGGCGCCGGGGCAGGCCGGCCTCGTGCCGGTCCGGAGCCTCGCGGACCGTGGTCAACAGCTGTGCCGACGGCAGATTCGGGCATGCCTGTCGTGCCGGGCTTCGCCAATTCCGCCCGGAGTTCCTGGCCGTGCTGGAAGAGCGCGGGCTCACTCCCGAGGACGTGTTCCGCCTGCCGCTCACCGCCGGCGGCCCCGCGCGGGCGATACCCCCCGGCGACGGCGTGGCCGCGTCAGACGGGCGGCCTATACCGCCAGCTTGATCCGCCCGCCCGCCTTTGCCCGTGAACAGCAACTCATCATGCGCTTGTTCTCGGCCCGTTCGGCGCGTGTCAGCACCATGTCGCGGTGGTCTATGTCGCCTTCAACCACGTCGACCTCGCACGAGCCGCAAAGCCCTTCGCGGCAATCGCTGGCCACGTCGATGCCGGCCGCGCGGATCGCGTCCAGCAGGGTGGTGTCGGCGGCCACCTGCACGGTCAGCCCCGAGTCGGCCAGTTCGGCCTCGAAGGCCTGTTCCTTCTCGGGGTCCAGGCCGCCGGCCTGCGCGCTGAAGTGTTCGAAATGGAAAGTGCCGTCCGGAAGGTGGGCCGTGAGATCCTCCAGCGCCGATATCATCCGCTCGGGGCCGCAGGCATAGATCTGTCCGCCCTCGGGCAGCGCGGCGACCAGGGCTGGCAGGTCGGCGCGGGTGCCCTCGTCGCCGGCATGGATGGACAGGGCGGGTCCGTGATCCCGAGCCAGCCGGTCGAGGAAGGCCATGGTCCGGCGCGACCGCCCCGAATAGTGGATCTCGTAGCTGCGGCCCAGCGCCTTGAGGCGGTCGGCCATCGCGATGACGGGCGTGATGCCGATGCCGCCGGCGACCAGGACGTGATGCGGCGCGCTCTCGTCAAGGCGGAACAGGTTGGAGGGGCCGCGCAGCTTGATCTCGTCGCCCGCCCGCAGGGTGTCGTGGATGTGGCGGGATCCGCCGCGCCCGTCCGCCTCGCGCAGGATGGCCACCTGGTAGGTGCCGTCGCGCGGGTCGCCGCAGAGCGAATACTTGCGGTCATACGCGCCCACGACCAGTTCCACGTGGGCGCCCGGGCTCCAGTTCGGCAGGGTGCGGCCCTTGGCGTCCTCGAGCACCAGCCCGAGGATGCCGTCGGCCTCGCGGCGCACCTCGGCGACCCGGACCTTGCGGGCGATGTCGCGTCGCGCGGGGGCGCCCACGGGGAAGTGCAGGTGCCGCGTGGCGACCGAGGGGTCGGCACGCTCGGGGTTCCGCGCGGGGTCCCATTCGACCCAAAGATGATCCGGGCCGCGGAACGAGGTGTTGGGCAGATAGGTGAATTCCTGATCGGACAGGCGCAGGTGGGGCAGGCGGCGCGTCATCTCCTCGAGGAAGATCCGCATCTCCATCCGGCCGATGTTCTTGCCCATGCACTGGTGGGCGCCGTAACCGAAGGTCAGGTGCTCCACGGCGTTGTCGCGGTAGATATCGAACGTGTCACCGTCCTCGAAATGCCGCTCGTCCTGGTTGCCCGAGGCCTGCACGATCAGCAGCTTCGCGCCCTCCGGCAGCTCCACGTCGCCCAGGGTGGTCGGCGCCGTCGTCTCGCGGCGCCACGCGACGATCGAGCCGGCGTAGCGCAGGCATTCCTCGACCGCGTTGGGAATGAGCGATGGATCGGCGCAGATGTCATCCCACGCGTCGCGATGGGTCAGCAGCGTCTTGAACATGTTGGCCGAGGCGAGCGAGGTGGTTTCGTGCGCGGCCACGATGATCGCCATCATCATCGAGTGCACGTAGCTGTCGGTCACCACCTCGGGCATCTTTTCGTTCATGCGGATGGTGTGGTGCATCCAGCCGGTGCCCTCCGGCTGGGCGCGCATCTTCTCGACCACCGCGCCGGCGTATTGCCAGAACCGGCCGACGTCATGGGCCACCTCGATCTGCTTTTCGGGCGAGGGCTTGCCCCAGGTGTTCACGGAATGCGCCAGCGAGAAGGTGCGCAGCGTCTCGATCTCGTCCTCGGGCACACCGAGAAAGTGCAGCGCCACCAGAAGCGGGACCTCGTAAAGCATGGCATCCACCAGGTCGACGCGGCCGTCGTCGATGAATTCGTCCATCTTCTCGCGCGTGAGGCGGCGGACCATGTCCTGGTGCTTTTCCAGGTTGTCGGGCACGAAATGGTCCATGAGAACGCGGCGGCGCTCCATGTGCGCCGGCTCGTCCTCGTTCACCAGCGTGCGGTTCATGCCGTAATCATAGCTCTTGAGGATCTCCAGCGCCTCGTCGGTGGGCGGGGTGATCTTTTCCAGCACGTTGCGCGGCGAAAACAGGATGTTGTCGCGGAACACCGCCTTGATGTCGTCGTAGCGGGTCACGACCCAGTAGGCGAGCCTGGGGGCGAAAAAGACCGGCAGCTGGTCGCGCGACCAGCGCAGCGCCTCGGCCGGGTCGAGTTGATAGGGGCCTTCGAAGGCGTCGAACGCCTGCGCCATCGCTGCGGGGTCATCGACCGGGCAGCCGTTCCGGCCGGCGGCCGGCATGCCGTGTGCGCTGAAGGGGCAGCCCGCGGTTTCGGTTCCGGTCCCGTGGGATGTGTCCGCCATGGTGCCGTCTCCTCTCACTCGTGTCTTGAGGATTTTCTAAATCACGCATAATGAAAAATCAATTGCATACGACGAAAAAGATTTGCATATAGTGCGAATTACGACTTCGAGGCATGATTTCCCGAAGGCGCATGCATGCGCGGACGACAAGGAGTGGCGAAGCATGGCGAACGGCAGGCTGCAGACACTTGACCGGGGCATCGAGGTGCTTCTGCTGCTTGCACGCACCCCCGGCGGCCTGAAGGTGGGCGAACTGGCAACACGCCTCGACCTGCATCGCGCGGCCGCGTACCGGATCGTCGCCACGCTGGCCGATCACGGCATGGTGCAGCGCACCGACGGCGGCCGCGTGATCCTCGGTCCCGGCGCCTACCTGCTGGGGGCGCATGCCGGCGACAGTCTTCGCGACCTGGCACGCCCGGTGCTCGAGGATCTTGCCGAACGCACCGGCGCGACCGCCTTTCTTTCGATGGCCCAGGGCGGGGAATGCGTCGTGGTTCTCACAGCGGAGCCGCAAGAGGCGTTCTTGAACATCCACTACCGTGTCGGCACCCGCCATCCGATCGACCGGGGTGCGGCCGGGATCGCGATTCTTGCCACGCGGCCGGAGCAGCCGGACGACCCGGAGGACGTGCGGTTCGCCCGGGCCCACGGTTACAGCGTCACGCGCGGGCAGCTTCAGAAGGGGGCCGTCGGGGTTTCGAGCGCGGTCGACCTTGCCGGCGGCGGGTTTTCGGGCATGGAATTCTCCGTCGGCGTGGTCGCGCTCGAGGATCTGGACCTCGAGCGCGCCCCGGACGCCGTCCGCGCGGCGGCGCGCAAGTTGTCCGGGACCCTCGGGTGAGCCCCCGCCGGTGCCGTCGGCAACCCCGGGCTATTCGTCCAGCGACCCATGGATGGCGAACTGGTCCAGCCCGGCCTCGCGCGCCTCGATCACCCTGAAGCTTTCGCGCACGCCCGCTTCGGTCAGCTCGCGCTGGACCGTCAGCAGGGTGTTGGGGGGGTGATCCTCGCACAGATCGACCATGTGCGCGATTTCCTCCTCGGCCACGGGCAGGGCGGCGGACAGGTCCGGCGCGCCGTAGGCCTCGACGAAATGCTGTGCAAGGCGGCCGGCGAGGGCGTCCTGCTCGCCCTGCTCGATCGCGGTGACGGCGACGAAGGTGACCCGGCCGAACGTCTCGATCCCCAGCCAGCCGTTCGCAAAGGCCTGGCGTGCCTTGCCGGTCAGGTCGGCGTCGCCCCAGTTGGAGAACTCGAAGCCGCCCGAGATGCACCACTCGCCGGTGCGCGCGGGGGCCGCGTAGACACGCATGTCGCTTTCGTCGAAATGGATGGCGCGGGCGAGTTTCATGTCTTCTGCTCCAGAACCTTGCTGAGCGGGACGAGATGGGTGGCCTCGCCGGCGCGCAGCAGCATGCCGAAATTCTCGTCGACGCCCAGGAATGTGCCGGTGAGGCCGTTCCGCGTCACGTCCTCGCCGATGGTGTCGACGAGGCCGCGCCATTCGGATTGCAGGGCGCGCGCGCCGGCGTCCTCCCAGCGGTTGATCCAGACCAGGGTGTGCCGGGCCCAGCTTTCCAGAAGCGCGACCGGGTCCACGTCCGCGCAGCCTTCCTCGTAAAGCGCTGTCTGGTCCGGCCGGTCGCCGGGCCGCGCGGCGAGCTGCATCAGCGGCACATCCAGCCCGATCACCAGCCAGCTTGGTTCGGCCCTCGGGTCCGAGGTGTCTGCCATGGCCCGGAGCCGGCCGCAGGCCCCGCCGTTCACCCGGATGCCACCGTCCCATTCCAGATGCACGGCCACCTCTGGCGGGCCCAGCGCGCCGAGCGCGTTCTGGAAGCCGATCCCGCAGGCCGGCAGCACCGCCATCGCCGCCTCCAGCGGCACCTCGGGCGCCACGACAAGCGCCGCCGCCAGCCGGTCGGCCGTGATGTCGTACACGATCCGCCCGGCATCGCAGCCGAGCGCGGCCATCGCGCAGGCCTTTTCGAACGGGTCTATCCCGCCCTCGACCCTTTCCCCGGACATCAGGGGCGGAAAGGTCGGCTCGTTCATGCGACCTCCGTCCCGACCAGGTCGCGGGCGATCTTGCGGAACGCCCGTGCCTGTGCCGTCTCGGGCTTCGAGACCACGATCGGTGCCCCGCCATCCGAGGACAGCCGGATGTCGATGTCGAGGGGCACCTCGGCCAGAAGCGGCACGCCCATCTTCTCGCATTCGGCCGCGACCCCGCCGTGGCCGAAGACGTGTTCCTCGTGCCCGCACCGAGAGCAGATGTGCGTCGACATGTTCTCGATCATGCCCAGAACCGGCACCTTGAGCTGGGTGAACATGTCGATCCCCTTGCGGGCGTCCAGAAGGGCAACGTCCTGCGGGGTGGACACGATGATGGCACCGTCGACCACCGTCTTCTGCGCCAGCGTCATCGCCACGTCGCCGGTGCCCGGCGGCAGATCGACCAGGAGGCAGTCGAGCGCGCCCCACTGCACCTGCATCAGCATCTGTTGCAGCGCCCCCATCAGCATCGGGCCGCGCCAGACGACGGCCTGGTCGTCGTTGGTCATCAGCCCGATCGACATCATGGTGACGCCGTGGTTGCGCATCGGCAGGATCGTCTTGCCGTCGGGGCTGGCCGGGCGTCCAGAGACGCCCAGCATGCGCGGCTGGCTGGGCCCGTAGACATCGGCATCCAGCAGTCCCACGCGGCGGCCCTCGGCCGCGAGCGCGCAGGCGATGTTCGCCGAAACGGTCGACTTGCCCACGCCGCCCTTGCCGCTGGCGATGGCGATGATGTGCTCGACGCCCGGCACCCGTTCCGGGCCTTCCGGCGCCGCCGGGCGTTGCGGCTTGAGGTCGGGCGGCGCCTCGGCCGAGTGGGCGGTCAGCACCGCCGAAACCTCGGACACGCCGGCCAGGGCCCGGACGGCGGCGTCGGCGGCGTCGCGCACCGGGTCGTAGGTCTTGGCCTTCGCCGGATCGATCTCGAGCACGAAACGGACGGTGCCGCCGTCGATCGTCAGCGCCTTGGCGACGCCGGCGGCTACGATATCCTCGCCCGAGACCGGGTCGCGGACGGTTTCCAGCGCAGCCAGGACGCTTTCCCTGGTGACGGAGTCGTTGGTGGTGGACACGACTATTCCTCGCTCTTGAGGGTTCCGGTCACCTCGTGTTCGACGCCGAGGCCCTCGACGGTCAGCACGACCCTGGCCTCGAACTCCTTGCCGGCGGCATCCGGCGTGTTGCGCAGCGCGTCCTCGATCGCCTGCTGCGAGGTAACGCCGACGCGTTTCAGGAACTTGCGCATGGACATGTTGAATTCGCTGACGTCGTCACTCATTTCGAACTCCCTTTCTCAAGATCATTGACGCGGGCTGCCCTCGCTCCGTACCCTTCAAGCATGCGTCGTTTGCCTGGCACCTGCGGCGCGTGGCTGGTGCTGGCCGCGCTGGCGGTGTCTTTCCCCGCGGATGCCGCCGCCGAGGATTTTCGCCTTGGCGCCCCGCAGCGCCTGGTCGAAACGGGATTTCTCGAATATGTGCTGCCGCGCTTTTCGCTCAAGACGGGCGTGGGGATCGACGTGGTCGGCGCGGACGCCACGGCGGAACTGGCGCTTGCGCCCGACGGGCCGGGCAAGCCGGTGTTTTCCGGGCAGGGGATAACCTGGCGCATGCGCCTGCATGACCAGGCGCATGACGGGGCCGCACGGTTCGCCCGGTGGCTCGCGTCCGACATCGGGCGCCGAACGATTTCGGGATACCAAGTGGATGGCGCGCCGCTGTTCACGCCGCCTGCCGCCAAGGCCGCGGCGGAGGCGGAGATCGCATTCGAAGGGGATGTCGATACGGGGCTGAAGCTGTCGCATGAGCACTGCGGGCGCTGTCACGCGGTCAGCGAGAAACACCGGATGAACGACATCGGGTCGACCCCGTCGTTCTTCGTCCTGCGCACCCTGCCGGACTGGGACGCGCGGTTCCAGATCTTCTACGCGGTCAATCCACACCCCGTCTTCACCCAGGTCGAGGGCGTGACCGCGCCGTTCCCGATCGATCGCCCGTCGCCGATCGTGCCGGTGGAAATCACGCCGAAGGAACTCGAGGACATTCTCGCCTACGTGGCCGAGCTCGAACCGGCCGATCTTGGCGATCCGCTGTCCCATCAGTGATCCCGGCGCTTGTTGAAATAATCCTCGGTCGTGCGCACGCGCGGCGGCTCGCCCGCGGCGAACGGATTGTCCTGCGAGTGGTACTGCGCCTTGACGCGGCAGTCGTCGCACATCTGGATCATCCGGATCGCATCGGAGCCGGTGAACATCGAGTGCTTGCCGGCGAGTTTCTCGATGATCTTCTCGACCGTCGATTTCACGCCGAAGAGCGCACCGCATTCGATGCAGGCAAAGGGCTCTTCCTCGTTCAGGACCTGCTGCTGCAGCGCGCTGTCGGCGAGGTTCAGCCGCGGCTCGTATGAAATCGCGTCCTCCGGGCAGACGTTGGCACACAGGCCGCATTGCAGGCAGGCGTCTTCCTGGAACCGCAGCTGCGGCATGTCCGGGTTGTCGACCAGCGCGCCGGAGGGGCAGAGCGAGACGCAGCTCAGGCACAGCGTGCAGGCCTCGGTGTCGACCAGCACCGCGCCATAGGGGGCGCCGTCGGGCAGCGGCACGGTCTCGGGGTCGGGGTGCAGCGTCTTGGCCGCCAGCCGCGCGACCTGGCGCCGGCTGCCCATCGGCAGCGCGGGCTCGGGGCAGGGCGCGGGCGGATCACCGGCACCGTAAAGCGCGTCGCAAAGCGCATCCGGGTCGTTGACCTCCAGCGTTGCGATCCGGCCCTCGCCCGCGATGGCGGCGGCCAGCGGCACCTCGCGGTCGAGCGCGTCGCGTTCCGTGGTCGGCGCCAGCAGGAGCGTCACATCGGCGAAGCCGGAGCCCAGCGCCGCCAGCATCTCGGCATGGCCGAAGCCCGAGAGCGCATCGACCTCCAGCGGGATCACGTCCGCCGGCAGGCCACGCCCGAACCGCGCGGCGAGCGAGATCAGCTCGGTGCCGAAGGCGCGGTCGCAGACCAGCAGGCGCGGCGCCTCGCCGCCGGCCTCGCGATACGCCGAGGCCAGGGTGTGGATGCGCTGGAACAGCGTCGCGGGCGGCGGCGCGTCATAGCTTATCGCCCCCGACGGGCAGACCGCGGCGCAGGCGCCGCAGCCGGCGCAGATCATCTGGTCCACCGTGACATGATCGCCGTCCGGGGCGATCGCGCCGGTGGGACACAGGTCGAGGCAGCGCGTGCACCCGGTCTGACCGGCGCGGGAATGGGCGCAGATCATCGGCTCGGTTGCCACGTAGAGCGGTTTCTCGAAGGTGCCGACAAGTTGCGAGGCCTCGAGCACGGCATCGGCCACCGCCGTTACGCTGCCCGGATCGGCGCGCAGGTACCCCTCGCGTTTCCCGGGCGCCGGAAAGAGCGGCGTGCCGCCGCCAAGATCGAGGATGATGTCACACTCGGTCGTGCCGCCGTCACGGGGCGCGGTCCAGCCCAGCGCCCCGCGCCCGGTCGGGTCGACCTGCTGCAGCGCGTCGAGGCGCAGCGAGAACTGCCCGAGCGCGCCCTCGGCGCGCCGCAGGCGGCCCCTGATGACGTCGAAACCGCGTTCGTGGGGCGGGTCGCTCTCGTCGGTCAGCAGCACCGTCACGCCGAGGTAGTCCTTGAGCCTGCGCGCGGCCGGCAACGCCGTTTCCGCGGTGCCGATGACGAGGCAAAGCCCCTCGGACACGACGTCCATGCTCTTGTCCGGGGGCGTCGGCAGGTTCGCCTCGGCCAGAAGCGCGGCCATCTTGGGAAGCTTGGGCCGGGGGTCGTTCGACCAGCCCGCGCGGTCGCGCAGGTCGGTGAACGCGGGGTCCGGCGCGCCGGCCTCGGCGGCCAGTTCCTCGAAGATGCGCTGCTCCTGGCGGCAGCATATCATCGCCTCGCCGGTGGCCACGGCCTCGGCGGCCCGGTCCAGCTGGTCGGTGCAAAGCGCGCTGTGCACCCGGGAACACGGCAGTCCCGTGGCCTCCTGCAGCTTTTCGCCATCAAGGGGCTGCGTGCCCGCGCAATCGCACAGTATCAGGTGTTTCGCCATTCGCTCGCCGTTGTCCGCGGGCCACGGCCGGTCCCGGTCGAGGGAGGCCGGCGCTGGACCGGTTTTCAGCGTAGGCGTGATTCGCCGCCTCGTAAACACGCTTTCGCACGGACCCCGAGGGGCCGGCCGGCGCCCTTGCCGCATGACATTCCGGGCTCCGGGCATCCGGGCGGGGCCCACGCCGCGGCGTGCTCGAGCCCTTGCAGCGAAGGCTCTTGGCCGTCCGCCCGTGCTGTTCGCGGTGGCCGCCAGCCGTCCGTGCCGCCCCGGGGGCGGCAAACGAGGGAGGCAAAGTTGAATAGACAACTGTAGATTTTTTCCGCCGGGTCGGTACACTAAGGGATGCAAGAAGGGAACGTAGCCAAGTGGCGCCAGCTCAGCCAACGTTCATGACGATGCCGGTGGGCATCGTCGTCCAGCGCTCGCCCGGGGTGACGGCATGGGCCGCGTGGTCGTGGAAGGCTGTCGCGGTTCTTCCCGGCGCCGGGTCCGCCGACTGGCGGGTTCTTCGTGAAGAGGGCGACCGCGTGATGTATCACGCCGCGACGCCCGAACTCGAACTCCACGCCGCGGAAACCGAAGCCTACATTCACGGCCTGTGTGCCGAGACGCCCTCGGTCTACGCCGTCCTGCGCGAGACCGAGGACCGCGGGCGCCCGTTCGATGTGGTGCTGGTGACCGCCTCGCCCTACGAGGCACAGGACTATGCCGACAGCGGTGAGGAGGTCGTCGAGAAGATCCCGATGCCGGCGTCTCTGGTCGACTGGGTGCGCCGCTTTGCCGAGGCCCATCACGAGGAAGAGGTATTCACGAAGCGCCGCCGCGACGAGGTCGATGTCGACAAGGCCCAGGATGGCATCGGCGATCCGCGCATCGACCAGATGCGCGACGTCTACCGCGCGCCGCGCCAGTTCCGGAAGGGCAGGCTGCAATGACGCGCGGAGGCGACTTCTGGAGCCGTCGAAAGGCCAGGGTGCGCGAGGAGGAGCACGAAGAGGCCCGTGCGCTCGAGGCGCGCGCGCAGGCAGCCCGCGAGGCGGAACTGGAGGAGAAGCCCGACGAGGTCATTCTGGAGGAACTGGACCTGCCCGATCCCGACACGCTCGCCCCGGGCGACGATTTCAAGGCGTTCATGGCAAGGGCCGTGCCGGAACGGATCCGGCGCCGGGCGTTGCGGCGGCTTTGGCTGAGCAACCCGGCACTGGCCAACCTCGACGGCCTGGTCGATTACGGCGAGGATTACACCGACGCCGCCACCGTGATCGAGAACCTGCAGACCGTCTACCAGGTGGGCAAGGGGATGTTCGTGCCCGCAGAGGAAACGGCACAGGGCGCGGATTCCCCCGACGACACCACCGATGCCGATCCGGCCGAAGCGCTTGCCGATGCCGACGACGAGATCTCCGGCGACCCCCTTCCGGAAACGGAGGCGGCCTTTTCACCCGAAGCCCGGGACGAAGACACTGCGGTCGCCGCCGCGATTCCGCGCCGGCGGTTGCATTTTTCATTCGACGATCACGCCGGAGGTGATGCATGACCAATCCCGAGGCCGTGATGGACACCCCGGAGGACCGCCCCGAGATCGCCGAAGAAGACCGCATGCGGGCCGAGCTTTACGATTTCCTGGGCCTGCTGCTGGCGGCGCCGCCGGGAAAGGATCTGCTGAAACAGACCGCTGCGCTGGACGGCGACGACACGCCGCTGGGCACCGCCATCGCCGCGCTGGCGCGCATCGCGCAGCACAGCACCGCGCAGGGCGTGGAACGCGAGTTCAACGCGCTGTTCATCGGCCTGGGCCGCGGCGAGCTGCTGCCCTATGCCAGCTATTACCTGACCGGGTTTCTCAACGAAAAGCCGCTCGCCAGCCTGCGGCGCGACATGGCCGCGCGCGCCATGACCCGGGCGCCCAATGTCCATGAGCCCGAGGACAATATCGCCTCGCTGATGGAGATGATGGCCGGCCTGATCACCGGGCGTTTCGGACGCCCCGCGCCGCTTGCCGACCAGAAGACGTTCTTCAACAGGCACATCGGCCCCTGGGCGCGGCATTTCTATTCGGATCTGGAGGCCGCAAGGAACTCGGTCCTCTATGCCTCGGTCGGTGCGGTCGGCCGGACGTTCATGGAGATCGAGACCGAGGGCTTCCGGATGAACGCGGAGTGATCCGCAATGACCGGCGGGGGTGCCCGCCATAAAGAGGGAGGAGGACTCTCATGACCAGGAAGACCGAGGAGGGGGCAACCCGCCGCGATTTTCTCAGGCTCGCCGCCACCGGCGCCCCCGCTGCCGCGGTCGCCACGGCGACGGCCGGCACGGCCGAGGCGGCCGAGCCGGACCTGTCATCGGACCGGATGCAGGACACCGCGCACACGCGCGCCTACTACGACAGCGCCCGGTTCTGAGGCCGGACGCCGTCTCGCGACCCGCCGGCGACCGGTAGCGTTCGGCCCGACTGTCGGTGGAAAACCTTAGTACCCAGCCTCGGTTCGGGGGCCCAGGGAGGAGAGATACAAATGCTTAGGAAAAAGACCAACGGGGTTGCGAGAGGCCCCCAGCGGACAAGTATCCTGTCTGACGCGGCCGGCAAATCCGTCGACCGCCGCGCGTTCCTGCGCGGTTCCGGCCTGGCGATCGGCGGCCTGGCCGCGATCGGCGCCACGGGTGGCACCGTCACGCGTGCCAACGCGCAATCGGCCGCGAAAGAGGCCGTCGAGACCGTGAAGTCGGTCTGCACGCACTGTTCGGTCGGCTGCACGGTGATCGCCGAAGTCCGTGACGGTGTCTGGGTCGGGCAGGAGCCCGGCTGGGACAGCCCGTTCAACCTGGGCGCCCATTGCGCCAAGGGCGCCTCCGTGCGCGAACACGCGCACGGCGAGCGCCGCCTCAAGTACCCGATGAAGAAAGAAGGCGGCGAGTGGAAGCGCATCAGCTGGGAACAGGCGATCAACGAGATCGGCGACGGCATGACGCAGATCCGCGATGAAAGCGGCCCGGACAGCGTCTACTGGCTGGGATCGGCGAAGCACAACAACGAACAGGCCTACCTGTTCCGCAAGTTCGCCGCCTACTGGGGCACGAACAACGTCGATCACCAGGCGCGCATCTGCCACTCCACCACCGTTGCCGGGGTTGCCAATACATGGGGCTACGGCGCCATGACCAACTCCTACAACGACATTCACAATTCCAAGGCGATCTTCGTCATCGGCGGCAACCCGGCCGAGGCGCACCCCGTCTCGCTGCTGCACGTCCTGAAGGCCAAGGAGCAGAACAACGCGCCGCTGATCGTCTGCGATCCGCGCTTCACCCGCACCGCGGCGCATGCCGACGAATACGTCCGCCTGCGCCCCGGCTCCGACGTGCCGCTGGTCTGGGGGCTGCTGTGGCACATCTTCGAGAACGGCTGGGAGGACAAGGAGTTCATCCGCACCCGGGTCTGGGGGATGGACCAGATCAAGGAAGAGGTCGCCAGGTGGGCGCCCGACGAGGTCGAGCGCGTCACCGGCGTGCCCGGCTCGCAGCTGGAGCGCGTGGCCCGCACGCTGGTGAACAACCGCCCCGGCACGGTGATCTGGTGCATGGGCGGCACCCAGCACACCACCGGCAACAACAACACCCGCGCCTACTGCATCCTGCAGCTGGCGCTGGGCAACATGGGCGTCTCGGGCGGCGGTACCAACATCTTCCGCGGACACGACAACGTGCAGGGCGCGACCGACCTGGGCGTGCTGTCGCACACGCTGCCGGGCTATTACGGCCTGTCGAAGGGCGCCTGGGGGCACTGGGCCCGCGTCTGGGACGAGGATCCGGACTGGCTCGCCGGGCGGTTCGCGAAGGTCTCCGGCAAGGACGGCAAGGAAAAGTCGCTCCAGAACCTCAAGGGCATCCCCGTCAGTCGCTGGATCGACGGCGTGCTGGAGGACCCCGAGAACATGGACAACCCCAACAAGGTGCGCGCCATGGTGCTCTGGGGGCATGCGCCCAACTCGCAGACGCGCGGGCCGGAGATGAAAAAGGCGATGGAGATGCTGGATATGCTGGTCGTGATCGACCCCTATCCGACGGTCTCCGCCGTCATGCATGACCGCACCGACGGGGTCTACCTGCTGCCGGCGGCCACCCAGTTCGAGACGCGCGGCTCCGTCACAGCGTCGAACCGGTCGCTGCAATGGCGCGACAAGATCGTCGATCCGCTGTTCGAGGCCAAGCCGGACCAGGAGATCATCGGCCTTTTCGCGCAGAAGTTCGGGTTCCACGATCGCATCTTCCGCAATATCGAACTGGAAGATGACGGCGTGACGCCGAGCATGGAAGACACCCTGCGCGAGATCAATCGCGGGATGTGGACGATCGGCTATACCGGGCAGAGTCCGGAGCGGCTCAAGATGCACATGGCCAACCAGCACACCTTCGATCGCACGACGCTCCAGGCGTTGGGCGGCCCGGCCGACGGCGACTTCTACGGCCTGCCGTGGCCCAGCTGGGGCACGCCGGAGATGAAGCACCCGGGCACGCCGAACCTCTACGACATGTCCAAGCCGGTCAGCAAGGGCGGCCTGACCTTCCGTGCCCGTTTCGGCGTGGAACGCGACGGCGACAACCTGCTGGCCGAGGGCGTCTACAGCCAGGGTTCGGAAATCCAGGACGGATACCCCGAATTCACCATGCAGATGCTGATGGACCTGGGTTGGGATTCGGACCTGACGGACGAGGAACGCGCCACCATCGACGGCATCGCCGGCCCTGACACGAACTGGAAAACCGACCTTTCCGGCGGCATCCAGCGGGTGGCGATCAAGCACGAATGCGCGCCCTTCGGCAACGCCAAGGCCCGCGCGGTCGTCTGGACCTTCCCCGACCCGGTGCCGGTTCACCGCGAGCCCCTTTACACGAACCGGCGCGACCTGGTCGAGGATTACCCGACCTACGAGGACAGGCACGACTACCGCCTGCCCACGCTTTACGCGTCGATCCAGAAACAGGACTTCAGCAAGGATTATCCGATCATCCTGACGTCCGGGCGGCTCGTCGAGTATGAGGGCGGCGGCGACGAAACCCGCTCGAACCCGTGGCTGGCAGAACTGCAGCAGGACATGTTCGTCGAAATCAACCCGCGCGACGCCAACGACCTGGGCGTGCGGGACGGTGCGGATGTCTGGGTCGAAGGTCCGGAAACCGGCAAGGTCAGGGTCAAGGCGATGGTCACCGAAAGGGTCGGCGAAGGCGTTGCCTTCATGCCGTTCCATTTCGGTGGGCACTTCCAGGGCGAGGACCTGAGGGACAACTATCCCGAAGGCGCCGATCCCTACGTGCTCGGCGAGGCATCCAACACCGCCCAGACCTACGGGTATGACTCGGTCACGCAGATGCAGGAAACCAAGGCCACGCTCTGCAAGATCTCGGCGGCATAAGGGAGGAACACAAAATGGCAACCCAAAAGGACAACCAGGGAACTCTCGGCGGCCGTGCACGGGCGAAATTCCTGTGCGACGCGGAACGTTGCATCGAATGCAACGCCTGCGTCACCGCCTGCAAGAACGAGCACGAGGTGCCCTGGGGCATCAACCGCCGCCGGGTCGTGACGATCCAGGACGGCAAGCCGGGGGAACGGTCGATCTCGGTGGCGTGCATGCACTGCTCCGACGCGCCGTGCATGGCGGTCTGCCCGGTCGACTGCTTCTACCAGACGGCCGACGGGGTGGTGCTCCACTCCAAGGACCTGTGCATCGGCTGCGGCTATTGCTTCTACGCGTGCCCCTTCGGCGCGCCGCAGTATCCGCAGGCGGGCAACTTCGGCTCGCGCGGCAAGATGGACAAGTGCACCTTCTGCAACGGCGGGCCCGAGGACAACCACAGCCAGGCCGAGTTCCAGAAGTACGGAACCAACCGGATCGCCGAGGGCAAATTGCCGATCTGCGCCGAGATGTGCTCGACCAAGGCGCTGCTGGCGGGTGATGGCGACGTGGTGGCGTCCATCTACCGCGAACGTGTCGTCGCCCGCGGCTTCGGCACCGGCGCCTGGGGCTGGGGCACGGCCTACGAACAGAAGGGCGGCTGACACCCGCCGGCGGGAGCGCGCCGTCGCGCGCTCCCGTGCCATTTCTCCGGCGACGAGGGGCGCGCGCCGCCGCGGCCTTCGCGTCGCGCTGGATTCACCGGATACGCAGGACCGTTCGTCATGGCACGTCTTCTTTCAATGTTCCTTCTGTCCTTGGTGCTGGCCGCGCCGGTTTCGGCGCAGGACGGGCCGGGCCTGCCCGAAACCGACAGGTCGGCCACCGGCGGGGCGACAACGCTCGAGGACATCCTGGCGCGGCAGCGCGGGGAGGAGGTCGACAACGCCTACCGGCGCAATGCCACCGGCGACGATCACCGCCCGCCCGAGGCCGCCGAGGCGCTCGGCCCCCTCGGCGGCCTGTCGGATTCCGAGGTCTGGCGCGACCTGCGGTTCAACGACGCCGATGTCACCGTCTCGGCGGGCGGCGACCCGGCCCGCGTGCTGGTGCAGGACCGGGGCATGTGGTGGCAGCAATTCCGCGAGGGACCGCTGGCGCGCTACGGGGCCTGGCTTCTCGGGGCCACGCTCGTGCTTCTGGCGCTTTTCTTCCTGGTCCGCGGCCGCATCCGCATCGACGGCGAAAAGACCGGACACACCGTAACCCGCTTCCAGTTCATCGAACGCTTCAGCCACTGGCTGATGGCAGGGTCCTTCATCCTTCTGGCGCTCACCGGACTCATCACGCTGTTCGGGCGCAAGCTGCTGATCCCGGCATTCGGCAAGGCGGCCTTTGCCGATGTCGCCATGGCGTCGAAGTGGCTTCACAACAATGTCGCCTGGGCCTTCATGCTGGGGCTGGTGATGGCCTTTGTCCTCTGGGTCGTGCACAACCTGCCCGACCGGACCGACCTGAAATGGCTGGCGCAGGGCGGCGGGATCTTCAGCAAGGGCAAGCATCCGCCGGCGAAGAAGTTCAACGCCGGTCAGAAGCTCATCTTCTGGGCGGTGACGCTGCTCGGTGCATCCGTCGCGGCCTCGGGGCTGTCGCTGCTGTTCCCGTTCGAACTGCCGATGTTCGCCAAGACCTTCGCCATTCTCAACGACACGGGGCTGCCGCAGCTTCTGGGCCTCGGCACCCTGCCCGAAACGCTCGCGCCGCATGAAGAGATGCAGTACGCCCAGCTGTGGCACTCCATCGTGGCCTTCATCCTGATGGCGATCATTCTCGCGCACATCTACATCGGCTCGGTCGGCATGGAAGGTGCGTTCGACGCGATGGGGTCCGGCCAGGTCGAGGAGCAATGGGCGCGCGAGCACCACAGCCTGTGGCTCGAGGAGCTGGAGGAGAAGGAGAGATCCGCGCCCGACGGCAAGAGCACGCCCGCGGAATAGGCGCCATGCGGGCGGCCGTGGCAGGCATCCTGTTTTGCCTGGTCGCCGCCGGCGCGACCGCCGCGAGGGAATTCACCACCCTGAAGGGACACGGTGGCCCGGTCATGGGTATCAGCGTGAATCCCCGCACGGGCCAGGTGGCGACAGCGAGTTTCGACAATTCCGTCGGCCTTTGGCGCAGCCGCAGCCCGCGATGGCTGGAAGGTCACGCAGCCGCGGTCAACACCGTCCTGTTCGCGTCGCCCGGCCGCGTCCTCTCGGCGGCGGATGATTTCGCGGTGATCGACTGGAACCTCGCCACCGGTGAAAAGACCCGGCTGACCGGGCACAAGGGCAAGGTCGTGGCGCTCGACCTTTCGCCCGACGGCCGGTGGATCGCCTCGGCAAGCTGGGACGGCACGATCGGTCTCTGGCCCGCCAAAGGCCAGTCCGGCAAGCCCCGCTTCCTGGACGATCACGACAACAGCGTGACGGACGTGGCCTTCGCTCCGGACGGGCAGGGGCTCTATTCCGGCTCGGCCGACGGCACGATCCGGTATCACCGGCTGGGCGAGGCGGGCAGCGACAGCCGCGTCATCGTGGACCAGGGGTTTGGCATCAACTGCTTCGTGCTGGCCCCGGACATGGGCTGGATCGCCTATGGCGCCGTCGACGGGGCAACGCGGGTGATCCACCCCCGGACCGGCGCGCTCGTTCAGGATTTCACGCTCGACCGCCGCCCGATCCTGGCGCTGGCCCACCATCCGGAAACGCGGCGGCTGGCCGTGGGCGACGGCCACGGCTACGTCATGATGATCGACACGGCGCGTTGGCGCATCGCGCGCGATTTCCGGGCGATGCGGAGTGGACCGGTCTGGGCACTCGGGTTCTCGCCGGACGGCGAAATGATCTACGCGGGCGGGCTCGACGATGTGGCCTATGCCTGGCCGGTCGGGATGCTCGACCAGTACGAACCGGCCGGAAAGGAAACCCGCGGTTTCCTGCGCGACCCCGACGAGATGCCCAACGGCGAACGGCAGTTCATGCGCAAGTGCTCGATCTGTCACGCGCTGACACCGCCGCCCTCGCGCAAGGCCGGCCCGACGCTCCACGGCCTTTTCGGGCGCCGCGCGGGCACCGTGCCGGGCTATTCCTATTCCGGGACTTTGACAGGATCGGATATCATCTGGTCTGATGAAACAATCGACGCGCTGTTCGAACTGGGCCCCGACCACTATGTGCCGGGGTCCAAGATGCCGATGCAACGGATCAACAGCGCCGACGACAGGCAGGACCTGATCGAGTTCCTGCGCAAGGCATCGGCGCCAGGGGAGGAATAGGATGAACGCGATGTACGCGGCCTTTGCGGCCATGATCGTGATAACGGTCGGCGCTTGGTACGGCCTTGGCATGCTTGGCTTTTCCAGCGGCGAGCGGCTGGCGGGCGACAACGTCCGCCTGAGCGCGCCCGCCGACTGACCGGTTGCGCGGAACCGCCGGACACGGGCCCGGAGCGCGGCGTTGCGCCCGCCGGTCCCGGGCGTGGTGACGGCGGTTCATGGCAGCACCCCGTCGCCGTCCGGGCGTTTTGCGAAGCGGCCTTTCCCGGCCAGGCGTCCGCCCATGATTGCCATGCGATCACGCGCGCACCGATGCGGCGCGTGACAGGCCGCCCGGCGCGCGCTCCGCGCTGAAAGGCGCCCGCTTGCACTGACAGGATACCGACGTGCCACCGATGGTGTCGGTGCAGGGCATCCGGTGGCCGCCACCGCGCGGTTTTCCGGCAGCCACCGCGGCCACGGCGGTGGCCCGTCGTGGGCGGCGTAAATTTTGCAGTCAGGCGCGGCCATGTGCGGGCCCGCGCGGCCGATTCCGAAACGACGATACCATGCAAGACTTGCGCGATGCCGGTCGGCAGCGTAGCGTGAGATTCAGCATATTTTTCGGAGGAGCGGAAAAAATGCAAGGCATGGGGGAGGCCCTGTCGCTCGCGCTGCAGATGGTGTGGTCGGGCGATGCCGATTTGCTCGAGATCGTCCTGTTGTCGCTGCGCGTCAGTCTCAGCGCGACGCTGGTCGCCCTGCTGATCGGGTTGCCTCTGGGCGCGCTGGTGGCGATCAGCCGCTTCCGGGGCCGCAACCTCGTGCTGATCGTGATGAATGCGCTGATGGGCCTGCCCCCGGTCGTCGTGGGCCTTGTCGTCTACCTGCATTTCTCGCGGTCCGGGCCGCTGGGGTTCCTGGGCCTGCTCTATACACCCACGGCGATGATCGTCGCCCAGACCATCCTGATCGCGCCCATCGTGGCCGCCCTGTCGCGGCAGGTGCTGGAGGATCTGCACGCCGAGTATGCCGAGCAGTTCCGCTCGCTGGGCCTGTCGAAGGTCCAGAGCGTGCAGGCACTGCTGTGGGACGCGCGGTATTCGCTGCTGACCGTCGGACTCGCGGGGTTCGGCCGCGCTGTCGCCGAGGTCGGCGCGGTCATCATCGTCGGCGGCAACATCGACCACCTGACGCGGGTCATGACCACCGCGATCGCGCTCGAGACGTCGAAGGGCGACCTGTCGTTCGCCCTGGCGCTCGGGATCATCCTGCTGGTGATCGCGCTTGGCGTGAACGCGGCGGTTCAGTCGGTCCGCATGAGCGCGGCGCGGATGTCCTATGTCTGACGTGGCGGCCACATCCCTTGCCCCGGTGGCCGCAGAGCGTGGCGCGGCCCCGATCATGCCGCTTTCCGTCCGCGATCTGCACCTGCGCTTCGGCGACTCCGTCGTTCTTGACGGGCTCGACCTCGAACTCGGGCCCGCGGGCTGCACCGTCGTCATGGGACCCAACGGCGCGGGCAAGAGCCTTCTGCTCAAGCTCATGCACGGACTCATCCAGCCGACCTCGGGGCGCATTTCATGGGATGGCCATCCCCCCGCCGCGGTGACCGCGCGACAGGCGCTCGTGTTCCAGAAGCCGGTGCTGCTGCGCCGCACGGTGGCGGCGAATCTCGATTTCGTTCTCAAGACCCGCGGCCGCGACCGCGCCCGGCTGGGCAAGCTGCTCGATCACGTCGGGCTTGCCCACAAGGCGGGCCAGCCGGCCCGGCGGCTGTCGGGGGGCGAGGCGCAGCGGCTCGCGCTGGCCCGCGCGCTCGCCACGGAACCGGAGGTGCTGTTTCTCGACGAGCCGACGGCGAGCCTCGACCCGGCCTCGGTGCTCACCATCGAGAGGATCGTCGCGCAGGCGCGCGATCGCGGGGTGCGCGTCGTCCTCGTGAGCCACGACATCGGCCAGGCCCGGCGCATGGCCGACGACGTGGCGTTTCTCTATCGCGGCCGGGTGACCGAACACGCCCCCGCCGCCGAGTTCTTCCCGGAACCGCGCTGCCCGGCGGCCCGGGATTACCTGAACGGCAATGTTGTCGTGTGATCCAAGACAAGGAGGAGAAAGTTGCCAATGATCAGAGATGCCTTTGGTGCCACGGCACTTGCGCTGATACTTGCGGGCCCGGTGGCCGCGCAGGAGCAGTCCATCATCGTGCAGTCGACCACATCGACGGCGAACTCGGGGCTTTATGACCACCTGCTGCCGATCTTCGAGGAAGAGACCGGCATACAGGTCAACGTGGTCGCGGTGGGCACGGGCCAGGCGATCAAGAACGCCGAGAACTGCGACGGCGACGTGCTGCTGGTCCACGCCAAGCCGTCCGAGCAGGCCTTTGTCGAAGCGGGCTTCGGGACCGGGCGCACCGATCTGATGTACAACGACTTCGTCATCGTTGGCCCCGAGGCGGACCCGGCGGGTGTCGGTGGCATGACCGACGCGCAGGACGCACTGGCCAGGATCGCCGAGGCGGGCGCGCTGTTCGCCTCGCGCGGGGACGATTCCGGCACGCACAAGAAAGAGATGTCGCTGTGGGCGGATACCGGTGTCGCGCCGGCGGACGGGTCCGGCGCGTGGTACCGCGAGACCGGCTCGGGCATGGGCGCGACGCTCAATGCCGGCATCGGGATGGGCGCCTACGTGATGACCGACCGCGCCACCTGGATCAGCTTCGGCAACAAGCAGGATTACGAGATCCAGGTCGAGGGCGACGAGGATCTGTTCAACCAGTACGGCGTGATCCCCGTGAACCCCGAGACATGCCCAAGCGTGAACATCGAGGCGGCGCGGACCTTCGCGGACTGGCTGTTGTCGGACGACGGCCAGGCGGCGATCGGCGCCTACGAGGTGGACGGCCA
The DNA here is from genome assembly GCF_002834145.1 of Roseovarius salinarum. Classification (GTDB taxonomy): domain Bacteria; phylum Pseudomonadota; class Alphaproteobacteria; order Rhodobacterales; family Rhodobacteraceae; genus Roseovarius; species Roseovarius salinarum. The sequence goes on along the minus strand of NZ_PHNT01000015.1, from coordinate 3,513 downwards.
GCAACTGTTCTTCCCGAACGCGCCCGAAAGCTGATACCATCGGCCGGGACGGCGCGTGCGCCGTCCCGGTCCCGGCGGAACCAATGACCGATCCTGAGACACAGACGCAAGAATTCCTGACGGTCCGCGAACTCGCGGAGTTGCTGCGGCTGAAGGAGCGCAAGGTCTACGACCTGGCGGCGTCCGGGGATCTGCCGTGCTCGCGCGCGACGGGCAAGCTGCTGTTCCCGGCGGCCGAGGTGCGCGCGTGGATCGACCGGGCCAAGTCCGGCGGGCATGCCGCCGCGGCGACGCGGCCGCCGATCATGCTCGGCAGCCACGATCCCCTTCTGGACTGGGCGATCCGTGAATCCGGCTGCGGGCTTGCCACCTATTTCGACGGTTCGCTCGACGGGCTGGCCCGTTTCGTGGGGGCGGAAGGCGTGGCCACGGGGTTGCACGTTTACGACGCACGGACAGCGCGCTGGAACGTGCCGGCGGTGTCGCGTGTCGCCGGCGCGCAGAATGCCGTCCTGGTCTCGTTTGCCAGGCGCCGGCGCGGGCTGGTCTTTCGCCCGGATGGGCCGCGCCCGGAAACGCTGGCCGACATCGCCGGCTTCCGGGTGGCGCCGCGGCAGGAACAGTCGGGCACCGCCGGCCTGTTCGAGGCGCTGGCGGCCGAGAGGGGCCTCGACACGGCCACGCTCACCTTCACGCAGGCGGCGCGCACGGAAGACGACGCCGTCGACAGCGTGCGGCGCGGGGCCGCCGATGTCACCTTCGGGCTGGAGGCCGTCGCGCGCCGCTTCGGCGTCGATTTCGCGCCCGTCATCGACGAGGAGTTCGCCCTGCTGGTGGACCGCAAGGCGTGGTTCGACCCGCCCCTGCAAACCCTCGTGGCATTCCTGGGAACGGAAAGATTCCGCGAGCAGGTGTGCAGCTACGGCGGCTACGACGCGTCACAGGCCGGTGCCGTCGTGTGGAATGCCTAGGCAGCCGGAGAAGAGGCTGGCAGACGCATCCGGACCAAGCCAACGGCACGAACCGGCCCTCCCTTCGCCCGCGCCTGGGGGCGGCGGGCGGAGTCCGGCGCGCCGCGCCAAGGGCAGGTTGGCTGACCTTTATGCCGCGCAGAACAGGCGTGGAACCGCGCGGACGTTGCGCGGCCCCAGAGACGGCTTCAATTGCCGAACTGCGACGGGTCCGACCGGCCTGACAGCGCCATTGTCCGCGGCTCAGTCGTCGCGTGCCGCGATCATCTCGCGCACGACCTCTGCCCGGGGCCGCCAGTTGTAACGGTCGTCCTCGCGGGTCGGTGCCCAGAACAGCGCGCCGCCGTGGCGCCAGCCGTCAAGGATGATGCCCTCGTGGATCGTGTCGCCCGGCCGGGTAATGACCGCGGCGTGGTGGATGATCCGGAACGGAGAGCGGGGCGAGATCGCCCGCTGAACCGAGAGCGTGCGGAAGCCTTCCTGCGACAGGCGGCGGTGCAGGTCCTCGGCCCAGTGGTTGCACAGCCCCCGGTCGCGCTGGCCGCCGTGAACCTTGGCGTTGTGGACCAGCGGCGGGTCCGTGACCTCGTAGTCGCGTGCCAGTTGCTGCGTGTAGCCATAGGCGATCCGCGCCGCGCGGGTGGCTTCGTCGGGATCGACCTTCGGGCCCAGCGCGGCAACCTCCCGCGCCAGAGCGTCGACATCCTCCGGCCCGGTGCCGGGCGGGGCGGCGCAGCCCCCCAGGATCAGCCCTGCCATCGCGATCTTCAGCACATCACGCCGCTGCATCCTGCCTGTCTCCACCGAAAACCCCAATCCCGGACGATTGAGCGCCCCATTCGCGACGCCGGAACGGCCTGCGCGCCGACCAAGCCTCCGCCCACCGCCCGGCGCATGACGGCATCGCGGGTTTTGCCAGATCAACCGGTCCGGGTCGTTCCTCCCCGGCCCGGGCTTTCCTGCGCTGGCATGCATTCTGCGTTTGCTTGATTATTCGCAATTGGCGCCGAAAAAAGCCAGCCGAAATCGGCAGGGGCGAGCGTATCACGAGGGGCCCCACTGGCAATGCTCGCTTTCGGCGCATTCTCCGGGTTCTGACGCTAGCTGCCCCTTTCGGTGCGGCCGGGGCGCCCGAGGATGAAACCGAAAACGAAGGTGCCGGCGATCGCGGCGATGATGCGGAAATCCCACTGCGCGCTGTTGCCTCTGAGGACGAGCGCGGCACTGCTGAGCGGTGCGCGCGGCGTGATCTCTGCAATGATCGAGTGCGGGCCCGCGGCGGGCACCGGGAAACTGCCGACATTCACCGAAAGCCCCCTTGCGGGACCTGCGGAGCCGCCGGTCTCGTCGCTCAGACTGGCCGTGCCGCTTTCGTCGAACACGACGTTGCCCCCGGCATCCGACACGGTGACGCTGTAGGATGCCACCCGGCTTCCTTGCGGGCGCACCTCGAAGTCGAGGACCGCGCGCACCGGGGTCATGGCCGGGTCCAGTGGGACGGAGTCGCGCCGTGTCGTGCCCGAGGTCCTGAGCTCCGCCTGGGCGACAGTGCTTCCGGACCATTTCACGACATACAGAGGATACAAGACCATTGCGGCGAAGGCGAGAAGCGCAAGCCAGCCGCCGAGTTTCTCGCGCGGGCTTTTCTGGATGGCCATGGTCCCCTCCTGCCATCTTGAGCATCCGGGCCGCGACGGCAGCGCGCGGCGAAAGCCGTGTTCCCGACCTTTCTGGCCATGCCGCAACGCGGTGTCAATCGGGCGCTGCACTTGTATGTCCGGCAGGAACTTCCCAAGTGGCCGGCCGCTTGACGCGAAGGCGCCCTCGCCATTCCGGCGAGGTTCGGCGCGAGCGCCGTCGCCGCGGCAGGTGCGAGTTCCCTGCGCGGATGTTCCCTTGGCGTTACGTCTGCCGCCGGTCCGCCCAAGCGATCTCTGCCATTGCGGTGCCGCATGAGCATCGTTCGTCATGTCGGCGGGGCAGGTTCCCGAGAAATCTCGTCTCGACTTGACATTCCACCGGCCGACCCTAGAAATCCAGTACCCTGTTACACGCGGATAAGTGACCATTCTCCATGTTGCCATTGTGCTCTGCTGTGCGGCGGGAACTTGGAATAGGGCGATGGATCATTGGCGAAAACGCACATCTCTCGTATTGCGAAGCTGCTTGAGCTCGTGACCTCGATGGAGAAGGATCTCGGGCTGGACAAGCTGTCCGAGGACGAGCGCATCCTGATCTACGCGTTGTCCGTCATGTCGCCGGACGGAAACGGGGTCGTGCGGAGCGTCGAGTTGAAACGACATCCGCTCTGCCGCAAGTTCAGCAATCCCACCTTCTACCGCACGCTGCGAGCCTTGCTCGACAAGGGGTTCGTGTCACGGGCCGGACCGCGGAGGACGGGTGCTGACCTGAGACCCGACTTTCCTCCAGCCTTAGGAAGAATCCGTCGGTTGATTACTGGCCTCATGCGGCCTTGGTTTCCAGTTTCGATTTCATTGCAAACTCCTGCGGCGTGAGATTGCCCAGGGATGAGTGGGGTCTG